>NZ_CCMG01000027.1 GCF_000751075.1 Rickettsia tamurae | reverse complement strand
TCATTAAGGCTTATCTTAAATTCTACTTGTGTCAGTATTGAATGTGCCACTTCTGTACTAAATCTTCCCGCTATCTTCTTCCTGACTTGCATTTCCTTACTTGTATCAAGTGAGTGCTCTATTTCACTTAAGTATTTCTCATATTCAAGCATATCTTTCTCTTCGGCGTTTATGTTGCAGCTAAACCTGAATGTTGTGTGATTAACAAGCGGTCCTTGGTGTTTCTCATTCTTTAGTATCTTCTCCATATAGCTTAGGAATGTGAATTTGTTCTTAAATCTCTTCTCAGGATATTTGATATAGAGTTTTAGCAGTAACTGATTTACAAAGTTAACACTAAATTCTCTGCCAGCCTTAAAGTTAAGTGTACTTATGTCTTTTTCTGATAGTGGATAGAAATGTCTTAGTTCTTTTTGCAGTTCTATATTCTTAATGGTGGATTTAGTATCTGTTTTTGGTTTTTGTCCGGCAGATTTAATTCCCCCTATTTCTTTTACAGATATATCTTTGATGGTTCTAGAAGTATTCTCAGAGCTGGTATTAAAGCAATATTGTTTAATATTTGATATATCACTGTGTGTTTGCTGAGTGCTAGCAGAATCTACATAAGAATCATTTAAAAAAGAAAAATTTTTATAAGATTCAGATAGAAACGAGCTTTGCTCGTTTCCAAAAAATTCTTTTTTAACAGCTTTTTTAACAGTTTTTTGTGATTGAAGATTCACTGAAGAATTATTTACAGGTAAATTTTTAGAATCTAGATAATTTGCATCTATATAATCTATATTTTTAATAATACTATTTTTTAATATAAAGTCTTTATTATATAATTGACCAAAATCAGTGCAAGCAGGGGCATATTTGGTGCATTCCCTTTCTTTAGGGGATTCCAGGACCTGATTTACTCCTATATTACTTGCTTGATTATAAGTGTGTTTTTTTGTGCTTGTTCTACTTTTTACTATTTTTTGCTGATTAATTTGTTCTTCCTGCGCTTCTTGTTCATGCTGATTATTATGATTAGTTATGATGGGCACATTTAGAAGAGATATTCGCCATAATAATTTATCAGCTCTGCTGTTATAATCATCATTGCTTTTTATAACTAGCTGATCCCGCTTAATAAGATTATTATCTTCTAAGTCTTTTAATGCTCTAGCAAGAGTATTTCTATGTAATTTAAGCTCCTTCTGTAATTCTTGATAAGAAGTAACAATAGAGTATGAATTATGAGTTAAAACAATATCAGGGTCGTCATAATCATACTTATTAGCAGAAGATTTATAAATCCTAGTAAAATGATATAGCATTATTACTTTAGATGTTGCAGAAATGCTACAATTAGAATTTAATTGCTTTAAGAACTGATAAGGCACTCTTATAAACATCTTAGTTTTTTCGAGATGTTGCCTTTTACCTTCTAAGGTAGGTATAAAGGTTTTATCTATAGAATCTAAACTATTTGAATTATTTTGGTGTGTTATTGCATCATTTACATCACATAAATCAAATCTATCAGGCTCATATTTAAGATCCTTAAAAACCTTATCAGGTATTGTTGTGGTAATAATGTTACGATTATTTTGACCTATATCATTCTTATCTCTATGGATAAGGAAATATCCTTTATCTTCTAGAGATTTTTGTAAAACAAACACTTCAGATTTAGAGCACGAAAGTCTTTCTGCCCAGCTTTTAGCAGGCAGAGATATAGATCTATTACGTCCTTTATTGAAGTTAATACAAGAAAGAGAATCAGCTAAGATATAGTATATTTTCTCAAGAGAAGATAGCTCTTTGCTTGATAATATATGAGATAAGATACACCCAGTTATTGGGATGTATGATTGACTCTTTGTGGTATCAAGGTATTTATGTATACCTATATTCTCACTTGATTTAGCAAGTGAATAAAATAATTGCATTTTATGCTCCTTTTATGGAGCTAAGTATCTAAAAACCTTGACTTTTATATAAAAATATGATATGCATACCCATATATGTATGGAGTAAAATAGTGCTGGCCGCATTTATTTTTGCATATCGTATCTAAGGTGTTAGGTTTGCAATGCTTAGCACCCTGTCCTTTATATTTTTTCTTTCTCTGATATTTTAGCTAAAATTTCCTCTGTATTTGTTATCCTTTCTTTTTCTAATAGAAGACGTGCTGCTTTTATAAGCCATGCCGTTCTAGGTATATATAGAGAAGCACAAATTTGGTCTATTTCCTCAACTAAACTTTTTGGAAATTTTACAGTAAAAGCCTTTGTTTCTTCCTTTTTTCTAACCATAATATAAAATCATTAAATACGTAATACAATAAGAAGCATCTCTAGAGAGTATAAAAGTGTTATCACACAAACGCAATAAGTTTTTTTAAGTTATAAAAAATTTTTTAGCAATATGCTATCATATGGTAACACTTATCGTGTACTTCTTTTATCTACAAGCCACTCATCATTTATATGAAAACCAAACAATTTTAACGCTTTTAATATAATAATTCTTTCTGTGATTCCTTTATTTTTATCTATGTAGTTTTTGATTTCTTCCTTTAAGACTTGTGGAATCTCTGCAACAATACGTCCAGTTTTTTCTTGTATGGTTTTGTTTGGTGCAGCACTAAAAACATGATGTATGGCATCTAACTTTTTTTCATCAGCAATAGTAGCAGGAGGGATATTTTTTAAAATTGAATCAAGTTTTTTACTATTCATATATTTTCCTGTTTTTTTACCTTAAAAAGAATTATTTATTTCAGTAATAATATTGCTTATATCTCTAGCAACAGGACCATCTGGATCCAAAATACAAGGAGATAGTCCGTTAATTGATGCTTCAGGGTACGCAACACGATGATACATTTCTGATTTCAATACTAAATATCCAAGTTGTTCTAATTCACCTCTCACGTGGCGTGTAATCACTGTATTTTGTTGGCTCATAGTAATAATCATACGGTATTTTATTGGTGAAGCTCCCCTCTCAGGAGTTTTATTCAACTCTTGTATCAAGTTATGTGTTTCTAATGCACCAGAAACATCATCTGCTGAAGGCTTAAGAGGTATTATAGCAAGATCAGTAGCAATGAGAGCCCTAACTGTAGTTCTATTTCTAAAACCACCAGTATCTACTATTATATAATTAAATTTATTTTTCATTTCTTCTATTATGCTAAAAACTTTTTCTTCAGGCTCTGCAATCACTGAAATATTACCCATTAGTCCATTTGGATCATGTCGATTTATAATACTACCTTGCGGGTCAGCATCAATGATAGTAACGCTCATCCCAATATTAGACCAGTGAGCACCAAGATTTCGTGCAAGTGTAGATTTACCGACACCACCTTTGCTTGTAGCAAGAGTAATAATATTAGCTTTCATATTTATTATATTATATAAGTTACAAAGTATAAATTATATAATATAATAAACTACTTAACCAATCAAGAATTATAAAAATCAATAAAATTATAAATTATAAACTATAAATTATAATTTATTGACATGCGTGTAGTTATAGAATATCATTACTAATGTAGGTGAAAACAATAGAACTAAAAAAGGAAATTATTACAGAAAAGAAAAAACCGGTAGAGATTCTCCCTGACCAAAGTTTGAGCATCTACCGGTAAAATAACAACCCATAAATATGAGGTCATATATGAATATATCACATAATGAGTCTATTAGCTGCAATAATAGTAGAATTACGTCTGCTCATTTTTCTAGCTCCTACAAAGCTTTAGCACCTGTTGCCTCCTTTAATTCTAGCAACTCTTGCGAGTTACTACAAAAACCTCATTCACAAAAAATCACAAAACCTTAAGCTGCAAGATTAGTACATGGTGAGCAATCTTTATCATATTTACCTACCTCTAAAACAATCACGGTATTAATCAGTTTTTTAAAACTCGGTAAATATGACGATGAATGGCTAAAGCTAGGGAAGCAATTACTATTACTTAAAAAAGCCCCAAATAAGCAAAATATGCCATATTTGAATATATAGAGGTGTTTTATAATCGTATAAGAATGCATTCTGCTAACGATTATTTATCACCAGTAAAATACGAAGAAATACTAAAATGTGCTTAAACAACTGTCCGGAAAAGTGTTGACAGATCACAAAATCTGAGTAACATAGATCAAAGTAGGCTCAATTTAATAGTTGTGATCTATAGTTTCGAAAGAAGTCTAATTAGTGATAGGATTAATAATTGTTATGGAAAAGATAAAAGGTTGGCAGCAAGAATTTGAGGTATGTATTTATGCTAAGAAGTTACTAGATAAAGTAGTATATTTAAATAGCATAGCAAAAGTTCCACCAGTAGGTGTATTAGAGGTAAAGAAAGCTATATACTATGCTAAGAAATATCATGGTAGTCAGATGCGTCAATCAGGAGAACCATTTTACTCACATCCGATAGAAGTAGCATATATGATATCAGATTACTTATTTAGAACAGATATACTAGTTACTAGTATATTGCATGATACTATAGAGGATACAGAACTTACCAAGGAGCAAATATTACAAGAATTTGGAGAGAATATAGCCAATCAAGTAATGGATTTGACGAGAATTAAGGAGAATGGTATAAAGATTAGTTCTGCTGAAATGGTAGAGATGTTATACAAAGAGAAGAAACATGATGTACTTCTGATAAAGTTATTTGATAGGCTGCATAATATGCAGACAATAGGTGCTAAATCTCCTGAAAAAATCAGAAAGATTATAGATGAAACTCTTAAAAGATTTATAACCCTGGGTATCTCTTTTGAAGATCGGGTATATGGAGTATTAAATATATCAAACAAAATAGCCGCACTATGCCATCATTATTCACCTATCAAAAAACGTATGTTACAGGATCAAACAATTATATTTAAGGATAATTACCAGCTTCCTTTTCCAACTGCTCAAAATGCGATAACCCATAATTATATCCGCCATATACTGGTATCAAAATAATTAATAATCCCCAATTACCAAAATATTTTATAACATAAATAGTACCGAAAGAGGTTAGCATATATACTATTGCACGTGAAAACGCATATGAAAAGTTACTATAAGTAAATCGTTGAAATATTGGAAAATATTTAAAGAAAATAGGAAATGCTGGTGATTTAGATGGACCAAATATCACAAAAAACAGTTGTAATAACATCACACGAAATGGCGTTGTTAATCCATGCTCCAATATATATGGACAAAATGGAATAAAAATAAGCATAGTCATTATTTTTATTTTTAGTATTTTTAGTGGATATATTCTACGGCTTAAATATGCTATTGATAGCATATTAATCATTGCAGCGATTGATACCAAAAAGTTGTGACTAATAACTTCCTCTGGCGTATAACCGAATTGATTTTTAAGAATATTGCCACAATAAATGAAAGCAAAATAAAAAGTTAATGGCCAACTATAATCTATTAAAAATAAAGCTAAAATGCTTTTTTTGTCAGGTTTTTCAGACCAAATAGGGTCATCTTGTAATATTTTGTGATGCATATCATTATCTTGCAGTATTTTTTTTACTCGTGCTTTTGCATTTGCAAATTCCGGCGTTTCTCTAAGAGCAGTTCTAGCTATCGTTCCTATGAACGCAATTAATGCTCCTATCCAAAACACTATCCTCCAATTGAATGCAAATGAGGTAACAATATATGCCATACATAAAGCGGCGGCACTTCCCACAGCAGCAACAGCATCTATTAATGTTACAACTGAATATTGTGCAGGTGGTTTAGTAATTTCAGTGAGGTAAAGTTGTGCTCCCATCAGTTCTCCCATCGAAGACATACCTTGTACAATACGACATATAGTCATTATCACAGTGGCAGTAATACCTATTTGAGCATATGTAGGGAGAGTAGCCATAATTATACAGGCTATAGACATCATAAAAGTAGTAATAACTACTGTGATTTTACGTCCAATATGATCACCAATCCAACCAAAAATTAATGCTCCAACGGGTCTAAAAACAAAAGTAGAACAAAATGCTGCTGCTGCATAAAGAGCTGTAGTGTCAGGATTAGCTTTTGGGAAAAAAAGTTCATTAATGACCACTGCCATATGCACATAGATCATTAGATCAAAATACTCTAAGAATGTGCCTACAGATAATAAGCCAACAGCTTCCATCCGTTGCCTCACAGTAAGCTCTCTTGCTTCTTGCTGATTTTCCATCATTTCTGCACCTTTCAATTTCTATTATGGATGTACTCCAATATTTGCTATTAATTGGATCTATTATCATTTCAGCTTTTATTGTTTCTAACACAAATTTGCTTTTTCTGTAAAATTATATTGTTTTGCTTTTTTATAAACATCATTTCCATGTTGTATTTATATTTCATTTTATAATTTTACTGTCCAGTTTTTGGGTACCATTATAATATTTTCTTACAATAATATATTATCTCTGTAACAATACTTATACAAGAAGTATGTTTAGGAGTTGTGCACCTTTAACTACGCAGAGTAAATCTCGGGGGCAAGCCCGAAAGAAGTCTATTGAATAAATTGACGGGATTTAAATTATGAATTAGTGCATTATTTTTGTTGTCAATCTACTTTCAATACAGACTCTGAGATATGTCATATCAGGGAGCATAAATGATGCTAAAATTTTTAAAGTATTATTTTTATATTATAATATTATTAAGTACAAAATCTATGGCATCGCTAAATCCAGAAGCAGAACGATATATATCAAGCATGATTAATAAACATGTACCATATCAGGTAAGTGTTCTTAACAATAATTTTATTATCAATAATGTTAACGCTTATCCTCCTGGAAAATTAACTGCCATGTTTGCAAAATTTTTAATAGACAACAATTTAGTAAAAAATAAGGTGTTTGCAGATATAGGATCTGGATGCTTTACCTTAGGTATAATAGCTGCAAAGAACGGGGCTCATACAATTATTGGTAGTGATATAAGTGAACATGCAATACAATGTGCAAAAGATAATTTGATACTTCATGGTATTACAAAAAATATGTATTTATTTAATGGAGAAGGTGTATTACCGTTGTTACCAAAATTTCTCGGTAAGATAGATATACTTGTCTCAGGGGTGCCTTGGGATAATTTATCTAAAAATGAATTTAACGGTATAATACCTGCAAGACAATCAATCAGCCGTGCTTTTTATGATGTTGATAATGCACTCATAAAAGATATTATGTTGCAAGGTTTTAATTTATTATCAAATCAAGGAAGAATATTTATTACTTCATCACTAAGAAAAATTCAACGAATAGAGCAATTATGCTCAGAGTATCAACTAAATTGTAAGATACTTAAAGGCGAGGATATACACAATGATGGTAACACACATTATATATTAGAAATAACTCGTATAAAATAGAGTATATACTTATTTGATTTTCATGGTGTCTACGAAGTTATAATTTAGTAGACATAAGAAAAAGTACTAAATATACTGTATATTAAATCGTAAAAACGTTATTAGTAGACAGAGATGTCTACTAATCGATATAATGGACAATATATTAGAAGCAATATGAGATTATTTGGCTATGCTAGGGTATCAACCAATCAGCAACTTTTAGACATACAGATAAAACGTTTAAAAGATGCCGGAGTAAAAGAATCAAGAATATTCTATGACAAAGCAACAGGTCGTAACTTAGACAGAGCGGGATTAAATAACTTATTACATAAGGTAGAAGAAGGGGATGTAATATTGATTACCAAGTTAGATCGTTTAGGCAGAGATACTGCCGATATGATTAACCTAGTTAGTCAGTTTGCCAAAATAGGTGTAGCCATGCGTTTTCTTGATGATGGTATTAGTACAGAAGGTAGCACAGGAAAAATGGTTATTACAATTCTTAGTGCAATAGCAGAAGCCGAGAGAGTCAGGATACTTGAAAGAACTAATGAAGGCAGGTTAGAGGCGAAAACTAAAGGTATTAAGTTTGGTCGCAACCGTATTATAGACAGGAATAAATTGTTACAATTAAATGCAGAAGGAATTAAAGGGGTAACACTAGCTAAAGAAATGAAAATAAGCCGTGCTGCTGTTTATAAAATTCTGAAAGAAGAAAAGCAGCACGGAATGTAGGTTAAGTTGTAACTATTACATATTATGATATTTTGATTTTCTTAGCCTTACTTTGTTCTTTTTTAGGTATTTTTATAGACAATATACCGTCCTTAAAGTTTGCTTCTACATGTTCTTCATCGATATTAGATGGTAAACTAATAGATCGCGAGAAGGAACCATAATATCGTTCCTGCATATGATAATTATGGTCTTTTTTCTCAGAGGATTGTTCCTTTTTGCCCTCAATAATTAAAATATTACTATCTATTTTGAGATCAATATTATCTTGCGTGACACCTGGTAATTCAAGTTCTAGATGATATTCAGATTCATTTTCAGTAATATCAGTTCGAGGCGATAACATTCTGTCATTGTAAGAGACAGGGTAAGAAAATGAAGCTATTTCATTAAAGAAGTTATTCAAAATATCATCAACATAACTTCGTTTATTAGCATTAGTTTGTAATTCTGATTTATTTCTAATACGTGGTAAATTAAAAGACATCAGTACCTCCATAAGTTTAATAAATATTGATTTAGTATTAACTTAGCAAAATTTAAAAATATTATCAACTATTGAATCGGTATTTCTTTTGCATCTTTTTCTTTAACCTCCATACGAGGTAGAGTAATAGTCAGGATACCATTCTTTAAGTTTGAAGAGATATTATTTTGATCTATATCTTCATATAAAGATACGACATAATTAAAATTTCTATTTTTATAATCATCTGAAGCATCAGATTTATTATCTTTTTCTATATTTCCTGTAACAAATAATTTATTACTGCCTACCTTAACTTTGATTTGGCTTTTATCATACCCTGGTACTTCTAATACTAGGATATATTGCTTATCTTTAGTAATAAATCTACTTTTTAAAGAACTTGAGCTATAGGTAGAGAGTTTATCATCGAATATACTATTCCAGTAGTAATCCAAAGCAGCAAAAGGACGTAAGTCGGGAGGATGTCGCAAGTAAACAGTCTGAGCCTTATTATCAGGTTTACTATAGTTATCAGCGGCAATAACCGGATTAGCCAATAAAATGACAGTAATACAAGAGAACAAATATGATTTGATATTGTTATATAGCATATATACCTCTTTTTTATATAATACATAAGATTTGTGAACTCACTTAAGTAAGTTTTTACACTAAAAATATAAGTAGTGGAAGGGAGAAATTCAATAGCACAAAAATCTTAATATATTATCAATTATCAAAAGCCTAGATTTATCGCTATCTTGCCCAAGACACTGTATAGTTTCTTTAAGTATTAAATCTTGACTTCTACACTTAATAAGTTGTTAACCATTCCTTTAGCTTTGAATAACGTAAAGAAGTTTTATTATCTTTAATAGCTATAGCCAATGTTTTTTTCTGTCCAATTATTATAACTAGATGTTTGCCGCGGGTTATGGCAGTGTAAATTAAATTACGTTTAAGCATCATATAACTTTGCATAGTTAGTGGAATTATTACTGCTGGATATTCCGAACCTTGAGATTTGTGTATTGTCGTAGCATAGGCTAGAGTAATTTGATCAAGATCACTATAATCATAAACAACATTACGGTTATAAAAGTTTATTGTGATTTCTTGGTCCTGCTCATTAATATTATTAATAACGCCTATATCTCCATTATAGACTTCCTTGTCATAATTATTTTCTGTTTGCATCACCTTATCTCCAATAGCAAAAATCTGACCAAATTTAGTTATGCCGCTGCTGCAGTTTGGATTAAGTATTTTTTGTAATTCAATATTTAGTGATCTTGCGCCAACACCACCTCTTTGCATAGGGCATAATAATTGAATATCATTTATAGGGTTAAGATTAAATTTATTTGGTATACGATCCTTTATCATCATAATAATTTTATTAATGATATCCTTAAGTACTTGCCCGGCACCTACAGAAGGCAGTTGATCTACATCACCGACTATTAGTAATGCTGAGTGTGGCGGAAGGGCTTTTAATAATGCATGAAATAGTGATATATCTACCATTGAAGCTTCATCTATTACCAGATAATCGCACAATAATGGTGAATCCTCATTACGTTTAAAACCACCATAAGCAGGCTCAATTTCAAGCAATCTATGTATAGTAGTAGCTTCTAATCCAGTACTTTCGCTTAGGCGTTTAGCTGCTCTACCAGTGGGGGCACATAATTTAATATTTAAATCCTGCGTAGATAATGTTCTAAGTAATGCGTTTAACAATGTAGTTTCCCTGTTCCTGGTCCACCCGTAATAACCATTAATTTGTGTTGAAGTGCCTTTTTTATAGCTATTTTCTGACTTGTTGCAAGCGTGATACATAGCTCTTTCTCTATTGTGGGCAGAATAGTAATGGTATCTATTTTACCCCAAGTAACAGAAGCTTTTGTTAAATTAACTAGTATTTTAGCGATATTTTTCTCATATATGTAATAACTAGTTAAGAAAATAGATTCTACATCGTTAATAGTATCAATTATTAGTGAATTTAATGCTACTTCTTCTATTATAGCCTGCTCAATGATATCGTACTCTATCTCAAGTAATTTTTGAATATTTTGCAGTAATATCTTTTTAGGTAAGCCACAATGACCATCTGATGTCGCTTCAAGTAATGCGTGGGTTACGCCTGCTTTGGCTCTGATTAAAGAATTCTTATCAATACCTAAATTACGAGCTATGGTATCTGCTGCAATAAATCCAATGCCTCTTATATCTTTAGCTAATTGATAGGGGTTATTGGATACAATTTCAATCGCTTTATCACCATATGTTTTGTAGATTCTAGTTGCCCTAGTAGTACCAACTCCATGAGATTGTAGAAAGACCATTATTTCACGAATGACTTTTTGTGCTTGCCAGTTGTTGCAAATGCGATTAGCTCTTACCTCGCCTATCCCTTCTACAGTAGATAAAAGGTATGGCTCATGTTCAATAACTTCAAACACTCTATCTTTAAATGCTAATACTAATTTCTTAGCAAAATATGGTCCTATGCCTTTAATCAATCCAGAGCCAAGATATTTTTCTATACCTTCTAGTGTATTAGGTGGCAAAGCTTTGATGAAATGTGCCTTAAATTGTTTACCATGATTTCTATCGTTATACCAAATACCACTGCATTTTATATATTCCCCTACTAGTACAGATGGTACATTACCTGTAACGGTAATTAAATCTCTATGACCTTTTACCTTAATGCGTAATACACAAAACCCATTATCAGGATTATGATAAGTAATACGTTCTATGATGCCGGATATATATTCATTAACATCCTGTTTATTCATATAGTTTTATTAAAAACCCTAAGAGTTTTTATGCTTTATTTGTATGCACGAGGGTATAACCTCTTGATTTTCTTATGTTAGTAATACGTTTGATATTCATATCAATTTCATATTGGGTAAGTACAATGAATTACTTTATAATTTCCTTTATTAGAGCAAAAAGAGCCCCAGCTACATATAAGATCAGTAGTACCAAAGAGATTGTCTTGAGTAGTTAATCTATAATATAGATGATCTTTAGTCCAATAATAAGCCATGTTTTTAATTATAATACTGATAATCTTATTTATTATATCGTGCTAGTACTGAGATGATCATATGGATTAGAAAGACTGTTGTGAGTACAATCATTGGCATTATACATATAGCAAGTAGTATTAATATTAACAATAATATGCCCAAATAAACTGCTTTTATATACTCAGTATTGTTTAAGATATCTACGCAACGTACGGAAAGCACCTCACCTTTAGTGTTCCATAGTTCGATTGTAGATTTTGCATTTAAAAAATGGCATTGAATATACGCAAATGTGGCATCCCAATTATAATGCTGCAACATAAGTATGACGATATAAAACACTATACATGTTGATGCGGCAAGAGCAGGAATATAGTTGGCGTCTTAAAGGATTTACTGATAAAGGAGACAAGCCTATCTTTGGCATAGAGAGAGCTGCTTGCAGCAGCAAGTCTGTTGTCATAGTAGAAGGTGAGAAGGCAGCCGTAGCTGCAGCTAAAATATTACCTGAATATGATGTAGTATCATGGATGGGTGGTAGCAACTCTGCTGATAAAGTGAACTGGAGTCAACTCAAGTGGCGGGTGTAATAATATGGCCTGATAATGATGAGCCAGGCTTTAAAGCTGCAGACATTATTAAAGATAAGTTAAACAAAGCAAATGATCATATAGGATTTGTGAGCGTTGTTAATCCAGCAAGACTACAATTTAATGGCAGTACCCACAAAGATTTATTACCTGAAAAATGGGATTTAGCAGATAGATTGCCTAAAGGTATGACAATAGAGAATGTTAAAGAGGCAATAGAAAATGTTAGAGCCTTTCATTTAGATTTAAATCAAATACAGAGTGTGATTCAGAATACTAATTTTGCATTAGCAAAAGAAACAAACAGTACATTTGAGAGAAATATTTGGCAGGAGGTATTTAAAGGTAAGATCGTAGATGAAGAGAAAATGGCAAGCTTAAGTGCTAATGAGAAGAAGATAGCTAACTTCTTTAGTTCAGAGGAATAGAGTAATTACGTTAAATATTTAGAGGCAACAGGTAAAGGAGGAGTAGCTCACGACTATTTAAAATACGATTCCTTAATGTATCAAGATATATTAATTAGTCTTGCTGCACGTGACGAGCGTTTGAGTGATAATATCAAAGATTTAAGTAGCAGTAATAGTAATAATGCTGCAGATATAGAAATTATAGAAAGCAAAACACAGTTAATAGATGATGCACAAAATTTATATGAGAAAAAAGCATTAGAATATAGCGGCATTGCTGGTACTAATGTAGTAATTTAGAGCGTCATCAATTAGAGACCCAGCATCAGGTAATTCAGCAAGATAAAGCGAATGCTAAAACAGCTGACGAAATGTTAACTGCAATTAGCCGTGAGCATGAGTTCTTTAAGTCTCTTGACGGCAATCTTAAAGATGTAGAGAAGTATGATAATAGTTTATTATTTGCAATCTCAAATGCTAAGACTATCGAGCAAGATAAGTTAATTACCAATATGCATAATATGGTAGTATATGCCCAAAAACATGGTATATTAAAGGATCACGAGATACTAAATCAATTTAACTCTTCTGATAGTCATAATGTGCTTAAAAACTTAAGTAAAACATGTGAGAAACATTATATGGAGCATCACAATGAGAATATTAAGCAGCTATTAGATGATGAGCATGCGATGATAGGAGCTAAGAAATATTCATGCCCGCTTAAATATATGAAGCATGAGATGAAAAATAATATACCAAGCTTTGTAGATGAGAAGCAAATAGCTACAACCTTTGCTAAGGTAAAAGCAGAAGTAAAAGAAATGAAATTAGAACATACAATGACTATGAGATTATAAAATAAGTATAGAACTTAAGATGTTTAATTTACCTAAGGTGGAGCGATTAAATTGGCTCTATATAGATATGAATAGTTATTTTGCTACAATAGAGCAACAACTAGATCATACACTTAGAGGTAAGCCCATAGCAGTAGTAGCTAATCTGACTGATAGTACCAGTGCTATTGCAGTAAGTTATGAGGCAAAAAAGCTTGGGATTAACACTGGTACTAAAATATTTGAGGCAAAGAGGATATATCCTGAGTTAGTGTGCATTGTCTCGAAACATGAAGAATATATAAAATATCATAAGGCTATATTTGCAGAAGTAGAGAAACATTTACAGGTAGATAAGGTATTATCAATAGATGAGGCAGCATGCAGGCTTACAGGAGAGTTATGTAACCAGGATAATGCTATTAATATAGCAACCCGGATAAAGCAATCTATTAGGGATAATGTTGGTGAATGTATAGAATGTTCTATAGGAATAGCACCTAATTGCTATTTAGCAAAAATAGCATCTAATATGCAGAAACCAAATGGTTTAGTAGTAATACGTCCTGAAGATATACCGGGGAAATTGTTGAGGTTACAGTCATATGATTTACCAGGAGTAGGAAAAAGTACATATAGTAGGCTTAACGGTTATGGAATCCAAACAATTGGGCAGTTATACCAGTGCTCACAACAAGAATTAAAGAAAAAATGGGGTAGTATTGTTGGGGCAAAGATATGGTATTTACTACGAGGATATGATTTATCGAATTAGAATACTGTAAGTAATACAATAGGAAATAGTCAGGACTAGCTCCAAATCTACGTAACGTTG
This sequence comes from Rickettsia tamurae, assembly GCF_000751075.1. GTDB lineage: Bacteria > Pseudomonadota > Alphaproteobacteria > Rickettsiales > Rickettsiaceae > Rickettsia > Rickettsia tamurae. The sequence continues at coordinate 5,661 of NZ_CCMG01000027.1, read as the reverse complement.
AATCTGCCCGAATAGTAGACTTAAGTTTATTACAGAAGGCGACGTATAGGTTAAGAGCAAGAAAGATTCATGCATCACGAATTATATTAACTATTCAAACTGTAGATAGACAAGTATTAAAAAAAAGTATTAAGATAGCAAAATTATCAGATAACATATCCCTATCTAAAATATTTATCCAAGGGTGGCGTGATCTAATAAATCCATATATAGAAAATAATAATAAATTATTACCGCATAAGATATCTATTGCTCTTACAGGTTTGGCAGAGATTGATAATCAACTAAGTTTTGGAGATATGATTGAGAGTAAGCAGAAAAAAAGAAATGCATTACTTACAGCATGCTTGGACAAAATTAATAATAAATATGGTAATAATACCGTAGTATTAGGATGTACTACTAATAGAAATAATCAGTAATATCAATGAGTAACAAAAACATACCAAAAGATTCTGTAGTATCAAGTACATCTGCTACTACAGAGCAAGATAGTCATAAGGAACAAATAGACTCAGATAGTAACTCTAATGATAGAATCAAGGAATAACATAATGATAGACCAAGGCATGATGAGTTATTTAAAAAGGTCATGAGTGAGCCTGTAGCTGCTCGTGAGTTTCTAGAGCATTATTTGCCAGTGTCATTTAAGAATAAGATTAATCTTAATACTATTAAGATAGAGAAAGAAAGCTTTGTTACTGAGGACTTAAGAAAAAGATTCAGTGATGTTGTTTATTCTGTTTATTTAAAAAATGATAATATTAAAGATAGTACTACTGATAAAGTAGATAATGACAAAGCTTACGTCTATGCACTAATCGAGCATCAGTCTAGTAGCGATTACTGGATGGCTTTCAGACTTTGGCAGTACATGCTGCTATTATGTGAAAGACATATTAGCAAGAATCATAACAATGAAAGTAATACAAACAACAAACAAGAAAGGGGTAAACTCCCTCTAATATGCCCTATCGTGGTATATGCAAATGATAAACCTTATAATGCTCCAAGAAGCTTCTGGGAGCTATTTGAAGATAGTAAGACTGCTAAAGAACTCATGTCAGATGAATACTTACTTGTTGATTTACAAAAACAAAGTGATGATGAAATAGAGAAAAAGAAGCATCTTGATATGATGGAGTATATGCTTAAACATATCAAGGATCGTGATATATTAAATCTATGGCAAAGTTTACTTGAGAAGTTTGAAAGTAGTATTGAAATAGATAAGGCAAATGGCTTTATTTACATTAAGTGGTTATTGTGGTATAGTGATGCTAAGGTATCTGAAGATAAACAAGTAGAGCTTGCTAAGATCATAGCAAAGCATCTAAATAAAACAGATCAAGAGGGACTTATGAGAACTATTGCTGATAAATATATTGATGAGGGTATTGCTCAAGGCATGCAGATTGGTAGAAACGAAGGCATGCAGATCGGGGTAGCAAAAGGAAAATATGAAGTAGCTAAAAATATGCTTTCTGCTGGTTCTGATATTTCTTTTATCTCTAAAGTTACAGGGCTCTCTATTTCTGAAATCAACCAGCTTCTCAAATCCTAATCCTCCAGTCAAAGGGGTATCCACTCCTTTGACTCGTATTCTTCTGAAGTCATTTTTTCCATAAGATTATCATTATCTTTAGCTTTTCCTAAAACACTCACATCACAATCTTGTATTGTCACATTATTTGCACCTGTAACAGTTAAATATCTTGGAAATTTAGTGGTCACTAAATACGCAGTACCTCCTGATATGATTGCTGAGAATAATACCACTAGGCACATATTTTTTAGAAAACTAAACATGAGCAGCACTAGCAGAGAGTTTTTGACTATATTCATCTAGTTTTTTATCCATTGTGCTGATCAAGTCTTTATTTGCAGACACCGTATCATTATGTGCATTGTTTAATGCTTGTAGCTTTTCCTGATATATATCATCAATATGTTTTGCCATATTAGGCAGAATATTACTAATTTCTTTTTTTAGTTGTTCCGGCAATATAGTTAAAACCCCAACTTCATTTTGCAGTATCTCATATTGATTTTTTGGCAGTTATTATACCAATTACAAAGCTTCAAACAATTGGTAATGGATATAGTATTTGTAGACGGTTCAATTATATCTCTTCATAGACATGGAGGAAGTGCTTTAAAAAAAAGAGAGGTCAGCAATCGATAGGAAGAGGTAGAAAAGGGTTAGGTACTACTATGCATTTATCTATTACTCAAAATAACATAGTTGATTGTCAGTTATTTCCGGCCCAAAGGCAAGATTGTAAGACTGTAGAGCAATTACGGCAAGATTGGCCATGGGAAAAAATAGATTTCGTTGTGGCAGACAAGGGGTATGATAATGGAAATATTAGAAATTTTATTAAATCGAAAAATACTGTTCCTGTTATACCGTTCAAAGGAGTTTACTTACCTGTTGATTCACCTCTAACGCCAGAAGATTTTTATGACACTAAGCTTTATAGGAAACGACATATTATAGAAAGACTTTTTGGTAGAATTAAGGAAAATAAAAGGATTGCTATGAGGTTTGATAAGCTTGATTTTACTTTCTTTAACTTTATCGCTCTTGCTCTTGCCAAAGCTTTAAAGTTATTTTGTTAACAGTGCCATAGTCCGCGTTAATAACTCGCTCAGTGCCACTATGTCATTTTTATATACTTTGAGGTTAAATATATTTGTGTGATTTTCACTTGTTTTCATGACTTTATTACATAGTTCAAGAGCTACTACATAACTCGTAATGTTTTTGTCGCGTATCTTTACTTCTCCCTCTTCTGCTATATTGTCTTGATATTCTATATTTTTCATACAACACCTATTCTCTAAGTATTAATTTAAGATTAATTCTTTATGTCTTTGTTGACAATGTTAAGGCAGGTAATACCCTACCTCTTTGTCTCATGACTGTTTTATTTTTGTTATTTTCTTAAAGGTTTTTTTTCTTTTTGCCTTTAGAGACTCACCTTCAGTTTCAACACTCCTTGGTGAGACTTAAATCGCTTCTGCCTCTGCTGGTCGTACAATAGCTCTAGTTTGATATTCTTGCGGCTTGCTATTAATCCAATGCCAGTATTAAAGATTGTCTTTGAGTGCTGAGGATAAATGGATAGGATGCTATTTCCTACCTCTTGCCCTATTGCTCCCATCCCCTGATAGGTCAAAGTAAATGGATGACTTTTGCCCCTGCTACCTATTCTTCTCTCTACCAAAATGAGCAGTTGGTGTTATTGATATTGTTGATGCTGTGCTATCCTTTAGTTTAATAGGTGCAAATATCACTCTGCTTCCTATTTCAGTACTAAAATACTGATGGCTCTTCTTACCTCTTTCTATAGTATGATTCCGTGCAATTTGCTCTTTGTGGGACACAGCTTTCTCATACTCGTACCTAAGTCCTATATTTGGTATTAACGTCACCTCTTTTGGTAGTGCTATTTTGTAGTTCAAGTGTGATTCAAGACTGAATAGCTTTGACCTTGGTTTTTTGCTAGATTCTAGATCCTGCACATCGCTACCCGTTTTTTTACCTTTGCTAAGCCCTGCTGACCCTATGACCGAAACGCTCATATTGCCACCACTAGATCCGCTATAGCCGCTATCTTCTATCGCCTCATCTAGCATCTTTATTACTTGCTCTTCTTCCTCGCTTAATGAATTAGCTTCTGAAATATTTAAAAACTGCTAAACACTGATAGCGGCGGTGCTGATGGTTTAATTTGCTTATTATCTATAAATTCAGTTTCAAATGCTTCACCTATCTCAATATCAGGGTCTTGCCATGGCTCAGAGTACTCAGTAACACTACTGCTTGCTATACTGATAGTATCCATAGGATTGCTGTATATAGGATTTTCTAGTCCATTTCCCGTTGTTCCCGCTAAATTAGTACTGCCTAGATTCTTTAACTGCCTTCTTAGACTTGCTATCTCAGATCTTAGATCTGATACTATGTTGTGATGTAGTGCTGGATCAATCCCCATGACCACACCGTCCCTATTTTCGCCTTTTTCCTTTGCTTTCTGGTCTATCCTGGCTTTGACTACCTCAGCTTCTGCTCTCCTTCTTTCCCGTGCTATCTCCTCATTCTTTTTGGCACTTTCTTCCCACTTCTTCTTGTTCTGCTCCCGTATTGTTGCTGCTCTTGCTAAATTCTCTGCTTTCTTCCGAGCTTGCTCCTCAGCAGTTAATATTGGTGTTTCACTCACTACTTTCTTTGGCTTAGTACTATTCTCCTCTCCAGCAATACCTTTTCTTCTTCTCTCAAGCATATCATACAGCTGACTCATTAAATCTCCACCATCGCTATATACTACTTTAGGCTTTGGCTCTTTCTTGACCTGCCTAATACGTTTTTGCCGAAATTTCTTATTGACTCAAACAATGCTGACCTGTTTTCTGATTTTCCTCCGCTACTTGTATCACTGACAAAATCAGGCATAGCTGGTGCTACAGGGGAAATTGGGGGAGCTGGTGGCACTGGTGGTATCATTGCCGAGGCAATAGGTGTTACCGGTGGAGATTGTGGCATGATTGGTGGAATTGGTATATTAGTGCTAATTTCACCAGAATCCTTACCTAATGAGAAGCTTGTGTTTGATTCTACGCTAGGATGTGCTTTAGCATCTAATGTTACCGTTAACATCATAGCTGATAGAAGGCTTGCAGATAATATACGTGCTACCTTGCTGAACTTGGATTTAAAATTAAGATTGTGGATGCCACTATACTTCCTGCTGTAATAGCTCTCGCTACTACTGCTAGGTAAGAAGTAGTCAGGCTCTAAATATTTTGATTGATTTGTTTCTTGAGCAGCAAATAGACTAGCTCTATTGCTAATAGACTCATTATGTGATATATTCATATATGACCTCATATTTATGGGTTGTTATTTTACCGGTAGATGCTCAAACTTTGGTCAGGGAGAATCTCTACCGGTTTTTTCTTTTCTGTAATAATTTCCTTTTTTAGTTCTATTGTTTTCACCTACATTAGTAATGATATTCTATAACTACACGCATGTCAATAAATTATAATTTATAGTTTATAATTTATAATTTTATTGATTTTTATAATTCTTGATTGGTTAAGTAGTTTATTATATTATATAATTTATCTCTAAATACTTTATCATATCCATACTCCACGCTATTAATCCCATATCCATTAGCCAATCTCTTTATCACATGCGAATAGTTATTCTTGATCCAGTCTGCCATACACCTTGTTGGCATCGTTAGTTTTAGCGTGCTAGTTTCCCTGCACCCCACAGCTGCAGCTTTAGAAAACCAAGCCTTGTCAATATGCCCCCTAGCTCTTTAATCAATCCTTTTCTGATGTGATGCCATGTTGTATTTGCTTCGACTGTATCTAATCCTTTACTGCTAGTTACAATACCAACAGGTGTATTATTTGGCACAATAATTTGGCACAATATCAGATGTTGTAGTTTTAGGATATAACTTTTCCTTTTCTTCTTCTCCCTCCCCTTTGCTTCTGCCATCTTCATCATATCCTACATCCTCAACCACTGTCACATAATACCCACTGCTGCCATATACTGCTTCTAATTGCTCGCTTAAGATCACTATTTGTCTCTCGCTTAGATCTAACTGACTTGATATTAATGCAGTAATAAAGCTA
>NZ_CCMG01000026.1 GCF_000751075.1 Rickettsia tamurae | reverse complement strand
AAGTAATGCAATATGTAAGTCCAAGCTCAGAAATAGGTAAAGAAATAAGAAGTGCGGTAAAGCAAGTATCTGAGATCAAGCTAAATCAAGGAATAAGAGTTTAGAGTGTAGTATAATAATATATCAAGTTAAAAAATGTAAATATATGAGTGAACAAGGAAACCTGCTTGGTGATCCAGATAAAGGCACGAAGAAAGGTTCAGGACGTATTACTAGCGACCACTGCAGCACCTACATATTTTAAGCCTGTGACTAATAAAGAGCATATTAAAGGCTATGAGAACCAAGAGGATGCACTTTATGCATATGCAGATGGGGGGCTTGGGTCTAATAGACCAGCATATGAGGCACTGAAAATATTAAAGAGCGGTCATAGTAGGGAAGAGAGTGCCAAGATACTTGATGATACTATGGTATTATCGCTTAACTTTGATAAAGATACATCAGGCAGTAGCTCAATACCAAAGATAGGATTTGATGGAGTAATAGGATGGCTTGTTAAAGGAAAGTTAGTTAGTCGTTTAATGCAAAGCAGCGAAGATAGTGCTACAGCAGAAGTAAGGGGCGATTTACCAGGAGAAGATGAGTTTGTGGAAGTAAAGCTACCTATTACAAAGGCGACAAGTAGTTTAGATAATAGTAGCCTTAAAAACATAGACGCATTAGTGGCGGTAGGTCGTAAGTATATAGAGGATCACACAGAGCAATTACAGAAGCTATGTGATAATTTAGTAAAATATGTAGAGGTCGAGACTAAAGCTATGACCCATGAAAAAGCAGCAGAAGATGCAATGGTAGCAATAGAAGCCGGTTTAGATTTAGATAATAGTTGTAATGATTCTACTATTGTAAATAAAGAAGCTATAACAGTTACATCTGATGATATAGCAAATAGTAATGAAGATGCTAATAGACATGATAGTGATGATACTGTAAGTAACCCTATTATCACCAATGACAATAGAGAGCAGATACTTGACGGTATTAAGCAGTATCTCACGTCATTTGCAAATGAGAATCCTGATTTAAAGGAAAATATTGAACAGTATTTGATTGCAATGAATGATTATAGCAATCAGGAATTAGAAAAACTAATATTAGATTTTGCAGAATGGCAAAAGGTAGTGAAAGAAATGGAATTACATGAGGCAGAGAGTGTACTTGCACCTTATATGAGTTACGGCATTGAAGCCAGTCAAGAGTCCATGGAATTTGAAGGGATAGACGACGAGGTCTCAAATCATGAGATTTTGGCGTGAAGAAATACAGCAAGAGTACATAATATGAATAGCAATGTAATTGTTGACCTTGTACCATCGCTGTTAAATGTCATATAGTTAACTCTAAGAGAAAGTAAGAAATGAAATAATGCATATAGTATGATGCTTTTAAATGATGGTAACCCAACAAGTATTAATCAAAAAAAAGAAGCTGAGCTTACATTAAGTAGGCACAGAATATTTAATTGGTTTGACAATCTCCCTAAGGTATGCCAAGAGTTGTTTACGGATGCGGTACAGATTTCAGACAAAAAAAGACAATATTTGAAAAATGGGATCATATCTTAGCCGCCATCCATACAGTGCCAAACTGTACCCTTGCTCAAAAGGAATTTGCCCAATTTTTTACTCCCTCCGATGTAGCCCTTTATGCAGCATTCTCATTATTAGATAACTATAATATGGAGAGCATATTTGATCCATGTGTAGGGGCATGGTAGCTTACTTATTACAACTGCACTTGTTCTTGTAGAAAAAGAAAAATTGTCCGGTTGGGATTTAGTAAGGAAATTACATGGTAGCGAAATAGATAGAGATACTAGAATAACTGCTATTAAAAATATAGCTAGATGTTTGGTAGATATGTCCCCTTCCTTAGAAATAAATCGTGTTGAGGCACAATTACAAAAGCAAATCAGGCTCTGTGATTTCATCACTTATCCTAATAATAAGTTATTTGGATTCAAGATTATAGTAAATCCACCGTACAAAGAAGGTAATAAATAGTATTTAACAGCGATTCTAAATTTAATCTTACAGACAACGGTGCATTTTTTCTAGATTATCATAGAGAGTAGTTCTTTTAACATTGAATGTCCGGCATATTGCAGCTTTGCTTGTGCCGGATTTCAGTGTTTCACTAATTGCTTGCATTTTTTCAGGTGAGATAACCCGTGGTCTTCCTCCTGTTTTTCCCCGTTGCTTAGCAGATTTTAAACCTGCCATAATACGTTCTTTAGTCAGTGCTCGTTCATATTGAGCAAGAGCCCCAAACACACTGAATAAAAACTCACCGTGAGGGGTTGTTGTGTCCATTTGTTCGGTTATGGATTTAAAGCCAATATTTTTCTGTTTAAAGCTATCAATAAGTGTAATGAGATGAGACAATGACCGTCCGAGTCTATCTAATTTCCATACAATGAGACAGTCGCCATCTTGTAAATAATTAAGAGCTTCTTGTAATCCTTTTCTATTATCTTTTGCTCCGCTTACCTTATCTTGAAAAATATGTCTTGGATCTACCCCTGCTTTAATAAGTGCGTCATATTGAAGATCGAACACTTGGCGATCATTTTCACTAGAAACTCTCATATATCCGACTAACATGTATGAAAAACCCTTTTTAGTTGATTGTCGTACAGTGCTGCAATACGACAGTGTTTGTCGTATATAAATAGCTTATTTTTGGGGATTTGTAAATAGATGATAGCTATTATGTCGGAAAACAAGTGTTTTCCGTACTAATATATTTCATGCTATCTAACCAATTAACCATTCTTTCAGTTTTGAATAACGCAAAGAAGTTTTATTATCTTTAATAGATATAGCCAATGCTTTTTTCTGTCCAATTATTATAACTAGCTTCTTGCCGCGAGTAATAGCTGTGTAAATTAAATTGCGTTTGAGCATCATATAACTTTGCATGGTTAGCGGAATTATTACTGCTGGATATTCCGAACCTTGAGATTTGTGTATCGTAGTAGCATAGGCTAGAGTAATTTGATCAAGATCACTATAATCATAAACCACATCACGATTATAAAAGTTTATTGTAACTTCTTGGTCCTGCTCATTTATATTATTAATAACCCCTATATCCCCATTATAGACTTCCTTGTCATAATTATTTTCCGTCTGCATAACCTTGTCTCCAATGGCAAAGGTTTGACCAAATTTAGTTATGCCGTTGCTATAGTTTGGATTTAGTATTTTCTGTAACTCAATATTTAATGATCTAGCACCTACGCCTCCTCTTTGCATAGGACATAATAATTGAATATCATTTATAGGGTTAAGATTAAATTTATTTGGAATACGCTCTCTTATCATCATAATAATTTTATTAATGATATCTTCTCCATGTTCTGCCTCTATAAAATAAAAGTCTGATTCTTTTTTTTGAGACGTAAGATCAGGTAAGATGCCATTATTCACGCGATGAGCATTAATAATAATATTGCTTGTTGCTGCTTGTCTAAATATTTCAGTTAACTTGACCGTCGGTATAACTCTAGAATTGATAATATCTTTTAATACTTGCCCAGAACCTATAGAAGGCAGTTGATCTACATCGCCAACTATTAGTAATGCTGAAGTGTGTGGAAGGGCTTTTAATAATGCATGAAATAGTGATATATCAACCATTGAAGCTTCATCTATTACTAGATAATCGCACAGTAATGGTAAATCCTCATTACGTTTAAACCCTCCGTAAGCAGGGTCTATTTCAAGCAATCTATGTATAGTGGTGGCCTCGAGCCCTGTACTTTCACTTAAGCGTTTAGCTGCTCTACCAGTGGGTGCACATAGTTTAATATTTAAATGCTGCGTAGATAATGTTCTAAGTAATGAATTTACTAATGTGGTTTTTCCTGTTCCTGGTCCACCCGTAATAACCATCAACTTATGCTGCAGTGCTTTTTCTATAGCCGTTTTTTGACTTGTTGCAAGCGTAATACCTAGCTCTTGCTCTATTGATGGCAAAACGGAAACGGTATCTATTTTGCCCCAAGTAACAGGAGCTTTTGTTAAATTGACTAGTATTTTAGCAATGTTTTTCTCATATATGTAATAACTAGTTAAGAAAATAGATTCAACGTTATCAATAGTATCAATTATTAATACATTTGACGCTACTTCTTCTATTATAGCCTGCTCAATGATATCGTACTCTATCTCAAGTAATTTTTGAATATTTTGTAGTAATATTTTCTTAGGCAAGCCGCAATGACCATCTGACGTCGCTTCAAGTAATGTATGCGTTAACCCCGCTTTGGCTCTGATTAAAGAATTCTTATCAATACCTAAATTACGAGCTATGGTATCTGCTGAAATAAATCCAATACCTCTTATATCTTTAGCTAATTGATAAGGGTTATTTGACACTATTTCAATCGCTCTATCACCATATGTTTTGTAGATTCTAGTGGCTCTAGTAGTACCCACGCCATGCGATTGTAAAAACACCATTATTTCACGAATGACTTTTTGTGCCTGCCAGTTGTTGCAAATACAGTTAGCTCTTACCTTACCTATCCCCTCAACAGTAGATAAAAGATGAGGCTCGTGTTCAATAACTTCAAACACTCTATCTTTAAATGCTAATACTAATTTCTTAGCAAAATATGGTCCTATGCCTTTAATCAACCCAGAGCCAAGATATTTTTCTATACCTTCTAGTGTATCAGGCGGCAATGATTTAATAAAATGTGCCTTAAATTGTTTACCATGATTTCTATCGTTATACCAAATACCACTACATTTTATATATTCTCCTACTAGTACAGATGGTATGTTACCTGTAACGGTGATTAAATCCCTATGACCTTTTACCTTAATACGTAATACACAAAATCCATTATCAGGGTTATGATAAGTAATACGTTCTATGATGCCGGATATATATTCATTAACATCCTGTTTATTCATATAGTTTTATTAAAAACCTTAAAATGTCTCAAAAGTTTTTGTGGTATAGTCGCTAATTTTTGCTCCTTATGCTATTTATATTCACTCCACTTGGCAATAGAAGACAACAGAGCCATATATGAATCAATTATACTGCCATATATACAAATTTAAATATGTGGCTATTAGAATCCATAGTAAGTATGGAATCATAAGAAGAGATACTGTTTTTATTTTTGGATAAGCTAGCAAAATTAGCATACCAACTATAATATCCATGGAAATCAAAATCAGAAGAGAAGTTTTGATCAGGTGAAAGTAAAAAAACAAAGGGGTCCAGCTCCAGTTTAAACAAGCTGCGTTACATACAAAGTTTTGATAGTATTCAGTACTGGAAACGTCGTAGTACGCCAAATTACCCACCCGCAAGCCCCAATGGCACTGTACAAAATATTCCACACGACTGGAAATACATAATTTGGCGGTGTCAGAGGTGAACGATTTAAGGTACTGTACCAAGTGCTAATTTCTGCTATAGTTAAAGAACCAATAATCGATCCAATCGCTACGAGTGCTACAATCCAGGTGATCAAAGTGAGGTATTTTTTTCTATAGTGCATTCTCATCTATTACTAAGTATTTATAATATATTTGTATGTATGAGGATATAACCTCTTGATTTCCTTATCCTAACGATACGTTTAATATGCGTATCTATTTCATGCTGGGTAGTGCAATGAATCACCTTATAATTGCCTTGATTAGAGTACAAAGTGCCCCAGCTACATATAAGATCAGTAGTACCAAAGAGATTGTCTTGAGTAGTTAATCTATAATATTTATGGTCTTTAATCCAATAATAAGCCATGTCAATTAGTTATAAAGATAAGTACCTATAATAATAGCAGAGCATCCAACCATACCTAGTATTTCAGCGTAAATAAGAGCTTTTGCTTTTTTAACCACACCATAAATTAACCAGTTAATAAGCAAAAATAAGCAAATAAGATATGCTGGTAATGAAATATCCTCAGCAGATTGAGTTGAGAATATTTTATATGCTTGTATATAATGCATAGATTGTCCAAGTATACCTACAATCATAATATAATATTCATAATAATTGCTTGTATTAGATTTCTGATTATGCAGTATATCAGTATTATTAATAGTCATAATGATGGTAACCTTAAGAGAATTTAAGTCCAATTATTGATATTATTAAAATTGTAATGAAGAATAATCGTAATATAGATATTGGTTCATTAAAGATAAATATACCCAATATTGCAGTACCAGCAGCACCAATACCAGTCCACACAGCATATGCTGTACCTATAGGGATTTTATTTAGAGTTTTTGAAAGGCACATAAAACTTAATGCTCCAAAGAAAATAAACAGGAGAGTTGGTTTAAGTTTTGTAAAGCCATCAGAATATTTTAATGAAATAGCAAAAGCCACTTCAAAAAGTACTGCTAATATTAAAAGAAGCCAGTACATAAGGTTAAATATTAATAATATATTTAGTATAAATTATTTTGAGTAAACATAATATTGTTCCTATAACTTACTATTTACAAAGTGCAGAAGAAAATGCATTAGGCTCCCTACCATGATAACATTTATATAAAGTATTTCTCTCTTGTATTATCCATTGACCATGATCAAAAGAAAGAACAAAAATGTCTTTTATTGCACTGATTGAATCATCCAATAAGCTAAGTTGTTCTATAGTTACTTTTGCTGAATTAGGGGATCCAACAGCGGATAATTCTTGCGATATATTCAGATTGCTAATTTCAATTTGAAAATCCTTACCCATCGCATCAATTGCTACTTGGAAAGGAGTATTAACTTGCATGTTATTTTCAGTGTTATTACATGCGAATAATAACAATAATATTGATAATATCAGTAATCTTATGTACATACACTAAAACCCTTCATTATTGTATTTAAATATTTTATACTAAAGCTCCATCAATTATAATTTAATATTTCGAGATTAACAATTCTCTACCTTTACTTTTCCACTTATCTATAATCTTCGGATTAATAATTAATTGTTCTTTACAATCAAGCAGCATTCCGTAAAGAATATGAGCATTATCAGGGTGTAAATAATCAAGACCTGCTTTAACAAATAATCCGCCTAGCATAATCTTTTTTCTAGCGTCAGATTTACGATCAAAAGTAATTGCTTTTTGTAATTGCATACGAGTATACCATAATTTTTTTGTAATTAATTTAATCAGTTTTGACGTTTCCTGATTTTGGTTTACTGGGCATCTTAGATTTCTTATGCACCTCTTTTAATTCATTTAAAAAAGGATGATTTTTATTATCAACATTTTTTACAAACTTTAGAAATCCTATTAGCAATCTATCGTCAATGGTCAGAGCATTACATGCTTTAAAGATGTTGAACAATTCTTCCTTACGCTTCTGAAGCAACTGAGTTTGTTGGTTTGCTAGTTGTGCTTCTATTTTAGCAATACGTTCTTTTTTAAGTTGCTGTAAATTAGCAAGTTTGGTAGCTGTACCTAAAGCCTTAGTTGCCATTATTCCTCATACTTTAAAAATTTAATCCAATCTTTGATATTTAATACTAAATCAGTATACCAACAAAAAAGGTATACAGTCAAACAAAAACAAGTATTAAACACATTTCTTTTACAGATATTACGGGGGATCATTTAAGGGGGCAGTCAGCCCCCTTAAAACCCTTTAGTAGCACACAGGTAAAAATAAGTTGCAAAAGATGATAAAGTATGATGTAGTAGTAAGGTTCTCGTAAGCGCATCTTCGCATTTTGTTGACACAAAATGCCATGCGCTCAGTGAGTAGTAAAATATCTGTAAAACAATAATTAGAAAAGCTAAAGTAATAAATGGCAGCATATTATTTTGATAAAACCCCAGTACAAAGAAGTAAAGGACAAAATGCAGTCGCTGCTGCTGCATATATTTCTGCTTCGAAGTTAGTATACAAAACTATTGATAAAGAAAGTGGTGAGGTTATTAGTATTACTTATGATTTCATAAAAAAGCAAGGAGTAGTATATAGCAAGATATTTGTTCCTGAAGGCTTTGAAGACGCTGCATGGTTGCAAGATAGAAATCAGTTATGGAACACGGCAGAAGCAAGAGAAACAAGGGATGATTCTAGAACTGCTGAAAAAATTTGTTTTGCTTTGCCGCGTGAAGTTAGTAGGGAAGAAAATATTAAATTAGTAGAAGAATATGTAAACAAGAATTTAGTAGCACGAGGTATAGTATGCGATGTTAATATTCACTACGATAATTTGAATAATCCACATATGCATTTACAGCATTTAACAAGAAGATTGGAGCGTTTAGAGAATGGCAAAGTAATACTTAGTAAGGTTAAAGCAAGAGATCTATTTACTATTAAGGCAATGTATGATTTTAGAAATCAATGCGAGGTCGAAATTAACAAAGTATATGAGGAAGCAGGTTTGCCTTTTAGGATAACTGCTAAGTCATATAAGACACTTGGCATAGATCAAAAACCGATGCGTCATAAAGGGCCTGCTCATTATATGAAGGCTACGGAGCTTGAGGCAAAAAACAAAGAGATCATAGCTGAGAATGCAAAGAAGATATATGAGAATCCTGAAATAGTATTTGGTCGTATTTCATATACAAAGCCAGTGTTTACTAAAGAGGATATTGCTATAGCATTATCAGATGCTTTAATGGTGCATTTAGTATCAAAAAGCAGTGATATTGCGAAGGAGCACGAGGTTATTAGAGAGTTTGGTAAAGAGATCATTCAGGAGCAAGACAGTAGTGAAAATGCATCAAAAAGCGTAAGTAATAATCCAGTAGCTAGTAGCACTAATAACCCAGCTATCGAACACTTAAACAAGGAATATGGAGAGGAGTTTTTAAGACTTTACAATCAGCTACTTGTATCTGACAAGATAGAGTTGATGGATCAGAAAGATTTGATGGGAAGAATCCTGTATTCCTTAAAATCAAGAGTAAATTTAGAACGTCGTTATGTGTCTGCTATAGAGGAGTTAAATGTTCGGGGCGAACATAAGCTGAATATTTTAGATAGCACTATTGGAGAGAGAAACAGTCTTAAAGAACAAATAGGTGACTTAGTAAATGTAGTAGGAGCAAACCTACAAAATAAATTTAATGATAAGATAGGAAGTGGTTTAGGTTTCAAGCTTAATGTCTTTGGCAGTAAGACTCATGAGTTCAGTACTGAGCAGATAGAAGCGATCTTATCGGTCTGTAATGGCTCTGATATTAGCGTACTTGAAGGAAATCCTGGAGCTGGTAAGACTTTCGTGATGAGAGAGATAGTGCGTCAGTACAAAGCAGCTGGCTTTAAGGTAGTAGGTACTGGTCCAAGCAGTGTATCTGCTAAGGTCTTAAGTCGTAATGCTGGCATCATCGCCGATAATACGAGTTTGCTTCGTAAGAAAATAGAAGAATCAAGAGGAGGAGACTTTAAAATAGATTTAAGCAGTAAATATTATGAGGAGGAGGAATATTTAAAATCTATTGGTTGTGACTCTGTATTGAACTTTTTACGTTCTGATGTGCTTGATAGTAAGACTGTATTGATCGTTGATGAGGCAAGCATGATAGAGCTTGCTAATATGGACTATTTAGCCCATGAGGCTCTAAGGGCTAAGGCAAAGCTAGTACTTGTTGGAGATAATAACCAGTTTACAGCTGTTGGCATGACTGGAGCGTTCAACAAAGCTCGTAAAATTGCAGGAGGAGTTAAGCTCACCGAAGTTAGAAGACAGGAAAGAGAAGAGTATAGGCAGGCGACGAGAGCTATGGGACGCTTTGCAATGCAGGAAGCTATCGAGATATATAGAAAACTAGATGTCTTTAACATCAAGGATAACGAAGAAGAGGCTAAAACTAGCTTAGTTGCATCATTTGCTAAAGAATATACTGAGCAGATGGAGAGTCTTAAACGAGATGATTTAATAGCTATTAGAAGTATAGCAATTGGAGCGTATACGAATGAGAAGGTAGCTGAATTTAACAGCAGTGTAAGATCGGAGCTCAAGCATAGCGGAGTGTTAAAGGGAGCTGAAGTATTAATTAACAGTGGTGGCAGAATGCTACCGCTGATGAAAGGCGATCAGGTTGTATTTGAAGAGAATAGTTTGAGATACGGTATTAGTAATGGAGAAGTTGGAACAATATTGTCAATCAAGCCTTCGGTTAAATCGTTTAGTGGTGGTGCGAGTAGTAAAGGCGAGAGTGATGGCGACGGATTACTTAAAATATTAGTACATAAGGCAGATGGATCAAAGGATATAATAAATATTGATACTGCTTCTGACGCTGCAAATAATAAGCGGAGGATTAAGCTAAATCACGGATACGCATTAACTGGTTACAAATTGCAAGGCGAGACGGTGGACCGCATGCATGTATATTTTGACCGCTCTATTGGTTATGAGGCATCTTTAGTATTAATGTCACGTCATAGACAGGAAGTTAAGCTTCATGCGTCCGCTAAAGAGTTAGAAAATATAGTGTATCAGCGTCTTGATAGTGACGTAGAGAAAGTTAGGAATCAGTTTAAGATTAACAGCTATAAGATGCGAGATGAGACGCGTATTAATTCTGCAGGGAAAGAATATACAGTTCAAGTAAAGGAAGAAATACCTAACTGGCTAATTGGCTTAACGCTTGCAGTTAGCAGAAGAGCAAATAATAGCTTTGCAATAGACTATGGCAAGGGTGGCACATTAGATGGTAATAAGGTAATCATCAAGGAGTATTTAGAAGCAAGATCACGAGTCTTTGAGTGCCACGGTAAGATGCGTGAATGGAAGAGAGATATCGAGGCTACTGGTAATATTACAAGATTACATAGCAAAATTCTAAGTCAGGCTACTAATTTAAAGAGTATCAAATTAGACGATACAAGTGCTGCTATTGATTTTGAATTAGATTTAAACATCAAAGATTTAAAGATTGATCCATACAGTATTGCTCTTAGCACTAGCGAGGATAGCTTTAAATACGTTATTGAAAATATTTTAAAAGAAGCAAAAGAGGAAAAATCAGAGAATGTACACAGCAGTAAACAAGATAGCCTAGAGCCAAAAGCAACAAAAGGTATCACATATATTGATGGTAAGGCGTGCATTAACTTCAAGGAGCTTGATAGCAAACATCAAAGCAAAATCATCGCTATTTGTTTAAACGAGCAGCCTTACGAAAATCTTAAAGAGATTTTTGAGGAACTAAAATTAGAAAAAGATGTTTTAAGAGATTATGCTTCAGTTATTTGTGATAGCTACTCTAGCGTAATTGATACTGAGAATGCAGATGAATTTAAGCGTTTAATTCTTGAAAAGAGAGATATCAGCAAATTAATAGCTGAGAACAAAGTAGAAGCTAGATCCTTAATAAGAGAGAAGAATTTTAGCAAGTTAGAGGAGCGGAAAACTCAGTTAGAAGAGCAGATTGCGATAGTACAAGAGCAATCGGTAAAGCACGAAGAGAAATTAGAGGAAATAGCCGGAAGAATATCAACTAGGCTTGCACTAATTCAAGAAAATATTAATCTGAACAGTAGCTCTGTATTAATGGGCGAGAGGACTATCCAATTAAATATTAACTATGAGACGCTACGCAAACATGCCGGCTATGACACATATAAATATTATCTAAAGGACATATCTACGCATAGTAGTTTAAATAGCTGTAGTTCATACATAAGTCTTATTAAGCTTGCAAGGGATGTAATAAGTAATGACCAGCATGATTCTAGTGCCTTAACAAATAGCAAGCTAATGAGCTTAGTAAATAGCTATATTGCCGGTATTGATAACTATAATTGGGATAATAAAGAATTAATAGAGCTTAAAAGATGTGGTTTAGCTGAAGGTCAGAAGGTTTTAAGTGATCTTAAGCAAGAGGAACAAGTTACCGGTAATTTTGTTCAAACATTATTTCCTCATTATTTAGGACGTATTTACGAGCAGGAAGGAGAAGAAATCATCGCGAAGTGGGAGGCAGTTAAAGCAGCTAACTCTAATATAGATGTAAAAGAATTAATCTCACGTGTTCAGTCTAATCCATCAATGCTTGGCAAGCTCGCTGGCATTGGTATTGGCATGATATTTGGAGTAAGCTCTAGCCGTCGTAAATCTATAGAGCAGGTAGGTAAACTAGGGCAGCAGCTTCTAAAATATGAGGATAGTATGGCAAGGCTCAGTGAAATTAAGGATAATGATTTAATAAAAGAGCAAGAGCAGAAAATAGTAGTTCTGCAAGAAGAGTTAAATGTTCTTGCCTCTTTAAAAGCAAGTAAAGCAGAAGAGAAGTTCTTAGGTAGTTTAAAGACAATGCAGGCAGGTAGCGGCTTAAATATTAACAGCTTCAAGTCTTTAATTGAGAGTGATGAAGTACAGGATTTGCTTTGCGAGTACTATAATAACCAAAATGAGCAATATACAAGGATTAATGAACCGGATAGAGCAGTAGTAGAACAAGAGGATGTACAATCCGTAATCACTAATTCTAAAACTAATACCCTGTCAAATACTGGCGAAGGTACGAGTCGTAGAAGAGAGCCTACTCGCACAAAAGAGCCGGTACTTCGTTTTGACAAGGTACAGAACGCTCTGACCAGTAGCGATATAGAGAGAATATTTAGGCAATATGCGGCATCTATTAGAGGCGGTGTAGGAGCTATAAAGAGAAGCGGCTCTGAGATTAGTATGGGAAGTCTTAGCATGAATCTAAGCAAAGGTACGTGGATACGTCACAGCAGCGGGAAGGGCGGTAATATCTTTGGTTTTGTACAAGAAGGAGCAAGCGTTAGCAAACGTCAATCACTTGAGATTGTTGCTGAACTTGCACAGCTAAGGACAGAATCAAATAGTTATGATTACCGTGCTCATCTTGCATCTAGTAGAGCCAATAAAGAACAAGGGGTAGAGCAAGACAAGCTCCAAATGGCAAATCAGTGGATAGTTGCTCAAGACAAAATCAATAATGCGGATATCTTTGATCCAAATAAGCATCTAAAAGGCATGATGCAGCATAACACATTAGAGGCGGTATACGCTTACAAAGATGCTGATGACAAGTTACTTGGCTATGTAGTGCGTTTTGTAGGCAAAGAAGACGGAAAGAAACAAACGCTACCTGTCACCTACTGCTACAATGCTGCAAAAGAAGAGTATAGTTGGCGTTGTAAAGGATTTACTGATAAAGGTGATAAACCTATCTTTGGCATAGAGAAAGCTGCTACCTGCAGTAAACCTATATTGATAGTAGAGGGGGAAAAAGCCGCTTTAGCTGCATCTAAAATACTTCCTGATTACGCTGTAGTATCGTGGATGGGCGGCAGTAACGCTACAGATAGAGTCAATTGGAGTCAGCTTCAGTGGCGGGATGTAATAATATGGCCCGATAATGATCAGCCAGGCTTTAAAGCTGCAGAGGTGATTAAAGATAAGCTAAACAAAGCAAATGATCATATAGGTTTTGTCAGTATTGTTGATCCGGCTCAATTGAAGTTTAATGGTAGCATACACAAAGACTTATTGCCTGAGAAATGGGATTTAGCAGACAAATTGCCTGATGGTATGACAATTGCAAATGTTAAAGAGGCAATTGAAAATGTAAGAGCTGCTCATTTAGATATTCAGCAAATACAGAACGTACTACAGAGTACTAATGCTTCAGATGCTTCGCAGCAGTTAGTTGAGCGTAATATTTGGCAGGAAGTATTTAAAGGCAAGATAGTTAAGCTTAAGAAAATCACAAGCTTAAGTGCTAATGAGTTTAAAGCTGCTACTTTCTTTAGTTCAGAAGAATCAAGTAATTATGTTAAATATTTAGAGGCAACAGACAAGGGAGGAGTTGCACATGACTATTTAAAATATGACTCACCAATGTATCAAGATATATTAACTAGTCTTGCGATGCGTGACGAGCGTTTAAGTGGCAGTATCAAGGGTTTAAGTAGCAATAATACTCCTGATATTGAAACTATAGAGCGAAGAGCTAAGTTAATAGATGATACACAAAATCTATATGAGAAAAAAGCACTAGAATATAGCGGTATCGCAGGTACAAATGCAGTATACAGAGATTATTTGGAACTGATGGTAAAAAACTTTGGCGAATCACACGAAAAAGTAACGTTATACAAAAATATAGTGCGTGATGTATCTATCCTACATTCAGCTCAGCTTGGCATGAATATCAATGATTTACCTTATAGTCACCACAAAGAGATAGCACGAGATTTGTATAGTACTATCTCAGAGTATAGTAATAGATACGCACTAGATGCTACTGACAAAAACAAGATTGCAAATTCAGTATATGAAGAACATTGCACGCTTAAAGCTTGGGAGCAAAGATCATACGAGCAAGTTGCTACTAGCCATAAGGTTTATGCGGAGCGTCAAAAACGCCTAGAACAGACAAGACTCGCCGATATTGAAAGAGAAACAGAACGCAAGACCTTAGTAACACATACGGAGCAAATCAAACATGAGATATTGGCAGCAAAAACAGTAGCCGAAATATTTGTAGCTTTAGAGAAGGATCAAAAGTTCTTTATAGCACAAAATGGCAATATTAAATATACAACATTTAATTATAAATTTGTGGATCTAGTGGAACAAGCTCTTGAATACAAGGAACAAGAACTTTTACCTAAATTAAAAGATGTAGTAGCAGCAGTAGAACAGCATGGTGTGCTTAGTACGCAAGACATATTAGCAGAGCTGAAAGATAGTAAGGACTTAGAAGAGACTTATAAGCATTTTGATAGCAGTTTAGAGCGTCATCAGTTAGAAACTCAGCATCAGCAGATCAGACAAGATAAAGTAGATGCCAAAACTACCGATGAAATGTTAACTGCAATTAGCCGTGAGCATGAGTTCTTTAAGTCTCTTGATGGCAAGCTTAAATATGCAGAGAAGTATGATAGTAGTATATTATCTGCGATCTCAAATGCTAAGACTATAGAGCAAGACACGCTAATTACAAATATGCATAATATGGTAGTATATGCTAAGAAACATGGTATATTAAATGATCAAGATATACTCAATCAATTTAACTCTAATTATAGTCGAAACGCGCTTAAGAATTTAAGTAAAACATGTGAGAAACATTATATGAATCATCATAATGAGAATATTAAACAGCTATTAGATGATGAGCATGTAATGGTAGGCACTAAGAAATATACATGCCCGCTTAAATATATGAAGCATGAGATGCAAAATAATATGCCTAGCTTTGTAGATGAGAAGCAAATAGCTACCACCTTTGCAAAGGTAAAGGCAGAAGTTAAAGAGCTACGTCTAGAAAGAGAGTTAGAACATACAATGACGATGAGATTTTAAGGATTTGCGGTACCATCAGTTTTTGTGAAGTGTAGTATAAAATTAAGTATGTACTTAATATGATTAATTTACCTAAAGTGGAGCGATTAAATTGGCTCTATATAGATATGAATAGTTATTTTGCAACAATAGAGCAACAATTAGATCATACGCTTAGAGGTAAGCCCATAGCAGTAGTAGCTAATCTGTCTGATAGTACCAGTGCTATTGCTGTCAGTTATGAAGCAAAGAAACTTGGTATTAGTACTGGCACTAAAATATTTGAGGCAAAAAGGATATATCCTGAGCTAGTGTGCGTTGTATCTAAACATGAGGAATATACAAAATATCATAAAGCCATATTTGCAGAGGTAGAGAAACATTTACATGTAGATAAGATATTATCAATCGATGAGGCAGCATGCAGACTTACAGGAGAGTTATGTAATCAGGGTAATGCTATTAATATAGCAAACCTGATAAAACAATCGATCAGAAGTAATGTTGGTGAATGTATAGGATGTTCGATAGGTATAGCTCCTAACCGCTATTTAGCAAAAATAGCGTCTAATATGCAAAAACCAAATGGTTTAGTAGTAATATGTCCCGAAGATATACCGGAGAGATTGTTGGGGTTACATCTGAATGATCTACCAGGAGTAGGCAAAAGTACATATAGTAGACTTCGAGGTTATGGAATCCAAACAATTGGGCAGTTATACAAGTGCTCACAACAAGAACTCAAGAAAAAATGGGGTAGTATTGTTGGTGCAAAGCTATGGTATTTATTGCGTGGTTATGATTTATCTAATGAGAGTACAGCAAGTAATACAATAGGTCATAGTCAGGTACTTGCTCCAAACTTACGTAATGTTGAATCAGCCCGAATAGTGGCTTTAAGTTTATTACAGAAAGCGACTTATAGATTAAGAGCAAAAAAGCTTCAAGCGTCACGAATTATAATAACTATTCAAACTACAGATAGGCAAACGTTAAAGAAAAGTATTAAGGTAGCAAAGTTATCGGATAATATATCGATTTCTAAAATATTTGTTCAAGGATGGCAGGATCTAATAAATCCTTATATAGAAAATAATAATAAATTATTACCGCATAAATATCTATTGCTCTTACAAGTTTAACAGAGCTTGATAATCAGTTAAGTTTTGGAGATATGATGGAGGATAAGCAGAAAAAAAGAAATACATCTCTGACAGAATGTTTAGATAAAATTAATAATAAATATGGTAATAATACTGTAGTATTAGGATGTATTACTAATAAAAAATAATCAGTAATATCAATGAATAACAAAAACATACCAAAAGATTCTGTAGCATTAAGTGAATCTGATACTCAAGAAAGAAATCGTAACCATGAACAAGTAGACTCGGATGGTAGCAACACTTCTGAGAGACCAAGGCATGATGAGCTATTTAAAAAGGTCATGAGCGAGCCTGTAGCTGCTCGTGAGTTTCTAGAGCATTATTTGCCAGTGACATTTAAGAATAAAATTAACTTAAATAGTGTCAAAATAGAAAAGGAAAGTTTTGTTACTGAAGACTTAAGAAAGAGACTCAGCGATGTCGTGTACTCTGTTTCTTTAAAAAATGATAATATTAAAGATAGTACTGCTGAAAGCGCTAATAATGACAAAGCGTACGTATACGTGCTTATAGAGCATCAATCTAGTAGCGATTACTGGATTGCCTTTAGACTTTGGCAATATATGCTGCTGTTATGCGAAAGGCATAAGGACACCAATAAAAATAAAAGTAATAGTGCAGAAGAAAAAGATAATAAGCTCCCGCTAATATGTCCTATAGTAGTATATGCAAATGATAAGCCTTATAATGCTCCAAGGAGCTTTTGGGAGTTATTTGAAGATTGCAAGACTGCTAAGGAAATAATGGGCGGCGAGTATTTACTTGTAGACTTACAAAAACAAAGTGATAATGAGATAGAACAAAAGAAGCATCTTGGTATGATGGAGTATATGCTTAAACATATCAAGGCTCGTGATATCTTAAATCTATGGCAAAGTCTACTTGAGAAGTTTGAAAGTAGTATTGAAATAGATAAGGAAAATGGCTACATTTACATTAAGTGGTTATTATGGTATAGTGATGCTAAGGTATCTGAAGATAAACAAGTAGAGTTAGCTAAGATCATAGCAAAACACTTAAAAAAGGAAGAACAAGAGGGACTTATGAGAACTATTGCTGATAAATATATTGATGAAGGTATTGCTCAAGGCATGCAGATTGGTAGAAGCGAAGGCATGCAGATTGGTAGAAGCGAAGGCATGCAGATTGGAGAAGCTAAAGGGAAATATGAAGTAGCTAAAAATATGCTTAATGCTGGCTCCGATATCGCTTTTATCTCTAAAGTTACAGGGATATCGATTCAGGAAATTAATAAGCTTTCAGGCTCTCAATAATCCGTTTAGATCCTATAAACGTTATCCTTTGTTCTTGTGAGCTTGCTTCTTCACTTCTATATGACGCTTTACTAGCTCATTTAATTCCTCACGTCTTTTCTTGTAACTAATATTACTACTTGCTTTTACATTCGAGACTTCAGAATGCTGTATGGCTTGAGATGATTGAGATTTCATATATGATTACCACAAAGAATAAAATCAGAGTTGTTTGTTTTATGGCAAACAACTAACTTAAGCAAGTCTGAACTACTATATAACTATGAATATCTTAAATTTTTTTGTTTATGTTGCTATTTTTGTGTTTTCGTTGGTAATACATGAAATAGCTCATGCACGCACTGCTTATTACCTTGGTGATCCAACAGCTAAAAATATGGGTAGATTCTCTCCTAACCCATTAAAACACATCTCATTAATCGGTATATTACTACCAATAGGACTATACCTGACTGGTATGCCGATGTTCGGATTTGCAAAACCAGTCCTTTACAATCCTGTATATTTCAAAAAACCTAAACGCGATATGATACTTGTAGGTCTTGCTGGACCTTTATCTAATTTCTTATTAGCTGCATTAATCTTTTTGATTCTTAGAATATTTCAGGTTTACTCTATAACTTATTTCAATAATATACTGGGATATATATTAGTAGTGAACTTAGTACTGTGTTTCTTTAACTTAATCCCTATACCTCCATTAGATGGTAGCATCCTCTATATGAGCAGTATTATTCATAAGAATCAAGAGTTTGCACAGAAACTCACTTGGTTTTGTTCTGGTATATTATTGTATATTATAGTGTTTTTACCTTTAACAGGAGATAATATTATTGCAAGATATATGCAATGGTGTATTAATGCACTATTATCGCTGTTTCACTAATGGTTATATCTACTTATTAGTTTTTAACTTCTGTTGATGACATACTAAATTAGTATTAGATATCTCATCACTTAGAATACCATAATCAATTTTTGTATGCCATATATATTGTTGTGCAGCATAACGTACGCCACTACCTGCAACAACATTGCTGAATATAATGACATTATTATCTAAGTTTATTAATGCAATATTATTAATATCATTATTCAAATACTGTACATTTAAATTTCTGCCATTTTCACATTGATAATCTATAGATTCATATTGAAATGCAGATTTATTAATTTCAAGGATTTTAACAATTCTTGTGGTATTGCATGATATGCATAAAATGCTTGTGAGCAAAATGAAACTAATTTGACGCATGTTCTTCTTGATTTATTTAATATTCTACAATGTATTCTAATTTAGTATTAGATAAATTGCATTACTCTATTTAAGCAATGCAGTTGCGGATACAGTGATCGATACTGTGCTTGTACCCGGCTCTGCAGATGGTATCACAGCGGCGTCAGACATCATACCTAAAGCAGGTGCTGCATTTCTGTACATCGCTATTGGAGGTCGCGCACCTAATCCAGTATCAATATTTATCATAGTAAATCTACTATATTCTTGACCAAGAGCTTTTGCAACTCTCGTAGCTTGTTGCTTTAGTTTTGCAATAGCAGATTCAATCATAGAGTTTCTTATAGCATCTCTCTTATCATTAGATAATGTATAATTCAGATTTTGTATTAATAAGCCTTCATTTTGTAATTGTCCGATTACTGATAATAATGCTTCAGGTGTTCTACTTTGTAATGATAATACTTGACTGCCACGCCACTTCTTTTTCTTTAACCGTTTCTCTTTATTACTGGTATTTTGTTCTTCATCATATTGATATATATTATATTGTCCTGTAGAGACGTTAATATCCGGTTGTTTGGCTATTTTTATTGCTGCCGCCATTGAAAGATTAACCGCATTTTGTACAGATTTTGGATCTACGCCCTCCTCTTCTATACGTATACTGGATATTAGTAAATCTTCCTGTACATCCATTTGTTCAGTAACAGATATATTAATGTATGAGGAATCACCCTGCTTTTCTAGAGCAGCTTGATTCTTACCAGCAATTGTTTGGAATGAAAATAATACAAATGCTACCGTAAGAAAAGTTTTATATAATTTATGTTTCATAATATATTTTAATCCTAAATTAATAACCATTATATCAGTTTTGCGAGTCTTTTAAATCTATTTCTTTTTTGTCATTTTATCCATCAGATTGTCAGGATCTTTAGCTTTTCCCAAAACACTGACATCACAATCTTGTATTGTAACGTTATTTGCTCCTGTGACAGTCAAATATCTTGGAAATTTAGTAGTTACTAAATATGCAGTACCTCCTGCTACTATTGCCGAAAATAACACCACTAGGCACATATTCTTTAAAAAAGAATAATTACTGCACTCGACAACATAAGCAGCACTAGCAGATAGTTTTTTACTATATTCATCTAGTTTTTGATCTACTGAACTTATATGTTTTGTGATATGAGATGTTAAACCGTGACTTACTTGATCTATTTCTGTTTTGTATTTCTGTATTTCCTCTGCGTAGCCACTGATGATAGTACTATATGAGTCATGCAATGATTTTGTATATTCTTTTTGGATTTTATCCAGTTCTTTTGCAACATCCGGTATGATATTTGTTACTGCTTCTTTTGTTTTTTCCGGTAATACAATTAAAACTCCAACTTCATTTTGTAGTATCTCATACTGATTTTTTTGGGCAGTAATAGTTTTGTCAAACGTTTTGACTGCATCATTAAGTTGTTCTGCGCTACTAGATAACACTTTGCTCAATTCTTGCTGCTGCTTTTCCAGTGCTTTAGTAGAAAAACTCAATTGATTCTTTAATTTGTTCACTGCGTCGTCATCAATACTCGGTTCTACATTGAGAGGAGTGGCTAATTGTGATGATTCTGCACTATTGGTTGCATTGCTAGTATTTTCCGATATCTCTAATATATTTTGTTTTTCTTCTAAATCTTGGTTTTGATTATTTGATTCTTTTTTCATATTGATTCCTCATTTTTAGTGTTAATATTGAAGTTTCAGGTTAATTTGAAAACGATTTTTCTTGGGCGTGTATCCTCTAGTTCTGCTTCTGACTCTGCATCAGATATTTCATTAATATCATCATTAATATCGTGATCTGTACTTGCCATAGAACCTAGTGGGGTATTTTCAGTATCGCTATCATGGCTTGGTACTTTTTCTTTTAATGCTTGCTCTAATGCCGCTTCTTCAGACAACGACAAAGGAATATAGCCTTTGTTTTTGCGTTCTACTTGTGCTGGTGTAAGTTGTAGCTTTGTTATCCGTATTTGGGGTTCAGGAAGACCTACAAAACATTCTAGATCCTTAAGGCTTGCTATATCATTTGTTGTGATTAAGGATTTTCTTTTTTCTTGCTCTGTATATGAGACGCCGTCTCTATGTTCGTGAGCTCCATATGAGGTATTTTTTTGCTGCGATGCATACTCTAATTGCCAAATATATCAGTAATTAAACGAGCAGTACTTGGATCGGTACTTCTAAACATGAATTTAGTAGCAAACTGATCAAACAAAGTACTGCCTGCATAATGACCATATTTGTCAAAGAGTTGGTTTAAAGACTGGGTGGCTGCCATCACGCAACCACCATATTTACGTGATTCTGCAAGTAATGTTGAAAGAGAATTAAGCCGACCAAGACTTGCCAGCTCATCTATTACAAACCATATACGTCTTTGCTCGTTAATGCCTGACTCGATTAAATAAGAGACTGCAAGTTCTAAGATGCAGGCAAGCAGCGGTAAAGTCACTTCCCGTTGCGACGGACTACTCGATAAGAAAAGCCAGCTATTACTACCTTTTTCAATATTTTGAAAATACTGCTTTAAAGAAAATTGCTGCTTGCTATCTTGCAGCAGACAAATTGGTCTTACCGAGGTAGTCATGACAGACAAAATAGATTCTGCAGTAGTAGTATTATTTTTGGAAAAATATCTAGCTGCTCTTGTCCCTTGTAGTAAATTTGCTAAATCCTGCCTATTTACTTTAGTAAGTATCTTTTTAAGAGCAGTAATAGTACGGCAATCTTTCTTGATTAAACTCTCAACACATGAGGTAAATAGTATCTCACTACTATTTTGCCAAAACTGATCATTGCCACCTCCAGTACTCCGTTTATCGAAAGAAAAAAGAACTTTAGCAAATTTCTCAAGTCTTGGATCTACCTCGCCTATTGCTACGTTATTAGATGTTGCATCTTGCCAAAAGTCCCATGAATGAGAACGAGCATCTAATGGATTAAATATGATATCGCCTCTATTTGGATCATAATATTGCTCTATCATCTCGCCGGTCTGATCTACTACGATAGCTGGATGTTTTGCATCTCTTACTTGGGGCAGTAATGTATTAATGAGATTCGTTTTACCGCTACCAGTACTACCTGTAACTAAGAAATGTCTAGTTTCTGTGTTCTTGATTAAAGGCATGTCACCGATGTGAAACTTACCTATTAAATTATGTTTTTTGAGATATTTTCTTACTTCTGAGGCGGTTTTAATTGTGCTGCCGCTGATATGCTTTGTTGCCCTTGCAGTCTTACCAAACTTGCTCCATATCATAAACACTAGAAACACTAAAAAGACTGTACTACCTGCAGCAAGGAAAAGGATACTTGCTATATAATCTTTAAGCATCATATAGGCTTGCTTGTATTTTGGCGTATTTAAGATAGTTGTGACTTTAACACTCCTTGATGCCTTATCTATAGATAGATCATATATATCGATCCTTGGCTTACGTCTCTTTGAATCTTCAGATATTTTAGGTGTAATATCCCAAATAAAATCTACAAAAGATGCTCGCATATATGTTTTAGCAGCAAATATATTAATTGCTTTATATTGTGGCAGAGTTAAGAAAACGACTAACAAAGCTGCAATGACAAAAGACCAAAATGTTGACACTCCAATAACCTGCCTAAACATCCTTACTTTATGGATGAATATTTGTCCGCCTCTGGTGTAATCATCTAACATTTTAGTACCTATTTTCCTAACTATCTGCAAATTCTATAAGTTTTTTATAATCAAAATTATCAGCTTCTTTTAGTGCTTCTATATATAGTTTTCTAACTACACCATCTTGCGTTAGTGAACCCTTACCCCAACCAAATCGCGGTTGATTATTGCTAATTGCTACAAAATCTGCAAATAACCTCGAGAACCTTCCGTTACCATTGGGAAAAGGATGAATGAACACTAACCTATGATGTAATCTTACAGCGATCTCGCGTATGGAATACACATTGTGATCTTTCCAATAACAAACATCTCCAAACAGCTTTTTTAATTCCTGTGCGATATATACACTATGTACACCTATATTTGTCTGTGTTTTCCTGAATTCACCTGCCCATTTCCAAGTTTGATCAAACATCTTGTGATGAAGCTTTTGGGCAAATTCTAATGAATATATATCCTTCCTTTTTCGTCTAAAAAGCCACTGTTCTGCCTGTACAATATTAAATTGTTCCCATTCATTTAATTCATGTTGAGTTGTTAAATGTCTAGGTATTAGGTTATGAACCTCATCAGCATTTAAAGGAGTCGCCCCCTCTGGGTAATCAAATTTCATTGCCAAATGTCTTTTATATTATTTTTTAGTACTTCTTCTTTAAGAATTTCTTTTTGCTTTTTCTGCATATTATCAAGTACTTTCTGATCTTCGAGTAACATAGAATGAGATATAGAGTGCAATTGATTTGTAATATATTGTTCTGCTTGCTGATCTATTGCAGTTAATAAGTCTTTTTGCGGGACTAAAGCATATACTACTCTACAACCGAGCCCTTCTGCTACCTTCTCTAAAGTGCTTAATGTCACATGTTTTAACGTTTCATCTTTTTCTATACGTAAAATTCTTGGTCTGCTAAGATTACTTCTTTTTGCTAATTGTAACGCTGTCATCCCCATTGCTTGCCTTATTGTTTTAATCCACCCTTCCGCCGGTATGGTGATATTATCAAAAGGTTTTAGTTGTTGTTTTAGTTGCTCACACATTAATTTTCTAAATGACCATTTCCATTTCATATTAACCTTACTTTAAGTGTAATTTATTTATTACACTTTTTTATGAAAAAAGCAATTTATATGTTACTAATTTATTTTTAATTTTGTTTTAACCATGATACTAATACCGCTTTTGAGTATTTACGGTGATGTTCATCCTTTGCAGAATGATAGTATCTTACTGCCTTCTGCCAACTTTGATGCTTTTCGTGTAATGATTTAAGTAGTTGTGCTGCGTACATGATATTTTGCAAGGGATTGAGCATATCATCTAAATCTTGATCAAACTCTTTAGCATGCCATCGCCAGTTAATCTGCATGATGCCTATATCAATATTAGTGATGCCTTTGGCTAAATACTGCTTGATGATTTGTTTTGCTTCTTCTTTAGAACTCGCTTTAACAGATTTACCGGACACACCGATTGCATAAGGTTTTAAACCTGACTCAACGCTTGCAATAGCAGCAAGTAAACCACTTGGAATTTCATGCTCCTTTTCTATTTTCTGTATTAGCTGTGGCATATCAGATGCAAAACAAGCATGAGTGCCTAAAGTAATTAAAAAATATGCTAAAAAGTACCGTATTAATTTGCACGGTCGCACTAAACAAGGTAAGATATATGTATGATGTTTAACTTTTAGGTATGATATGAGCAGTAGTAAAAAACAATATAGTATTTTTAAAAAACCTATCAGCAAGGATAATTTTTGGAATCTTATCTTTTGGTTTGGTATGTCTGCTGGCACTTTAGTATCTTTCTTACTTGCTCCTAAAGCTAACTCAGAACAAGGTTTCTCATACTTGGCACTTGCAGTGTTCTTAATTACATTAATTGGAGTTCCACTAGTAGTATGGTCCCGTTCCAAGGTTACCTTTGTTAAGGAAAATATTTTTGTAAATAGTGAAGATCGGGAGTTAAAGGTACCAAAAGATCTACCTATGGCTTTTTTTGTTATTGTTAGTACCATCGGATCATTTGCTTTAATATGTCTTCTGTTAGATAAATATAAGGTGTCTGATCCTATTTCAGCTCTTATTGCTATTCCATCATTGTTTGCTATTCCTACTTTATTCTTCATATTTAAAAACTGTCCTATTTCTATTTTATTTAACCGTAAAGTTTGGTCTGTCATGGCAAATGTTAAAGAAAGTGCTAATAACTTTAACCATTTACATAGTTCTACGCTGAACAACACTGATATTGGTTGGCGTAACAGCACATTATATTCTTACCGTCCCGGTAATATTTATTATCGCGATCGTTAATGTTGCACTCACTCGACGTCCTCACCCTTGATCCTTGTTCTTACTAACGGAATCCATCAAAGCTTGTGCTTCATCTTTATCAAATGGTTTATGTGGATCCGTATATTGAGCGACTACTTGTTGTTTCTTAGGTTCATGCTGCTTTTTATTATGACTGTCTGGATTATGACTTGATGGTCTACCTACTCCATCCGTAGCACCAAAAACAGTTCCAAATTTTCCTTTACCAATTCTATCCTCTTCATATTGATTAATTTGTAGCTGTTTTGCATATTGTTGATCACTTATGTGTTGATGAGAATCGTCATATTGACTAAGGTTATCATTGTATCTTGTATCATGTTGGGCTTTAAGATTATCTCCTTTAGTTGTGATTTCTCCGCTTATCACTTCTGCATCTGTTCTAATACCATGATCTCTTGCAAATTCATCTCTTTTGCTGCCAATATTATTATCTAGCTGGTGATTTTGAACAAAATTATCTACATTATTAGAACTTGCTATATTACTGCCTACTCCTTGTATCTCTTGTAAATTTCTTTGTGCTGCAGAACCGCTTATATCTCTAAAGACTGCTCTTGCCCTATACGTTCCTGCTGCTACCTCTCTTTGTGCTTCTATTGCTGTTCCCCCATACCTATTTTGATAAGCATTTAATACATCTTGATACATATCTTTATCAAAATTCGCAGAGTTACTGCGTGTATGATTAATACCTTGATTATGACTATCTATATTGTTCTTATGAGTGCTAATTGAATTTTCTAGTCTTTCTGCTTGTTGATAAGATTCTCTTATTGAATCTTGCGTATTTTTATCAACCCCTAAACTTTCTAAGAAACTCTCAGCATTATTAGTACGCTCGGAAATACCTTGCTTTGCATGAGTTGCATTTTCTTCCGAAAGACTTCTAGATTGCATATCGGATTGAGAACTGGTGTTGCTAGCTGATAGTTCCCCACCAGCTGTTACTTGAGCAGAAAGTATCCCTGCTGTTAACGCACTTGGTA
Source organism: Rickettsia tamurae (assembly GCF_000751075.1). Classification (GTDB taxonomy): domain Bacteria; phylum Pseudomonadota; class Alphaproteobacteria; order Rickettsiales; family Rickettsiaceae; genus Rickettsia; species Rickettsia tamurae. The sequence continues at coordinate 49,318 of NZ_CCMG01000026.1, read as the reverse complement.
TTCCAGCACTTGCTTGTGCTTGTGTGTAGGCTTTAGCATTCTGCTCCCAACCATAATTATTAGAGCTGTCTAACTTATCGATCTCTTGTAATGTTTTCTGTAATTCCTTACCGTAGTCAGTAGAAGTATCGATGTTATAACCAGTATCAGTTTTTGTATTTTGCATAATAGAGTGCAATGCCGAAGCTTCTTGAGCAACCAATTGTTCTTGTACTGTCGACAAGCTTGCTTGCTCTCCTGACATTAATTGCTGCTCATTTCTGATGCCTGCCTCATGACTTGCAATTATACCTTCACCCGCGATATAACGTGCTTCACCAGTAGAAGAAGTTTGACCACTACCACCTGAGAATACTTGCTCACCTGATTGCGTAATAAACTCACCTGTGCCATCTGCATATTGAGCTCTATTAGTACCATCAAAGTACTGCATGCTGGTATCTACTTTATTGGCACTTGTGTTGCCGTATTGCTGATTACCACTACTGTAATTATCAAAGTTTTTGTTGTTAGTTGCGACTTCTGATCCAACGCCTCCTGATACAGATTGCACGCCTCCAACTATATTACCTGCTAAATGCATGATGCCGTCACCTCCAAGCTTTGTTAACCAAAACGATAAAAATGGTACTAACATCTGCAGTGACGCGGCAATAGTAACTATCGTATCTATTTTTTTGTACATTGTAGAAACAGCTGCGTAACTCATTACCTGCCTTGATCCTTCAGAAAAGTCACTATAAGTTTCCATAATCATATTAAGGATTGCATTTAACGCCGGCCATAGCTGCAGCGATACAATAATTACCAGATATGTCATATATTTAGTAAATCCGCCGCTCATTAAAATCATCGGGACAACAAAGATGAACGCCCCATAGACAATGCATTTAAATACCACAAGCATTAATGGCAGATAAATACTTGCCATATCACTCCCGATTAAGCTGCTGCTCTCATGCTGCATGCGAGCTCTTGCAACTGCATATGAGCCACTTCTGAAGTTTGATATTGCATTAATCATTCATTTGCTGCTTTAACAAATCTTCGGCACTACCGACCCCATAAGCTTTCTTAATGTTATTTTTAAAATAATGTTTCAAGTATAAACTTGCTTCTAAATTAGGTTTTTTTAAATGTCCTTTCCCGTCATAATTGAAATACGTTCCACTGTCATTTGCTTGATTAAAGCTTCTACTTGCGAATTTTACTAATATTCTTTCCTCCTCTTGCGGGAATAAATGTCGCTCGAGATATGCTACCGCCTCTTTGCAGGTCATCGATTCATATTGACGCGTTTTTGGCTCGAATAACTTGACTCTTCTTAAGCCACCTGCTTTTTCTTTCAATAACTTCCAAATATTATCTGTTGCAAATAATTCTTCTTTCGTGAAGCTGTAGCCAATCATTGCAGGTAGCACTACGCATCTTTTAACAAATTCACGCATGTTATTGACGTTTACTGGATCTTTAATCCGTACGTTTTTAACTTCCTGCTTTAATCTCTGCCCAAAAAGCAGACCATAATTAAAATAATCAAATTTTTGATTACTAAATGGTCTAAAAGCTTGCTCAAAGCCTCTTGTTATGATGTAGCCAAACTCTTCTAGAATTCCAACAGGGACAGCAAAAGCAAGAGGTATATGATCTACTTTTGCGGTATCTTTGGAAATATGATCTTTAATAACCATATGCGTTGATGGCAGTAACAATCCGTTAACAATGATGCAAATACCAAGCACTCTATAAATATGAGACTTGAATTGCCCAAGATGCGTACTTCCTGCAAGCTGCACAGCGTAAAAACATCCCATGCAAAACCACACTCCTTGCACCAAATATAGGTAAGCATCACTTTGATGAAACATTGCGATAGCTTGTAATGTGTTATACATCGCATCAATATAGCCGTATGTATGGATAGTTAAATTCATGACTGCCTCTTATCTCAATAATTAATCTTTATTTATTTTATTATTCCGCTAATTTGCTATCTTGGTCATATTCTTCAAACTGAGTTTGAAAATAACTCTCATCTTGACGAAGTCGTGCTTTCATTTGACCAATTAAATCATATCGCTTATAAGCGTCTGATTTGGCACGCGAAATACTTCGCATAATCTCCCTTGTATTATTTGCAAATTGCTCAAATATCCCCGTATCAGAGATTTGTACATATGATAATTCCTCTACTGCGTCCGAGGTTTTTTTTTAGTAATTTAGCAAGATGTGAGGTCACAACGTCGTAGCATAAATGCGTTATGAAATCATGACTCTTAACACTGATATTCTGACTAGACTTATAGATCGCTAGATCCATCTCTATTTTAGAGATCAGCGGCAAACTCGAGAGATCGATTAAATCCATTTCTTCTTCAGTGAGACCTGGATTTTCTTTATCTTGCTCGATTTTTATCGTGATTGATTCGATTAGTTTGGATAATTTGGAATGCAGCGTATCACTACTTGCAAAGGTTTTTTGCTGCTTAGTTGGATTTAAGCAGTATTTTGTCTCATCGCAGGCGTATAAAGTAATCTGACCTGAGCTCTTGCCACTTACTCCCATATATTGCTCTATCAGTTCTTGCTCGGCAAGAGAGCTATATACTTTGGGCGGCAAGCCTTTTTGGATGACGATTGTGCCGGATATACTCATCAGCAACTCTTTAAGCTCAGTAGTGCCAGTTTGAGATGTCGTTTTGCTCAAAGCCTTCCAAACTAAATTGAAATTCTCGCCTAACTGAGTTCTAAGCTCCGGATTATTTTCTGCTGGGTCAGTATCGCTATCTTTTTTGGCTCTTTGTACTATTTCTGCAGAATCTTTAGAGTTGCCGCTTAAGTATAAATCTGCCTGACGCTTTGCCTCAGCAGATTTAGCAAGCTTATCCATAGTACCGGTGATTGGTGCCATCATACGCTCGCAATTTACATTTAATATGTCACTAACATTGCGTCCTACCCCTTCCATCCATGTCATTAAATTCTCACATTGCGGACACATAGTTTTAACGAGCATAATACCGCCATATACTGAAGCATTCTGTGCCATTTGCTTCATACTCTCCATCATCTCCTTGCTACTGATATATGAGAATGCTCCCATTCTTAAGTCAAAATGAGCATTACAAGGAAGACCTCCTAATTTGCAAGTTGGCGGAGTAAAGTGCCCTAGTGATATATCATCAATACCGGGCGTTTTTACAATCATAGAGCCGCCTACTAGATGCCCTCCCAACTGATCCTTAATTAGAGCAGCTCTACTATTATTTGATAATGTCCCTGATGGCATTACGCTTTTCATTAAGGTTTCAATGCCGGCATATGCTGAAGCTGACTGCAGCAGTGCAAGAATCAGTAAAGCATGTAGTAAGATATTTGCTTTCCTTACTGTTTTACGTATTAGATTCATTTTGTATGAACTATTGCTAATCATTCTTAAACCTCACTCTGCTATTTTCTTCTTGCTCTACTGCACGCTGCGACTTTAGCTCTTGATCTTTTAATATTTCATGAGCAAGAAGCATTTTTTCTTCAAGCTCACTGAAAGATACCGCTCCTCTTGCGATCTCAAATCTAGTCTTGCCGTCTTTGGTGACCAAAATCAAACTAGGTACTGACTCTATTCCAAGCATATTTATTAGCTCCTGATTAAAATGTGTTTTAAAATATTGTGATTTCTCACCATTAGTACTAAGTGCCTCTGTCTCTATTTTGTATTTTTGTGCAAACCCGTGAACAACAGGTGCTGCCTGCGTGCTATAAGGACAATCGCTACTAAAGACAAAAAACAATTCTATATTGTGTGCAAGCGCAGCTATTTTCTCTTCTTTTGCCTTTTGCTCTTCTTGCTGATGGATTTTGCGACCGTATAAATTTACTGGATTTTCTTTGTGATTTACGTCGTTTGGATGTAGTAAATTCACAAGCCTATATGAATGATCTAATTTTAATGCACTATCTAACATCTCAGCTTCTTTCTTTTTATAGGCATATACATGATCAAGATTTTCAGGATATCTAATCATCATATATTTTAGGTCATCTAACTCTTTGCTAAACGCCTCTACCTCCGACCTTGCTTTAGCTCTTTCTTGTTCTTGTTTTTGTATTTTCTCTAATTCTTGCTGTTGTTCCTCATTTATTCTTTGTTGTTCACGTTCTTCGAACCATAACCAGCCTCTATATCTTTGATGAAAAAATCCATTAGCTGCAGCAACGCTCGCCTGCGTGCAAATGAGAAAAACAACTACTAAATTCTTAATTATGCTGCATTTCATTACTCTTCTCCTACTCTCCACCCGCTTGCATTGTTATCTTGATTTTGTGTGTTGCCATCAAATTCCCTGATATCAGGTAAACTATTATTAATTCTCTCTTTTAAATCATCGCCTCCTGGCATTTTATATTTGCTAAAGAATTTAACCTTTAAATCCTCAATGAATTCCGTAAAATCAATCTCATCCCAGTTAATTCTTTCTATCTCTTCAAGCGTTAACCCCCGACAATCCGGATTTTTCCCGCTACCAAAACTAAGACCTAACTGCTTTCTTGCTTGCACTTGCACCACCTTGTCAAGCAGATTGCCAAAGCAACAATAATGGTGTTTTACAAGAGTTGTGACGCCGACCTTTTTATTGCTTTCCTTGCCTACATAAACACATAAATTCTTTTTTCGCTTCTCTATAAGTAGCTGCTCGTTTTTACTGCATTTTGCCCCGACATTACTGCCCCAACCTTTTAAACTAGCCGAGCAGCAATTGGTGTAACTTGTCGCTTTTTTACTGCAATGATCACTACTTCCTTTAAAAAGACTAATATTTACACCATCCCCTGCTTTCATCTGACTTACCGCATATAATTTAGATATAGAATCCATCATCTCGCCATTGGTTATATGATCTACGCAGTTACCGTCAATACACGGAATCCCTTCGCAAATTATCCCTTCCTGCCCTTCTTTCTCCTGCAGTCTTACTCTTGCTTTTGTGCTTTCTTTAACTATCGGGGTCCATCTTTTACAGGAATATTCCTCTTTCCTATTAACGCAATTACCTAGAGAATCAGTAAGTAAACACTCCAAAGTAGAGACGAAATAGCAATGCGAATATTTACTGCAATCATCCTTGCTTGGATAATCACACACTTTCTCAACTGAATACTCCCAGCAATCCCTATATACTTCATATCCATCAATTGTCCTTGTACCACTTGATATGCATTCTTTTTGGATGTCTCGACATGGGTAATTTGATTTAAAGCTGTCATTAGCCACACATGCCGTAGATGTAATTAAATATCCAGCAAAAATTATGCTATATTTCATCATTACCTAATTCTTTAACCTGCAATGCTCATACCATACTTCACTCCACGCGGTACAAATATTCTTCCAATCTCGGTACTGGTATTTGAAATGATATACATCCCACTTAACTTCATATCTTTGGCACTCACTAACACCACCACTACCTATAGGATTAATGCCTATATTTTCATTAATTTGCTCAAGCTCCGATCCTATTTTTGATGCTATGATCGACCTTAATTGATGCTGCACAGAATGATCCTGCCTCATATTCATATAGAAATATTTCTTTGTTTTTCGTCCCCTTCTGTCCTTCTTGTACAAAGCCCCTTGACTCAGAAAGTGATGGTGATTTCTGCATATTTCCTCACCTGATATATCAATTGCTCTCTCCTGCCAAGGTTGCCATTGCCTCTCCTCCTTTAAGCATTTTAAGTGCAGTACATCACTGCAATTGTAAATGTTTCTAAGTCTTTCGCAGAAATGTTGGTCATAGATAGTATCTTGTCTTGTACTATATACTTCTTGCTTAAGTTCCATGAAATATTCAGGATCTCTCTCAATATTTCCTTTAACCGTCTTACAATCCACTCCTATATCCCTAAGATTTGCTATGATGTTCCCTATCATCTTAGAGCTGCCTTTTGCTATTTTCTTCGCATCCTCTAAATGTGCCTGCATGCCCGGTCTACTTAAATCCACGAACATTTCATTGTGAAATGGGTCTTTTGCCATTTCCCTTCTTGCAATGCTATCTAATTCTAATACATCCAAACTTTCCAATCTTGCTCTCTCATGTGCGATCTTGCCTGAAATAGGAGGCATCTTATTCTGACCAATTTGCTCTGCTATTGCCTTTTGATCTTGCTCTACCGTTGCTTTAAACTCTTCTAGGTTTGGTACGCTTCGCTCAAATAATGGATCAACTTTATTGATGTTGGTCTCTAACTGCTCATCTAAATATTGAGCAAAAGCAATATTGGTCATAATTTGCATAGCTACCCATAACAGCATTAATACAGCATTGTATAGAGTCGTACCTAGTAGCAGCATCTTCTGCGTCAAACAAATTCTCCGCTTCTCTGCTTAGTACTATCACCGGCACTTGCTGAGCTTTAAAAGATTTAAATGCTTCATCATCAAGCTCAAGACCGCCGATGTCGTTACCTTCAACTATTTCTTGGGCAAGCCTTAATAATTCCTGAAAGCTCCCCTTAGGTAGACCGTTAAATACTAAATACCCCCCATATCTTTGTGCTTCCTTGTAATAGCTACGTAGTAAATTTAAGCTCATAGAGCTACTTACAAAGATTCTAAGTTTTGTGTCGCCCTCTTCTGCCTCGCCTAGTGTATCTACTACATCTGCAGCACCTAAAGTTTCATGCTTTGTAGATCCTAGCTTTTTAGATACTTGCTCAAATTCTTGATATTTGTCCTTTAGTCCCTTATTTATCGTGTTTTGTAATTGCGTTTGGAGTTTTTCAGCAAACTCTATATCTTCTTTAGATACCTCCCAAACACTCCCGAGACTGGACGTGCAATAAACGGATAAAATCATTAAAATTAGAGTGCGCAGCAATTCTTTTTCCTCCAAATTAAATAACCAAAATCTTGCCCTTTATACGGATATTCACGAAAGCTACTATAGGCAGTATCAGTAAGACCAACGGGCCAGCAACCAATATCCTTACCACCAGTTGTTGCTTTCGGATTCACCATCTGTAGCTTGTACTGGCTCTTTTTAATCTTTAAATTTTTAGACTTGCGGCATAGCGCTCCGTTTACCTTAGAGCTACTTGTTGAAGTTACATCTGCTAAACCTAATCTATGCTGCTTTGCAAGAACTCTTAAAGTCAGTAAACTACTAGATTGCACTCCGCCCTCATGATCCGCATTTGCTCCGCTAAAAGGATACATATTGCCAAGACAACCTCCGCACCAAAACATGCTATCTATCGGTAATTTAAGAGTTGCAGCAGAGCAGTCCATACTGCATGCCGCTTGTGCTACGGGATTACCGAATAAAATAGCCTCAGGATTTAATAAACTTTGTAGTTTTGGATCGTTCCAAGTCACATCAAACTCCGACATATAAGCAACATCAAAGCTACCTTTTTCTAAGCACATGAAATCGGTTATTAACTCTAACCAGTAAATTAATGGATAAGCGTAGTAATGCACATGATAGAAACTATCATGTCTATAGCTGCTACTTTCATAACTCCTATTAAAACTACTTATTTTTTTATTATCGCTACCAAGAGATACACCGCCTAAATTAGTCATACAATATGGCGTCCTTGTCACATCTACTAAACGCACCGGCTCCCAAAAACCTATCGATATTCCAGGCGTTGGAATATTTGCCTTGGTGCACATACAAATAGGACTACTTGGATTCTTAGTATCTCTCTTTTTAGGAGCTATCCCCTTACCAATATTTATGCTTCCGATAGAAATAGGTAATATGCAAGACCAGCATATATCCGTTATGGGATTGACAAATCTTCCCTGACATGTAATATTTGCAGATACTGAAAAAGGCATGAAAATTGCCATTATCAGTATGATTATTTGCTTAATCATCCAATCTTGAAGTCTGCCGCCAAGCTTTCTCTTCAAGATTGGAAATCCCTTTATTCCCATCTTATTCTATAACCTATATTTACCCTTTATCCTTACTTCCTTTTATATTTAAGTCTTTAGATAATTCTTCCTCTAATTCTTCAATGGTCGGTAGTATTGTTCTTATATTTTCAGGTAATGTTTCTGTAAAACGATATTCCGCTAGACCTATAGGCTTACTCATATCACGTAAAGCATATTCGACTTTTATTCTTTCTCCTTTATCCCGACATAAAATTAATCCTATAGTTGGATTGTCCGTTGGGTGTTTTAAAATATCATCTACTGCTGATAAATAAAAATTCATCTTGCCAATATATTCTGCTTTAAATTTACCGGCTTTTAGTTCCACAACAATAAATGAGCGTAACTTTATATGATAAAAAAGTAGATCTATATAAAAATCTTCTGTACCAATTTGAACAGGATATTGACGACCTAAAAAAGCAAATCCCTCACCTAATTGAAGTAAAAATTTTTCTATATGGCTCATCAATGCATTTTCAATTTCACGTTCATGAGCTTCATTACCTAAACTTAAAAAATCAAATATATATGGATTACGTAATGTTTGTTGTGCTAGATCAGATTGAGGAGATGGAAGTCTGTCATTGAAATTTGTAATAGCCTTACCTTCTCTTTCATATAAATCTGTTTCTATCTGCATAGATAAAATATTACGAGACCAATTATACTCTAAACTTTTTTGTATATACCATTGTCGCTTTTGTTTATCACCTACCATATACATCAAAATGATATTGTGACCCCAGGGTAATCGGTTAACAAGCTGTTGACCAATTTCATCAAATGTATATATTTCTGCAAAACGCTTCATATATTTTAAGTTCTGAGGACTAAAACCTTTTAAATTTTGAAACTCTGCTCTTAAATCTTTACTTAACTTATCTATTACTTTAGAACCCCAGCCATATCTCTTTTGACGATCTAAAATCTCAGTACCAATATAATGGTAAAGTGTTATGAGCTCCGTGTTAACTGCTCTAGCCGCTCTCAATCTACTTGTAGCAACTCGATTCTTTAATTTCTCTAAAAACTCTGCGTATCCTTGAATATTAATGCTAGTACCATCACTCCCACTATATTGCTTTATTACCATGATTACCTTATTACCTATTTTTTAAATTCTTCTTGACTCTTGCTGATTATTACTTTTAACTTATTTATGTTAGTAGGTTTCCTGCTCTTCTTCTTGTCGCCTACTAACGTTATTCTTTATGACTCTTGGCTGCTAGCGGCGCTGCATTTCCTATTCGTTCCTAGCAGTTATTTTACGTCTAATCTAAATCTTGATCTCAGATATCTTAAGCCTCTTGCCGTCTTGTACCACTATTGCCGGTACTTGCTCTATACCAAACTTATTCGTTAACTCCCCTGCTTGATCAAAATATAATGTTCTACCTATCTCCTCTTGTAACTCCAGTATTTTTCCACCTACAAGAATTATCCGAATTTCTAAGTTATTGTTTTCGTTGTTATTCTTCTCTTTATTTTTTGCTTTCGTATCCTCTAATCTCTTCTTAAGCCACTCCATTTGCTCCTGACTTCTTCCATCAATAAATATTAACTCACGATCAAACACCATGTGATCTAGCGGATTCACTTTTGTTCTTTCCTTATGTAATATCTTGCCGTCAGGTAGTTTAATATCCTCCGTTAATGTAAAACTTGGATCATACCAAAACTTCCTTGGCTTACTTGTAGCTCTTATGCCAACAACAGGTGCTGGCTCTAATACCTGACGTCTTGCTGTTCGTAGCATCTCTTCTTGATGTTGCTGCAAATCAAGCATCGATAAACGATTCTTAATCATACTTACAAACCCTTCCTCTACTACCTCGTATGTTGTACCTTGCTTTCCTAGCTCTACTCCTAACACCGAGCCACTAACCCAAAACAACACAACAAATCCAAATATTATTTTCACTTCTGTCTTCAGTAATTAAATGGATTATTAGTTTTTACTACTGATAACTATTGTTTTTACTAGCAGCAGAAATACAAAGATACTGCTTGGTACTAACAACCACATTACACCGTAGTGAATAACCGTCCATAAACCTAAAGATTTACATAATAATAGGGTCATCATGGACAATAACATGCTCGCAGCACCACATATGCCTACTTGATCTAATTCTTCTTGTTTGTGCTTCACATAACTTGCGATCACACTACCGCCACTAAAAAACATAATATAAGAAAACATACTACTTGCTCTGTCATACCCTGTATTTGCAAATGGCACATAACAAAATATGTACCATATGACTACAGTAAGTAGCACTAAACTATAATTATATGGGGTATTTAAGATCTTATTCATTATTTGACACTTTTTGTTCTCTAGCATTTGTTTTTCCTCTTAATTGAACGCCTAATTGATTAATTACTTTTTCATATACTATTTTACTAATAGATTTAGTGTTTCTGCCTTCTACATAATTATCTCCTACAAATATCACACGGTTATAATTATCCTCGTGCTTCATAGCTTCTTCCCTAATTAAACTGATTGCCTTATTAATCTCTCCAAAAAACATCCTGCCCGCAGGGTCTTGGCTCTGCTCAAGTCTTGCTTTTTCTAAATCCATTATCTCACTGCGTGATACATATAATATTTGCATTTTATCTTGGTAATTAGAGAGCATTTGAGATCCAAGATGTCCACAGCAACACCCTATTAGAAATATTAACAATACTATAGATATCATTATCACATTCACTTGATGCTTATTTACTGCAATATTATTTAACGCCTCCACCTGAAGTGATGTCTTAGACTCGTTGTTTGATATCTGATGCTGACTCATGTTAGAATTATCTCCTCTCTGCCGCTTTTTGGCTCTATACTTTTATGATCCACCTTAAATACCGGTAGTTTCTTGCCCTTTCTTTTGATAAGCTCCCTAATTGCCGTATCCTTATCTATTCCATTATTCTTGCATTGATGCAAAAAGCCATAATCCTCACTCTCCGTCGAATACAAGCACTCACTATACGGATCTACTACTAACCGCCCTACAACACGTAAATTACTGCCCATAATCATAATCTCAGAATATTTATTCTCCGGATCTTTGGTAATAGTCTCGATTAATGGCGCGCAATTCTTGAACTTCTCAGAATGCCTCATCTGACCAATCCCAGCTGGCTCTTGACGCAGTACTGCCGTCCAGCTGCTATTATTTAAAATGGCCTGATGCTTCGGACCATTATCTAAATCTTTGTACTCTTGTACGCAGGTGATTAAACTCCCACCGTATTTTCTGACAGTTCTTGCAAACGCTTCTAAAAAACCTACGCTATGATCTATAATTCTCCATGCCTCATCAACAATTAATACAAATCTCTTACTTCTATCCCCACATAAAAATTGCATTGTTATTTGCATTAATATTATGCCCAAAATGACCAACAAGAACACCTCATCGCCTTTAACTTCTTCAAATTCAAATACAGTTAAAGGCGAATTGAATTTAGCATTCTTGCCTTGTCTAAAATACCTGCCATGCACTCCACTCGATGTATATGGATATAGAGATATTGCAAGATCTCTTCCCATACCATTTTCCATCTCTTCTAAAACTTTGGCATATTTATCTAAGTTTAATGTGTCTCCGTATTGCTTTATTCCTTCATTTAATCCCTTTTCAATTATAGCTTCTTTTGTGTTATCCCCACTCACACCGCACATAGTACTAATTGTCGTCTTCGCGTAAATAATCGCATCCTTGGTTACAAAATGCTCTCCAATCTTTAAAACCTCAATAGTCTCATTCTCGGCTACCTCTTTTGTATTATTATTTTCTGAAAATAATATTTCTAATCCTTCAGCGGTAAGACCGGTACGCTGAATGATTTCTTCTTTGCTTCTACCTTCTCGCTTTAGCTTCTGAGCTTCTAAATAAACAGCTCCGCTACCTATAATCCCATGAAACGGATTAAGTGATAGATCATTAAGTGCATTAAATCTTAGAAACTCACTATTATCCATAGCCTCAGCAATATTTTGGTAAGACGAGCCAATATCTAGCACAAATACTTGTACATTTTGAGACACTAAACTAGTAGCGAGCTCTTGCAGAAAAAAATGACTTACCGCTACCTGATGGTGCCATCACGCATACATTATAGTTACCGGCACCTCCCACCCTATAAAATGGATTCCAGTTAAACATCTCACCTTTGCGACCAAGTAGTAAGACACCGCTTCTATTAATACCTTTCCATTCCCCATGAATAGGTAATTTAGCAACTACCTCACTTGCAGGAACGTTTTTTACTAATTGAAAGAATTTTAAAGATTTCCAAAAAACTGCTTGCTGCATTGGCAGTATTGATAACAAACCAATAAGATGTAATTTATCGTTTCTAGCTAGTTGAAAATCTAAACTATTATAATGGCTAAGCAGTTTCTCTTCTGCTATTTCCACCCCATTTTTTGTAGTTGTGATAAATATTTGCAAATTCTCAGTTAAAAATCTCTCACCATTCTTATTGCGATCAATTAATACTTTCCACCACTTCGCTTCATTCTGTAAACTAATGTCATGTCTTGTGTACCATTTCTCGGATGCATGAATGCTACGCAGCCCTTCTGCAATTATTTTTCCCTCATCTGCCTTATTGATATTATTTGATATGGTGTAACTTATTATTAATCTTGCAGGGAAACCCCCTTCAAGATCAGGTCCAAGAAGTGACACCATATCATTAATCCCAAAACTCTCGGGTAATTTCTTGAGTGTATATCCTCTTGTCACTAAATCAGTGTTTAAATGCTTAATCTCTTCTTCAGTAATACTTGCCTCATGAAGCCCTTCAAATATCTGATCCGATATACGCTCAAGTAAATTATGCTTATTAGAATTACTTTTTGTATGACTGCTACTATCAAAGCTTTTTGTACCCACTTGTCCTTGCGAAGATAAAGGCGTAAGCTGCATATTAACCAAATCATTAACAAGATATTTTAAATCAACAACATCGCAGCTACGAGTATTTAGCTTAATTGACGCAAATTTCCTCAGTAGCTTTTCTTTAAACTTAACGAGTAACTCTAATTTATTGTTATTGCCATCAACACCTCTCATGCTACAACTAACATAAGTTTTCCAATCTCGCCCTATACGGCCGTCACTATTACCGATATCTCTTGCCTTTTCTCTTAAAAAAGCCTCGCGATATTTTGTAATTCTATCTAACATAGGATCATTATGAGCTGTTCTTTCGCTTCTCCATAAACTTAACTTATCTTCAATATTATTGCTTCCTACTACTAAAAACTGCATGTAAATCCCTTCGGGAATCTCATTATTGAAAAAAAGATTTAGGTTCTTTTCAAGTGCCTCATTACTACCTACTCTCATTGAGATTTCTGTCAAAAAACCAGCAATACCGTCATCATTAAAAAATATACCAATGCCAGGTACATAGCTTTTATAGGGCAGGTAACTTTTTAGTGGTACTGCTCCTAAAAAATTACGCTCAAGATGAGCATTTAAGCACTTATTGGAAGTTTCCTGCATCTCATTTGAAGCAAAACCGCAATAATCTTCTACTTTCTCTATTAACCTTCCAAGTACCATCTTATCTTAAATCCTCTAATTTTAATTCCGGCTTTATATCATTTTGATTCTGCGTATAGCATTTACCGCCCTTGCATCTCTTCTTTTGATTTGTGACGCTTTCAATCCTGCCACTATCTATTTGTGCGTTCACTATGCTTACTGGCGCGCAATTCAGCCCCCTTGCGTCTGGACAACCAAAATGACTACTATATGTAGAGCAGCCGCTTATACTTACAGCGACCAATAACATTGATCCTAGCTTGATGTTCTGCACTAGTTTCTTAATATTCATCATACTCCTCCGCTTGTACTTGCTTATTAATCTTGCGGGCTTTGGCAATTTTTTGCTGCATACCAACTTCTCCTAAGAAAAAACCTTTGGTAAATATAACATCCACCTTAACGCCGCCCGGCACGGTAAGTACCGGTGACATCTGCTCAGCAAGCCTTAAATAATAATCAGCTATCTTCTCACCCGCGTTACTTCCGCCGTTTAAAAGTCCTTGACCAGCTAAATCTTTAAATCCTTGGCGTTTTGTATTGACCGCTCCAAGTGATGTTAGAGTTAAACCTTCTACTCCTTTACTGCTTGAGGCAAGACCGCTTAACATTGAGCCAATGAAAGCATTTTTAATATGTCTGTTACTTGTGGCAATTACCTTGCCCTTAATACCATTCATACCATCATCACCATGTACTACACCTATCACGTCACTTGTAGTTACTAGCTCCGTTTTAGGATCGATGCAGATTAATTTCTCAGCTCTAATAATCACTCTCTCACTAGAGAGATCCCCGTAGCTGCTGCCTTGAATTCTGCATTTACTAATATCTACATTAATGTTTTTTGGTAAATTGCCTCTGTTACTGAGTCTTATTACCACCGGAGTTGCATTCTCGCTTGCCGTATTAATCCCAGTAGAAGTTACAATCCCGCCTAAAGTATAACCACTTACAAAACTAGTCTCAGGTATGTAATCACGTATGTCTTTTGGCTTGTCCCATTGCACGTTACTACCAAACTTAATTGAGCTGACCTCCCCGCCTCTAATTACCGCTTCTTGTTCATATTTGTTACTCTCAGCAATATCACTGACTCTTTTTAGCTCAAGTGCTGCACTTTTTAATTCATCTTGAGCAAATTTTAGCTGCTCAGCCATTTTTTGCAGCTCCTGCTCCCGATGCTTACGCTCCTCTTCTTCTTTAGCACGCATATCACGCATTAAGCTTTCTACTTTCTCTTGTAGCTCATGCTGACTACTTCTTAGTTTATCCTCAAAGTGGTTTTGCCATATTTTGTTGCCGTCCATCGCCTCGTACGAGGTGTCAATATTACGTCCTTCATCCGCTCTTTTTTCCTCATGCTTAATCTTACTGCTACTGCCGACTTGTAACTTCAACACCTAAAATTAGCAAACATACATACAACCATCTTCGCTCCTGTGCTTTACGAAACGTGCTAACGCTTGTATTTTCTATGGACTCACTTTCAGATGATGTTAAATTTGATCTTTTATTTCTGATATTTTTAAATATTTCTTTTAAATTAATCACTCTCCACCTCCTTCAAGGCTATCAGCACAACGCAATTACGCCCAGGACGTAATATGCTACAGCTCTTCCCAATCATTGCATACTCACCTTCAAATATCTGCTTTAACAGACAATCAGTAAGTTCTATATCTTTACCTTTTTTAAAAACACCCGATGAAATGTTAGTAATAGTGAGCTTTGCACCTACATAAGGACCATATCTATATGACATATCTTGTCTTATTTTAAGTCCTTGCGACTCTAATTTATGAATATGTCTCTTACTTGTATCTACAATGTATTGATCAGGTTTATTTGAATGCATATATCGCATTAATCTTGCTATTTCCTGATTATCTGTATCTTTTGATGAATGACAGTTTTGCTTCTCTTCTATAAAAATTACCTGTCCTTTGCTGCCTGCCACTCTTAAACTAAGATCAATTGTGCGACCTCCTGCCTCAATTGCTGACATCTCTATATCTTCACCAATTGCTGCATGAGGCGTTATAAATAAGTTCTTACCGACGGCATCTTGCAATATCTTGTATTTTGTGCCATCGCCTATTACTTCAATAATATGTTTGCCCGAAAACCATATTCTATTTAAATGATCTTTGCTGATTACCGCCTTAATTCTGCTGCCTTGCTTATAACAATATGTTTGCTGTGCTAATGCAGTTCCTGTTGTTAAAATGATAAAGGCAATGCTAAGTATTAACGATCTAACTCTACTGATCATGATGCATACCTCTCTTATCCACTGCTTTTTCTATCTTCTGCATATTTTCCTCTTCCTCTTTTAGTAGTGCCTCTTTTTTCTTCAGCTCTTCTTCGCTTTCAATATGATGAAACTCCTTTAATCTAAGGGTACTTCCAGCGTAATCATAGCTTAAGAAATATGAAGTCTCTTTAACGTCAATCCCGTGATCCCCAAATTTCGTAGTTAGCACTCCTTTGGCAATCACGCTATTATCTGATGAATTGACCTCCAAAGATTTAACAGCAAAATATGTAGATAAGCCAAACTGCTTATACTGCTCTTTAACATGAGAGAAGTATTGCCTGATCTCTTTCATATATTTGGTGCTACTATGGCTTATATATTTGCTGATTAATGCTTCCTTATAACCTACTACGTCTTTGTTCAAATCAAGAAGCATCGATAAATACATTAAGCTTACCTCTTCTATGTACCCTTCTGATACCTTACCTTGACCTAGCCATACTTCTTGAGCAAGACCAGGTACTAATATCGTTTTATCCCGCGTAGTGATTAACTTTAATGTTAAGCCGCAGCAGATAAAACTAAGCATCAAGGTTAAAATTAAAAATAAACCTCTTTGCTAGCATCTTTGCTTGATCACTTAATATTTTTTCCTGCATGGTTTTTATTTGTTTTTTTATTATGCTTATTAATTTTACTGCTAATATTCTTGTTATTTACTCTTAGCTTTTAGCTCTTAAGTTTTTTTAAAATATTCTCCGCTGGTATGATGAAGGTATATGCTTGCCAAGCAAAACATTTGAACCAAGCCATCGCCAGTAAAAATTCTTTTGAATATTGCCAAGCCTATACTCCTTCATCAAATAACTTCCGAGTACTGCACCAACAACGCTTGCTGCTACGCCAAAAAGTAAGTTCTTTAAAGCCCAAACAGTTACGCCAGTCACGCAACTACCAAGAATTACTCCAATCGATATATTAAAAAATCGCGTCTCTTTGTTTAAACATTCATTGAATCTTACTTTGGTCATAGTTTTTTACTCTTAATACTTATTCTTAATCTTTAAATACCAGTCATAACTTTAATAACCTCAATCACTCCGTATCCTCCTAAAAATCCAACACCAGCTACTTTTGATCTCTCTCTTAAATCACCTTGCGTGCCGAGTGCTAAACCTCCTCCTGCGGCTACACCAATAATCAATGAAACATAATCCTTAAATAACTTAACTACGGGCGATATTATCGCATCCCCAACTTGCTTACTTAAGTCCCATGCTGCGTTCGCATCTACGGCTATCAATAATACAGTACCAATTATTGCTGCATATTTTAGTTTGTCAGATTGTTTTTTAATTATATTAATTGCTTTTTTAGGCATCATATTAGCTTTGCTCCTTTTTGATTAATTGATTACTGATGATTAGTTAAATTAATTACACAAAATACGTAACAAGTTGGATATAGTTGTCTATTGCTGCACTACCGGTTGAATATAACGTCGCTAAATAACCACTATTTGTTTCTTTTGTGACTTTTTTTATATTTTTTGTTATGTTTTTGGAATTTTTGTCTTGAAAAAACTTGATATTTCTGAAATCTCGTAATAACATAAGAATACCTTTGAATAGGTTAATTAGTTAAAAAGCCGTTTACGGTTGTTTAATTAAATTAAAAGTTCATCTCAGTAAGTAATCAAGTTTGCCGACTGTATACTTACTGAGAGTAAAAAATCCTTTCTCAAATCTTTCAAGAAATTCCACACAATTTTTTTAGTGCTAATTAAAGCTTAGCCATCTTTCATCTTGCCTGTCAAAAAAAAAAGCAACATTCAATATTTTTATTAGGCACATGTCTTTAGGCAAAAAAATACAAGAATTTTTGACACAACAAATCGAAAACATGAAAATTAAGAAAAAAGATTTTATCATGAAATGTGGTCTTACTCAGCCCATTTTTAATAAAATGATGCAAGGGAGATTTTCTAATCCTAAACTTACCACCCTTACAAAACTCGCAAATTTTTGTAATACGTCTATTGATGAAATACTAGGTAGAGATCCTCGGTACTACAAAAATAAGACTAAAAATTTCCAACATACAGATTCAGGTATAATTGCAGAAAACTTATTATCAGTAGTACAAAATACTATGACTGATCTTAATATCAGTGCCGCACAATTATCAAATAGAATTTATGTCAGCACAAACACTCTTGTAAAATTTCTAGAAAGGGGGGCAAAGTCAGTGCCAGGTGCTGCGACCACTCTTGCCCTTGCAAACTTCCTTGACACCTCCATAGATGATATGATCGGTCGAAGGCCTCCATCACGCACGCAAGAACAAAAGCAAGATATTCCAAAACAACTATCCTCATTTTCTAAGCAGGATTTTGAGAAGCTTTCTGATATTAAACATTCTGTTAAATCTTCCACTCCTCAAAATCAAAACCTTAAGAAAACTACCTCTACCAAATCTTTTAATAAACAAAAAGATGAAGGTAGAAGTCGTTGAGTATTAAAAATCGCTATGGTGAGCCTGTTCGCCTAATATTTCTGTATTAGAATCAGACGTATTATATCCATCTGTTATTAGTTTAAAAATCTCCCTACCATCTGGTAATATCATTACTTTACTAAAATCATCCATCTGTTTATTAACATGCTGCATATCAATCCCTGATTTAGGTATTTTAACATGTTTTATTAAGACCGAGATTTCATGTACTTTATTCTTAAAAGTAATAGGCAAAGAAAACGCACATTCTTTATTGGCAACTCTAACATCTTTTAATTCTTGAGCTAGTGAAAACATAAAGCTTGCTATATCATTATCTTGTTTTACACCAATACCTTGCCCAAAACATGCATATAAGGAGAATGGGGCTTTTTCATGTCCTAAGCACAAAGCAATCCAAAAATCTTTAGCTGCTAGCACTCCTGCACCATCAATTTTTGTTTGGGATTCATTATTATCAATTAATGTTTGTCTATCATTATAATAATTTTCTGCAAGTTTGTACCAGTACTCTGCCGTAGTATTTGTATCAGCGTTATTTTTCTTCTTAAATATATTCTTAAACATATTATTATCCTTCCATAATTTAATAAATTTAAATACTCCATTGTTTAGTATTTTTATCTGTTTTACCTAAACCTTTGTTATTACCGTTTTCCTTAGCTTTGTTCTGTGTCTTTGTTGCAGCTTCTTTTGTAATCTTTGTTTTGTTTTTTGTATCGCTTGAGCCTATATCTTGTTTCGTTATATCAGACCACGATCTGATTTTATCAACTTTCTCTGAAACCTCAATTGAGAGTTTAGCCTTTTCAGGATGCACTTCATGTATATTTTCAAAAACTTTTGCTTGGTCAACTCAAAAACTTTTTATATCTGGATTTTTGGCTAATTCCAAACCCTGTCCAATTTTTATCGCTTCCTTTTTTCTCTCATCATAATGTTTTGCTGTTTCTTTAATTTTATTGTTTGCTACTTCTTGTTGTGCTATGTGGAAATCTTTTTTCTGCTTTAAAAATATAATTTTTTCAGCGTGTGTTGAATGATTAACATTTTGTATCTCTTTATCTATGTTTTCTATTTCAGTTGAATGGTGTCTATGCTCATTGTGGGCAACAATTCTAGCATTATGAATTTTTGCCCATTTCTCCTTTTCTTCCTCTATATCTTTGGGTGTACGAGCTAATTGTTGCCTTAATTCTTGACTAAGCTCTCTGCCCGATTTAGTATCCTCTAATGCTGTATCTAAATTTGTATTACGATTCTCCTGTTGTTTTAAATATTCTGTACTTATCGCATCAAAACTACTATACACAGCTTGCGTTTCCATAAACCTTAACATTTCTTCTTTCCAAGCTTGTACTTGAGCAGCTTCATCAACAATGCGTTGATTTTCAGACAAGATGTTAGCTATTAGACATTTTTTTCCTCTTTTTCTTTTTCGACAATGGATGCAATTAAAGCTTTTAGCTCTTTTGCAATCTCGGGGTCGACCCCTTCAGTTGATATAGATGCGGCACTAGATTTTAATTGCTGTATTTCTGTTGGATTAAAAGCGTTAATACGACATATTATTTTGTTAATTACATTTTTTACTTGTGCACCACTATATAATTGTGTGCTTATCTCGTCGTTATTTACATTTTTATCATCTTGTCCATCTTTACTCATAGCACCTCCTTTATATTTTATTTTTTTGTTGCTAAAATGCTTTACTACTTCTTTATTACTTCTTTATTACTTAACTTTATCTACACAAAAACGTTAATTGTACAGGGTAACTTTGTCAATTCTTTATATCTTTCTTACGTTTAGGAAATTGCAATACTTTACCCATATTTCCCTTTTGTGTTTTTTGTTTAGTATTTTTATTAGATATTTGAGTTTTAAATACTATGTCTAGTATCTCACTTGCATGTGTTACAGGATGTATTACTAGTGCTGTCTTGATTTCCTCAGGTATCTCAGATAAATCCCGCTCGTTATCCTTAGGGATCATGACTTCCTTAATACCTTCTCTTACTGCAGCAGTTAGCTTTTCTTTAAGCCCTCCAATCTCAAGCACCCTACCCTTTAGTGTAATCTCACCAGTCATTGCTATATCTTGTCTTATCTTTTTGTTACTAAGTAAGGAATATAGAGCTGTATATATAGTTATCCCTGCAGATGGTCCGTCTTTAGGCGTTGCTCCTGCTGGTAAATGTATATGTATGTCATGAGTCTTTAAGACTTCATCACTGATTTCTTTGGTTTTAGAATCTATGCTTGATTTTAAACAGGTCATTGCAGCATCTATTGATTCTTTTAATACTTCTCCTAGTTTGCCTGTGGCTTTAATCTTGCCGTCACCCTTGTATTTTGAAGCTTCTATTTAATTAAATCGCCTCCTCTTGCTGTATGAGCAAGACCGTTGATCATACCAATAGTAACTTCATCATCTTGAAGTTTTTGTTTAATGTATTTAGAGTGCTTGAAATATAGTTTCTTTAGTTAAGGCGATTTGTTCCTTTCTTGCTTCTGCTAAGAGAGATTTTTGTAATAACTCTCTTATTTTTCGCTCTACGTCTCTTACGCCTGATTCTCTAGTATAGTTCTCGATTATATACCTCGTTAACTCTTCTGAGATCTGAAACTTATTATCGGGTGAATCTACCTCTTTCATTAGCTTTGGTATTATGTAATCTTGCGTGATCTTTACTTTTTCATTATCGGTATAACCACTAATATCTATGACCTCCATACGGTGTAATAGTGGATATGATATATTATCAATTGAGTTTGCTGTGGCGATGAAAAATACTTTTGACATGTCATAGCCAAAATCAAAGTAATCATCAGTAAAGCTATCATTTTGTGATGGGTCTATTAACTGTAGTAATGCTCCTTCAAGTGCAGCACCTCTTTCTTGACTGATTTTGTCTATTTCATCTAAGATCATGACAGGATTGCTACTTCCTGCTTCAGAAAGGAGTGACGGTACTTTACCAGGTCTTGCACCCATATAGAAATCCATACACCCCCTGATCAAGCCCTCATCTCTTGCTCCAGCAAGTGATAATGTTACGCTTTTACGGTTTAGTGCTTTTGATATTATTTTAGCGATTGATGTTTTTCCGACTCCAGGAGCACCAACTAAACATAATATTGGGGGTTTAGCATTCTGAGAGTTTGCCATAAATGCTAAGGCTTCTATAATCTTCTGTTTAACACTGCTAAGACCATAGTGATTTTCGTTTAGTACCTTCTCAGCCTCTATAATATCGATAGATGCTTCGTCATACTTGCCCCATGGAAGTCTGAAAAGATAGTTGAGATATTTTTCTGTGTAGCTTCTATCGTTATTATTACTGCCTTGCATCTTTTTAAGATTTGCTATTTTTTGCATTGCTACTTTTCGTGCTCCGGGTGATAACGGTGTATTAGTTAATAATACTTCAAATGCTTTATCTAGAGCTTGGCATGCCATGGCGTCTAGTGCCGCTTGTTTATTCTCTAGTGCTGCGTCATATTTAGGATCTAATTCTATCGCCTTATCGAAAGCTTTAACTGCCTCAATATATTGCTTAAGTTCGTACAATGCATAACCTTTATTGTTATACGCAGAGGGGCATTTTGAATCTAATTCTATTGCTTTATTACAACACTTAATTGCTTCATCGTACTGTTCTAAAAAATTATACTGACATCCTTTTCCGGCATAGGCATCTGCATAATCAGGCTTTAGCTCTATCGCCTTGTCGTATGCTGCAATCGCCTCATCATATTTCTCTAATATATTTAGTGCATACCCTTTATAACAATATGCAGTGGCGTGCTTAGGATCTAATCCTATCGCCTTATCATATGCCTTAATACTTTCTTTAATGCCTTGATGCATAAAGCTCATGCTCATGCTCCTGCCCCACTCACAATAAAGCTTTGGGTCATTTGGCTCTAACTCTATTGCTCGCTCATAGCTGTTATGAGCTTCACAAAGCCTACCTGCCTTAGATAATAATAATCCTTTATTATAATAAGCCCTTTGTTGTAATAAGCATCTGCATAATCAGGCCTTAGTGCTACCGCCTTATTGTAGCAGCTAATAGCTTCGTTATGTTTTGCTAAACTGGCTAAAGCATACCCTTTTTCATTATAAGCTTTGGCATAATCAGGTTTTAGCTCTATTGCCTTATTGATGGCTTTAATTGCCTCTTCTGCCCGCTCTAACTTTAAAAGTGCTTTTCCTTTATGATGGTAATAAATAGAACGGGTAATAATATTACTTGCTTCCTCGAAAGATATTAATGCTTCTTTATATTCCCCATTCCCATACGACCTCTGACCTTGCCTAAAATAATGTTCTGCATCATTTTTAGGTCTAATGAATTTCTCAAGTAAGTTGATTATTGGTTCGTACCCTTCTATTAACTCCTTATCTTTAATTTTTGTTTTTTCATCTATAGTCCGTGCTAATAACTCGCTCAGTGCCACTATGCCATTTTTATATACTTTGAGGTTAAAGAGATTGGTATGATCTTCACTAGGTATATTATCAATGCCAGCTGTTTTCATGACTTTATTACATAGTTCAAGTGCTAATGCATAACGCTTCATATTTTTATGACGTATCTTTACTTCTCCCACTTCGGCTAAATTCTCTTGATATTCTATATTTTTCATACAACACCTATTTTCTAAGTATTAATTTGAGATTAATTCTTCATGTCTTTATTGGCAATGTTAAGGCAGGTACTACCCGCCTCTTTGCTTTACGACTTTTATTTTTGTTATTTTTTTTAAGGGTTTTTTATTCGTTTTGTCTTTAGATACTAACCTTCAGCTTTAAAACCCCTTGATGGCTCTTAAATCGCTTTTGCCTCTGCTGGTCATACAATAACTCTAGCTTAATGTTCTTACGGCTTGCTATTAATCCGATGCCAGCATTAAGGCTTGTCCTTTCATTTTGAGCATTAACTGATACAATACCAGTTCCGATAGTTTGCTGGGACTCGTGGTACGTTAAAGTGAAGGGATGGCTTTTGCCCCTGCTGCCTATTCTTCTCTCTACCGAAAAATGAGCCGTTGGAGTTATTGATATTGTTGATGTTGATGGAGTACTACCCTTTAGCTTAATAGGAGCAAATATTACTCTGCTGCCTATCTCACCGCTTATGGCTTGGTAACTCTTTTTAGAACGCTCTATAGACAGACTACTTGCTATTTGCTCTTTGTGGCGACTTACTTTCTCATATTCATACCTCAATCCAATGTGAGGTATTAGCGTAATATCTTGCGGTAGTCCTATCTTGTAGTTCAAGTGCGGCTCAAGACTAAATAGTTTTGATCTTACTTTTTTACCTTTGCTATAGCCTGCTGAACCTATTACCGAAATGCTCATATTAGGGCTTACTGGACGTGAGCCATATAGACTAAATATATGAGTATCATATTTAGCTCTTGTACTCGCGGTGCTGCTTCGTAAATCACTTGACCCGCCTTGATCTTGATATTTAACACGGCTACTAAACTTGCTAAACTAGCACCGAGCAGCAGATCCTTTTCAAGATTAATGTCTGCTCCAATAGTGCCTCCGGCTATTTTACTACTATAGCCATTCGAGTCTGCTTTAGATTTTTGTTTGTTACTGCCAAGCGTGCCACTACTCCATATGCTATAACCGGAGATTTTGTCAGTTACGTTATCATCTTCATCACCTGCAGCTACAGCAGCAGTTACTATATCTTTAGCAAAGATGCGGTGTCTGATCTGTTTACTAGATATTTTGCTTATCTTCCGTGCCTGGTTATGTGATGCTGCTACCATCGTTGCTTTTTTAAGTAGATCTTCTTTGTCTTTAGCAGTCGATTCTTCTTGTGGCTCAGTGCTTGCAGTACTATCTAAGTTAGTAGATATGTCTTTAGATAAACTATCTTCTTCGTCCACCTCATCTAGTATCTCAAGGACGCTTGCTGTGGTACTTTTTTCTTGCGATGCTTCCTCTGATTCGTTGCTGTCTGCTGCAATATTGGCTTCATTAATGCTATCGTTACTTGCAACAGCTGAAGATAGCTCCGATACTTGAAACTCTCTTATGATGTCAAGCTCCGCTTTCTTCTCTTCAGTCGCAGGTGGCGAAAATGGTATCCCGTCCTCGTCGCTGCTATCGTCAGAAAAGTCCGTTTCCCATTCTGAGTTGTCATCGTTAGAATTTTTACTGCTGCTACTTGTGTATACGGTATCGTAGCCGTCTGTATCTAAAATACTATCCTCTTCACTCCAATCACCAACGCTGGAACAACTAGATCCGCTATAGCCGCTATCTTCTATTGCCTCATCTAGCATTTTTATTACTTTCGCTTCTTCCTCACCTAATGAATCGGCTTCTGAAATATGTAAGTCTTCTGAACTGCTAAATGATGATAGAGGAGGTGCTGATGGCTCAAATTGCTTTTGTGTATTTGGTGTACTAAATTCAGTTTCAAATGCTTCACCTATCTCAGTATCAGGATCTTGCCAAGGTTCAGAGTATTCCGTAACGCTACTTGCCATACTAATAGTATCTATAGGCTTGCTGTATATAGGCTCTTCTGCTCCACCGCCTAGTGTCCCTGCTAAATTATTGATACCTTGATTTTTTAGCTTCTCTCTTAAGATTGCTATCTCAGATCTTAAATCTGATACTATGTTGTGATGTAGTGCCGGATCTATACCATTAACTACACCTTCCCTACTCTCGCCTCTTTCCTTTGCTTTTTGCTCTATCCTTGCTTTAACTGCTTCAGCTTCAGCTCGGCGTCTTTCTCTTGCTATCTCCTCATTCTTCTTAGCCGCTTCCTCCCATTTCTTTTTGTTCTGCTCCCGAATTGTTGCTGCTCTTGCTAAATTCTCCGCTTTCTTCCGTGCTTGCTCCTCAGATGTTAATTTAGGAGTTTGCTTTACCACTTTCTTTGACTTGGCACCATTCTTCCCTCCAGCTATACCATTTCTTCTTCTCTCAAGCGTATCATACAGTTGACTCATTAAATCCCCGCCGTCGCTAGTTAATACCTTAGGCTTTGGCTCTTTCTTTACCTTTTTTAGTATGTTTTTGCCAAAATTCCTTATCGATTCAAACAATGCTGACCTATTTTCTGATTTTCCTCCTATACTTGTGTCACTGACTAAATTAGGTATAGCAGGTAGCACAGGCGGAATTGGAGGAGCTGGTGGTGGAGATTGCGGCATGATTGGTGGTGAAGACACGTTAGTGCTAATTCCTGCAGAGTCCTTACCAAATAGAAAACTTTGATTTGGTTCTATAGCTGGTTGTGCTTTGGCATCTAATGTTACTGTAAGCATCATTGCCGATAAAAGACTTACGGATACTATTCGTGATATTCTGCCTATTGATCTGCCGTACTTTTTGCTATAGTAGCTTATTCTTTGACTAGCTGGTAAAAAGTAGTCAGGATCTAGATATTTTGATTGATTTGTTCCATGATCTGCTAATAGCTTAGTGCTATTGCCAACACAGTGATGATGTGATATATTCATAAATGACCTCATATTTATTTATGGGTTATTGCATTTACCAGTAAACACAAACCGTCCAAAGTTTTCAGTGTTTACTGGTTTTTCTTTTTATAAGGTAGTTTCTACTTTATTATCAGCTATCTCTGCTACCTCATACTTCTACTTTATTAAATATATTTTAGTGTGTCAAGAAAAATTACCTTGGGCATGGTATTTTTTAATTAAAACTGAGTCTGATTTATGAAATTGTCAATTCCTATACAAAAATTCTTAAAGAAAAATTTAATTAAACTTGGATTGAAAAGAAAAGACTTTGCACAAAAAATTAATATGACGTATCCAACAGTGACTAGGCTTATTAATGCTTCTAGAAATAATCCTGAATTTATGACAATTATTACTCTAGCTGATTTTTTTCATTGCTCTATTGATGAAGTTATAGGACGAAAACAATATATATTGTGTAATGCACAGCAACAACAATTTTTACAATTACCTTTACACAAAGTGCAAAAAAACCTTATCTCATTTATTAAGAATAAGTTAGTCTTAGAAAAGATAACCGCTTATCAACTAGCCAAAAAATTAAAACTTGGCGAAACTGTTATTCATGATTTTATAAAAGATGGTAGTAATATAAATATCCTAAGTAGTCCTGTCATTATAAAATTAGCCAATTATTACTGTATTTCTTTGGATATTATGATTAACAGAACTCTAGTATCTAATGAATCTTAACATATTATTATATAATAGTTATACATGATATATATAATAGATAAATAATCGTTATACATTACTTTGTTTTTTATCAATATATTCTGAAACTATTCTTACCATAAAACTAGATCTATTTCCTTCAGTTGGATTGCTCTTTAAGTAATTATTAAGTTTTAAGTAAAATGAATCTGACATAGAGATCATTCTTCCTTTATATGTATCTTTTTTTTCTTGATATTGTGGGATTTGTGGGTCACTACTTTGAATAAAATCAAATTCTAGTTTTGAAATAGCATTAGGATTTGGTATACTTTTTATTTTTTTCATATTTAAAATATATTATTCAATAATCATTATATAATAACATTATAATTATTATATATCTATTGTATAAAATTGTTTTAGTTTATCTTGTATTTCTTGACTAATATTCTCTATTTCTCGTACCGCTTTTTGATCTTGTGGAGTCTGTTCCACCACTCCTCTACCACTTTTTATAGAATGTTTAAATGCTACTCTTTCTTTAATATAAGATTGCAGAATATAATGAGGCATAATATTATTTTGTTCAAAAAACAACGATGCTTCTGCTATCGCAGTATCAGAGTATATTGTAGGTACCTTATTATATAATAAAAATAGTGGGATTTTTCTATTTTGAACTAACTGTAATTTTTTCATAATAGTTATCAATGATTCTACCTCCCACAATTCTACTGGTGATGGAGAACAAGTAGTAATCACGGCATCACTTCTCAATAATGAACTTCTCATATTTGAGTCATCAACTCCTGGGCTATCAATCAAAACGATACAACCTTGTTTTTTTTTATCTTCTGCAATTTCTAATAAAGCCTCACCTCGTACTCCAGCTACAAAAAGCTTATTAATTTTTTCACCAGCTTCAATCATATAATCTCGAACCTTAGACCACTTTGTGACAGTACCTTGAGCATCAGCATCTAATAATGCAACCTTTTTTCCTTGATTTAATAAAGCAGTAGCTAAATTTAGACTGAATGTTGATTTTCCTACTCCACCCTTTGTGCTGGCAATTGTGATGATATACATAATGTTATATGGATTATATTTGGATTAATTAATTATTATATATCTATTATATAATAATTAATTAATAACACCTTGTAATAATATAATCAACTTAATTTTTATGTATTGTTTAATTTAACATATACATATATTACACTTTAAAAGTGTAATATATTGTATTATGATACTTGACATTACATTATGTTTAATATTATTATGAATATAAAATATAATTTTGACGTTTATGGCTATATTAAAACATGATGTAAAAAGAGTAATGATATCTATGCCAAAATCTTTTCTGAAAGATTTAGATGCTCATTTACAAAATTTTGCACTTACAGATAGAAGTAGGTGGATTTTAGAAGCCGCAAAGGAAAAACTAGCTCAAGAAAAGGTATTACTTAATGAAATTAATGAAAATAACAAGGAATAAATAAGGAGTTAAGTATACAACCTTCGCTCCTTATTTATTGATAAGATAATCTTTGCCCGGATCTCTTATAAAAAGATATTACATAAATAATAATAAAAAGTCAAGGTTTTTAGGTACTTAGCTCCATAAAAGGAGCATAAAATGCAATTATTTTACCCACTTGCTAGGTCAAGTGAGAATATAGGTATACATAAATACCTTGATACCACAAAGAATCAATCATACATCCCAATAACTGGGTGTTTATTATCTCACATATTATCATGCTCTAGGTTATCTTCACTTGAGAAGATGTACTATATCTTAGCTGATTCTCTTTCTTATATTAACTCCTCTAAAGGACGTAATAGATCTATATCGCTACCTGCTAAAAGCTGGTCTTCTAGGCTATCTTGTTCTAAAGCTGAAGTATTTGTTCTACAAAAATCTTTAGAGGATAAAGGATATTTTCTTATCCATAGAGATAAGAATGAAAAAGGACAGAATAATCGTAACATTATTACCACAACAATATCTGATAAGGTTTTTAAGGATCTTAAATATGAGCCTGATAGATTTGCTCTTTGTGACATAAATGATGAAGCAGTACACCAAAATAACTCTAAGAGTTTAGACCTTATAGATAAAACCTTTATACCTACCATAGAAGGAAAAAGACAACATCTTGAAAAAACTAAGATGTTTATAAGAGTATCTTATCAGTTCTTAAAGCAATTAAATTCTAATTGTAGCATTTCTGCAATATCTAAGATCATATTATTATATCTTTTTACTAAGATTTATAAATCTTCTGCTAATAAGTACAATTATGACGATTCTGATAGTGCCTTAACCTATAAGTCATACTCTATTGTTACTTCTTATCAAGAATTACAGAAAGAACTTAAATTGCATAGAAATAGCTTGGCTAAAGCATTGAAAGACTTAGAAGATCATAATTTTATCTCTAAACAGAGATTTTTCATAAAAGATACAGAAGATCATAACAGC
Source organism: Rickettsia tamurae (assembly GCF_000751075.1). Taxonomy (GTDB): domain Bacteria; phylum Pseudomonadota; class Alphaproteobacteria; order Rickettsiales; family Rickettsiaceae; genus Rickettsia; species Rickettsia tamurae. The sequence goes on along the minus strand of NZ_CCMG01000026.1, from coordinate 20,333 downwards.
AGAGCTGATAAATCTTTATGGAAGATATCAGTGCTTAATGTTTCTCTCATCACCAAGCACCATAATCAGCATGAACAAAATAACCAGGCAGAACAGAATAACCAAGAAGAACATATAGGTCAACAGCAAGCAGTAATTAATAATCACAATCAAGAATCAGTAATTAGCGATCAAAATGAAGAAGAATACAATAACAATAAAACCTTGGAATCCTCTAAGGAATGGGAATGCACTAAATATGACCCTGCTTGCACTGATTCTGGTCAATTATATAATAAAGACTTTGTATTAAAGAATAGTATTATTAAAAATATAGATTATATAGATGCTAAAAAAGAGTTTTTGGGAAACGAGCTTTGCTCGTTTCCATCTGAATCTTATAACAATTCTTTTGAAAGTTCTATTAAGGCTAAACCATCTTGTTCTAATACTACCTCTGAGTCTGCTGCAAGAATCATCGAAGATATATCTGAATATAAGGAATTAAGGCATTTCTATCCACTCTCAGAACAAGATGTAGATACGCTTAACTTTAGAGCTGGTAGAGAATTCAGCAATAATTTTGTGAATCAGTTATTACTGAAGCTCTACATCAAATATCCTGAGAAGAGATTTAAGAACAAATTTATATTCTTAAGCTATATGGCAAAGATTCTAAAGAATGAGAAGCATCAAGGACCGCTTGTAAATCATACAACATTTAGGTTCAGCTGTAACATTAATTCGGAAGAGCAAAACTTACTAGAATATGAGAAATACCTAAGCCAAATAGAGAATTCCTTGGATACCAGCAAAGAAATGCAGGTAAGGAAGAAGATATCAGGAAGATTTAGTACTAATGTGGCATATGAGATACTGACACAAGTTGAGTTTAAAACAAATCATGATAATAGTTTTATTACTGCGTTAATCCCAAACCGACTAGATTTAAGTGAGCGACAAATAGCAACTTTAAGCGAGCAAATAGAAGCAGTGTATGGTATTAACGGTTATTATGTGACTGTGATTGGAGATGAAGGATCTTCTGAAGGTGGCAGGGGAAAAGGGGAAAGAAAAGAAGCGATAGAAAAGCAATATTCTAAAATCAAAGAACCTGATATTATTTCTAATAGCCAAGATATTGGAATTTTAGATATTGGTAAGGGATTAGATATAATAGAAGAAAACACAGCATGGCATCAAATCAGGAAAGGACTGATTGAGGAATTAGGGGCGGTGATAGACGGGGTTTGGTTTTCTAAAGCAGAGACTAAAGAATGCAGGGAAACTGGCACACTAACGCTAACAATGCCAACAAGGTTTATGGCGGATTGGATCAGAAATAATTACTCGCATGTGATACGCAGACTTAGCGAAGGATGTGGGGTTAAGAGGGTGGAGTACGGGTATATGTGATATTACAAAGAAAGCAAGCACTCTGTTTGAGTATGCTAGCAATACAGAGGTAGTTGGGAAAAATGTAGAATGTATTGCCACTCCGCACCTATACCACCCATCATTAAAATTAAAACCCCTTGAGGAAATAGATAAAGAAATACCAAGACCTTTTGTTAAATGGGTTGGAGGCAAAAGAAGTTTAAGAAAGGCAATAAGTGTTCGCATGCCAACTAATTTTAAAGATTACTATGAGCCATTTTTAGGAGGTGGAGCAATTTTCTTTAAGTTACAACCAAACAGAGCTTTCATATCTGATTTAAATTTAGATTTAATTATAACCTACAAAGTGGTTAGAGACGAGCCTTTAGGATTAATTAAACTACTTTCCGAGCACAAAGCTAATCACTCTAAAGACTATTATTACGAGGTGCGAAAGAGTAGCATTTAAACATTCTATAAAAAGTGGTAGAGGAGTGGTGGAACAGACTCCACAAGATCAAAAAGCGGTACGAGAAATAGAGAATATTAGTCAAGAAATACAAGATAAACTAAAACAATTTTATACAATAGATATATAATAATTATAATGTTATTATATAATGATTATTGAATAATATATTTTAAATATGAAAAAAATAAAAAGTATACCAAATCCTAATGCTATTTCAAAACTAGAATTTGATTTTATTCAAAGTAGTGACCCACAAATCCCACAATATCAAGAAAAAAAAGATACATATAAAGGAAGAATGATCTCTATGTCAGATTCATTTTACTTAAAACTTAATAATTACTTAAAGAGCAATCCAACTGAAGGAAATAGATCTAGTTTTATGGTAAGAATAGTTTCAGAATATATTGATAAAAAACAAAGTAATGTATAACGATTATTTATCTATTATATATATCATGTATAACTATTATATAATAATATGTTAAGATTCATTAGATACTAGAGTTCTGTTAATCATAATATCCAAAGAAATACAGTAATAATTGGCTAATTTTATAATGACAGGACTACTTAGGATATTTATATTACTACCATCTTTTATAAAATCATGAATAACAGTTTCGCCAAGTTTTAATTTTTTGGCTAGTTGATAAGCGGTTATCTTTTCTAAGACTAACTTATTCTTAATAAATGAGATAAGGTTTTTTTGCACTTTGTGTAAAGGTAATTGTAAAAATTGTTGTTGCTGTGCATTACACAATATATATTGTTTTCGTCCTATAACTTCATCAATAGAGCAATGAAAAAAATCAGCTAGAGTAATAATTGTCATAAATTCAGGATTATTTCTAGAAGCATTAATAAGCCTAGTCACTGTTGGATACGTCATATTAATTTTTTGTGCAAAGTCTTTTCTTTTCAATCCAAGTTTAATTAAATTTTTCTTTAAGAATTTTTGTATAGGAATTGACAATTTCATAAATCAGACTCAGTTTTAATTAAAAAATACCATGCCCAAGGTAATTTTTCTTGACACACTAAAATATATTTAATAAAGTAGAAGTATGAGGTAGCAGAGATAGCTGATAATAAAGTAGAAACTACCTTATAAAAAGAAAAACCAGTAAACACTGAAAACTTTGGACGGTTTGTGTTTACTGGTAAATGCAATAACCCATAAATAAATATGAGGTCATTTATGAATATATCACATCATCACTGTGTTGGCAATAATAGTAGGGTAGTACCTACTTCTTTTGCTAGCCCCTACAAAACTTTAGCTCGTACTACCTCTCGGAACGCTAGCAGCTCTTGCGAGTCACCACAAAAACCTCATTCACAAAAAAGTACAAAATATAAAACTAAAGCTAAAACTAAAACTGAATCTAAAGCAGCAAGATTAATTAGTATATCTCATGACTATAATACCCAATCCTCATCAGAATCATTTACCTCTAGAACAATCACAGTATTAATAAGTTTTTTAAAACTCGGTAAAGATGATGCGTGGCTAAAGCTAGGCAAGCAATTATTGTTACTGAAAAAATCTCCAAACAAACAAAAATTCTATAAATCTGCATTATGTTGCTTTAAATCATCAATCAAAGCTCATCCCGATAATTACGTAGCATATTATTTTAGCGGCATAACATTGTGTCTTCTTGGAAGGTACGCGGAAGCAATCAGGATGTTTTTGTCTAGTATTCGTAAGAATACAGAAACAATTACTGCTTTGCTGCATACATTATCGGAGGTGTTAAGCATTACGGAAGGTATTAGGCTTGCTACAGGATGTGAGGGTGTAAATCAGAAATTCAATATTTAATAAAAATCTAGACAAGTTAGAGATGGCAATCATCAACAAGCTTCAAAGATGCAAAATAGAAGGAGCAGTAGGTAATAGTATGGCTAAAGAACAAGAGCAGGCAGACGAGACTTGGAGCAAATATTTTGAACTAGGGATGTATTGGTTTGGAAGAGAGCAGGGTGATCATAAGTCACTCATGTATTTTAGAAGATGTTTACAGCTAAACCCTAAGAATGAACAAGCAAATTATTATGTGGGAATGATACTGCAAAAGCAGGGTAGATACCATGAGAGCTTAGAGGCATACAAAAGAGCAATATCATTAAGACCTGAAGAGGGGTTTTATTATTATATGGCATCGCAAGTTTATACGGATTTGGAAGAATCACAAGAAGCAATAGAGATGATAGATAAGGCTATTGCCTTATCGCCTAAAGATATAGCGTATCAGAATATGAAAGAACATATATTTAGAGCATTTGGAATAGAAAAGGATTTAGTGGATATAGTGAAGATTACCAGTGAACCACCTAAGGTTTAAATAAGCAGTAAGTTTAATTATGAAATCAATTATAGAGGAGGGAGTGACAATGAAAAAAAGAAATGAACAAGAAGCATACCAACTCTTAACAAGTCGACAACTATTGGCATTGTACAGGAGTTATTCTAGAGCTGGAGAACTAAAATATGCATCTCCAGTTTTTGAGTATTTGTTGGAATCGACATATAGTGACGCAGAAGGATATTTTGAGAAAGCGATTGTATTAAAAGAGATACTTAGAACAGAAGAAGCACTTGAAGCTTGTGACAAGGCAATAGAGCTAAAACCTGATTTTGCGGCAGCTTACGCTCTAAAAGCAAAAATAATATTACACATATCTCAGCAATATGAAGAAGCAATCAAAGCCTATGATAAGGTCATAGAACTTAATCCTGATTTTCAGGACGTATATTTAGACAAAGGATGGTGTTTAACTGAGATTGGAGGAAGCGGTAGAATGCTTTAACATAGGTATAAAGAAAAATCAGTGTGGTGAAGAATTGTATGCAAGCAAAGGTTGGGTTCTCTTACAAGAATTAAATCAAAAAGATGAGGAAGCCTTGCAAGCGTATAAGAAAGCAATTGAGCTAAGTCCCAAAGACAATATTTATTATTTTTTTGCCGCTCAAATATTAAAAGAATTAGGGCGAGATGAGGAGGCTATAGCAATGATAGATGAGGCAATAGCGTTAGAACCTACTATGAAGGAATGTATTTTATATTGTTTTGAGAAGGATGATTTTGACTATGCGGTAACATTAAGGAAGCGAGAGTGCATGAAGCTAACAAAAGCCCGTTTTCATTAATAGCAAAAGTATTATTGAACAAAGTGAGAGTAATATATGAAAAATAAGAATTATATCCAAAGAAGCAGTATGAGATTGAGCGAAGAGGAGCAAAAAACATGTTTTAAGAAAGGCATTAATTATTTAGATCAAGGTAAGTATGAAGAAGCTTTGAAGATATTTGGGGTGCTTTTGATGGGAGAGTCAAAAAATGCAAGTCTTCATTATTACAAAGGAAATACACTTCATAAGCTTAAGAGATACGAGGAAGCATTAGAAAGTTTTAAGGTAGCAATAGGGTTCAAGCCATGGGAGGGAGCATATTACTATGGCCTTGCTAGTAGTTATTATGCTTTTGGAAATGGGACTGAAGGACTTGAGGCTTTACAGAAAGCGGTATCTGCTTACGGGAGTTCAGAAGGAATATACCACAAACATAATATGCTTGCGGGCTTTAAGAGGGAAGAAAGCGGGAATCAAGGGATGCAATTGAATGTCGTGACTCACAAAGCAATAAAGCTATGTAGTCATCATAGGCAATATGCAGGATTAAAAGTAGGGGATAATTATAGCTTTGGCTTTATGAGATAAGTATACATGCCAAATATTTGGACAGAGGCAATATTATTGATGTTTCATCTTATTCCATCCCATTCTCTTTTTTCTTTTACAGATATAGCGGGGGAGTGTGAGGGGGCTAGCATAGCCCCTCTCATATACTTTTAGTTTCAAGAGCAGAATACTTAAGGATTAAGTTTGAAGAACACGCAAGGCACAGCAAATAAAAAATTAACAAACAGCAAAAAGGAGAAACGTGATGTTTAAAATAGCAAGAACAGTAAAACAAATATATAATGCGGCAAGAAATATACAGCAGGTGGCATCTGCAAGTATTAACAGTGTGTTCAAGTATAGTACACAAAGCAAAGGATATGTAGAGGATGCAAGTGAAGAATTTAGCTTTTTAAAGACATTATCGAGTCAGTCAAACACAGCTTTAATGCAAGACAAATTCAGTATTGTCACTCCAAATCTTCAGAATTTAGAAAATCTAAAGTCTACGCAATTACTAGATTCAGCAGAGATTAGAAAACTAATATATGCAAGATTTGCAGATGAGATAGCAGCTAAGCCAAAGAATGTTGTAGATACTAGGAGTCATGAGATGAAAGAGTATGCAGATGATGCTGTTGCTACTTACAATATTGCAGACGAGTTTAATGCACTAAAGAGACAGGGATATAATTTTAAGGATCTGAGAAGTGCAATTATAAACCATAACTCATCTCAACAATCTGAAAATATTGAAGAAAGAAACATCAGTGATAATGGAAGCGGCAAAAGCTTAAGCCAGCGTATGAAAGAGCTAGTGGTATCAGGACATATATCGCGTTACGCTGGTGAGTTAGGTTTAAAGGAAGCAGTAGAAGAACTGATGGACAAGCACGTATTAGTGATTAAAGAGTTTATGCAAAAAGTACAGGATAGGGCGGGATTTGTGAGTGTTGATAATTCAGTGTTGCTGATTAATACAGAAAATGATGAAGCTGTGACTGATGATGTAACTAAGACAGATTTATTAGGTGAGTATTAAGAACCAATGCCTGTGTGGTAGTGCATATAGCTACCACACTATCTTCATAGGTTTAAAACACAAATATTTAAGTTTTTTATCACAGGTGGTGAGTATGAAACAGGTAGAAAGACAGAAGCTTAATCAAGAATTAATGAGAGCTGCAGCTACAGGAGATATAGAGGCAGTACAAAAGCTTGTGCTTCGTGGTGCTGATATATATTTTAGGGATCATCAAGGAGATACTGCCTTGTCACTTGCAGCAGGTAGCGGTTATCTAAATGTTTTAGAATATTTAAGCAGTTTGAAGAAAAGTGAGATCAGATAGATTGTATTTAAATAGCGGTAATAATCATGAATAGCACCAATAGAGTTAAACGTGGCAGATTTATAACATTAGAAGGTGTAGATGGCAGTGGTAAATCCACACAATGCCGCATGTTAAAGGAATATTGCATATCTCGGAATATTCCTGTTATGTCAACTAGGGAGCCTGGAGGCACAGAAATTGCTGAAGAGATGCGAAGTATCTTGGTACATAGAGATTTACTGCCGATGTCGGAGTTATTACAAGTTATGGCAGCACGCTATGATCATATTGTAAAAAAGATTCTTCCCACAATAGAAGCGGGCTATACGGTGATATGCGATAGATTCATTGACTCAACGGCATGTTATCAAGGTTTAGAGATTGATGGAGGTATGGATTTAGTATACAGCTTGCATCAGCAGCTCATGCCACCTATAATGCCGGACATTACGTTTTTTATTGATGTAGAGCCAGCATTAGCGATGGAGAGAGTTAGAGTCCGTAATGGTAATAACTATAGTAGCAGTAATTTGAGAAATAATAGATTTGATATTAAAGACTTAGATTATTACAAGAAGATTCATAATGGTTTTAGAACATTAGCTGACAAGTATCCAAACCGCATAAAGACAATTAAGGTAACGGCTTTAAGCACACCAACACTAACCATAAGATTATCACAAAATATTATAATGATTTAGATTTAGGATAGAAGAAGGTAAAATATGGCAACAGAAATACACACACAACAAACATTTGAACATATCAAACAAGAAGTCGAGGATAATATTAAAAATACCGCTGCAGAGAATGATAGTACATCAGAATCTATAAAGAGTAACCGGATATTATCATTATCCGGTGGTGGAGTGAAGGGGATAGCAGAGCTAGTGGTACTTGCTGAGATAGAAGAGCGTACAGGCAAATCTATATCAGAATTGTTCCCTATTATTACCGGCACTAGTGTTGGTGGTCTCATTGGAGCATTGCTAACTATTCCAAAAGAGCCTGGATCAAACATACCTAAATACAGTGCAAAGGAAGCTTTAGATATATTTATAGACGCAGCACCGAAGATATTTGACCATTATTGGTACGATGGAATAAAACAAATATTTACGCATAAGCATAGTCAAGGACCATTAAAGGAAATATTAGAACAGCATTTAGCAGGATTAAGATTAGATGATACAACATCTAGATTAATAATCCCTGTTACTGATTTAGCAAGTCTAGATAAAGGAGGTAAGATATTTGATAGTCATGATTCTTATAGTCCGCATATTAGATAATTACCATGCGTAATGCTGAAGTAGATAGTCTTAATCAAGGAATTAGAGAGTTATTAAAAGCTCAAGGTCTTCTTACTGGCAAAGAATATAGATGCTATATATCAAATCTAAAAAGCATGAAGATTATATGGCAGGAGATCGTATTTTATTTAAGACAACTAACAAAGATTTACAAATAGAAAATGGTGAATTTGCAACAATCACTACAATAAGTAACGATAGATTTATCGCTAAAACAGATAATGGCAAGGAGGTAGCATTTAATCCTCACGAGGTAAACTTTAAACATGGATATGCATCTACAGTATATAAGGCTCAAGGATCATCAATTAAAGATGTGTATGTGTTACATAATATAGCAGGTAATAGTAGAAATTCATATGTAGCCATGACAAGGCACATAGAAGAGGTAAAACTCTACTATAATATGGACAATACAAGAAATATAGGAAGTTTAATATCTCAGCTAAGTAAATCAGATAATAACCTATCAAGTATTAATTTTAAAACTTTAGAAGAATTGGTAGCGATTCAAGGTCAAGAAAATAAGAGTCATAATATTATAAATAAAGTAGGTAATTGGTTTAAAGGGGTAATAGAAGATATTCAGGATAGATTACATAGTAATGATAACTATTACCGCTTAAGAGCAAAGTCAGAGCCGCCTGAAACAGTAGCAGCAATTGTTAGAAACACCAGTGTAAATCCTGCAACAAGCCATCAAAGTCAAGAGGAGCAAAAAAGCTCTGCTGATAATTCTGCTGATAATCTCAAGAATTGTAATAAGCAAGATACAACAATAGGTGTTAAATTACAAGAGGAGGTTATGGCTAAGAATAAAATAGATTATCATGCTATTAACAAACAAGAAGCACTAGAATTAAAGCAAAAATTATCATTTAAAGCTGCAGAAATAGGTGTAAACTTACTAGGAAGTCCAAATAAGCATTTATCAAATAGCCAGTTACTCCGCTGGGAGAAAGATGGTAAAATAGCAATGAAGATCAACGGTAATAAAGCTGGCATATGGCATGATTTTAGTACAGGAGATGGAGGAGATTTATTTACCTTAGTACAAAGAGAAAAAAATTGTGATTTTGTAGAAGCTAAGAAATATTTACAAGATATGGTTGCTATGTCAACCAATGAAAGTAAAGATATAGCAGTAAATTTAGCAGCAAATAAAAATCAACCAATTAAAACCCCAACAAAGCAAGATGATGAAATAGTAAAAATTAAGAAAGCAGAAATATTATATGAAAAATCAGATGCTTTAAAATATGTCATGCCAAATCATGTAGTCAAAAGATATTTATCAGAACATCGTGGCATTAAAGCAGTATTAACAAGATATCAACTAAGTGATGCTCTTAGAACCAATATGATGTGGGACAGTCTTAGCAAACAATATTATCCTGCCTTAATTGCTTTTGCTAGAAATAAAGATGGTAATATTACCGGTGGACAATCAATTTATTTAAACAAAGACACAAATAATAAAGCTGATATTGATGTTAATAAACGTTCATTTGGTAGAATAAAAGGTTCTTTTGTCGAGATTAATAAAAATAACGAACAGCAGCACGTACAAAGCAGGAACGTACAAATTAGTAAAGATGGTAGCAATTCAACAAATAATGTAACGATTATAGCCGAAGGGTTAGAAACGGCTTTAAGCATTGCGGAAGCTGGTATTAAAGGCAAAATTCTTTGTAGTTTAGGTGTAAGTAACATCAGGAACTATGAGCCCATCAAAGGAGAGAAAATAATAATTGCTGCCGATAATGATGGTAAAGAAGCAGTATCAGTTCATACAATAATTAAGGCTCAGGACGAATTAATTAGCAAAGGAGCAGCATCCGTTAAAAAGCTTATAGAGCCTGAAATAGCAAAATTAACAACAGCTAGCAATGTATCTGAACTTAAATCATCATTGAAAGCAAATGATAATAGAAAATCACAAATTAAGTCTATAGAATTACTATTTTCAAAAATGGTAAATAACGATAATAGTGAACTAAGTAATGTGCAACAACATCAAATCAAAGCTCTAGTCAAGTTTGGCACAGAAGAAAATATCAATACTGCCTTACAAATCTACAGAGAAAAAGGCATAGATTCTTGTATTTTTAGTAATAAGATTTGTGAGTCGGTAATAGAGCAGAAGATACAAAAAGATTTACAAATTATGAAGAATAAATTTGATCCTAATTATAATCTTGGTGATAAAAGATTTTGTGATATAGTAGTATATGATTTTCAAGGTAAAAGTCATCTTGTCGCTGAAGGTTACTTAAAGGCCATAGGCAGAGATAAACAAGTCATGCAGTATATAAATCAAGCTTCAGAAATAGGTAAAGTAATAAAAACTGAGATAAAGAACTGTTCTGAGATCAAGCTAAATCAAGGCATCAGACTTTGAGATACAACAAGCAGTGTGGCTATACGAATCAAATAATAAATAAGTTATATGGCAAAAAAATTAAAACATGATGCTTTAGTAAAGAAGATTCTAACTGAGAAGATAGCAGCACAGGAATTTTTAGCACATTATTTGCCCTCAGATTTTAAGGAGTTAATAGATTTAAAAGCAATAACAGTAGAAAAAGAGTCATTTGTCGAAGATGATTTAAAAAGAAAATATAGTGATATAATTTATTCAGTCAAAACTAAAGATCAAGAAAAAGCATTTGTTTATGTACTGATAGAGGCTCAATCTAGTTGTGATTATTGGATAGCATTAAGATTATGGAAATATATGCTGCTTCTATGTGAACGTCATATGACAAATAAAGAGAAGTTACCATTAATTTGTCCATTGTTAATATATAATGGTTATGAAGTATATAGTGCACCAAGAAATTTCTGGGAATTATTTACAAAACCAGAGCAAGCAAAGAAACTAATGGTTCAGGATTATCAACTAGTAGATTTGCAAAATCAGTCTGATGATGAGATAGCGAAGAAGAAACATCTTGGGATGATGGAGTATTTTTTAAAGCATATATACCAAAGGGATATGCTAAAACTATGGGATGAGTTTTTAACTAGATTTAAACCAAGTTTAATAATGGATAAGGAATCAGGATATATTTACTTAAGATCGTTTTTATGGTATACTGATGCTAAGATCTCTGAAGAGAAGCAGCAAGAATTAGAACAAATAATAGTTAAGCATTTATCAACAGAAGAAAAAGATAATATTATGAGAACAATAGCACAAAAATACATAGATGAGGGTATTCAGCATGGTATAATTCAAGGCATTGAAAAAGGTATTGAAAAAGGAAAAGCTGAAGGAAAAGCTGAAGGAAAAGCTGAGGGGATTCAAATTGGTGAAATGAAAGGAAAAGCTGAGGAAAGAGTAGAAATAGCAAGAAAAATGCTATCTCAAGGTTGTAATTTTTCTTTAATTTCTAGTGTTACTGGTCTTGAAGAAGATTTTATTCGTTCTTTATCATAAAATATTATTGATAGTGTTTGCTTTATTAATAGTTTATTTTAAATCGATAAAATTTTTTAATACCGCCTTAGTAACAAAGTTCATAATGGTAAATTAGCGATTTTAAGGGGTGTTATAATAAGATTTTTTGTGTTTAGGTTTCCATATCAAATAATTAAAATCGTTTAAAAATGCTATTAAAATGGTTTTTACATTCAAATCAAGTTTGTAAATTCATTTGTAATTTCGTAATAGGAAAATTACCAGCAAGTTTTACATAACAAGTAAGATCTTCTAAATTCATGATTTCAGATGGCATGACTAATAATTTTCTTCGCTCGACGTGATGCATGTTTACTCCATCACGCATGGAGTGGGCTCCGTATGAGAGGTTTTCTTGAGTTTCAATAATTTCTTGCTCACCAAGCATTAAAGCAGATCTTTGAGCCGTTTTCTGGTCACTTACTCGGAAGATAAATTTGCTACCAAATAGATCAAGCATTGAATTACTTCCCGCAAAACCATATATTTCTTCTAATTGATAAATATTCTGCACACCAGCAACAAAACAACCACCATATTTCCTGCTTTCAGCTAAAGCTATAGGCAGTGCAGATATCTTTTTGATTGGTATTATTGATATTTCTATCCATTAATGCTTTTATCGCTATACTAATCCATACAGCAATAAGTGGTCTTAGCGTGACTCTTTGATTAGGAGCAGCTGTAATAAATAGCCAGCCCGTTTCTTCACTAAACCATTTTCTAATACTAAAACTACCATTAGGCTCCAAATGTTTTAATGAGGCAATATTCTTGCTAATAGTTGCCTGAATACTGGCAGATGTTTCAGGAGCACTACTGCTTATAATACCTGATACAGCAGTCGCCTTAAAAATCCTAGCAAATTCTTTATTACTTGAGTAAGTTATAGCATTAATTAACTTTTTAATATCTTTGCTATCTTGATATATTTTCAATCCTTCAGCTAACACTAATTCAGCAGTTTTAGCAAAGAAGTCATCTAATTTAGGATTATAACTACTAAAACTACTTGCTATATCATCAAAATCAGAAATCTCGTTGCAATCATTCCATGGTAGCCAGTGCTCACTCCCTGTTGCAAATGGATTAAGCAGTTTATCAAAATTAGGATCAAAAAACTTATGAAAGCTACCTGTTAAATCAACAATAATCGCTCTACCACACTCTTTCCTAATCTGAGGTAATAGCTCATTTAGCATATTGGTTTTACCGCTACCAGTAGTACCAGTAATAAGAATGTGTTTTCTTTCACTATTTTGCACTAATGGCAACCCAGAAAAACAAATGTTAGAAGCTTGTTTGTTTTTATAAAGCATTTTTGCTAAAGCTTTAGCTTCTATAAAATCTGCTCCCCTAAGCTTATCTTTTATCACAGCTTTACTGCCTTTACGAGCAAAAAAGAGGATAGAGATGATTGTACTTATAGTAAAAACAATAATTATTTCTTGCAAGGCTGAATACAATAAAAATTTTCCAAATTGATTAATATGACGCCCATAGGGTGTAACATGCCAAAATTTATGAATAAATTCTTTAGCATGACGATATACCCAAACTTTTTGCTCTAAATAATAAAATTTGATTCCTATTTGCTCTAATGGATAAAAATGCTGCCCTATAGCAAGTTTTAATTGTACATATCGCTCTATGATAAAATAATATAAACTCAGTAAAGATAATTTCTGAAATATACGCAACATCAACCACGCTAAAACAGATACCAAGCCAATCAATGATACTCCTCGCAGCAGAGCTGCGAGGTATCTAAAAAAGTTTTAGTTGCTTCTGATGAAAAGCTTTATATGATGGTCGATCCGCCTCTTGATTCTTTACATAGTTGCGTAATTTTTTCTCATCTCCATGTTTTCCAACCGTACTCATAAAATATCCATTAGTCCAAAATTCGGTACCCCATAATTTATTTTTTAAGTCAGGAAATTTCTCAAACATTTTCTTAGCTGTTATACTTTTCACTATCCTAGCTACTTTAGTAGGACTATAACTAGGCACAGACTGAATTAGAAAATGCACATGATCTTTATCTACTCCAATTTCTAAAAATCTTATCTCGTATCTTTCTTCAATTTCTAAACATATTTTGCATAAATAATTATCTAACTTCTTATCAAAAATTGCTCTACGATATTTTGCAGGCGTTACTAAATGATAAATAAGTACTGTAACATTATGGCTCTTATGTATGTACCTACTCTCTTCCATCCATACATCATATCACGAAGCAAAGCTTCGGGGAATTAAACCCTAAGAGATTAAAGCATTAATACTGCCTTGCCCGAGTATTCTCATCTGATGAGCAAAAATCTGAGAACCCTGAGTAAAATCATTTTGATTTTGGTAACTCATGAGTAATTAACTATAGTGTAAATTGTTGCCGGCACTAACACAAATAATCTTCACTTACCTAAATTTATAAATTATTTTTGAGTATTTGTAATTTTTCTTCCAAATAATCAGCCATACGGCTATTACCTAATTTTCTTAAACTTTTAATTATTTTTTCATATTCCCCTATAATGTTAGGTCTATATTTAAGTACTAAATTAAAATTCTTTTTAGCTTCTTTATTATTTTCTAAGCGTAATAATGCAATGCCCTTTGCTAAATAATTTTCTGCATAATCAGATTGATACTGAATAGCTAGGTTATAATTTTTAATGGCTTCTTGGTAATTGCCTAGTTTTTCAGAGGCAATACCCTTATTATGGTAAGATGCCATATCATCGCTTTTATAGCGAAGAGCCATATCACAAATTTCTATCGCTTGCTGATATTTGCCCAAAAGGTTTAAAGATATTGACTTATTAATATATGCTTCTATGTAATTTGGTTTGTATTTTAGAGCGGTATCGTAGTTTTTTATTGCCTCTTGATATTGTCCTAGATACATTAAAGATATGCCTTTATGATTATAAGCATCTGCATAATTTGGTTTATATTTAATTGATAAATCATAATTTTTGATTGCTTCTTGATATTTACCTAATTTATAAAAAGATTTACCGATATTGACATATTCTTCAGCTAAAATATGTGGATCTTGAATTTGACTATGTTGATCTATTTGTTTTTTCATCTCAACATGATTACTATCATTTTCTGCAAAAGCACTGCTAAAAAATATTAATGGCAAAATAAATAAAACTAGTAATTTTTTAATATTTTGCATCAATTTATTCTAACTTATTTTCATTTTTATAACCAGATAATTTAATATTTCTTTTCTTGATTGCCTCATCACTTATGCCAATATTATCTGCTACTTGCTTACCAGTTCTTACAATTGTGGATTCAGGAGTTTTATCAAATTCATCTTGCATCTGTGCTTTCTTATCGTCTACTTTAGCAGATAACTGATCTAGAGTCTTTAATTTTTCTAATTCAGTACTATCTACCCTCTGAATCAGCATGTGTTCTATATTTTTATCAATAATATCATTTGTTTTGTTATTAATATTACTAATAGTAGCTTGATCATTTAATTGTTTTTGATGTTTATCAAAACTTGTTCTCAAGCCTTCTTTCGGTGGAATATTCACGCTACTTACAGAATTTAAGCGTTGCGGTATAGTGTTATTAATTGTAGCTACATCTAAAGCTATTTGTTCAGCTTCTTGTTGGTGAGTACTTGCCCACATGGCTGCTTGCTCTTTACTGCTGACTCCAGGGATATTTTTAGCCACTATTGCATTTAATACTGGTTCGTTTAAATTACGATCAATAGTAGCAGAGTTTTGTGATATATAATTCATATTATAGCTTAATTGCTCCATATTTTGTTTAGTTTTGGCTATTTCTTGTCCCACAGATTGTTGTTCAGAGAAATTACTATTCAGATTATTGCTAAGTGATTGCATGCTACTATTTGCATTACTTAATCTACCATCTTTAGTAGCACTTTTAATTTTAGATAATGCTTCATTATATGATTGTTGTTGGTTAACTGATTTTCCTTGATCTTGTTCACGATGATTAGCTGATGCAACTACGGTTTTAGCTATAAATCCAACACCTCCTCCTATCCCTAGCTCAGCACTAGTACCACTTCTATTACTACTACCGGTATGATCAGTAGCAGCTGTGCTATCTGAATTCATTTGCTGTAGAGCTAAATACTGGCTATCAGTAATACCTATAGACTTTGCTTCTTCATAGCTTAATCTTTTTCCTATTTCAGTTGCTAGAAAATTGCCGGTAGTAGTTAAATCGTTATATCGATCATTTAATGAGTCAAGATAACTTTGTGAGCTCATAAACTGAGATTGATAACTATCCTGCAATAATTTAGAAGAGCGGTAATTATTAACCAGCGAGTCAGCTGCTTGGTAAGTACCTGCCTACCGCTGGAAGTACTAGTCACTCTCATACCTCCATCATCAATCATTCCTCCAGCCATTTGCAATGTTGGGGCAAGATTCTGCTGAGCAATAGATCTGTTACCGATACTATAATTATCCATAGCAAGATTATTATCAGCAATACTTGCCCCGATACTGCTTGCAACTGGTACCGGAGAAAATTGATTAGCTAAAGTAGTTGTTGCATGAGCACAAGCCTTTAATACCGCCCAGGATAACATAGGAACTGAAGCAGATAACATCTGAAACGTTGCATAACAATGTAAAACATTTTCTGCAAAACTTCCTTGTGATAAGATATTTAAACCAGTAAAATGATTTGTGCCTGATTTACCAGCAAGGCTCATCATCCCTAAACAATGAATTACAGTAAAAAATACTGGCCAGCTAGTTACCCAAATAATTAAGGTGATCCAGGTTTTAAAAATAGTATAACCACCGGGCAGCATTGACATTGGAAATACCACAAAAATCAGGCAAATTACCAAGGCAAAAAATACTGACTGTAATATAGGCATTAAATTTGCTGCCATTTCTCCTGCAATAAGATACGAAAATGATTGCTGAAATAACCCAAGAGTAGCATTCATAGTAACTAGCTGAGGATATATTCTAGATAGCGAAAACTTCTCTCTTAAATCATCATAAGCCTCACGATTAGCATTAAGTAGCATGGCTTGTTTCATCCACTGATGAATATCTGTTTGCTCTTTTTTAAGATATTTTAAAGTATCAGAAGTCATATTTTAATCTAGTTGCTAATATCTCTTGTGTGCCTGAACTTATACCTATACTACTTGCAAATTGAGTAAGTAATCCATCATTTAATTCTTTATTAATAGCGGTTTTAATTAAAGGTGTGATTTGCCTGCAGGTTTTAAAGGAAATAACTGAGCTAGTTGGGTCTTTATAATAAATACCAAAATTATTCGGCATATTTTGTTCTATAAACGATATTATATCACTTGCTCTTTGTGCTGCTGCTTTCTTGCCTAAAATATTGCCAATAATGTAAGGCTTCATAAAGCATTGCCTTAAATATTCTTTTGTATTGCTTAAGGTTACTGGATCTTCTATTTGAATGTCTTTGATTTTACCAATTGCTTTTGCTCCAAACATAATCCCATTCTTCCTGCTTGATAAACCGTCATCAGGCGGGAGTAAATGTTTTTCTAGCATTTCAGATACTGCGTAACTTATTTTAGATGATACTGATGCAAATAAAGCAATGCCTATTGATTGATATTTCATCTTTCAGCCATACATTTGCTTTTGGAGCAAATAAAAAGATAAAAATAAATAAAGATGGGAAGAACCATTCCATGGCAAAAATACCAATATTACCTCTAAAAATAGCCCTTGTTGCTGCCCAAATACCACCAATTGTCAAAGCGAATTGTCCTACTGGAGTAAAATACTCGCTATTTGAGCTAAATACTCTAGCTATACCATTAAAAACCTGCCATAATATATCTCCTCCACCAAATGTATGTATTATATAATCTGTCATATTTTTTATATTTTTTTGCTTACTGTTTCTAACAGTCGATTGTTATTTTAGCTGATTATTATTTATTTTTTAGGTATCAAATTATTAATTTATAATTACTTTTTTTTAAACTTCTCTCTTGCGATATTTAAGTTCGCTCTTTTGCGATTAAGTGTTGTTCTATTAATCTTGCTCTTCTATCAATCTGATCACTACTAGTTAACATATTACTCCATTTCTCTTGAGCAAAAGCTTGTACTTTATTTAGGGCTTTTAAATAAGCAGTTAAATGATGATGTGCTACCTGCTTAGATTGTAGCATAGTTACTGCTTTTCTTACCTCAGATACTACTTCCTTTAAATGCTGCAACAAGCTGTAGCTAGCCACTAATTCTGACGAGCTATCTAAAATAGTAACTCCAGATATCGCTTCTAAAGTAATATAATCATATATTGGAAACGATTCCCCTATAGAGGATAAAAAAGCAATATCGGCATTACTGAATTCATTGTTGCTTGCAAGTTTACTTTTTAAGTCATCAAGCTTTGTTTTAGCCTTGCCTTGATATGATTGATCTGGCGAAATAACAATATTGCGTCTTAAAGAGGGATTTAAACAACTACTATTATCACAAGCATAAATTGAGGCAGATTCTCCACCTTTTAAATGCGTAATCCAGCTTTTTTCATTTTGAGCAAGTGACTCAAAGAAATGCACATTATTATCTCTAACTATAATAGTACCAGTCATTGACATAATGCTACTTCTCATATTTTCAGGAATGCCTACTTTATTTGCTGCTTTAGTAAAAATATTATAATTATCTAGCATTAATTCTGGATCTTTGTCTTGGGCTCTAGCTAAAGCTTGTTTTTGTTCTAGATAGTTTTTACATCTTTTGCCAGCAGCAAAATAATCAAATCCAGAGCTTGATTGTAAATCTCTACATAACTGATTCTCTCATTGATGAGTCTTTGGGTAAAATAGATGCAAAGATAGCTTTACTCATCTCACAATCAGATTTTGCAAATTGATTCATCTCCATGGCAAGATTACGTAAATCTTTTAAAGCATTTTCTATTTGAGGAGCAAATGTCTTTAATCCTAGAGAAAATGCATAAGCTTTGGCCTGCGAGCCAATATTTTTCATTAGCTGTACTAGTTCTTCTCCCGAGATTATAGAAAAACTACCAAGATAGCTATCAATACCGCTACAACTCATATTTAAAGATGGCGGAGTAATAGAAATAGGATTAAAGGCTGTTTTGTTAGTTCAAAGAGATAATCCGCCTGCTGCATAATAACCAGCAGCTTGTGATTGATACGCTCCAGGCTTAGTGACATTTACGCTCATTCCTTCAAATACATCCTGTAAGTCCCATGCGTAAGAAATAGGTGGTTGCAGAAGTAAAACTATCATTACAATATGCATAACCTGCTTTATGTAAAACTTAGTGTTTCTGAACTGATAGTCATTGCTCATAATCATTAACCTTTAATCAATCATGTATCGCACTACTGTAGAGCCGCACTACTGCTAAAATATTTTCAGAGATTTTATCTTCACTAATAATACCTCGTGCAACTGGATATATTTGCGTGCCTCTACTTGCTACTAAATATAAAACCGGGATAAAATGTGCCGGATTGAGCTTATTAAGAAGTCCAGTATCTTTTATGGTCCTGAGATTTGTAAAATTTTCTCCATTATTTGACACCAGTAACAACTGAAATCCATATTTATCAGCAAATTCTCTCACAATAGGGCTAAATGCATGACAATAATTACAATCTTGATTTACTTGTAGAATTAATCCCCAATTTTTAGCTAAAAATCTTAGTTTTTCGCTGTTTTCCGTATCTTGTCTTATTTCATATAATCTTTTATGCAAAGAATTTGCCGGCTCATGTATGTTTGTGAGCCTATAGTCAAGCAAGCTTGCAAGATGCCACATAGTAGCAAATTGATGTGATTTATCTAAGATTTGCTTATGTAACCTTTGAGCAATAATGACATTTGTAAGTGTTGGATTATCCAGAGCTTGACGCTGAGCTCTATTAAATTTTTGCTTTAAATCCTTTATCCTTTGATCGTATGGTTCGTTGTATGATTCTTGTTTCAGATGTAATAATGATGATGCGTCATGAGACGGCAATTTATTAGTTTCTTCCACTTGCTGATCATTATACCATAAAAAACCTTGTGGTTGCTGCCATATATTGTTATTTAAGTTTACTTCTGTCATCTTATGTACATTGTTTATATCTGATGTTATAGTACCGGCAAATGATTGCTTAGACCAGTGATTGATTAACAACAGAGCAATTATTATTTTTAATATATTTATTGTTATGCTTGTTCTAATTATCATCCATTGATCATCTTTTCAGTAAAACTAGTACGATAAATTATGATTTTTATTACCAAGAGAATGCTGTTTTTGCATTACCGGTTAGATTACAAAGAACTAGAATAAATTACTATAGAAAACTACTAGGCTACACTTATAAAAAAAGTCATCTTCATCCCAAAAGGGATATTGGTTTAAGGAATGAATTTATAGAAAAGATACAGCAAATTTCTAAAGAAACTCTAGTATTCATTGATGAGTCAGGAATAGAAGATAATGCTTGTAGAGAATATGGATGGAGTATAAAAGGTACTAGATGTTATGGAAACAAAGTGTATCAACATAAATCCAGGATCAGTATGATAGCGGGGCTTCGTAATAATCAAATTATAGAGCCAGTAATATTTGAAGGAAATTGTAATAAAGAAATATTTACAACCTATGTAGAGACTATATTAACTGAAGAATTACATCCTGAACAGACTATTGT
>NZ_CCMG01000025.1 GCF_000751075.1 Rickettsia tamurae | reverse complement strand
TTTGCTATTAGTATTATATCAAGCTTGTTCAGTATTCAGCGTCGTTTTCTCTTCTCCGGTAACCGTAATTTCATCACTATCATAATTAAATGTGTCCGTTATAGAAGGGGTAGACGGTACAGACGATTTATTTGCTAACTCAGAAGACTTTTGATCTAAATAGTCTCTTACTTCTCGTTTACCAAGCAACTCCATGGCATCATCTTGATTACTTTTCTTTATATATTCCTTTGGAATATATTGTTCAATATAATCAAAATCAGATGCTTTTTGTAATAAGTATGGTGATAAAAATTTTAACGATTCTTTACCACTTTTTTTAGCCAATAAATAAGTAATACATATACTAGCATCGCTTAACTTGTTACATAATTCTTTTGTTTGATCTGTAAGCTGTTGCTTTACTGATTCAACAACTTTTAATGCTTCTAATACCTGGTCTTTTGTTTCTGCTATCTCATAGGCTTTTTAAGTTCTTTTATAACATCTAATTTCTTTGCTAATTCATTTATTTCAATAACAATAGGGTTTTGAAGGCCTTTTATAGAGGTAAGACTAGCAGTACTTGCTGAAATGTTTACTTCTCATAATATACCTATTAATAAATTTAACATATTTCTATATTCAGATATTAATTTTTATTAATAAATAATAATCTTACTTAAAAAATAATAAACTTATTAAATAGTGATAAATATATCACATGATATGTTATTCCTGCGGCAGCAGAAAGCTAAAAAAGTAAATTATTGTTATACCATGGCTTGACTATTTCATCCCGTGGTCAAGCCACGGGATGACAGCAAAGAAGTCTGGATTTCTGCGACCAACGGAATAATATATATTATATCGAACAAGCATTACTGCCGTTATCATCATCTTCACGGATAAATTTTTGCTTTACCTTAGAATTATTATTATACGGCTTACTATTTTTTACCGGTGGATAATTTACAGGCTCATAATTTGTAACGGGCGGTGCATAATTTTGGTTTACCATAGCATTTGGACAAGTATATTTTGATATATCACGCTTAGTTTCTCTAAGCATTGCTTTTATCTGATTTAATTCCTCTTGCATCTTTTTTTCTTTATCGCTATCGTCTTTTCTAACCTTTTTATTCGCTCTACTTAAAGTCATATCATCATCGGATTCAGCGAAGCCGGCTTCTGCTTTTTGCCTTGCTATATCCCTTTTAATCATCTTAAGATACATTTCACGATTTCTCTTTACAGGATCGATTCTTTCTCCTCTTAAAGGACTATCATAGTCATCATCATCGTCGTTATCATAATCAAGATTATCTTCTACTATATTCTTTTTAGCCAAAGTAATATATTTATTATTATATACAGGTTTTCTCTTGCCGCCTTTAGCACCTTTACTATCAACCAATCTATTATTTGCGGATCTTTGAAAATAGCTTCTAAAATTATCTGTACAAGCTGAAAGTACAAACATTCCTAAAAATAATATTATAATTTTTTTTAACATATATTTATATTCCAAAACTTTTATTAGACTTCCTGTATAACGTAGCTAATAAGGAGGAATTTGTAGGAGACACGGAACGCAGCACCGCAGCGTACGCTTTGGTACGTGAGGATACGAGTACCGGATCGACGCACAAATTACCCTTAGAAGCAAGTTATGCAGAAAGTCTATTATGATTAATGCCACATAATAGCCAAACTTGCAAGAATAAAGAGCCGAACTGCTATGTACTTAATTAAATTATTGTTATTCTGAGGTATTTTTGGTCTTGTTGTATGTCTCCCACCCCATCATTGCGAGCGACTAAAAGGAGCGTGGCAATCTCAGGACTTTAGCACGAGATTGCTTCGTCAAAACTTACAGTTTTTCCTCGCAATGACGGAAAACAAAACTTAAATCACCTCTTCTATTAGGTTACTTAATAGCTTATGCCCTTCTTTTCTTCTTTTTAATAAATTTTGTGAAGCATCCTCTAATATCTTAGGATTACTTATCAAATCGAGTATTTTATCTGCTAATTTTCCTGCAGAAATATTATTCTGCTCTAAACACCATCCTGCTTTTTTATCTTCCAATAATTTTGCATTGTAGTATTGATGATTATCCGCAGCACTAGGCAGTGGAATAAAGATTGCCGGCAACCCTATATAGGTCAACTCTTCTATAGTAGATGCTCCTGCTCTTGAAATCACTAAATCGGCTTCTTTATATTGCAATGCCATATTCTCAAAAAATTCGGCAAATTCATA
Source organism: Rickettsia tamurae (assembly GCF_000751075.1). GTDB lineage: Bacteria > Pseudomonadota > Alphaproteobacteria > Rickettsiales > Rickettsiaceae > Rickettsia > Rickettsia tamurae. Next base: position 2,027 of record NZ_CCMG01000025.1, on the reverse strand, counting down.
ATTAATGTTTAATTTCGAGTATATATCTTTTATTTTTACTTGATCATCTAATGCTGCTTGCTGGATTATATTTAATTCAAGACCTGGCTGTTTTTGCATTAAAATTTGGATACTTGCAGGTATCAGCTCTGAAAATAACTTAGCTCCTTGACTACCGCCAAAGATGAATATAGTAAAGATATTATCAGTGGAAGGCTTGTCACCCCGTGGCTTGACCACATGGTCCAGTGGTTTTATTAAAGACTTTTTGGACCCCGTGGTCAAGCCACGGGGTGACATTATATCCCTAATATTTTCTCTAACTACCCCACCGGTAACTACTATTTTACTTTTTGCAAATTCCGGTAAATTTTTTATTTTTTCATAAGAAATAGCTATCTTTTTAGTAAAGCTTGCAAAAAATTTATTAACTTTTCCAAGGTAAGAATTCTGTTCATGAATTATAATCGGTACTCTTAAAAAAATTGCCGCAAACATTGGAGCTATAACAGGATAACCGCCAAATCCTATAATAGCTGAAGACCTGATATTATATAATAATCTAATAGCCTTTAAAACTGCAATTGATAACCTAGGTAAAAACAAGAAAATATTACCTGAGCGTTTTAAATCTAGGATATGAAAAATTACTTTCATATCCTGTTTTATATATTTTTTGCATCTTAAATCAGTAATAAAATGAACTTCATACCCACGTTTCACTAACTCTTCCCCAAGAGCGACTGCCGGAAAAAAATGTCCCCCAGTCCCTCCTGCTACCAAAATGATTTTTTTCATATTTCAATATTACGAATTTTGTACGAATTTAACGGCGTTCGGTGTCTTGTAAAACCAAGAAGCATACCGGTAGCGATAGCTATTGCAAGCGTTGAAGAACCACCGTAACTAATAAACGGCAATGTCATACCTTTAGTAGGAAGTAAATGTAAAGTCACACCCATATTAATTATTGCCTGAAGCCCTAATTGTGCAATTATACCGCTAGCAGCGAATTGTACAAATTTATCTGTTTCATTTAATAACTTAATAAGACTTCTTAATACTATAAAAGCAAATATACCTATAACAATCAGGCAAATAATAGCCCCAAACTCCTCACCAGCTACGGCAAAAATAAAGTCCGTATGGGAATCGGGTAGTACCTGCTTTATTGCTCCCTCCCCTGGACCGCGTCCATATAAACCGCCATGCTCAAAAGCCTTAAGAGACTTACTAACTTGATAATTCTCGCTACTATCGGAATCTAAAAATGAATTAATTCTTTGCGTTACGTGAGGTAACCAAAAATAAGCAACAGTTACTCCTATCATTCCTAAAAAACCCGCTAGAACAATCCAAAATATCGGCATACCTGCAATAAACAGCTGAATACCAAAAACTGCCGTAATCATTACAAGCATTCCAAAATCCGGCTGAATAATTAAGAGAATAGCAACAATAGAATAAAGTATTACACAAATCGTAAAATTTGGAAAATCATCATTAAATTTTAGCGATAATATCCAGCCCGTAACAACTGCAAAAAACGGTTTGATAAATTCCGAAGGTTGAATAGATAGACCTAGAATATTAATCCATCGCACTGCTCCTTTTACTTCATAGCCAAAAAATTTAACTGCTACTAATAAAACTATACTAGCAATAAACCCAACTATTGCAAAACGCCTTAACCATTTCTTATTAAGACATGAAAATAATAATATAAGCCCTGAAGCGGCAGCTAAATAAAATATTTGTCTAGATGCAAAATAACTTTCTTCAAGACCTATTCTACTTGCTACTGCTGAACCTGAGGTAGTAACAAGCATTAGACTAAAAGCAAATAAGATAATTAAAGAAATTATTATTTGCCTATCGGTACTCCGCCACCATAATTTTATAAAGTTATTAGATATTTCGTTATTCAAATTTTTCCTATTCTTTTATGGCTATATTGATGATGTTATTGCATGGATCGGAAAACACACTCGATGTCACCCCGTGGCTTGACCACGGTATCCAGAAAAACAATAAAAAATACTAATAAT
>NZ_CCMG01000024.1 GCF_000751075.1 Rickettsia tamurae | reverse complement strand
CAAGCCACGGGGTGACAGTATACTACACAATTTTATAAACAACTCTCCACGCTCTTCAAAATTTTTAAACTGATCATATGAACTACAACTAGGTGCTAACAAGATATTTTTTACCTCCGCATTATCACCTATTGCATCCTTATAAGCAAGATCGAAGGCTTGTTCAAGATCATCACATATTACAAAATCTACTATATTCTTAGCAGTATTTGCAAATATTTCTTTAGCTTGACCATAAAAATAAGCTTTCTTAATTTTACTGAAATAAGGCTTTATTTCCTCAATACCACCCTCTTTAGAGATTCCTCCAGCAAGCCAGTAAATATTATCTAGTGCTTTAATTGATTGCACGGCAGATATGGCATTTGTTGCTTTACTATCATTGTAAAAACTTATATTATTTATACTACCGATATATTGCATTCTATGAGGTAAACTTTGAAAACTACTTATAGACTCAATTATTTTTTTAGGTTCTACTCCTATTATTTTAGCTACTGCATAACTTGCTGCAATATTCTCATAATTGTGAAGTCCTTGCAAATTTTTATTAAACGATAATTTATAACTTATATCATTATCTTTAATTTTATCATCAACTACCGAAATACCGTTTTCAAGAATTTTAGTAACCGAAAAAGGAATTAGTTTTATACGCTGCTCTTGCTG
>NZ_CCMG01000023.1 GCF_000751075.1 Rickettsia tamurae | reverse complement strand
ACGACAATAATCATTATCGATATTAATTACTGCATAACTCTTTTTATCCATTCGATCGAAAATCTTAGATTTTGCTGCAATATAACCGGTCATGTCTTGATGTCTATCCAAATGGTCGGGAGTTATATTAAGAAGCACTGCTATTTTAGCTGTAAAGGTTTTTACTAGATCTAGCTGAAAAGAAGACAATTCAAGTACATACCCATCCTTACTTGCTTTAGCTTGCAAAGCAGAAACTCCAATATTACCGGCAACCGGGTAGTCTAAACCGTTACTATTTAAGATATAGCTTATTAAAGCAGTAGTAGTACTTTTACCGTTTGTACCAGTTATGGCGATAAAGTTTAAATTTCTTGATTTTTCAAATAATAAGTCTATATCGGAAGTGATTGGAATATTAAAATTTTTTGCAATCTTGACTATCTCATGCGTTAAAGG
>NZ_CCMG01000022.1 GCF_000751075.1 Rickettsia tamurae | reverse complement strand
ACTATCTCATGCGTTAAAGGAATTCCAGGACTTAAGACAATTTTATCTAAATTTTGCCATCTTGAATCAGATAAAGCAGCAATAGCGGTTTTACTATATAATTCTTCAAATATATCTCTATTTGCTTTTAAATCATCATAAACAATTACATCATATTTATTTTGCAATTCCTCGTAAACCGATATACCGGTTTTACCAAGCCCAAAAACACCTATTTTCTGTTTTTTATGAGAATTCATGAGTAACTTATATGTCATTCCCGCGAA
>NZ_CCMG01000021.1 GCF_000751075.1 Rickettsia tamurae | reverse complement strand
CGCCTTCGCGGGAATGACATCAAGGTCTTTTTAAAAACTGTCCACTATAAACAAACCACGGGATGACATGACTCAGAACCTTAATCCATGTCCTGCATTAATGCTTGTTCACCTTCATTAAATTCACCTTGTCCTTTTATATTATTATAAGTTGGTTTACTATTCCCAGGATCAGGTAAATAATAATGAGGCGGAACTTCTAGTGCTTTAGCACGCTGTACTTGATACTCATTAGGTCCGGCTGTTGATATACCTACGGTTTCTTTTAACTTTTTACTACAAGCAGAAGTAATTAATAAAACAGTAAATAATAAAAAAATCTTCTTCACTTAAACACCTATAAATTAAAATTATATTAGACTCCTTGCAAAATGAACTTCTAGAGGTAATTTGTA
>NZ_CCMG01000020.1 GCF_000751075.1 Rickettsia tamurae | reverse complement strand
CGTGTTTCCTTCAAATTCCTATCTATAAGTTTAATTTTGCAAGGAGTCTATTTTATCGTTACCACCCTTATCGGTATTACGAATTTTTTCAGCCATAGCTTCAATTTGAGCATTATCATAATTCCCTTTAGCCTTTTCTTCAATAACTTTTTTAGTACTATAATAATCTTCTATTAAGATAATTACTCCTATTGTAATAAAGCAATCAGCTAAATTAAATACGGGAAAGCTATAATTCTGATAATGAAAATGGATGAAGTCAAAAACTGCTCCTCTAAAAAATCTATCAATTAGATTAC
>NZ_CCMG01000019.1 GCF_000751075.1 Rickettsia tamurae | reverse complement strand
TCCGCCGATTACAAAGCTATAACCGGCAAAGCTTCCGATCGTTTTTGAACGTATCATCAAATAATATAAATAACAGACAATAATCGTGTTCGTTATTAAGAAAATAGCATTGCTATATTGATAATATTCACGCATTAGACCAAAGCTAATACCGTAATTCCAAGTATAAACCATATTTAAGAAAGAAGTAACCTTAAGCATTAAGCCCGGCTTCCATCTCAAATTATCAATAAACCACCATTTACTTAACTGATCAATAATCACTAAGGTTATTATTATACGACTACTACGAGCGAATGTTAGATATAATTTTTTCAGGAGTAGGGACATAGATGTTTTGTGAATATTTTTGCGTGGATACCTAATCGTCATTGCAAGAAAATTACGAAGTAATCTCAG
>NZ_CCMG01000018.1 GCF_000751075.1 Rickettsia tamurae | reverse complement strand
TCAGGAGTTTGTTATTATTTCATGAGATTGCCACGCAGCCTACGGCTGCTCGCAATGACGACTATCCTACAATGAAACTGTGGCTGCTTTCTCTACTTGCAATTCCTTATCAAGCTTAACATTTAAAGTTTTTATTTCTTTTTTAAATTGTTTAAATTTCTCTAAATTTTTTCCGTTTAATTCTATACCCGGTGTTGTTTTAACTGACATAGGATTAACATGTTTGCCGTCAATTTTAACTTCATAATGTAAATGTGGACCTGTAGCTCTGCCGGTACTTCCGACATATGCGATGATTTGTCCTTGTTTTACGATACTTCCCACTTTTAAATTTTTTGCAAAATTTGAAGCATGAGCATAAGCAGTAGATAGCGTACCGCTATGTTTTACCTGAATAAATTTTCCATAACCCGACTTCCAACCTATTTCCGTTATAACTCCGTTTCCTGCGGAATATATAGGCGTACCGGTTGGAGCTGCAAAGTCAACTCCCTTATGCATTTTAGTATAACCGAATATCGGGTGCTTTCTATTACCGTAATGTGAAGAAACTTTTATAACTTTTAGCGGAGTTTTAAGTAAGCTTCTTTTTACGCTTTTACCGTCTTCGGAAAAAAATGCATGATTATTTGCGTTATTGTCATGGGAATAACGATATATATTATATTCTTTCCCTGAAAGATTTAATGAAACATATAGAATTTTACCGTGGTGGGAAAATTTACCGTCTTCCGTTACGTATTTTTCCGTTATTACGGTTGCGGTATCACCGCTTTTTATTTGACGCTGAAAATCGATTTGATAAGCATAAGCATTAATCAGCTCTATTATACTATTATTCGATAAGCCCAGTTTTTTAAGGGCTGACATAAAATTTGATTCAATACTTACCGACGATTTGGCAACTTTTTTACTTAAAGGTACTACAATTTCTTCAACTTTAAAATTATCACCTTCTCTAATTACTTCAATAGTTTTTAGCTTATCGATAATTATAACGATTTTATTTAAGAATGTTACCTCTGAGGTTAAATCTTCATCTTCGTTTTCGGTAATTTTTGTTTCATATTCAAAAGTAATTTGCTGCCCTATTTTAAGAGCAGAAGATAATTTACCTTCTTTTACTAAACTTACAATTTTTTCTATTTCATTTTTAGGGATATTTTGTTCTATCAAAATTGACTTTATAGTATCGCCTTTTTTCACTACTACTTCTTTAAAGGAAATTGTTTCTTCTTCACTACTATCAGGTTGTACTAAAGTTATGGATAAAGTGTCGTTAACATAATTATTAACAGCAAAAGAGACAAAAATAACTAATGCTATAAATAATAATAAGGAGGCAGAGGTGAGGATTTTCCTGAGACGTGCACTAATAAAAGATGATGGTAATATGCCATTAAAATCATAAAATAGTGCAGTATCATTCATTAAAATTGCTCTGAAGATTATTTGAATCAATTTTTCATTACTAATAATAATATGAACTATATACGAACAAATTACAATAGAAAATTGTAATTTTTTTTATTTCTGTTTTATTAGTTTTTTATTGCTTAAAACTAAATATATATAAGTTAATTTTCGTTAACTTATATAGATGAAGATTATGCCTAGACTTTTCCTATTTTTATAAATCTTATGTCCTGCTCATCTAACCATAATGCTGTCAAATTACCCAAAATAGAATATTATGAGAATATTTCTTTAAATAAAAACTGTCCTATAAATAGCGAAATAGTTCTAGTAGGCGGTTGTTTTGATTTATTACATTACGGTCATATAAAATTTCTACGCAAAGCTAAAAAACACGGTAAATACTTAATCGTTGCTTTGGATGAAACAATTATTAAATATAAAAAACGTCAACCTATCCATAATCAATTACAACGAGCAAAAATTTTAAGTTCTTTCACATTTGTTGATAAAGTACTTATATTACCTAAATATTACCTAAACTAAAAGATTTTAATGATTACGCTCGGTTAGTGCAAAATATTTGTCCTTCTGTAATCGCTGTAACAAAGCACGATCCTCAGTTAATAAATAAGCAAATTCAAGCAAAAATAAATATAAATGCGAAAGTAATAGAAGTTATTGACTTACTGCAACATCCTAATATAGGCACACTTTCTAGCTCAAATATTATTAAAAATATGTAGTTTTTATAAAAATTTATCGATTTTTACTTTAATAAAACTGTATATACATTTATATTAATATATAAATAACTTTATATGTGCTATGAAAAATATTATTAGACATCTTTCCAAACGAGGATTTAGAGAGGAATTTAAAGAAGACACTTCACCTCGAACCGCAACGTACACAAGCGTACGTGAGGATTCGAGTACCGGATCGACTTATAAATTACCTCTAGAAACGAAGTTTGGGAAGATGTCTATTACTTTAATTTGTTTTTTGATTGTTAGTAGTAGCTGCTTTGCTTCCGAGCCGTTACCTTGGCAAATAACGTTCCAGCCGCCGGCAAGTCCGATTATGGAGGAATTACATCATTTTCATAATTTTCTGCTTTATATCTCAACAGCTATTGTTTTATTCGTTGCCGGATTACTTGGCTTTGTATGCATTAGATTTAATGCAAAAAATAATCCCGTACCGGCAAAATTTTCACATAATGTTTTAATAGAAATAATTTGGACTGTAATACCTATAATAATTTTAGTTATTATTGCAATGCCGTCTTTTAGAATATTGCGTCATGCCGAAAAAATACCCGAAACGGATTTAACTATTAAAGTAGTAGGTTATCAATGGTATTGGCATTATATATATCCTGATCATGATAATTTAGAATTTGATAGCGTAATGATCTCTGATGAGAATTTAAAACCTGACCAAAAAAGATTATTAGATGTTGATAATCGAATTGTTATCCCTGAAAATGCTACCGTAAGGTTTCTCATTACCGCAGGTGACGTAATACATAGTTTTGCCGTTCCGTCGCTTGGGTTTAAAATAGATGCAGTGCCTGGAAGAATTAATGAAACGTGGACAAGAGCTGCCAAGAAAGGTGTATATTACGGGCAATGCTCCGAACTATGCGGTATCAATCACGGCTTCATGCCGATTGCTATAGAAGTAGTAAGCAAAGAGGATTTTGACAATTGGGTTGCAAATAAAAATAAGGTTGCCGAGAATAACGGGAATCAGAAATTGGTTGCTAATTAATTATATGATAATGAGTGAGGAAGAATATAGAAATCAACCGGATGTAATTGATCTACCTGAATGGGAAAAAACTTTTTATTATCTTATATATGTAGGGCATTATAAGGATTATGACGATGCACTAGACATTCTAACACAAAATTTAAGAAATCCGGAAGAATTAATACAAGTTGAAGCAGTTGAAGCTATAGGTCGTTTGGTTGAAAGATTTTATAATATTAAAGAAGATTTAATATTGCCTTTATTGTTTGAAAATTTGAAAAGCACCAGTGAAAAAATTTTAAATGCAACTAATTTAACATTATTTAGCATTGTTATTTGTATACCAAGATTAGAAAGAAAAGTTTATTTAGAATATTTTAAAAATAATTTGAAATTTTTAAGCCATAAAAAATTAAAAATATTTATAGATAAAACATTAATAAATTCTTTAAAAAATGAGAAAGAAAAAATAGAGTTTATTTTAGGCTTTTGTCAAAATTCTTTAAATTACCAAGAAGCTTTAGAAATTTGCTTATACTTTCTTAAGAAAAATGAAAGTACAGAAATAAACAGTGTTGCTTTTGTTGGGCTTACTTATATAATAGCAAGATTTCAAAAAATAGAACTTAAAGCTATATTACCTTTTATCACAAAATATTTAAAACATTCTTCTATAGGTTCTGATTTATGGATGGATGCACGGATCTTTATTAGGGAACATTGTAACTATGATACCAAAATTACGCATACAAATAATTCCACCTTTGAAAAAATACTATTCTGTTCACTTAAAGACTTCGTCAATTATAGAGTATATAATGACTAAAAATAAACCAAAGAATCAAATAAAGCTTGAGAAAATGCTAAAATTATATGTAAATAACCTTAAGAGACAAAAAATTAAACTTAATGTTTCTAGTTTTCAAAAATCAACGTAAATTTTAAGAAATTAATTTAAATAAAAATTACAATTGCTATGCACTTACTTACAAATACAGAAGACCTAAACCACGATGACCACCATACCCCACACGGTTGGAGGCGGTGGCTTTTTTCTACTAATCACAAAGATATCGGCATTATGTATATCATATTTGCCGTTTTTGCCGGAGTTGTCGGCGGTTTGTTCTCACTGCTTTTTAGGTTAGAGCTTGCAATGCCCGGCGGCACTTTCTTAAATCATGATTTCCAGCTATATAACGTGCTTATCACGGCACATGCGGTTATTATGGTATTCTTTATGATTATGCCGGCTTTGTTCGGTGGCTTTGGTAACTATTTCGTACCTTTGCTAATAGGAGCTCCCGATATGGCATTTCCACGCCTTAACAATATCAGTTTTTGGCTACTAGTTCCTGCTTTCATCCTGCTTATGGGTTCGGCATTTGTTGACGACGGTCCCGGAACGGGCTGGACGCTCTACCCTCCTTTAAGTAATTTGAGCGGTCACCCGGGAGCAGCAGTCGATATGGCTATTTTCAGTTTACATTTAACCGGTCTATCGTCAATCCTCGGATCAATTAATTTAATTGTTACTATCTTTAATATGAGAGCTCCAGGGATGGGGCTTTTCAAAATGCCGTTATTCGTTTGGTCTATATTAGTAACTGCATTTTTAATAATTCTAGCTATGCCGGTACTTGGCGGAGCTATCACTATGCTACTTACCGATCGTAACTTTGGAACTAATTTCTTTAAACCGGACGGCGGCGGTGATCCTGTATTATTTCAGCATTTATTTTGGTTTTTCGGTCATCCTGAAGTATATATCGTAATACTTCCGGGCTTTGGTATAGTAAGTCAGGTTATTTCAACTTTTTCACGCAAACCTATATTTGGCTATCAAGGTATGGTCGGAGCTATGGTAATAATCGGTTTCGTCGGATTTATTGTATGGGCTCACCATATGTTTACTGTTGGGCTTTCTTATAATGCACTTATATATTTCACTGCCGGAACAATGATTATAGCAGTTCCAACGGGTATTAAAATATTTAGCTGGATAGCAACTATGTGGGGTGGCTCAATTACCTTCCCAACTCCTATGCTGTTCTCTATAGGGTTTATTATATTATTCACGATCGGCGGCGTAACCGGCATAATCCTATCAAATTCGGCACTTGATAGAGTTCTGCACGATACATATTATGTTGTTGCACATTTCCATTATACAATGTCGCTCGGTGCTTTATTTACAGCATTTGCAGGCTTTTATTATTGGTTCGGCAAAATATCCGGTAAACAATACCCGGAAATTTTAGGCAAAATCCATTTTTGGATTACCTTTATAGGCGTTAATTTAACTTTCTTCCCACAGCATTTCTTAGGTCTTGCGGGCATGCCAAGAAGAATACCAGACTACCCTGAGGCTTTCGCCGGCTGGAATATGGTTTCGTCGATAGGAGCAGGTATCTCTATGTTTGCTGCTCTTTATTTTGTATTTATCGTTTTCTATACTTTAAAGTACGGCAAAAATTGTCCAAACAATCCTTGGGGAGAAGGAGCAGACACATTAGAGTGGACACTTACCTCACCACCACCGTTCCATACTTTTGAAACACCACCACATATTGAGGGGTAATAGTGGCTTTGCTGCGTGGATACCAAGTCGTCATTGCGAGGAGTTGCGTTAGCAACAACGCGGCAATCTCATAAGATAATATAAAAAAAACTCCTGAGATTGCCACGCCAGCATAAATGCTGGCTCGCAATGACGGGACCTTTATGAACTGTCCGGTACTATGAGGAATGACATAGCTGAAAGAAAAATAGTAAAACGATAATAAAATGCATAAAAAACCGATAATAGGTGTTACACCTGATTTAGCTCAAAATTGTGAAAAATATACTTACGCTGCTTTTCCATGGTACGCCTTGCGAAGAAACTATACCGATGCGATTATTGCAGCCGGTGGTATACCGCTATTATTACCTTATCAAAGTGATACAATAAATCAGCTTATGGAACTTGTTGACGGTGTTGTAGTACCAGGCGGTGATGAGGACATACATCCTAAATTTTATGAGCCGGAATACGCCGAAGATGTAGTAGTTTCCAATGAAGAACGTGATAATTTTGAGATATTAGTTTTAAAGAAAGCATTAGAGAAAGATATTCCGGTTTTAGGAATATGCCGAGGTATGCAGCTATTAAACGTTATTTTTAAGGGTACGCTTATTAAACATATTCCTGATTATATTGAAACTATAATTAATCATACACAACCTTCGCCTAAAAACATAGTTTCGCATGCAATTAATATAGAAGCAAATACTAAACTTGTTAAAATGGCTAATAATCAGCTACAAACTATGGTTAATTCGACTCACCACCAGGCTGTTAAACAACTTGGTAACGATCTTATCGTATCTGCAAAAGCAGAAGACGGTATAATTGAAGCCATTGAATCAACTAAACATAAATTTGTTATCGGCGTTCAATGGCATCCTGAATATCTTAACGATAATGGAGTAGATTTAGAATTATTTAAAGAACTCGTAAAAGCTAGTACAGTATAACCGCCTAGCTTTTTACTTTAACTAAAACTCCATTCTATACCTATCTCGCCTAAAACTTTTTCAGCCTTATCAATATCAGACTTAAGAGTCTGATAGTTGTTATCATATTCTTCAAATACAGAGGCAATAAGAGAAATATTTAAAAAGTCTTTTACCTCCTTACATAATAAAGTAATATTTTTAACATTTTCTACCTCAGAACTATGTAAGCTTTCTTTCATTTTATCTGTTAATAGAGGTAATTTATCTACTAAATTTTGTTTGTCTAATGTTATATCTAAATCTGCTATTTCTAAACTTTTTAAATATTTCTGCCCATCTAAAATAACATTCAAACAAACTCCCACTGTCGATTTAGCTTTTATATAATGATTATTTAAAATATCTTTTATTTTAGAAAGCTTTACTTCATCATTTGCAGTTTTTAATAATACTAAATTCGGTACTAGATCTTGGTTATTTTTATAATACGCAATAGAATTTTCAATTATATTCAGGAACTTGAAATGTACTTGAAGCAGTAAAGAATTTCAAATTATTCTCTAGTAACTTCTTATCATTTTTATTAACTTCTTCTTCTTTTTTATTATCAATGGACCTTAAAAACACATTTTTAGGTAATATATTTTCAAGATTTGGATTTAATAATTTTTCAATTTCATTAGTTAATAGATCTACATTATCTTCGAAATTTTTTCCCCAATCTAAAAACTTAGATACTAATTTATCCTCAAATTTAATTATTTCCCTTATTTTATCACTAAAAGTATCTAATATTTTCTTAAAATTTTCATAAGTTTTACATTCTTCTACTAAGTATTTTTTTAAATTATTGTAAATATCATAATTGCTATTATTAAAACTAATAACCTTTAATAAAGCTTCTGCTTCTGAGTCTTTAGATATTTCAAGCTTTTCATTATTTGCTACTAAAAAGCAAAATCTTTTTAATGCTAAATCTTTTACAGTTACTATATCTTCATCTTTATAACTTAATAATTCCGATGGGTTATGTGCCAAAATAGATAATATCTTACTACTTTTAATAATTTGTAATATTTTTTCTTTAGTAGATTCTAACATTGCAACACCGTGAGACACAGGTGGAGTAGAACTTATGTCCTTTAAGGATATTAAAGAATTAATAAAAGACTTGTACTTATATAAACTAATTCCACTAACTAATATATAATAATTCAGTAATTGGTGCATATACTTCCTCATTTAAAATAATAATATGAGAATCATTAGGTAGCAAATATAAATCGTTATTAAAAATTTTAGCTACTAAACCTTTAATTTTACCTTTAGATAGCTTAGATAAGATTTCTTTATTTAAAACTAAATGTTGATCTTTTTCTCTCTTGTCCCTAATATATATGTTATATTAGACATATTACATACTCCTTAATTTAGATTAATAATTTTTGTATAGAATAGTTAATAAAAATTAATAATCAAGAATTATTATCATGAATTATGATTTTTAACAATATTTGTTTCATTTTACAAATGTGTTATACTAAGCATAAAACAAATATTTATGGCTTATTTAGAGATATTTGCTCAGTACATTATTGATAAATTAGGGAAAGGTACAGAAGTTCAAATAATATTGCCTAATAATTTCTCATGCCTAGAATTAAAGAAGATTTTAACCGATAAATATAAAATTAAATTACCTATCATTATTCCTTTTAATTCTCTTATTTCAAAAAAAACCGATTCGGATTATGTATCTAAAATAGAAGAACTTCTTATTATATCAAAAATAATTACAGAATATAAAGACTTACCATTTAATAAAAATGAATCGTTAAAAGCTGCAGAAATTCTAAGAAAATTGTTTAATGACCTTATAATAAATAATATCGATATAAAATTAATTGAAGTCTATAACAATTCTAACTATTGGCAAAAGATTTATAAATTTCTAGAATATTGCTTTTTAAGATGGCAAGAAGAAATATCGTTTACTCAAAAACAAACTAAAGCAGTTTATAAATTAAAGCTATTACAAGAAGAAATAATAAGGATAAAGAATAGGAATAAGCAAATAATACTCGCCGGAATATTCAAGCCTAATGTTTTTTTAAAAAGATTTGAAGAAGAATTAAAGGATTACATAATTTACTATAACCCCGCCTCCAAGCAGATTAGCAATGGTATATCTTATTTAGAACCCGCAAATATTTATGAAGAAGCTAAACAAATAGCTTATATATGTAGCCGTAATAAAGATAAACGGATTGCAATCATTACAAATAATAATAAGCTTAAGAGAGTATATTGTAATTTTTTAGATAAATATGAAGATCTACTAGGTAATGACTTAAGGCTTACTAATATCAGCGAATTACTAACTTCCATTATTAAAATATTATGTAATAATTTTGATTTAAAACTTCTATTTTTATTACTTAAAAATCCTTTAATTAATTGTCCTATAGGACAATTAAATTCACAAAGCTTCAGACAAGATGAATTTAAGAGTAAGTCTGCACAGCGCACAATAGTACGTGAGCACAGACTTAACTCAAAAAATTTGCCTGTATCAAGCTTTGTGAATGACGCTGTGAAAAAGTTAGAGTTAATGCTCTCTAATAAAAACCGTTTTATATCCTCGCCGAAATATTTATTGCAATTACAATTTGATAACGAGAATACAAAGGAGTATTGCCGTAACTTAATAGATATTTTATTTACCAATAACCCGCATAATATACCAGGTATTCTAATAGCGGCTAAAGGAATAGCTGAAAAACTTTTACCTACTATTTGGGAGGAAGAAGGAGGAGTAGAACTACTTGAATTTTTAACAAATTTAACCACATATCTCTCTACGTCATTCCCGCAAAAGCGGGAATCCGGTAAATATATAAATTTAACGGATAAAAAGGATTTTCCTAAAATTTTCTCTTTTCTACTTTCTAATATCAAATATTACAAAAATACCGACTCTGCTAGTATAATTATCGGTTCACCAGAAGCTTTAGCATTATGCGAATTCGACTTAATTATATTACCGCATTTTAATAATGAAAACTGGACACCTACCGCTAAAGCTCACCCATGGCTTAGCAAGAAAGCCTTGCAGATACTAAATATAGATTACAATGAAATCGCCCCTACTCTATATTCAGATTACTTCAATTTATTTCTACAAAATAAACAAATAGTTATACTGAATGCTAAAAAATATGATGGGAAGTTGTTAGTGCCGAGTAATTTATTTTTGAAACTGCGACTTAAACATGTCATACCGTGGCTTGACCACGGTATCCATACGATTAATAGAAGTAACAATATTTTTCTGGATCCCACGATCAAGTCGCGGGATGACAAAGTAGCAAGCAGCACCTTTTTTCCAGCCGTCTTATCAGTAACCGACATAGAAACATTAATAAGAAACCCATACGGTTTTTATGCTAAGAAAATTCTTGGACTACGTAAAAAAGATAATATATGGGAAGAGCCTAAAGTATCGGATTTCGGTAATTTTATTCATAAAGTTTTAGAGGAATATTCTAAAAATTACGACAAACAATATATTAATTTAAATTTGCTTGATAAACAAAATACTTTAATAAATATCGGTAATCATATTTTATATAGCACTATTTTACCAAGCTACACAAAAAAAACTTGGCAAATAAAACTCACGGCTTTCAGTAAAGCTTTTATTTTATTTGATATAGAACGCCGAAAAAACTGCAAAGAAATCTATTTTGAAACTAAAGGGGAATTACAGCTAAATATTGCAGGTCAAGATATAAAAATAATCGGTATAGCTGACCGAATTGAAATAAGTAAATCAAATAATATAACTATACTGGATTATAAAACCGGTACTATCCCAACTAAAAAAGAAATAGAACTAGGACTCTCTCCACAACTTATTATAGAAAGTTTAATGTTACTAGAAAACGGATTTAATACAGCGTCGTTCAGAAAGCTTGATACAAGCGAATTTTCTGACATTCGCCTTTGCTCACGTACTTTTGTACGCTCTGCAGGCTCAGTCGTCAATTCATCTTGTCTAAAGCTCTCTGAATCTAGCTGTATAAATAAAGAAATCACTATTGCTTATGTAAAAATAACCAGTACCGAACCTTATGTGCAAACAACGGAAATAGCTTTAAGCATCGAGACTTTAAATAGACATAAAGCAGGATTAGTAAAATTACTTGAACATTATATTACAAATAAGTTCTTTTCTTATGATTTGAATTTATCAAAGTATAATGATTATTTGCATTTGATGAGGTAGAGTTAACTGTAAAAATCGTCATTGCGAGGAAATTGCATAGCAATTGACGAAGCAATCTCAGGAGTTTGTTATTATTTCATGAGATTGCCACGCAGCCTGCTCGCAATGACGAGGTGGTATCCATGCAATAAACCTAGCCACGGGATAGCATAACGTTTATAGCCCCATTACTAACTTAAATCCTTTATTTTTAATAATCTTACTACTTGTATTATAAATAATCGGATCGTTAATTTTTTCATGACCGAATCTATTTGTTTTAAATACCGGTACATCTAAACTATCTGCAAAATTATGAAGCACTAACATTGTGCTTTCAGAATTTTTATCAAATGAACCAAATATTATGGCCTTAACATCCTCAAATAACCCTGCTTGCTTTAAGTGTAAAAGCTCACGATCTAATCTAAAAGCAACTATATTCACATCTTCTAAAAAAAGAATTTTGCCTTTAGTTCTTATCTGCCAATTTGTACCGATACTAGTCTGCACCATAGTTAAGTTACCGCCTGTTAGTTTGCCGTTAACAAGATCACTTGATTTTGCTATATCGTTAAGAGGCACTAAATTATCTATAGTAACCTGCTTTACTTTACCTTTTAATATTTCAGCAAGCTTGGTAAAATTACCTTGATCTTTTTCCGGCTTTAAGAGATCGGCTATATTACTGCCGTGAATAGTTTTCCATCCCCATTCTTGTGATAGAAAAAGATGTAAAGCCGTTACATCGCTATACCCTATAAAGAATTTCTCTTTATTTGGTTTTGGTAGCTTTAGTAAATCGGGAATTATTCTAGCAGAGCCGTAACCGCCTCGTAAACTCCATACTACATTATCAGACTTATCAAATAATGCATCCCGCAGGCAATTAAACCTTACTTCATCGCTACTTGCAAGAAAGGATAACTTACCTTTAGCAAAACACTTAGAAGGAATTTGTAAATTTAGTCCATTAATATTTTTTAAATCCGACAAGGTTTTATTATCCGCTCCTGTTGCCGAAGCAACAACAGTAATAGGGATATTTTTTAGACTATGACCAGCAGAAAAAGCTGATATTGAAAAGAATAATATTATTAGTAAAGATATATTTTTAAGAATCATGGAATTATATATTCAGTGTTATACCGTGGTCAAGCCATGGGGTGACACAGTGGATTTTATCGATCCACACAACAATGGCTACTCGCAATGACGACTTGATATCCACGCAGGCAATGCCTTACGAGAATGACATAAGAAACGAGAACAACATTAAAAAACCAGTCTAAATAAGAAGCGCCGCCAGTAAGTTCTACTTCTTTAGCTTTTATTTCTTCAATATTAAGGTCGCTATATTCTACAAACCAACTTAATAAGGTTGGTGCATTACTAAAAGAATTAATTACCTTAACAGTACTTGACTTATCGACACGACCTTCCTGTATATTATTATATACAAGCTGTAATGCTATTTCTTTTTGTAACAGTGTTCACTAGTATTAGGTTCAACTCTTTTTAAAGCCATATTCACAAACTCTTTATCAGATAGGTCTTTTAGAATAGCCTTAACTTCAATTTCAGTACCATTATTAAGCTTTACTTTTTCTCCAAGTTTATTCGCCGAAGCCTCTGATATTTCATCATCTTCAGATTCATCAGTTGAATTTTCGCTTATTCTAAGGTTTTCTATTTTAGTCCATAGCTGCTCAGCTGAATCACAACCACTATCAGCTAGATATTTGTTACTTTCCTCTCTAGGTGGTACAAAAGTATTATCAATAAATTCTTTAACTATCCACTTATTGTTAAATTTGTTATAAGCAGCTTTTATGAATAGTTCTAAATTATTAGAACCTAACTCTAAGAATTTTTGCTTAAGTTCTAGAGGGATATGACTTTTTGTATCTAGCCATGTTTGCATTCCTGATAATATTTCTGATACTACCTTATTAGTGTCTTGCGTCGGTACAGTAATATTATGCTTCTTAATATTAACATCAAGTGCATTTTTAGTACTAGCATCCAAGTTAGATATTAAGTTTTCTACTGGGCTGGGTTACGTTTAGCTTCTTTTAAAGTTCTTACTATTTTCTTAAATATTTGTACTATTTCTGAATGACTGACTACCCGTAGTGCTTGTCATCCAATCCCATTTAAAATATTCAAACCCGCCGGTAGCATGATTTGGAACTTCAACATGTGCAGATTTACGGTCATATCTAATGCCGATTACATCAAGATCTTTTTTATATTTCTTTACTTGAGTATCGGTATCATTACGCTGTTTCTTAAAGTGTTGCTCTAATTTTTTCATAATCTCCTCCTTAATTCATATTTTTAATTAGTGTCCATATCATACTTATTACTATATGTCAAAATAAAACACTAATAGAAATTAACTTTTTGCTATATCACAAGCATGTAAATCACGCTTAAAGTACAAGCTACTATTCTTATTTAAGATTACCCGATAAATCTGAACATTTTCAAGTACTCTTTGAACGTAATCTCTTGTTTCTCGATAAGGTATAAGTTCTATCCAGTCAATAACTTTTCTTGTATCTTTTATATCCCTTGGATCACCAAACCTATCTATCCATTTTACTACATTATGACTTCCGGCATTGTAAGAAGCAATGGATAGAATATAAGAACCTTTATGATCATCTAATAATTTTTTGAAATGATGCGAACCAAGTTTAATATTATATACCGGATTTTTAGTTAAGTCTGCTACATTACATTTAACATTTATAGATCTTGCGGTATCACAAGCAGTACCTTTAATAAGTTGCATGAGACCCATAGCATTTGCATAACTTACTGCTTTATGATCAAAAACCGATTCTTGTCTAATTATTCCATAAGTTAAATGAGGTGGGATAGGCAAACCTGCTAGATTATAAGGCGTTGGAAAAGCACAATCCGGAATAAAAGCATTATTTTGGGCGGCAATTTTTGCTACCTCAACCATATGATTAGTATTATTATTTGCTTTAATAATATTCGCAATTATTTGAATTTCTGCAGGATTTTTAGTGTTTTTAATCACTGCTTTGGAATATATCATGGCTAAGTAGTTTTTATTATATTTAACCAATAACCTTATTGCTTTAATAATCTCTTTATTTTCTATAGTTTTCCTTTCTTCAGAAGTTATTACGGGAACAGGAGGTAAAACTAACTTTGTCCTATTTAATTCAATATTTGCTACCTGCCCATAAAAGGTAAAAGAATATTTGGCTGCCTGCTCGTAAAATCTTCTAGCCGTTTGCTTATCGCCTTTTGCTTCATAAGTACGACCGAGCCAATAAAATCCACGTGCCAAACTAATCGGAGTCTTAACAACTTTAATAAATTTATTAAAATGCACTAATGCTTGATCAGGCTTTTTTAAAAAACTTAAAGAAAGCCAGCCCGCAAACCACTCCTGCTCCCTTATAGTTTCAGGACAAGTAGCAAAAGGAAGCGTTGCCATTCTATAGCTATTAGCAAAATCTTTGTAATCGATGAATTCACGAGCATAATAGGATTGAATACGACACCATTTAGCAAAATGTTTACGGTTATTTTTAGCTTTCTTAAACAAAATAATAACTTCCTTTGTCGGCTTTTGTGTTTTTTTAGAATCTAAATAACGATATAATAAACCGGAAGTATAGTATTTTTCAGGAACGCTTCTAAAAAGCTTTTCGGCATTCGGTGATTTACCTATAATAGAAATTTGTGCTTTAAAAGAATTACGATAGCCTTGATCTACATATTTTAACGATTGCTCAGCAGACCTAATATCATTTTTCCATAAATGCTCTTCTATTCGCTCTAAATGATCATTTGCAGTTAAATATTTATGCCACTTATTGTAATATGCATTTTCTTCTTCAGGAGTGAAATTGGCATATACCCAAGCTTCCTTAATAATGGGTAGTAATATTTTCTGATCTTTGATTAAACTACTTGCAGCAATTGCATAAAATTTATAACCTTTGCCGGTAAGAGGCGGATGTTTATTAAACCAATCAAAAATTATTTTTTTATTCGTACTATTACTTAGATACTCTTCCGCTCTTTCTTCAAGCAGCTTATTTTGAGGCCAACCCGGATTATTGCGTAAAAACCTTATTACCTGCTCAAAACTATTATCTGAATATTTATTATCTAAATATTTCTGAGAAAGTACAATTTTTGTTAAAACTTTACTATTTACTTCTAGAGCTAAATCTTCAGCTTGCGACCAATTTTTTTGATCGATATAGGTAAAAACTTGCTTAACATTATCTACAGGATCAGAATTAGCATTTACTTTTAAAGCTAATAACAGAAATATAGCAATTAATAATTTTATTTTCATAAGTTTTATGATTTGTTGCAGTTGTCATTCCGTGGTCAAGCCACGGGATGACAACTGTCAAACACCCGTAGAACCAAAGCCGCCGCTACCACGCATTGTTTCCTCAAGCGTGCTACTTTCTTCCCATAATATACGTTCGTACTTTGCGATTATCATTTGAGCAATTCGCATGCCTTTTTCTATAATGAAATCTTCTTTACCGAGATTAATAAGAATGACCTTTATTTCACCTCGATAATCTGCATCAATAGTACCAGGTGAATTAGCAACCGTAATACCGTGTTTAACGGCAAGACCCGAACGAGGTCTTATCTGTGCTTCAAACGAATCCGGTAGTGCTATAGCGATGCCTGTTGGAATTAGCTGTATTTCTCCTGCTTTTATTGTTATAGGTTGCTCGTTTGCGGCTATTAAATCCATCCCCGCACTATGCTCTGTAGCATATTCCGGCAGACTGTCGGAAAAATTTTCTAGTTTTTTAATTTTAACTTGTGTTATTGTCATATTATTTCATATCAAATTTATCGTTAATAATTTTATTTTCAACTGCATCAATTAAAGAATTAGCAAAATTATCTGCCAATATTTTACTTGACATACCGAGTTTCTTTTTAAGCCAAGGCTGCTTAGCACACAGATATTGAAACTTTATGTTATCGCCGAATTTTTCTTTCATTACGCTATACATATCACCTATGCCGTCAATTAAACCGTAATCAAGAGCCGTTTGTCCTGCCCAAAATTCACCGTTAAATAAAATCTCGTCTTGCTGTGTTAACTTCCCTACCCTTCTTGTTTTTACATATTCTACAAAATGCTCGTAAACCTGCTTTTGCAAATCTTTAATAATTTTAAGGTCATCTTTATTAATAGGTTTAAACGGATCCAAAATTGCTTTATTCTTTCCTTCCGTATAAACTCTTCTCTCTATTCCAAGTTTATTAATCGCTTCATGAAAACCGAATCCGCTTGACACTACTCCGACACTACCTATAACTGAGCTATAAGAAGCATATATATGGTCTCCACTGCAAGCAAGCCAATATCCGCCTGAAGCCGCCATATCTTCAATAAAACTATAAATTTTTATTTTATTTTCTTTAGCAAGGTTACGAATACGTTTTGCAATAAGTTCAGATTGTACCGGAGATCCACCTGGAGAATTAATAATTAAACATAACGCTTTTAATTTCTTTATTTTAAAAGCCTTTTCTATTAGTTCATTTAATGATTCTAACGTAAGTCCCGATTGCATAGTACTTACTTTACCGATAACGCCGCTAAGGCGTAAAACGGCAATCACCTCTTTAGAATCACCAAAAACCGAAGCAACTAATTGATCTAATTTACTTATCTGCCGTTTGGTTATTATCTGATCAAATTCTGCATTCGCCATAGTTGATTTATTCACTTCATTCATTAATTTTACTCATTTTTAATTTGTGCTGTACTTTCCTTAATTATATCCTTTTTTATCGGCGGCAAAGGCTTAGCCGGTTTATTCAGAGATTGCTCGTTATAACTATTTTTAGGTTCAGAATAATTTCCGGGAATGGCAGATAAAATAGTATCTCTAACTTTTTCGTCATACCAATTTGTATTGCCGACAAAGCTAGTTACTATTTTGCCGTTTGGGTCTATTAATATACTAGTCGGTAAACTAACAACCCCTAAGGCTTTAAATAATTCATTTCTATAATCATGATAAATCGGCAAATATCTTATTTGATAGCTTTTAAAATATTCTTTAACAACTTTTATGTCTTGATAATCTTCTGAAATCGGAATTACTGAAAAAGGTAATTTCCTAAAATCTTTTTGCAACATATCAAGGTCAGGCATTTCTTTGACACAAGGAGCACTCCAAGTAGCCCAAAACACTAACAATATAGTCTTTCCTTCAAACTGATCAAGAGAATATTGATTTTTTTCTTCATCAAAAAAAATTATATTATCAGGAACGCTTGAACCTCTTAAAAATTCTAATTTATCCTGATGCTTAGCATAAATTTTAGGAATAAAGATTGTTATAGATAATAAAAATACTATAATATATATAAGATATTTATTATAATTTCTTAAGGTCATATAATAATTTATAGTAATGAAGACATTTTATTTATTCGTATTAACACTTACATTATGTAGTTGTGGTATAAAAAAGCCTTTAGAAGCACCGCAGAAAGAGGCAAAACGTCATTGCGAGCAGTCGTAGACTGCGTGGCAATCTCGTCAAATATCCTGAGATTGCTTCGTCAAATTACTTCGTAATTTTCCTCGCAATGACGTACTGTATCAATACCTCTTAAGCGTCGTACCTTGCAAAACTAAGTCAAAACAATAAGACGGCATATTTTCCTGCGGTTCGATTAATATCGGATTTACTTCACCGCATTCATTATCACACATATTTTTATCAGATAAATCTAAGCGTGTTTCGAGAGTCGTAAGGCTAAGATGCTCTATTCTTATATTTGCACTTCTTAAATAACGAGAAGATTTATAAGGTAACATACTAATGAAGTAATATTCTCCTTTATTATTAGTAGTAGCAGTACCGGAACCGGTAAAGCTTGAATCGCTTTTACTTGTAAATCTTCTTTTATCAACTCTAGTTTTTAAAGGTTCGTAAGGATATTTACCTCCGCTTCCTGCTTGCCATAAATAAACTTTAGCATCTGCAACCGGCACACAATTTTGATCCAATATTTTTCCTTTAATTAATATCCTTTCACCGTAAAATTTTGATAATCTTCCTGTTTTACGTAATAAATTATTAGTAGTCTCAAAAACTTTTGGTTCATAATCATTAAATATATTTCTAGTAACTTTACAATGATTAAGCTTATTAGGGTAAGTTTTAGAAGCAGCAAATATGTTTAATGTCCATAAACATAAAAAACAAAATATAAATTTTTTCACTTTTCACCACTATATTTATAAAATTCTGCATCTAAATTTAAATCAATTATTTTTATTAATCAAATTATTTTTATTCTCATTTGATTATTAAGTAATTGATTGTTATAGTAAACTTTGTTGTACTAAAACATATACTCCTGATAAATGACAGAGTAGATAGACGAAGTTTAATTTGGAAAAGAGCAAGGAGTATATAAGGCAAGGAGAGGAACGTAGATAAGCTACGTGAGCACCGCAGCCGCAGACTTAGTAATACAACGTAGCCAATTTTTCAAATTAAACTGAGTATACATGCAAAAATTTTTATCTTTAATAATTGTAATTCTAATACTTTACAATATAGTAAAGTTAAAAATATCTCCCGACAACAATAATCCTACAACTGTAGAGCAAACGGCTTTAAATAATTCATCTACCAATGAAAACCAAACTAGTATAAATAATGAACCCCCTATTTCATTAAACGGTAATTTATTTGAACGTACGGTTTCAAAAATAGTAATAAATGCTCTTAAAACCGAAGAAGGGAAAGCATTCTTTGAAAATATTTTACAACCGTTAAATGGACCTATCAATCCTAATGATTACACTATTGAAGTACGTAAGGATTTAGTAAAAACACTGTTCAAAATTAATACGCTCGGTAGCGGTAATATCGG
The DNA here is from genome assembly GCF_000751075.1 of Rickettsia tamurae. Classification (GTDB taxonomy): domain Bacteria; phylum Pseudomonadota; class Alphaproteobacteria; order Rickettsiales; family Rickettsiaceae; genus Rickettsia; species Rickettsia tamurae. The sequence continues at coordinate 79,398 of NZ_CCMG01000018.1, read as the reverse complement.
TCCCGCTTCTTGCGGACATGTAGTTACCGTATTTTATCAAATATCAGATATGAACAATATTTTAATATCTGAAGATACTAAGACTTTTACTTTAGGCTCTGCTCCTATAATGCTTGGCTTAGATAATGTAATAATCGGTATGATGGTAGGAGAAGCACGAGAAGCTATTATTCCGGCAAAATACGCCGTTAATAATAGTAATAATATTATCTTCGATGATGCTTATAATTATAAAGTTAATGTAATTTTAAAATCCATATTACCGCAAAATTTTGTTAAAAATAATGAAGTGAAAATTTATGATGATGAGATAGCTTATCGTGTTCCTTTATTATGTGGTGAAAAAGTAAGCTTTAATGCTAAAATTACTCGATTATCAAACGGTAAAATATTATATGATTCTAAAGAAAAAGGACAACGAATAGATATGAAAATCGGCGATATTACATATCCTTTAATTTTTTCTTATGCCTTGCAAGGTAAAGTAACGGTTGGAACACGCAGTGTTATTGCTGAAGGTAAAACATTTAAAGCCTTAGGTTCTAATATAAATAAAATTATTTCTCATGAATCATTACCGATAAATGAATATCTTTTACTTGAAATTAACGATTTTAAATAAATATGAAACAAAATAAAATATCGGATATTAGCCCTATTTTCAAACTCGCTTATAGAGAGGAATTTAAAGGAAACATAGAACGCAGCACCGCAGCGTACAAAGAAGTACGTGAGGATGCGAGTACCGGATTGACGCATAAATTACCTCTAGAAGTAGAGTTTCAAAATAGGGCTAACAAAAAACAAAAAAATTATATTTTATTATCTATCCTTGTCATAATGATAATAATTGTATATCTTATAGCATTAATAAAAATTGCAGGATAAATTTTGTTAAAACTCAAATTAAACGAGTATATAAGAATCTTACTTTAAACTTTAATTAAGCTAGGAGTTTAGTATGGAAATTATTAAAAAAAACAAAAATATCATTATAATAGTAGGTTTAATATTTCTAGCAACAATCATTTATATCTCTACAAATAAGAGTTCCGATAATAAAACAAATGATAATATATTAGAAGTAAAGATAGCTATAAAAGATCATAAATTTGTTCCGAATATAGTTGAAGTACCAAAATCTACTAAGATAAGGTTAATTGTTCATAATGAAGATAATACGGTAGAAGAATTTGAAAGTCATGATTTACATCGTGAAAAAATAGTTATGCCAAATGAGTCAATAAATATTATACTTGCACCTCTCAAGTCCGGAAAATATGAATTTTTTGGAGATTTTCATCAAGATACGGCTCAGGGTTTTATAATTGTTAATGATTAGATAAAAAATATGTTTAAAATTGCTTTAGTAGTGTTTCGTGAATGTTTAGAAATATCTTTATTACTTGGTGTAATACTCGCCGTAACAAAACAAATAGAAAAATCTCGTCTTTATATTATTGCCGGAGTAATGCTTGGAGTAGTATTTGCTTCAATTTTTGCATTTTTTACACGTAAATTATCTTTATCTTTTGGCGGAATAGGCGACGAGTTATTCAATTCCGGAATTATGATACTAATAACAATTCTGATTAGCTGGACAATAATATGGATGCAAGGTTACGGTATAAAAGTAAAGCAACATATAAACGACTTATCGGTAAAAATTCATGAAGGTAATGCCAGTTATTTCATGTTGGTTTTTTTAGTTGCCACTACCATATTACGAGAAGGTGCAGAAATTATTATTTTAGTATATAGCATATCTTCAGTTGAAACAATACCAAGCAGTATTTACTTGCAAGGAGTGATAATAGGTGCTACAAGTGGCTTCTTACTTGGTTTAGTAATATATTTCGGTTTAATTAAGATTGCTAATCAAAAATATATTTTTAAAATCTCTACCGTATTATTAATGCTAATAGCAGGTGGATTTGCAGCAAGTGCTGCAGGTATTTTAACCTCTTCCGGTCTAGTTATGTTTTTATCCGATCAACTTTGGGATAGTTCATGGTTAGTAGCAGATAGAAGTATGATAGGTAAAATCTTACATATTGTTACCGGTTATATTGCAAGACCTAACGGGCTACAAGTACTTGCCTATTTTACTATTATATTACTGATAAATATTTTCATACAAATAAAATTAAGATATTCAAAAAATACCTTAATATCAGTACAAAAAAATGAATCAAATTAATTTGATCAAAAAGAACAATTAAATTAAATATGTTAAAACTTTTATCAGAAATTGGTCCAGTAATAGCATTTTTTGCGGGCTTTTTTTATGGAGGCGGTATACAAAACGCTACTCTTTATATGCTTATTACCTCTGTTATTTGTATTACCCTTTGTTATGTTATAGATAAGAAAGTATCCAAGCTTTCTATTATTTCTACGATTGTTTTATTAGTTTCGGGAAGCATTACTTTAATTAGCGGCGATTCAATGTATATAAAAATCAAACCTACTATATTATATGTTATTTTTGGAATAATATTTCTCATGAGCGGTATAAGAAAAAATCCCTTTATCAAATATGCTTTAGAGAGTATAGTACGTCTTAAAGAAGAAAGCTGGATAACTTTAAGCTATAGAACAGCGGCTTTTTTCTTTTTTATGGCTGTAGTTAATGAAATAGTTTGGCGTAATTTCTCAGATGAAACATGGGTAAAATTCAAAGTATTCGGCGTAATACCTATTACTTTTGTTTTTATTTTACTGCAATTACCTCTTTTATTAAAGAATAAATTACCGGATAGTAAGATATGATATATAATACCTTACCATTTTTACTCGATGTCATTCCCGCGTGACACTGTTGCGTGGGAATGACATCGAGTAGGTTTTTCGATCCATGCAACAAGGCCCGGTACTATAGGGAATGACATAAACAAACAGTTAATTCTTGAACAAATACAATCTTTTTAAAAATCGTAGGGTACTATTGTTATGATATTACGAGTTCTAATTTTTATAGCTCTTTCTTTTAGTCTATCTGCTTGTTTACCTGCCATTTTTACCGCAGCAACCACTACCGGCATTGTTGCTTCAAAAGATCAACCAATGTCTGAAACATTAAATGATTCAAGGATTTCTGCCGGTATTAAAGCTGATTTAGTAAAAAATAATTTTAGAGATTTAGGTACTAAAATAAAGGTCGAAGTATCACAAGGAAGAGTATTATTAACAGGAAATATTCAAAAAGAATCTGATGCGTTAAAAGCCGTAGAAATTGCTTGGAATCAAAAAGGCGTAAAAGAAGTTATTAATGAGTTAAAAGTAAATAAAAACAGTAATCATTTTGACTTAGCCCAATATACTAAAGATAGTATGATAACCACGCAAATTAAAGCTAAAAACTTAGTCAGAAAAGACATTAAATTTGCTAATTATACTATTCTAACTATAGATAATATTGTTTATTTATTTGGAGTTGCAAGATCAGAAGAAGAGCTAGAAAAGCTTGCTTCTATTGCATCAAAAATAAAAGGTGTTGAAAAAGTTGTGTGTTACGCTAAAATAATGAATAACTTTAACACAAATAATGATAATAGTGAAGAATCATAAATTCAAATTAGACCTCTTGCATAACGAAGCTAATAAAGAGGAATTTGAAGGAAACACGGAACGCAGCACCGCAGCGTACACTTTAGTACGTGAGGATGCGAGTACCGGATTGACGTACAAATTACCTTTAAGAGCAAGTTATGCAAGAGGTCTATTACTTTTGTTAATTTTTTGTTTTGGTCTAAGCGGTTGTAATACCTCAAAAAGATTACCTTATTCCCGTAAATATTCATACAAAGAATTATCAAAAGATGATCCTCATAATCTAACTTATAAAGGACATTATAAAGTTGGAAAAAATTATAAAATAAAAGGAAAGACTTACAAACCTCACAACCCTAAATCTTTTACCGAAACAGGTTATGCCTCATGGTACGGTGGACGTAAAGACGGTTTTCATGGTAAAAAAACAGCTAACGGTGATAGATTTAATAGAAATTTATTAACTGCCGCACATAAAACTCTTCCGCTTCCTTGCTTAGTTAAAGTTACCAACAAAGCCAATAATAAATCAGTAATTTTAATGGTTAATGATAGAGGTCCTTTTAAGAAAAATCGTATAATAGATGTTTCTCAAAAGGCGGCTGAAATTTTAGCATTTAAAAATCAAGGTATAACTAAAGTAAAAATAGAATATTTACCTAATGAAACTGAGAAATTTCTAAAAAATATTAATCTAAAAAAACCACAAAGTAAAACTTTAGCTAAAAAATCTTCATCTACTAAAGTTACAAAAAACAATAAATGTAGCGTTAATTGTCATATAAAACTTGTAAATCTGAAATATAAGCTAGCCATAAATCCTTAAAAGATGAGTGAATATTAAATCGTCATTGCGAGTAGTCGTAGGCGTTGTTGCATGGCTCGGAAAGCACGTTCGGTGTCATACCGTGGCTTGTCCACGGTATCCAGTAAAACAAATAAAAATACTATTTTAACTAGACCCCGTGGACAAGCCACGGTATGACAAACGTTTTTTGATCCATGCAACAATACCCGCTCGCAGACGATGCATATCAACTACGTATATTCTTTTTCTTTATTGTTTTTGATTTAGCTTTTGTAGTAGATTTATTATTAGAGGCAAGCTTGATTGAAGATTTAGGGACTATAGGCTTAATATTAAAATGCTGATCTAGTAGCCCTATCATTTTTTGATCACGAGATGCGGCACTTTTGCCTCCTGTAACAACGGCAATCAATGATTTACCGTTCCTAGAAGCGGTAGTTACTAAATTATAACCTGCCGGTGTATGAAAACCTGTTTTCATGCCTTCTGCACCTTGATAATTTTTAGTAACTCTATTATGTCCGTTTACTATGTTTCCACGAAATACAAAACTGGTTTTAGCAAATAACGGATAATATTTTGGATAATCTCTTTTCAGGGACATAGCAAGTTTAGCCATATCTCTTGCGGTAGTTTGCTGCAATGGGTCATGCCAACCTGAAGCATTTTTAAAATAGGTATTCTTCATACCGAGCTGTTTAGCTTTAACATTCATTAAATGAGCAAAAGCTTTCTCTGAACCTTTCATATTCTCAGCAACCGTTACAGCAGCATCATTAGCGGATTTTATGATTAACCCATTAATTGCCTCTCGAACGGTTATAGTTTCCCCTGCTTTTAAACCCAACTTACAAGGCGGCATTTTTGAAGCTTTTGCTGATACAAGTAATTTTTTATCTAAAGGCAATTTACCGGCTTCAATTGATTCAAACATTAAGTATAGAGTCATTAGCTTAGTTAAAGAAGCGGGATAAATCCGAATTTGTGAATTATGGGCCTGCAACACTTTACCGCTTTTTGCATCAATTACTAAACTAGTTTGAACAGGAGGTTTAGGTGTATTTTTTACAGCTTTCTTCGCTTCGCTTATGGGAGCAAAGAAAAATGTTGCAATAAAAATATAAGGTAATAAAAATTTACTAAACATTTTAAATAAATAAAATATTATTCAAATTAAATCAAGTGAAATACTGTGTCATCCCGCGACTTGTTCGCGGGATCCAAATACTAATAATTAGTATTTTTAGTTATATTTCTAGATACCGTGGTCAAGCCACGGTATGACAGCTTACTTTTTTGCCTAATACAACAAATATTACTACACATTAACCCTTTTATTAAGATACATTAATATAAATAAAGCAGGCAAGGCTAAAATTATAGTAAAGATGAAAAAACCGTCCCAGCCCATCATATTTACGAGTTTTCCGGCATAAATAGTGACAGTATTGTTACATAAACTACTAGCACTACTAAGTAAAGCATATTGTGTTGCCGAATATTTTTTATTACATAAATTACCTATATATCCGACTAAAGCAGTAGCCCCCATAGCAGCAGCAAAATTCTCTATAGTAATAGCAATTAATAAAGCTTCAAAAGAAGGAGGTTGGTAATTAAGCCAAATAAATGCAAAATGCGTTAAGCTTTGGGCAATACCGGTAATAATCAAACCTTTAAAATTTCCCACTCTATACATTACAATACCACCGGCAAAACCACCGACTAAGGTTGCAATCAATCCATAAAGTTTAGCAATTATTGCTATTTCGCCTTTTGTATAACCAAGTTCTATATAAAAAGGTGAGGCAACCGCTCCAAGCATAGCATCGCCTAATTTAAAAAATATTACCGCAAGTAAAATAGTTACGGCAAATTCTCTTTTGAAAAAATCCTTGAAAGGATTAATTACTGTAGAAATCCATGAAGTAATAGAAGTAATATTAATTTTTTCTCTTACTAATTCTTTTTCGTTTACGGTTATTATAAATATCGTTGCAACGGCAAATATTATAGCTATAACAAAGAAAGTTAGTTGCCAATTATTTCCGGTTATTTCTGCAAGATATAAAGCACCTGCCCCTGTAATAAGCATACCGATTCGATAACCGAATACGGCAGTTGCACTAGCTATGCTTTGTGTTTCCTGATCAAACTTATCTATACGCAACGCATCAACGGCAATATCGAACGTGCTAGATAAAAAGCCTAATAATATAGTCAAAAAATATAAAGAAGTTAAAGAAACTTCAGGATTTTCCTTGCTCATAGCAATTAGTACTAAAGCCATTAAAGAGCTACATAATATAAGCCAGCTTTTTCGATGTCCCCACCTACTTAAAAAAGGTATTTTAAAATTATCGACTAACGGTGACCAAAATACTTTTAACGAATATGATAACCTTGCAACCGCAAAAGTAGTAATAACAGCGATATCTATTCCAGATTCTTTTAACCATACCGAAAGAGTAGAAAAAATTATAACCAGCGGCATACCGCTAATTATTCCTAAAATAAATATTTCAAATAATCGATAGTCTTTAAAAATTTTGGTAATGAGCATTGTGGTATTCCTTGTGTTGATGTCATTCCTGCGTAGGCGGGAAAGCGTTGTTGCGTGGATCGAAAAACGCATTCGGTATCCAGTCTTTTTTTATTTTTTACTGGATCCCGCGATCAAGTCTCGGGATGACAGTGAGTGCCTCAATAATAATTAAGAAATATGAGCTATTTACTTTTATAAATCAACCATTTTCTCTTAACTCCTTATTATACAATCTATAATACTCATCCTTATTCTTAAGTAATTGTGTGTGAGTACCCTGCTCACAAATCTCACCGTTTTTCATGACGATAATGTTATCAAGATCGGTAATACTGCTTAAACGATGCGTAATAATTAAAGTGGTTTTTCCTTGGCGTAATTTCTTTAAAGATTCTAGAATTTTCTGTTCGGAAGCTTGGTCTAAGCTGCTTGTTGCTTCATCCCAAATTAAAATAGGTGCGTCTTTTAAGAAAGCCCTAGCAATAGATAAACGTTGACGCTGACCGCCTGAAAGAGTCGTCCCTTGCACTCCTATCTGCGTGTCGTAACCGTTCGGCAGATGCATAATAAACTCATGAGCATCTGCATATTTCGCTGCTCTAATTATTTCTTCTCTTGTAGCGTTTTCCTGACCGTATGCTATATTTTCTGCAACGCTTGTATCAAATAAATGAGTATCTTGAGTAACTAAGGAAATCTGACCTCTAAGTGAAGTAAGCTTAATATCTTTAATATCATGATTATTAATTAAAATTCTTCCTTCATTTGGATCATAAAAACGCACTAATAAATTACTAAGCGACGTCTTACCGCTACCTGAGCACCCGACAAACGCAATCATTTTATGAGGCTCTAGCTTTAAATCTATATATTTTATAGCTATTTTACTCTCAAAACTTAAAGCCAGTTTTTCAAAAGTAATTTGTGGATTATATAAATCTACTTCTTTAGCATCTTTATGATCTTTAATAAGAGGTTCGGTATCCAAAATACTAAATACCCTCTTAGCTGCTGCTATTCCTTCTTGTAAATTAATATTTAACGATACCAAACTTTTAAACGGTCTATAAGCTGCAGCAAAGGCAGCTAAAAAAGCAAATAATGCACCGGGTGTTGTTTTACCCTCAAGGACTAAATTACCTCCGTACCATACCATCCCTCCGACTGCAAGACCGCTTAAACCCTCCATAATCGGTGAAACCATCGCATCTAGCTTAGATGTTTTTTTGTAGAACTCTAAAATATTATTAATAATCAACGATGCTCTATTACTTTCTATTTTTTCGCCTATAAAAGATTTAATAATCTTAATTGACTGAAATGTTTCATCAAGCCTAGAAGTATAATGCCCAAGCTCCTCTTGTGATTGTGAAAATATTTTTCTTATCTTTCTGCCCATCCTTTGCACCGGATAAACGGCCAAAGGGAAAATAAGAAAAACTACGCAAGATAATAGCGGTTCTAAATGAAACATCGTTATTATTAAACATATTACAGTTAGAAAATGTTTAGCACATCCGACAAGTAAATTAGAAACAGCCCCACGCATCAAAGAAATATCATTAGTAAGACGAGATATTAAACGTCCTGAAGATTGGTTTTGAATAAAAGAAATATCGGCAAATAACAAATGCTCATACATTTTTATCTGTAAATCGTTTAGTACCCTCTGCCCAACAAATTTTATTAGGTAATTCTGATGGTACTCTGAAATTCCTTTTATGAAAAAAGTAGCAGTCAGCACTATAGGCATTATTATAAGCATTTTCTTATCATGTGTTAAAAAAATCTTATCAATAATAGGTCTAACCGCATGTACAATCACTGCCGTACAAAGTGCTGCAATAACCATACAAAATATCGAAAAATATATTTTATTTGCGTAAGGTTTAACATGATCTTTTATCAGCCTCTTTATAACATCTGCGGTTGTATAATCATGATTCAAATTATTATTATTCATTCTCATTAAAAATATTAAATTGATGATGTGATTGATTCGGTATCGGCATTTTCAAATGCTCAAAAGCGGCAATCGTGATTACCCTACCTCTAGGAGTTCTTTGTAGTAAACCTATCTGTATAAGATAAGGCTCTATGGTTTCTTCAAGTGCGTCACGCTGTTCAGATAAGGCAGCGGCGATCGTTTCAATTCCGACAGGACCGCCGTTATAATTATCCGCTATGAATTTCAAATAACGATAATCATTGCTATCAAGTCCTATGCGATCAACTTCCAAACGATTTAATCCAAAATCAGAGATTTCTTTATCTACTCTTGATTTACCGTCAACTGCCGCAAAATCTCTTATACGACGAAGCAATCTTAATGCAATTCTTGGCGTTCCTCTACTTCTCTTAGCTATTTCTTCAGAACCCGAATCGGTCAAATCAATATCAAGTAGTTTACTTGCTCTATTTAAAACTTTCTTAAGCTCCTCGGTATTATAAAAATTTAGCCGCATAGGAATACCGAACCTATCACGCAAAGGATTACTAAGCAGCCCAAGGCGTGTGGTAGCCCCGATTAAGGTAAATTTCGGCAAGGTTATTTTCACTGACCTTGCGGCAGGTCCTTCACCAATAATTATATCAAGCTCAAAATCTTCCATAGCAGAATATAAAACCTCTTCAACCGCAGTATTTAAACGGTGGATTTCATCAATAAATAATACGTCGTTCTTTTCAAGATTAGTGAGAATAGCAGCAAGATCAGCCGCCTTAAGTATAGCAGGACCAGAAGTAGATTTGAAATTACCACCGATTTCATTAGAGATAATCTTAGCAAGCGTAGTCTTACCAAGACCGGGTGGACCGTAAAATAAAGTATGATCAAGATGTTCACTTCGAGATTTTGCAGCTTTAATAAATACCGAAAGATTTTCTTTAATCTGCTGTTGACCGACAAATTCTTGCAAATATGACGGTCTTATCGGCAATTCTTGATCATTTTCACTTTTTTCGGGTGATAATATATTAGTCATTAATTTAAATCGAATATAATGACTAATAATAGCGGAAAAATAGTTTTATGCTATAAATTATTTTAGACTTTTATATTAGCCCTCTTCACAGAAACTAGTTACCCCTTCTCCAAGTTTATCTACGGTTTCAAAAAATTTTTCTGTATCAGTAACTCCTAAGTTTTTTAATTCTTCTTTAAGATAATTTTTATTTAATCCTTTATATACCTTTAAATAATAATCAAATATCTCATTTGATAATATCATATTAGGATTTTCATAATAATTTTTTAAAACTTCTGCTACATCTTTTAGAGTAAGATTATTTTCATCAGTTATTTCTGTAATTTGTGCATCTAATGCTTGTCTATCTTGAGATTTCATTCCTATCTTATAACCAAAATATTACATCCAATTAAGCTTTTATTCTCTTTTATAGCATCCGATAAGGCTTTCTTTGATTCCTCGCTTACTTCTGTACTTAATGAAAAATTCAATCCGGCAAGTTTAGTATTTTTAACAAATGAGGATAAGGCAGGAACATTAACATTATCAAAAAATATCCCACTTATATCTAAATCGCTTATTTTTGTTTCTTTTATATCTTCGAGTAATTTTATTAAATTTTCTTGTGTTATAGGATTTGATGAAATATCAAGAGCTTCAGTATTAGATTCTTTAAGGAATTTAATAAAATTATTTATTATTCCGTTGTCTAATCTTATATTTGTATTTTGCAATTCTAAAGTTTTTATAGATTTCTTAGATAAATTATCTATTAATCTATCTAATCCCTTATCTCTTAAATAATTATGAGCTAGTTTAATATTTTCTATAGTTCCGTTTACTCCTAAGGCATCTAAAAGAACATCTATTTTATTGACATCATTTAAAGCATTTATAAAACTAATGCCGGTAATTCGGCATAGCAGGTCTTTAAAAAATTCAGCAAATGACTTTATTGATTCTAAACTCCACGAGAAACTATCAGCTCTTAAGTACTTTATAGTAGCGTCTACTTTTAAAGCATCAAATAACCTATTTAAAGCATCTTCAGGAATTTTAGGAGTATCCAGCAGCTGCAAATATCGGTGATTGTGGTACAAAATTAACCTCGGTAATACTTAAAGTAGTAGGGTCTTTCTCTAGCTCTTTTAATATTTCTTCAGCCTTTATTTTTTCTAAATATTCTATTAACTTTGACATAAATTTATCCTATATAATTTTAGTTACTAAGATTAATATAAAATAACTGTTAATTTATCAACTAAAAATTAGCATTTCGATTTTTCAGGGCTGTTTTGATTAACTCATCAATAGAGATTTCGGGATTTTGGGTAATGATACTTTGAACGGCGTGTTGAGCTTCAAATCTAGAAAAGCCTAGATTTACTAGAGCTTTTATTACTTCATTGCTTGCGACGGGTGTAATATTCTTAATATTTAAGCTATCTTTAATAATAGTTGAGCCGCTTGATATTTTCGCTACTTTACCTTTCAGCTCTAACACTATACGCTCAGCAAGTTTAGCTCCCACTCCGGATATTGCTTTAAATATATTTTTATCTTCATTATTTATAGCAATTTGAATATCCGAAGGTGTAAGACTTGATAAGATAGATAAAGCCATTCTTGTACCGATACCGTTTACTGATTGCAGCAAATTAAAAAAACTCTTCTCTTCTAGAGTCAGAAAACCGTAAAGATGAATATGTTCCTCTCTAACATGGGTTTCTATAAATAGTTTATAAAACTCCCCTTCAGCAAGTTTACCTAAAGTTTTACCCGAAGCATAAACAAGATACCCTACCCCGTTTACGTCAATTATAACATAATCATCGCCTTGGGAATCAACTTTACCGCTTAATTTACCAATCATATATTTACTTTTTCTTTTTACTATATATTAAAATTAGTGTCGGTAAAGCGGTAATAATTGCTGCTAAGATGTAATGAATAACAAGCGGTCTATCCATCATATGACACTGCCCATCATTAGGAATAGTTTGAGCCAAAACCATATAAGCAACTATTATCATCACTACTAATATATAGACCGGTAAAAAACAAATATTTTATAAAATTTTTTATGTTAATCCTTTTTTTGTCATCCCGTGGCTTGACCACGGGGTGATAATGACACGTTGTAACCGTATAACAACTACACAAACTTGTAATAAGTCTGATTCTTATCACCTTTGCTTATTAAAAATTTATGCTCTAAACCATATAACAAATCTCTACTAGCCGTTGCCGTAGAAATATTTTTATGTACATTAATATAATCTTTTCTAGAAAACCATTTATCTATTAAATTAACCTTAGCAAATTCCATTCTAGATAAAGGCGTATTTGCATCATATGTAATATTATTACTATATAATCTTAATGCTGCAACTATTTTATCAAGCATAAACTCGATAAATAACGTCGATTCACCAAGCTTATCACACCTGCATAAAACATTATAATACTCACTTTGATTATTCCTTATCAAACTTTCAACGGAAATATATTCAAAAACTTTATTAGTTTGCATTAGTAATAATTGTTGCCATAACCTACCGATTCGTCCGTTACCGTCTGAAAAAGGATGGATAAATTCAAACTTATAATGAAATATACAAGCCTTAATTATTCCGGAAACATTCTTATCTTGTATTATAAACTCAAATAAATCCTGCATTAATAAAGATACACGGCTTGCCGGAGGTGCAAAATGTATAATCTCCGTGCCTTTAAATATAGCGGCATTACCTTTACGCCACTTTCCGTTATCTTCTACTAATCCTTGCATTAATATCTCATGTGCTTTTAATAATGATTCAACCGAAAAAGGATCAAACATGGTTAAATCATTATATAATTTTATAGCATTATTTACTTCTAAAATATCTTTTTCAGGTGCAAGTACACGCTTGCCGTTTATTATATCGGTTATCTGCTCTACACTTAAACTATTTCCTTCAATTGCTAAAGAAGAATGGATGGTTTTAATTTGATTATTTTTTCTAAGTTTTATAGGTTGAGAGTAAAGCTTGCTACCGGCTAAAATACCAAGCTCATAAGAAATATCTTGTGATAACTCCAAGATTTTATTAGTTATTTGAAAAGGCGGTTTACTATTCATTATATGATAGTATCATATGATACTATCATTGTCTACGAAGAAATTTTTCTATATCATTCCCATAGGGTATTAGCCTTGTTGCATGACTCTAAAATCGTCATTGCGAGCAGCCGTAGGCTGCGTGGCAATCTCATGAAATAATAACAAACTCCTGAGATTGCTTCATCAATTGCTATGCAATTTCCTCACAATGACGTATATCTCTTTATTTTACAATACACTCATTAGACTACCTATCTCAATATCTTCTATCACCCCACTTTTACGGTTTTTCAGCTCAACAATATTATCTGCTGCTTTTTTAGGACCGATTATAATTTGATAAGGTGAACCGATAAGATCGTGCGTAGCGAATTTACTGCCGGCACGTGCTTCGGTATCGTCATATAGTACTTCTATGTTTTGAGCAGATAGCTCTTTATAAGCTTTTGCCGCAAGCTCTACACATTTACTATCATGAATATTTAAATTAATTAGAGAAACTTTAAAAGGAGCAATACTAGAAGGCCATATGATACCTTTCTCATCGCAATTTGCTTCTATGATAGCTGCAACTAACCTTGAAATGCCTATGCCGTAAGAACTCATTTCTACAGGAGTTAGTTTACCATGCTCATCATTAATTAGAGCATTCATATTAACCGAATATTTTGAGCCGATATAAAAAATATGCCCCACTTCTATCCCTTTACTGCTAGTTATTTCTTGTTCAGATATAGGTAATTTATTTACGTCATGCTTTTCTTCAGCTGCCGCATACCAACTTTTAATTTCCTCTACATCGATATCAGGATTATCTTTTAATGTCTTAAATCTTTTATCGTAATAAATAGTACTTTCACCGGTTTCGGCGATTATATGAAACTCATGGCTTAAATTGCCGCCAATTGGACCGTTATCGGCAATAACAGGAATAGCAAACACGCCTAAATCCCGAAAAGTATTAATATAAGCCTGATACATTTGATTATAGGTCTTAACAGCATTTTCTTCATTTATATCAAAAGAATAAGCATCTTTCATAAGAAACTCCCGACCTCTCATAACGCCAAAACGGGGTCTAATCTCATCACGAAATTTCCATTGGATATGATAAAGATTTTTCGGCAAATCCTTATATGACTTAATATTATGACGAAAAATATCCGTAATCATATCTTCGTTAGTCGGACCGAATAGTAAAGTATTATCGTGGCGATCTTGAAATTTCAGCATTTCTTTACCGTAATTATCAAAACGTCCCGATTCTATCCATAAATGTGCCGGTTGAATGCAAGGCATTAGAACTTCCAAAGCTCCTGCTTTATTCATATTTAAGCGTACTATATTCTCGATATTCTTCAATAGTTTTAAGCCGAGCGGAAGCCATGTATAAATCCCTGCCGCTTGCTGCCTAATCATTCCGCTTCTAAGCATTAATTTATGCGAAGTTACCTGAGCTTCACTTGGCTCTTCTTTTAAAACAGGTAAAAAATATTTTGATAATAACATAGAATTTTTTCAGTTTAATATATTTTTCCATCATTGCGAGGAAAAATTGAAAATTTTGACGAAGCAATCTCGTGCCAAAGTCCTGAGATTGCCGCGCTCCTTTCAGTCGCTTGCAATGACGACCCGGCTTATCCAATCCATACAACGCCAGCAGGATGACAACAAAAACAATATTTTACCTTTTCGAGGTAAGGTTTAAAAACTCATGGCGATATTTCTGCTGCTCCGCAAATATACCTGTATAATGCATAGTGTTCATTACGCTGTTATCTTGCATCACTCCACGCATCGACATACAACTATGCAAGGCAGAAATCTTAACGGCAACGCCAAGCGGCTTTAAATTCTCCTGTACGCTTTCTGCTATTTGTACCGTCATTTTTTCTTGAATTTGTAGCCTTCTAGCAAAAATATTTACTATTCGTGCTAGCTTACTTATACCAATAATACAATTATCAGGAATATAAGCTATATGTACCGTACCATTAAAAGGTAACATATGATGTTCACAAAAAGAGGTAAATTTTATGCCTTCCAGCGAGATAAAGTCCTGAAAATTACAAATATCGTAAAATTTGGTACTTAATACTTCAGCTATATCTTTTTTATAACCGGAAAATATCTCTTCATAGCTATTAATTACTCTCTCGGGGGTTTTAAGTAACCCTTCTCTATTAGGATCTTCACCAATGAATTTTAGTAATGTTCTTACTGCTTCTTTAGCTTCTTCTCTAGTTGGTTTACTCATGTTCTAGTTTTATACTTTTAAAAAACATTACTTTAACACAAATATATACAAACATCAAGCCGCCTACTATAGCAATAAGCCCTCCTCCGCCCATCATTCCCATTAATAGCTTAGCTGACATCGGCATTACGCTATTTGGGTCTTTCCGCATAACACCATAACCACCGGCGAGTGCTAGCCCCAGTATGTGCAGAATCTGCCCGAATGTTAGGAGGTAGATTACAATGTCATCCCGCGGCTTGACCGCGAGATCCAGCTTTTCTTTGTTTTTTTTTTGGATCTCGCGGTCAAGCCGCGGGATGACATTGTAATTTTTAGACACTATAATACCCAAATAACTATACCCCATACAAGCAATGCTAATCCCTACTATAGACCCGTGATAATGAGCAGGGATTACTACATTTATACCTGAGATATTCATTGCTATAAGTCCGCCAAGTAGGAATAAAGTAATGGAGCAGAGTAAGATGGTTTTGATGATAGAGTATGTCATGCCTACGTAAGCAGGAATCCATTCTTTTTTTTCTGGATTCCCGCCTTCGCGGGAATGACATAAAAATACCAACTCAAACCCCATACCGACCAAACATAAAACAGGAGCAAGACCGCCTAGATATTTCATATGATTTGTATAGAATTCTTTGAAGGCTCCATCGATAATGTCATAAGACGCATGACCGAATATAGCAATAATGCCGAAAATAAAATTTAAATAAAGTAAGAAAAGATAGAATTTTTGAAATTTCAATTCTCTAGCTATTAACTCTCTAAATAAACTAACCCAAATAAATATTAATATTTGAGTATATATAAATTGTAGTAAATGACCTCCGCTCCAAAAAAGTAATTCATAATAAAATTCTATCTCGATAGGAATAATTTGGATAATGTTTTGCAAACCATTATAAGACCATCCAAAACAAACAAAGCTTAAAATAAACATTATAATAGTCGATAATACGGTAAAATTAACTAGACTATTTAAGTTCATCCAATCGAAGAAATATAAAATATTTATAGCATATAATAGTAGTGTAACGCCAAATAAGCTTAACCCCAAAATAAATACGATATTTTCAAGCATCGGTATATAATTATTCATCACCGGATTATGCCCTGCTATTGGGGAGATGGCTATAAGTATCGTGCTTAGGAAAGCAAGTTTGCACAGTATGTCATTCCCGCTTTCGCGGGAATGACAAGAGGGTTGCGAGAATGACATAGACCAAACACTAGCCGTAACGGACAACAACCAAATTAATACCGATAAATTAACATGAATAATTAAAGCAGATTTGAAAATATGAGGATTTGGAAAAAAGCTTGATAATTGCGGGGTACGTAATACTACCAAAATAATTGAATATAAACCCGCAAACCCCAAGGATAAAATACCAAGCTTAAGCCAAGAGATAGTTAAGCTATTATTTTGTGATTGATTGGTAGAATTCATAACTACAGGTAAATATTAAATATAATCTACAAATAGCTCACGGTATTTAAATAAGCAATATTTTTTATTTGCTTTAGAAATTAACATACGATATTAATAAGTCAATCAAGAGTTAATAGTTAGACATGACTAACAACCCACGCATCGGTATAGGTGCTATAGTTTTTAATAGCAAAAATGAGATTTTACTAGGCAAGCGTATTGGTTCTCACGGTGAATCTTAGTTATGCTCCTGCCGGTGGACATTTAAAATTTGGAGAAACATTTGAAGAATGTGCTATCCGTGAAGTCTTAGAAGAAACAAATCTAATCATTGAAAACCCACAATTTATAGACGGTGACTAACGATTTTTTTGAAAAAGAGCAAAAGCATTATGTCTCGATTTTTCTTAAAGCTCATTGTTTAAATGAACATGAATTACAAAATCTTGAACCTGACAAGGTAGAAAGTTGGCATGTTATTTATATAAAGAAATTATTGATTAACCCAATTTATCTAATTTTAAATATCCGGATGCGTATTTGTGTAAAACACTAGCAATAAGAGTTTGATAAGGCATCCCCTCCTGTGCTGCAATTCTTTTTATATGATTTAAATCGTATAACGGCAATCTAATATTAATTCTTTCCGATTTTTTAAAAAAATTAGCTGCTGCGATTTTAGCTATATTTTTTTGGTTCTCTAGTTCTTTTCCAGGTAACTCTAAAAGTTCACCTTTTTCAAAATAATCTAATATTTCTTGTTCTTCTTCAGTCAATTTGTATTTTTTCATAATCTAAACCTTAGTTTGACAATATAATCCTAACTTAGCAATATTAATAAATGATCACCTTATTTAAATTATGATAATACAGATTTTGTTGTTGCGGTGGATTTAGTGGTGGGTTTGAGAAGACTTGAACTTCCGACCTCACGCTTATCAGGCGTGTGCTCTAACCAGCTGAGCTACAAACCCACAATATAGAGATGTGGTGAGCTCGCCGGGATTCGAACCCGGGACCCTTTGATTAAAAGTCAAATGCTCTACCGACTGAGCTACGAGCTCTTAAATATATTTATGCTTTTTCTGTGTGTCATCCCGTGGCTTGACCACGGGATGACATCTAAGTATAAAATATATTCAAAAATTATGTTTTACTTTATCGCCGAAAGAGGCTAATCTGTCAACAATTATTTTTTAATTTAAATATAGGCAGTTTATGCAGCATCAGGACGTGGCTATAATTATCCCCTCAAGGCTAAGTTCAACTAGGCTTAAACAAAAACCTTTACAGCTTATCGGCTCTATAACTTTAATCGAGCGGGTATTCAAACAAGTAAATCAGGCTAACCTTGAGCATACATACGTTGCGACCGATTCGGAAGAGATAGCAAAAATTATTAAAAAAGTCGGAGGGAAAGTAATATTTACCGATAGCAATATCCCTACCGGCACTGATCGTACTTATGAAGCTTTTAAATTAATTCCAAATAATCAAAATATTAATTACATAGTTAATGTACAGGGAGATATGCCTTTCATTGAACCTAGCTCTATTTTGAAAATTATAGAATATTTAAAAAACAGCGAATACGATATTGTTACACCGGTAGTAAAAGTAGATAGGGAATCAGTGGAAGCTAGTAGTAATGTTACCGTAGCGGTTGACTCAGCGGGGAAAGCATTGTATTTTTCGCGTAGTCTTATTCCAAACGGTGCAGAAGAATTTTTATATCATGTAGGCATGTATGGTTTTCGCAAAAACGCTTTAGAAAAATTTGTATCTCTTAAGCCAACTTTTTTAGAAAAAACAGAACGTTTAGAACAATTACGTGTCCTTGAAAACGGTATGACTATAGGTACATGTTTAGTTAAGAATGTTCCTATTTCCGTAGATACGGAAGAAGACTTAAAAAAAGCAGTAAAATTTTACGAAAATATTAGTAAACTAGGTTTATAATAAATAATGGCACGTTTCATTTTTGTTACCGGCGGCGTTGTTTCATCACTCGGTAAAGGTCTAACGGCAGCATCTCTTGCTATGCTATTACAGGCGAAAGGATTTAAAGTTTGCGTACGAAAACTAGACCCTTATCTTAACGTCGACCCTGGGACTATGAATCCTCACGAACACGGGGAAGTATATGTAACGGATGACGGAGCAGAAACCGATCTAGATCTTGGCCATTATGAACGTTTTACCGGAGTTTCCTCGTGCAAGTTTGATAGCATCACGACAGGAGCGATATACTCAAAATTACTTAAAGATGAACGTTTAGGAAATTACACCGGCGTTACCGTTCAAATCATCCCGCATGTTACGAATATAATAAAAGATTTTATACTTTCAAACACCAAGGGTTTTGATTTTATTATTTGTGAAATAGGCGGTACAGTCGGTGATATTGAAGGTCTACCGTTTTTTGAAACTATAAGGCAAATCGGTAACAAATTAAAAAGCGAAAATTGTTTATTTATTCATTTAACATTATTACCTTATGTTAAAACCGCCCGTGAATTAAAAACAAAACCTACCCAATACTCAGTTAAAGAATTACGTGCTATAGGTATTTCACCTAATATACTAGTCTGTCGTGCAGAACGTAATATTTCAAAAAGCGAAATAGATAAAATAGCTTTATTTTGTAATATAGAATCTGAATATGTTATTCCGGCAATAGATCAAAAAAATATATATTTAGTACCGATTGCGTATCATAATTCAGGTCTTGACAATAAAATATTAAAATTTTTTAATATTAATGTCGTGCCGTCCAAATTAGATAAATGGCATGATATAATTGGTAGGCTAAAAGATTCTAATTCAAAAGTAAGAATCGCTATAATAGCTAAATATCATAAATTAAAAGATGCTTATAAATCAGTAATCGAGGCACTTGATCATGCAGGTATTTATTACAAATACAAAATTGACTTAGTATGGATAAATGCTGAAAATCTAACTGAAAAGAATATTAATAAAAAATTATTAGATATAGACGGGATTTTAGTACCGGGCGGATTTGGAGAACGGGCAACTGAAGGAAAAATTATAGCAATAAAATATGCCCGTACTAATAACATACCTTTTTTTGGAATATGTTTCGGTATGCAACTTGCGACAATCGAAATAGCTCAGAATTTAATCGGTATTAAAGATGCAGTAACGGAAGAATTTAAAGTAGACGGTACAAAAATTATTGAGAAAATAAATAAAAACCGTGAAGACTCAAAAATAACAATTGAAAATGTAAAAAAGACTATGAGGCTTGGCTCTTATCCTTGTAGTTTGGTCGCAAGTACTATTGCAGCTAATGCTTATAAAAGCCTTGAAATAAATGAGAGACATCGTCATAGATATAAATTTAATAATGAATTTCAAAATATTTTTGAAAAAAACGGAGTAGTATTTAGCGGTTTTTCAAAAAATGAAGAGATTGTAGAAATAATTGAACTACCGGCACTTCGTTGGTTTGTAGGAGTACAATTTCATCCAGAATTTAAATCTAAACCTTTTGAAGCTCATCCTTTATTTATTGAATTTGTTAAGGCTGCAATTGAGTATAATAAATGTAATTAACAACAATATATGAGACTATTTTAAAAAATCTTGATATAGTTTTTATTATAGTCTAGGTTGCATAAAAAATAATATAACCGGACAGTTTTTGAAAAGCGTTTGATGTCATTCCCGCGAAAGCGGGAATCCAGTAATAAAAAGGTATAAATATATTGAATTTTTAATATTAAAAGCTTATTTCGCTTTTTTCTGGATTCCCGCCTACGCGGGAATGACATATAAAGCTCTAAGCCTTGCAAAAACATAACATTTTTAAAAACTATTCGGTACTAAAAAAAATAAGCTCATAGTAAATCAATGGATGCCGTGGATTCTAACTTCACAATTTGGAATAAAGCCAGAAACAGTAAATTTAGGCATATAGTATGGCCGATTAGATCGTATGAATTAACCAAATTCATCCCGATGGCTTTACTAATGTTTTTTATTCTACTTAATCAAAACTTAGTTCGTAGTATTAAAGATAGTTTTGTTGTTACCTTAATTAGCTCGGAAGTATTGAGTTTTATCAAACTTTGGGGCGAAATGCCGATGGGAATTTTATTTGTTATCCTTTATTCTAAACTCTGTAATATTATAACAACAGAGCAGGTTTTTAGGATAATTACCGGTACTTTTTTATTTTTCTTCGCAATTTTTGGTTTTATTTTATTTCCGTACAGAGAGTTTTTTCATCCCGATCCCGAATTAGTTAAACATTATATAACCCTTCTTCCCCATTTAAAGTGGTTTTTAATAATCTGGGGACAATGGAGCTTGGTATTGTTTTATATTATGGGCGAATTATGGCCGGTTATAGTTTTTACTCTTTTATATTGGCAGCTTGCGAATAAAATTACTAAAGTCGAAGAAGCACCGAGATTTTACTCATTTTTTACTTTATTTGGACAAACTAATTTACTCATCTCAGGAACCGTAATTATTTATTTTGCTAAGAGCGAGCATTTCTTATTACCTTTATTTTCTCATCTAAACGATACAAATGAAATCCTTTTAAAGTCTTTTATTACGGTTATTTTAATATCCGGATTAATTTGTCTAGCTCTTCATAAATTTATTGATAAATCAGTCGTAGAAGCTGACAAAAATATTAAATTTAAAAATCAAAGAACGGATATATTAAAATTAAGCTTGGTCGAAAGTACAAAAGTAATATTGACTTCTAGATATCTCGGTTTTATTTGTCTTCTTGTAATGTCTTATTCTATGAGTATTAGCCTAATAGAAGGATTATGGATGTCAAAAGTAAAACAACTCTATCCTGCTACAAAGGATTTTATATCCTATCACGGTGAAGTGTTTTTTTGGACGGGAGTACTCACGTTAGTTAGTGCGTTTTTAGGAAGTAGTTTAATTAGAATATGCGGCTGGTTTTGGGGAGCTATTATAACACCGATTATGATGTTTGGAGCAGGTGTTATGTTCTTTTCATTCACGGTTTTTGAAAATCATCTAGGAAATATCGTAAATACTCTCGGCTATAGTTCGCCGCTTGTCGTTATAGTTTTTATCGGCGGACTTTGGCATGTACTTTCCAAATCCGTAAAATATTCACTTTTTGATGCTACTAAAGAAATGGTATATATTCCGCTCGATAGTGAAATGAAGACCAAAGGTAAAGCTGCCGTTGATGTTATGGGTACTAAAATCGGTAAATCAATAGGTGCTATTATTCAATTCATATCCTTTAGTATTTTCCCGAACGCCGTACATAACGACATAGCCGGCTTATTGATGTTTAGCTTTGTAATCGTATGTATATTATGGCTATATGGCGTGAAAGTTTTATCAAAATATTATAATAAGATGATACAACGTTGATAAGGGTATCCATTCCTGCGAAGGCTTGCTTGCGTTGATACCTAATCGTCATGAGCTACGCAGCCGTAGGCTGCGTGACAATCCAGTAAGAAATAAAAAGATGCTAAAGATTAGCATTTTTAAACTGGATTGCTTCGTCAAAATTTTCAATTTTTCCTCGCAATGACGGGAAAACCAATCCACACAGGAATGACATCAAACCATACAACAAGGTCGGCTTGACCACTAGTGACAATCGTGAAATCGATCCACGTAATAGTTGATCAAACTACTGTATTTTGAGCATCCTCTCCTATTAATCCTTGATCAAGCAAATCAAAAGCCTCATCCAAGCACTTATATACTGCATTTTCTTGAGCTACTTCCGAATAATCTTCGATTAACCCTAGATTTTAACAAGTAATAACAAGTTTAGCTTTTAAACCATCACTCTCTTGATTTTCAATATAATCTAATATTATTTTTGAAACAGCTTGGCTGCTATCCTTTGCTTTTTCATATTTATTTTTTAAGCTCTGTAATCTGTCAACATATACTCTTAACGTCTCTATTTCTTTACTTTGATGTATTAAGCCCTCTGTTTTTTCAATTCTCTGCCTCTTCATGCGGTTCTTTACATTGTCTTACTAAATTTGCTTTTGTAAAATTAGTATTAGCATTATTATGCATTAATAGTGAAAGAATAATTTTGTTTTCTACTGAGTTACGACCACAGTAATGTAATACTTCACCCATCTGTTTATAGTCATTCACCGTAGCACCATATTCAAGTAACATTTTGGCTTTTTTAAAATTACCTGTAACCTCCATTCTCATCTCGTATATTAGGATCAATACCTTTTTGAAGTAACTTTTTAAGATCTGCTAAGTCAGTTATATAATGTAGGGTACTTTTGTTTTCTGGGCTATCTACCGTATCAAAGCTTACATCTTTACTGTTCTTGCTATTAAGACTATTGTTAATACTAACGCATAAATTGTGAAGCACATCTGGAACGGTTTTACATTCTTTTGTATTACCCCCCTTTCCCACACAAGATTTAATAATATTTATCAACTTAGAAATTTTAGGCATAGTTATTTTATTAAAATTCCATGTTTCATGCTATTTTCGACTCGGCATTATATTAATCTATTTTAATCAAAGTCAATGTGAATGGTTAATTTTTATGAATTAACCTTTTATGAATTAACCAATTAATAATATAATTTAAAAATTCTTTTTTCTTGAATGTATTTGTAATATAGTAATAGGCATATTTAATATTTGTAGAGGGAGTAATGAAAAAAAATCCAAAAATCTCATTAATAGGTAGCGGTAACATAGGTGGTACGCTTGCTCACTTAATTAGCCTTAGAGAACTCGGCGATATCGTGTTATTTGATGTGGCTGAAGGAGTACCGCAAGGAAAAGCATTGGATCTCATGCAAGCCGGTACAATAGCCGGGTCTGATATCAAAATAAAAGGCACAAACGACTATAAAGATATTGAAGGATCTGATGCCATAATTATTACTGCCGGTTTACCAAGAAAACCAGGGATGAGTAGAGACGATTTAATTAGCATTAACACCGGTATTATAAAAACGGTTGCAAAGAATGTTAAAAAATACGCTCCTGATGCCTTTGTAATAGTAATTACCAATCCACTTGATGTTATGGTATATGTCATGCTTAAAGAAAGCGGACTACCTCATAATAAAGTAATAGGTATGGCAGGCGTACTTGACTCATCAAGATTTAATCTTTTTCTTGCTGAAGAATTTAAAGTATCGGTTAGCAATGTTAATAGCACGGTTCTCGGCGGTCATGGTGATGCAATGGTACCTCTTGCAAGATATTCTACAATATCAGGCGTACCGATACCTGACTTGATAAAAATGGGCTTATCAAGTAATAAGCGTATTGAAAAAATAATTGATCGTACTAGAAACGGCGGCGGTGAGATTGTTGCATTACTTAAAACAGGTTCTGCTTATTATGCTCCCGCAGCCTCAGCAATAGAAATGCTTGAAGCATACTTAAAAGATAAACGTCAAATTCTAACTTGTACCGCTTATTTACAAGGTGAGTACGGCGTACATGATTTATATGTCGGAATACCTATTATTATCGGTAAAGAAGGTGTTCTAAAAGTAATAGAACTACAGTTAACTACAGAGGAAAAAGCACTATTTGATAAATCAGTCGAGGGAGTTAAAAAACTCATTGAGACGATAAAATAAATGATAAAATTATATTATTGAAGCACAAATGCAACAAGATTTAAAATATTGAATTAATACTAATTATTAGTGTTGTTAATTTAACATAAATGGTATTACATTTTGGTTTATTTTTATTAATAGAGGGAAATTATGAAACATAAGAATGAATTAGACCGGCTAATAAGAAATCTTTATTTAATAAAAAATACTATATTAAAATAATATTTTAGAAACAGATAAACTAGCTATAACACGTACAACTAATTTTATAGAAGCTCTAATAAATAAAATAGACCCTAGAAAACCGGGATCGTATGTTTCTCAGCAACAAACTAACTTCAAAGTAGCAAATGATAAAAATATACAGGGTGCTAGTAAAGAAATTTATCTAAAAAACCTACCTATTAGTATTGGTAAAGTTGAAGGCTTTAAGGAAGACAGAAAAGGTAGAAAAGCAAAGGCTCAACTTGATGTCCTAATATCCCCTTCAGATTTTTCAGAATTATTAAGACTAAGTAATTCATTACCAGTCACTAATGAGCAAGGACTAGAAATAAAGGACAATATTAATCTATTGCAATTGATGGAAGAAGTTGTTCAGAAAGTAGGAAAAAGAACTTATAGAAGCTTCTAAAAATATACTCAGCAAAAGTATATCGTAAATAAAAATTACTTCCGTAATACTAATAATTCAAGCGAATTAGATTTACAATATAAGATGTTGTTAATAGATCATGCAGATAATATCTCGCAAAATATAAAGGAGGCTCTAGTCTTATATGCCGGAAGTAATAACAATAACAAGATTGATATATTATCTGAAGAATTAGCAAATAAATTTAAAAATATATCAAATTTAATAAAGCAAAATGAATCGGTACTACAAAAAGAAACAAGTAAATATTCTCCTTCTTTAGAAACTATACCTGAAGATTCTATACCTAAGTTATCACCGGCAATAGTACATTCCTCAACAGAACTTTTTGCAAAACTAGAAAACTCATTCAATGAACTAGAACAATTCACTGATAAAATATTAATAGATGCCGGCAAATCTTATGTACAACAGGCAAATATTAATCCTAAATCTAATACCGTTTCTAGATCTTCTTCTATTGATTCAGGAATCGGTTCAAGCCAAGAAGAATTATCCACCACATTTGGAAAAAGCGGCTCTATTAATTTAATTGAAGCTCTTGATTTAGCACAAGCGAAAATTTTATCAAATTTAAATACAGCAAAAGATAAGTTAACGGCGACAAAAGAACTACAAAAATCTATCCAACAAAAAGAAGTAAACAATGAAAGACTTACTCAAGAAAAAATAGATAATATTTATAAGACACTAGGTATATTTGAAGAAATTAAGGAATATGAAAAGAGCGAAAATTCACGTGATCCTCGCTTGTTAAATAAAAATTACTATAAGCTAACTGATCCGCGTCAGGAGCGTAGAAGCGATAATATCGCTTTAGAGTGGGATGACGCCGGAATGCTGCCTCCTTCCCAAAATAGTGCCGTTTTAGATAAATTAAAAGAAGCAGTAGATGATTATATATCTGAGCTACAAAATGAAAAGCTATCTAAAGACACATCCCCAAAACAGGTTAATATCGACAATGTATTACCTAAAATACGTAACTTGTTTAATGATGAATTAGCTAAAGATACGCCTCCAAAGCAGGTTGAGACAATAACTCATCTAATGCAGGAAGCAATACCGACTCCTCCTGCTCTTTCCTGGAATACTCATCCTATATTCGGTGATACAATAAAGTTCTTAAAGAGATTTAAAGAAGAGATCGATAAATTTCCACAAGATTATACTAAAGCCTCTACCATACCTCTATATTTAAGTAATGTTAATAGAAATTTAGGAAGAAGTGAATTTTTAGCAAGTATGGTATCGACTTCCCAAAAAGATGAGAGAATTAACAATATATTAGATAAGCTTCAAAAAATTTCTACTAATTGTAGTAAGATAAGTAATAGTGATGATAAGTTTAATAAAGAGATTAAAGAATCTTTTGTAGAAATTAATACCATATTAAAAAATATAATAGAATATAAAGGACCTGAAATAGAATATTTAAATTCCAATATAGAAAAAGTTCAAAAGAATTTATCTAGTTTAGAATCTTTTACTTATGAATTATCTAAAAATACATCTCCGAAACATACCAAGCAATCAACCCAAGAGCAACCTAAAATATCTACAGGAGCAGTTACCGGTATAAAAGATAGAATAGCAAAATTTGAAGCAGACTCTGACAGCAAAATCAAAAAATACTGGACAGAAGAAAAGAAACAGACTGTAGAAAAACAACATGAAAATACTCAATCTGACTATATAACTCCTAAGAAAAATTTTGAATTTGAAAATCGAGGTAAAGAAATTAAAGAGAATAGTACCAAAAATTTAATAAACAAATTTGAAAAAGGCTTTGATAGTAAAATAACAAGATACTGGACATCACCTGAGGAATGGGATAAATGGGAGGAAGAAAAACAGAAAGGTACAGGGAAAGAGAATGAACTAATAAGACCTCGTACAAAATTTGCAATAGAACATTCTAAACATACTCAATCTAAAGAGCCTATATATCATCCAACTCCTGAAAAATTGAATATTAACGAAATAACTCACGATTTAAAGCTAAAAGGCAATACAAAAAGCTTAAAAGACAAATTTGAAAACTTAGCAAAAGAAGCGAAGCAAATTGGGACACAAGCACAGCAAAGCTCCAAATCTTCAAGTAGTCCTAGCATAAAACCTACAGGTCGCAGTAAAGACGGAAGAAATATCTAAGGCAATTGATGTTATTTCTATGTATATTTTAAGTTGTTTTTTGGATCCCGTGGTCAAGCCACGGGATGACAACGAGTGCGTTTTCCGATCCACACAACAAGCCTTTTTACGAGGATGACATCCTACGTAAAACCAACACTGTACTCATTAATATTATAAGCAAAAATATGAAAAAGCTTAAAGTTAGAGATAGTGACTTAAAATTTTGCCACAACAACATACTAAAGAAAGGAGTAGTTGAGGATAGAATAATACCTCCAAAAGAATGTGATAGACTATAAAGCCTCATTTTAACATTAGTCTTAAATAAGGATTGAACAATAATTTGTAGCGGTACTGCATAAAATGCTACAAGCCCTATTAATATAACGGGACAGAGAATATTAAATATTTGTTTGTATAACATTATTTGCATTCCTAAAGCAACAATAATGCTGGCAAATAAAGCCCATGCAATCTGTCTTAAAGGGTTTATTTTATCGGCAAGCAGCCCTGCAAAAACGGCTGATATTCCATAGGTAGTAGTAAGAGCTATATTCATAAATCTTATTTCAGGATGATTTATAAAAGCTATTTTTGTTAAAAAAACTCCTAAGAAAATTACTAAAAAATGGTATACTCCTCCAATAGCACCGTTTACTAATAATGCTATTATAAAGGATAGTTTATTATCTTTTATAATTTGCCGAGCGTCATTTAGAAAGCTTAATACAAGCGAATTTTTCGGCATTCGTCTGTGTTCACGTACTTTTGTACGCTCCGCAGACTCTTCCTTAAATTCATCTTGTCTAAACCTTTCTAAATTTAGCTCTATAGTACCTTTATAATATAAAAATTCGCTACTTTCTTTAAAAAAATTTCTCATCAAAATAGCAAATAAACCAAATATTGCACCGATAAAGAAATTAAAACGCCATAAATATTGGATATCGGAATTACTAGCGTAATAATAAGCTATAGCCGCAAATAATGCCCCTATTTGGCTACAACATGAAACTATTCCTATATTTAAATTTTTCCGATTATTTCCTGTTTTTTCAGCTACATAAACCTTTATTCCGTCAACTTCCCCGGCAAGGCTTGCTAAAAAAACCATTCGACATAATGTTAGTATTACCGTAGCAAAAATACCTATTATCTCAAAGGAAGGAGTAATAGCAATTAATCCGGTAGAAATGCTACTCATGAACATTGATATCTTGATAGATTTAGTACGCCCGTATTTATCTCCGATAAATCCAAAAATTAAAGACCCTAAAGGTCGCACTATAACGGCTGCACTAAGAATGGCAAAAAAACCGAGTAGTTGTTTATCCTGCTCTATATTAGGTAAGAAATTTTGTGCAAGAATACTAGCCGATAAACCGAATAGAGCATAATCATAATAACGGATAATCGTTGTAAAAAATGCAACTAAAAAAGCTGAATTAGACATATAATATTTTCTTTTGGTGACAACATCATATGATACCAACTATTTAGGCTGTCTGAAAGAAAATTAATTTAATCTATTTTTACTCTTTTTGTCTACAAATTATAAGATTTTTTTGAAATATGAATAACTATTCCAACAAAAATCTTATTAATTTTCGCTAAAAAATAAAATTAAAGAATTTCAAGCATTAGTAAAATCTAGAAATAAATATAACATATCATTAGTTGACTCTTTAATTGAATCAAGAAGAAAGGAATTTAATAATGAATATTGCCTAAACATGGTTGCTTTATAGGACATCTTAACCATTCTTAAGTTATTCTTGTAAAGATGCTGTTGCGTGGATTAATTCCACTCCTGTCACACCGTGACTTGACTACGGTATGACACCGAACTTATTTTTCGATTCATGCAGCAAGTTATATTCCTGTAGGTTCTATTTTCTTTCTTTGTACCGCTATAGCTTTTGCTAGTTCTTCTTTATGATTATCTCCTCCTTGAGGCATTTGTTTACCAATATCCTTTACCTCTTTTTTTATAGTCTTTGGAATTGATATAGGTGGTGGCGGAGGCGATGGGGGAATAGGAATACCGCTTCCAGGCATTGGAGGCGGCATCGGTATAGTACCGCTAGGCATAGTTGTAGTATTTTTTGAAGATTGATTAACAGCTTCTGCTTGCTGCTGTTTTATCTTCTCTTCTTTCATACGTTTTATAGCTGCTAATGCTCCTTGTTACTATAAATCTGCAGCTGTCGGTTCTCTTTTTGTAGAAGTTTCAAACTTTTTTTCTCTATCGGAAGCACTATTAATAGTATTATGTTCTTTTTCTATAGCCTTAAATTGATTATTAATAGCTTCTAATTCTGCAACGATTTTCCATCTTTCTTCTCTAGTAATATTAGAATGAGCTTTTTTTCTTCAAGCCCCTTTTTCCTATCTTCTAGTTCTTTCTGTTTTTGCTTTAATTCTTCTATACGTTTATCTATTTTTTCTTCTGTAATCTTTGTTTGCTGCTCGGAAGAATCCTTTACTTGTCTGCTTTGAACTTTTTTCTTTAACTCTTCATCAAAAGAAAGCGGTTTACTTCGTACAGGCTTTCCTAAATTAGAATGTATTAGATCTTCAAAATTTTCTCTAGAAGCTAACGGTTTTTTACTGGTATCAGGTATTTGAGGATCATGTTTTCGTAAATCTTTTGTAATTTCTTGTATATTTTTTTATGAAGTTCTGTAATCGAAGCCACTTTACCTCTCACAAGTTAATTGATTTTAAAGATATAGTAATTAAACCTCTTTTATAGCTTCAACGCAAGCAAAAGTTGCTATTTTTAGTATTTCATTAGCTGTTGCTGTAGCTTGAAGTATTTGAACGGGTTTTTCAAAACCGTTTGTTATAGGACCTATAAAGCTATTTGATGAAAATTCTTGTAACAATTCAGTAGAAATAGCAGCTGAATTTAAACCAGGCATAATTAATACATTTGCAGATCCTGATAATCTACAAAATTTATATAATTTACGTAAATCACCATCTAAAGCCACCTTAACCGACATCTCTCCGTCATATTCAAAATCTACTTTCATGCCGCTCAGCTCTTCTTTGTCTTTGCTAAAATTATCTAGTATATTTACTGCTTCACGAATACGAGCTGTTTTTTCCTTAGAAGAATTACCGAATGTTGAAAAAGAAAGAAGTGCAACACGAGGAGTGATTCCCATATTTTTAGCAATTTCTGCAGTTTGGGTTGCTATTTGTGCAAGTTCCCAGCTGTTTGGATATTCGGTAATACAATTATCAGCAATAATAATATTATTATCTTTAGTAATCATAATTGAATAGCCAAAGATTCTACGATTAGGTTTTGGTGAAATGGCTTTCATGATATCTTCTAAACTATCGATATAACTTTTCGTAACACCAGTTAAAAGAGCATCACCGTCACCGCATGCTACCATACAAGCAGCAAAAATATTCTTATCAGTTTTAACAAGCTTTGCACAATCACGATATAAATAACCTTTTCTCTGAAGTCTTTTATATAAATAATCAGTATATTTCTCTAAACTATCGCTTAAGGCCGCATTCATTATTTGAATTCCGTCTAAGCTAATATCTTGACCTATCTTTTTTAACGTAGCCTCAATTCGTTCAACACGACCAATTATAATCGGATGACCGTATTTCTCGTCTCGCATCATAAGAGCGGCAGAAATTACTTCTTCTTCTTCACCTTCAGCAAAAACAATCCGTTTAAGCGGTGCATTATGAATTTTTTCAGCTAAGAAATTCATATAGTTAGCAGTAGGGTTTAATCTGCCACCTAATTCTTTCTTATATTTACCTATACTAAAATCTTTAACCCTAGCAACGCCGCTTTCTATTGCAGCAACGGCAACCGCCGCTGCCACTACAGTAATTAAACGAGGATCAAAAGGCACAGGAATAATATACTCATTACCGAAAACCATCTTACGCCCTGAGTAAGCTTTATACACCTCTTCCGGTACAGGTCTACGGGCTAAATCTGCAATGGCTTTTGCTGCAGCTATTTTCATTTCCGTATTAATAGTCTTAGCTCTTACATCTAATGTTCCTCTAAAAATATAAGGAAATCCCATAACATTATTAATCTGATTATTATAATCAGATCGCCCTGTTGCTATAATCGCATCATCTCGCACAAGCTTTATATCTTCAGGAGTAATTTCCGGATCAGGGTTAGCCATAGCAAAAATAATCGGATTATTTGCCATCCCCTTCACCATGTCTTTAGTTACTGCCCCTTTTACCGATAACCCTATAAATACATCAGCATTATTTAAGCTTTCCGCTAAGGTTCTAAATTTGGTATCACTTGCATATAGCTCTTTCCATTTATTCATACCTTCTAGGCGTCCTTTGTAAACAACACCTTTAGTATCACATAAAATAATCTTTGATTTATCGACTCCAAGAGCAATTAATAAATCAATACAAGCAATAGCCGCTGCACCTGCTCCGTTAACTACGATTTTTAAATCTTCAAGCTTGCGATTAGTAAGATACGCAGCATTTATTAGCCCTGCGGCGGTAATAATCGCCGTTCCATGCTGATCGTCATGAAAGACCGGTATATCCATTAAAGATTTTAATTTTTCTTCTATAATAAAACATTCTGGAGCTTTTATATCTTCAAGATTAATACCCCCAAAACTATAACTGAGATACTTCACGGCATTAATAAATTCTTCAGGGTCTTCCGTATTCACTTCCAAGTCAATTGCATCAATATCGGCAAATTTTTTGAATAGTACGGCTTTGCCTTCCATCACCGGTTTTGAAGCGGCAGCTCCCAAGTTACCAAGCCCAAGTACGGCAGTGCCGTTAGAGATCACCGCAACTAAATTACCCCTTGCCGTATATTTATATACTTCCTCTAGATTTTTAGCAATTTCAAGGCAGGGAGCAGCAACCCCCGGTGAATAAGCAAGCGATAAATCTTGCTGAGTAACTAAAGACTTTGTTGCAGAAATAGCTATCTTACCAGGCTTATCTTTTTCATGATACTCAAGTGCTTCAGCGTAATTTATTTTATTCATTTCATCCATTTTAGAAATTCCTGTTTTATTTGTTTGTTTGTTTTAATTTATCGTCATTGCAAGAAGAATGTAATTCGACGAAGCAATCTCAGGCAAATTCTTGAGATTGCCGCGCTCCCTATGGTCGCTCGCAATGACGTGATAAATTCACCCCATTATATACATAATAATTGATATAGTAACTACCGAGAAAAAAGTAGTAAATGTTATAATCGACGCCATAGAATCAGGATCACCGTCAAGCTGACGAGATAAAACATAAGCCGTACTCGCACATGGAAGACAGCTATATAATATTCCTACCGATCTATCTAATCCGTCAATAGACATTAACCATAGTACTACTACACTAACTAGAGGAAATGCAACTAATTTAACAAAGCTTGTAAACATTACATTATATAAAAGCTCTTGTCTAATAGTAAAATTAAGCCCTGCCCCAACATTTAGCATACCGATAGCTAAAGCGGCATTAGAAAGGCTATCTAACGTTTTCCTAAGCCCTAAATGTAATTCAAGATTTGAGTAATTAAAAACGAATCCTACTAAACTTGCGATAATTAACGGATTACGCACAATTAATTTCATCATTAAAACAAAACTAGTTCTAATAGTATTAGTAACGGATTTACTAGGGATATAATAAGCGAAAATCATTACCGATAAAATATTGGTAAAAATAATCATATAAGAAGAAATAACGGCAACAATAAAAAGCCCGCTAGGACCAAGCAGCGGGCTACTTACTCCAAAAAAAATGTAGCTATTATAACGAATCGACCCTTGAAAAATGGAAGTAAATTGGACTTTATCTATGTTGTATTTTTTTTGGTAAATTATAAGACCGATTGATACAAGAATAGTGGATATAATAAGAGCCACTACTAATTTAATTATGGATGCAAC
This sequence comes from Rickettsia tamurae, assembly GCF_000751075.1. Lineage (GTDB taxonomy): Bacteria > Pseudomonadota > Alphaproteobacteria > Rickettsiales > Rickettsiaceae > Rickettsia > Rickettsia tamurae. The sequence goes on along the minus strand of NZ_CCMG01000018.1, from coordinate 46,385 downwards.
GCTTAAGTCGGCAGTAGATACGTAATTAAACAGCATGGCAGGGAATAGTACAAAATACGATAATTTCTCAATACCACGCCAAAATTCTTCCGAAGTTAACCATTTATTTTTGATAATACTACCAAGAAGCGTAATTAAAAAAATAGGTAACGCACTACAAAAAATTTCATTCATTTGTTTTCGGTGTCATACCGTGGCTTGACCACGGTATCCAGTTTTATAATATAATTTGTTCATGGTTTTATGACAATTGGTTTATGTAATGTCATTCCTGCGAAAGCAGGAATCCATAGAACTATTCAATTAAATCTTTTCATTCAGGATTAGTTTTTTCTATCAGCTCTATTTTCCAACTACGCTTCCATTTTTTCAAGTTTTTTCTCTCGTAAGTGCTTCTTTAATATCAGTAAATTCTTCTGTATAAACAAGCTTTATAATATTATATTTTGAGGTAAAACCCTTTATTATTTTTTGTTTATGTTCATAAGCACGACGTATTATATTATTAGTAATACCAATATATAAAGTACCATGCTTATTAGCATAATATATATACCCAATACATTTTAATTTTGTAGTTTTATTTTATGGATTCCTGCTTTCGCAGGAATGACATATAGGTTACAACTTCCCTTCAACCAACTTCATCGTTTCTTTTATACCGTAAAGCTTTATAAAAGTCCCAAGTCTTGGACCTTCATTCTGCCCAAGCAATATCTGATATAAATCTTTGAAGTAATCACGCAGATTTTCATACCCTGCTTTCATTCCTATATCATATATTGCTTTCTGAATTACTTCAGCCTCGGTTTGATCGGATATACTAGATAACATATCTAATATACCCCGTAAAATAACCTTATGCTTTTCAGAAGGAGCTAAATATAATTTATGTGCTTTAATAAAGTCATTATAATATCTTATAGCAAATTCTGCTAAGTGGTCAAGATAAGGACTAGTATTTGGAGTTGCTTTTGGCTCATATTTGCTAATAAATCCCCAAAGTACCGATTTATCGGAAGGATTACACACAGAAGTAAGATTTAAAAGCAACGAATAGGTAATTCCAAAAGTCTCAATTTTCGGTACATTTCTGTGATGGATGTGATAAACGGGATTTGCAAAACGCTTTGCCCTATCCTCTTCTAAATGATATTTCTGATTAAAAGTAATATATTCATCAACATTTTTAGGAATTACATCAAAAAACAAACGCTTAGCTCTAGTCGGATTTTGGTACATAAATAATGCCATACTTTCAACAGGAGCATATTTAAGCCAATCATCAACGCTAATACTATTACCTTTTGATTTTGATATTTTCTCACCGTTTTCATCTAAGAATAGCTCATAACATAGCTGCACCGGCGGCTTTCCTCCTAGGATTCGGCAAATTTCCGAATAAAGTCGAGCATTTGCCAAATGGTCTTTGCCGTACATTTCATAATCGACTTTAAGAGCAGCCCAACGCATACCAAAATCCGGCTTCCACTGTAATTTACAATGCCCTCCCGTTACCGGTACTTCTATATAATTACCGGCATCGTCTTTATACGTAACTGTCCCTGCTTTAGCATCCCATTTTTCTATAGGTACTTGCAGTACTTTACCTGTTTTCGGGCATATAGGCATGAAAGGTGAATAGGTAGCCTTTCGCTCTTCCCTAAAAGTCGGTAGCATCAGCTCCATTATCTCATCATATTTCTCAAGCACCTTTAGTAGCATCTCATCAAACATACCCGCTTTATAACTTTCAGTACTGCTATAAAACTCATACTTAAAGCCGAATTTATCAAGAAATGAGCGAAGCTTTGCATTCATATAATGCCCATAACTTTCACATTCCTTGAACGGATCAGGGATAGAGGTAAGCGGCATATCCATATACTGTGCTACCATTTCAGGGTTGGGGATATTACTTGGCACTTTACGAAGCCCGTCCATATCATCGGAAAAGCAAATTAGCTTAGTCGGAATATCGGATAATTGCTCAAACGCTTTCTGCACCATCACCATACGAGCATTCTCACCAAAAGTACCGATATGAGGTAAACCTGAAGGACCGTAACCCGTTTCAAATAATACATAACCTTTTTCAGGAGTTTTACCGTTTAAGCTGTCTAATATCTTCTTAGCCTCGACAAAAGGCAAAGCATTTGACTTAATTGCATCTTCCCAAATTTCTGACATTTATTTTTCTTGCACTTTAATTAATAATCAGTAACAATATACTAAATAATCAGTAACAATATACTAAATTTATTTATTTGTAAAATATCACTTGAATTTTTTGCGATTTTGAAGCCTAAACTAGCGTCATTGCGAGGAGGAATTGTTGTTGCGTGAACCGGTAAAACCCACTGTGTCACCCCGTGGCTTGACCATGGGGTCCATAAAAACAATAAAAAATACTAATAATTTTAGTATTTTTAACTGGATCCCGCGATCAAGTCGTGGGATGGACACTGAAAAAACTGATCCATGCAACAATGCCTTGCGAGAAGCGAAGCGGCAATCTCGTCAAACTTCCTGAGATTGCCACGCCCCTTACAGTCGCTCGCAATGACATTAAGAATAAAAAGCCCATGCCATTTAATACTATTATAAATTACATCAGAAAAGATAGCTATAAAGTTCTACATTTAGGGCTAATTGCAATTTCTATAATAGCACTTGCTACCGCTTATATTGCTGAATATATATTCCATTACACCCCCTGCCCTTTATGCATTTACGAAAGGTTCCCCTATTTAACGCTAATCAAAATTTGCTTAACTGCTTTAATCATCAGACAATTAAGCAAATATACTTTAATATTCATTCTCCTAACTATCCTTAGCTCTTGCATATTATCAACATATCATAGCTTCGTAGAAAGAGGCATAATACAACCAAGTGCTCTTTGTTCATCAATGATCCGTATCCCGAAAGGTTTATCCATCCAGCATATCAAACAAATGTTCTACTCGCAGCCAATCACTTCCTGCACTAAACCCGCTATCAAAATCCTGGGTATTTCCATGACAGAGTATAATCTACTCTTAAATATCAGTATTCTAATCTGTTTACTCCTCGTTTGGTTTTATCCAAAAAAAACTTAGTTTTAAAAACATTCCTAGCTCAACATGGGGTTGTTACATGCATCGGAAATCGGAAAGCCTATTCGATGTCATTCCCGCATGGTTCGAAAAACCTATGATGTCATTCCTGCGAAAGCGGGACTTTGTTGCATAGATCAGATTTCTCGTCATTGCGAGAAAATTGCATAGCAATTGACGAAGCAATTTCAGGAGTTTGTTATTATTTACATGAGATTGCCACGCAGCCTACGGCTGCTCGTAATGACGATTTTGGTATCCACGCAACAACACCTGGGAATGGCATAATCACCATACACTTAAACTCACCGCAAAAATATTAAATTTGATTAATCAATGATTAAAAAGTCAACTATTGACTTGTAAAAATTAAAAGTATTTCGTATAATGCCCATACGATAAAATAACTTAAACTAAATAGGATATTCATATGATGAATCAACAAATTAATACAGAACTTCCAAACGGAAGTACAGTTTTATATAATGCGGCACGTATAGGAAATGTAAATAATGTTAGACTTTTACTTTCACGCTACAGACGCAGAAGGTAAGAAACCTTTAGAATATGCTTCTAACCCAGAAATTAAAGAATTATTAATTAATTCCGCTAATGCACGCTTAGCACTTCCTGAATTTAAAGCAGAACAAAGATTTTCCGAGATGAAGAAAAATATTAAAAATGAGGACGATAAGAATAAACTTATTAATGGATTAATTATGAATCCTGAATTTTATTCTGATATGGATGAAACTACCATAGCGAAATTAATAGAAAAGCTTTTTAATTACAATATTAACGATAATAACCCCGTAACAGCTCCAGTAGCAGCAATACCAACCACTACTTCTACAACAATAGCAGCAGAGGACAATGTACGTACACTGGATCCCGCAAGACATGATACCTTAATTGAACGACATGAAGACAACCGTAAACTACTTGGTATAGCAGCTTCAAGTGGAAATGCAGATATTGTTAAAGAGTTAATTGAGCAAGATGCTAATATCCATGAGAAAGATGAACAAGGAAATACAGCTTTATTTTATGCAAGCACTAAAGAAATAGCTCAAATTTTATTAGACAAAGGGGCAGATTTTAATAACGTTAAAAACAATTATGGACTTACGCCTTTGCATTATGCGGCAGGAGAAGGAAACAAAGAACTCCTTGCTTTTTTACTTGAAAAAAATATAGATGTTAATATTAAGAATGAACAAAGACTTACACCTTTGCATTGTGCAGCTTTTTCTAAAGAATCTGAAATAATTAAAATTTTATTACAGTCCGGTAGTGAAATTGATCCGGTAGATGGATATGGAGCACCCCCTTTCTTTTATCTTACTAGAAATCGTCAGCCGGAAGAAAATAAGGAGCTAATTGAGTTCTTTTTAAATAATAATGTTAACCTTAATATCAAGACAAACATTACTATTCCAACCATTGGAGGAGAGTCAATTTTTAATCACGCACTAACATCAAGAGATAAATGGTTACTTGAGAAGTTATTATCTAAAGGTGTTAATATAGGAGAAGGCGTTCTATTGCGTAATCCATTCGATCACAGTATAGAAGAGCTTGTAAAGATAGGTGTTGATAAAGAAAAGATAGTTTATGCATTAAAAAAATATAATTCTCATATTGATGAGCAAATAAAAATTAACACCATACAAAAATACTTGGGTGCAAAATCAGCCAAAGATTATAAAGACATGGATGTTAATGATTATAATTCACCGGATGAAGAAGGGTTTGCAAAAAATACACACGAAAAATTATTAAAGGATGTTATGCAACGTCTTAAAAACGGTGAAGCTAAGGATGGTATTATTAATACAATATTTGAGTTTAACGTTGATAGTGCTACAAAAGAAGAGTTAATAGATAAAGTTATAAAGTATGACTTTAATGATAATGATCCGGTAGCAGCTCCGGCATTAGTTACTCCTGTAGCAGCCCCTACAGCACCGGCTTCATTAACTACTTCAGAAAAAGAGTTATCAGCTTATGTAAGGGCACGTCTTGATAAAGGAGAAAACGCAGAGGGTCTTATTAATTTCGTATCTTTTTATCAAGGTATTAGTGATGAGACAAGAGACAATTTAATAGATGAAATTTGTAAATATTCTTTCGGTACTGAATTAGCCGGACAAATAGGCTCAAATATTCATTTCTAATTTAACATCTCTTTAAGTTCTTTTAAAGAAAAACTCAGTGGTTTCTAGTACTACCTTACCACTATCAAGTACTATAAGCCTTTTGCCGTAATTTACGGCATCTTCTAAATTATGCGTAATCATAACGGAAGTTATCTTATGCTTCTCTATAATCTCTGCTGTTCTTTTCATCAATTCCAAAGAAGCTTTCGGATCTAAATTTGCGGTATGTTCGTCTAGAAATAACATTTTAGGTGGATGAGCTATGCTAAGTGCAAGCAATATAATCTGCTTTTCTCCGCCGGAAAATTTACCTAATGGCTGTGAAAGTAGGGACAAGAATCGTTCAGGTGAACCTGTAAGCTCTAACACCTCGCTACTTGTTAATCATTCATTACTAGGGAATCTACTTTCCCACAGAATAATATTTTCCTCAAGAGTTAGCTCGGTAAATAGCCTCTCTTCAGCCTTTTGTGTTAATGTAACTAATGTAGAAGCTTTTTGTCCTTTAGGTATTTTATCGATTCTGACTTGATCTAGAAACACCTTTCCGTTAGTAGGTTTTAGATAGCCAGCAAGTATTTTAGCTAAAGTAGTTTCAGCAATTATAGGCTCACTTCTTTCCTTAACTTTGAAATATATTTTTTCTGCATATAAATAAGGTTTCATAATTTTGTCTTTTAAAGCATTTTTATATTGATGTCATTCCCACGTAGGCGTTGTTGCATGGCTCGTTTATGTCATTCTCGCATATGCGGGAATCCTCCGTTGTCATACCGCGACTTGATCGCGGTATCCAAAAATACAACTTAAAAATACTAAAATTTAGTATTTTTAACTGGACCCCGTGGTCAAGCCATGGGGTGACAGTCATTTTCTGGATTCCCGCCTTCGCGGAAATGACATACAGTAAAAATCATAGAGTACTATACCCTACTTCTTACTCACCGTACTCAACGAAATAAACAATACTATCCCTAATATAAGCTTAAGGTTTATGGGGTCAATGCCAATCCGAAGCAACATGCTCAGAGCAATAAAGTAAAATAATATACCTATAAAACAGGAAAATATCTCTTTTAACGCATTAAAATTATTAGCATGGATTAAAATATGACGCCCTATAACAATCGCACCGATACCGACTAGTGCCATCCCAAAACCCATATTAATATCGACAAAACCGTTTATTTGTGCAGATAAGTACCCGTTAAAGCAGCCAAGCAATTACTTATGCTAAGATAGTGCGATAAAGCTCGGCAGGTTTTCCTAAATTAATCAATAAATCTTTATTAAAACCAAAAGCTTAAAGAAATAAACCGAGCTTACCTTTCAATAAAATTATAACTGCAGATATAATAAGGCAATTGATTATTTTAAAGGCACTAACCAATTTTCGAGATCTAATATAGATAATAGCGTTGGCATACCAAAAACCGATATATTAGGACGCTGCATAATTTGTAAGTTAACGGAATAAAGCATAAAACTTGCAAGTATTCCGGCTATAAGCCCGTTAATGCGGTTATTCTTCTGCATAAAACTAACTATACTGCCAATAATTCCGCCTGATATTACAGCAAATATTAATGCAGGACATAACCCAAATGAAAGACTACGGGCAAATACCGCCGCACCAAGTACATAAGTACCGTCTACGGTAAGATCGGTAATTTTTAGAACCCGATAACTTATATACATACCTAAAATAAGCGGTAGCATTATTAAGGATTGCTCAAGAGCAGCAATAACAATACTCATATACTACTCTGCAATTTCTTTATGAGTGAAAGGAAGTACGGATAAATTTTCTTTAGTTAGAATATCTTGTTTTGACAAAGATTGAAGATTAATAAACAAAGTTAAGTCTTTCATATCCCCAAACGGAATATCTTTCGGCTCTGTTCCTTGCAAGATTTTTTTTGCCATTAAACCTGCTTCCACACCTATTTGCTTTTCTTGTACTCCTACAGCAATAGTAGCCCCGCTGATTACCGAACCTTCATCGGAAGCAATGATCGGAATACGGCGTTTAAATGCTTCTTGCTTTAAAATATTAATTCCGCTAACTATTAAATGATCTTTCAAAATTATAAAACTCTGCGTATTTTCAGGAGCATTTTTTATAGCGACCGGCATATCATTAGCGTGTGCAGAGAAATATTATTGTTTCCAGTATATAATTTTAACATTTCTACTTCAGGTATAACTTTCTCGCTACTGCTATAAATTAAAGTGATATTCTATAAAAAAGGTAATTTACTAATGGTGTCGGTGATTTTTATCTCATCGTTAACACCGGTAACTAAAGGTAGATTTTTGCTATTAATCATAGCAGCAGCACAAACAATAGGTTTATTTTTGTTATATGAGAAATAACAGTTTGGCTGGCTGTCGTGCCTATTGGAATTATTACATCAATATCCTGATCTTTTATTTGCTTTATAATGGCAAGTAAAATATTAGAATCAGCATGAGCATTTTTAACTATAATTTCTGCATCTATATCTTTTAGCGACTCTTTAATTCCTGATATAATCTCAGTCATTGCAGCATGTTCAAGTGGAACAATGACTGCTACTTTTTTTGATCCGCATAAACTGCAGCTATGATGAATAAAACAAAAAGAAAAGAAAAAAATTTTTGAAAAATATTAGAGATAAACATTTTAATATCCTATTATATAGTCAATTCAGTTGAATTTTGTGATAGGCGTGAGGACCGAAGCCTATAATAATAGGCGAGCCGACTAACAACGAAGCACAGAGTTCAAATCAATTGACTAGAAGTTATAATTTAATAATCAAAATCTAAATTTGCATATAGCAAACATATAAACGCAAAAAATTATCTACGCCAACGCCAATTTTGTATTAAACTATTAACCTTTAAAGATATCATAAATATTTTTAACTGTAGAAATATAAAGTAAAGATAAAAAACTTATCTTTCTTTGACTAGAAGCTAAATAGTCAAGAAAGCTCTACCTTAGAGGCTATCTGTAAATAAGTTTTAATGTTTAGCACCATTTTAAGATTATGCCAATAACCAATAAATAGTATTGCCTAAAAGAATTGCTTGAGATAGCCTATACTTCGATGTCATCACCGCTTTTGCGAAAAGTTATTATTGCATAAAGTTGTTGCACGGCTCGAAAAACCTACTCGATGTCATCCCCGCATGACATTGTTGCGTGGATCGAAAAATGCATTTGGTTGTCATACCGTGGCTTGACCACAGTATCCATAAAAGTAACTTAAAATACTAAATTTTTAGTATTTTAAACTGGATCCCGCGATCAAGTCGCGGGATGACAGGGGTGAAATCGATCCACGCAGGAATGACCTAAACAAGCCATTCATCCTCTTAATGACGATTCAGTACTTATGCAGCAAGGCTTGCAAAATGAAAAAGAAATTCATTTCTTAAACTATGCATTTTCTGTTTGTTCTAATACCGTTTGCCCTAGTAATTGCGATAGAACATCTTGACCTGCTTCAGTCCAGCTTACGGGCGGCTCTTCACCTGTTAAACCGGTACCATAACGATCATTAAATACTCTAACTGCTTGCTGAGTAAATTGATCAAATGTACTTGTGGATTCTACTCCATAGCCATATTCTTTTAAATTTTCTTGTAAAGTATTAACTTTTTCTCCAGTACTATCAGGACTTAATAATAATTTACTCTTTTGCTCTTGCGTAGTCTCAAAATATCTACCAAAACCCGCTTCCGCTAATTCTTTCCAAGGAAATTTTGACCCAGGAGCTATATGAGCATTTCCTTCTCGGTTTACAGTTACTTCACCAAGACCAACTAAATCATGTTTTAAATCTAAATCTGGATATCTTTCTGCTAAATCTGTAAGAAAGCTTTTTAATTTCCCTATTTGCTCTTTAGGAAAATCGCTTTTTGCATCATTAATAAGCATGACTCCAATACCAAACTTATTAACACCTACTTCTCCTTTCCAACTACTCTTGCCCGCATAAAAAGCTTGATCTGTTAAATCATTGTGATATTCTTTTTGAGTCCCATCCTTATCAATTATGTAATGAACACTTGCACCTCGCTCATCCAATACTTCACGAGCAGCTTTAATATCCTTGCTTACAGAATAAGTAATTACTACACAGGTAGGTTTTACTCCTTCCGGTCTTGGAGCCATATATTTACCGTTTGGACTATTTGTATTACTAATACCGTTATTTTCTATAGCCTTACTTTTACTCATAAACTTCCTCCAATATATTTAATAATTGTTAATGGTTCAGAATTTACTAAATCTTAACAAAAACTAATACTTTGGTAATGCTAAGTCAATGAAAATTTAATATTATTCACAAGGTATAGATACTGATCTGACAAGTTCAATTATTATTTTTCTAATATTTGGATTTTGTACTCTAGTAAATGCTCTAGTTAACGATAAAAGTTCTCTTTCCATAGTCCTTGATAATTCTTTATAATCAAAAGAGATGTCATTTTCATATTGCCCTTCTTCTTCAGCAATATTATTTAAGAAATCACTTTCTATTTCTTTGAATAGATATTCAATTTTATTATTAGAAGTATTTTCATCGTCAGTTTTTAACTTTTCTTCTTCAGAACTATTAAAGAAATACTTTAAAGGCGTATTTAAAACTTTTGCAAAAACATATAACCTACTTATAGGTATATTACTTAAACCTTCTTCATATTTTTTAACTTGGAGAGCACTAATGTCTAAAGCTTGTCCTAATTCTTTTTGGCTAATACCTACAGCAAGACGTCGTTCTTTTAAACGTTCACTTGCGAGTTTGTCCGGATGTTTTATTGAATCATTCATTTTAACAATAAGCTTTAATTATTAAAAATTAATTATTATAAAGTCTATTCAACTTCAAATGTAGTATATATATTACTTTATATTTAATCAAGCAACTTTATTAAAAATTTAATATAATAATACTAAAACCCTTTAGTTATCAAGAATCAAGGCTAATAAATAATTAATTAAAAATATAAAAACGATGAGTAATAGAATAGTAAAATTACCGAATTGCGAGAATATAGTAGGAGAGGTTAGTTTTTTAGGAATTAAACCTTGGGTATAATTTATTTCATTTAGATTTAGTTTTTTTATTGTTCTGCCAAAAGGATCTACTATAGCTGAAATACCGTTATTCGCTACTCTGATCATAGGTAAACCGTTCTCTACGGCTCTACTTCTACTAATATGAAAATGCTGATATGGACCGCTTGATTTACCATACCATGCATCATTTGTAATATTAATTATTAAATCGGCTATTTTATTATTCGTCCGTACAAAATCAGGAAAAATAGATTCATAGCAAATTAAAGGTTTAATTTTAAGATTATATTTTTCAAGATAAACAAGCCCTCCGTCTCCTTCTTTATAATCAATTAAACCGTGAGTTAATTTTTTAAACGGTAGTATCTTTTTAAGAGGCATATACTCACCGAAAGGTACTAAATGTGATTTATGGTATTCAAATAATTTATGATCATTTTTATCAAGAGCATACATAGCTGAGTAAAGTTCAAACTCATCACCTTGTTTTTTATTATCCGAAATTCCTCCTGTTATCAAAATAGCATTTGTAGAATTTAGCATTTTTAATAATTCTGATTTAACTTGCGGTATATCATCAGGTACTACTAATGCTGCTTCAGACCAAATAATTAAATCGGTAGGTTCCGAATTTTCCGATAAATTAATATATAGCATTAAATTATGCCAAAATTCTTCTTCATTCCATTTTTCGGTTTGAGGGATCGAAGGCTGCACTAATCGCACTTTTATATCGGTAAAATTTGCATGGTTATTACTTAGCCTTACTGCTCCGTAAATGACAATTACGGTTAATACTAGAACTGAACTAGCTAGTAATATTTTTAACTGAGTAAATTGCTTGCTAAATAAAGGATAAGCGAAAGTGGCAATATATATAACTATAAAACTAAGTCCATATATCCCTATTATACTTAAAGACTGTATTAAAATATCTGAAAATGAAAAAGCATAACCGATCAAATTCCAAGGAAGACCGGTAAAAATCCACGAACGTATCCACTCAAATAATACCCAACATAAACAGAATATAAATTGGTAATATTTATTATTTTTAGCGAAAAAACTAAGCGTGCAACTTGCCGATATAAAGAAAGCTAAAACTATAGGTAGTCCAAATAACGCAAAAGGAATTGCCCACCAAAAATCTGCAATATAAACGCTAACACCGATACTTATCCAATATATTCCACTTAAAAAATGCCCAAAACCGAATAAATAACCAAATTTTGCGGCTTCTTGCCAATTTTCGGATTTTTGAACTATATAACATAAGTAAGATAACGTTAATAATGCCGGTATAAAGAAAGTCGGAGCAAAAACTAAACCGCTTAACATACCTAGCAGTAAACATATGATTTTAGGTTTATACATTTTTATTGATTATTTGTTTACAAAATAATACATCATGCTATCATTTCAGCAAGTTTTAATATAATGAGTAAATAAATGACTACAGGATTACTACAAGGAAAAAAAGGCTTAATTACAGGTATTGCAAATAATATGTCAATATCGTGGGCGATTGCACAGCTTGCTAAAAAACACGGTGCCGAACTATGGTTTACTTATCAATCGGAAGTACTAGAAAAACGAGTTAAACCGCTTGCTGAGGAAATAGGTTGTAATTTTGTTAGCGAACTTGATGTTACGAATCCAAAATCAATTAGTAATTTATTTGATAATATAAAAGAGAAATGGGGTAGTTTCGATTTCTTACTTCACGGTATGGCTTTTGCCGATAAAAATGAATTAAAAGGACGTTATGTTGATACTAGCTTAGAAAATTTTCATAATTCCTTACATATATCATGTTACTCTCTTCTAGAACTCTCAAGATCCGCAGAAGCCTTAATGCATGACGGCGGAAGCATTGTGACGTTAACTTACTACGGTGCTGAAAAAGTTATACCTAATTATAATGTAATGGGGATTTCTAAAGCTGCACTTGAGGCTAGTGTAAAATATCTAGCAAACGATTTGGGAGAAAATAATATTAGAGTAAATGCTATTTCGGCAGGACCTATCAAAACTTTAGCATCTAGTGCAATAGGTGATTTTAGTACTATGCTTAAATCTCACGCTGCAACCGCACCGTTAAAACGTAATACTACCCAAGAAGATGTAGGAGGAGCAGCAGTATATTTATTTAGTAATTTATCTAAAGGTGTTACCGGTGAAATTCATTATGTAGATTGCGGTTATAATATTATGGGAAGTAATAAATTATAAATTATTGTAGGGATTGATGTCATTCCTGCGAAAGGTTTGCTTGTGTGGACACCGAATCGTCATTGCGAGCGACTGCAAGGAGCGTGGCAATCCAGAAAAATAATAAAAAATTCTGTAAAATCAGAATTTTTTACTGGATTGCTTCGTCAAAATTTTCAATTTTTCCTCGCAATGACGAAAAAACTGAGCCACACAACAAAATCATTATAATTCGTGATTTCTTTTTTTGAGGTGTTCAGGTTTTGGAGGAACAGGCGGTTTTTTAGATTTTGCCTGAACCTTTTTAGCCTCTGACGACAATGCCGGATTATTTAATCTATTTAACTCTTTTGAGATTTGTTTTAACTGTTCTTGTACTTCTATCTTTAAAGGAGTATGAGAGTTTTTAATTTCACTATTTATTATTTTTCCTATTTTCTCAAGATTTTCTTTAGAAATGGAATATGATTTTATACCTATATAATTAACAATCTTTGACCACCAAGTTTGTCTTTTATCTAATCCTTGATATATTACATCTACTAAATCATTTTTTTTGAATGTTAATATATAATCAGAAGCTCCTTCTAAGGATTTAGATAAATGCCTTTTTATTTCTCCTTGTCTCTTATCTTCAATACTTACCTTTTTGTCTTTCTCGAGTGTTGTTATTGCTTTTTCAATTATTGAAGATATCTTAGTCTCTTTTCCTTCACTTGCTTTATTTTCTAAATTTTCTTTGGTATTAAAATGTATATTGGTTCCTATTTTAGCATCTACTAATTGTTTAACATACTTACCGTTAGGATCTTGTATTTCTCGCTCTATCTCAGCAGATTTTAAACCTAATTTTGTATATATATCTGATTCTCGGAAAAGTGGAGCATATAATAAAAAATTAATACTTTGAGCTATTCTACTATCTATCAAATCTTTAGAATCTCTTTTAGGATAAAATTTTTCTTGTAAAATACAATAGTGATCTAATATTTCCTGTGTTATATCTTTTACATCAAGAGATTGTAATTCTCCTTTATCACTAAATTTTGCTTTCATACCTGAGCGTTTTGCTTCCAATAATAATATTTCTTGAAAAACTTTATTATTAGGAGTACGACAAACAAAATTAGGATCATTATCCGGCATTAATTCATTTGCATTTTCCATTATTGCTTGATTGAGTTTATGTAATTGCTCTTTATTAAGCTTTTTATCTAAAAAACTTATAAAAGCTTCCCTTTGTTTTTGCTTACTTGCAATACTAAAAGCCTGCTGCATCTTTTGCAAAACACCAAAATCAAAATTTTCGTTACCTATTTCTTTGATAACTAAATTTGCTAAATTTTTTGTTTCAGTATTCACTGTTTCTTTTTTATTTTTTGTAGCCATATTTAATATTAATGATAGATTAAATTAATTTCTAGATGTTTTTACTATATTTATAATCAAAACTTTAAGACAGTATCTAGAAAGTCATACTGGGCTTTCGCTATTTCCTAGAATTTCTATTGATTCTACTATCTCACTATTTGACTGACTATGCATTACTAAATCTAAAATATTTGAAAATGTTAAATTGCTAATATAAACACCTTTTACATCATTTAATACATAATCAACCATTAATAATTTAGAATCAGCAGAAGTTCCGTATAATGACATTTTTTCCTCAAATAATTTTTTAAATGTATCTAATTCAAGTAATTCTTCACATACAGCATGTTCTTTAATATCCCTACTTACAAATAAACCCATCATGCTTCGTGCTAAACTATTTTTAATATAAAATTCTTTTAAGCATCCAATAAAACTCTCAAAAAAATTTAGTTTTTCAAAAGAAATTTTGAAATCAGGTAATAATTCTTGATATAATTTTTTCTGCAATTCCTCTTCTTCAATTAGTTTTTCAAAAGAAATTTTGAAATCAGGTAATAATTCTTGATATAATTTTTTCTGTAATTCCTCTTCTTCAAATTTTTTCAAATAAAAATTATCAATTAATAGCTTGTAAAGCTCAAGTACCCCGCTAGGAAAGTTAATTTTCAAAGTTCCTTTTTTATCAATTTCTACAGTAAACTTGTTTTCTTTTGCTTCTAAATATATTAGATCTCGAAATATACTATCCTCTTTTGTCCTACGGAGTAAAAAAGCTGAATCTTTAGAATCAACTAAATCTAAAGCATGTTCTATTATTTTTCCATTAAGTTCATGTAACCTATTGTTAGATATAATATCTTTCACATCTGCTAGAAAAGATTTTTTATCATCTACCTTTAATTTCCTTAAATTTTTTAGAACTTCTAAAGTTATTTCTCCTTGTTGAATTTTTTTAATTAACTCATAATAGTCGCTAGATTCTACTTCTTGATTTTCGTATCCTAACCCGGAACAAACATTGAATCCTGCTTCTTTCTTTTGATCTAATCTAGGATATTTTTTTTCAATTTCTCTAGGTTTACTAATACAAGAGATAATAATTTCTTTTAGCTTCATATAATTTATTCCTTAAATTTAAAAGGCGTATTATATTTAGTTAAAAAATATTAACAAGCACTTTATAAAAGATTAAGATAACTTAATTTTTATTAAGGGGGTGATGCAATAATGCTTTTTTTAGATGATTAGTTTGAAAATGAGTATATATTTGGGTAGTGGATATATCAGCGTGACCGAGTAGCTCTTGAATTACTCTTAAGTCTGCTCCGCCCTCAAGCAAATGACTTGCAAAACTGTGACGTAATATATGCGGAGAAATATGCTCAGGGTTAAGTCCTGCATAAAGGGCAGCAGATTTTAACAGAATAGCAAAATTTTGCCTAGTCATATAACCCGCTAAAGCTGATGAGGGAAATAAATAAATTAGATTTTTTGGTTTAGCTTTATTCACAAAAACATCTCTAATTGCAAGATATTTAGCAATGCTGATAACTGCCTGTTCATTTATTACTATGACTCTTTCTTTATTACCTTTACCAAGTACCGAAAATATTTTTCTTACTTCTCCTTTAGACGTTTTATTAGTCAGAATATCAGCAAGCTTAAGACTAACAAGCTCCGAGACTCTAAGACCGCTAGCATAAAGCAAATGAATCATAGCATTAAGCCGGATACCTCCAGGAGAATTATCTTGAGAGCAATGTTCAAGTAACGATTTAATTTGATCTATAGATAATATTTCGGGAAGTTTATTTTGATATTTGGGCAAATCTACGTTAAGAACCGGATTAAAAGCGGTATGGTTTTCGCTAATTAAAAATTCATAATAACTTTTTATAGTTGAGATTTTTCTGTTGATTGAGCGTGCTTGCAAATCATTAGTTGCTAGATACTCAATCCAATCTCTAACATTCTCTGTGGTAATATTTAATTCTGATAATTTTTGTTTAGCAAGATAATTTTGAAAATCGAATAAGTCACGTTTATAGCTAAGTATGGAATTTTTTGACAATGCTCTCTCGGCTAAAAGCATTTCTAGGAATTGTGAAATAAATTCCATAAGATGTTTTAATTTCTATATTGGAGGCCAGGGTCGGAATCGAACCGACGAATAGAGGATTTGCAGTCCACGGCATTACCACTTTGCTACCCAGCCTTAGTTGTTTTTATGATGTCCATCGTCATTGCAAGCGACTGTAAGGAGCGTGGCAATCTCATGAAGTAGCACAAAATTCCTGAGATTGCCACGTCAAGGCTTCGCCTTTCCTCGCAATGACGTTTTAAAGCCACTACTAAACCGCTGTAATACTACCAACATCCATACAAAAAGCAACTATTTTTATATTAAACTCCTAATCCTTGCAGGATATTTAAACGATTTATCCTTCATAAAATTCAAGAACTGGCTAACTGAATCTACTATATCGTCATTTTTAATGGGGAAAATTCAACAATTCCTTTAAAATTATGCTTGATTGTTTGGATATTAGAACACTAGCTGATTGAAATAAAGGAACTACCGAGGCGAATCTTGTAACTTTATCAAATCTTGGCTTAATCCCGATCACTCTAATATTATCGCCTAAAAATCCTATATCTTGAATCAATTGTTGACCGCTTGCTTTACCTTCGATTAATATAAATTTTGGCTGATATTCTCTAGCTAATTTTTCCGTCAAATTCTTAAGCTCAGGATAATTAATTTTTTTCCGTACTAATGATACTAGATAATATTTCTGCTCAAGAATCCCCTCATATAGTGCAAACACTATAATCGGAATCTTCGGAAATCTTAATTGCCGTATCCCAACTTTGTACAAAATAATCAAATCTTGAAGGTAAATTTTCATAAAAGCTAATATCTTCCTCCATATTAAGTAGCGATGACCCTATAGCTATAGGTTCTTGCAAATATTGAGCATTATAATTATAGCTACCTATTTCCTGCTCTAACTTTGCTAAGCAATCAGGAGGTTCTTTATAGCTGTCTAATACTTCACCACTAAGATATTGATATTCTTTATTCATTAATTTAAAAGAATAATCTTGAATACTAATCGCCAGAATTTTTAAATGATGCCATGAATTGCTATTATTAAGTAGATAACCGGATAAATCATCCGTATGAAGACTCTGCATAACTAAAACTATCGCTCCCTTATTACGATTATTTAGTCTGCTAACAAAAGTTTGCTCAAACCAATCTATAACTTTCTTACGTATTTTATAAGAATGAATTTGCGTAGGATTATGAGGATCATCGGTAATTAAGATATCACCGCCCTCGCCTGTTGCCGATCCTCCGACCGATGTTGCAAATCTAAAGCCGTTAGCTGTCGTTAAAAATTTACTTTTTTGATTATGAGTTTTACTAAGGATAAGTTCCTTATACCAATCGGAATTTAAAATAAACTGACAATCTAGTGAGTGTTTAATGCTAAGTATTTGAGAATAGATGGTAGCCATAATTCTTTTGGTGGGACTTGCCCCAAGTAAATAAGCAGGCCAAGCAACGCTAACACAAATAGACTTTAAACTCCTTGGCGGTATATTAATTATTAAACGATTAATATCACCGCTTTGCACAGCATTTAAATAATCGGTAATTATTCTTATATGTTTACTTGGGTAATACTCTGCTCCGGATAGTATTAAATACCTTAATTATAAAACTGTAAAAATCCTGCCGTAAAATAGAATTCAAGAGTTCTTTGGAGTGGAGCATGTTATTATATCATACTGTGACTTACTGTCATACCGTGGTCAAGCCACGGTATGACATATATCATAAATTATCATTGCCATTAATCCCCTATAGTATATAATTTTGAAAAATAATATGTTTATTTATGAAATTACTAAAAATTATTTTTATCATTACTATATGCATTAATTTTCCTATATTCGCAGAAAATTTAGAGTCGGTTACTACAACCGAGGATATTGAAAATGATGTAATCCCTCTTGATGAAAATCATCCTGTTTTAAATCCAAACGATAATATTAATAATAGTTCTGAATTTAAGAATTACACAAACGGTAAAATTATTGCATTAAATAAAATTACCGCTACTTCTGAAGAGATAGATTTTAAAGTCGGGGAAGAAAAATATTTCGGTAATATAAAAATCAAATTACATAAATGTATAAAAAATCTTGATCCGTATAATGAAGATAATTATTTGTTGATGACCATAACAGAATATAAAATAGACGAAGATCCTAATTTACTCTTTCAAGGATGGATGATTTCTTCAAGCATTTCACTTTCAACGTTTGAACACCCAATCTATGAAATTTTTGCTAAAGATTGTTTTTAGATGCAATATTTAATTTCAAGTTTAATATTTTTAATTCCAAGCCTTGGGATGCTTGCGGGCTTATCAGCTGCAGCTACTGTTACAATTTTTTTGCTAAGTATTGTTGTACGGAATACCCTACCACAAATGTCTATGTCATTCCTGCGAAAGCAGGAATCTAGAAAAAATAAAATAGATTCCAGCTTTCGTGGGGATGACATAAAAACCGAACTATTATTCACCGCTTGGTGCTTTATATCTTGTTTATTCGCAATTCATCCTATTAATAGCTTAGCTACTTTTACTCAAGTTTTCATACTCTTATTCCTTGGATTTATCGTTAGTAATTCTGCTCCTTTTCAAAATCGCTTACAGCTTAAAAAAGCCTTAATATTCGGAATTCTCACAGCAATATTATTATTCTTCATCGAATATTCTTCTCATGGTTTTTTAACAAGAATATTCAAAGCTAGTTTTGGCTTATATATGTTAGATCGGGGCTGTGCTTTACTTTCAATTACTGCTTGGGTAGCGATTATAATTTTACTCTCTAACGGTAGACCTCTTCGGAAACTCGCTTATAGAGAGGAATTTGGAGGAGACACGGAATGCAGAACCGCAGCGTACTCAAATGTACGTGAGGATTCAAGTACCGGATCAACGTACAAATTACCTCTAGAAGTAGAGTTCCCGAAGAGGTCTAGTAAAAGAAGACATGCATTAATGCTATATATATTAGTGCTTTATTTATTAAGTATTTCCGATAGTTTAGCAAGTTTTTTAGGTTTCGGTATAGGAGGAGTAATATTTATTTTAGCAAGACTTATAAAGCCGATATTTTTCAAATTAATTGCAATAAGTTTAATTACCGGCTCATTACTATTCCCCGTTATAGCTAAACAAATAGAACCGCAATATTTATCTGAAAAATATTTAACTACTCAGCCTTCAGCTGCTCATCGTTTATTTATTTGGCATTTCGTCGCAAACAAAATCATCGAAAAGTCGATTTTAGGCTATGGCTTTGCTTCTTCTAAATATATCGAAGTCAATGATAGTGGAATGATCGATTATAAAGGTGAAAAATGGCATCCTTTGCCGCTTCATCCTCATAATAATATATTACAAATTACTCTTGAACTCGGTATAATAGGTTTAATATTATTTTTAAGCTTAACCTATAAATACTTAAAACAAATTGATAAAATAAAGAATAATAATTTTAGGTCAGCTTCTTATGCATGTTTTATAAATTACTACATTATCGGCATGATTTCATATAATATTTGGCAAATATGGTGGATATCAAGCAGTATTTGGGTACTAGTTTTAATGAAGTTACTAGTTAAACCTGATATTGTCGTTGATAATTGATGCTATTTGAGGTAAATATAGAAATAAGTATCATTAAACCTACGTCATTGCGAGCAGGCTTTGTTGCGTGGACCGGTAAAACCCATTGTGTCACCCCCGTGGCTTGACCACGGGGTCCAGAAAAAAATTTAAAAAGTCTGGATCCCGCGATCAAGTCGCGGGATGACATTTTGTATGGTATGACACAGAAATTACATAATAAAAAACATATGCTACAAAACTCAGAGCTTTTACAAGAATACCTACCGATTGCTATATTTTTCGGTATTGCGGTATTGGTTTCCGGTTTAATAATGATTCTACCTAACCTATTATCGACAAAGAAATACAATAAAGATAAGCTAGAGCCTTATGAGTGTGGTTTTGAACCTTTTAGTGATGCAAGGTCAAAATTTGACATACGTTTTTACTTAGTTGCTATTTTATTTATTATCTTTGACCTTGAAATCGCATTTTTAGTGCCTTGGGCTATTAGCCTTAATACAATAGGTAAAATAGGCTTTTTCTCAATGATATTTTTCTTATTCGTACTTACTATCGGGTTCATATATGAATGGAAGAAAGGAGCTTTAGACTGGTAATAAAAATACTTGGGGTCATCCCGTGGCTTGTCCGACTTTGTTGCATGGATCGGTTTTTCCGTCATTGCGAGGAAAAACTGTAAGTTTTAACGAAGCAATCTCAGGAGTTTCTCATTATTTCATGAGATTGCCACGCTCCTTACAGTTGCTCGCAATGACGATTCAGTATCCATGCAACAAAGCTGGACAAGCTACGGGATGACGTGTATGGAATGACTATATTTACTGTATTTAATTTATTAAGAATAAACATGCATAATAACTTTTATCAAGAAGACGAATTATTAAACCATGAGCTTTCTAATAGAGGATTCTTACTCACTAAAGTTGATGACGTTATAGGCTGGGCGAGAACTAATTCCTTATGGCCTATGACTTTTGGACTTGCTTGTTGTGCTGTTGAGATGATGCAGGCAGCAGCAAGCAGATATGATATGGATCGCTTCGGTATGTTATTTAGACCAAGTCCAAGGCAGTCTGACCTTATGATAGTCGCAGGAACGCTTACTAATAAAATGGCACCGGCTCTACGTAAAGTATATGATCAGATGGCTGAGCCTAAATGGGTGCTTTCAATGGGTAGCTGTGCTAACGGCGGCGGCTATTACCACTTTTCCTATTCGGTAGTGCGTGGCTGTGATAGAATCGTACCAGTTGACATATATGTCCCTGGCTGCCCTCCTACTGCCGAAGCATTAATTTACGGGCTTATGCAGCTACAGAAAAAAATTAAACGCACTACAGGTTTTAAGTATGACGCTAGACAAACTCATTGAAAAACTTGCAGCTAAATCTAGCATTTTAATAACTCCGGTCACAGTTAAGAATTATTTAGCTTATAAAATTGCGCCGAATTTTTTATTAACGTTTCTAAAAGCTTTAAAAGAATCGGAAGAATTACGTTTTACTGTACTTACGGATTTATTCGGCTCTGATTTTCCTGAAAGAGATAAAAGATTTGAAGTAGTATATAATTTACTAAGCTTAAAATTAAATAAGCGTTTAATAATAAAAGTAGATATATCTGAAAAAGAAACTATACCTTCGGCAATGAATATATTTAGTGCCGCTTGTTGGTATGAGCGTGAAGTTTACGATATGTACGGGATAAATTTTAATGGTAATGATGATAAAAGACGAATACTAACCGATTATGAATTTGAGGGGCATCCATTACGTAAAGATTTCCCGTTAACCGGTTATACGCAAGTTACATATGATGAGAAGCTAAAGAAAGTAGCTTATGAACCGGTCGATTTAGACATAGAATATCGTGAGTTTGATTTTAGCTCTCACTGGCACAGCCCGACTTACATATTGCCTGGGGATGAGAAAGCTGGGAAGTAACAACGTCATTGCGAGGAGGATACCCAAGTCGTCATTGCGAGCGACTACAAGGAGCGTGGCAATCCAGTAAAAATTATGAAACAACCGACTGTATATATTATTGCTAATAAACGAAACGGTACTATTTACTTAGGAGTAACTTCTAATCTTATCAAACGTATATATGAACACAAAAATAATACAACTAATGGGTTTAGTAAAAAATATAGTTGTAAAATGCTAGTATTTTATGAAATTCATGAAACTATGGATTCTGCAATAACTAGAGAAAAACAAATTAAATCAGGCTCAAGAGCAAAAAAGCTTAATTTAATTGAGCAAATGAATGTAAATTGGAAAGATTTATATGATGAAATTATTTAACTGGATTGCCGCGTCGCCTACGGCTCCTCGCAATGACGGATACTATGACTAACAACACTAAAACTATAACTCTAAATCTTGGTCCGCAGCATCCGGCAACTCACGGAGTTTTAAGGTTAATACTTGAGATGGACGGAGAAGTAGTAAATAACGCCGATCCTCATATTGGATTACTTCATCGTGGTACGGAAAAACTTATTGAGCATAAAACATATTTGCAGGCTATACCTTATTTTGATCGCCTTGATTATGTTTCGCCAATGTGCCAGGAACATGCATTTGCTTTAGCTGTCGAGTCGTTATTAGAATGCGAAGTCCCACGAAGAGCTCAGTTTATCAGGGTGCTATTCTCAGAGCTAACAAGAATTCTTAACCATACTTTAAATATCAGCAGCCAAGCTTTAGATATTGGTGCTACTACTCCTCTATTATGGCTTTTTGAAGAGCGAGAAAAGATCATGGAATTTTACGAGCGTGTTTCCGGCTCTCGTATGCATTCAAACTACTTCAGACCCGGCGGAGTTGCAGAAGATTTACCCGATGGTTTACTTGAGGATATAGATAAGTTCATAGAGCAGTTTCCTCCTAAACTTCACGATACTGAAAGTCTATTAAATGAAAATAGATTATGGAAACAACGTTTAGTAGATATCGGCGTTGTGTCTCAAAAAGAGGCAATGAACTGGGGGTTTTCAGGACCGATGCTTAGAGGTTCAGGTATAGCTTGGGATTTACGCAAGTCAAACCCTTATGACGTTTACGATGAAATGGACTTTAAAGTACCAATCGGCAAAAACGGTGATTGTTACGACAGATATTTCGTTCGTATGCTTGAAATGTATGAATCTGTTAAGATAATCAAGCAATGTATAGAAAAAATGCCGAAAGGTGCAGTTAAAACAGATGATCCTAAATTAACACCACCGACAAGAGCTAAAATGAAAGAATCTATGGAAGCAATGATTCATCATTTTAAGCTCTATACGGAAGGATATGACGTACCAGCCGGCGAGACCTACAAAGCAGTAGAAGCTCCTAAAGGCGAATTCGGAGTATATTTATATTCAACCGGCAATAACAGACCTTATAGATGCCGAATTAAAGCCCCAGGCTTTGCTCATTTGCAAGGACTAGATTTTATGTCTAAAGGTCATTTAATGGCAGATGTTATTACTATTATAGCCACGCTTGATATAGTATTTGGTGAGATAGATAGATAGGTCGTCATTGCGAACAGGCATTGTTGCATGGATCGGAAAATGCCAAATTTGTCATACCGTGGCTTGACCACGGTATCCAGAAAAACAATAAAAATACTAGTATTTTTTAACTGGATCCCGCGATCAAGTCGCGGGATGACAGCGGGAAAATCGATCCACACAGGAATAATATAAGAGATATATGAACACAAATTTTATATTTGATAAGAAAAATTTAAATCTAGCAGAAGAGATTATAAAGAAATATCCGCCGAAAGGTAAAAGAAGTGCAATACTTCCGCTGCTTGATCTAGCACAACGTCAAAATGGCGGTTGGCTGCCCGTGCCTGCTATCGAATATGTCGCAAATATGTTAGAAATGCCTTATATGCGGGCTTATGAAGTTGCAACATTTTATACTATGTTTAACTTAAAGCCTGTCGGTAAATATCATATTCAAGTATGTACTACTACTCCTTGCTGGCTGCGTGGTAGTGATTATATAATGAAAATTTGCGAAAAGAAATTAGGTGTAAAACTCAAAGAAACTACTGAAGATCAAAAATTTACCTTAAGCGAGATAGAATGTTTAGGAGCATGCGTTAACGCTCCGGTCATACAAATCAATGATGATTATTATGAAGATCTAACTCAAGAAAAAATGGAAACTATTATAGATAAGCTGCAAAATGAGTAAAATACTCTTATTAATAATAAAGTTTTATCAATATTTCATTTCCCCGCTACTTGGCAATAATTGCCGATTTCGCCCCACTTGTTCAGAATATGCCAAAGAAGCTATAACAACACACGGCACACTTAAAGGCTTGTGGCTTACCTTTAAAAGAATCATCAAATGCCAACCGTTTTATAATGGGGTTTTATTGCATGATACAGAAGTTCGATGTCATTCCCGCGAAAGCGGGAATCCATCCACTAAAAGGTATAAACACACTAAACTTTAGAATTAAAAGCTCAAATAATTTCGCTTTTTTCTGGATTCCTGCTTTCGCAGGAATGACATCGATATGCTTTGCTAGGGTCATAAATATAAATACTATAGTGAAATGAATTTAAATCCTTTACCTCGTGAATTTTTTGCAAGAGATACTAACCTAGTAAGCACTGAGTTAATCGGTAAAACTCTTTATTTCCAAGGTAAGACAGCTATCATTACTGAAACTGAAAGCTATATAGGACAGGATGATCCTGCTTGCCATGCAGCAAGAGGGCGGACTAAAAGAACGGATATAATGTTTGGTCCTGCAGGCTTTAGCTATGTCTATTTAATTTACGGAATGTATTATTGTTTAAATTTCGTAACTGAAGCTGAAGGCTTCCCTGCTGCGACCTTAATAAGAGGCGTACATGTTATTTCGCCTGAAAATCTATACCTCAACGGTCCGGGTAAATTATGCAAATATTTAGGAATTAATACTTCTCATAATAAATGCAATCTTATAAATAACAACGAATTTTTTGTCAGCGATATTGGTTTAAAACTCCCCTACTCTACTACTACCCGCATCGGTATTACCAAAGGCACGGATAAATTATGGCGTTATGTTGTTACAGATATCACTAATTTAATCTCTCAATATAATGTACAGCCTTAATAAGGTCATATTGACTTACGGCAAAAGGACCTTGAAAAGGTTTGTCTAATATAAATAATAAAAAAAGCATTGATGATGAAGTGATACAAACTAAACCAACCGAAATCTTATGTAGATAAAAGTTTAGTACCAGGCATACAGACAAAAATTAAATTAATAGCGGTCATTATACATACAACTATCCAATATTGAATATTTAAGGAAAAATAGGACATTTTAATCCTGTTATACCTTACGGTATAAAGCTCTTTTATCTCCTCAATGATTTCCTGCTTAGTAAATAGCTGCATTTGCTCGCTTGCTTTATAAGCTTGTAGTCGCTTATTAATATCTTGGAGGAAACTAAGAGCTTCATGACCGATTTTCTTGCCGTCTTTCATTAATTGCCATTCACGCTGCATTACATCTTTGGTATAATTTTTAATATCTAGATAAATTGCAGGTCTCATTTCATGGGGAAGCCAACCTACACTATCTGCAAGCCTCATCAACACTATATAGATTCTGCTACCACCCCTTCCTGTGCTTTATTAAAATTACCGAGTAAATAAATTAATACAAAACCGGTTGATACCGCATACATACTACCGACTACACCCGATAAAACCCGCCAAAACTTCCAAGCTCTTCTTTTTGAAAATTATTAGGAATAATGTATTTTGTTAAATATAAACATCCCGCACAAAAACTCATCAAAACAATATTTATTATGATGAATAAAACAATATTAAGAACGGTGTAGATAAAGTCAATTATATGATTAACCATGTCCTGCTGAATATTTATGTAATATACTAGAAATAAGAGTTTGATAAGGCAATCCCTCATAAGCAGCTTTTTGTTTTATTCTCATTAAATCACTACTAGAAATACGAATATTTATTCGAGTATCTTTTTTTTAATAATTAGCTGCTGCTACTTGTGCTATATGTTTCTCTTGTTCAAAATTTTTAATTCTTTGCCATTCATCATTTTCAAAAGACTCTAGCAATGCTTTTTCTTCAGCATCTAGTATTATATTTGATATATTCTCTTTATTTCTCATTACTTTTTCCTATTTTTAGATATTTCTGAGTAGCTTTTCAACCTGGAATGATAGTCTTTAAAAAAACTGTTCCATCAACTTCAGTAATAAAAGGAACTAAATAGGCGTATTCATTAAATTTAACTATATAATTTTTTGCTCTGAATATTTATCAGGATTTGGATGTTCTATTATATCCAATAAACAATTACTTTCTATAACTGATATTATTTCTTCAAAACTTACCTTTCGCTCACTTATTAACTTATGATTTTTTTCAGCAGAAAAGCTATAATTACATTTCTTTGTCGTCTTATGATATTAGTACAATGTATGCTTTATGTCAACACTACACTTCCGTCTCTTCTAAGACCACCGTAGAATCAGCAAGTTTAGTAATTTTCTCAATTTTTAACCGAGCTTCTTTTAGTTTTTTCTCACAATGATTCTTAAGTAAAATACCTCTTTCAAAGCTATTAACTGCCGTCTCTAGACTCTCTTGTCCGTTATCTATTTTTTTAACAATTTCCTCAAGCTCTTTTAAAGCTTCTTCAAAGCTAATATTTTCTTCTAAAGTTTTAGTATTAGTCATTTATTTTTATTTTTTAATGGTTATCTGTAGTAGTTTTGTCTTCAGTTGTTTGTAGTATAAGTAATTTTTTTAGCTCACTACTATCAAAAGTTTTCTTAGGAGCAAAAATACTCCCTTGCATTTTTATATTAAGATGTGCCAAACTATCTTTATCGGAACTCGTATTTGAGGTATTTAACTTAACAAGCCTTGCCGGTACATAAAATGATAAAATACTCAATGCATCCATATCAAAATTATATATATTAACTGCAAAAGAGGCCGCACCGCTACTATATTGTGTTGCAAATTTTACTTTCTTTAAAAGGGCAATACCTTTTTGTAGTTCAATATCACCGCTTATGCCTCTAATATTTTCTTGTCCTGTGGTTATAGCACTATTTATATCTTTATCTAAATTTTGTACCTTATAATCAGCTGTATTAATTTTTTCTATAAAAGAATCAATTGCAAAATTATTAACATCTATATTGTTTATAGCAAATTGTGATTTTGTAGTAAGGTTATATAGCTGGCTTTGAAGAGTGTTACCGTTAGTCCCTAAACTACCGCTTATACTTACTTTTCCGCTACTTGCAGTAAATATTTTAGGCATAAGAGCCGAAACTTTGTTTAAATCTATTGTATTTAAAGCATATACGAAATTTATAGAATAAGGTTCTAATAAAATATTGCCGCTACCTTGAAGCTTACCGCCTAATAATTTTGCTTCAATATTATTAAATTGTAATAGATTATTATTATTTGCTACATAAAATTTAACATTTTTCAATATTAAATCATTTTGTGATAATGTTGATAATGTCCCGTAAAATTGCAATGTAGCTTTATCTAGACTATAATCATTTATTAATTTATTTCTTAAATTAAGCATTCCTGCCGGTGATAATAAATCAGTAGTAAGATTACCGTCCTTAATTTCTACGATCAAAGACGGTAATACACTCGATGCATCCAAGTTCCAGCTAGTTGATAAATAGCTGTTAGCAGTTTTAAAATCTAAATTACTAATTTTTATATTAGCCGGTACGATTTTAGCAAGCAAATTCATTTTGTCAAATATATGATCGTTATACTTAACGCTATCTATTAAAATATCTAAATTAGCTAAATATCCTATTGTTCTAATAGGAATAAATTTGCTTGGATAATCTAAAGTTTTCATATCTTTAGTTAAATTTTTTGTAAATTCGATAAGCGGCGAAATTATTGGATACGTTCTACTGCTTAAGTCAAGCGAAGATATATTAAGCGTAGCATCTAAACGAGGTGTTTGAGCAATAAATTTACTAGAAAAATTTCCTGATAAATTTAAATTATCTGTTTTGAGTAATAAATTTTTAAAAAATAAATCTATTAAAGTGAGTTTTAAATCCGATGACAAGCTAAAAGGAATAGCTTCTTTAATAGTAAAGTCGTTAAATCCTAAAATATTCAGTAACGAATTTATATCGTTGTGCTTTAAATATAGCTGTCCATCGAACATACTTCTAACGGCATTCTGTGTTACATTACCTGTAAGCTTAAATTCCCCACCTGACTTAATATTACCTGAAAATTCATTTATCTTTAAAGTACCCTTTGATAAGTTAGAAGAAAAAACTATTTTTTCTAGTGCTTCATTATTACTTAAAATTATTTCGTTAATTGCCAAGTCTGCTTTAAGTAATTTATCGGCAAAAATAAATCTAATATTTGAAGAAGAAGTATTAAATGTTACCCCTGCATTTGGAGAAATTAACGAACTTAAATCTATTTTAGGAAAATTTAGTTTCACATTAGTAGTAATATTATCATTTTTAGCAATGTTAACAAATCCATTACCGGTAATAAAAGACGATGCTATTACTATGTCTTTTAGCTCTATTTCATCTTCATTATTTGAAATATTAAATTTAACGTTTACTGCCTCATTTTGATTAAATTTATTAAAAAGATGGTTTAAATCCGGTAATATATTATACATTACCGATGCTAAATTTTTAATCTGATATTCACCGCTACCGCTAGTAAGCTTAGAATCTTTGTAAATTTGCGATAACTTAAAACCATAATCATTATTATCAATATTAAGACTAAAATCTACTGTATCGTCACGTTTATTAATTGAACCTGAAATTTTACCTATATAGTTACTTGTAGTTTTAAATATGTAATTAGACGATAAAGCATTTTCTTTTTTAAATATACAATTATTAAAATTTAAAATAGAATAATCTTGTTTATTAATAATACTTAGATTAGTAACATTTAGATTTATATTTTGTAATTTATATTTAAAGAAATTCTTTATTAACTCTTCATGATTATAAATATTTAATACATTAGAATTTGAATAAAATTTAGCATCTAATATATCTATTTTATTAATTTTAGGATTAAATTTTATAAGCGACCATAATGAAAAATGAATTTTAATCTGCTCTAAATCTAACTTTCCTTCTTCTCTTATCGTCTCAATAACTAAATAGGGCAAAGGAAATTTATTCATCTTTATTTTTCCGATATTTTCTTTTGCAATTCCTAAATGACTGGTAAAATTATTAGTAACCGAATTATAGTTAACAAACGATAATGCACCAAAAATTATAAATAATAATAATGAGAAACAAATTATGATGCCGGCAGCTATTTTTTTTATCATGTCTATAAAAAAGTTTTAAATATATTATTATATATAATTATCAAAATTTAAAGGCAAATTAATGAATTCTTTAGAAAATTTAATTTTAGTCGGTGTAATAAAATCATGTCACGGAATTAAAGGTCATGTAATTTTAAAATCTTTTACCGACCCTACTACAAAAATACTTGAAAGAAATTTAGTAAATGAGTCAGGAAAAAATATACATATTAAGCTAATTAGCCAAAATGCCAAAGGAGAATTAATTTGTACATTTAATGATATAGCTACTCGAAATGAAGCTGAAAATTTAAAAGGTTATAAAATATTTTGCTTAAGAGCAAGTTTACCGGAGCTAGAAGAAGATGAATTTTATATAGCGGATTTAAATCATTTACCGATATTAGACCAAGATCATAAAGAAATAGGCAAAATTAAAAATATTCTTAACTTTGGTGCCGGTGACATAATTGAAATAGAATTTTCAGATCAAACAACTGAATTATTACCTTTCAATAAAGAATTTTTTCCTGTTATAACTAAAGATTATGTGATTTTAAATTATCAAAGAGAAGCTTGAATAATTTACCGTAGTTTTTAAATCTCCTATTTTTGGAGTTCTTCAATTTCTTTTTTTGTAAAACCGGTAAATTCAATAATTTCGTCTAAAGGCTTATTTTTCCTTAACATTTTTTTTGCCATCTCTGCTAATTTCATTTCACCTATATATATACCTTCTTGTCTACCTTCTTGCAGCCAATGTTCCACTATACTTCCCATAATTTGTTCTCCTTCTTCAGGGTTCAAATGTGATTTAAGTATTTTTTCTATTTCTATTATATCATTTTGACTAATTTTGGTCAAAGTATAGCATAAAATTAATTCTATATAATTAATACCAATATTAACTAATTCTATGTCATTCCCGCTTTTGCGGGAATGACATAGAATGCTTAAGCTTTTTAGACATAAATATTATTGATGTATGATACTATAAATACACTAGATGCTCTTGGTGTAATATATCATTATACTCCACAACAGAGATGAGACTGCGGTTGCCATTTGCATATCGGCGGCGGAGGTGCCAACAAGCATGGTAGTAGCAGCAACTATAGTATCGTTCCAGTTAGATAAGCCAGTGCTGCTTGGACCTATGCCGGAGAACTCATGGCCCAGGGAAGAAGTAAGACCGCTCAACGCCTCACCCATTCCGCCCGCAAGTGCCGCTATGTAAGGGTTACCTGTTTGCTCGGCAATTGCCATATTGCGTACATTAACGCTGAATTTACATTTCCAAAACCGGTTCCGTTCATTATTCCGGTTGTAACACCGGCTGCTAGCATATTCTTACCGAGCGATCTTAAACTTTCCTTAGTCGTTGCAGACTTAAGTCCCTTGCCTACATTACTGCCGCTATTGATTGTATTTACCGCTAAGTTAGATGCAAAACCACTGATCCCCGTTGCTATCGCACTGCTTACTGTTCCGGCTCCAATAGTGCTACCTGCACCAGTTGTTGCTGCCGTAACTGCTGTTGTTATCAGCACCTGCCCTTGCGTCGTTAACTGACGCACTTTCTTCTCCCAGTTATTCTCGCCTTGTATCTCATTTATATTTACATTCTGCCCGCCCTGTCTTGCCTCAAGCATACTCAGCCATGCAGGCTTCTTACCAGCTTCAATCTCGACATTAATAGAACCTTGAGAATTAATTACCACTTCTTCTGATATACTTGATGCTTTTACTGGTTTACTTTTCCTTAATCAACTTTAAATGATTATTTTTCTATAATATTTTCTATCGTCTTCCAATTGGGGTATTTAGAATATTTTGCTATCCAACCATCTTCACTATATAATTCTCCGCATAAACCATCGCTAATTTCAGCTAAGGAGTATTGATTATGATCTTCGTCATACATAATTAATGCCATTTCATCTTCATACTCTTGTAGCATAAATAAAGTATAGTGGAGGCATCTATCCAAGGTTTCTTGTACAATTATTTCTATGATTTCTTTACTTTCATTTGATATCTCATTAACTTTTTGAGCTAAAATTTTATTTGCTTTAGTTGTGTTATTTAAAATGCCAAGCATTTGTGTTAGCACACCATCACGTACAAAATCTATATATACACTTCCAAATTTATCTAATAGTTTTTGTTTTTTACTCATATTTTTACCTTTTATTAGTTTTTATTTTTATTATACCAAGGAATATTAGTAGGTGCCAATACCTTATCTTTCCTTAACTGTTGTAAAGCTTTAGCTACAATATCTCGTGCTTGTTGCTCTGTTGCTCCACCCGCTTTTAAAGCTTCAACTGCTATACGTGTATGCTCCTGTAAAGTATTTGGTCTACCGCTTTTATATAGCTCTCCAAATAATTTTCTTTGTGCAGCAGTTATTTTATAATGATCTATCTCATTTCTTAGCATAAACTCTTCACTAACAGCAAAGCCTTTTTTAGGATCATAATTAATATTACCTTCAAAAGCTTTTTTAGCATATGGATGATGTCCTCCTACTTTACCATATGGTCCCATAATATAGTAATATAATTATTTTAATCTTTAATTGAGTAAATTATATGAATTTGACAATTAATCCTTAAATACTATAATCAATATATATATATATAAGGTTAAGCTCTATGCCTAAAACTTTAAAATACTCACTTATTATATTTATAAGTATAATATTGTTATTAATTGTTATTCCTTTCTTTATTCCTTTAAATAATTATAAAGGAGTAATAATAGACAAAGTC
This sequence comes from Rickettsia tamurae, assembly GCF_000751075.1. GTDB lineage: Bacteria > Pseudomonadota > Alphaproteobacteria > Rickettsiales > Rickettsiaceae > Rickettsia > Rickettsia tamurae. The sequence goes on along the minus strand of NZ_CCMG01000018.1, from coordinate 14,615 downwards.
AAAGAGGCTACAAATAGAGATTTAACTATTAACGGCGATATAAAATTATCTTTATTACCAAATCCGGCAGTATCACTATCAGAAATTAAATTATCATCCATAGACGGCACAAAAGAACCTCATCTAGTTTCCGTTGAAAGTGCTAAAGCATCATTAAGGCTTTTCCCTCTTTTTAGAGGAGCAATTGAAGTAGCTTCTATAGAACTGCAAAAACCAACTATAAATCTAGAAATCTTGAATAACGGACAAAAAAATTGGCAATTCGTTACATCTAATAATAACCCTAAAGAAAATAACGTTAGTTCTACAGAATCTACTAATGCTAATAGTGAATTAGAACTTCCTATTTTGATTAGTCATTTTAAAATTATAGACGGCAAAGTAATATATATAGAAAAAAATAGTGAGAAAATATTTAACGATATTAATTTAGATACTAAAATTAAAAGCCTTAAAGGTCCTATAGACTTTACTTTAGCTTTAAAGGCTTTAGAACAGCAGATTAATATAGAGGGAAATATTGAAGAAATCGGAAAAATAATTCCGTTAAGTGCCAATATTAATCTTGCCGGTGAAAAAATTAAAATCGAAGGAAAGTTTGATAGCGAAAATAATTCTTTTATAGGTAACGCAAATATTAAAGGCAATACTAAAACTTTAGGTATGCCTGCTGACTTACAAAATGACTATGAGCTAACTACGGCAATTACTGCCGATAGTAAAAATATAGCTATCAAAGATGCTAGACTTAATTATCCAAATATAGAATTACTAGCAAATGCAAATTATGATATAGAGCGTAATAACCTAAAATCAAATATTATTATCAATCCTGGTAACATTATAACCGAGATTAACTCTAATTTAGATAAGACAAGTATTATGCTACAAGCTGATAGTTTAAAACCTATACTTGATGCTCTAAAACTAAAGACTGATAAATTACCTCCTATTATTAACCAAAAACTGAACACTACTTCTAATGTAATTTATAACTCCCCAGCAATAAAGCTGCAAAATATTAATTTATCGGCGGCAAATAGTAATCTAACAGGAGATATTGAGCTTAAAAATTTAGCACAAGATATAACTATTTCTCACAATCTAAAAATTAATAATTTTGAGTCGTTTATGTCTCTTATGGGAGTAAGTAATTTAAGTAAGATTGGGGTGCTGCAGTTAAACGGGGAAGTACAAAAAATTAAAGATACTTTCCATATTAATAATAAAATATCCGCTTTTAATACTAATATATCTATTAAAGGAGATATTAATTTAGCCGCTCAGAAGCCAAATTTTAACCTTAACTTATATAGCCCGTTAGTTAATTTAGAGAAAATTACTTCAAGCAACAACTCTACTGCTAATCCAAGTAAAACTAGTAGCCCTACTACTCAAAATACACCTACAGCTAAAAACAATTCTCCTTGGTCAAACAATCATATTAACTTAGGATTTTTAAATGAAATTGAAGGGCAACTATCCGCAAATATTGATAAATTAACTAACGACTCATTAATCATAAATAATTTAAAAGCAAAATTAAATATCACCGGCGGCACGCTGAATATTACTTCAGTTAATGCAAGCATTTACGGTGGCGAACTAAGTAGCACCGGTTATGTGAGTTCAGGAAAAGATCAAAACGCTTCAATCAAAATCGATCTAAAAAATGCCTATCTCAAAAATTTAACTCCACAATCCGGCAAAATAAAAATAACCGATGGACGACTAAGCTTTAAAGCGGATCTTACTTCTCACGGTAATAGCGTTTATACATATGTTAATAATCTAAATGGACAATTTAACGTAAATAGCGATAACGGGAAAATAAGCGGATTTGATTTAAACCGAATTGCAGATGCGGTAAATAATGCTAAAAATACCGAAGGAGTATTGCTACTTATTAACAGCTCCTTTAGCGGCGAATCCACATCTTTCAAAAATTTAATTGCCAGCGGAAATATAGCGAATGGCAAGCTTAATTTAAATGAATGTAGTTTAGATGCTTCACCTGCCAAAGCAAATGCAGGCGGTCAAATTAACTTACCGCAATATATGATGGATATTAGTGCAAGCGTTACTATTGGGGATTTACCGCCTATAGCCGTTAAATTATACGGATTCATAAATAATCTGCAGCATAAATTAGACGTTCAAGCCCTTCAAACATATTTAGTTAAAAACGTATTTAATAGCGTTATTAAAGACTTAAAAAGCGGAGAGAAGAAACCTGAAAATATTATTAAAGATGCTTTAGGTCTTAGAAAGAAAAAAGATACAAATGCAGAGGAACAAAGCAGCCCTCCGCAGGAAAACCAACAAGCAGATCCTGTAAACAAACTGTTACAAAAAGGATTAAAGAAACTGTTTTGATATGACCGTCACGGGTGTTGTGCGACTTATTATTCCTCTCTGTGTCATCCCGTGATTTATTCACGGGATCCAGCAAAACATATAGTGTAGTAACAATGTTGAAGTTATTTTTTCTAGACTTAGTTAGCAAGCAAACTAGATGACAGTGAAAAACTCGTAAATACCCACGTTTTGATACAGTTATTCCTGTGCCAAACCTAATGGATACACATCCTTTGTTTCCTCAGTATCTAATACCAAATTAGGTATGTTTTTAGGGAAATCTTGAATTGCTTCAGTAATTTTTGCTGCTTCTTCATCATAATTTGCTTTTTTAACAAAATAATAAGGTCTTCATATAATGATTTTTTATTTGGATTTAACCCTATAACTCTTTTGATAGAAGCGAGTGCTTCCTCTGGATTTATTCTATGTAACTTATTAAAAAGCTCTTCGTGGTAGTATGCTTTACTTGGATCTAGTTCCATAGCTTTCTTTAATGATTTAATCGCATTATCTTGTTGTTTTTCCATTAAAATAGAACTTAAGCTATGAAAAACTTCAGCTTCCCTATTGTTATATTTTTCAGTTTTATTATAAGTTTCAATAAAATTTGAAAGTTCTTCAGGATCAGTTTCAGCGAATTTTCGTAAATTGTCTTTTTCCTCTTGATATTGATATCTGTTATGAAGAGCAAGACATTTTTTAAACAGCTCCGCAATTTCATCTTTAGTCATAATCTATCCTCTATTAATCTACTATAATATAAAAAAACTAACTTGGTAAAGCTAATATTTACCCATATTGTTTTTTCCATTCTATTTTCATCTTTTTATACTTCTTATTATCTTCTGCCTCTTGCCATTTTTTGAAAAATATATCGGCACTTTTCACTTTTTTTGGATCCCTCCTCCTCTTTCTAATTTCTTATAATCATTTTCTTTGTCATATTTTTTCCCATCTTTATAATTAGCATAACGTCTACTTCTAGTAAAACCCATCTGCAAATATTTACGAACCATATCAGCTCCAACAAAATCATTATCCTCTAAATATTTTAAAAATATTTCATATATTTTTTCACTACTTTCTTTAGCAATTTTAGGAGTTTTAAACTTCCAATAAGGCAAAATTTCATTTTTATATAGTTGACAAATTAATACTCCTTGCTCACCTTTACCTACTCTATAACTTTCCAGGCATTTACGATAATCAATATCATTTTTCCATTTATAATTTTTATTATCAAAATTTAGATAGCTTGGTTTTTCCATAACTTATGATATATTTGTAATTAATAATTTATAATTACAATTTCGATGTAAGTAAATAAATCTGAAGTTTGTGAAGCTAAGTAAGTATTTTAAATAAACTTTAATTTAAAATCGTATGATTGAAAATAGTACAAAATACGAAAACTTTGCATGTACGTCCTAATGGAAGATCAGCTGATTACATAACACCTAACTTCATATATGGCTGTGCCGGAGGTTGCAGAAATAGTTATTGTTATGTTATGCGTCATAACTATGAATATAAATGAAAATATAGATCAAATACTTGACGTATTGGATAAACATATAGCAAGTTTACCGACTAAAATTTCCAATCAAACAGATTCTAAATATTGGACATATGATATAGGTTATTCTACCGATGTAAGTTTGCATTGGAAACACACTAATTGGTCAAAGATATTTAATTTCTTTAAAGAACATCCACGTGCTAAAGCAACTTTTGCTACTAAATATGTTAATCCTAAACTGCTTAATTTTAATCCTGAAGACAAAATAAGGATTAGATTTAGTTTGATGCCGGCAAGGATAAGCGAGATATTAGAGCCAAAAACGAGTCCGATTATTGAGAGAATAAAAGCAGTGAATATTTTTATTGAAGCAGGTTACGAAGTTCATCTAAACTTTTCTCCTATTATTGCTTATGAAGGCTGGCTCACCGAATATGCAAAGTTATTTGAAGATTTAGATCAATACATAAATAACCAAAATAAACCGTTTATAAAAGCGAAATGCATATTTTTAACACATAACGACAAGCAGCATGAAAGAAATATTGCCTCAAATAGATTAGAGAGTGAAGCTTTAATTTGGCAACCAAACATACAGGAAAATAAAGTAAGTGAATACGGAAGCAAGGCTGTACGTTATAAAGCCGGTATTAAGAGTAATTTTATCCAACGATGGAGTGTATTGCATGACAGATTGATCCCATGGAATCAAATCCGATATATCTTCTAACTCTTCCTACTTATCAAAATTACGAAACAAAAGCATAAAATTTGAAAATTACAGTTATAAATAAAAAATCACTTGCATGAAAATAAACTTATGATATGTTTCTTCACGTTGGGTTTCAATTTTATCTTCCATAAAAGTAACCCAACACTATTATCTCTCAACTGATAGGGGATATAGTGTTAGTTGAGTACAAAAGTAAAAATATAAAAAACAAGTAAAATATCGAATAGGCAAAAAATCGTTTAGCTTGTTTGTTATCAGGGGTGTCATAGAATAAAGAACCGGAATAATATAGAAATACTAACCCAAGAATACCGGAAATTATTAAATATATAAAATTATTCATTCCGATAAAAAAAGGCATTAGCGAAACAATAAATAAAAGAATACTGTAAATTAGAATTTGTTTTTTAGTATATAAATTCCCTTTTACTGCAGGCATCATCGGTACTTTACAGTTTTTATAATCTTCGTTACAGAATAAAGCAAGAGCCCATGAATGCGGCGGTGTCCAAATAAAAATAATCAAAAATAATATAATCGACTCTAGAGATATAGTATTGCTTACCGCTGCATAACCTATCACAGGAGGTAATGCTCCCGATACTCCGCCAATAACAATATTTTGTATAGAACGACGCTTTAACCAAATAGTATAAATACAGATATAATAAAAAATAGTGAATAGCAGTAAAAAGGATGCAAGTAGATTAACACATAAAGCCATAAAAAATACTGCAAAAAATCCCGTTATCAAACCAAAAGATAAAGCTTCATCAGATTCTATAGCACCTCTGACTATAGGTCTTTTTTGAGTACGTTTCATTAAGCTATCGATATCTCTATCGTACCACATATTAATTGCCCCTGCACTACCTGCACCAAGAGCTATGCAAACAACTGCAATACCGGCAATAAAAGGATGCACGGAATAAGGAGCAAGCCACATACCTACAAAACCCGTAAAAATCACAAGCGACATCACACGTGGTTTCATTAATAATATATAGTCTTTAACTGTACTCTGAGAGTAATTTATTTTACCTAAATTTATTGATTTTACCAAAGAACTCATACGATTTTTTTTATTTAAGTATAAAAAGTTTTAGGTTAAAAATCAATGATTGACTTTGATGTAAGAAATGTATATATTTTCTTACAAAGCTAGATTCGGAAAGCTTTAGACAAGATGAATTAACGACTGAGCCTGCAGAGCGTACAAAAAGTACGTGAGCAAAGGCGAATGTCAGAAAATTCGCTTGTATCAAGCTTTTTGAATGACGCTGTAATTCAAATAAAAGTTAAGGATATTATCAGTGACAAAAATTGTTCGTTCTAAATATAAAGCTAGTAGAAGACTTGGGGTAAGTCTATGGGGTGATAGCAAGGATGCTTTTAATACACGAAATTATCGTCCCGGGCAGCATGGGCAGGATACCATGATTAAAACTTCAGATTATGGTTTACATTTAAAAGCTAAGCAAAGATTAAAATGCCACTACGGTCGTGTCACTGAAAAACAATTTAGGAATATTTTTGCACTTGCTCAAAAAATGAAAGGTAATACCGGTGAAAACTTCATTGGGTTACTTGAAAGCAGACTTGATACTGTCGTTTATAGAATGAACATAGCTCCAACTATTTTTGCTGCAAGACAGTTAGTTTCACACGGACATATTAAATTAAACGGTAAGAAAGCCGATATAGCAAGCATAAGACTAAAGGAAGGTGATGTTATAGAAGTTAAAGAATCCGTAAAACAAATACCGCTTATCCAAGAATCCGTTTCAAAACAAGGTCAAACAACACCGGGCTATTTATCATTTGATGTACCTTCATTAACCGGTAAATATTTAAGAGTTCCTGCTCTTTCTGATGTTCCATATCCTTTTGAAGCAGAAATTCATTTAGTAATCGAGTTATATTCTCGTTAATACATAATACTGTCTTTACAAATTAAGCCCACTAAGAATGTTCGTAATGTTCATTCCCGCGAAAGCAGGAATCCAGTTAAAAATACTAACATTATTAGTATTTTTAGTTGTTTTTATGGATACCATGGTCAAGCCACGATATGACATTGAGTGCTTTTTTCGATACACGCAACAACGCCCACTCGCAATGACTATATCTATTTTTAATAAACAATGCCCCATATATAATAATTGTTTCTACTTGTGTATTATTTTTAAGAACATATAATGCCATTATTTTTAATAAAAATTATGGCATTCTCTTTTTTATTTCGTAAAAATCCGGTAATAAAATCTTTTTCTAACTTAGGCTATGATATAGACGATATAATATCTACAATTTCATCTAATAAAGTAAATTTTAATAAAAATAATGCTGCTTCTACCAGAAGTTAGCATATTGAATGCATTTAATAATTAGCAGTATAACTGGTTTTATTGTAAATGGGACAAAAGGAAGCAGTATTTTTGTTTCGGCAACTCTTGCTGATGAAATTTTAATAACCGAAGGGTATTTTCAGAAACATTATCTTACTTCTGCCACATTTAAAGGAAGTTTAATCTACCCTATTACTACAAATCTCATCACAACTTTTCCTAATTATTCAGCACCAATTTATTTAACTTCTACAGCTACCATATTGAGCTTAACATATTATGGGACTGATTTCTTAAATTATCAGGAAAATTTAAAAGAAATTCAGACAAACTTAACCCATAATATTAGGGGTAATTGATCCTAATATACTTTCTAACAATTTTAAAAATGATTCAAAAAATGAAATTAAAGATGTAACCCAAGGATTTTATTATATTTCTAATAATCCAATTATTAGAAATATGGTTATAACAAATGTTTTGGATTTAATTGAAGCATGCATAAATAGTAGTTTTATTAACTACACCGGAAATGATGGCAATACATTAATTGCATTAACCTTACTCATACAGGACCCTACTGCTGCTATAGGACCTCTTGTTTTTCTCAAGGAGCAAAAATCAGTATTTTATGGTGTGGAAAAAATATAATAAGCACACTATTCCAATCATATAAAACTTCTTTAACACAAAATACTCAAGATTTAATTGAACAAAAAGCTTTAGAACTGTTACTAAACGAGGAATATAAAAGTAAAAATCTTAGGATTAAAGGATATAGAAGCTATTACTAATAATTTATTTATTGACCTTCATAATACTTTTACTATTGGAATTTTACAATTAGGGAATTTAACCACTCAAAAAATTATACAGCTTATTGCATTGCAAGATAATTTAGTTCCAGGAGCTATTATATTTAATGAGTTTAAAAATATTAAGCAAGGATTTTTAAATATATTATATCAACTAGATATTTCTTACAGGAAAGAAGCGGAGAAAATTAACAAAAATAAAGCTTCTATAGTAAGAAATATATCCTCTAATACTTCAAATATCTTGTTAACTGATTCTGCTCAATTTGTACAAAATCAATATGCCAAACAACTTAAAGCTAAAAAAGAAATATCAAAGAAAATGCTGTTTTTAGATAGCACAAAAAATACTATAACCACTATATTAGATATCTCAGATAAATTTATAAAATCACTTTACTATATTTATAAAGTAAAAAATGGAGAGATTACACTTGAGCAAGCTCTACTACTTAATCCTTGGCTTGAAACCTTAAAACCATTCTTAACAAGTTCCTCATTAAAAATAATCTTTAGTGGAGCAGTTATATCGCAAGCGAGAATTACAAAATTAATAGAGGCAATTTCTTCTGAGGATAAAAAAGGAATAACATGGTCTACAAATGATGAACTTGTAATTTCTGATTATAACCTAATTATAGAAGAAAGAACTATTTTGAGTTTTGAAAAATTAGTATTAAAATTAGGAGCACATTATCTTCTTTCAGCTTCCTCAGGAAAAGGCAAAACTACTTTTTTAAAGAGTTTAGTAAATTGTATTGCTGATCCATGCCATAGCGTTGGTGAAATTTCCATACCTACCCATTATCAAAATCCAAAAATAATATTTATTGATCAGAATAGTTACATACCGGCTCAATCTACTTTATTTGAAGTAATAACCTCAGGCCTTGATCAATCAATCATTAGAAGAAAAAATTAACACACTATTTATAAAATTAGATCTAGCTACATTAATTACGCACTTAAGTGATAAAAATTATGATGTAATAAATGCACCAAGTGGCGGTCAAAAGAAAAAAATTGGAATCATTAAAGCTATAATTTCAAACCCTAAAATATTAATTTTAGACGAGGTGTTTGCCAATCTTGATAAAACATCTATAGAAAATGCACAATAAGCTTTAAAAGAATTTTTACCGGAAACTTTAATGCTTGTAGTACATCATGACGGTAAATCTCATGACTATAATAATTTTTATGATCAGTATATAAATCTTGAAGATTTGTATGCCGAAATAGAATTATTAGGAGAATAGTCATTCTATTCAACCCTATATATTTCGAGTAAATGAAGAGTAATCCAGTTTTTTATATATGTTTTTTCTTCCTTCCCGCCGTTGCTGGAAGGTATTGTTGCGTAGAGCGTTTTTTTCGTCATTGCGAGGAAATTACGTAAGTAATTGACGAAACAATCCAGTAAAAAATTCTGATTTATAGAATTTTTTTTGTTATTTTTTTTGGATTGCCACGCTCCTTGCAGTCGCTCGCAATGACGATTAGGCGTCTACGCAACAATGCCACACGGGAATGACATAAACCACACTACTAACTAATAGCGATTATAATAAAGTCTTAATTATGGGAGTTTTTTAAGATTTCTTTATAGACTTCAAGGTTTTTTCTTAGCATCAGATCAAGAGAGAAATTATTAATTACCGTATGCCTTGCCGCTTCTTGGATTTTCTTAGCAGTATCAGTACCTAAAATTGAGAAACAATAATCGATTTTCTGTGCTAACGCTTCGGCATTATTTGGTTCTACGTGGAAACCGGTTATATTATTATTTATCGTTTCTACTGCACCGCCGATATTAGTTGCAATAACAAGCTTCTCCATCGCCTGCCCTTCTATAATAGTACGACCGAAAGCTTCAGGCTCGATTGAGGCAGAAACGATAATATTGGAAATCCCATATAGGTTTATTATATCCGAATCATTACCGAAAATTTGAATTTTATTTTGAAGTTTTAGAGTAGCTATAAGCTCTTTTACTCTATTAGTAAAATTGGGATGTCTAGATATATCACCGACCATTAAACAATAAAAATCTCTATGTTTTAACTTACTTAATGCTTCTACTAAAACAAGATGCCCTTTCCAGCTTGTCATTCTAGAAGGCATTAATATTATTGGCACGTTGCTCGGTGCATCATATTTATCACGACATTTTTTAAGTTTTTCGGGTGTTAAATTTGCCGGATTAAAATAATCACAATTTACTCCACGTTCAATTACTACTATTTTATCTTCATCAATTTTATAGTTTTCAAGCAAATGTTGTTTTACAAAATTAGATACGGCAATAACTTTCTCGCCTTTTAGCATTATGCTATTATAATATTTTTTAAAACTATTCGGAATATTATAAACCCCATGAAAAGTAGTCAGAAATTTAGCATTAGTCCATTTTGTTGCTAGATATGAACTCCATGCCGGTGCCCTTGATCTTGTATGAACTATATCAACATTATATTTTTTGATTATTTCTGCTATCAATTTTGCATTATTCAGAATTACAAAAGGATTTTTACTGCTACTATTCATTCCAATATGTAATATATCTTCCTTATCTAACTCTTTAACTAAAGTACCGCCTGCTGAAATTATGATAGGAGTATGACCGAGAATTTTAAGATATTTTGCAACTTCTATAGTACCTCTTTCAACCCCTCCCGAAACTAGAGCAGGAACTACTTGCAAAATAGTATATTTATTGTATCGTTTACTTGACTTTAATGAAGGCATTAAATCTCAATCTATTAAAATAATTATTTAAAATGCACAAGCTTTATAATAAAACACAAGACAAATTTATTGTCTATGATAATTATAGAATAATTAATACAAATATTCCATCTGTAATTTTTTTACACGGCTTGATGTCTAGTATGAAATCAACTAAGGCTATCTATTTAATAGATTATTGTAAAAAAAACAATTATAATTTTATTGTTTTTGATAATTTCGGTCATGGAAACGCATCGGGACAATTTGAGGATCAAACAATTAGTGATTGGTTAGAAGGAGTATCACTAATTTTAGACAAATTAATTGATAAGGAGGCGATATTAGTAGGTTCTAGCATGGGAGGATGGCTAGCACTTCTTGCGGCTTTAAGATTTCCTGATAAAATAAAAGGGCTTGTGTGTGTAGCCCCTGCTCCAGATTTTACTGAAAATATTTGGCAAAATATATCTCTAAATGATCAAAATAAGATGCAAAAAGAGGGAATACTAGAAGTAAGCGGTAAAAATTGTGAGCATAAATATCCTATAAGCTATAAACTGGTAGAAGATGCAAAAAAACATTTATTATTTACAAAGAAACAGATTGATATAAATACACCGCTACATATAATCCATGGGATGTTAGATGAAGACGTGCCTTATAATGTTTCAGTAAAATTATTAGAAAAAATAACGAGTAAACAAATAGTAATTAAGCTAATTAAAGACGGTCACCATAATTTGTCTAGAGAAGAAGATTTAAAGGTAATGACAAATTCCTTAGAAGAAGTAATTAGCCTCTCAAGTAATATTAAATATGTATAGCAAAATAAATAAAGTTCACGATTTTAAAGAAGTTATAGAAGCGGTAAAACAAGCCGATAATACTAACTTGGTGCTTTTTGATGTAGATGAAGTAATTGTAATGGATAGTGATGAATCTAGGTTAACACATGATTATAGAAAAGAATTAATGAAGAGCATTGAAAAAAGACTTACTAGAAAAGAATGTGAATTATTACTTAGCATCGTTCTTAAAGATAGAAAAGCTAGATTTGTTAATCAAGATATATTAACAATATTTGCTCTACTTAAAGAAAAAAATATACCCGCAATGGGTCTTACTAAACTTCCTACCGGTAAATTCGGCGTAATTGAAGATATGATCGAATGGAGAATTCGTGAACTCACTGAATTAAAGGTAATTTTTCAAGAATTTTCACCTTTAGAAGATGAGATAATAATAGAAGATTTTAATGCCGGCTGCGGTAAACCTACATTAAAAGACGGCATAATTTACACCGCAGAATATGATAAAGGAAGCGTACTTGAATATGTATTACGCAAAACAAATTATTATCCGCAATCAATAATATTTATTGATGATATAGAAGAAAATTTATTATCATTACAAGAAATTTGTAAGAAACTTAAAATTAACTATCAAGGATTTGAATTTATTGGTTCTGCTATCGTTCCTGAACCTGATCTTGATGAACAATTAGAAAAAATCAGATTTGAAATTCTAGAAAAAGAATATAAATGGTTAACAGATGAGGAGCTTAAAAAGCACACTTTGTCATACCGTGGCTTGTCCACGGTGTCCAGCTAAAAATGTTACAACAACATACGCTTTTAGTTACCTTCCCTAGATGCCGTGGACAAACTACTAGAATAACACTTATTCACCTTAGAGTATAATATTATGCCTGCAAAACTTATTGTTCTTTTTACCTTACTTATCTCACTTTCTACTATGGCAAGTAAAAAGGAAGAAGAAAAAATTACAGGAGTAAAAGCAACTAAAGTACAAATTGCCGAGCTTTACGACATATTTAATATTGTAGGGCAATGCCAGAATGATAATAGCCGTGATTATTATGCTAATGCCACCAGAGTAGTTGAAAAAGTCTCAGCACATCAAGGAGAAATAGTAAAAAAAGGGGATATATTGCTGGTTATAGGTAAAAACATAGCAGAAACTACTAAATCTAGAGCAGTAGCTTTATTAAATACAAAACAAAAAGATTATAATAGAAAAGAAGCTTTATTTGCTAAAAAATTTGTAAGCAACGAGGAATATAAAAGGTCAAAAAGCGAACTTGAAGATACAAAATTTAATTATTCCAAAGCCCTAAAAACATACAACGAAATGATAATTACTGCACCCTACTCCGGTAAAATAGGCGATTATCTTTTTAGCATTACCGGAACAGAAAACTCACAAAGTATTTTTATTGAATTGCCGGAGTCTTTAAGTGGAAAAGTTGGAGTCGATACTGAAGTTTTAATTGCAGGAAAAATTAAAAGCACAATCGGAGCAGTATCGCATTACTTATCAGAACGGTACTTTAACAGCTAAAATTATTTTACCTATGGGTACAAGAATCCTGCATAATAGCTTTGTAGATGTGATGCTTATACTTAATCCCCATAAAAATCTAACCGTCCCCGAAAGTTGTATTCAACGAAATAATCAAGGTAACTTTATCTATAAAATAGACGGTAATACAGTAAAACAATTATATGTAAAAATCGGTACACGTACAGAAGGTTTAATTGAAATTACCTCTGACGATATTAAAGAAGGTGACTTAGTCGTTACCGAAGGTATGACTAAAATCGGCGACGGCTCAAAAGTTAAGATACTTGAGGAATAGTTATTTATATGTGCTTTCTAAGCCATCTCTGTATTCTAGAGATTGTTGCACGTACTCCTTCTTGCCTTATAGAAGTAATAGTTAATAAAATCAAAATTTTTGTCACAAAGCAATAGGTTCGTATTTTTTGAATTACATAGTTATTTTTGAAAAAAGAAATATTACTTTTTTTATAGTCTTCATTTTTATTTTCTAGTAATCTTAATTGTGTAACAGCTGCTAATAACAAATTAATAGTAAACGGACTAAATTTACTTAAATAAGAATCATTAAGAACATAAGAAGTAATATTTATTAAACCTACTGAATATTTATTTGGGTCCATAAACGTATTAGTACCACCGCTAATTCGTACTTTAGACAATTCTTTGTCTATACCGCCTATTGAGTTTTTACTAGCAATAGATATCCATAAACAACAATCTTCACCGCTTCTTATATTTTCAGGAAATAAATTTTCTTGGAATAACGTCAAAGTTCCCATAACTGTCGGCATTGCTATTGGACAAGTTTGTATGACTTGAGGAAAAACATTTCCACTAAAAAACCCGGAATGAACAGATTCTATATATTTTCCTTTTTCATTTATTTTTTTATATGAAGTATGAGAAAATATAAAATTATTTTCTTCCATAAACTTTAATTGGATTTCTATTTTATCCCTATAAAATAAATCGTCCGAATCAAGGAAAGCAATATATTTTCCTATAGCATTTTTAATACCTAAGTTACGTGCAGCAGCAGGTCCTTCATTTTTTTTATGAAAATATTTTATTCTTTTATCTTTTTTGCATATTGAAGTTAATTCTGATATATCATCAGTCGATCCATCATCTATTATAAGTATCTCAAAATTTTTGTGTGTTTGAATAAGTACACTTTCTATAGCTTCAATTGCCCAATTTATTCTATTATATACCGGTATAATAACACTAACTTTAGTATCATGTAGTACTTGCTTAGCCATAGTATTTGCTAAATCACAGGCTTTATTATATGGAGTATTATTTGATAAAAAATTAGCTGTACGAGTTAAAAATAAATAAGAAGAACCTTCCATTTTTATCATTTCTTCTTCTGTTAACTCATGAAGAAACGATGACCATAATACATTACATTCTTCGTTATGATTTGATATTTTTTTACTACCTTGCTCTGAATGAAAACGAGATTTAATTAGGATAGACTCATCAAAATGAATAGGAGCAACACGGAAAATTTTAAACCATAAATCATAATCTTGCGTTGTCGGTAAAGCTTCATTAAATATACCGACTTCATGAAAATATTTAGCAGGAATTAATAACGAACAACCATGTATTAATCCTCGTAATAAAGGTAATAAAGAAATATTAAGTTTATTTATATGTAGCACACTATCCGGTTTAATATAACGTAGAGAGTTTCCTTTTTCATCAATTAATTCATAACCGCCATAAATGATAGTATC
>NZ_CCMG01000017.1 GCF_000751075.1 Rickettsia tamurae | reverse complement strand
CCGCCATAAATGATAGTATCTTTATTATCTAACTTATTTAATATGTTAACTTGATGCTCGATTTTATTAGGATAATATATATCATCATGGCTAAGCCATGAAAAATACTCCCCTTTCATGTTTTTTATACCATAATTTAAAGCCGAACCGCAGCCGCCGTTTTCTTTATGAAAATAGCGTATTTTATCACCGTATGATAATGCTACGCGTTCTGTCTCTCCATTATCTTTTGAACCATCATTAACAACAATAATTTCAATATTTTTGTAAGTTTGTGCTAAAGCACTATTTATAGCTTCTTTCATATAATTAGCCCCATTATAGACAGGTATAATAATGGAAACTAAAGTATGATAAATATTTAGAGGTTTATCTTTTCTAGTTGTCATAACTTTTAAAAATAATTTATAAAATGTTAGTTTTATTGTTTAAATTTTTCTATAGAGCTTTAAAAAAATAGATTTTTCTTCTTCACTAATAATTAGTTTATTTTTAAGAATTTTTATTTCTTCTAAAGCATTATTTAGCTCTGTTACAGTATTATTTAATTTACTTTCATAGTTTAAGTTTTTCTCTTCGCTATTTTTAAATGCATCCCTAGTTTGCAGCAATTGTTTTAATATATCTTGGAATTGCAAACCTAACTTTTCTAAAAATTCCGGGTTCCAAGCTGAGATTGGATAGTTAAATAATTGTTTTATAGGCTTTAAATCTGAGTTACTGGATATACAGATTATAGAATTAGGAGGATTTTTTTCAGAATGCGTGTCGTTAGTTACGCCATCTAATCCTTCATATAAAAATTCTTGGTTCTGATATGATTCAAAGTCTTTTTCAGTAATCCAATTAACTAAATGATATATATTCCCTTCCGGTTCATTAAAAGGTACATTTACTATTAATCGTTTTTTATATTTAAGATTAAGCACCAGATTTAACCCATCTTTAATATGCTCAAGTGCATGTCTTGATACAATATAATCATATTCTTCTGCCTTTTTAATAAAACTAACTAAATCAGATTTAATATATTTTATATTAGATGCTCCATAATTTTGTTCAGCATAAATTATAGATTCTTTACTGATATCTATTGCTGTAATTTCTACTCCTAATATATCGCTAAGCATGAAAGTTCCGTGTCCTGTTCCACAACCTATATCTAAAATTTTTATTTTTTGATTTAGCATTAATGGGCTATTAAGTATATCGACTTCTATAATTTTTTTAAAAATCTTATAGCTACTTTTATGACGAATTACCTCTAAAATATCATGAGTTTTTCCAGGAATTAATCTTTCTCCGTCATTATAAATTTCTTCTAACATAAATTATTTAAACTATTATAATTTTAATAAATATTCGGCGATAAATGCAGCAGGGTTTTCTACAGGATCAAGCATCTTTTTAAATTGATTTCTGCCGCTACTATTTTCATGATAAGGCAAATAATGATTTTGCTTAATAAATTCTATATAGTTAATAATATCTTGCGGCTCATAAGCAAAATACATATATTTTTTTAATTCTTTAGATAGGGCATTGCTATTAAATTCATTATTCCAACCATTACTTAAGTAAATTATAGGCTTATCGGCAACTACTACTTCAGCAAGAGATGAAGTACCGTCACTTATTACAATATCTGACACCATTATATCATCTAGTAACGACCTGAATGCATGTGCAGAAACAGTAACATTCTTTAAAGAATTAAATCTACTTAATATATTATCCATATCACTTTGGCTTAAGTAATTTTTACCGACCGCATAGGTAAATAGTGTAACATGCGGTCTTATAATAAAATGAATATTAGGATGTTGTAATGCATAATTATAGAAAAAATAGTGATAATTTAAGAAAGTAGAACCTCCTTCATATAAATCTCTATTTTTAAATGATAATTCCCATCTAGGAAGCCATAAAATGGTTTCCGAGTTTGGTTTTTCTTTAATATTATAATTTCTTACTTCATAGTATGGTTGATAACCTGAAACAACAACTCTATCCTTAGGAAATTTATAATTACTAATAAAGATATCCTTTGTACTTTCTGAATCAACAAATACCGTCTCTATGAAACTTGATAACTTATCATCATCAATATTTTTTTGATGAAAGATATGCGGACCATAGACTATATACATAATTTTTGTTTTAGTTCCTCTAAAGCTCTTATACAAATTAGCAGCCGTAAAAGGTTCTGATATATAGCCTTGGAAATTTTCGTAAGGGTTTTGCGTAAAGATAAAATCCGGCTGATAATTTTTTAGTTCAGAAATTTCACATTTTGTATTAACATTTGAATAAGAAGCATACTTACCACATGGATATATCACATCTTGTGTATCAAATTTACTAATAAACCCGGTATCTATTCCTCCTTGAATATTAGGATGAGGATGAGGTACTATTACAATTTTGACATCATGACCTATTTTTTTCATCTCATTATACATTGCGTATACGCCTTTGCCGCCGAATGTCTCTGTACTAACAAGGAAAACTATTCTTTTATAAGAATTTTCGTTGGAATAGCAAAAAGAAGATATAAGAGTTATTAGTAAAAAAACACTTAAAAATAAAGTGTTAAGTTTTATTAATTTAAAGAATTTCATGTTTTTGATATGGTAATAATGAATAGGATTACTTTTTAAACCACACTGTGCGATTAACATAATCCACATAACTTAAAACTATACGCAATATTTTCTTTGATACAAGACCTGCTTCAGCATAATCCGGTACAATATCTTGCGTATTTTTATTATTCTCGTGTTCTTCCGTAATAGCTTTTACCGATTGCAGCACCCGCTCAGCCTTAAAACCTGACATAATAAGCGTGCCGGCGTCCATACCTTCAGGACGTTCATGTGCTTCTCTAATATTTAAAGCAGGTAAATTAAGTATTGATGCTTCTTCGGTGATAGTACCGCTATCGGATAAAATACAAAAAGCATTCATCTGAAGTTTGATGTAATCCGTAAAACCAAAAGCCGGTAAAAACCTTATTTTATCACCAAGCTCCTTAAATCCCTCTAAATCCTCAAGCCTTTTTTTAGTCCTTGGGTGTGTTGAGAAGATTACGGGGAAATTATACTCTTTAATAAGCATTTGTAAACTACTTAATAATTCTTTCAGATTATTTTTGACATCGACATTTTCTTCACGATGTGAACTAATTAAAAAATATTGCTTAGCGGTTAATGATAATTTATCTAAAATATCAGACTTTAATATTTTAGGCATAAAGCGATCAAGGACCTCAGGCATATGCGAACCTGATTTAAAAATAAGCTCAGCAGGTAGTCCCTCAGCAATTAAATAACATCTTGCATGCTCGGTTAACGTAATGTTAACGTCGCTAATATGATCAATGATTTTACGGTTTATTTCTTCAGGTACACGCTGATCAAAACAACGATTTCCTGCTTCCATATGAAAGATCGGAATTTTACGGCGTTTAGCAGCAATTGCCGATAAACAAGAGTTAGTATCACCGTAAAATAAAACGGCGTCAGGCCTTTCTTTCTCAAGTACTTCATCAACTTTTTCAATAATAAGCCCGATAGATTTTGCCGTATTATCTGCCGCTACTTCTAAGAAATAATCCGGTTTTCTAATTCCCATATCATCAAAAAAAACCTGATTTAATTCATATGCATAATTTTGACCGGTGTGAACTAGGATGTGATTAGTATATTTATCAAACTCGGAAATCACAAAGCATAGTTTAATAAGTTCAGGACGAGTACCGACAATCGTCATTACTTTAAGCATTTTTTAGCTCCTCTTGCACATAATCAAGATTTAGTAGCAGCTCTTTTACTTCTTCCAAATTTAAACGTTTTGTATTATGAGAATTGTAATCCTCTAAAAGAGCTACTTTCTTTTCACCCTCAACAAAATATTTGGCATAATTAAGATCGCGTCCATCCATAGGAATACGGTAATAACCACCTAAATCATCAGCTTTTGCCATTTCTTCCGATGATACTAACGATTCATAATGCTTCTCTCCGTGACGTGTACCAATAAAGCGTATTTCATTTTTGCTACCGAATATTTCTTGTAACGCTCTTGCAAGTACCTCGATTGTACTTGCCGGAGCTTTTTGTACAAAAATATCGCCTTGACGTCCATGCTCAAACGCATATAAAACTAAATCTACGGAATCTACAAGCGACATTAAAAAACGTGTCATTGAAGGTTCAGTGATGGTAAGGTCTTTATCCTGCTTAATTTGATTGATAAAAAGAGGAATTACTGAACCACGGGAAGCCATAACATTACCGTATCTAGTGACACAAAGCACGGTCTCACCCTGGCTACGCATACGAGCTTTTGCTACTGCTAACTTTTCCATTAACGCTTTTGATAACCCCATTGCATTAATTGGATATACAGCCTTATCGGTACTCAGTACTATAACTTTTGCAACTTTATTATTAATGGCTACACTTAAAACATTTTCAGCCCCTAAGACATTAGTATTTATTGCTTCCATAGGATAAAATTCGCAAGTCGGAACTTGCTTTAAAGCAGCGGCATGGAATACATAATCTACACCGTGCATTGCCTCATCAATACTTTTATAATTGCGTACGTCCCCGATATAGAATTTAAGTTTCGGATTATTTAAAACAATACGCATATCCTCTTGCTTTTTTTCATCTCTACTGAAAATCCTAATTTCTTTAATATCATTAATAATATCGGATTTCAGAAAACGAGAAAGCACCGCATTACCAAACGAACCGGTGCCTCCTGTAATCATTAAAGTTTTATCTACAAACATTATATATAAATACCTATTTTGTTATTATTCATTCTGTCATTGCGTAAATCGAGAAACACTCTAAGGTAGTCATCCTGTGGTCAAGCCACGGGATGACAAGAGTGGACAAACCTATATTCGCAATGACGGCCTTACTACCCAAACTCACACATACGCTTTACAAGCTCACGCCATTCAGGAGGCGTATATCCCGTTACCTCGTTAAAACGAGTAGCATCTAGTGATCGATCTATTACAAGCTCATCTGACGGAATAATATCGATTTCTTTATTATATATTTCCGCTACTAATTTTAATAATTCTAACTTATTAATCGGTTTTGATGCAACATGATGAAGCCCATGCAGCTCTTTATTAGGTAACACAAAATCCCTTATTATTCTTGCAAGCTCTACAGTCGGGAATCCTGAATAAATAGCTTTCTCAAAACCTTTCACTTGCCCTTCTGCACTTAAAAACCAATTGATTAAGCTTCTATTGCCTGCCAGCTCATGACCTATAATTGAAGTACGCAAAGTGATAGCATGAGGATAATCTACCTCACCAAGAAACTTAGAACGACCGTAAAGGTCATAACAATCAGGAAAATCGCTTTCCTTATAATTACCTTTTTTTCCTGAAAATACACAATCCGTACTAATATGGATTAACCTTGAATTAGCTAATTTACATAAATTAGCTAGCCTATGCGGTAACAAACTATTTATCGGCAATGTTTTTAACGGATTGTTTGCATCAGCTAGTTGTTTTACAAGCCCTATACAATTTATTACTATATCGGGTTTTGCTTTATTAAATACCTCAACTAATGAATCATGGTTCTCAACATCTACATTTGTAATTAATTTATCGGATAAATCCTTAGAAAAATAAGAACGAGCGGAATTATTTCGGGCTGTCGCAAAAATGTCAAATTTTTTATCACTACTTAAAAACCTGAATATGCTATTACCTAGCATACCGGTAACACCTAGAATTAATATTTTCATGGTATATCTTATTTATACCGGATCGGTTTTATCATAAATAATATATCTTTACAATAAGGTTTTTGAAAAGCTAGAAAGGCATTACTTAAAAAAGGGGATAATTTAAAAAGTTTACGTCATTGCGAGGAAGATTACAAAGTAATTGACGAAGCAATCCAGTTAAAAATTCTGATTTACATATTTTCTGGATTGCCACGTTCCTTACAGTCGCTCGCAATGACGATATTCAATTAATGATAATCTAAAGTTTTTTTATAGAATCAAGCACGGTTTCAAGAATCATACTAGCAGCTACTGCATCATCGTTATTATTACGGTCTTTTCTTTTCACGCCGAATGATTTAAGGAAATTATTTGCAGCTTTTGTAGTTAGCCTTTCATCTTGTAAATATATAGGCAAGTTTATAGATTCTGCTAGCTCCTCAGCAAATTTCATCACTATATTTGTTTGCTCCGTTACTGCTCCGTTCATATCAATCGGTAGACCTATTACCACGCCACAAACTTTATATTTTTTGATGATATTAAGCAAGGAAGTAATAACAAATTTTTTATTTATCTCGGTTATAGTATTTAAGGGCATAGCAATACTACGTTCTTGATTAGATAATGCGATTCCTAATTTTTTGCTTCCGTAATCAATAGCGATAAGCGGAGCATTTGGTATTAAAAGCCGATAAAATTCTTGAAGATTTTTTATGATCATGATAGTTATAAAAATTACTTTATTAATTTATTAATTATTATATATGCTAAAAACTATTCAAAAACACATAGATATCAAATTAATTAAATTATCGGCGATTTTAGCCTTTATTTATTGTTTGTTATTTAATACCGCAATATTGATTTATAAATTTGATTATTATAAAGCAACGATCTTTAGAGGGATATTAGAGTTATTAAAAGATTTTTGTTATATTTATATATTTTCTTTTATAGCATTTTTTGGTCTTAGCGTACATAGATTAGTGTTAAAAATCGGCGTGGGGTTTTTATTTATAACATCCGCTATTGCTAGTTATTACATTTATTTCTTCAAAATCAATCCTACTAAACAAGTAATAGGTAGTTTTTTCTCAACGGATTTAAACGAAGTTTATGAATTAACCAGCATTAAGTTAATAATATGGATAATTTTTTGTCTTTTTACTTGTTTTTATACTCTCAAATCTTTTGCCGCCGAAAATTCTAAATCATTCGTAACAAAACTATTATCTGCCGCTTGCTTACTTATTTTTGTATATAATATTATTACTCCTTCATTTAAAATACTAAAAAATTATTTTCCCATTCAGTATTTACATAATAGCTACCTTAATTTTGCTGGAAATTTCGGTGATAAAAATTATGCATGTATAGATATTAGCAAACAATATAACTTTATAGATAAGTCAGATAAAGATATTATCGGTGTTTTAGTTATAGGAGAATCAGCAAGATTTGATCATTTCGGTATTAACGGTTATGAAAGAGATACGACTCCTTACTTAAAGACTACTCAAAACCTAATTTCTTTCAAAGCTAAATCTTCTTCTAACCTTACCTATCTTTCCGTACCGTCATTACTTTCACGTTATCCTGCAAGTCAAATTGAAAATACTAGACAAGAGAACAGCTTTTTATCAATTTTAACAAATCTTGGATTTAATACTACCTGGATCGGTACTCAAACTTTAATGAGGAGTTTTGCAAATTTTGACCTCAGTAATATATATAACGACGTTAATTTTACTATAGTACCGGGCGGCTCTGCCCTATTCTCTTTAAATGATTATGATGAAAAAATATTGCCTTTTATAAAAGAAATAATAACAAATTCAGAGAAACAATTTTTAGTAGTTCACACCTCAGGAAGTCACTGGAACTATAACGCAAGATATCCAAAAGAGTTTGAGTATTTTACCCCTACCTGCCCTATTAAGGTTAAGGGGGATGCAAGTGATTGCGATAAGCTTGCTTTAGTTAACAGTTATGATAATTCAATTTTATACACCGATTTTTTTTTATCTAATTTAATAGATTTGCTTAAAGATAAAAATGCATTTTTATTATATGTATCCGATCACGGCGAATCGCTAGGAGAAAATGGTTATTACGGTCACGGTGGCCCACTACTTGCAGAACAAATAACCGTACCTCTTATAGTTTGGGTATCGGACGATTTTAAAGCAAAATATCCTGACTCAGTATCTTCAATTAAAAATTATGCTAATACCGAAATTAGCCATGATTATGTATTTCACTCAATCCTTGACTGTTTAAATATAGATTCCGACATAGTAGATAAAGACTTAAGTATATGTAAATCTAGTTAAAAATTATTGAATTATTAAAAAATTTATATATAAATTAAGATCTCAATAATTATATGATTTATTATTATGTCTGATATACCTAAACTAGACGACTATTATTATAGATTTTTACAAAATATTTTACTTAAAACACTAGAACAAAATAAAACTGCTGAAACTTATTTATTACAGAAAGATTTTAATAGTGCTTTAAATGAGATAAAAAATGTAAATGAACCACTTGAAGAATATTCAAGCATTCTTTCTTTACTCAAAGTAATTAAAACCCATTTTATTGATAAAAAAATATATAATTAAGTACCGTTTAACTTAAATCCTTTTTTTATAATTAAAAATAATATAGAGTGGAAATAAAAAAAGGTATTGAATTATGGAATATGCATTATTAATTTTCAGTATTATAGCGATTTTAGTTATAATACAAATGGTTAAAGTTGTACCGCAACAACAAGCATGGGTAGTAGAAAAATTGGGAAAATTCGATAAGGTACTGCAGCCTGGCTTAAATTTACTAATCCCTGTCATTCAAAGAGTAGCATACAAACATACTTTAAAAGAAGAAGCAATAGACGTTACCGCTCAAACAGCTATTTCAAATGATAACGTAACATTATCTATTGATGGCGTTTTATATGTTAAAATCATTGATCCAATGGCAGCATCTTATGGTGTTAATAATCCTTACTATGCCATAACACAGCTTGCTCAAACTACTATGCGTTCGGAAATCGGTAAACTCCCTTTAGATAGAACTTTTGAAGAGCGCGAAACTTTAAACGTAGCAATTGTAACAGCTATTAATCAGGCTGCTATAAATTGGGGTATACAATGTATGCGTTATGAAATTAAAGATATTCAACCTCCGCAAACTATACTTAAAGCTATGGAATTGCAGGTAGCAGCAGAGCGTCAAAAAAGAGCTCAAATTCTAGAGTCGGAAGGTAATAGACAAGCAAAAGTTAACCATGCAGAAGGTGAAAAAGCACAAATTGTACTGAATTCAGAAGCTTCTTATACAGATCAAGTTAACAGAGCAAAAGGTGAAGCTGAAGCAATAGGCTTAGTCGCTACCGCTACAGCAAATAGTATTGAGATTGTCGCAGCTGCCGTACAAAAAACGGGAGGAAGTGAGGCGGTAGCTCTTAAAGTGGCTGAGCAGTATATTAGTGCATTCGGTAATTTGGCTAAAGATACCAACACTGTAATTTTACCCGCAAACCTTTCAGAACCGAGTAGTTTTGTAACCGGAGCGTTAACTATATTTAACCAATTAAAAGCTTCTTCGGAAAAGAAAATAGATAAGTAGCAATTTATAAAGATTTATTATTGTAATAATAATTAGTTTTATATATCATATTAGATTATTAATTAATAAAAGGTTATGAATATGTCAGTATTTGTCGGCAAAACTGCTCCGGATTTTACAGCTAAAGCTATTATGCCTAATAATAATATAGACGATAAGTTTAAACTTAGCGATTATGCTGCGGGGGATAATATAGTGTTATTTTTTTATCCCCTAGATTTTACTTTTGTTTGTCCATCGGAAATTATAGCATTTCACAATAAGCTTGGTGAATTTACCGAAAGACGTACTAAAGTAGTAGCTGTTAGCGTTGATTCTCATTTTAGCCATTTAGCTTGGAAAAATACTCCGCATAATAAAGGCGGACTTGGACAAGTACAATTCCCAATGGTTTCCGATATAAAAAAGGATATTTCTTCAAAATATAACGT
This sequence comes from Rickettsia tamurae, assembly GCF_000751075.1. GTDB lineage: Bacteria > Pseudomonadota > Alphaproteobacteria > Rickettsiales > Rickettsiaceae > Rickettsia > Rickettsia tamurae. The sequence goes on along the minus strand of NZ_CCMG01000017.1, from coordinate 77,659 downwards.
ACTTAATGAAGACGGTGTTGCTTTGCGTGGAGCTTTTTTAATTGATAAGGATTTCATAGTACGTCACATGCTAGTTAACGACTTACCTATCGGTCGTGATATTAATTATACATTAAAAGTAATCGATGCTTTAACTCATCATCAAAAACACGGCGAAGTTTGTCCTGCCGGCTGGCGTAAAGGCGAGGAAGCAATTACCCCATCACATGAGGGTATAGCACATTATTTAAGCTCACATGCCGAGAAGCTGTAGTTGCTCTTATTTATGTCATACCGTGGCTTGACCACGGGATCTTGTATCACAGGCTGTGTCCTGAGATCCTGCGATCAAGTTGCGGGATGACACTAACTCATATCAAATAACCCTAAATAATGTTGAAAGAATTATTTTCTGCTCCTAAAATATCTTATGATATTGAAACAATTACGTCTTATTAGGAGTGAAAATATTGGTCCTAAAACTTTCTTTAGTTTAATTAAATTATTCGGTGATGCAGCAACTGCCATAGATAACGCTCCGGATTTTTCATTGCGAGGCGGAAAGTCAAAACCAATTAAAATTTTTAGTAAAAGCGATGCTGAAAAAGAGTTAGAACTTCTCGAAAAAGATAATGCTAAGATCATCACATATAAATCTCCGGAATATTCAAAATTGTTACTTGAAATTTATGATTCACCGCCAATATTAAGCTATAAAGGTAATATAGAGTTATTAAATCATAATAAATGCGTTGCAATAGTAGGTGCAAGAAACGCTTCTGCAAACGGAAGAAGCTTTGCTCATAAAATTGCAAATGATTATAGTAAAAGAAAGTTATATAACCGTTTCAGGGTTAACACGAGGAATAGATAGCAGCTACATCCAGCAGAAGTTTCTCGAACCATCGGAGTCATTGCCGGAGGTATTGATCATATATATCGGAAAACAAAAAACTATTTGGAAATTTAGCAGAAGAAGGTTTAATATTAGCTGAGTTACCTATCGGCTCTATACCGCTTGGAAAACATTTTCCACAGCGTAATAGGATAATATCGGGACTAGCCTTAGTAGAAGCAAGCTTAAAATCCGGTTCATTAATAACTGCAAAATTTGCACTTGAACAAAATAGGGAAATATTTGCTGTTCCCGGCTTTCCTTTAAATCCAAGATGTCAAGGTACAAATAAATTGATTAGAGAGGGAGCATATTTAGTGGAATCAGCGGAGGATATTGTAGCTAATTTACCGCAATATGAAAAATTTATCGAAAAAGATGATGGGTTATTTAAGGATTTTGTTGAGCTAGGAACAGTAAATACGAGATATGTTAAAGAACCGTCACAAAAGGAGCGTACTTGCTATATTGGAACTATTATCGGCAGTACCTATAGATTTTGAATATTTACAAAAAGAAATAGAATTACCGCTTCCTATCATATATACGGTAATATTAGAATTAGAACTCGCCGGAAAAGTAATGCGTCACGCCGGTAATAAAATATCATTAGTTTATAATAAGTAGATGAAATTAGTAATAGTAGAATCGCCGGCAAAGGCAAAAACGATAAATAAATATTTAGGTGATGAGTTTAAGGTCATTGCATCATTCGGTCATATTAGAGATTTACCTTCTAAAAAAGGCTCGGTGTTACCTGATGAAAACTTTGCAATGAAATATGATATTTCCGATAAAGCCGGTAAATATGTAGATGCCATAGTTAAGGATGCTAAAAAAGCTGATGCAGTATATCTTGCAACCGATCCTGATCGTGAGGGTGAATCTATCTCATGGCATGTTGCAGAGGTAATAAAAGAAAAAAATAAGGTTAAATCCGATGATTTTTTCAAAAGGGTAGCCTTTAATGAAATCACTAAAAAAGCAATTATTCATGCCGTTGAGAACCCTAGAAAACTTGACACTAACTTAGTAAATGCCCAGCAAGCAAGAAGAGCTTTAGACTATTTAGTCGGCTTTACCCTTTCACCTCTTTTATGGCGTAAGTTACCGGGATGTAAATCGGCGGGACGTGTGCAGTCCGTGGCTCTGCGATTAATATGTGAGCGAGAAGATGAAATAGAGCGTTTTAAGTCAGAAGAATATTGGGATATTAGCCTTAAAATGCAAAATAGTAATAACGAACTATTTACTGCTAAATTGACTCACGTAAACGATCAGAAACTAGAAAAATTCTCAATTATTAACGAAAAAGATGCCAAAGATTTAACCGAAAAATTAAAATCTCAAAATTTTCATGTTGATAAGATAGAAAAGAAACAACAAAAACGTCAGCCTCAACCTCCTTTTATTACTTCATCACTACAACAAGAAGCAGCAAGAAAACTAGGTTTTAGTGCTAAAAAGACTATGCAAATAGCACAAAAACTTTATGAGGGCGTTGACATAGGTAAGGAAACTATAGGACTTATTACCTATATGAGAACCGACGGCGTTACATTATCAAATGATGCAATAGCAGATATACGCAAGTTAATCGATAAAAGTTACGGCGATAAATATTTACCGACTAGCCCTAGAATTTATAAATCCAAAGTAAAAAATGCTCAAGAAGCTCATGAGGCGATAAGACCGACGAATATTACTTATACTCCAGATAGCTTAAAAGAAAAGCTAGAAAAGGATTATTATAAGCTCTATGAACTAATTTGGAAAAGAACTATAGCCTGCCAAATGGAAAATGTTATAATGGATTTGGTAGTTGCAAATTTAGCTTCGGAAAATAAAGAATATTTGGCAAAAGCAAACGGATCGACTATAGCTTTTGACGGGTTTTATAAGGTTTATCGTGAAAGTGTGGACGATGAGGCTGAAGAAGAAAATAAAATGCTGCCGCCTTTAAAAGAACAAGAACCACTTAAAACTAAAGAAGTTATTCCGAATCAGCATTTTACCGAGCCGCCTCCAAGATATTCGGAAGCAAGTTTAGTGAAAAAACTTGAAGAGCTTGGGATTGGTCGTCCTTCGACCTATGCTAGTATTTTATCGGTTTTACAAGATCGAAAATATGTTTCTCTTGAGAAAAAACGATTTATATCTGAAGAGCTTGGACGTTTGGTAACAGTATTTTTAGTCGGTTTTTTCAAAAAATACGTTGAATATGATTTTACTGCAGGACTTGAAAATGAATTAGACGAAATAGCAGCCGGCAAGCTTGAATGGAAAGCTGCCTTAAGTAATTTTTGGAGCGGTTTTAACCATAATATTGAATCGGTAAACGAGCGGAAAATAACCGAGATTATTAGCTATGTACAGAAAGCCCTTGATTATCACTTGTTCGGTGAGAATAAAGAATCTAAAGTTTGTCCATCATGTAAAACAGGCGAGCTTAGCTTAAAGCTTGGTAAGTTCGGGGCATTTTTAGCATGTAGTAATTACCCTGAATGTACTTTTAGAAAATCTATTGTTAGCGGTAACGATAACAACGAGAATAAAGGCGAGCCTTCCACTATTCCTAATGAGAATAAAGTTTTAGGTACGGATAAAGACGGAGTAGAAATATATCTGAAAAAAGGACCTTACGGACCTTATATTCAACTTGGCGAACAAGAAGGCAAAGTAAAGCCGAAACGTAGCCCCGTGCCTGCTAGCCTGAACCAAAACGATATTACACTTGATATAGCATTAAAGCTTCTAAGCTTACCGCTTAAAATCGGCGTGCATAAAGATAGTGGCGAGGAAATTATGATAGGATACGGTAAATTCGGTCCTTACATAAAATATATGGGTAAATTTATTTCAGTGCCAAAAAAATATGATTTTCTAAATTTAAGATTAGATGACGCAATGAAGCTAATTGAAGACGATAAAGCGAAGTTAGAGAAGAAACAGGCGTAAGAATGTCATAATCGTCATTGCGAAGAGGCATTGTTGCGTGGATCAATTTCACCCCTGTCATGCCGTGGTCAAGCCACGGCATGACATAGTTTTTTAGTAGGATGACAATTAATAAAATTACTTATTTATGACAAAAGTTATAACACGATTTGCTCCGTCACCGACCGGTATGTTACATGTCGGGAATATCAGGGCAGCACTGCTTAACTGGCTATATGCAAAGAAGCATAACGGACAGTTTATTTTAAGATTTGACGATACGGATTTAGAGCGTAGTAAACAGGAATATAAATACGCTATCGAGGAAGATCTAAAATTTTTAAATATTAATTGGGGTCAAACATTCAACCAATTAAGCCGTTTAAATAGATATGATGAAATCAAAAATCTATTACTAAACAAAAAAAGATTATATGCCTGCTATGAGACTTCTGAAGAGCTAGAATTAAAGCGTAAATTTCAATTATCTAAAGGTTTGCCGCCGATTTATGATCGAGCTAGCTTAAATCTAACTGAAGAGCAAACAAAGAAATATATAGAACAAGGAAGAAAACCGCATTATAGATTTTTGGTAAATCATGAACCAATTAGCTGGCATGATATGATCAAAGGCGAAGTTAAATATGACGGCAAGGCTTTAAGTGATCCAATAGTGATAAGAGCAGACGGTAGTATGACCTATATGTTATGCTCGGTTATTGACGATATTGATTATGATATTACTCATATTATTAGGGGTGAAGATCACGTTAGCAATACCGCTATTCAAATTCAGATGTTTGAAGCATTAAATAAGATTCCGCCGGTTTTTGGGCATTTGAGTTTAATAATAAATAAAGACGAGAAAATTTCTAAACGAGTGGGAGGGTTTGAGATCGCAACTCTTAGAAAAGAAATCGGAATCGAAGCTATGGCAATTGCTAGCTTTTTTAGTTTACTTGGTTCATCCGCACAAATCTTGCCTTATAAATCAATAGATAAGCTAGCAAATCAATTTGAGATAAGTAGTTTCTCTAAAAGTCCAACTATCTATCAGCCGGAAGATTTAGAAAAATTAAATCATAAATTACTTATAAGTTTAGATTTTGATGAAGTAAAAGAACGCCTTAAAGAAATAGATGCCGAGTATATTGATGAAAATTTTTGGTTATCGGTAAGATCTAACTTGCAAAAATTACGTGATGTAAAAGATTGGTGGGAAATTTGCCATCAAACTCCGAATGTTCAAAATCTAAATTTAGATAAGGAATATTTAAAGCAAGCAGCAGAATTATTACCGCCAGGTGAAATCACTAAAGATAGCTGGAGCATTTGGACTAAAGAAATAACAAATATAACAGACAGGAAAGGTAAGGAGTTATTTTTACCTCTTCGCCTTGCTTTAACCGGCAGAGAATCAGGACCAGAAATCGCAGACGTTTTACCTTTGATTGATAGAGAAGAGATAGTAAAACGATTAATTTGTCATACCGTGGCTTGACCACGGGGTGACAGAGGCGGAATTGATCCACGCAACAATGCCTCCTTGCAATGACGATTGAGTATGACAATATTTTAACTATAATACTCTATCATGTTAGTATTAATAGCACCGGCAAGCTCTGCGGTATCACCGTAAATATTATAGGCAATAAGAGAAACTATACCTTCTGCTACTAAACCTTCCACAGTTTCATAAGCTACATATCCTGCAGTTACTGTATTTTTTACACATTCGATAGAATCGGACGGCGAAATTAAAATTGTTCCTAAGGTAAAAGCACCGATAAGAACCGGAGGATTGTAATAAGCAAAAGTTGCAAGGCTTGCTAAAGTTGCTTGAGCAAATATAGATACAAAAGAATAATTAGAGTTGTTCACCTCAGAAACAAAACCTTGAACGGAACATACAGTTTTTGCACCGTTTTCTATCACATTAATAGCATGTTCCGTTGCTAAGGTAGCATAATTGTGAAATCTGTCGCAGCTTTGGTAGCATTTTGAAAATGAATTGTAGCACTATCAAAGTAACTAGATGTTTTTTTTGAGGTTTATGGCCCCGTATAGTTTTTTGTCATGATTTTTTCCCCTTAAAATTAAATCGTGACGCAATTATAACTTAAATGTTGGGTTGTGTCAATGGATATTATTAATAAATGATTAGATTATTAATAATATTTTAAGATAGAAGGAATGTTTAGTTGTTAAAAAACTTTTTGATTTTTAGCTTATCTTCTTTAGATAAATTAGGCTTGAACCTATATATCTTTTTTATTAGCACTTTCAGGTCTAAATTTAAACTCGCCTTTAGTTGTTTTGATTGTAACTATCTGATCAGGAGAACCCCATTTAGGAAAATCATATTTTATAACTATATCCCCGTTTCTAAGTCCAGATTTATAAGCATTATTATTTTCGTCAATATTTTTTATTGTATAATTATTTATTAAAGCATCTCTATCAAAACCACTATCATATGCCCCCATTTTTATTTTCTCGATCGGCAGCACTTTAGCAACATCAGCTAAATCTATAGTTTTACCTTGTTCTATATATTCGTTTATCTCTTTATCTATCCCTTTTGGAACATAATTTTTAACTATTTTTTTAAAATAATCGCTTGAAAATTCTTGTTCTTTTGAGGTTTTAAATAAATCAAGCATAACATTATCCAACGATTTACTCTTATTATTCTCTTTAATTAGGCTGTCCAAATAAAGTGCAAGAACAAATCCACGATAATACGGTAATTTCTCTACTGCATAATCTTTCCAGTTATCATCTTTTATTCTGCTATTAGGTTCATTTATAACAGGTGATAAATAATAATCCTCAAAGAATTGATTAAATTCTTCTATAAATTCCTCAAGCGTTATAACACTGGAACGTAAGGCTAAAACCCTGCTATAATAATCGGTAAACCCTTCACTCCAACAATAATTTAATCCTTCTAAGTTATTACGTATTTTCTTCCCTGTCCAATTATGTATATGTTCATGAGCAAGTAACGTTATATAATCCTATTTGTCTAAACCTTGAGGAATAAACGCAGTAAAACTATGAGTTAAACCCGTTGTACATATGTCTAGGTTGATCGCCTTCGAGCAAGCTTATTAGATAATAAGGAAAATCATTATCATGGAAAAATGTTCTTTGTCCCTTGATAATTTTATTTATATAAGAAGCTATTTCTTCATCTTTAAGATCAAATTGACCATGTAACGAAAGATGTACAGGATTTTTTTGATCGACAATTTTGTAAACACGTAAATCACCCGCTGCATAAACTGCACTATATAATTCAATCGGCGTAGCTTTAAATTTTACCCTTTTACCAAGACCATAATCTGATATTGTCCAGCTATCAGGAATATTATTCCATTCAATATTAAACTCTACTATGTCATTTCCATTTAGATCACCGTGAATAGCAAAAAGCCCATAACCCGGTAAATGAATTAAATTTTGTCTAATTATTGCTTCGTGGATATCACAAGGATTACGGCTTTTTGATATATTTCGTAGCTTAAACGGATAATATTAATTTTCCCCGTATTTAAAATAGCTTCATTAGAGTCTTGATTTCTAAATTGTAATTTTCCAATTGGATATTCAAGCCTAACATTTTTGATTTGCTTGTAATATGTAGCATTTGCTCATGCATAGGGTAAATCTAAAATAATCTCGTCGCTCATATCGCCTATTATTTCCGTCTCAACTTTGATAGCCGAAACAGGCGTGTTAGACAAAGGTGTTATTTTGTAGTTTATTTGCCGATAAGTGTTTGCGGATACTAGATTTGGAATTAGAATTACAAGTATTATCAAAAAATTTTTTAGAAAGTACGTTTTCAAAACTCATGGATTTTGAGGATTATTTAGAACGTTGCCTACCTAGATTCTTTTATGTTATTCTTAGCTAGAAGCGGCGTTGTTGCATGACTTTGATGTCATTCCCGCCTCCGCGGGAATGACATCGAGTAGGTTTTTCGAACCATGCAATAATGTCTATGCGGGAATGGTCTCAATCTTATTTTTTAAACTTCTGAATACACCCCAGTAGAATCATGTATTTTATTATTTTTAAAATCATCTATCCCTTCAGCAATAGCTATTTTCAATACTTGCTCTTTAAAAGCTTCTAATCGCCTGAATTCTTTATCAGACATATTAATAATCATTATTGTGATCCTTTTAAGTTAAATTATTCCTGACCATTAACCCATAAGCTTCTTCATCTTCAAGCCATTTAGCATTTTCTATTAAATATGATTCTTGAAATTCGGCGAGTTTTGGATCAGGTTCACCTGTTAAATGTTTAAGCCCATCAAATAAAATACCTAAAAAACCTATATTATTCTTTTTACAATAATCTCTTACATCTTCAACATGCTTCGTACGATCATCAACAAATACAATAAAGCTAGCCTTTAACTTATCAGAAAATTTTGATAAAGTACCGCTTTTTGAATGATTACCTGTTATGAATATCCCTTTATAACAAATAGCATCATCCTTTTGTCCTGAGTTATAAATTGCTAATTCTTCATTATCTGAAAATTCTATACCTAGATTCTTTATATCGCCAATCTTGCATAGAAGGAATATTGCCGAATTCTCCCGTATTCATTTGTGTAAGAGCGTAAACCGGAAACTTTGTTTTGAGCTTGTTTATAACTTCTACCCACTCTTCATCAATTAATATTACTTTTCGCTGCAGACGCCAATTACTGATAATTTCCTCATAATTGTCATAATTACTTTTATTTTCCTTAATTCTGTCAATCATTTAATTATAAGGTGGCTTCTTAAAAGTTTTTGATTTAGGAGTTATAATAGTATCGTCAACACCAAGGAATATATATGCATCAATAGGGGCATTTTTTATTATTAAATCATAGATTTTTGCAGCACTGTCAGCAGTTTCAAAATTTTTCATATATATTCCGAAGTAAAATGAAGAGTAGCTATACGAAGTTCAACTTGGAAAAGAGCAAGGAGTCTGTAAGCCGAGGAGCGGAGCGTATATTAAACGTTCAGCATCCGAGATCTTACAAAGACGACATAGCCAATTTTTCAAGTTCATCGAGTATCAAATTTAATATTAAGTTCTTCAGTTAAAATAGCCATTAATTCAAGCCCTGCTCTATTTTTCCATTCGCCTTGTTCATAAAAAAAATGATAAGGACCGCTAACTGGCGATGACAACCAAATTTCTTTGGCAGCACTTTGTTTATTTATTACATATATACCTTTATCAGTATCAAGATTTAATATATCGCCTTGTAAATCTATATCTATACTTGCTTCTTCATCCTGCTCTTCTATCTTGTCTGCTATATATGCAATTGTTATCTCGGCTATTTTACTAAATTCACTATTATTCATGATAACATCCCTTAAGTAGATAAAAATATACGAAGATCAACTTCAAAAAGAGCAAGGAGTCTGTAAGCCGAGGAGCGGAGCGTATACTTAATACGTGAGCACCACAGATCTTATAAGACGACGTAGCCAATTTTTCAAGTTCATCGAGTAGATGGTTTTTCAGGATCAATTTCCGACTCAGGTACTTTAATCAAACTTTTTCGATAAGTTTCAACAAATCTATTATGATCATTAGGATTATTAGAAAAATTATGCCCGCCTTTACCGTCAACTACAAAAAATAATGCATCCGTCTTAGCAGGTTTTACCACTGCTTCTAAAGATTTTAACGACGGACAAGAAATCGGACCGGGTGGTAAACCTTTTATATAATAAGTATTATAGGGTAGTTCTTGCAATAAATCTTTTTTTGTTAAAGCTCTTGCTAATTTAAATTTTCCTTCAGTCAAAGCATATATAGTAGTCGGATCGGCTTGTAGCTTCATATTTTTCTTTAAACGATTAATGAATACTGCTGCTATAATAGGCTTTTCTGCATTTGAGCCGGCTTCTTTTTCAATTATTGAAGCTAGCGTTAATACCTCAAGTCTAGTTTTTAACGGAGAATCTGGTGCAAGATTTTGCATTACTTTATCTAAATTAGCAGACATTAAATTTCTCATTTGATCGATTATCTGCTCTTTTTGATCACCGTAAGAAAAAAAATACGTGGAAGGCATTAAAAAACCTTCAGGTATTATCCCTTTTATTTCTCCAAGTAATCGACTTTCTTCATTAATTTTCTTTATAACCTCACTAACTACCGTACCTTCCGGTACAATTATCTTGTGTATTATAGATTTACCGCTTGCTAATATTCTTAAAGTTTGCAGAGGCGATATATTACGAGTAAACACATATTCACCGCTTTTAAGAGGTCTTTTTATAGAATAAATTTTAGCAATTACCTTAAAAATTCTCGGATATTTGATTACTTCATTAGAATAAAGTTTTGTAACTATTTGATTTACGGATAATTTAGGTTCAATAATTATCGTTTTATTTTGAGTAAGATTACCCGGCACAAAAATATAAAATATACTAAAATTTAGCAAAGTAATAAATATAGTTAGAGATACTATAACTAAAAAAAGTTTAGTTTTTAATAGGTTTTTTAACATAATAACTATTATTTTTATAAGGCTTAGAAATATTGATAAAAAAAAATTACCACAGAATATGGTTTTTTCTTGACATTTGAAATAACATATAGTAAAATTAACTTAAAGTTTGGTTGAAGTTAAATATTTGCTAAATAAACCAATAGTTTTAATATTTGGTAATTAAAATTAGATGACTAATGAGCAACAAATTAATAACGTAAACCAATTTACTATAACAATAGTATACTCCTGTAAAATGAAAAGTTGGAATTTTCATTACAAACAAAAAATATAAATCTTTATTCATAGTTCATATTACTATACCGGCGTTAATACTGATCTTATAATGGGCATTATATATTATGATACAAGATCACAATACCGATCTAAAACACGAAGAACATACTGAAAGGTTAAAAGCTTTACAAAATAAGTTAGGAAACTTATCCGGTTTCTTGACAACAATGCGTTCTGATAACAATGAGGAATACAAAAAAATTTCCAATGATTTAGAAATTTTAATGAAACAAATTAATACTATAAGAAAAAACATGGAAATATATTTTGTTATTATATTAATATTAATGTTTATTATAATTCAGAAAATGTTGTGGACCACCGGCTCAAGTACTAATCTTTCTCTTTTAACAACTTTATTTTAGGTTCTAAGAACTCCTGTTTAATAATTTCTGCAGCTATATAAGAAGGTACAGCGTCATCTCGATCACTTGATACAAGCGAATTTTCCAAGCTAAGCCTGTGCTCACGTACTTTTGTACGCCTATCTAGCTTGCCTTTAAATTCATCGTGTCTAAAGCTTTCTGAATTTAGCTGTAATCGGTTTGATTTAAATCCTAATTGCTGCAAAATTTTTTGGTTTTCTATTACCTGCTCATAAGCTTTTTTAGAATTAAATAATAACTCTTGAAGCTTATTACTAATAAGACTAGCTCGGCAATTAAATTGGATAAATTCTGGAATTATTTCTTTATCAGCTATAATATTTATTAACGTAACATATTTTATTTTTATCAATAGCCTAATGATAAGAAAACTTAAAATATTAACCTTATATGCTACAATCATAGGGGTACCGGAAGCTGCTATCTCTAAAGTATTAGTACCGGATTTTGCTAGAGCTACATCCGCAACAGCATAAGTTTTAAGTCTCTCACTTGAAAATAAATAATTAAACTTAACATCTTCTAAAAATGGTTTTATTATTGCCTCATGAGCAGGATTTGCAAGAGTAAATATAACTTTAAGATTATTACAACTCTTAAATATTTCTTCAATAGAAGAAACAAAAACCGGTAAATGCTTTAGAATCTCTCCTTTTCTGCTTCCGAGAGTAACACATAAAACTCTCTCATTCTCGTCTATTTTAAACTCTTCACGTAAAGCTATTTTATCGCTATAAAACTCCTGCTCCATAATCGGATGACCTATATATCTACAATCAAGACCGACTTTAGTAAAATATGGAGGCTCAAACGGTAGTAAAGCAAATAAACAATCATAAATTTTAGCGTATTTTACTGCTCTACCCTCTTTATATGCCCAAACTGACGGTGCAACGATATGAATCATTTTCAGCTTTGGTAAAAGTTTTCTTACCCGCTTTGCCACACGATAAGTAAACCCTGGTGAATCTATGGTAATTAATAAATCAGCTTTACTATTTATTATATCCTCCACAGTTTTATCAATTAATTTTTTAAGCTTAAAAATATGAGACAAAATTTCTACAAAACCCATTAAATTTATGGAAGTAATAGGAAATAAGCTTTTAAAGCTACCAGCTTCCTCCATATATTTGCTGCCAACACCAACAAACTGTACAGCATCATTCACAAAGCTTGATACAGGCGAATTTTTTGAGTTAAGTCTATGCTCACGTACTATTTGTACTGCTTTCGCAGACTTACTCTTAAATTCATCCTGTCTGAAGCTTTGTGAATGATGCTGTACTCCTATATTGTTTTTTAAATGCTGAATTATACGACCACCTACAAAGTCTCCTGACACCTCACCGGCTATAAAGTAAATTTTTGTCATTAAATATAGTTATTTTTTAAGGTTCTCAATTTCTGCTTTTAATCGCTCTATTTCTTTTATAGATACTTCAGTAATCTCATGTATTTCTTCTATCGAGTTTTTTTCATTAACATCTTTTTTGCTATTTTTATACTTTTTGTAACTTCGCCTTCTTGTATCCCTTCTTGTCTACCTTTTTCCCTCCCTTCTTCTATTCCTTTTGCCATACCTTGTTCTCTACCTTTTTCTTCAGCAGAAACTATATAATCACGCTCTTTAAAGCTTTTATTCATATAGGCACGATAAATAATTTGCTCTTTAGGAGTCATCTTAAGTATATCAAGACGCTTTGCTACTTTCTTCATATATGGTGATTTAAAATCTTTCTTAACTTCAGAATGTTTTACTACATATAGCCATTCATCCAATTCATCTCTTATAACATCATTAAATAATGGTACTGATATTACAAAATATTCTGGAAATACATTACATAAATCAAATATTTTATCTCCCAAAGAAAATTTCATAGGGTGTTTTTATCAACTTCTCTAAAAATAGTCTTACCGTGATATAAAGGTGCTTTCATATTATCAAAAGGAAAATACAATAAATTAATATGAAATATTTTTTTATAGTAGAATAATCCTCGCTCTTAGAAATACTATCAACTATTAATCTACTAGAATTAAAACAAGCTTTATGCATAAAAAGATTTGTATAGGATTTATCTATTTCTACTATATATTTATGCCCTTCTTCATCTTCCACAATTACATCTGCTACGCTAGATTTTAAGCTATCATTTTCTTTATTGCTGCTACTCTCAAGTAATGCTTTTATTTTAACGGCACTATAACCAGCATCTTTAAGTATTGCCGAGATAAATCCTTCAACTATCTCGTAATCACCTTTATCCTTAAGCAAATATTTTATAGCATAATCAAAACTTAATTATAGTACTCATATCTTTTATCCTTAAATCATCAAATCATCTTAAATATATTGCAAAAAATGAAGACAGTATACGAAGTCAACTTCAAAAAGAGCAAGGAGTCCACAAGGCGAGGAACGCAGCGTATACTTAATACGTGAGTACCGAAGCTCTTGTAGGACGACGTAGCCAATTTTTGAAGTTCTATCTACGTATACATATTATTAAATTCCATTTTACTATAGCTCAAAGCTTCAGCAATATGAATTTTCAAGACCTTATCAACATTCTCAAGATCGGCAAATCGTGCGTGCTACTCTAAGTATTCGGTTATAAGCACACATTGATAAACGAAATTTGCCGCTTCATTCAGTAAATCTCTACCTTCATCCGCAGGCATAGCGTAATCTATTAATAACTGCCCGTCTAATTTGTTATTTGTTTTAATATTATAGCCCTCATATCTCTTTTCTTGAATCAAACGCACTTTCTCGACTCTTGCAGCTATATATTCAGATTCTTCCTCAGAGTTATCTACAATCAAGTCATAATTATAATACTAGATACTTCTATATGCAAATCAAATCTATCCATAATAGGTCCCGATACTTTCATTTGATAGTCGCTAGCACATTTTGGAGCTTTCATACATTCTTTATAAGAATCGCCTAAATAACCGCATTTACAAGAATTCATAGCTGCTATTAACTGGAAATTTGCCGGATATTTTATATGAGCGTTTGATCTGGAGATTAGTATTTCACCGTTTTCAATAGGTTGTCTTAATGCATCAATAACATGCTGTGGAAATTCAGGTAGTTCATCTAAAAATAATACTCCGTTATGAACTAGCGTAATTTCTCCAGGCTTTACTTTTTTTCCGACACCGCCGCCGACCATAGCGGCAAGTGAGCATGAATGACGCGGAGTTCTGAACGGCCTTGCTTTGGTAAGTTTACCGTCTAAAAATTTTCCTGCAATACTTGTAATCGTGCTGCATTCTAAAATTTCTTTTGTAGACATTTTAGGTAGTATACTGGGAAGACAGGCAGCAAGCCTTGATTTACCGGTTCCGGGAGGACCGAACATTAAAAGGTTATGCCCACCTGATGCTGCAATTTCTAAAGCTCGTTTAGCAATTTTTTGACCTTTTATATCTTTAAAATCGGGATAATTTATCGGCTCATCTTGCAGCTTAGCTTCCGGAGGAGTTAAAACTTGTGAACCTATTAAGCGGTAAGTATCGAACAAGCAATCGCAAGATCAAAATGGCTTCCTTCTTTTACTAAATCTACCGGAGCTAAATTTATTAAAATCTTTTTAGTAGGTAGTGCAAGCCCTATAGAAGATAACGCTGCCTTAACTCGTTCTTTTGATTCAGCTATAGTTTTATCGGCAAGCCCTACTATAATAAAAGCAGGGATACCCGGTGATATTTGTACCTGCACGTCAACATCAATAATATCAATTCCATTAAACGTTAGACTTGCTATATGAATTATCATGAAATTTTTCTTAAAATGCCATTTTGCTAGGTTGTAGATGTTATTGCATGGATACTAAAGTCGTCATTGCGAGCAGCCATAGGCTGCGTGGCAATCTCATGAAATAATAACAAACTCCTGAGATTGCTTCGTCAATTACTTACGTAATTTCCTCGCAACGACGAAAAATAACAATCTTAGCTCGAACCATTAATTGAAAAAGCATACTATAGAACAAACTTAGCTAAGTCAAGATTAGTTATTATTTTTGATAATTGATTTTCTACGAATTTATCATCGATAGTTATTTTTTTGCCTTTCATTTCGCTAGCTTCAAAGCTTATATCCTCAAGCAAATTCTCAAGTATAGTATGCAATCTTCTAGCCCCTATATCTTCGACTTCTAAATTAACGTTGATCGCATAATCCGCTATCTTTTCAATAGCAGAAGCAGCAAATTCAAGATGCACGTCTTCAGTACCTATTAACGCCGAATATTGCTTTATTAAACTAGTTTCAGGCTCAAGCAATATTTTAATCATATCATCTTTGGTAAGCGAATTTAATTCTACTCTCATCGGTAATCTTCCTTGTAACTCCGGTAATAAATCAGAAGGTTTAGCAATATGGAAAGCACCGGAAGCAATAAATAATATATGATCGGTTTTAACCGGTCCATATTTAGTATTAACCGTCGTTCCCTCTATCAAAGGTAGCAAATCTCTTTGCACTCCCTCTCTACTTATTTCGGCATTTTTTGCTCCGGAACTACCGGTCGAAGCTATTTTATCAATTTCGTCAATAAAAACTATCCCGTCATTTTCAGCTAAATTTATAGCTTGCTGAATAATTTTTTCTTGGTCTATTAATTTTTCTGATTCCTCAGATATAATAATAGCCATAGCATCTTTAACTAGCATTTTTTTTGTTTTAGTCTTACTGCTACCAAGGGCTCGTCCAATCATATCGCCAAGATTAAGAACGCCCATAGATGCTCCCGGCATGCCCGGTATTTCAAAACTTCTACCGCCGACAGGTGTAGTATCAGCTACACTAATTTCAATTTCCGTATCATCAAGTTCGCCGTTTAAAATTTTTTCTTTGAACTTTTCTCTAGTCTCACTACTAGAAGTTTTACCTACTAAACTATCTAATATTCTCTCTATCGCTTTCTCACGGGCATTAATATCTACTTCTGTTTTTGCTAAAGTTTTTTCAGTATTAACGGCTATTTCGACTAAATCACGAATTATTGATTCTACATCACGCCCTACATATCCGACTTCGGTAAATTTAGTTGCTTCTATTTTATAGAAAGGAGAATTAGTCAGCTTTGCAAGGCGTCTTGCTATTTCCGTTTTCCCTACACCGGTTGAACCAATCATTAAAATATTTTTCGGTACTATTTCATTACGTAAATTACCTTCTACTCTTTTACGACGACAACGATTTCTAAGTGCAATAGCAACGGCTTTTTTGGCCTTTTCTTGACCTACGATAAACCTATTAAGTTCATTAACTATTTGAGAAGGGGTAAGCCCCATAGGGTCTTTTTTATAAGTAGTTTTAGTAGCTTTCATACAACTTTTTCCATTATAATATTATGATTAGAAAATACACACAAATCTGCAGCTATATTCATAGATTTTAAAGCAATTTCTTCAGCAGTTAAATTATTCTCGTAAGACATTAGAGCACGAGCAGCAGATAGTGCAAATAAACCGCCTGAACCTATTGCTGCAACATTATTTTCAGGCTCTACGACATCACCGTTACCGGTTAAAATTAATATATGACTACGATCAGCAACAATCATCATTGCTTCCAAACGTCTCAAATATTTATCGCTACGCCAATCTTTTGCAAGCTCAACTGCACTTCTAAGTAGATTATGCTTATGTTGCTCTATCTTTACTTCAAGTTTTTCAAATAACGCAAGACCGTCAGCCGTAGAACCCGCAAAACCGGCAATAATTTTATTATTTGCTATAGTCCGAAGTTTTCGTGCTGTAGATTTTAGTACGGTATTACCATGCGAGACTTGTCCATCTGCTGCTATAATTATTTCTTCGTTCTTTTTTAAACAAAGTATTGTTGTGCCGTGTAAGGCTAAATTATCTGACATAATATAAAATTTATTGATATTAAGTTGTTAATTAAGTACTATATAGTATTAGAATTACTCCTAAATAAAATGAAGAGTTATTATACTTCGATACAACTTCAAAAAGAGCTAGGAGTTCAAAGTCCTCGGAACGGAGCGTATACTTAATATAGTTCGTACCGTAGCTCTTGTAGAACGATGTAGCCAAATCTTGAAGTATCAAAGGCATACTAGACTGATTCAATTTAATTAATTATTGTCCCTTGAATTTTCAAGGCTTAAACTTAAATAATGAATATATACGCAATATACATTAACTCCACACAAAAAAATAATAATTTTATTGTTATTGAAGAAGGCTTTTCATGGATAGCTGCTCTTTTAAGTATATTTTGGGCATTATACCATAAAATGTGGTTAGTTGTTGCTATTACCGTAATAGCGAATATAATCGTTACGGAGATTAATATCGAAGAGTTAAAGTTTATATTTAAGATAGTCTTAATATTAGGCTTCGGCTTTTTTGCTTCAGATATTAGAGAAAATTATTTAAAAAGAAATAATTACCGACTAGAAGATATAATAATTGCCAACTCTAGAATTGAAGCTGAATTAAAATTTCTAAAACGTAATATACTCGTTTAATGAATAGAAAAATGTCCTTAATGTCATTCCTAGCTAAAAGCACATGAGTGTCAACTTAAGGATCGATGTCATTCCCGCATGGCATTGTTGCGTGGATCGATTTTTCCGTCATTGCGAGGAAAAATTGAAATTTTGACGAAGCAATCTCAGGAGTTTGTTATTATTTCATGAGATTGCCACGCAGTCTACGACTGCTCGCAATGACGATTAGGTGTCTACGCAGGAATGAAATAAACGAGCCATGCAATAAAGCTTTTAACAGGAATAAAATGATGTATAACAAAGAAAATGTTTTTGCAAAAATCATAGGTAAAAATCTTCCGGCAGAAATAATTTATGAAGACGAACAAATTTTAGCATTCAAAGATATAGCACCCGTAGCACCTGTACATATTATCGTTATACCTAAAAACGAATATATAGATTATGCCGATTTTATCTCTAAAGCTTCTATAGACGAAATAAAACATTTTTTTGCTAAAATTTCTGATATAGCAAATGAAGCGGGTTTAGATAAAGACGGTTATCGTTTAATAACTAATAAAGGCGAGAAATCGGGACAAACTATTTTTCATTTCCATTTCCATATTATCGGCGGCGAAAAACTCATCGGATTAATAAATAAAAATGACTGAAAAATACAATATTGCAGTAATTGGAGCTACAGGAAATGTAGGGCGTGAAACTCTAAATATTCTAGCTGAGCATAATTTCCCCATTAATAAAGTTTATGCTATAGCTTCAGATAGCTCTCTAGGGCGAGAAGTAAGCTTTGGAGAAAAAATACTACAAATTAATAGTTTAAAAAATTTAAATTTTGACGATATCGATATTGCTTTTTTTTGTGCAGGTTCAGAAGTTTCAAAAGAATTTATACCAAAAGCTACTGCTAGTAATTGTGTAGTTATCGACAAATCCTCACTTTTTAGGGTTGACGATCAAGTACCGTTAATTGTACCTGAGGTTAATTTATCAACACTTAAAGAGTTTAATACTAAAAATATCATAGCTAACCCTAACTGTATAGTAATTCCGCTTGCAGTAGCATTAAAACCGCTAGATAATGAAATAAAGATTAAAAGAATAGTGATATCTACTTATCAATCAGTATCAGGAGCAGGTAAAGCAGGAATGGACGAACTCTACGACCAAACAAAATCTAAATATGTTTTTGGAGAGAATGATCCTAAGAAATTTCCAAAACAGATTGCATTTAATCTTTTTCCTCATATAGGTGATTTAAATAAAGATGGCTATACAAGTGAAGAAGCAAAAATTGCTTTTGAACTAAACAAAATTATAGGTAATCACTTTAAAGCTAGCGTTACTTCTGTTAGAGTACCGGTATTTATCGGTCATTCTATATCGGTTAACATAGAATTTAACGACAAAATTGATGCCAAAGAAGTCGAAGAAATATTACAAGATGCCGATGGAATTGTTACAATTTCTAATAATAATGACCTTGCTTATATCTCACCCGTTGAAGTGGTAGGCGAAGATGCCGTATATGTCTCCCGCATTAGAAATGACGTAAGTAAACCTAATACGATAAATCTATGGATCACATGTGATAACTTACGTAAAGGAGCAGCTTTAAACAGCGTCCAAATTGCTGAAGAACTAATTAATAATTATTTATAATATAACTAATATGGATAATAAAAATAATAATCTAAATAAAAAAACCCCGCTAGTAATAGCATTAGGCGAATGTAGAACAGCTTTTTGGACAGTCTTTTGGTTTGCTTTTGTAATTAACTTACTAATGTTAATTACTCCTCTTTACTCACTACAAGTTCTTGATAGAGTCCTTGGAAGCGGTAATCTACAAACATTATTATTTTTATCAATAATAATCGCATATATTTATTTTGTTTATGGATTATTACAAATTGCCCGTTCTTTTACACTTATAAAGGTAGGAGAATGGCTTGATAGAACAGTAGCTCCCGTAATTTTTGCTTCTTCAATTTCTGCAGCTGCAACACGAGCAAATATGGGTTCTAGCCAATTATTACGTGATTTTCAAGCCGTCAAAACATTCCTAACAAGTACCGGAATTAATACCTTATTCGATGCACCTTGGAGCCTTATCTATATTGCGGTTATTTTTTCAATTCATCCATATATCGGTCTTATTACCGTTTTTGGTGCAATTATAATAGTTTCAACCGCTTTCTTTAACGCTGCAGCTACTAATAAAACGCTCGGTGAAGCTACCGAATTTTCGATAAAAGGTATGACACAAGCCGATATTGCAAACAGAAATGCAGAAGCAATTGAAGCAATGGGAATGATGAAGAATATTACAAAAAATTGGCATAAATTTAACATATTAGCACTTGATAAGCAATCGGTTGCTAGCTATCGTAACGGTGTTATTTCTAACTTTTCAAGGTTTATTCGTAATATAATGCAAATGGCTGTTACCGGAGTCGGTGCTTACATTGTTGTAAAATCTCATAGTGCAGATATGACTCCCGGTAATATGATTATGAGTTCTATCATAGTCGGTAGAGCTCTTGCTCCTTTCGATAATGCTATTGATTTATGGAAAAGTATGAGCGGCGCTATTAAATCATACAAAAACATTAATAATTTATTTAACACTTATTCTTCTAGAGACGAAGCGATGCCAATTCCGAACGTTGATGGTCATCTTACTGTTGAAAATATTTATTATGCTCACCCTATACCGAAACATTTACCGCAACCTCCCGCACCGAAATATATCTTAAAAGGTGTTAGTTTTGCAGTACAACCGGGCGAAGCTTTAGCAATTATCGGTCCTTCAGCTACAGGAAAATCAACTTTAGCTAAAATCATAGTCGGGGTATGGAAAGAATCATCAGGTTCCGTACGTTTAGATAGTGCTGAAATTTATCGTTGGAATAGAGAAGATTTCGGTAGACATGTCGGCTATCTTCCTCAAGGAATAGAACTTTTTAGCGGTAGTATTAAACAAAATATAGCTAGAATGGAAGAAGATGCCGATCCACAAAAAGTTATTGAAGCAGCTAAAATAGCCGGAGCTCATGAAATGATATTAAGATTCCCTGATGGTTATGATTCTGATATCGGTCCTGCAGGCTCTAATCTATCAGGTGGTCAAAGACAACGTATCGGGCTTGCTAGAGCTTTTTACGGTAATCCAAAACTCATCATTTTAGATGAGCCTAATGCTAATTTAGATGAAGCAGGTGAAGTTGCCCTTGCAAGTGCCTTAAAACAAGCAAAACTTAAAGGAATAGCAGTTCTTGTAATTTCACATAGACCATCCGTATTATCCGTTGTTGATAAAATTCTAATATTACAGGATGGAGCCGTTACATTTTACGGAACGGAAGAAGAGATTCAAAAACACTTTAAAACTTTAAAAAGCGGTACAATTCATATTAATAACTAAAGTGTCATATCAAAATAAGTTTAATTGTCATACCGTGGCCCCGCCACAGTATCCAGAAACAACTTAAAATACTAATAATTTCCTGGATCCCGTGAATAAATCACGGGATGACAGAGGAGAATAATGATTAAATATTATGCAGGACTTAAAACACAATAAACCTCAAATTACCCCGGAACAATTAAAACAATTATTGTCCTTAAGAGAAGATGCGTTAAACCTTAAAGGTCAGAGTTCTAAACGTAAAGCTTTAATAAACACTACATTAAAGAAAACCTCTCATGCTATAGAATTCTTATTAGTAAAACTTGATAGGTTTGTTAATTTTATTACCAAGAAAACCGATAAAGATCGTAATAACGTAGCCCAAACTGCAAGATCACCTATACTTTTCGGTATTTATGTTATTATCTTTTTAGTATTAATAGGCGGATTATGGTCGGCTCTTGCTCCGCTTGATAGCGGTGCTGTAGCTGTCGGTATCGTAATACCAAGCACAAATAAAAAAACGATTCAACATCATGAAGGCGGAATAATCAATGCTATTTATGTTAAGCAAGGTGATAAAGTCAAAGAAGGCGATAAATTAATAGAACTTGAAGAAACTAGAATAAAAAGCGAACATGAAAATATTCTTGGTCAGTACCGTAATTTTTTAGCAACTGAAAATCGTTTAATTGCCGAACGTGATAATTTAGAACAAATCGAATTCTCTGATTTTCTAATGCAGGATATAAATTTACCGGAAGTAGCTAAAATAATTCATACACAGGAAAATTTATTTAGATCTAGAAAAGAAGTATATAACTCAGAGAAAGATGCATTACATCAAAATATTGCTCAACTTGAGAAAAAAATTGAAGGTTTAGAAGCAAAAAAAGTTGCCGCCTCCAAAACTGCTGAAGTTTATCAAGACCGTTTAAAAGCTTTAAGAACGTTAAAAGAAAAAGGCTTTGTACAAAAAGCAGCCTTATTAGACCAAGAGGCAAAAGTTGCCGCTTCAAAAAGCGATGTTGCAATAACTGAAGCCGAAATAGCAGGAATACGCCATGCTATTACCGAAACTCAAATTAAAATTATAAATCAACAAAATAAATACACTGAACGGACTTTAACAGAGCTTCGTGAAGCTCAAGTACAAACAGCATCTCTTAAAGAAAAATATAATTCCCTGACGGATTCGCTTAATCGTGTGATAATCAGATCACCTGTTGACGGTATAGTTAATAATTTAAAATATCATACAATAGGCGGTGTTATAAGTCACGGACAACCTATTATGGAAATTTCGCCAATTAATGACCCATTAATAATAGAAGCAAAGGTATCTCAAAAAAACATTGACTCAGTACATGAGGGATTAGTTGCAAAAATACGTTTCAGTGCATTTAAATCAAGAACAACTCCAACATTTACCGGTAAAGTAGTAAGCATATCTCCCGATATAGTACAAGATGAAAGACAGCATCCGGGACAACAGCAAGATAATTATTATGTTGCAAGAGTTGAAATCGATATGGATGAATTTAACAAAGTTGCTAAAGTTAAAAATCTTGAATTACACCCCGGTATGCAAGCTGAGGTACAAATCGTAACAGGTACTAGAACACTACTTAGATATTTACTTGATCCCGTTACTGATACTGCATTTAAAGCTTTCAGAGAAAAATAGATAATTTGAAAATTTTAGGTTAGATAACTTTACGGAACCTAGATATTTTGTAACAATATTTATTAAAAATATTTATTAAAAATTATTAATCCTTTATTGACTTTTAACCAAAAAAGTATAACCTATTTGTAATCTAATTATATATATAAGGTTATGTTAGGCTACGAAAAAGAACAAAGAAGTTTAAATAAAGAACAAAAACAAGCTGTCGGATTACTTTCTATAGGTACATTTCTAGAGTATTTTGACCTTATGCTTTATGTGCATATGGCGGTGCTTTTAAATAATTTATTTTTTCCGGAATATGATTCTTTCACTTTTTCGTTGCTTACTGCCTTTTCTTTCTGTTCTACCTATTTGCTAAGACCTATAGGAGCATTAATATTTGGGTATATAGGTGATCGTTTTGGACGTAAGATTGTAGTTGTTTTAACTACCCTATTAATGGCTATTACTTGTGTGATTATAGGCAGCATGCCAACATATGCACAGATAGGTATAACAGCCTCTTGGGTTCTTACTATATGTCGTATAATTCAAGGTATGTCGGCAACTGCAGAAACACGAGGTGCAGAGCTGTATTTAACCGAAAATTCATCTCCTCCTATACAATATCCATTAGTAGCAATTATAACCGTATTTTCTGCCGTAGGCACGACGATAGCACTAGGTGTTGCATCAATTTTTACTAATCAAAATATTTATCACTATGAATCAAGTTGGCGTATAGTCTTTTTCGTTGGTGCAACTATCGCTTTTGTAGGTACTATTGCAAGGACTAGTTTAAAAGAAGCAGAGGCATTTTCAAATAAAAGAAACAAATTAAAACTAAGACTTCAAGAAAATAATATTATGCTTGAAGAAATTGACAAAGATATTCTAGATCAAAAAGTTCCAAACGCCACTTCTATTTGGTATTTTTTTATCCAGTGTGCTAGACCACCGTGTTTTTATTTCGTGTATATATATTGCGGTGATATATTAAAAAGAGAATGCGGATTTACTCCGAATCAAATTATAAATCAAAATTTTTGGGTATCTATAATAGATTTACTCGGTATTATCAGTCTTGCATTTATTAGCTATAAAATTCATCCTTTAAAAATCCTAAAGGTAAAATTATATCTATTTTTTACCTCTCTCATTTTTTTTCCTATAATGTTAAATTATAACCCTACTCCTTTATATATTTTTATTTTTCAATGTTTAGCTGCATTATTCGTATTTGATCACGTACCGGCAGCTCCTATATTTTATAAATATTTTCCGGTTTTTAAGAGATTTACATATACTAGTATGCTAAGTGCAATAGCAAAATTATTTACTTATATTATAACGTCATTTGGTTTAGTTTATATTACCAATTATCTAGGATATTGGGGATTATTTTTAATTTTCATTCCGGTAGGTATAACTTTCTTCATGGGAGTAACTTATTTTGATAGAATGGAAAAGAATCAAAGTTTATAATTTTATTAAAAGTAGAATTTATATTAAACTTTAAATTGTTTTTATAACATTCAGTATATATAAGCTCTGAAACTACAGGTATTTCAAGTATTTCACTTAACACTAAAAAGCTTTTTAATGTCTCTTTAATTATTTTATGAGCTTTTTCAGGCGATTTTGCTTCTAAAGTTTGTAAATTATGTATTCTATCAAAAAGTTTTATAAGAGCCGTATCGTATCTTTTTTGTTTAATTAATAAAATAAGACTTTTCTCGCTACTTATTTTTCCACAAGGTTTAATTCTAGTTAGACCTTCTACATGCCTTGCTACTTCTTCATCAAAAATGTTGCTAATCATTTCTTCAGTAAGTTCAGTATCTTCAATAGTGTCATGAAGTAATGCAGCTTGTAGCATTCTAAAAGTAAAGAGTTTAGGCACTTCTTTTGCTACAAATTCCGCTACCATAATTGTTACTGCGATTGGATGAGAATAATAAGGGTCACCCGATTGACGCATTTGCTCACCATGATATTTACGAGCATAATAAATACCTTTTTTAACTTCTCTAATATCGATAGGTTGTTTTACTTGAGTATTTAAAAACAAAAGCCTTTCGATTAATTTATCTGAATATTTACAGCTTTCAAAATTTTTTTCCCAATATTCTATATCTTTCATAAAATCTCCCAATTCTATATATTATTTTATTGGTTTTTCTTATGATTATCTTTTATATTTTCTTTTTAAAATCCAATTATTATTTATTAAAAATCTCTATATTTAATAATTTTTCTATTTTTAATGCTAAAAAATAACCATATATTAAAAATAGTTTTTTACAAAGGTTTATATGCCATCCTTAACTATCCACCTACATTTTTCTCATTACAACAATCTTAATATCTTTATTTTG
Organism: Rickettsia tamurae; assembly: GCF_000751075.1. Classification (GTDB taxonomy): domain Bacteria; phylum Pseudomonadota; class Alphaproteobacteria; order Rickettsiales; family Rickettsiaceae; genus Rickettsia; species Rickettsia tamurae. The sequence continues at coordinate 52,671 of NZ_CCMG01000017.1, read as the reverse complement.
TCGTGATAAAAGACCTGCATATTTAGGCATAGGCATTACAATTTTAGCCGCTTTATATCAAGGCGTAATAAATATTATAGGAGTTGGGGCTTTATCTATTTTTGCTGCTATTACCTATGCCTATTCTAATTTACAGTTAAATAAAGTACTAAAAACCTTATTATTTATATTAATCTCCCTTTGTTTTACTTTATTTGCTTTTCATAAAGTTCCGGGATTTTTTTAATATACTTGCTATTAATAAAGTACAGTTATCGGAATTATCCATACCGTTTTCTATGTATCTAAATTTTGATAAGGTAATGCCGGCTTTAATAATTTTCTCTATCAGTGATTTATATATTAGACATCTTTCTAGACCAGCTTATAGAGAGGAATTTAAAGGAGACACGGAACGCAGCACCGCATAGACCGTGAGGATGCGAGTACCGGTTCAACGTCTAAATCACCTCTAGAAGCGAAGTTTAGAAAGATGTCTTTAGAAAAACAAGAGAGTAGCGGCACTGTAAAATACACATTACTATCTTTATTACTGTGTATAATAATTATTATGGTTCTATCTTTAATAAGCGGTTACGTTTTATTTGAACCTAAAACACCAAGCACATTACCGATATGGGCAATTAATAATTTCTTTCTTGTTTGTATGGCTAAGGAAGTATTCTTTCGAGGGTTTTTACAAAGAATATTACAAAATCTTTTACCGAAACAGCAAATTCTAGCTTTTATTGTAGCATCTTTAATATTTGGGGTCAACACAATTTTCAAGGCGGGCTAATATATATAGCTTTAAGCACTATATGCGGTTTTTTCTATGGTTATGCATATTATAAAACAGGCTATGCTCTATGATAGTCCATTTTGGTCTAAATCTATGCCATTTATTGTTATTTACTTATCCTGCTCTTAAAACTTTGTGAAATAAATCTAATTTTAATAGACAAAGTTATAGAGTTTTTTTATTTACAAATAGTAAACATAATAACTAAGTTTTATGAACAAAGACATCCCTACGGATTTATTACCTTCAGAATATGAGCTAACAAGCTCTAGTAGTACTGCTTTGACTCTACTTTTAATGGGAGCAACTTTATTATTCTTGATAGATTATTGCTGCTATTGTTGTTTTGATAATGAGCGAAAAGATATGGGTCTTGAATTAATCGGTGATTACCACGAACATGATGAATAATATTTTTAAATTATTGCATGGTTCTTAATGTCATTCCTGCGAAAGGCTTGCCTACGTGGCTCGAAAATAGTCATTGCGAGGAAATTGCATAGCAATTGACGAAGCAATCTCAGGAGTTTGTTATTATTTCATGAGATTGCCACGCAGTCTACGACTGCTCGCAATGACGGGGTGGTATTGGTATCCACACAGGCAATGCCCAACCTACAATTTACTCGGATCAAAGCTAAAATTAATCTCTTTCCAATGGTTAAAACGAGCAGGATCAATGTTTTCGATAGGGCTTGCCTGCCATACTGCTCTAATTGCATTATCCGCTAAAGCTTCACAAACGCTAGCCAGAATATTAGGACAGATTTTTTCTTTAACCTTTGCCTGTTCAACATTACCTGCTTTATCTAGTGTAATGCTAATAATAACTTTTACCTTATTATTACCTCTAACCCCTGCCGGTACATTACTCCAATGTCTTTCAATTTGTCTTTTTATTAAAGATGTTTCACTATCGGAAAGAAGCAGCCCATCCGTATAAACCCCTTTAGCTTCTTTTGCATTATCAGCTTTTTTTGACCTTTGATGCTTATTGGATTTTACATTATTCCCTTCCGAAGATTGTTCTAAATTCTTCAGCAAAGAATCAAGCTCATCGGTTTTAGGCTCTTTTTTCTTCACCTCTTTAGGTTTCTCAGCCGGTTTCTTTTCCTCTTTCTTTTCTTCGGGCTTCTTCTCTTCTGCTTGTTTTTTTTCCTCTTCTTTAGGTTTTTCTTCCTTTACTTCTTCTTTTTTCTCAGGCAACGCTTCTTTCGCTTCTTCAGGCTTTGGTTCTTCTATAGGTTTTTTCTCTTCTATTTTAGGCTTTTCTTCTATTGTTTTAGCCTCAGGCTCTTTTGCTTTTTCTTCTTTAGGCAAATCTTGCGGTTCTTCTTCTTTTGGCTTACTCTGCTCAGATTTTTTAGCGTCTTCGTTTTCTATGGGGACTTCTTTTTGCTTTGTCTGAGTGATAATATTTGATTTATCGCTAACAGGTAACATTTCAAAAGTTATAGTTTGCTCTTCCGGTAATTTTTCAAAAAGTGACGGCATACTGAATAGAAAAAAATATAAAAGAAGTAAGTGCAGAACAACAGAGAAGGTAAGGAAAACCGTAAAATTATCCTTATTTTGATTACTTTTCATTATTCTTAATATTTGAAATAAGAGCTACACGAGAAAAGCCAGCAGCATGAATTTCGGCAACTATCTCTACTACCTGCCCATAAGAAACATTTCTATCGCCTCTTACAAAAATTCTAGCATCCTTTTTTTCTTTAGTGATATTTGCAAGCTTGTCGGTTAAATGCGTTCTTTCTATTGGAGTTTCAAGTAAGAAAATTTCGCCTTTATTATTGATAGTAACAACCAAAGGCTCATCCTGCCCTGAAATCGGGCTTGAATTTGTCTCAGGCAAATCCACATTTACCCCTGAAACAAGCATTGGAGAAGTAATCATAAAAATAATTAATAGCACAAGCATCACGTCAACAAGTGGCGTAACGTTAATTTCGCTAACTACCGCTCTTTTACTTTTTCTATTACTTCCGGCAAACTTTATAGCCATTACATTTTCTCCTGATCAATTGCCTTAGAAAGTATAGAATTTAACTCAATAATAAAATCTTCAATCTTATTATTGATAAGAGTAATACGGGAAATCAGATAATTATAAAAAATTCCTGCCGGAATAGCTGCAAATAAGCCTATCGCAGTTGCAAGTAACGCCTCGGCAATTCCGGGAGCTACTACGGCAAGAGAAGTATTTTTTGAAGTAGCAATCGATTGAAAGCTGTGCATGATCCCCCAAACGGTACCGAATAAACCCACGAAAGGAGCACTTGACCCGACGGTTGCCAAGAAGCTTAAATTCTTCTCAAGCTTTTCGACTTCTCTATTTTGAGCTAGATACATTGAATTTGTGATACGCTCTTTATGGTTATTTTTTAATGCATCAGAAAGCCCTTTAGTACTTAAACTCTTACACTCATCCATAGCGGATACGAATATTAAAGCTAGCGGATTATTAACCGACCTCTTTATGCTTTCATATAATTGCTCCAATACTCCACCGGACCAAAACACATTTTCAAAGTTCTTCATTCTTCGCTGTACTTGTGCTAGCTTAAATATTTTGTCCAAAATAATAGCCCACGACCAAATCGAGGCAATAAGAAGCATCAACATAACCGACTTACCGATAGTGTCGGATGAACTTATTAAAGAAAAAATCGATAAATGATCTTGCGTAACAATTTCTAAGCTATCGCTAATATTAGTATCTGCACTCATTGAATGTATATTATTTAATTATTCTAAAATTAAATAATATATTCATATTTTACTTTTGTCATTAGGTTATGTGAAAAATTTTTAGTGATCAATTCAGTGTCATACCGTGGCTTGACCAAGGTTATAGGAGACTCAAAATATGATACCGGATATTTTCATAAATATTTTGCTGGATTTGTATTTGAATAATACAAAAAAATATTGTACAAAATAGAAATTGGATTTATAATTTGTACAATATTAAATAAATTATATTATGTTTGATCGTGATATAACCGATTATATAAAATATTCAGCAAAATATTATCCGGTAGTTTACTGTTACAGGGCCTCGTCAATCCGGCAAGACTACTCTAGTAAAAATGATTTTTTCAGATAAACCTTATGTCTCGCTTGAAGATGTAGATGTAAGAGAATTTGCTAAAAAAGATCCTAGAGGTTTTTTATCTACTTATAGCCAAGGAGCAATTATTGATGAAGTACAATATTGTCCTGACTTATTTTCATATATACAAACGAAAGTAGATAACGACCAAATTGCCGGACAATTTATTTTAACAGGCTCACAGAATTTTTTATTACTTGAAAGTATCTCACAATCCTTAGCAGGTAGAGCAGCTATAGTATATTTACTGCCTCTTAGTCATAACGAAATCAATAGTAAATTACCTGTTACGGGAGAACCTCTAAATTTTATATTTAAAGGTTTTTACCCTAAACTTTACACTCAAGACTTATTGCCTACAATATGGTATAGAAACTATATACGTACCTACATCGAAAGAGATGTTAGGCAACTTAAAAACATTACCGACACTTCAACATTTCAAACTTTTTTGAAAATCTGTGCTACTCGTATAGGACAATTAGTAAATTTCTCATCTATAGCTACTGAATGCGGTTTAGCTATAACACGGTAAAGTCATGGCTTTCTCTATTTCACTATCATTTTAAATTAAGAACTCTATTGTCTTCTTAAGCTTCTTTGTTATTATTTTAGAGGCTATTGTAAATAATAATTCTATGTAAAACTTCAAAACTTTCTTATCATATTATAGCAGTTCTTAAGCCCAACTAATACTAAATTATATTCATGAAAAATGCAGAGCCTTCAATTACCTTTAAGCTCGATACTACTGAGATTTGTAGCAACGCTGATATATTATCGCAAACTAGTATAAAACAATTTAGAAAAAACTCTCCCGGTCTTAGTGTAGTAGAAATGGATAAAAACTTTTCATCTATACCAACTGTTGGTGCTGCTATAGAAGTGATGACCTATATATTTGGACATTTAAATAGTGAAAAAGCTAAAAATGTTAGTAGTAAAAAAGCTATAGAAATTAAGCATTCACTAATGCATAGATTAATGTCTAATTATCCGTATAAAAGCTACAAAAATCATGAATTGTTGAAAAATTATAAGATAATACAAGACCCGGCTTTTTTGAATATAAATTAGATGGTGAATCCATAAAATGGATACCGGATAAAATCATTACTATACCACCTGATACGCTAACCAAAATTCAAATAATGAGTCTCGCCTTTCAATGTAGTATATTAAATAGACATAATGAAGCTGCTAAAGAGATATTTAAATATATAATTACAGCAACAAATTTATATTTTAATCACTTTGCAAAAGAAGTTGAACAATATAGCAAATGTGCAGAATATATACTTCTTGTGCTAAAACTTATTGAACCGGAATCTAAACTTAAAATTACCCAAGCACTAGTACCATATATAAAATTCAGCTTAGATTTGTCAGGTCAATTCTCTGATTTATTAATAGAGAATAAGAATTTTGAAGAGGCAAAAGCGTTACTTGAGGAATCTATTTTTTCGTTAAATACTAATACTGAAAATCAGGTTTTAGCCCAGTAGTATTATAGAATAGGTCGTGCTTATGAGGAAACCGGAAGCTATGATATGTCTACTAAATGTTATGAATATGCCTTTGTGCTTCTACCCACACATCCAACAGCAGCCTATCATTTATGGTCTAATTATAGAATACAAGGCGAATTTGATAAAGCTAACGGCTTAATACAATATGTGCCGGTAGAATATATAAAATACATTCTAGAAATGTTAACTAATCCATATGAAATTTCTTATAAGAAGTTAGATGTAATTAAAAAAAATACCTTAGTTCCTTTCTATTCATCAATATATGATGGCTGTGAATACATGGCTTTTTATAACAGAATTTCCAATAAAAAAAATTCATCAATATTATCAACTAAAAAAGAAACATGAATTTTATCTAGCCATTCAAAAGATTACTCACTTCAATAATAATTCTTGGAATATTCCTAAAGAAGGTCAAACTAAAATTGATAATCAGGAAGTAACAAAAGGTACGGCTAAATTTATATAGAGGATTTGATTGTTACGGTACAATTTCTAAAAAAATCTATAATACCTTTGATAACAGTAAAATTACGCCTTTTATCTCTGCTTTAAAAAAAGAATAATATATCACAAACACGGAGTAAACGGAGTTAAACTTATTAAGGAAAATGCTTTTAAAGCTAAATGGGACTGTGATGACCGACTATTTACGAATATATTATATTTTAACGAACAAACAAGGGTTATTATTAAATTTTGATGAGTACGGTAAACATGCTGAAGTAAAAAAGTTTATTAGCGGTCATCATTTAGAGTTTTATAATGTGGAGTGATTAAATTTAAGATTCTGCTTTGTTGTATGACTCGATTTTCATCGTCATTGCGAGGAAAATTACGAAGTAATTGACGAAGCAATCTCAGGATATTTGACGAGATTGCCACGCAGCCTATGGCTGCTCGCAATGACGTGGGGTATCCACGCGGGCAATTCCTGCTCGCAATGATGATATCTATATTTAGTGAGCAATTTACCGTATTTCTCAATATAATCATCATATTTACCTTTAAAATCAACAATATTTTTCCTATGGGAAAGAGCAATAATTCTTGTTGCTATGGATTTTGCAAAATCACGATCGTGCGTTACTAATATTACCGTACCATCAAAATCAATTAGAGATTTTTTAAGAGCTTCTCTTGACTCTATATCAAGGTGGTTTGTCGGTTCGTCGAGTAGTAAAATATCGGGATTATTAAATAGATTTTGTGCGAGTAATACACGAAGCTTATAACCTTCTGACAACGCAGAAAGCGGCTCATAATGGTATTTTTCGGCTATTCCAAAACCTACAAGCAAGCTAGCTGCAAAAATTTCAGCAGTATAACCGTCATTATCGTATATTACCTGTTCAAGTTCACCAAGCTTATACCCATCTTCATCGCTACATTCTTGCCGATTTAATATCTCTTCTTTTTCCTGTAAAGCTTTCCATAACTCCTTATTCCCTGCTATTACCGTATCTATAATTTTAGTATTTTCATAAAGAAACTGATCTTGTTTTAAACAACCTATTTTAGAGTTTTTTGGTATGTTAATCTCATCGAAAGCCGGCTCTTCTTCCTTAGTTAAGACTTTGAAAAAAGTTGTTTTACCTGCTCCGTTGGCACCTACTAAACCATATCGTTTATTGTTTTTAATATGCAAATTTACTTCGGTAAATAGTCTTCTTGCACCATAACTCATGGCTAAATCGTTTATAATAATCATATTTTTAGATGTCGTGGTTAAATTTAGGGTAAAAAGAGATGGTTTTGTTTTATACAACCCTTAAAAAGAACCTTATTGGCAGCATTATTGCGTGGATACTGAGGTGTCATTGCGAGCAGCCGTAAGCGTTGTTGCGTGGATCGAAAAACGCACTAGGTGTCATCCCGTGGCTTGACCACGGGATCCAAAAAACTACTTAAAATATAGTATTTTTAACTGGATCCCGCGATCAAGTCGCGGGATGACAATGAGAATCCGATCCGTGCAACACCCTCTCCTCTCCTCGCAATGACGATATCAACTACTTCGGAGCAATGCTAATATTTCTTCAATAACTCAAGAGCTTTTGCAAAATCTACTATATATTCTTCTTCTTTTTTTAAGTCTTTGATTTTTAAGCTATTATTCGTCTGCTCTTCGTCACCTATAAAAATAATAAGTTTAGCATTTTCATTAAGAACGCGTTGCATTCTTTTAGCTATTTTACCTAGGGGTTCTATGATAGTAGCAATATTTTCTGTTCGCAATTTATCTACAATTTCTAAAGCATAGCAAATATTATTTTCGCCTATAGGTAATACAAATACCGGCTTTACTTCAGATATGTTATATTCTCGCATTAAAGCAATTCGCTCGATACCGGCAGCAAAACCGATAGCCGGTACATCATCGTTATTACCCATGATTTTAGCAAGCCCGTCATAACGTCCGCCGGCTAGAATAGTAGATTGTGACCCAAGCTTTTTCGTAGTGAATTCAAAAGCAGTATGACAGTAATAATCAAGTCCTCTAACCAAACGTGGGTTTATAGTATATTCTACGCCTAAAATATCTAGATACTTTATTAACTCCTCAAAATATTCTTTAGACTCATCAGTGTAATATTCAGATAAAACCGGTGCGTTTGCTATTATTTTCTGATCGGTCTCACTTTTAGAATCAAGTATCCGCATTGGATTTTTGGATAACCTTATTTTGCTTTCTTCTGATAATTGATCTTTAAAATCATTTAGATATTCTACTAATTTTTGCTGATAAACGTTTCTTGATTCACTACATCCAAGAGAGTTAAGCTCTAAGGTAGTATCCTGCTCTATTTCGAGTGCTTTTAATATATCAACGGCTAACTTCAAAGTTTCAGCATCAGTAATTGCTCCTTTAGCACCAATATACTCATAATTTAGTTGGTGAAATTGTCTTTGACGCCCTGCTTGCGGTCTATCATAACGAAAAACAGGACCGGTAGAGAAGAACTTTAATGGTAATTTATGTTGTAATCCGTTTGAGATAAGGCTTCTTATAATACCTGCTGTAAATTCAGGTCGTAATGCTACGGAATCATTGCTTTTATCTAAAAAACTATAGATTTCTTTGCTGATTACGTCAGAGCTTTCACCCATCGAGCGGTTAAAGACTTTAGTATACTCCAAAATAGGAGTACTCATTTGCTTATAGCCGTACAATACTCCAACATCTCTTGCTTTGTTAATTATATAGTCGTGAACTTTATAATCATCCGGCAAGAGATCTTTCATTCCTCTGAGTGGTTGCAGCTTTTCAGTCATTTGCTTAATTTTGTGGTTTTGTGTGGATTAACGTCATTGCGAGGAGGCGTTGTTGCATGGACCATTTTATGTCATTCCCGCGAAAGCGGGAATCCAGTAAAATCTAAAAAAACTTGTTTTTTAGACTTATTTTACCAAATATGTAACTTCTATATCAATATTGAAGTTATTTTTCTGGATCCCCGCTTTCGCGGGGATGACATCGAGTAAGTTTTTCGATCCACACAACAATACCTTGCGAGGAAAGGCAAAGCCTCAACGTGGCAACCTCAGGAATTTTCTACTACTTCATGAGATTACCACGCTCCTTTCAGTCGCTCGCAATGACGACTCGGGTATCCATGCAACAACGCCGACTTGACCACGGTATGACATACGTCCCTAATTTTGCTCTTTTTTCATAAAGAACGATCTTATAATATATAAAACAAATATCGTAATAAACCAATATATTAACGCACGACCTGCCGTTAATATATTAAAGCTTCCTTTATATATTTCATCACCATATATTTGTGTAAGTAATAGATAGATACAAGCAAACAAAATAAACGGTGCAATAACAAATACTATAGGACATTTAAATGCTCTTTGAGCAGTCGGTAATTTTATCCTAAACATCATTACTATTATTGCTACAACAATATAATCAATAAGTGCTCCCATTGAAGTTAATTGCGTTATAATTTCAGTAGGACAAAAACCTCCTAAAAACGCTGCAAGTGCAGAGAATATTATAATCGTAACATATGGGCTATCATATCTAGGATGCAATTTTGCAAAACTTTTCGGTAGTAAACCGTCACGTGCGATAGCATAAAAAATACGAGAAGTACCGTAAATATTCATCATCAACACCGTCATCATACCACAAACCGCTCCGGTTGAAATAATTGCTGAACCAATTTTACTATTATTGATAGTTAAGGCATAAGCAAGCGGACGATCATTATTTAGCTGATCAAAAGGAGCTATACCGGTAACTAAGCCTGACATTACCACATATACTAAAGTAGTTAAAACTAGTGATCCTATAATACCGATCATTATATCACGCTTTGGATTTTTACATTCTTCAGCTGCAGTTGCAATTGTTCCAAATCCCGTAAAAGCTAAGAACAAAATAGAAGAACCCATCACGACGCTACCGAAACCGAAAGGCATAAAATTACTCCAATTAGTAGCATCAAAATGCGGAGCAGCTGCCACAACAAAAGCAAATATTGCTGCCATTTTTACAAAAACTAAAATAGCATTTATTTTTTTACTATCTTTAGTACCTAAAAATAAAATAAATCCAATAAATGCCGAAATTAAAAATGCCGGTAAATTTATTACTCCACCATTTGAAGGTACGGTAGTTAAGACTTTTGGTAAATATACTCCGCCTGCTTCCAATATTCCTTGTATATAACCTGACCAACCGGCAGCTACTATTCCAGCAGATACTCCAAGCTCTAATATTATAACGCTACCGATCATCCAAGCGAATACTTCACCGAATGCAACGTAAGAGTAAGTATAAATACTGCCGGAAGTCGGAAGCATAACAGCAAGTTCGGTATAAACAAGTGCGACGAAAATACAGGTAATACCGGCAATCATATAAGATATCATCACTGCAGGCCCTGAAAATTTAGCAGCAATTATACCGGTAACAACGAATACGCCCGTACCAACCATTGCACCAAGACCCAGTAATATTAAATCGAATGCTCCAAGCGTCTTACTAAGACCGCTTGAGCTACCTATCTCTTTTACTGATTCAAAACTTTTCTTCTTAAAAAAACTCATTATTTTCTCCCGTTTTAGTGAGCTTATTTTTTTGTGAATTGTGTCATTGCGAGCGACTAAAAGGAGCGTGGCAATCTCAGAAGATCTAACTAGATTGCAACGTCGCTTCGCTCCTCGCAATGACGCAATTACCTCATATCCCTAGTAATCCATCCGCCGCCAAGTACCCTCTCTCCGGCATAAATAACGCATGCTTGTCCAGGGGCAACGGCTTTTTCTTCGGATAAAAATTTTATCTTCATTTTATCATCACCGAGTTTACTTACTTCGGCTAAACGAGGCGGTCTTGTTGAACGGATTTTAACTGCTACTTCTAGCTTTTCGTTATCTTTAGTCTCATCTGCAAGCCAATTCACGTCTTTAATTATAAACTCCTGCACATGTAATGCAGACTCCGATCCTACATATACTATATTGTCCTTAGGATCAATCTTTACTACATATAAAGGCTCGTTATAAGCTATACCAAGCCCACGACGTTGCCCTATAGTGTAATTAATTATACCGCTATGTTCTCCTAGCTCAAACCCGTTTACGTGAACAATCTTACCGCTTTCGCTGCTACCGGGACGTATTTTATTTATTACGCTCTTATAATTCCCGTCAGGTACGAAGCAAATATCTTGGCTATCCGGCTTATCCGCTACCTCAAGCCCAAATTTACTAGCAAGCTTTCGTGTTTCATCCTTAGTAAGTCCTCCAAGAGGAAAGCTTAAATATTCTAATTGTTCTTTAGTTGTCGTAAATAAAAAATAACTTTGGTCTTTTGCCGGATCAAGCCCTGTATGTAATTCCGCTCCATTATCACCGTTTATTTTTCGTACGTAATGACCGGTAGCAAGCTTATCTGCCCCAAGTTCTCTAGCCGTTTTAATTAGATCCCTAAATTTTACCGATTTATTACATTGCACGCATGGAAGCGGTGTTTCACCTTGTAAATAGCTATCGACGAAATTATCTATTACCGACTCTTTAAATTTGCTCTCATAACCAAGTACGTAATGGGGAATACCTAGCTTATTTGCTACCATTTTAGCATCGTAAATATCCTGACCGGCACAACAGGCATTTTTTTTCCCTACTGCCATACCGTGATCATATAGCTGCAAGGTAATACCTATAACATTATGTCCCTGTTCATGCAGCATTGCGGCAACCGCCGAACTATCAACCCCGCCTGACATTGCGACAACTATAGTAGACTGCTTATCCCCTAAATTAATCATACCAACCTTAAATAAACAGCAAGTTATACTAAATTTATAATTAAATTACAACACTATCTTTTAATATATTAAAATGCTATAATTGGCGTTGTCTAATAATTATCGATTTCGTCATTGCGAGCAGGCATTGTTGCGTAGGCCGATAAAATCCACTGTGTCACCCCGTGGCTTGACCACGGGGTCCATAAAAACAATTTAAAATACTAATAATATTAGTATTTTAAGCTGGATACCGTGGTCAAGCCACGGTATGACATCGCACGCATTTTTTGATCCACACAACAAGACACATAGCTTAAAAAAAATTAAAAATTATATGTTATTTAAAATATTATACAAAACAGTTATTACATTAGCTCTAATTTATTTTCTACTGATTATTTTAGAATATGCACGTCAAGGTTTTATTAATGACCTATCATTACAAAAAGTAGATTTATCTATTCATAATTCTATAAAAGAGCCTATTTATTTAGTTTCTTATGCCGACGGTCCGGAGTATGTTTATCGTAATCAAAATGCAACTACTCATTATACGATTAATAAAGGTATAGATTTCATATTTAACTATAAGAAAAAGCATATAAATCAAGCATTTATAGAAAAAAATCAAGAAATTTTTAATGAACCTGCAGGAGCGGGGTTATGGCTATGGAAGCCTTATATTATACTTGAAACAATGAAAAATGCACCGGAAGGAGCTATTATAGTATATTTAGACTCAGCATTTGTTATTAAAAAGCATATCAGTAATTTAACAAATCTTTTAGGCGATAATGATATATTACTGGTACATGATCGCAATCGTAAAAACGGTAGTTTTGTTAAAGGTGAAACTTTTGCTTTAATGGATTGTCTTACTGACGAATGCAGAAATGACGATCATATTTGGTGTGCCATTATTATTGTACGTAATACCAAGCTTTCTCGTTCTTTTATTGAAAAATGGCTAAAAAGTTGTGAAGATATTAGAATTCTTTCAGGCAAAGATTATAATATTTACCCTAATTACGATGAATATAAATGGCATCATTCCGACCAATCGGTACTTAGCCTTATATATCACAAAAATCCACAATCGGTTAAAGTAATAGAGTATAAAGAAACAACACCTTTTTTATCTTGGTTTCACCGTAAATATTCAAATAGCTCGCCGTTAAAGCCTTGGTATAGCATATACGGTATAGATCCTATAATTAACTTTAATACTAACGGCAAAGTTTTACCTTCTACTGCTCTTATAAATACTCCGCCGATTGTTAGACTTCGTAAATGGGTTATTGAACATCAATGATGGGCTTTGTTGCGTGGCTCTTGAAAAACGCTCCGTTGTCACCACGTGGTCAAGCCATGGGGTGACAGCTATAGTTCTCTTACTTTAAAGAAACTATAAGATAAAGTAAGTACTTTAATGTCTTGCATTTCAGGATCAAGCTCAAAATCCTTATCTATATAAAATGTAACCGGCATTAAGACTTTTTCGCCGGCTTTTAATAATTGTTCTTCAAAACAAAAACAATGAATTTTTACGAAATATTTTCCTGCTTTATTTGGAGTAACATTATATACGGAAGTACCTATTATATCGTTATCACTTAGATTCTCCGTTTCATAGAACACTAGAGTATTCTGCCCCGGAACAATTTGCACTCTTTGCTGCCTTGGGATAAAACGCCAAGGCAAATCTTTATCAACATTAGCATCGAACTCGATAATTATAGGTTTAGTGCCTTTTACCTTAGAATATACACTCACCGTTTCTTTTGCAGTAGTGCCGCCATATCCTGTAACTTTACAAAATAAATTATAGATAGGTACAGAAGCAAAGCTTAGTAACACCATGCTAATTATTAATCCCAGCAAGGAAAAAGCTAAATTTTTATTGGATTTTTTAGACATTATTTGATTTTATTTAAAAATACTCTAGAAAAAGTTTATTTTAGATCATATATGTGTTAGTATAAAGAAAAATAGTTTTTAAGGTTAGTATGACTAATAATATTAATGCATTAGAAATTTCTAGCGAATCAGGATTTTATAGCTACTTACAGAAAATCAATAAAATTCCTTCACTTACGCAAGAAGAAGAATTTTTATTAGCGAAATCCTATTTAGAAGAGAATGATTTACAAGCTGCACATAAATTAGTAACGAGCCATCTTAAGCTTGTTGCAAAAATTGCAAGCGACTATAGGACTTACGGTCTTCCTATTACCGAATTGGTTTCAGAAGGTAATATAGGTTTAATGCAGGCAGTAAAAAAATTCAATCCCGAACTTGGTTTCCGCCTATCAACATATGCGATGTGGTGGATTAAAGCAGCCATACAAGAATATATATTAAAATCTTGGTCATTAGTAAAGATGGGAACAACGGCTGCACAAAAAAAATTATTTTTTAGTCTTAATAAAGTTAAGCATAAAATTACTAATTTATACTCAAGGGCTATTACTACCGATGATTTTGCACAAATAGCAGATGAGCTAGGCGTTTCGGTTAATGAAGTTTCCGAAATGAATACTAGAATTTCAGGTCCTGATTTATCGTTAAATAACTCTATAAATAGTGACGATGCAGAATCCGGAGAGTTAATAGAACTACTACCGGAAACACGCCCTACTCCCGAAGCTATGGCTATTAATAAGCAAAATTCTACCAGTAAAAGGAAGTTACTATCAAATGCTATGAAGATTTTAAACGATAGGGAACTTCGTATTTTAACAGAGCGTAAATTAACAGATACTCCTAAAACTCTAGATATTCTAAGCAGTGAGTATAATATTTCTAAGGAACGTATTAGACAAATAGAAAATACGGCTTTTGAAAAAATAAAGAAGTTTATCTTAAACCATAGTAGAGAAGTAGCTTAACTTCATTCCTGCAGAGTTATGACCTTGTTGCACAACTCGTTTATGTCATTCCCACGAAAGCGGGAATCCAGTAAAAAAATGATAAAAACAAAGAAAATTATATAAAAATTTAGTATATAATTTGCTTAAAAACTGGATTCCTGCTTTCGCAGGAATGACATTAGTTCAGCACACCTGACCATTCCGGATCAGAAGCATCTGCCGGTGTTATAATTTCTCTTTCATTATGACCTGTTAGATCAATTGCAAAAATTTTATTCTTTCCTGGAGCTTTAGCTCTTGAAGGCCAACCTTTAGCAAACATAATAACTCGTCCGTTAGGCGACCAACAAGGGCTTTCGACTAAATACCCACTTGTTATTATCCTTTCGCTATTCTCATCATCTTGGGGGCATGCTTTCATAATTCCGATATTAAAAGTTTTTCCTCCGTCTCCTCTAGTAATCTTAGTAAATGCTATATAATCTCCTCTAGGCGACCAGCTAGGAGCAGTGTAAGAACCTCCACCAAAACTAATACGCTGAACGTCACTTCCGTCCGAATTCATGATATATAATTGAGGTACACCGTTTCTATCGGAATTATACACAATTTTTTTACCGTCCGGTGAATAGCTAGGAGATGTATTAATACCAAATCCGTCAGTTAATTTATGAAGCCGTTTAGTAGCAAGGTCGATTTCATAAATATGCGTCGAGCCGTTTTTAGCTATCGACATTACAGCTTTTCTACCGTCCGGTGAGAATCTAGGAGCAAAAGATATACCGGAAAAATCACCTACTACACTTTCTTTGCCTGTTTTTAAATCTTTTTCATAAACGAGTGCTCTTTTTTTGGTAGCATATGAAACATAAAAAATCTTATCCGCCGAACGAGCAAATCTTGGGGTTAAGACTAATGACTTTCCATTGGTAAGGTATTTATTATTAGCCCCGTCATAATCCATCAAAGCAATTCTTTTTATTTTCGGTAAAGAACTGCTTTCTGATACATACACTATTTTGGTATCAAAATAACCGGCATCACCGGTAATTTTTTCATAAATTTTATCAGCAATTTTATGTGCCGCTCTTCTCCATAAGGTTTCAGGTACTTCAAGAATTTCACCGGCGAGCTGTTTTTCAAGCAATGTATCCCATAATATAAAGCTAATTTTAAGTTTACCGCTTTCTAGTTTCTTAACTTCACCATTTACTAAAAGACTAGCATTAATTTGACGCCATGCAGCAAAAAGCGGTTTATATTCTATTCCTGTCTTCTCTTCTATAAAAGATGCAGAGGAAATAGGACGGAATAATCCCGAAAGCTTTAAATCATTAGAGATAACTTTAACCACATCGTGACCTACTACATTATCAGTAGAACTATCAGCATTAAATTTATTTACTGCTATAGGCGTAGGGTCGGCTCGCCCATGCTCAATATTTATTGTTTCAAGTGCATAGCCGGTAAAGCTAAATAATAGTGATAGTATAAAATATATAATATTTCTCACTCAAAATAATCCTTTTTATCAAATTCCGTCAGCACGGTGTCATCCCGCGACTTGTTCGCGGGATCCAGCTTGCAACACTATTATAAGTTATTTTTTTGGATACTGCGATCAAGTCACAGTATGACATTAAAGGTTACTAGATTCCTGCTTTCGCAGGAATGACATCCACTACCCAAAAATCTTCATTAATTCTTCCCATTCTCTTTTAGTCATGCCGCTAGTTTCATGGGTAACTTTTTCACCTTTTATCATTCTTTTAATTACATCTAAACCTTTACGTGAAATATTCGCTCCCTGCAAACGATATTCCTCAAAAGCTTCGTAAGTAAAAGGTACCCAAGCTTTAACTATTTCAAACATTTTTTCAGCATAAACTCTAATTTCATATTGTGCGTGAGGGTCGGCACGCAACCTTAAGAAATGAAGTAAATTATGTAAATTAATCTTCCAATACCATTCCGTATAATAATTTAAAGTTAAATTCATACGAGCAAGCTCTCTTGCTATCCCTGTGGCGTTCTCATTTATAATATTACCTTCTTCATCAGCATTCATCAATTCCTTATAATGCCCGTAGCACTGTCTAGCATCTTCCTCTAAAATTGCAAGGACCTTTTCAACCACTTCTTTCGGTAAGCTATCCCCTTCCCTACATTGTTTATTTACAGCAGATTGGGAAGCAACATTTGCCGGTTCGGGTAAATAAAATTCGTTGCCTAAAATAGAATACCTTGCCGAATATTCGTTAACGCTAGCTGTTCTATGCCTAATCCATTGCCTTGCAATAAATATCGGTAGTTTAATATGGAACTTGATGTCACACATCTCAAAAGGAGTGGTATGATAATGACGAAGCAAGTAGTTTATCAGCCCTTTATCTTGGTTTAATTGCTTCGTACCCTTACCGTAAGAAACACGAGCTGCTTGTACTATAGCACTATCATCCCCCATATAGTCGATAACTCTAATAAAGCCGTGATCTAACACTTTTATAGGCTCATATAAGATTTCTTCAAGTGCCGGGACTGTTACTCTTTTTGTGGTGTTGTGCATTCTATTTATCCTTTATGTTTTTCTTTAAATTAACCTTTCCGATGTCATTCCCGCTTGGTATTGTTGCGTGGATCAATTTCACCTCTGTCATGCCGTAGCTTGTCCACGGGATCCAGTTAAAAATACTAATATTATTAGTATTTTTTATTGTTTTTCTGGATGCCGTGGACAAGCCACGGCATGACATTTCATGACAAATAACTATATAAATTTTTACCGTTTCTTTTTAGCCATAATTTTACCGGTTGGTATTCAGGATATATATCCTCAACTAACTGCCAAAAATTTTTGCTATGGTTCATTTCTTTTAAATGTGCCATTTCATGAGCTACTAAATATTTTAGTACTTCAAAGGGGGCAAAAACTACCCGCCAATTAAAAGCAAGATTCCCTTTGCTACAACAACTCCCCCAACGGCTAACATTTTCCATTATTCTAATATTAGAATAAGTCAAATTATGTTTTTTGGATATATTCTCTACTATTATTTTTATTTCTGCTAATAATTTCTTTTTAAGGAATACTTCTATACTAAGTTTTTTTAGTACCTTACTGCAATACACTTCTAACGTAGAATCATTTAGTTTTATCTGATTTTTAGACGAATCAATATGTATTATTTCATAAGATTTACCCAAAATAGAAATCTTATCTTCATCCTTTGGTATCTCAGTTACATTACGACGTAATTTTTGCCTAACCCAATATTCTTTACTTAATAAAAAATTATGACCTTTTTCGACTTTTACCTTAAGAGGTAATACAAGCTCTGCACCTTTAGACGTAATTCGGATGGCTATATTTTTAGCTTTGCTACTCCTCCTTACTATAACATTTTGAGGTTCGCCGTATTTGGTAAGAGTAATAAAATCTTCCATTTAAAATTCTATATATTTGCTTGGATCAACCGCTATTTTGTTTTTACGCATCGCAAAATATAACTTATGTTCTACATGTCCGATAACACTATTTTTAGCAATTTTATCACCTTTTTTAAGTAACAAATCATCTAAACTCGCATATGCTACTTCCAAATCATCTTTATCTAACTTAACTATTACTAAATTACCGAATTGTTTATTAAAGCCTGAATATATTACCGTTCCTGCAGCAATAGATTTAACTTCGCTATATTCTTTAGCAGCAATATCTATCCCTTTACTTTTACCGGCTTTAAACTCGGTAATAATTACCCCATTTAACGGTTTTACAAAATTTAATTGTTCTATAGCTTCTTCATCTTCGTCTTCATTCCGAGATATAGGAATCTCAATATTATCATTATCATCTTCTATAATTTTTGCCTTTGGTTCTTCGAGTCTACCACTAACTTTTTCTGATACGTGATCGTCTTCCATAGTTCTTTGAACTATCAACCCCTCATCGTGTTCTAGTTCGGTAGAATTATTATTTGCAGTAACATCTCCTACTTTATACTCAATTGGAGCCGGTGGCTGATCAACACAAGCAACTAAACAAAAACATATAACGATACTAAGTGCAACAGGATATTTCATATACTTAACAAAACTATTATTTACATTAGAAAATAAATCTTACATAGTATATAATTTTTATCATTATTTTCCATCAAAAAATTAACTATGAAAACTTATAATATTGTCATAGCTAGTGATCATTCAAGTTATGAGCTTAAGTCTGAAATTATCAATTATTTAGAGCAGAAATCTCTAAAGATTTATGACTGCGGAACGAATAATACACAAACCGTTGATTATCCTGATTATGCTAAGAAAGTAGTAGATATTATTATTGAAAAATTAGCACCTATCGGTATTTTAATTAGTGATACGGGGATTGGTATGTCTATAGCTGCTAATCGTAGCTCGGAGATAAGAGCCGCTTTGTGCAATGATATATTAACTGCCGAAAATGCTAAAGCTCATAATGACGCTAATATTTTGATACTCGGAGCAAAAACCGTAGATCACAAAATAGTATTTGATATTATAGATAAGTTTTTAACTACCAAATTTGAAGGCGGCAGACATAGCACCCGCCTATCAAAGATAAAGTAGTTTTATATAGATAGACGTCGTCATTGCGAGCGGGCATTGTTGCATGGATATAAAAAAGCACTCGGTGTCATACCGTAGCTTGACCACGGGGTCCATAAAAACAATAAAAAATACTAATAATTTTAGTATTTTTAACTGGATCCCGTGATCAAGCCACGGTATAACAATTAGGAAACTGGTCTACGCTAAAGCCTATATCTGATAAACTAATATATAAGTTTGCTTAATATGAATCTTCAAGAGTTTAAACAAAAATATAATTACGATGTTGCAACGAAAATGATGCAGCAATATCTAGACATTAAATTTGCTCATTTAGATTGTTTATTATTATTTAGAATGGGTGATTTTTATGAGATGTTCTATGAAGATGCAATTCTAGCAAGCAATGTACTTGGCATTGCTTTAACAAAGCGAGGCAAAAACGGCGAAGAAGAAATTGCGATGTGCGGAGTACCTTATCATGCTCTTGAGAATTATTTAACTAAGTTAATTGAAGAAAATTATAAGGTTGCTATTTGTGATCAACTAGAAACACCTGAAGAAGCAAAGAATAGAGGCGGTTATAAAGCGGTAGTTACTAGAGACGTCACACGTATTATAACTCCAGGAACTATAATTGAAGAAAATCTAATTGCTTCAGCAGAACCTAATTATTTAGCAAGTCTCGTAATACCAAAAAATAAAGAAACGGCTAGCCTTTGTTATGTTGATCTTTCTACTTCCGAAATTTTTGTAGTTAATGTACCGGAAGCCGAAATTCTTAATGAACTTGCCCGTTTAAAACCTCGTGAAATTTTACTTAGCGAAAATCTAAGATCTTCTAATCTTGCGGATAGTATTTTTAAACAATTAAATTTTCGTATTACCTATCAAGTCGATAGTTTTTTTGCAGTTAATAAATGTGAAAAAATTATTTTAGATTTTTATAAAATGAAAGATATTAAAGGAGTTGGAGAAGTATCTAGCAGTCAAATTTGTGCCATAGGTAGCATTTTAGAATATTTATCGTTAACGCAAAAACAAAATATTCCTCGTTTGCCAATCCCTAGAATTATCAATTTTCATAGCTATATGACTATTGATTTTGCAACTAGACGCAATCTTGAAATTGTAACAAACTCACAAGGCGGCTCGAAAGGAAGTTTACTAAGCACCCTTAATCATACGGTTACTAAACAAGGCGGACGTTTACTATATAATTTTCTTTCAAGTCCTTTAACCGACATTGCTAAAATAAATCATCGTTTAAATATTACCGAGTTCTTTTATTCCAACTTAGAAATAGTAAAAAGAACTAGAGAACTTCTAAAAAAAACTAGTGATATAGAACGCTGCTTAACCCGTATTATGATGAACAGAAGTTCGGGTCGTGATTTACTTAGTATTAAATATACCTTGGAAACTGCAACGATTATTAAAGGAGTATTTTTTGATGCTTACGGTTTTAATTTGCCTGATTTTATTGAAAAAATTATTAAGCCACTGTCAGGTAATGAAGAGTTATATAATTTAATAGATGAAACAATACGGGAAAATGCACCGAATAATTTAAATGAAGGGGGTATAATAAAACATGAATATCATCCGAAAGTAGCACAATTACATGATTTAATTAATAACGGAAAATTACATATTGAAAAGCTAAAAGAGCAATATCGCAAAGAAACGGGAATAGACAGTTTAAAAATATCCCATAATAATGTTATAGGGCTTTTTATCGATATAACTGCTAAAAATGTCAATAAAATCACCGATTCCAAATTTATTCACCGTCAAACCACAGTTAATAATGTCCGTTACACTACTGCCGAATTACAAAAGCTTGAAAGCGACTTAGTCAATGCCAAAACCTTAGTAATAAGTTTAGAAAAAGAATTATATGCGGATATTTGTAGCCAAGTAATTGAAAAAGCTTCCTATTTACGAATACTTGCAAGCTCTTTAAGCGGACTTGACGTATTTTGTAATTTTGCTTACATCGCTGATGAATATGATTATGTTAAGGCTGAATTTACCGATGATTTAAGCTTTGACATCGTTAAAGGACGGCATCCTGTAGTAGAGAAAGCACTACAGCAAGAAAGCAAAAGCTTTGTATATAATGATTGTCATTTATCGGAGCTTGAGCGTATTTGGTTAATTACCGGTCCTAATATGGCAGGTAAAAGTACTTTTTTACGTCAAAACGCCATTATTGCAATCATTGCTCAAATAGGTTCGTTTGTACCGGCGAAAAGTGCTAAAATAGGAGTAGTCGACAAAATATTTAGCCGAATAGGTGCTGCCGATGACTTAATTAAGGGACAATCGACCTTTATGGCAGAGATGCTTGAAACCTCAGCGATTCTTGCCCAATCTACAAAAAACTCACTAATCATACTTGATGAGGTAGGTAGAGGAACATCCACTTATGACGGGGTATCTATAGCATGGTCGGTGCTTGAATATATCCATGATAAGCTAAAATGTCGCTGTTTATTTGCAACGCACTATCATGAGCTAACCGTTATGATTAATTTCCTGCCGGCTTTGCAAAATTATACTATTGCTATTGAGGAGTCAGGTAAAGATATTCTATTTTTACATAATATTATATCAGGTGCTACCGATAGGTCTTACGGTCTTCATGTTGCGGCTCTTGCCGGTCTTCCTGCGAGTGTTATAAACAGAGCTGAGCAGATTCTGCTTAAATTTGAAAAAACTTCTACAGGTAAAGGAAAAAATATCTTATCGACGGAATCAAATAATTTGAGTTTGTTCAATCTTGAGCCTAATAAAACTACTATAAGCAGCAAATTAGATGAAAAATTTAAAACTATAGATCCTGATAAACTATCCCCTAAAGAAGCACTTGAGTTAATTTATGAGTTAAAGAAGTTGGTTTGATGCGAGTTTGGCAGTGTCTGCGTGGATCGAAAAACGCGTTCGATGTCATACCGTGGCTTGACCACGGTATCCAGAAAAACAACTAAGAACACTAATAATTTTAGTATTTTTAACTAGATCCCGCGATCAAGTCGCGGGATGACATTTTTACCTCCCTTTCCAATCAATATTTACTACAGGCGAAAAAATTAGGATTAGCGAAATTTTCTTTACAGTAAGTAATTTCTTATCCATGCGTATCTAAAATATTACCGCCGCCGGCTTTATGACCTGCCGCTATGTCCCATTCCATAGTTTGACCGAATTTTGGATATATATCAGCTGCTCCTTCAGCAATTAAGCATAGTTTAATTGAACTGCCTATTGCATTTATTTGACCGAATGAATATTTACTTAAAAATTCTTTAGTAGCTTTATTTGAATTATAAAAACCTATTACCGCGTTAAGCTCTTCATGTTTAGATTCATGATTAACAAATATTTCTTTAGAATTCTGTTCGATTTTTAACCGACCGTTTACATCGGTATAATATAGTTTTGCTGTTTCAGGGTGTATATCAAGCCGATGGTTGGAAAATCGTTTTCAATAAGCCCTATATTTACCGTATATGTACTTTTACCGTTTACATAGCTCCGTGTCCCGTCAATAGGATCAATTAACCAAAAAGTATCACTGCTTAATATAGGTAGCGACTGCTCTTCACATACTATAGCTATTTGAGAAGTTAAGGTTTGTAGAGTTTGATAAATTATTTTACTAATTTCCTTATCGGCATTAGTGACTACTGACCCATCTGATTTAGTATCAGTCAATATTCCTGCCTTTTTTATATCTAATGCAACCTTACCGGTATTAATAATTAAATCTTTTAAAGCATTAATTAAATTGTCATTCATAATTATTTATTTAACATCTTTGCAGCTGTATCATCTTCTAACCACTGACCGGTATTTAAAAACGTAGATTGCTGCAACTCAGCGATTTGATGATCAGGTGACCCCGGTAACATTTGCCATCCCAAATATTCAATTCCATAATACCCTATATCAACCATACTTAAATAAGAGTCCATATTTTCTAAATCTTTTTTATTATTTGCAAAAATTACTATTTTTTTAGGTTGTTTTGGTATAATTTTTAAGAACTCTATAAGAGTTTTTACTCTATTTATATTACCGGTAAATATTATACCTAAATAAAAAATAGGAGCTCCAGCATCGCTTGGATTAAATCTAAATACATCTTTATCATTAACCTTATTAGTAAAATTAATATTGAGTCCGTAAAGTAAGGTATATAACCATCCTTCATAATTTTCAATTAAATTACATGGAGCCGTTATTTCTTGAAGACCTAAAACTGTTGCACCTTGCTGTTTCATCTTATTAATTAAATCTACCCACTTAGATTCAACAAGCATCATTTGACGCTGCACTATCAATTTTGCAATAGTTTTATTAACTGATGCGTTATCCGCTGCAAGACTATATAAATATTTAGTAAAATTTATATAAGAATTATCCTGATATCGAAATAATTTGGACTTCGGGGTTATAATAGTATTATCTATATTTATAAGTACCAGCGTATCTGCATCTATCTTCGGTAATAAATTTTTCATTGTTACTGAATCTACGGAGTAAGTAGGAATAATTTGACCGTAGCCCGCGCCCGCATACGAAATAACTAAGCAAAGTAAACTCAATAAAACTTTATTTATTCGTGTCATAAGGATTTTTACCTTTCACATTATTATTCTTTAAAGGTGGATTATTTCTTTTTAGCTTATTTATTTGAGGTATTAAATCACCAATGGTTTTATTATAATATGCAGCATCTTTATTTTCCGGGGTATTTTTATAATGATAACCAATAAATAATATATTAGAACTATAACTACTAAGTTGAAATTCCATTGAGTTTAGCAATTCTATGCTACTACTAATCATTATAAAGCATTTCGGTATAAAATTCATTTGAACAAGGAAATTGATCATCATTTCCGCTTCCGATATATTATTACTCGTCAATATACCCTTATAAAATACCGGATAAGTATTAGCAAAACTGTCTAAATTATTAAAAATAATATAATTATTGTTTGGAAAACTATTTGAAAAATCAATATCGAAATTTTTCTTTAAATAATCGGCAAACCATATTTCAAATTTAGGAATATTATTAAAATTACCGGTAAAGCCATCATTTACTGCTATTATAGGGATTTTACTATTACTCATTTCATTTACAAAATTTGGAAAATCAGATTCTTGTAATTCTTTCTTATAACTATCATTAGTTAAAATCAATTGATTTATATAAATAGCTTTTGGATTTTTATTAATATTACGCAAAAGAGGAATTAGTGTAAGATAAATATCTTTATCAATTTGTTCACCATTAGCCACTAAAGATTTAAACAAAAATTTATCTAAAACCGTTACTACTAATAAATCCTGAGGTACATAATTTTTATTATAATTTTCTTTAAAATCTTGTTTTATTTTATCTAAGTTATCTACTTCGATAATCTCTGCACAAGCTATAGACGTAATAAATAATATTAGAATAAATATATATTTTTTAAACATTTATGGTTCCGTTTTTTAAAGGCAGCGTGTCACCCCATGGCTTGACCACGGGGTCCATAAAAAAATTAAAAAGACTGGATACCGTGGTCAAGCCACGGTATGACAATTGTTATATACTACATCATACTGCTAATATCAATCCATATTAAACTATAATATGGTAAATATGTTTGGAAGTTTTTTTAGTTCGCTTGGTGGTACTGTTGGAAATACATTTGGCGGCGGCATATTATGGCGAAGCTATACCTCTAATTTTCGGTACTGCAAGAGTTAACGGAAAAATAATTTGGGCAGACACAATAAAAGAAGTCGCAAATAGTACCCGTCATAAAGAATATTTCCCTTATTTTCATAACTTAAAATCCGTTACTAATTTCACTGAATATAGCTATTTCTTTTCTTTTGCAGTTAGGATTTGTGAGGGAGAAATTACTGAAATTAATAGAGTATGGGCGGGTGATGAAGTTATAAATTTAGGTAAGTATAATTTTAGATTATATAAAGGATCAGAAATGCAATTACCTGATCCTTTAATTGAAACCAACTTAGGTAGCGGTAAAACTCCTGCTTTTAGGTCACTTAGCTATATAGTATTTGAAGAATTACCTTTAGAAGATTTCGGCAATATTATTCCAAATTTCTCATTTGAGGTAACAAGAAAACCAAATATTTATTTACCGAGTAATTATGCAAAAGTTGAAAATTTTAGCATTAACATGATCCCGGGATCAGGGGAATTTGTTTACGATACGGAAGTTCAATATAAAACTCAAGAAAGTTCTTACGGCGGTGTCATAAGCCATGAGGCCATTAACTCCCATAATCATTATAATATTGCAGATAGCGTATTTAGTCTTAATCAGCTACAAAACACCTGCCCTAATATTAAATAGATAGCACCTGTAGTTTCTTGGTTCGGCGATAGTTTAGATATAGGCTATTGCAGCATAAAACCGGCTATAGAGTTTAACGACCCTCTAACCTCATATTCATGCACTTGGCAAGTCGGTAGTTATAATAGAGAGAATGCTAAAATTATCTCTAAAGATGAGCGTGACAACCCTCATTACGGCGGCACGATTAATGATGCTAGTTTAGTGCGTTACTTAACCGAGTTAAAAAGACGTAATTTAAAAATTATGTTTTATCCAATGTTTTTCATGGATTTATCAGATAAACCGTGGCGTGAACATGTAACAGGTTCTGCAAATGCAGTAAGCAATTTTTTCATAAAGCGGACGGTTATAATAATTTCATCCTGCACTACGCACAACTTGTTAAAGATTATGTCGATGCCTTTATAATCGGCTCGGAGCTGATCGGCATAACTTCTATAAAAGATGCAGCCAATAATTTTCCGGCAGTAAACGAGCTTTGTAATCTTGCACATTTAGTAAAAAAATAGTAGGAAGTAATGTACAAGTTACTTATGCTGCCGATTGGTCGGAATATCATCACACTAGCGGTGGCTGGTATAATCTAGATCCGTTATTTGCCTCCCCTTATATCGATTTTGTAGGTATAGATGCTTATTTCCCTTTAACTAGTTCTTTAAGTTCTCAGATAACTAAAGAAGAAATTATGAAAGGTTGCCGTTCAGACGAAGGGTATGATTATTATTTAGACGGTAACGGTAATAAACAGCCTCTATCTGCTGCTTATGCTTGGAAGAATATAGGGTATTGGTGGGAAAACCATCATTATAATCCTGATGGAAATCGAACGGCTTGGGAGCCGAAAATGAAAAAATATGGTTTACCGAGTTTGGATTTCCGTCAATAAATAAAGCTCCAAATCAGCCAAACGTTTTCTTTGATCCTAAATGCACGAATGGCGGTAGCCCTAAATATTCCTCGGCAGGTATGGATTTCTCTGTACAACGCACGGCTATTAAAGGATTTATAGAATATTGGCAAATGCAAGAATATATAGAAGAAATGTTTTTATGGACTTGGGATGCACGCCCCTACCCTGCATATGGCCACACGGTAATATTTGGAGCGATAATCATTTATGGGAAAAAGGACATTGGGTTAACGGTAAGTTCGGAGCTTGTAGTCTTGCCGAGATAATCCTTGAGCTATCTGCTAGAAGCGGTATTGACCTACAAAAAATCGATATTTCTACTATTGACGAAGTGGTAGACGGTTTTATTTTGAATAAAATTTTATCTACAATAGATGTTATTAATTCTCTAAGAATATTTTACTTTCTTGATATGATAGCAAGCGAATGTGAAAAAATTAAATTTCTGAAGCGAGGAGCAGGTAATTTAGAGTATCTAAGCAGTGAGAACTTAATAAAAATTTCAGATAATAGTTATTTAAAGCAAACGGAAATACCTGAAGAAAATATTATTAGCAAACTTAGTATTAATTTTATCGATAGGTTTATAATTATACTAATTCCTATTGTTACATAAGTAATGAAGCAGGTTCAAATAGTCCAACCCTTAACGTCAAAATCCCTATTATCTTATCACTACCCGAAATAGAGATTAATTTTAAAAAATGCTTCTATTGAGAGCAAAGTAATTAAATTCCTAATACCAGCAATCTTTCATGGATTCAAACCAGGAGATTTTTTAATACTTCATTATAACAAACTTAAATCCCAAATTAGAATAGTAAATATACAACTACTTTCTCTAACTTCTTATGTTACAGGCGTTATAGATAATTTATCTTCTTATTATTTGCCTGCTGCAAATATTTTATCCGGTTTTGAGAAAACCGTAAATGAACAGGCTAAATGTATTATACTTGACTTACCTTTTAATATAGTAGAGGGAAATGATCAGCCTTATCTAGCCGTTTATTTACAAAGTAATATTAATAAGCCTTATATGTATCTACAAACGGCAGAGATTATACCAAAATAGCAAATTTAACTAATCGAACTTTCATAGGAAGCGTAGTGGGTTTTGCTTCTGATAATATTACTATTAATTGTAAAAATTTTGAAACGCTAGTTAATTATGATTGGAATTTGGCAGCTTTCGGTCTAGAAATTATAAAATTCAAAAGATGGGAAAAATTAGATACCGATACTTATAAAATAAGCGAAATAGTTAAAGGCGAATTTGCAACGCAAAACTTAATTCACTCTCATCTTCATCATGAAAATTTTATTTTACTTAAAAAGAATTTTAATATCATACCCGTAGCTAAAAAATTAAAAGGTAAAAAAATATATTTTAAAGTCGGTAACCTATCATCTATAGAAATTACTTTCCAAAACAAAGCAGGGTTATAGGTTTGCATAAAGGAATAGAAAAAATTACGGACGGTTATTTCAATTCCTCAATCTCTCTTTCGGTTAAACCTGTAAATTCAATAATTTCATCTAAAGGCTTATTTTTCTTTAACATTTTTTTCGCCATCTCAGCTAATTTCATTTCACCAATTTGTATGCCTTTTTCTATACCTTCTTGAAGCCAATGATGTGCAATACTTCCCATAATCTCCTCTTCTACTTTAGGATTTAAACATGTTTTAAGCATATTTTCTAACTCTATTTTATCAGTTTGATCTATTTTAGTCAAAGAGTAACTCAAAGCACTTTTTATATAATCAACACCGGTATTAGAATTAGCAATTATTGTCAAACAACTAGATATTTCTTGCCATTTATCAAATAAATTAGTTTTGTGAACATATTTCATTAGAATCTGTAAAACAGCTAGCCAAGGATTTTCTTTTAATTTCTCATCAGGTATATTTTGTAAATCTATAAGTTGATAATCATTGCTCCAAGTAGCTTTTACTAATTCACTATTTTCAAATAAGTCCCATAAATTTAAAGAAGCAGTATATTTTTGATTATCATTAAAAAATACTAACGGATATATAAACGGAAATTTCTTGGAACTAGGATACAAATTCGAGTACCACTCAGCGATATTTAACATATACTTAAACAAGCGAAAAGCCATCAAGTGATCGGAGCTACTTTGATGTTCCAGTAGTAGATATAAATAACTTTCGCTGTTATTAATTTTAACAGAAAATAAAACATCCATGATAGATTCTTTAAGGCTTGGCTCTATAAAACTATCATTTTCCAGTGTTAAGGTAGTAGGGGAAAATAAAGCTTTTATATGCGGCGGCAAATGCATATTAAAAAATTCTCTAGCGACGAAAGGATTTGCTAAAGCTTTTTGAAAAAACTTATCATGCTTTATTTTTTCTGACATATATTATTTAAAGTAGTATATTAGGATAATAGCAGAAAAAATTTAATAATCCAGAGTTGAGATTTATGTTTTAAAAATAAAGCAGGGTTGTAGATAAGTAATTTGCTATTGACGATATATAACTTATAAATTCACTTTAAGCCTTAAAGAACCTTGATTAACTATGTATTTCTTCGCAAGGGATAAATTATATCTAATACCAAACTCCATCATATTATATTGAACAGAAAGACTCCCGCCTAAATTATAATTTAGTTTTGTAGGTTTAAATTTAACTGTTGTAAGCGGCTCATCTATTCCATCAAGCCATGCATCGGTATTCGGTAATTTTCCTCTAAAATCATAACTTACAAAACCATGTAATTCCGGTTTTATTTTTACGTCTTTTACAAAGAAATTAGTTACGCCTTTTAACCCTACTATACCTTCAAATCTATCATATGATTTTTTTCTAACGGATAAATTCTGGAAAGTAGTTCCTACTTCAGTATAACTATTATTTTTAAACGTAGCATAACGAGTTCCAATCATCGGGGTTATAGCCGTGAGGTTAGATATTAAATAATTATAACCGCCAAGTAATTCACCACTATAAGAAGTGTTATTAAATTTACCGATTGCAGTTTGATCACTTATAGAAACCTTACGGTTTTCAAATTTTGAAGGCAGATTTCGTAAAAAATGCACCATATCAAAATAATTATAGAATATTTTCGCCTAAAAATTTTGAAAGCTTAAAGAGCTTAATTAATAATTCACATCAATATAGTAAAGCAGCAAAACCAATGCTTGATTTAACAGTAAATTTAATATTAGCACCAGAGGAAAGAAATGAAATTAGTAGTAAATATAAAGATAGTAAAGAATTGATTAAATATTTAAAAAACTAGACTATATTACCTATATTTTACTTTAACAATTATAGACCGGAGAAAGCAAATACAAGAGAATTAGGAAGTTATAAAAACTAATTCTCATGCCCATATTATGACTAATTTAATTATTAATTTACTAAAATTACCTTTTGTAAAAGAACAGAATTATCATGAATTATTTGCAACTGATCAAAAAATTCAATTACAATGTATATTAACCAAGATTCTACCGCAAATAATAAAAGATAAAATCTTACTAGCGAGCAAGTTTACTACTTAGAAAGAATTGGAGATCTTATACACAGAGAATCAGATGATAGAGCTGCAGAGTTCATAGTTAGGTATCTAGAAATTAGTATAGATAATTTATTACATTCTATTGAAGATTCACGTATTATTGATGCAATTCAACCGCTGGCAGATTTTTGGGAGGAACACATAGTTCCTAAAATGGAATCTACTATTATAGGATGTACAAAGGAATATAATTGTGACGCATTTGATGGAACGTAATTAATAATGCATAAAAGCGTTGTTGCATGGATACCAAATCGTCATTGCGAGCGACTAAAAGGAGCGTGGCAATCCAAAAAAAACACACAATAAAAAAATGCTAAAATTAGCATTTTTTACTGGATTGCTTCGTCAAAATTTTCAATTTTTCCTCGCAATGACGTTGAAAAGTGACCCACACAACAACGCCTTCGCAGGAACGACATGGTAACCATACGTACCTAATCACTAAAATTATAACTAATATTTTTTCTAGCAGAACTTATATCTTTTAAACGTTCACAAACCTTTTCAAAAACTTGTTTAGGCAAGATATTTGAAGCATTAATTTGTAAAAATTTATCGTCTTTTAATTTAATCGAAAAAGAAGGCTCTTGAAATTCCGGTCCATCAATTTCTCTAGCAATTTTTATATAATAACCGATTATATGACTGTTGTAATAATCACTTTTACTAATCATTTTCTTAGCTATTTTATTAATCTGCATGTCAGTTTTAGCAGTATAAGTAACTGTAAGGGCAATACCTAGCATAAGACGCTGTCTATGACTAAAAGGAATGTCTGAAGATAATATAAATTCCAAAACAAAATTTGCTCTGAGCGTTTTATCAATATTTTTATTATATTGTGCTAGCATTATAGCGAGTTCAATAATAATAAGAGTCGTGGCATCGGAATTAATTAAAAGATATTGTACTGCTTCAATATATTTTTCAATTTTACATATATTTCTATCAAATTTTACTAATCTCTTTACCCTCTCATAAATAATATCTTTTTCTGTTTCATGAGACGGCAACGAGTCAAATCTTACTCCTTCTTTTAAACCGTAATTTGAGATAATAATTTTTTCCGGTGAAAATACCTTAATCATCGCCTTTATTACTAAAACTGCATTATAATTTATGGCTTTCTGCTCATAATAACTTAGCTTTAATTTATCGATTTGCGATAATTTCTCTAAATATAACTCAAACTCTACACGATTTATTTCAAAATTATGTAAATTTTTAAGAGGATAATTTATAGACTCCATATATATACGGCTCATTAGACGTAATGCACCGCCAATTAAATATAAATTAGGATAATGTGCAGCTCCAAATTCCTCCTCTAGCATTTTAGTAATCAGCCCAACATCACCAAAATTGCTACTAGCAATAATTTTTGTACCAAGCGGCAATGATTTTAATTTACCGACTTTTTTATTTCCAATCTGTGCAAGCTCAAGACTTCCACCGCCAAGATCGGCTACAATACCGAAAGCATCACTAATACCGGAAATTAATCCAGCAGCAGTTAAATAAGCTTCACATTCACCTGAGATAATTTCAATATCAATATTGAATCTCTTTTTAATTATAGCTTTGAATTCATCCGCTTTAGGATGCCCTCTAAGTATAGCTGTTGCAACACATCTAATATTAGTAACGGACAGTTTGGTAAAAATATGGATAAGATATTGTAGAGATAAATATGTTTGATGTTTTACGTCTAAATTATCTAAATTAAGTAAATTTGTAAGATAATTTCTAAATTTATAATTAAAAATTTCCGGAGCTCCAAGCTCATCACTTTCATAAACTACAGCTCTTAAAGCATTTGAACCGATATCAATAATAGCTGAACGCATTTTTGGATCTTACTCATTATTTTCCGAAGCAGTTGTTGTTTCGGTCTCTTCAGAAGCCTCATTATTATTTTTATTTGCCCTAGGGTCAAAAGGTACTTGAGTAGGTACAAAAGTCGGCGGTAATAATCTACTAGTAAAAAACTTATCTTCGTAATATTTAATTTTACGAGATTTTATAGGCGGAAAGGATTCTATTAAAACAATTTGCTCATCTCTGGGTAACTGTATTACTTCTTGAGGTAAAAGTAAAGCTCTTTGAACTTGAGAAACGTTTTGGGTTCTAGTAGAAATATTAAGGTCAAAAAATAAAGGTTTACTAAATGATCTTTGTTCTACCGTCTTATTACCGACAAGCTGCGATATTAAATTTGCCGTTTCATAGTTATTAGCAGCAAAAGTAATACGATATGTTGCATTAGATAAGAAAGAATTCATCCCTGCATCTTCATATGTTCCTTTTAGCTGCTGCGTATCTTGAATAATCAAAAATAACCGAACTCTATAACCTCTAAAATAAGCTATACCGGCTTTAAAAGTATCCATCTTTCCAAGTGTCGGGAACTCATCAAGTAAGAACATTACCCCATGCGGTTCTTCCTTTAAATCCGGCATTTTGCGGCTTAAAAATTCTGTCGCCTGCTGATAAAACACCTGCATTAATTTTTGTAAACGCTGTATATTATCGGGTGTTAACCCTACATATACAGTTGTTTTTACTTTTTTAAATTCTTGTATGTTGAAATCAGAAGATGCTGTAGCTGAATCAATAAGCGGATTTGCCCATAATTCAAGCGATGAGTTCATTGTAGATATTACACCCGAACGCTCTTTATCGGCTTTTTGCAAAAACGCAGCAATATTCATATATGCAACAGGATGTATTACACCGCCAAGCGTATCGAGTACGACCGCTAGATTATAAACTACGTCGTCACTTCTCATGGTACGCACTACTTCACCGAAAGATTTAGTTTTAGTAGGATCGGCTATTAAATATAAAGTTACACCTAAAAATAAACTTCGTGCTTCGTTATTCCAAAAATCCTTTTCCGGCATTATAAGATTTGAAATTTTCTGCACGTCATCAACCATCTGCCCAGGCTTAGTACTAACCCAATCAATCGGATTGTAACAATGCGTAATACCGTCGGGATTAGAAGGCTCCCATACAAAAACCTTCTGACCTTGTTTCTCACGCCAACCGCTTGTTAAACCGTGGTTTTCAAGCTTTATGTCGTGCACTACTACCGAATCACTCCAAAATAACAGGTTAGGTATCACAAAACCCACACCTTTACCTGAACCTGTAGGAGCAAATAATAAAGCATGCTGGAACCCATCTGCAACAAAATATCCACCGGCATCAACACCTATTAACATACCTTTTTTGGATCTAAGACCAGCAGCCTCTATATCTGACGGATTAGCCCAGCTAGCATCTCCATATACTTTTTCCGGTTGCTCAAAAAATTGTAATGATTTTATTCTTTCAAAATTTTTAATGTAAAATATTATAACAACAATAGCGGGACCAAGAAGAGATGCAAGTAGCTTCAATTTTAAATAATTATAGTCGGCAATTTTTAACTGCCCCCAAACGTTAATAAGCCAGTAAACCCACTTATAAGCAATATTTATAGCATTTATATCTACACCTAAAGCTCCAACCTCATTAGTAAAAATTGCAACAAATGCACCGCTTATCCAAATGGTACAAAAAATAACAACCGGATGAATTATAGCATGACCGAATATATTCCTAGTAACTTTAAGTATCTTATGCCATTCCATGAATTGATATTCCTAGTTTTTACTTATCACTTAATATTGTTAATATTTTTAGTTATATTTCTGGATACCGTGGTCAAGCCACGGTATGACATCGCTCCTTAAACTAACACCTATGCATATTGCATAGAAAACGGTAGACAAAGTTTAATTTGGAAAAGAGCAAGGCGTTTCATATTTTTTGACCGCAGCGTACATACTATAATAGTACGTGAGGATCAAAAAATATGAAACAACGACGCCAATTTTTCAAATTAAACGAGTCTACACCATCCCCTCAGCGTTCTTGTTCTTCTTATAATATACTTCCGAAACATATCTTTTCCCACCGCTACCGC
Organism: Rickettsia tamurae; assembly: GCF_000751075.1. Classification (GTDB taxonomy): domain Bacteria; phylum Pseudomonadota; class Alphaproteobacteria; order Rickettsiales; family Rickettsiaceae; genus Rickettsia; species Rickettsia tamurae. The sequence continues at coordinate 18,663 of NZ_CCMG01000017.1, read as the reverse complement.
GTTTTAACTGCACAACGATATCTACAACGGTTAAAATATACTTCTTTACTTCTTCAGGCGGCATACCAAGATCTGCTTGCATAACCATAAGCTTTAACTGCTCAATAGCCATAGTGGGACTATCGGCATGCAGAGTTGATATTGAACCAGGGTGACCTGTATTAATAGCACGCAAAAAGCTAAAAGCTTCCTTACCTCGAAGCTCACCGACTATAATTCTATCCGGTCTTAAACGCAAACAGGCCTCTATTAAATCTTGAGTAGTAACATTTGCACGCCCCTGTCCTCCTTTGGAAGCAAGTAAATGCACTCTGTTAGGATGGCTTGATAGCACAACCTCACGAGCATCTTCTACAGTAATTAATCTTTCTATTGCAGGTATTTCAGTAAGTGCCGCATTAGTAAAAGTAGTTTTACCGGTTGAAGTACCGCCGCTAATTATGATATTTTTCTTTGAAACAACTGCATGTCTAATAAATTCTTTAATCTTTTTTTCAGCTAAGAAATTATTTAAAATTACTGCATCTTCATCTACTAAACTCTCTGTTGCAGTATCATCAAATGCCCCCATTTTAGCATATTCATCTAAAGTTAGATTCATACCGCTAGGCTTTCTTATAGAATAAATGATTTGTCCTATCTCACAAGCAGGAGGAAATACTATTTGAATACGGTAGCCATTCGGCAAAGTTGCCGAAAGAAGCGGTTTTTCTTCTGAAATCATCTGTTCGGTAGATTGAGCGACTAAACGCCCTAATGAAAGTAGATGTTCGCTATCCAGTTCCGGTATTTGCTTAGAATATATATCGCCTTTTTTTTCAACCCATGCTTCTCCAGGCTTATTAACCATAATTTCGTTAATACCGTCTTCAGCAAATAAATTTTTAAAAGGAAGTAAAAACGTCTCTAAGGCTGCAAATTCTTCATTCATTTCATTACCTTCGATTTTAATAAAACGGCTTTTGGGAATTTATAATCCTTATTAACGTATATTCTAACCGGCGTACCTTGATTAACCGTTGTCGTCGGCTTAAACTGCTGCTGAGTTACCATATTTTGTACAACATTCGTCACATCCGTAAAAGCTTGAGTAGAAGCTTGTTGTGCTTGCGTCGGAGTTGATGCTATAGAGGTAGTAGTAAGCAAACTTGAAGCTGCCGTATTAACTGCCTGTACTAAGGTTTGAAGTCTCTGCTCAGCAGTATTCGCTGAAGAAGCAGTTTGTGCTGTTGTACATGCTTGAGTCATAGTAGTATAAGCAGTCGAAGTTTTATCGGTAATAGCAGCAAGTATATTAGTACAAATTGTAACTATCCTAGTATTTGCATCCATAGCGGTATTAGACGCAATAGTTTGAGCAGTATTTAACAATTGTGTGGCTGTAGCACTATTAGTTGCTGCTGCCTGCGAATCTATAGGAGGCGGCACTAACTTATCAAGAATTTTAGCAAGACCTATATTAAAGCCGGATTGTAATACGGCATTTGCAAATTGTTCTTTATATTTATTATCAACTCTTCCTTGTAGTCCCGGTCTACCTAAATTATCAACTGCAGGTGAGTCGAATTCTATAGTATAACCGTTAGTTAAATCGATTCTATCCCATATTATAGAAACTCTACCGTAACTATCTAACGAAGTTGAGGTTGCATATTTACCGAATATTTTTGACCCTTTCGGTATCAATATAACTTTATCTTTCTCAGAAAATACGTCTCTACTAATAATGGCTCTTATTTCACCGCCGAGATCACTATTTATTGCCGTCTCAAGGACTGCATCAATTAATTTACCGCGTCCGAGAACCAAAGACATATCACCGCGATCTTTAAAGGCCGCTTCTGCCGTAATCTGTTCCGGTGTTTTTTTAGGCTCTACACCACCAACTAACACTATAGCTGATTTTCTTTTTGCTTCACGACGTTGCTTCTTTGCATCGCTCTCAACTAGCGTTCCTGGGGTCGAAGGCAATGAAATCGGCGGCAACGGAGTTTTGTCTTTATTCTCTTCTACAGGAGTAGTAAGAGGTAAGACCGGTGGAACTTCTACTACCGGAGGAGGAGGCAATGGAGAAGCGGTGGGCGTCTCAAGCTTAGGCGGATCAGGTAACTTTGGAATCTCCGGAATATTATCATCAACCTCCGTAACAGGTTTTACAATATTAGTCGGTATCTGAGTCTCCGGTATTTCTTCTTTTTTAGTACCGAAAAAAAGAGTATAAAAAATATATATAAAAATACCGCAAATTATGACTACTATAGCAATACTCTTATTAAAGCTAACTGAAACTTTTGATAATTCTCTTTGTACTTCAGGAAAATCTTCTCCTGATAAAGAACCGGTATTATTATTGTTATTTTGCTCTTCAGCCATATCTAAATTATATTAGTTAAAGTGTTTTATATTAAAAATTGTCATACCGTGGTCAAGCCACGGTATGACACAGTACCCTACTAAAACCTTGCCATGTAATTACTATTTTTCCTAGGATAGTAAAATTTAATTACATATACTAAATCCCTTTCGTTACCCATCATAAGTTCCGTAGAAGCGATATCAAATTCATATGTTCTTTTATTAGTTATAATAGTCATATTTGTACGGATATCTTTTTCAAGAGGCTTAATAAATAATCTATTTGCCAGAGGAGTTATTTTCCACGCATAAGCATCCCCAAGAATTATATTTTGGATTTCTTCGTTTTTAGCAAATTCTATATGCGATTGAAAGCCAAAATGCAAAACTAATAAATAAACTTCATTTGGATTATATATATAAGTTTTTATCCTATTATCTTTAGTTATAGATAAATCATCTACATAATTATTACTACTACTATTGCATGGATCATCTACAAGCGGACATTCTCGTTGTACTGTAAAACCGCTTAATAATATAAAAACTAAAAAATAAAATCTAACTATTGTCATCGTCTACCCTATATCCGTTAACTTGAAACCCTACCGGATTTACATCAAGTTCTGAATCTGTTAATTGCATAGGCACATAAGCATAACTTACTACCGCTATTTTATTATAAACTAATTGGCTTCCTGATGTTTCATTTACGGAAAATCTAACTATATATTTATCTGCTGCGATTTTTGACCATGATTTTATTACTAAAAATGTAGTATTATCTTCTTTATATTTTATCGTAGGATCAAAATCTTTATTTCTTATATAGCCAAGATAATTATAATAAACACCGCTTGTTGAGAATAATCTTATTGTCGTACGAGCTATAGTCGCAAAATCAACCGGATTATATGTTTCCCGTGCCGTTATGTATTTCTTTATAAAATACCTTGTAAGAGACTCATCTGCCGTTAACACCGGTGATGAAATAGGTTCTACCACCGAGGCACGTCCGGTATTACTATTAAGCTGAATAACAAAAGGATCAAACCGTTTAGATTTTACTACAAATGCTATTACTAAAGTTGATATAACCATAAAAATGGTTAGTAGTATTATTAATATGACAAGTAAGTTACGTTGAACAATTAACTTATCAGATCGCTCTTCATACCAATTCTGAGTAATTTTTAAAGGATTAGCCGATTTAATACTTTCTTGATTTTGTGTATCTCCTGAACCGCTTTTCGAGTTGTTACTTGATTTAAAGAAGCCAAATATATTATTCATATCAAAGGTATTTTTATTATTACATTGTTATTGTGTAAAACTATTACTGCTATATTTACTGAATTAACCGGTCTTCTTACACAAGGATTTACGCTTAAACTCGACCCATCATCTATATCAGCAGAAACGCACGGGCTTTTAATTTCATAAGGAGCTGAAGGGGTACATGACAACAATTGAGCAAGCATAATTAATACTAATAGAAACTTTAATGATTTTAACATTCTAATTATACATTATTAAATTATCTTGTTACTATTTTAAAATTACCTTACTATACAATAGTTCACAAGCATTTTTTGAAAAAATCTATTTATAAATATAAAAAAATATTAAAAAGATTGTAAACTATTATACTCTGAAGTAAATAAAGAGTAGTTATACGAAGTTCAACTTGGGAGCGAGCGTATACTTAATACCTGGCTACCTGCGGACTTATTAAAGACATTGCCGCCAATTTTTCAAGTGGGACGAGTATAACATAATAACTAACATCAATAATTGTTATTGTATAATTTTAATTTATAATTTATTTATTTTAATTTTAAAGTTAAATAATATTTGATATTGTAGCAACAATATAAACTTATTTTATAGCTTAAATAACATTAAATTAACAAATCATAATCATATTATAATAATTATGGTAGAGTTAAAACAAAATAAAATTAGATATTAATCTAGTAATTATGGACCCATTAACCAACGCAATACAAGAATATATAAAATCCGGTGAATATTTTATTGATGCAAGAAAATGGTATAATTTTAAATATATCTTACCGTTAAATCATAGAAGTCTTCTACTTTTAATATGCACGATTTTTACCTTATTATTAACCTTAATTTGTATAAATATCAATATATTGCTACCAATAAGCAAAAAAGTAAGTTATTTAATAAAAGATGATGCCGAAAAACAAGCTGCCGTTACTAATACTAACCATTCAACATTAGCAAATCCTTATATTTCTGTTGCAAATATTATGCTTCAGAATTATGTAAAACAACGAGAAGACTATAATTATGATATATTAAAAGAACAATTTACCTTTATTAAAAATAGCTCTACAAGCATTGTTTACATGCAATTTGCCAATTTTATGAATATTGATAACCCATTATCACCGGTCATAAGATATCAAAAACTATATAGACGCTCAATTAATATATTATCAATTAACAATATAAATAATAACGAGGCAGTTGTTACTTTTGAATCATTGGCAAAAAATAGTACGGGTAAAATTTTAGAAAATATGGTATGGGAGGCAAGAATCGGATTTATAATGGATTCTATCAGTACAAGTACCTCACCTGATATGCCGTTCAATTTTACCGTTACTAGTTACAAGCTAAAGTTATTAAGGAATAAAAATCAGAAATAATATGAAGCAACTAATAATATTTTGTACTTTTATAATACTTACATTAGATGTATTTGCTCTTACTATATCACGACCTCTAGGTCGAGACCCACGTCTAAGAGTTATGACTTATAACCCTGACGATGTTTTCAAATTCACAGGATATTACGGCTATCAAGCAAGTATAGAGCTAGCAAGAGATGAGGAAATAGTAAGTATTTCTATGGGAGATACTACTTCATGGCAAATAGTACCTGCCGGTCATAGGATTTTTATTAAACCGATGGAACCGGATGCTACTACTAATATGACTTTAATTACTAATAAACGGACTTACTTCTTTGAATTATATGCCGCTGAAACTCTTGATATGCGTGATCCTGAAATGGTCTTTAACGTAAAGTTTCTTTATCCGGATGACGAAAATGACAATATGAGCGGTCATATGCAAACTTTTTCTGCTTCCCTAGCAAGTCCCGATCTTACTCATCCTGAAAAATATAACTTTAATTACTATATTAGCGGTAGCGAAGAAATAGCTCCTATTAAAATTTTTGATGACGGCGAGTTTACCTATCTACAATTTAGGGATAAAAACGCTGAGATTTCCGGTATTTTTGCCGTAGACGATTCACTTCGAGAATCTTTAGTAAATTATCGCCTTGCTCAAGATAATCCTAATATGGTGATCCTTGAACAGGTTTTTCCTAAGCTCGCTATACGTAAGGGCAAAAAAGTCACATGCGTATTTAATCAGTCTTTCAAAGCATATTAACTATCATCCCGCAAGCTTGTAGGCGTTGTTGCATGGATCAGTTTTTCCGTCATTGCGAGGAAATTGCATAGCAATTGGCGAAGGCAATCCAGTAAAAAATGCTAATTTTTAGCATTTTTTTATTATTTTTCTGGATTGCCACACTCCTTGACAGTCGCTTGCAATAACGATTCGATGTCCATGCAACAACGCTGAGCTTGTAGCGGGATTTAGTCTTTTTTAAATTTTTTTTGGATACCGTGGTCAAGCCACGGTATAACAATGTTATGTCGCATTTAATATATTTCTTTGCCTCGATTTTACTAACTAGCGGCTTATTTATAATGCTTACAAGTCGTAATTATATTCACAAAATTATCGGGCTTGGAATCTTTCAAAGTTCGGTGTTAGTATTTTATTTAAGTATCGGAAAAATTAAAACTGGCGGTGTACCTATTTTACAAGAGGGCATCACTACTTACACTAGCCCTTTGCCTCATGTATTAATGTTAACTGCTATAGTAGTTGGGTTTGCTACTCTTAGCGTAGCTTTAAGTTTAATATATCAAATTTATAAATATTTTGGTACAATATCAGAAAATGAAATTAATTTTGATAAATGATTTTTTCAATTATGTCATTCCCCCATTCGATTATGTTATTCTTACCGTCCTTTATGTCATTCCCCCAAAGCATTGTTGTATGGATACCGGATCGTCATTGCGAGCGACTGCAAGGAGCGTGGCAATCCAGCAAAAATAATAAAAAAATTCTGATTTACAGAATTTTTTACTGGATTGCTTCGTCGAAACTTGCAGTTTCTTCTCGCAATAGACATCTTTCCAAATTCGCTTATAGAGAGGAATTTAAAGGAGACACTTCACCTCGAACCGCAGCGTACACAAGCGTACGTGAGGATTCGAGTACCGGATCGACGTATTTACCTCTAGAAGCGAAGTTTAGAAAGATGTCTAATGACGATGGAGAATAAAGCCCCATGATCCTAACTAACCATTTCCCTATCATACAAATATTATTCCCTTTATTCGGGGCTTTACTCTCAATAATATCTCTCCGCTTTACTATATTGGCACGAGTAATTACTGTAGTTTGCATTTTATCTAGTCTTTTAGTCAGTGTTTATGGATATAACATTATACAAAATACGGAACTATCTTACACCATGGGAGGATGGACTTCAACAATAGGAATAGAATATCGGCTAAATTCACTAAACCAAGCTATTATTATTTATCTTAACTTGGTTTTATTATTCTTTTTAGTTTTTTGTCATAAGATTACTAATCGAACAATCTTAAAATATATCAACAATAATAGAAAATCTTTATTTTACGGTATATTATTATTCGCTCATACGGGCTATTTAGGAATGATTAGTACTAATGATTTCTTTAATTTATATGTGTTTATAGAAATTTCGGCACTTAGTAGCTATGTCTTGATAGTCTCAGGTAATAATCCAAAATCTTTAATCGGAGCTTTTGACTACTTGATAATGGGTAGTATTGGTGCAACTCTTATTCTTATAGCCATAGGATTTTTGCTGAGCATTACAGGTAGCTTAAATATGTATGATGTTGCAGCTTATTTGCAAGAACATACTAATTCCCGTATAATCACTATAGCTATCGGTTTTTTCTTAATAGGAGCTATTTTAAAAACGGCTTTTTTCCCTATGCATTTTTGGATGATGAGAGCTTATAATAACACGGCTTCAGTCACTTTAGTATATTTAGCAGGGATTTCTACTATAATAGGAATATATATAATATATAAATTTACTTATATTATTATAGGCTATGAGACGATTAAAACTGCTATTACAAACTTTATAAGACCTATTGCTTTAGCTACTCTTATTATAGCCCCGTATTTTGCTTACCAGGCAAAAGATTTCAAGAATATTATAATTTATTCATGTTTCACTCAAATAGGTTATGTATTTCTATTGTATGTTACCGAGGGCGGTATAATAGTTTTGCCAAGTTTATTATTTGCAGATAGTATAAATAAAATAGCTCTTTTCTTGATAGATGCTTATAATGAAAGCTATAAAAAAAATCCTAACAAAGTTTTAACAATAATTGTTATTATTTGCAGTTGCGGCTTACCTATAAGCCCATTATTTTTTATCAAAATAAATATTCTTGAATTATTATTTAGACAAAGACTATTATTAGATTTTGTTATAATTTTACTCAGCTCCGTAGGATCACTATTTTATCATTATAAAATGGTACTATTGTCATTCCCGCGAAAGCGGGAATCCAGTAATTAAAATTTTTAAAACTACTGTGTCATGCCGTGACTTGATCACGGCATCCAGTAAAAATATTTAAATTATTAGTATCATAAGTTGTATTCTAGACCCCGTGGTCAAGCCACGGGGTGACAAGGGAAAGGAAAACATGATTACACAATTTACTACTCCGAGTCTTTTGATTCTATCAACTTTGCTAGTTGGTGCATTAAACTTAACCAGTCCGTATGCCACACAAAAAGATAGTTTTATACGTAATTTTTTACTTATTACTATCGCTATTTTTTTCTTCGGTAATATTTTAATTATAGACTGGTTGTTTTTAAAAGGTATTAGAGCAGGATTTGAATTTAATATATTCGGTAATTACTCTATAGGATTCCATCTTGAACCTTTAGGGCTTATTTTCTTAAGCTTAATAGGTTTTTTATGGATCTGTGCTTTACTTTACACTCCAAAATATCTTGCTATTAATAATATAGAACACTCTTCTAGATTCTTATTTTTCTTTAACTTAACTATTCTAACCGGTGTTTTAATTGCTCTGTCTAGTAACTTATTTACGATGTTTATTTGCTATGAGCTTTTAACTATTTCTACAGCTTTTTTAATAGGACATACCAAAAATAATATAGTACTAATACTTAGCGGGTTATATAAATATCTAAAAATTCTGATGATTTCTGCCACAATATTATTTTTACCGGCAGTGATAATTCTTTATACTAAAGTCGGTAACGGGAATTTTGCAAGTGGGAGTTTAGTAGAAAATTATTTTTCTAAAAACCAGTCAATTATTTTATTATTAATGTTTATTTTTGGAATTGCTAAAACTGCAATTTTTCCGGTACATTCGTGGCTTCCTGCTGCAATGGTTGCACATTATCCCGTTAGTAGCTTACTGCATGCCGTAATAGTGGTTAAAACCGGACTATTTTGTATTTACAAAATCCTATTATATATATTCGGTTTATCGTATTTACAAATGATATTTGCCGAGTTTAACTGGTTAATTTTTATACCGATAGTGAGCATATTTTACAGCTCAATCAAAGCACTAGGCACGGATAATATTAAAAAAATACTCGCCTACTCCACTATGAATCAACTAAGCATCGCCTTACTTAGTGCTCTTATGTTAACACCTAAGGCACTTGGAGCCGCAATACTTCATTTAGTTTCACATTCTTTTAGTAAAATTTGCTTATTTTATAGTATGGGAAGTATTTACAGTTTAAAGAAAGCCGATCAAATACAAAATTTACACGGAGTATCTAAAGAGTTTCCTTTAATTTCTTTTATTATATCTATCTCTTCATTATCATTAATCGGTATACCTATCTTTAGCGGATTTATTAGCAAATTCTCAATATTACTTGCTGCAAGCGAACAAAATCAAATTATCGTTATGATTGTCATAATAGCGAGTAGCATATTCTCAAGCCTTTACCTTCTCAAAATATTAAGCTCTATTTATAAACCTTCTTTGGTAGAATCTAGTGTAATAAAATCACTCCCCTACTCTATGCAAATCAGTATAATAATTTGCTGCTGTGCTGTAACTCTCTTCTATTTTATTCAAATCTTAATCAGAGAATTTTTAGCTTATATTACATAAACATATTTACATAATTTACATATAATCATATAATATGTATACCGCGGATACTTCAAAAGTTGGAAGTCAAATAAGCGGTGAGCCTGCACAGCAATAGTACATGAACACAGGAGAATCCCGAAATTTGACGTACCAAATCTTGAAGTATCAAAGGTATAAATATGGCACAAATTATTAGAGCAACAGAATTTGTACGATCTTTTTCAGATATTATGAATAGAGTTTACTACAAAGGCGAAAGCTTTGACGTTCAAAAAGGTAATAATATAGTAGCAAGAATTACGCCTGCAGAAATCAAGCCTTCTATAGCAGTAAGAGACTTAGAGGAAGCCTTTAAAAATGGTCCACATCTTGATCCTGAAGATGCTGATCAATTCATGAAAAATATCGAAGAAATAAGACGCAATACTAAACAAGATATTAAAAAATTGGTTGAAAGATGGGTTAATTATTGATACTTCTATAATCATAGCTTTAGAAAGAGGAAAGGTAAGTACTAAGCAATGGTCACATTACGGTCAGGCTTATATTAGCCTTATTGTGTTAACTGAACTATTAATAATAGGAATAGATAGAGTCAATAATGAGAATAAACGTATAAAATGTTTAGCTTTTATAGAATATGTAAAAAGTCTGTTTACTATATTACCTTTCGGTATTGAAAAAGTATATACATATGCACGTATTATTCATGATTTATCAACGTATAACTATAGGAACTCATGATATGCTTATTGCAGCAACGGCTATTACAAAAGGTTTTCCGATATTAACTCTAAATGTAAAAGACTTTAAAAGAATTCAGAGACTAGAGGTTTTAACAGTTTCTTCTAAAGATTAAAATGTTTATTCAAAATACCAAGTTTACATTTCCGCTTACTAATTTTGAGCTTATGTTTGGTTTTAACCCACAAAATCAGCTAATAGCTCTAGCATTTCTAATTGTTACTACTATCTTAAATCTTTATACAATTTCCCAAAATAGAAAATTAGAATGCTTAATAGGTGGTTTATACTGTTTATCCTCTATTATATGCGTATTTGCAGCTGATTTTATTTCCATGATAATCTCGCTTGAATTCATGACGATTTTTGCCTGCATAATTATTTTTTGCGACCAATTAAAGATAAAACCGGCACGTCAATATTTCCTCACTCATTTATTCAGTAGTGGGCTAATTTTAATCGGTATGACTCTTTTAATTCAAACAACAGGTAATACGGCTTTTACTTCTTTAACGGAATCAGTATATAATTTTGAGTTACCGGCAATATTCATACTTGCAGGTTGTTTAATTAATGCCTCGGCTATTTTTGTAAACGGCTGGGTGGTTAATTGCTATCCTGCAGCTTCAAGTAGCGGCGTGGTATATTTAATTAGTTTTACTACTAAAGTTACTTTAATTATCATTTTAAAATTATTTAGCGGTCTTGAGATATTAAAGTTTTTTGGGATATCAATGATCATTTACGGGTTAGTATTTTCTCTAATTGAGAAAAACCTAAAACGATTGATATGTTATCTTACCGTATCACAGCTTGGTTTTATATTAACGGCTATTAGCATAAACTCTCCAAATATAGCTTATCTTATTACAAGCTTTATATTCATACATATATTATATAACGGGTTATTTGCTTTATATTTCACTTATATAAAAGATGAGTATGATATTAAAAATTACCAAGATCTTCAGAATGCTCAAATTAATCTTATTTTGTTAATCGGATTTGTTATTAGTATATTGATATATACATCTATACTGCCTATTAGCTCTTCTTATATCAAAGATGGAATTGCTAATATTTTAAACGAGAATAATATAATGCTATTTTCTAAGATAGCAACTTGTACCGTGTTATTTGGATTATTGTTGGAAAGTTTGCTATCGTCATTGCGAGCGACTAAAAGGAGCGTGGCAATCCAGGAAAAAAATCGATCTATTTTTACTGGATTGCTTCGTCAAAACTTACAGTTTTTCCTCGCAATGACGTTAAGGGAGTTACTCTACCTCTCTTTCTGCATCATAACTTTATGCGTATGTTTATTCTACCCTATTCAAATATCACATACTGCTAACTTTAAGCTAGTTATCCCTGCAATCTCGCTATTATTAGCTTTAATATTTAAAAAAATACCACGCATTTCGACAGAAAACATAAACCTTGACCTATACCAATATATCGAAAAACTTATCTATTTCAGTATCGATAAATATAAAGAAATGGCAGACAATAACGAAGATGCGGAAGAATATCTTAATTCTAAGGTTATTTGGGATAATATTTTAAGTAAAATATCTGCTTGGCATAATCAGCAAACTGCTATATTCATTGTATTATTCCTATTAATTAGTTTGATTTTAACACTCTGTCATCCCGTGGCTTGACCACGGTATCCAGAAAAAAATTAAAAAAGACTGGATCCCGCTACAAGCTCGCGGGATGACACTAAAAAAAGAACAAAAACATGAAACCACCAATAACAGACAAACAAAATTACAGCTTTGAAGTTCACTCAGCAACAATAAACGATGATTATCACTGGCTGCGTGATCTTAAGTGGCCAAATGTAGAAGATTCTAAAATCTTAGACTACTTAAAGGCTGAGAATAAATATACCGAAAATTTCTTTGCCGATCTGCAAAAGGATAAGGAAAAGATTTTTGAAGAATTAAAAGGACGGGTCAAATTAGACGATGAGTCAGTTTATGTTAAGAAAAAAGATTATTACTATTACCATAGAGTAGAAGGCGATAAAAATTATCCGATATATTGCAGAAAGCATAATAGTATGGAAGCACATGAAGAGATAATATTAGATGTTAACCTTCTTGCTCCAAACGGCGGTTTTACCGATGTTGCCAAAGTCGCAATATCGCCTGATCAAAATTTAATGGCTTATAGCGTTAATTTTACAGGTAATGAGCAATATAATATCAAAATATACAATCTTAAAGAGCAAAAATACTTACCTGATAATGTAACGGATATAGCTCCTACTGTGATTTGGCATGAACAATTAAACGGCTTTTTCTATATTACTATTAATGAGAATCAACGCTGGGATAAGGTAATGTTTCACCGTCTAGGTGAAGATATTACTCAGGATAAATTAATATTTGAGGTAAAAAACCCTCTTCATTTTATCAGCTGCGAGAAATCAGCAAGCAGTGAATATATTTTTATAAATTCAGGTGATTATAATGAAAATGAAATTTACGTAATTTCTATGCAGGATGTTAGTTTTACGCCTAAATTAGTACGAGCTGCAGAAAACAAAATATTCTATGAAATAGAACATAATGGCGATTATTTTTATATTAAAACTAATTATAAAGCTAAAAATTTCCATGTTATAAAACTGCCGGTAAATAATTTTGAAAATACTAGCTGGGATGATATTTATATTAAGGAAGAACAAGACAAATATTTAAAAAGCTTTGATGTTACAAATAATTATTTAATCTTAAATTATCGTGACCAAGGTTTACCGCTAATTAAAATAAAGCGATTTAAAGATTTACAAGAAAACACAACTCATTTTCCTGACGAAAGTTTCCAAGCAAGTAGCTTTTCTACAAACTTTGAGGAAGACGATATCAGAGTAAATTACTCTTCTCTAGCAAGACCAAATACCACCTATAGCTACGATTTTGATAGCAATAAATTAACGATATTAAAGAGCCAAGAAATACCTTCAGGCTTTAATCCGGAAGAGTATAAAGTCGAGAGAATATTCGCAGATGTAAAAGTACCTATAACCTTGTTTTATAAAAAATCTTTATTTAAAAAAGACGGCTCGAATCCTTTATATTTAATGGGATACGGAGCTTACGGGATTAGCATGCCTGTCAATTTTAGAAATACAGCAGTGACACTTGCCGATCGTGGCTTTATTTACGCAGTTGCTCATATTAGAGGTGGCGATGATCTAGGTCATGATTGGTATGAAGCTGCTAAGTTTTTAACCAAAAAAAGAACATTTGAAGACTTCATAGCCTGTAGTAGAGCTTTAATTAACGAGCAATATACAAGTAACAACAATATAGTAATAATGGGCGGTAGTGCCGGCGGTATGTTAATCGGTTACGTACTCAACGAAAAACCGGAAATCTATAGAGCAGCAATCGCTCATGTGCCGTTTGTAGACGTGCTGAGTACCATGCTTGACGAAAGCTTACCGTTAACTCTCTTGGAATATAATGAGTGGGGTAATCCGAAAGAGAAAGAATATTTTGAATATATTAAATCATATTCCCCTTATGATAACGTAAAAGCACAAAACTACCCTGCTCTATTCGTTACTTGCGGTATATCCGACCCACGTGTAGGTTACTGGGAACCTGCTAAATGGGTAGCAAAATTACGAGAACTAAAAACGGACAATAATCCATTATTATTAAAAATAAATATGGATAAAGGACATAAAGGTTCTGCCGGTCGTTTTGATTATCTGAAAGAGATAGCCGACGAATTAGTATTTATTTTTAATATATTTAATGTGGGGGTTTAAAAGGTATATGTCATTCCTGCGTAGGCGGGAATGCATTGTTGCGTGGATCAAAAAAAGCACACATTGTCATACCGGGGCTTGTCCCCGGTATCCAGTAAAACAACTAATATTATTAGTATTTTTAACTAGACCCCGTGGACAAGCCACGGGGTGACGGTGGTGAAACCGATCCACACAAACAATGCCGTCCTCCTCCACGGTATGACAAAATAAATATAAAAAACCACATGCATAAAAATTATCTAGAACAATTACAAAAATTACCGATTACTTTAATTTTACTAATTAGCTTAATTTGCTGTATTGGTTTCATTGTGCTTTATTCTGCAGCGAATAGTAATTTGCAGCCTTGGGCTTACAAACAAATTATAAATTTTTGTATATTCTTGCCTTTAGCTATTATTATTGCATTAATTGATTTACGAATAATATTTAGGTTATCGTATATCTTTTATTTTTGCGTACTCGCTTTACTAGTAGCCGTGGAGCTTTTCGGCTCAACTGCCATGGGCGGTAAAAGATGGATCGATATCGGTATAGTTAAGCTTCAACCTTCCGAACCGATAAAAATCGCCGTTGTACTAATGCTTGCTAGATATTTCCATTCACTAACAATTGATGATCTTATAAAATTTCATATCATACCTATTATAGGAGTTTTAATACCGGCTTTTCTAATAATTAGAGAACCGGATTTAGGTACAGGAATGATTGTTTTAATTGTTTCGGCAATTATATTTTTTGCAGCAGGTTTTAGAATAAAATATTTTATAATACTAGCTCTTGCTGCTCTTATTAGCCTCCCTATTGCTTGGAATATGATGTATGATTATCAAAAAAAACGGGTAATGGTTTTTTTAGATCCCGAACATGATCCGCTCGGTGCTAGCTATAATATTATTCAGTCTAAAATCGCTATAGGTTCAGGTAGCCTATTTGGACGGGGTTTAAATCAAGGCAGTCAAAGCCATTTAGATTTTCTTCCCGAACATCAAACAGACTTTATCTTTGCTACCTTCGCTGAAGAATTCGGCTTTATAGGAGGAATGTTTTTACTAATATTATATTTTGCACTTATAACTATTTCTTTATTAATTGCCGCAAATTGCCGAGAGATTTTTAGTAAATTAATGGTAATAGGTATCACTTCAATCTTATTTAGTCACGTATTTATTAATATAGCTATGGTTATGAGCTTGCTTCCCGTAGTAGGCGTACCTTTACCGTTTATTTCTTACGGCGGAACAATGATCGCATCCATGCTAATCGGCTTTGGGCTTGTGATGAATGCTCAGGTACACAGACATACTGCTTTAAACTAGGTTCAATTATATTTATAAAATTGATAATATAAATTAATAATAAGTTGCACTTCACTTTCTTATTTATCGTGTAAAGCGAAAATTCCTATTGACTTTTATATAAAACAGTATGGATTTCTTTACAATTTAACTTTTATTAAAGAATTTATGCTAGGCTATTCACAAGAACAAAGAAGTTTAAATAGAGAACAAAAAGAAGCAATAGGACTATTATCTATTGGTACATTTCTTGAGTTTTTTGACTTTATGCTCTACCTACACATGGCTGTGTTATTAAATGATTTATTTTTTCCAAAAGGAAATGTACGTGTAGCTGCTCTTTTAGCTGCTACTGCTTTTTGTACCACTTATGCTGTCAGACCCCCTTAGGAGCATTGGTATTTGGGCATTTAGGAGATAGAATAGGACGTAAGTCTACTGTTATAATTACAACAAGTATGGTGGCATTAGCATGTTTTACAATGGCTAACTTACCGTCAAATAGGCATTACAGCTTCTATTGCTATAACGGTCTGTCATATTCTTCAAGGTATGTCTTCTATTGGTGAAATAATTGGAGCAGAACTTTATATTACAGAAATCACAAAACCTCCTATACAATATGTTGCCGTAGAAGTAATCGCAGTTTTAGGAACTACCGCTGCTTTAGGTATTGCTTTTCTTGTTACTTTTTTGGGGCTTAATTGGCGGTTAGCTTTTTGGTTTGGAACAATAATTGCAATAGTTGGTATAGTTGCAAGAACTACCCTTCGAGAAACACCAGAATTTATTGATGCTAGACTACGAATTAAGAAAAAATTAGAACTTGCTTCTGTAAACG
The DNA here is from genome assembly GCF_000751075.1 of Rickettsia tamurae. Classification (GTDB taxonomy): domain Bacteria; phylum Pseudomonadota; class Alphaproteobacteria; order Rickettsiales; family Rickettsiaceae; genus Rickettsia; species Rickettsia tamurae. Next base: position 2,337 of record NZ_CCMG01000017.1, on the reverse strand, counting down.
AAGAGAATCTAAAGGATAATATTGTTTATAAAATTAAAGTTAATAAAAAAACAGCTTTATCTTATTCCCTTTTAGATTGCTTTTGGCCTTTATGTGCATACTTTACTTATTTTTACTGCGGAGGTATTTCAAAAAACTCCTTAGGCTATACAGCAGAACAAGTTATAAGCCAAAATTTCATAGTATCTTTATTACAACTATTCTCATGGATAATACTAATACAGCTAAGTTATAAAATATACCTACTAAAGCTATTAAAAATTAAATTTTTTATTTTTATACCTTTTGTTTTGCTTATTCCTTTCTTGATGACTAATGCTACTACTCCTTTTTATATATTTTTAATTCAATGTTTCTGTGCTATGTTTGCACCAGCTACTACTCCAGCTCTACCAATTATTTTTAAAAATTTTCCACTTTTTAAGCGTTTTATTAGTACAGGAGTGATATACGCTTTATCACGTGCAAGCATTTATATTGTTAGTTCATTCGGACTTATATATTTAACAGAGTATTTTAAGTATTGGGGTTTACTATTTATTATGATACCTATAGCTATTGGATATTGGATTGGACTACGTCATTTTTATAAGCTAGAGTCAATGGCTGAAATTGATCATTAAAATAAAATTCTCTATACTTATATGAATTTTTTATTCCTAAGTATTCAAAACATAATACACTTAATTTTTCTTCAGCTTTATGTAAGCCAAGGTACATACTTAAAGTTACAAAATTAATTAAAGTTTCTTCAATAATCTTCTTCGCTTTCTCAGGTGATTTAGCACCTAAAGTTTGTAAGTTATGAATCCTATCGAAGAACTTTATTAATGCTGTGTCATGTTTTTTTGTTTGATTAATAAGTTTAAACTTTCTTTAGCAGTAATTTTACCATAAGGTTTGATCCTAGTTAAACCCTCTACGTGGTTTGTAACTTCTAGCCCAAAAATTGTAGTTATTACTTCTTCAGTAAGTTCTGTATCTTCAATAATATCATGCAGTAAAGCAGCTTGCAGCATAATAGCGTTATAAAGTTTAGGGGCTTCTTCAGCTACAAATTCAGCAAACATATAAGCCACCTCAATTGGGTGAGAATAATAAGGTTCATCCGATTTACGCATTTGTAACCCATGATATTTACGAGCGTAGTAGATGCCTTTTTAACTTCCTCTATATCAACAGGATTTTTTACTTTAGTGTTCAAATATTCTAGTTTATCAAGTAGCTTTTTAGCGTAAACACATACTTCAAACTTTTCTTTCCAAGAGCTTAAATCTTCCATAAAAGTTATTTTCTTATTTTTGTTAATAATAGTTGATTACAATTATAGTAAAAATTAAAAAATTGCAATAACAAATAGCTTTTTAACTTTAAATATATTATTAATATTAATTTAAGCTCTTTCCTTGCGTTTTCAGCTTTTAATCTCTTTTCTTCCTCTTCATCAATATAAGATTCAGAGGTTAAAATTTCTTCTTCTTTATTTTCCATATTTTAACTCTTTTAAATTAACTTATATATGAATGATAGAGCTTAATTATCACCTGAGAGAAGTAATCTATAGAAGTAATTAAAATAAATCAATAACTATAATTGTTGATTGTAATAATTATATATTTAATAAATCCTCTTTCCCTAAAATACTATACGTTCTATTTGACGACGTTTAACGAGCCTTTCTAGTTTTTTAACATAGAACAAATAAGCTCGATTCATTAGCAGATGGGATTATAACCAGAGAAGAGTTTGTACGTAAGAAAACATAATGAAAAAAACATCAAAGTAAAGTAATGCTAGAAATAGCGGAGCATAATAAAGGTGATGATTGTTTTACGAAAAAAAAATGATAGATGTACTAAATTTAGTTGCCAATGCACATCAATATTTTAATTTGTCGAATGCCCAAGGAAAAAGACGTTTAATAAAAACTGTGTTTTCGACAATTAAATTAACAGGCAAAAAGCTTGACTTTATGCTGCATCCGCCGTTTGATTCATTCATAAATTTGTTGAAAACCGAAGAATGGCTCCCCGGGCCGGACTCGAACCAGCGACCGAACGGTTAACAGCCGTTTGCTCTACCACTGAGCTACCGAGGAACATTAGAAGCATCTGGAAAATTCAGATACTTCCTTATAACAAATCTTTATTATAACGTCTAGCGTTTTCTTTATATAAAATAAAAAAAAAGTTTTATTCATCACCTATTTTTAAAGCTGCAATAAACGCAGATTGCGGAATTTCGATATTACCGTACTGTCTCATTCTCTTTTTACCTGCTTTTTGCTTCTCAAGTAATTTACGTTTACGGCTTATATCACCGCCGTAACATTTAGAT
>NZ_CCMG01000016.1 GCF_000751075.1 Rickettsia tamurae | reverse complement strand
CACCGCCGTAACATTTAGATAAAACATCTTTACGTAGGGCTTTAATAGTCTCACGAGCAATAATGCGGCTACCTATACTTGCTTGAATTGCTATATCAATCTGCTGTCTCGGTATTAAATCCTTTAACCTTACGCATAATGCCCTACCCCTCTGCTCGGCACGTGAGCGGTGTACGATTGTGGATAGTGCATCAACCACCTCTGCGTTAACCAAAATCCCAAGCTTAACAAGCTCGGAAGGTTCATAAACATCCATTTGCCATTCAAAACTTGCATAACCTTTAGAGCAACTTTTTAAACGATCGTAAAAATCGTAAACTATCTCATTTAGTGGTAATTTATAAACTATTTTAGCCCTATTTGCTATATAGCTATGATCGAGCTGCATCCCTCTCTTTTCCGTACAAAGCGATAATACCGCACCTAAAAACTCATCAGGTACCATTATAGTTGCCTTAATCCACGGCTCTTCCATCGATTCGATTTTTTGTAAATCAGGCAAATCTGCCGGGTTATGTATCTCTAAGCTCTCACCGTCCCGCATATGAATTTTATACACCACGCTTGGAGCGGTAGTGATTAAATCTAAATCGAATTCCCTACTTAAACGTTCTTGGATTATCTCTAAATGTAACAGCCCTAAAAAGCCGCATCTAAAACCTACTCCGAGTGCCGAAGAGCTTTCCATTTCATACTCAAAACTAGCATCATTAAGGCGTAATTTAGCTAGTGAATCCTTTAGATGCTCAAATTCCGAGCTATCCGTTGGATAAAGACCACAAAACACTACGGGTAAGTTTGGTTTAAAACCCGGTAGAGCTTGCTCACAAGGCTTTTTTTCATCAGTGATAGTATCCCCGACTTTACAATCCGCTACTTGCTTTATAGAAGCAGTAAAGAAGCCGATTTCGCCTGCATGCAGAACATCCGAAATATGTTTTTTCGGAGTAAAATAGCCAACATTTTCGACGGTATAAACCGAGTTAGTAGCCATCATTTTAATCCGCATATTCTTACGTAAGTAGCCATCAATAACACGTACTAAAATAACCACCCCAAGATAAGGGTCATACCAACTATCAACAAGCAAAGCTTTTAAAATATCACTGTTACTTTCTTTCGGCGGAGGTAATTTATTTACTATTGCTTCTAAAACTAAATCAATACCTATACCGCTTTTTGCCGAAATCAATACAGCCTCACTTGCATCGATCCCGATTATATCCTCTATTTGCTGCTTAACCTGTTCAGGTTCTGACGCCGGCAGATCAATCTTATTAAGCACCGGTACTATTTCATGATCATTCTCGATTGCTTGGTAAACATTGACAAGCGTTTGTGCTTCTACTCCTTGCGTACTATCAACTACCAATAACGAGCCTTCACAAGCAGCAAGTGACCTACTAACTTCATAAGCAAAATCGACATGCCCGGGAGTGTCCATTAGATTCAAATAGTAGATGTTACCGTCTTTAGCCTTATATACAAGCCGCACGGTTTGTGCCTTAATAGTTATACCTCTCTCTTTTTCGATATCCATCGAGTCTAGCACTTGCTGGCTCATTTCCCTAACTTGCAAGCCACCGCAATGCTCAATTAACCTATCGGCTAACGTAGATTTACCGTGATCGATATGAGCGATTATTGAGAAGTTCCTTATATATTTTTGATTATCCATAATTATTGTGATATAATTTGTATTTTGTCATCCCCGTCATTGCAAGGCTTTGTTGCGTGGATCGAAAAACGCATTCGGTGTCATACCGTGGCTTGACCACGGTATCCAAAAAATAATAAAAAATATTTAGTATTTTAATCTGAATCCCGCAATCAAGTCGCGGGATGACAGCGGTGGAATTGATCCACGCAACAATGCCTCATTGCGAGGAGAGGCGAAGCCTCGACGTGGCAATCTCATGAAATAATAACAAACTCCTGAGATTGCTTCGTCAAAACTTACAGTTTTTCCTCGCAATGACAGCTACAATCACGATAATATATAACAAAATCGAAATTTATAACAGGAAAAAATAATGCGAGCTGAAATAGAAAATTATGTAAAAAAAATTGAGCAATCTTTAGAACTACTTTGGAGGTCACTTTGACGTTGAAGCATCAACTGAAAGACTGAAAGAACTAGAAGAATTAGCAGCCGACCCGAGTTTATGGAATGATCAAGCCAATGCTCAAAAATTACTGCGAGAAAAAAGTAATCTAGAAGAAAAACTAAATGCTTTTAATAAACTCAAATCTAACTTAAAAGATGCTTTAGAACTTGAAGAAATGGCTGAAGCCGAAAACGATTTAGAAACACTTTCACAAATTGAACAGGACTTAAAAAATTTAAGCATCATTGCTGCCAAATTTGAAACGGAATGCTTGTTTTCAGGTGAAACAGACGGTAATAATTGCTTTTTAGAGATTAATGCCGGAGCCGGAGGAACTGAAAGCCATGACTGGGCGTCTATTATGATGCGTATGTATTTGCGTTTTGCCGAAAGACTCGGCTTTAAAACCGAGATAATCAATATGATTAACGGCGAAGAAGCAGGCATTAAATCATGCACGATTAGGATAATAGGCAAGCGGGCTTACGGCTGGTTTAAGACCGAAGCGGGCGTTCATAGATTAGTGCGTATTTCTCCGTTTAATGCAGCAGGTAAAAGAATGACCAGCTTTGCAAGTAGCTGGGTATATCCCGAAATTGATGATAATATAGCAATTACTATTGAGGATAAAGACTTAAGAATCGATACTTTTAGAGCATCCGGAGCAGGCGGACAGCACGTTAATACTACCGATTCTGCGGTACGTATCACCCATATACCGACTGGTACGGTAACACAATGCCAAAGCGATAGATCACAGCATAAAAATAAAGCTCAAGCTATGAAAATGCTTCAAGCAAAACTCTATGAGCTTGAAATGCAGAAACGCACAGACAGCGTTAACGAGCAGAATGCCGCTAAAACCGATAATAGCTGGGGGCATCAAATTAGATCATATGTTTTACAGCCTTATCAGATGGTGAAAGATTTACGTACCGATTATGAAACTTCTGATACTAAAGGAGTGCTTGACGGTGACCTTGAAGAATTTGTTTCCGCAAGCTTATCTATAAATGCGGGTGGTAAAAAATAAATTATTTTGTCATTCATGCGAGGCATTGTTGCATGGACCGGAAAACGCCCTCGGTGTCATACCGTGGCTTGACCACGGGATCCAAAAAATAACTAAAAATACTAATAATATTAGTATTTTTAACTGGATCCCGCGATCAAGTCGTGGGATGACAGCCGTACATGAAAAACTATAAAAACTTTACTGCTGCTATTTCTATATTTATTATAGTTATGGCCTCGGTTCTAGGATTTCAGAGTTATCAAAAATTTACTCAAGATAAACATTTTGAGCAGATAATAACCGATCTAAATAATCTAGAGTTTGATCCTGCTAATGAAAAAATCCGCAAGAATTTTATCTCAGAAATACAAAATATTTATGCAACCGAAAATCCTGAAATAGATAAAAGTGTAAAATATGTGTGGGTTTTATCTGCAAGACATTCTTATACAAAAATACCAATTAATTCTGATACTCAAAATATAGGGGCTGCAGATAAAGAGGACGGATATAATAGGATGAGGCTTGGCATAGAGATTGCAAGAGAAGTTGCAGCTAAAAAACTTGATAAGCAAATATCTAGCCTAACATATGAAGAACTGAAAAAATACGGACCGATGATTTTGTTTAACGGCGGAGTATATGATAATAGCTTACTAAAAGAAGCCCTTGATAAAAATATTATTACCGATTATCCGAAAGAAAGTTTCTATATTTTCACGTTACCGGAAAACCAAACCAATACCGGCGGACAATTTAAAACTTTATATAAAGAACATGAAAACAGTAATATTGATTTAAATAACGCCGAAATTGCAATTGTTACTCATGCTTATCACTTCCCTCGTGTTAATCGATATTTTGATAACAAACCGAATTTTGACTTCTTCTTTATTCATAACACTAAACCTATAATTTTCTTAGTCGATCGAAAATTTGAAACCATGGGAGTAGATAATGAACTAAAGCAGGAGCTAATAAAATTACCTAACTATATAGAGAAAGGTTTTATCTCAAAGAAATAAAATAAGTATATTTTTAGTTTAAAATTCAAGCCTAATATATTCCCTAAGTAAATGAAAATACGTATATGAAGATCAACTTTAAAAAGAGCAAGGAATCCACAAGACGAGGAACGGAGCATATATTTAATATGTGAGTACTGCAAGTACTTGTAGGATGACGTAGCCAATTTTTAAAGTTCATCGAGTATACTTCCATAATTTGCTAAAAGTACGTTGACCAAAATAAAAGCTAATAACCCCCGCAAAAATAGTTTGATCTTCTATACTCCATAATATATCTAGATACTCCACTAGCAGGGCAGAGCTTTTTAATGATTTATATTGAACATATTTTTAACTCCTCCATACATTGCAAAAAAGCTATAAGCAAGTACCGGCCTTACCGAGCCGTTTAAAGCATCGACCCAACTAACACCTGATTTATAAGTGGAGTAAAGAGAATATTGCTCTGCCATTTCTTGCGATATGGTAAGCTCTGTAAAAAAAAGTCTTGGATTGATTGAGTTTTTTATTGGCAATTTGACGATCTAAAATATTTATCTCGTGTTTTTTGTCGTTAATATCTTTGTATATTTTTAAAACCTCAGGAATGATAGAGCTAATAAAGCCTGTAATCGCTGCAAATAAAGTAATCATAAATACCTATCTATATAAATTTTAGGATAAGTATAGCAGAGATAAGTCATTATACTAAGAGAGGGACGTTGTTGCATGGATACCCAAGTTGTCATTGCGAGCAGACCTTGTTGCGCGGGTCAGTTTTTCCAGTGTCATCCCGCGACTTGATCGCGGGATCCAGCTTAAAATACTAAAATTTTAGTATTTTAAGTTGTTTTTCTGGATACTGTGGTCAAGCCGCGGTATGACACCGAACGCGTTTTTAGATCCACGCAACAATACCTTGCGAGCAGTCGTAGACTGTGCGGCAATCTCATGAAATAATAAATTATAAACTCCTGATATTGCTTCGTCGAAACTTACAGTTTCTTCTCGCAATGACGATTTTCGAATTACTTTAAATTAGACCAAATGCGGTTTTTTGCAATATAGAAAAAGATAGTAAACACTACCAAAAACATCATAACTTTAAGACCCATAGATTTACGATGTTCCATTTCCGGCTCAGCTGCCCATTGCAGGAATACCGCAACATCATGCGACATCTGCTCTACGCTTGCGTTAGTACCGTCCATATAGGTTACCTGCCCGTCTGTAAGCGGCGGCGGCATTGCTATTTGCTCGCCAGGGAAATACGGATTATAATGAGCCCCTTGCATTAGCTTAAAATCTGCCGGTGGTTCGGTATAGCCGGTAAGCAGCGAATATATATAATTAGCTCCGTCATGACGCGCTTTTATTATTAAAGATAGATCAGGAGGGTGTGCTCCGTTATTAGCTGCCCTTGCTGCTTGTTCATTAGGGTAAGGAGGTACAAAACGATCAGAGGGAAGAGCGGGACGGCCAAACATCTCACCGTCATCATTAGGTCCGTCTTTTACCGTATAGCCTTTGGCGATTTCTTTTATCTCGTCATCCGAAAAGCCGATATCTTTAAGATTACGGTAATATAAATTGTTTAAACCGTGGCAGACACTACAAACTTCTTTATAGACCTGAAAACCTCTTTGTGCTGCTTCACGATTAACTGTGCCAAATACGCCGTCAAACAACCATTTCATCTTTTTCGGATGTAATGCTTCTTCGTTGGCTAAACTTAAGCACGAAGTTAGTAGTATGATGATAGAAATAAGTAGTTTAGTTTTCATAAATTTTTTTGAGTCGTCATTGCGAGGAAAAATTGAAAATTTTGACGAAGCAATCTCAGGAGTTTATTATTATCTTATAAGATTGTCGTGTCGAGATTTTGTCTTTCCTTGCAATGATGTTTTTATTACAGAATAATTTCATTATATAAATCATCCCAATTTATATTTGTTTGTTCTATTAATTTAATTTTTTTGTCTCTTGAACCGGCTTTAATTTGTTTTTCTCTATTTATTGCTGAATTCATAGTTTGATGAATCTCATAAAATACTAAAATTTTGCAATTATACTTTTTACTAAACCCCTTAATTGTATCATTTTTGTGTTGGTATATTCTTTTTATTAAATTAGAAGTAACACCAGTATAGAGTATACCATTTTTCTTGTTAGTTACTATATATACTATTGGTTGCTTCATAAATTTGTATAATACAAAAAACGTCAGCGAGCAGCCATAGGCTGCG
>NZ_CCMG01000015.1 GCF_000751075.1 Rickettsia tamurae | reverse complement strand
AAATAATAACAAACTCCTGAGATTACTTCGTCAATTGCTATGCAATTTCCTCGCAATGACATATCTCTTCGCAATGACTTAACTCTTACAACTCCTCCGGTAGCGGCAGCGGTTTTTCATATTTACCGATCAGCGGCAGAGCTACTAAGAAATGGAAGAAGTAGTAACAAGCAGCAAAGCGGCTAATGGTAATATACGGCTCTTCCGCCGGTTGTCCGCCTAAATAACCAAGCAATAAACAATCTGCCATAAATATCCAAAAAGCAATTCGGTATATCGGTCTATAATTGCTACTTCTAACTTTTGAAGTATCAAGCCAAGGTAGTAAGAACAACACGAATATACTTCCGAACATTAATAGCACCCCACCGAGCTTAGAAGGTACGGCTCTAAGGATCGCATAAAACGGCAGAAAATACCATTCAGGTACGATATGAGCAGGCGTAACTAACGGATTTGCCGGAATGTAATTATCGGGATGTCCTAAATAATTAGGTTCGTAAAAAATAAAATAGGCAAATATTATGAAATAAACTCCGAAACCGACAAAATCCTTTACGGTATAATAAGGGTGGAAAGGAATAGTATCTTTAGGGTTTTTAACGTCGATACCTTTCGGATTATTTGAACCATGCTGATGTAAGGCTACTAAATGCAGCATCACAAGAGCGACAATAATAAACGGCAATAAATAATGCAGCGAGAAGAACCTATTTAATGTCGGATTATCAACGGAAAAACCGCCCCATAACCACGTAACTATAGATTCCCCTACTAGCGGAATAGCCGAAAATAAATTAGTAATTACCGTAGCACCCCAGTAGCTCATCTGCCCCCAAGGAAGCACGTAACCCATAAACGCAGTAGCCATCATGGTTAGAAAAATGATAATACCGATATGCCAAAGCAGTTCTCTCGGTGCTTTATAAGAACCGTAATACAGTCCCCGTGCTATGTGCAAATAAACGGCAGCAAAAAACATCGATGCACCTACCGCATGAGTATAACGCAGTAACCAACCGTAATTCACGTTACGCATGATTCGCTCAACACTATCAAAAGCATGATCAACATGCGGTGTATAATGCATAGCAAGCACCACGCCGGTAATTATCTGAATTACCAACGCAATACCGGCAATAGAGCCTAAATTCCACAAATAGCTAAGATTTTTTGGAGCCTGATAATGGCTAAAATACTTTAGGAAAGAGAAAATCGGTAGACGATAATCTATCCACTCAATAATAGAGTTCTTCCCAAATCCTACTTCTAGAGGTAATTTGTGCGTCAATCCGGTACTCACACCATTAATCGGTTTTTCAGTTGTTTTTTTGGATACCGTGGTCAAGCCACAGTATGACATTGAGGGCTTTTTAGGGGTAATATCTTCATTCATAAATAACTACCCAATTCTAATTTTTTTGTCGCTAATAAAGGTATAAGGCGGTACTGCTAAATTTAAAGGAGCAGGACCTCTTCTAACTCTACCTGAAGAATCATATTGCGAGCCATGGCACGGACAGAACCATCCATCATATTCACCTTGATTAGCAAGCGGCACACAACCTAAATGCGTGCAGATTCCGATAGTCACCAACCAATTATCATGCCCTACTTTCACACGTGCTTCATCAGTCTCAGGATCAATAAGTTCCGACATTTTTACGGCTCTTGCTTCAGCTATTTTATCAGGAGTACGGTTAGTGATAAAAACCGGTTTACCTTGCCATTTAACCGTAACTGTTTGACCTACCGCAATATTTGATAAATCAACCTCAATTGATGATAAAGCTAGCACGTCTGCAGAAGGGTTTAAAGAATCAATGAGAGGCCAAAGAGTACATGCTGCCCCAACCGCTGCAACACTACTAGCCGTTAGAACCATAAAATCACGACGTGTAGTTTGTTTGTTTTTATTATCTTCAGTATCCGACATATAATATTAAAGTGACATAAATTAACGATTATTATTACTACCGCTTGGGGTATTATTAAGATTATTTGGATTTTCTAGTTCTTCATAAGGATTTATTATAGGACGTTCAGCGTCTGCAGCACTATCTGCTTGTTTTGGCATAAGCTTATTTATTTCATCTTCTAACACTTTTGCTCCTGTCCCTTCTTCATGCTTATATTCTTCAGGATTACTTAAGCAATTCCAAAAACTAACTAAATGATTCCAATCAGGAGCGAGTTTTGTAGTACAATTTTGAGCAACTGCTTTAGTTGTATCTAATATCTCGACTGTAGTTTCAGTAAAATAATCTATAAACCCAATTTTTTTTAAGCCCAATACTGTATAATATAAAGTAATTAAGGAAGCAACTGCTATAATTAAATACCATTTAGTGATAATAGACCACAGAAAAAATCCCATAGGATTTGCTGCAATTAACCTTCGTAAAGCCTGCCACATATATTTTAAAAAAATTTATTAATAACATTCATCTTATTTTATATCACTACATTAGTAAAAATAAAGCAAAATCACATAATATTATAAATATTTTTAATTAAATAGGAACTCAAGAAGAATGAAATCGGTAAAAATACTAAATTAATTCCTATCATAATAAAAATTAATTGTAAGTTATTATCTTGTAATATTAAACCTATCATTATAATACTCGGAATTAATAACGGCATAATAAACGTACCGACAAAATTAGCATTCTTCTTAAAATAACATTGCACACTACCAGATAAAACTACTAAACTACTTGATAAAACTAATATCATCCATACACTAATGAAGAAAAATACTATCTCAAGCAAAGTTTGATCAAAAAAAACATAAATAATGGGTAAAACAAAAACAAGCCCTACCGTACTACTGATAAATATAGCAAAAAATTTAGCCAATATAATTTTTTCATGACTAACAATTGATAATAATAACTCTAAGCTTCCGTCTTCCAAATCAGATTTAAATATAACCGAAGAAAAACCAATTAATGAAATTAATAAACAAATTACCGAAAAAATTAAACCGAATTTGTTAATATCCCTTTCACTATTAATTAAAACAGTACTAATTATGCAAAATAAAAAAAATATAACTATATATTTAATTATATTATTAATGCGATTCTGCACTATAAATTCACGCTTAATTAATACAAATAGGTTATTCATAATTATTAAATACGTTGTAAATTAAGTACATAATAGCTGCGACAGTCAAACCTATACCAATTTCAACAATAACTATAGCAATATGCTGAGCAAGTAGCTTATCATTGATAAAATTTGTTAGTGAATAATAATTTAAATAATTATCATTAAAAAATAGTGATATTGTTCCTACAATTGCATATATTGCTACACCTAAAACAGCAATACAAATTAGCACATTAGGAGGAAAATACCGACTTAATTTTCGATTACCGTAAACTAAATCATAAGCAATAAGGCTAGATGCAAATATAACACCTGCTTGAAACCCACCACCCGGCGAAGACTCACCGTTAAGCTGAATATATATACTATATAAAATTATATAAGGTATTATAAAACTAGTGATATATTTTATTATTGGATTTGTCATACCGTGGCTTGACCACGGGATCTTGTATCGCTTGCTGTGTCCTGAGATACCGTGGTCAAGCCACGGTATGACACCCTCCTTTGAAAATACCAATAATACAGCAATTCCTGCAATTAAAATTACACTAGTTTCACCTAAAGTATCATATCCACGATAACTTGCAAGAATAGCCGCAACAAAAGAAGGTACACCTATATCTCTAGAGGTATTTTCGATATAATATTTACTTGAATGCATATGAATAGGAGCACTATCATCACCGTAATTCGGTAATTCTAGCCCCATATAAGCAAGAATTACTACAAACAATAAACATATTAAACTTGCTGGAATAATATTAGTTCTCTCAATATTCTTTAAATCCGAAGGTAATTTACGCAACAAATTCAAATATACGCATGTTGATAAGCAAGCTCCAAGTGCTGCTTCGGTCATTGCGACATCAGGAGCATCCATAATAAGATAAGATACACCGATTAATAAGCTAAATACAGAGGAAGCAATAACTGCATTTAGTAAATCTTTAGCAAAAATTATTTTTATGGATATTAAAATTAATAAAAAAGCAATTAAGTTAAGTAGGTAATTGCCGAGATCAAAATTTAAAGCTGTATTTACTGTCATATGGTTGTTAAAATTTAACGTCATTGCGAGGAGAAACGTAGTTTTGACGTGGCAATCTTATCAAGCATCCTGAGATTGCTTCGTCAATTATTTCGTAATTTTCCTTGCAATGACGGTACTATAAGCTCTAATTTTCATAAATAAAGATGCTTTACCAAGTGCATGAGTTGCTACCGGATTTAGTAGAAAAATCAATAAAGCCGCTAAAATTAATTTAATAGAGTTAACAATATTTGCTTCAATGCACGCAAAACCTATTAAGCAAATAGGCACTCCAAAACTCTCAATAACACTTGCAGCATGTAATTTAGTATAAAAATCAGGAAATCTAAAAAACCCGATTATCCCTGAAAATATAGCAAATAATCCAATAATTACTAATAATATTCCGATATAGTATAATGTCATTGTTTTTATTTCTTTGTTATTTCATTATGCACTTCTATGTCATTCCCGCGAGGCATTGTTGCGTGGATCGAAAAACGTGCTCGGTGTCATACCGTGGCTTGACCACGGTATCCAGTCTTTTTTAATTTTTTTCTGGACCCCGTGGTCAAGCCACGGGGTGACAATAATTCGTTCACTCACCCTGAGCCAAGCTATAACCTGCCACACCATCAAACTCAAATAAATTCTCTACTTTGATAAAGTCGATATTTGCTTTGCTTAAAGCTTCAAGCAATCTTGTTATATCTAAATGCTTTATTTCCATACCGTCTTTATTCATAAAACGACAACACCAATGATCGGAAACAGTTTCAAATCTTGCATCACGAGGCCATAATTTTAGCCCTTTGGAAGATATAGTTTTTAGCTCAAAATTACCAAGATCAAGCTTATTAACTTTATCTGCTATATCGTGAGCGGAAGATACATTTATATTCACAAAAATATCCGTACCAACCAATTTCTTAACTTCTTTGGTATCAATCTTACACTCTATATTATTTTCTTGTTTCTCTGCAATTAATGGATAATCTGCTTTAGGTAGTTTTGTCGGTATCTGTCCTAATCTTTTTGTTACTTCTTCGGCAAATTCTTTGGTACCGACTTTTTTACTAGAACTCTGCTCGTTATATATATCCGTCGTGTGAATTCCATCCTCTATAGTTCTTTTCCAAGCATTTTCGATTAATGTAGCGATATCACCCTGCCCTATATGTACTAGCATCATCATAGCAGCATTTAAAAGCCCTGACGGATTAGCAATATCTTTGCCTGCAATATCGGGAGCACTTCCATGTACCGCTTCAAACATAGCATAATGCTGCCCGATATTTGCAGAACCTGCAAGCCCTACCGAGCCTGAAATTTCAGCTGCTACATCAGAGATAATATCGCCGTATAAATTAGAAGTCACGATAACGTCAAATATTTCCGGTTTGGTAGCAAGCCTTGCCGTACCGATATCGATAATATAATGCTCATTATTAATTTGCGGATATTCTTTTGCAATCTCATTAAATACTTTATGAAAAACCCCATCGGAAAATTTCATAATATTATCTTTGCTTAAACACGTGACTTTTTTACGGTTATTTTTTACCGCATATTCAAAAGCATATCTAATAATTTTTTCACAACCGGTACGGCTAATTAACTTAACCGACTCATACATATTATGCGTTTGACGGTATTCTATACCTGCGTATAAATCTTCTTCATTTTCACGTATAATAGTTAGGTTTAGATTTGGATGCAGTGTTTTAGTAAAAGGATGAAACGAAACAGAAGGACGAATATTAGCAAAAAGCTGTAATGTTTTACGAATCGTGACGTTTAAACTTTTATATCCTCCACCTTGCTGAGTAGTAATCGGAGCCTTAAGTATAATACCGGTACGTTGTATTGATTCCCAACTTTCCTCACTTATGCCTGAAGTATAATGCTTCTTGTAAAGCTTTTCACCTACTTCAATGGTTTCTAAACGAATACGAGCTTCGGCTTTACGTAATATATAAAGCACTGCCTCCATTATTTCAGGCCCTATACCGTCCCCGTATGCAATTGTAATCGGTGTAAATTCTGCCATATTAAATATTCTCGTTAAATAATAGCACTGCTCGTGTGGATACCACCACGTCATTGCGAGCAGCCGTAGGCTGCGTGGCAATCTCGTCAAATATCCTGAAATTGCTTCGTCAATTACTTCGTAATTTTCCTCGCAATGACGTTAAAACTAAACCATACAACAACGCCATTAATAGTTTATAGTTACCTCTTTTAACCTTTCATTCAACATAAAAGTCACTTCGGAAGTTATATTCAAATTATTTTTGGCATATAAGACTTGAGCACTTGGAATTACCAAATTAAGGTTATATTTCTCAGCAAGTTCACTAATTATTGTAATAGTTGTTTCATGTATTCTACTCATAGCCTCAGCGTGGGCTTGTTCAAGCTTTGTTTTCTTAATCTGAATTTCTTTTCTAACGTGGCTAACTTTTGCATTAAATTCGTTTACTTTATGCTCAAATTCGGTTTCACTTAAATTAGAACGCTCATTTAGCAGCTTCTCTTCCAGCGGTTTAAATTTTGCTTCTTTTGCAGCAATATCCTCTTGAATTTTATGATTAAGCTTTTCGATTTTATTACGCAAATCTTTTATAGCTATCGAACCTTCCAATATAGATTGTACATCAGCAACAGCTACTCTAACTTTAAAATTATCTTCTTTAATCGGCACGTTTTGTGCCTCCGTGATCATTGAGAAATTTATTATGAATATGCATAAACATAATACTCGGTATATCATCCTTGATCCTATAATCTAGACTTAAGTGTTATATTTAAGGATGTCATTCCCGCCTACGCGGGAATGACATTGGAGCAACACCCCTATTAATCTAAGAATAAATAACATCAGGTGATTTGTCTATAATTAAAAACTTAACCTTTACCTAACATTGGCACATTCCCGCCTCCCCATGGTGTATATTCACTATCCAAATAATCCTCCCTTGAAATTGGATCAAACGGAATAGCTGTTATTGCTCCAGGACTTAAACAGGTATTCTCTTCATCACTCAGCGGTTCAGTAGCAGGTTCTTCTAGTTCAACATAAATTTCATGCTGTTCATTAAATTCATATAAAAAATTAAAAGCTTTATGAATATGCTCAGTTCCCTTGTTCTTAACCAAAACTGCTGCAATACCATAGTCTTTTGCAGCATTGACATGTTTAATATCATCATCCATGAAAAATATGTTTTTTTTATTAGTTATTTCGGTATTATTCATTATTTCTCTTATATATTCTTTTTTAGTACAATTTTGTATTTCTTCAAAATTATTAGAAGGTAAAGCTGATTTTATATAAATTTTTGCTACATCTTCCTTTTCTAGTAACCTTTCTAATGCATATTTTACAGCATGAGGATAACCATTAAATGATGCTATAGCTATTTTATGACCGGATATATATAATATTCTTAAAAAGGCGTGCTATTTGCTCTTCATTTTTCCAACCTAAATTTTCATTATCTAGGAACCTCTCCATCAGCTCTATAGAAAATTTTTGCTCAAGCCTAGCTATTTCCTTAGCACGTTCATTATCTGATCTAAAAAAGCGATTTTGTATATTACGTACTATTAAACCTCCTAACCTCTCCCCGATATAATTATGCGAATGTCCAACTAAAGTATTGTCAAAATCAAATATAAATAAAGCTGTATTATCGTTCATTAATTTCTCTTATTTTTAAGTTTAAAAATTCTTAGTAATTTTTATTCTGCGGTTAAATCAATTTCTTTTTCAAGAACTTTATTCCAATTTTTGGTATTTTAGTGTATAATACGGAAGACTATTGTAAACTTGTGAGAATTTTTAAAGATGACATCTATTCGTAATATAGCAATTATTGCCCACGTTGATCATGGAAAAACTACGCTTGTTGATAACATGCTTAAACAAAGCGGAACACTTAGAGCTAACCAAGCAGTAGCCGAGCGTGCTATGGACTCTAACGATCTTGAGCGTGAACGCGGTATTACCATACTAGCCAAATGCACTGCTCTTATGTGGAACGATATCCGTATTAATATCGTCGATACGCCGGGACATGCTGATTTTGGCGGTGAAGTAGAACGCATATTAAGCATGGTTGACGGTGTTGTGTTACTTGTCGACGCTTCTGAAGGACCGATGCCGCAAACAAAATTTGTGCTTTCTAAAGCGTTAAATCTCGGCTTAAAACCTATTGTCGTTATTAATAAAATAGATAGGGATGACCAAAGAATTAAAGAAGTTATCGACGAAGTATTCGAGCTATTTTTAGCGTTAGAGGCCAATAACGATCAGCTTGACTTCCCTATAGTTTATGCATCAGGTAGAGCAGGGAGAGCATCTTTAAACTTTGATGATAAAATTAATCCTTTAGACAATTTAGCAGATGATTTAGCACCGCTTTTCGACCTTATAGTAACACATGTACCTACGCCCGCAGCCGATGATAAAGCCCCATTTTCTATGCTTGTTACTACTAGAGAATATAATTCTTTCTTCGGTAGGGTTTTAACGGGACGTGTACAAAGCGGCACTGTTAAAATCAACCAAAACGTAAAAGTATTAAATCGTGAGAATAAAGTACTTGAAACCGGACGTATCACTAAAATATTAGCATTTAGAGGCTTAGAAAGAATAGCTATAGACGAGGCTACAGCCGGTGATATTATTGCTGTAGCAGGCGTTGAAAATGCCAACGTTACCGATACTATATGTTCACCTGAAGTAACTGAGGCCGTACCGTCTCTACCTATCGATCCGCCGACTTTATCCATGACTTTTAGCGTTAATGACTCACCGCTTGCAGGAAGCGAAGGGACAAAAGTAACATCGAGCTTGATTGGAGCTAGGTTAATGCGTGAGCTTGAGAGTAACGTTGCATTAAAAGTTACCGAAGCAGCTGAAAAAAATGCTTTCCAAGTTGCAGGACGAGGAGAATTACAGCTTGGTATCTTAATCGAAACTATGCGTCGTGAAGGATTTGAGTTATCTATCAGTAGACCGGAAGTATTATTCCAAACCGATGAGAAAGGTAATAAGCAAGAGCCAATGGAAGAAATTCAAGTTAACGTTGATGACGATTATGTTGGAGTAGTCGTAAAATCTTTAGCACTTAGAAAAGCCGAAATGACTGATATGAGGCCGTCAGGCGTAGGTAAAAGCCGTGTTACGTTTATTGGACCGTCTAGAGGATTAATCGGCTATCACAGCCAATTTCTAACCGAAACACGTGGTACAGGAATTATGAACCGTATTTTTCACGGATACGCTGATTATAAAGGAAATATCGAGGGAAGACGTAACGGCGTGCTTATCTCTAACGGTGACGGGGCAGCTGTCGCATATGCTCTATGGAATCTAGAAGAAAGGGGGAAAATGTTTATAAACCCTAGCGATAAAGTATATAGAGGTATGATTATCGGCGAACATAATCGTGATAATGATTTAGAGGTAAACCCACTAAAAGCGAAGCAATTAAGCAATGTTAGAGCAGCAGGTAAAGACGAAGCCATAAGACTAACTCCGCTGATGCTTTTAACGTTAGAGCAGGCAATCAGCTATATACAGGATGACGAGCGAGTTGAAGTAACACCGAAATCTATTCGTCTGCGTAAAGCTATGCTTGACCCTAACGACCGTAAAAGAGCTGCAAAGTAAAGAATTTTAATGCTGCATTTTTAAATTTTTTCTGTTATTATTAAAATATACTAAAAATATCTAAAGGTTGTTATGAAAACAAATTATGTAGCTATAACTAACAGAGGACAGATAACAATTCCTATTTATATCAGGGAAAAATTAAATTTATCTACCGGCAGTAAGCTAGAAGTAATAATACAAGATAATTCTTTTGTGGTAATACCTATAAATAAATCTCTTAAAAACTTGAAGAATATTTTACCTAAACCGAAACATACTCTTACAATAGAAGAAATGAACCAAATTATTAAAGGTTCATATGATAGGAATTGATACAAATATTTTGGTTCGTTACTTAACAGAAGACGATCTTGTACAAAGTGTTAAAGCTACAAAATTAATTAAAAAATACTTCGGTCAAGAAAATTCAATATTCATAAATAATATAGTTATATGTGAATTAGTTTGGGTATTAGAAAAAGGGTATAAATATTCAAAAGAACAAATAATTATGGTATTAAAAGAAATATTTAGCACAGTTGAATTTAGTTTTGAGAACCAACAAATCTTATGGCTATCTATTTTAGAGTATGAAACTCATAAGGTGGATTTTTCTGATATTTTAATAGGAAAGTTAAATATATTTAGCGGCTGTAATTACACTATTACTTTTGATAAAGCCACTAGTCAACTAACAATGTTTAGATATTGTTTATAATATTTAAATTTGCTATTTTTCTTTTATAATATGGAATCAAACACTATAATAACAAACCTTTTTAACGGCTTCTATTACATCGATCTCGCTCGGCAAAGCTAATTTTTCTAAATTAACGGCATAAGGAAGAGGAACATCTTTGCCGCTGACAATCTCTATCGGAGCATCTAAATAATCAAATGCTTCTTTCATAACAATAGAGGCTATACTTGCACCGACACCGGCAAAAAACCACCCTTCTTCGACTATAACTAAACGATTAGTTTTTTTCACTGATTCTATTATCGTCTCAGTATCAAGAGGCTTAATAGTACGTAAATCAATAACCTCGCAATCAATATTATCATTCTGCAAAATATTTGCAGCATCTAGGGCAAGTTTTACTTGAATTGAGAAAGTTACTATAGTGACGCTACTACCTTCTTTTAAAATTTTTGCCTGACCAAAGGGTATAGGCTCGATTGTTTCCGGTACGTCAAAACTATGACCGTATAAAACCTCATTTTCCAAAAAAATAACCGGATTATCGTCTCTAATAGCCGTGAGCATAAGCCCTTTATGATCTTCGGCACTATAAGGAACTACTACTTTTAACCCTGGAATATGAGAATAACAAGCTGTATAATTTTGGCTATGCTGAGCTGCTACTCTACTTGCTGCTCCGTTTGGTCCTCTAAACACTATCGGACATTTTACCTGCCCGCCTGACATGTAATGCGTTTTTGCAGCAGAATTAACTATATGATCGAATGCTTGCATAGCAAAGTTAAAGGTCATAAACTCCACGATTGGGCGAAGTCCTGCAAAAGCTGCCCCGACTGCAAGCCCTGCAAAACCATACTCCGTTATTGGCGTGTCAATTACTCTCTTAGGACCAAACTGCTCTAATAATCCTTGCGTTACCTTATAAGCTCCTTGATATTCTGCAACTTCCTCGCCTATGACAAAAACCTTGTCGTCTCTTATCATCTCTTCTTGCATCGCATCACGCAATGCTTCACGTACCGTTATTTGCATTTTTCTTTTTATTTGATTAAATGTTCTATGTCATTCCTATAGTACTTATGTCATTCCCGCGAAAGCGGGAATCCAGAAAAACAATAAAAAATACTAATATTTTTACCGGACCCCATGGTCAAGCCACGGTATGACAAATATTCGTATACAACCCCCTCTCATCAGGTAGAGGTGAATTTTCTGAGAATTCTACTGCTTCTTTCACAATTTCTTTTACCGACTGTTCTATTTCTTTTAAATCTGCTTCGGTTGCATATTTATTGTCGAGTATCGTTTTTCTTATTATTACCAACGGATCACGCTCCTTATATTGCTCAACTTCTTCTTTACTGCGATATTTTGCCGGATCGGACATCGAATGCCCACGATAACGATAAGTTTTCACCTCTAATATCAGCGGAAAGCTATTTTCTCTAACATACTCGGCTGCTTGCTTAGAGCCGTCATACATTTCTTCAAAATCCATACCGTCTAGCTGAAATCCTTTAATCCCAAACGATTCCCCTTTCTTATATAAATCACGCATAAAGGTAGAACGTGCTACAGACGTCCCCATCGAATATTCGTTATTTTCAATAATATAAACTACAGGTAAACCCCATAAAGCAGCCATATTAAAGGCTTCATATACTTGACCTTGATTAACCGCACCATCACCTAAAAAAGTAAAGCAAATATTATTCGTACCATTATATTTCTCGGCAAAAGCAAGCCCTGTACCTATAGGTACTTGGGCTCCGACTATACCGTGTCCACCGTAAAATTTGTTCGGTACGTCAAATAAATGCATCGAACCGCCCTTACCTTTCGAGCAGCCTGTAGCTCGTCCCATAAGCTCGGCAAGAACGTATTTAGGCTCTGTTCCCGCTAAAATAATATGAGCATGGTCACGATAGCTAGTAATTGTACTATCTCCTTTTTGTTTAACCATATCTACCGCAGAAATTACTGCTTCCTGCCCGATATATAAATGACAAAAACCGCCTATTTCTCCCATACCGTATAGCTGCCCGCATTTTTCTTCAAAACGACGCAGTAGGAGCATATCTTTAACGCTTTTTATATATTCTTCTTTTGTCGGCTTATATTTTCCTAACTTAATATCCACTAATTACTCCTTAAGACTATTGTCATCCCGTGGCTTGACCACGGGATCCAGGCTTTTTAAATTTTTTTCTGGATTCCCGCTTTCGCGGGAATGACATAAAACTAAAAATCATCAAAATTAAAATTCACAAAATACGGTACATGATCCGAAGGTGGCGGCCAATCACGTGTTTCTGGTAGTAAATGCATAGAAAATAATGCATCTTTTAAATTATCGCTAACCCAAATATGATCAAGCCTTCTACCTCTGTTAGATTTTTTCCAATCTATATTTCTATAGCTCCACCAAGTATAAAACTTTTCGTCAAACGGAACAAAATGCCTACTACTATCGATAAAACCTAACGAGTTTTGTAGCTCTACCAATAACGAGCGTTCAATATCGGTATGGCTGATAACATTTCGCAGCTGCTTACTAGACCATACATCATGTTCATGCGGAGCAATGTTCAAGTCCCCGACAATAATAATTTTATCGTTTTTAGTACGGTTAGTAGTTAACCATTCCTGCATTAACCTTACATATTCGAGCTTATGCTTAAATTTTGCATTTACCTCGATATCAGGTATATCACCACCGGCAGGAACATAAAAATTATGTATTTCTATATCATTAACTATAGCGGCTATATGCCTTTTATCACTA
Organism: Rickettsia tamurae; assembly: GCF_000751075.1. GTDB lineage: Bacteria > Pseudomonadota > Alphaproteobacteria > Rickettsiales > Rickettsiaceae > Rickettsia > Rickettsia tamurae. The sequence continues at coordinate 103,588 of NZ_CCMG01000015.1, read as the reverse complement.
TTATATAACTCCAATGAAAAAGCATTATTCAAAGGAAATTTTGAAATAATAGCAACACCGTTATATGATTTCTGCCCTGCATATATTACATGTTCATAGCCTATATTTTTAATAACTTCAAGAGGAAATAATGAATCAGCTACCTTTGTTTCTTGAAGTAAAATAATATCCGGCTGATGTTCATGTGCTAATTTTCTTAATAAATCGATCCGTAGACGCAATGAATTGATATTCCAAGTAACTATCTTCATTAGACTTCTTGTATAACCTCCTTCTAAAGGTAATTTGTATGTCAATCCGGTACTCGCATCCTCACAAGTGTACGCTGCGGTGCTGCGTTCCGTGTTTCCTTCAAATTCCTCTTTATAAGATAGGTTATACAAGAAGTCTATTTAATTTTTTATAGCTGCTCCTATTATTGCATCTCTGAAATAAATTATTCCAAGTTGATTTAAAGGATTTTTCATGTCAATTTTATCTTTTTCTTCTTCAGGAATTTTAATCATAGTATTACTTAACATAGCAAAATAAAGATTATCAGGCAAAACATATCCTGCTTCACTTTGTATTCCAAGGGCTTTTCCCGTATAATGAATCATTAAATGCTTAGAATCAAGATCAGTAAGGAAAATACCGTAACCCATATAAGACTTACGCCCTTCTATATCTTTTGCTAAAAAATACTTAGTAGTCATAAGTTTATACGACTTCTTAGAAAGAATTTTCCCCTCATTCAATGCCCTATACCATTTAATAAGATCAACCGGTGTTGATATTATACCGCCGTCAGCACAAGGAACTGCTAAAAAATCAGCAGTTACAGGAGTAAATATAGGTTTATTACTATTATTAGGCGTTAAAAAATATCTTACCGGATAATTAGAACTAATAACATTTTTTTGAATTCTAGCGGCTTCACTATATGAAGCAAAACTAGTAGATTTCATATTAAGAGGTTTAAAAAATTCCTCATAAAAAAAGTTAGCTAAATCTTTTTTAGCCACCTTTTCGATAATCATACCGAGTATAACAAAATTAGTATTACTATATTTAAATTTTTTCCCTATAGATATTTCTAAAGGCTTAGAAGAAACAAATTGTAATATTTTCTTATGAATCTCTTTCTTAGGCATATTTAAATCAAGTTTAACAAAACTAAAATATTCAGCAATACCGCTACTATGCGTTAATAAATTATGGATAGATATTTTATATGCCCAATCCGGCACTTTTCCTCCCCACATTTCCGGATCAAGATATTTATAGATTTTATCGTTAATATTTAATAATTCCTGCTCTTGTAATTTTAAAATTCCTGCAGCTGTAAAAGGCTTTGTAGCAAAAGCAATAGGCATCATTTCATTTGCTTTTAATTGCTCACCGTTTAAAGCAAAGATTCCTTTAGCACCGGTTAATAAAGTTTTATAATCATCGGCAAACATAAAAACGGCATTTAAAAATCTATTACTTATATATTCTTTTTCTGCTTCATTGATTCTTTGCTGTATATCTGCAAAACAATCAACACAATTAGTAATTAAAAAAAGCAGCAATAAAAAATATCTACGAATCATAACTTCAACACTCCACAAACTTATCAGTAGACGTCTACATAACGCAGCTAATAAAGAGGAATTTGAAGGAGACACGGAACGTAGAACCGCAGCGTACACTTAGTACGTGAGGATTCGAGTACCGGATCGACGTACAAACTACCTTTAGAAGCAAGTTATGTAAGACGTCTAGTAAAATAAAACGGTAATTTTGCTTCTAACTTAATCTCTTTACCAAAAATTTTTTCAGATAAACATATATTATTAGCATGCAAGAACATATATTTACTATACGGCATTATTTCTTTATTACCATATTTATCATCTCCAAGTATCGGGCAACCTAATAATTTAGAATGCAACCTTAATTGATGCATTCTACCTGTAACCGGCGTAAATTCAATTAAAAATAAGTTATTATCAAGCGATTTAAGTAATTTATAATAAGTAATGGCAAGTTTACCATTTTCACTATCAATATCAGTAATTTTAGGTGTACTTCCTTTACTCTTTTCTATATTACTTCTAACTTCACCTACATTTTTAATTGGCTTTCCATAGGTTACAGCAAAATATGTTTTTACAACCAATTTTTCTTTAAAAGCATCATGAAGTTTTACACTACTTAAATAATTTTTGGCTATTAAGAGTAAACCGCTTGTTTCTTTATCTAACCTATGTACTAGCTTAAAATCAGCACCTTTATAATTCAAATATTTTAATGCAGAGTCAATAGATAAATTTATTTTACTGCCACCTTGAGTAGCAAGACCTGCAGGTTTATTTATAGCTATTAAATTATCATCTTCATATATCAGATAATCGGTAGTAATTTTCTTCGCTAGCTTAATTTCAGCATCGGTAAAAACTAATTTTTCGGGTTGCTTAACAGGTAAATTAAACTTATCGTTAATAAAAATTTTATCGCCGCCCTTTACTCTTAAACTCGCTTCTACTTTCTGAGAATTAACGGTAATTTGTTTTTGACGTAATGCTTTCTCTATTACTCCTTGAGTCAATAACGGATATAGACGTTTTAAATATTTATCTAATCTAGAAGAAATAGGAGTATTGACATCGATGATCATTTAGAGCTTTTTATTGTGTTATTGCATGGCATTGGCACTATTGCATGGATCGAAAAACCTACTCGATGTCATCCCCGCGTAGGCGGGGATCCAGAAAAATAACTTCAAATATTGATATAGAAGTTATTTATTTAAAAAATAAACCTATAAAGTTTTTTATAGGTTTTACTAGATTCCCGCCTAGGCGGGAATGACATAAAACGATCCGCACAATAACGCCGACTGACCACGGTAATATTTTTAACTACTTTTTATTAAAAAATAGCACCAAATTATTATAGATAAAAGGATTATAGCAAAAAGCTGATGTATAGAGGCAATTATTATAGGTACAGAGTATAAAAGAGTAATTATTCCGGTAGATATCTGCATCAATAATGTAATCATTAGAAAATACGCTATCTTATTTAATTTTGGATGTTCTATTTTTAACAAGCAAATTACCAAAACCACAACAACCAAAAATACGTTATAGCCGCCTAAACGATGTATGAATTGTATAAAAACCGGATCATACCAATTTTTAAGATCAAAGAAATTATCTTTTACCTCCATCGGAACAAAACTATCACCCATTAGCGGAAAACTATTATATACCAGCCCTGCATCAAGCCCTGCAACTAAAGCACCTAAAAAAATTTGCACATATATTACAGTAATAGCAATACCGGAAAATATTAATGGTAATTTTAAATCTGTTTGTGACGGTATTAACAAAATATCACAACGATTTTTTATTAATTGATAAAAAAGTATGTGATAAATAATTACGGCGATAATTAAATGAAAAGCAAGTCGAAAATGACTAACAGACGGGCTATTCAACAAGCCGCTTTTAACCATATACCATCCCATAAAGCCTTGTACGCAAAACAACAACAAAGCAATTATATAAGGTAGCATTTCACGATTTTTTATAACATCTTTAAAATAAAAATATATTAAAGGTACAATATATATTAAAGCTGTAATTCTACCGAGTAATCGATGTATAAACTCTAACAGATAAATAAACTTAAACTGCGATAAAGTCATTCCGTAATTAACAGAGTTATATTCAGGGAAAGCTTTATATTTAGCAAATTCCGCTTGCCAGCTTTCAAAACTAAAAGGCGGCAAAATACCGGTTACCGGACGCCACTCAACTATAGATAAACCAGAACCAGTAAGTCTTGTTATCCCCCCTATAACAATCATCGCTATGACCATTATACAACTTATACACAACCATTTTGTAATAGACATCTTCCCAAATTCTACTTCTAGAGGTAATTTGTACGTCAATCCGGTACTCACATCCTCACGTACTTTTTCGTACGCTGCGGTGCTGCGTTCCGTGTTTCCTTCAAATTCCTCTCTATAAGCGAATTTGAAAAGATGTCTAATTAAACTTTTCTGCACTTTTATTTTAAGTTTATGTTTTTTTGCTTCATCATTGCGAGAAGAATTACAACGTAATTCGACGAAGCAATCTTATGAGTTTCTTATTATTTCATGAGATTGCCACGCAGCTTATGGCTGCTCGCAATGACGATTGAGGAGTCATACAACAATAACCTACCCACCCCTCAAATCAAGACTCTACATTCTTTTCCGTATCTTCGGCGGTATTAGCAGGACGTTTCTTATTTGATTTTTTATTACGATATCTACGTTTTGTCTTTTTTGGAGCAGCTTGTGCTTCTTCTAAGCCGGTATTACTTTCTACAACTTTCACCTCTTCCACAACGCTTACGGTTTGCTCTACCGGTTCTTTTGCCTCTAAACTCTTATCTTTTACTTCATTAGCAATATTATTACTATTATTAGCTGTTTTCCATTTATGTTTATTTTTGCGTAACTGTTCTTTTTTCGGCTCTTCTTCAGTATAATCGGCACTATGATTCTGAATTACCGGCTTAACAGGATTAACATTATCGTTATTTTTCTTCAACAGCTTCACTTTTTCAATCGAATAACTATCTGATGTAGCATTAGGATCGGAATAAAAATTAAGCTTTATATTATATTTTTCTTCAATAAATTTTATCTCAGCACGTTTATTATTAAGTAGATAAATAACTGAAACGATATTGGTAAAAACATTTATTACATCAATTCTTTCTTCAAAAATTTCATTCTCTATAGTACGTAAAATTAACATAGCATTAGCGTCACTCGCTCTAATGACTCCTTTACCATTACAATGAGAACAAATTGCCGAATTAGTTTCTAAGAAAGAAGAACGTAATCTCTGCCTTGAGAATTCAAGTAGTCCAAACTGACTAATATTACCGGTTTGTATACGAGCACGATCACGACTTAAAAACTCTTTAAAGGATCGTTCAATAATTTTACGATTCTTAGCTTCGCTCATGTCTATAAAATCAACAACTATCAAACCTGATAGATCTCTAAGCTTTACTTGCTTTGCTACTTCTTTGGCTGCTTCTAAATTAGTTTTTAGTGCCGTTTCTTCAATATTTTTTTCAGAAGTTGATTTACCGGAATTTACATCAATTGAAATAAGAGCTTCCGTAGGATTAATAACGATATATCCCCCTGAAGGTAGTGTCACGACAGGCTGATATAATTTAACTAATTGCTCTTCTACTTGAAACTTAGTAAATATAGGAGTTTTATTTTTATGTTCTTTAAGTTTTGAAAGCTCTGAAGATAATAAATCCTGCATAAATTTTGAAGCATCTTCATAGGCTTCCTGTCCTTGAATCACTACTTCTTTAACATTGTGATCACACATATCACGTATGGTTTTACGTATTATACTATCTTCCTCATGAATAAAACACGGAGCTGGAAATTTAATAGTACTTTTACGAATTTTATTCCATAACCTTGCTAAATAATTATAGTCTTTCTTTAAATCTAAGGTGCTACTTCCTCTACCTGCGGTTCTAACAATGACACTATAAGCATTTTTGTCACCACTTACTATTTTATTTAAAATATCTTTCAGTCTTTTTCTTTCTTCCCCGTTTGATATTTTACGCGATATGCCGTTTTGTGAACCTTTATTAGGCATTAAAACACAATATTTACCAGCCAAGGATATATAAGTAGTAAAAGCGGCGCACTTATTTCCTCGTTCTTCCTTAGTAACCTGCACCAATAATATTTGGTTTTTTCTTATTGCTTCTTGAACTTTATATTGTTTATATTGCGGAATATTTGACTCAGAGGTGCCGCTTTGAATAATTTCAATATCATCAGCTGCTTCTAAATTAAGTTCTGAATGGAATTTACTCTCTACTAAATCTTCTATGGTTTTTAGGTCAATTTCTTCACTATCAACCAAAGAATCATATATAGCTGCCGGTTTCTCTTTATCATCCTCAACCGTAATATTTGAAAGAGCTATTTCAGGAAAAGCATTAACCGGAAAATTTCTCTCCGAGGCAGGCAAATTGTAATAGTTAGGATGAATTTCACTAAATGGTAAAAATCCACTTTTATCCATTCCATACTCTATAAAAACAGCTTGTAGCGACGGCTCTATTCTTGTGACTTTTGCTAAATAAACATTACCTTTATTTTGTTGTCTTACGGTTGTTCGAAATTCAATATCTTCTATATTGTTGCTTTGTCCTAATAAAACTACTCTTGTTTCGCTTGGAAAATTAGCATCAATTATAATCTTTTTATTCATTTATCTTGCTCACTAACTTGAAGAACAAATAATTAATATAATGCTTGTATCTTAAGAAAAATCATTGCTTATCTTGTATTAATTTATTTAAATAGATAATTTATCTATGATTAAAGAGCAAAAATGAAATTCTAGATAAACTTCAAATAACACCTCTTTAAAATACTAAAAAATATATTATTATTTTTCTTACATTAAAATATTTTCATATTATTTAATTCATTAATTTTTTTAAAATTAAACAATAATTATATACAAATTATAAATAAGACTACCATACTTGATTAAAAGCTGATAATCTAATAACTATCCATATATACTTAAATAATGGAATTACGAATCTCTTTAATTTTTAAGATAATAATCTTAATCATTATAATTATGAGTTATATACCATGTATTTATTGTTTAGCAAACACTTAATTTATGACTTTAAAAAACGATTACAAAACTATTTTTTTCTCACTTTTGGGAATATTTATTTTTTCCTGTATCAATGCCATAAATTTTTATAATTTTAAAATCTTTTTACTGATAAATAAAAATCTAGGCGGAGAACAAATAAATCATATAAATCAAACTAAATTTATAGGTTCGATAATCGCAGGCTTTGCCTTAACACAGTTAATTAATAAGTTAAGTAATAAAAAAATTATTTTAATTAGCTTATCTTTATTAATTATTTGTACAATAAACCTAATTTTATTAAATAATTATACTTTAATTAAAATTAATTTTATTTTAATTAATTTTGGAACATTTTCATATTTCACTTCTATAACATTAGACATTATTGAGAGTAGCAAAGAAAAGAAATATTTTTTTTTAGCTTGTATAATGTTGTTATGGGCGGGTGGAAACTTAATGGTAGATTTATTAAATCCATTTATAAAACCGACAAATAATACTATAGTAATTTGTGCATTGTTATACTGTATCAATATACTAACCGAATTTCTGCATTATAATCCTACATCTCATAAATTAAATTTAAATTCAAAATTTTCATCCTTAATAAAAAATGTCGAATTACAATTATTGACAGGCTTAGTAGTTGCTTATGTCACCTTGGATATATTATGGTATTATGAAGCTTTTGCATTAAAGAAAGAATTAGCATTAATTAATTTAAGACTTATACTAAAATATATTTTCCTAGCAATATGTTTTTCTATAATTCCTATATGCTATATATTAAGCAAAGTAAATAAATATTTGGCTAATTTATCACTAACTATAATTCTACTAGTCTGCTTTATTTTACTACCGCTTCATGGAACTAATAAAAACCTTAATATATTATATATAATACTAATCGGTAGTTGTTTAGGATCCATTTATATTTGCAATATTTTAATACTAATTGATAAATTTAGGGATTACGAACTTAGAACAGCTTTATTTTCGTATTTTTCAATGTGCAGCATCGGTATATATGCCGGAGCTTTATCATCTCATGTACCTTACGGCACTATTAACGGCAGTGATTTCTTATTTTCCGTTTTTGCCGTAGTCGGTAGTTTTGTAGCTTATCATTTTTGGTATTTTATTAAGTATAAATTATATAGATTTTAACGTCATACCGTGGACAAGCCACGGGGTGACACCGAGCCGGCTTCTCGAGCCATGCAACAATGCTTTCAGTCGCTCGCAATGACGATTATGTAATATTTTGTAACATAATATAACTTGTATAATTCGGCATTAAATATTAGTATTTAAATATATTTTTACAATGCCTAAAATGCAGCAAAGTACATTATTAAAACCGGTTAGTTGTTACGGGATCGGGGTTCACTCAGGAAAACGCACCCAGTTAACTATAGAACCCGCTAAAGAAAATACCGGAATTATATTCATTAGAACCGATATATCTTCTGAAAATAATTATATTGAAGCTAGCTATTTCAATGTTTCCGATACCTTGTTATCTACCACTATAAGTAATGATCATAAAGTTCAAATTTCAACAATTGAACATTTAATGGCAGCGCTTTGGGGATGTGGCATTGATAACGCAATTATTAAAATTGACGGTCCTGAAGTACCAATTATGGACGGCAGTAGTAAACCTTTTGTGTTTATGATTGAATGTGCAGGTAAAAAATTACAAAATGCTCCTAAAAAATATCTAAAAATTTTAAAAGATATAAAAGTAGTTCATAAAGATTGTGAATTATATTGCACTCCTTCCGATCACATGACTGTAGATTTAACCATTGATTTTAGCAGTAAAGCTATAGGCAGACAAAATCTAAGTTTTAGGGATCAAGAATCTTTTACTAAAAATATTGCGGATGCTAGAACTTTTGGCTTTATAAGAGATGTTAATTATTTGAAAAGCAAAGGGCTTGCCCAAGGTGCCTCATTTGAGAATGCTATAGGAATAGATGAGCAGGATAAAATCTTAAACCCAAACGGCTTACGTTATGAAGATGAATTCGTTCGCCATAAACTATTAGATTTATTCGGTGATTTATATACCAGCGGCACTAACGTTGTAAGTGCAATCAAAGGCTACAAAACCAGCCATGCTCTTAATAATGAATTATTGCATAAAATATTTAGCGATACTACCTCTTACAAATTTGTAACTAGCAGTGAGTTATAATAATCATTTCATATTGTTAAATTTCGCTTTCTTTTTTGCATCCTTCTTAAATTTTCACTTTTCGTCCTTTTTATTTCAGCATTATTAACTTTATCTTTATCCATAGCTTTAGTTAAAGGACTATATCCTTCGGCTTTACTAGGATTTTCATAAAATGGATTCATTACATTTTTAATATCTTTAACATAACTCTCTTTTCTATTATCCATTGTTATTTTATTTTCTCTAAAAAATTCTTCTAAACCGTTTCTTTTTATTTCAGAATTAAAACTGCCTCTTATTTCTCGAAATTTTTGTATTTTTTGGTCTTTATTCATACTCCAATAATTCTTATCCTTTATTAATTTTTTTAAAGCTAATGTTTGCAATACTTGATTCTTAGTATAATCCTCTAATTGTTCTAAATTTTCATATATAGGAGTGTATTGTTTTTTATATTCTTCATTTATATTTAATTTAAATATTGCTTTTATTTCTATTTTTTCCTTTTCAGTAAGACCGTCGATAATTAATGATGCGGTCGTAACTACACCGTAACCCGTAGCTTTTAATATATCAAGCACATTACCACTAGCACCTTTAATAATAGAGGCAGCCAAATTTGCGGCTCCACCTAGATTATTTCCAAATATTCGTCCTGTACTTTTCAATTTATTTACATTTAACTCATACTTATCTTGAGTAGTATCCTTACCTGCCGTTTGCGGCGTATATAATTCATTTTTTAAAATATCTTTTAAGCTCGGTTCTAATGATAATATATAATCTTGCTGACTTTTAGCATTTCTGTTATGTACTAATAAATTATTCTCTTTATGAAGTTTACACAAACTATGCACTTTTAAAGTCTCATTTATAGCCTGAATTCCTACGCTAACTCCTGAAACAACACCTACAGCTATAATTATCGGTGATATAGGAGTAAAAAGTCCGGAAACCGCAATTACTATAGAAGCTACGGAAACTGCATAACTTAAACTATTGCTAAATAATATTTTACCGATTTTACTTTGTCTAAAACTAGTCCAATAAGATTTTAACTTATTAAATATTTTTCTAACCCTTGATTTTTTTGAATCAGACATTTATTTTTCTCTCCAAAGAACAATATTTTTATAAATTTTTCTTTTATTTATTTAATTAACTTCTCTTACAACTTAAATTATAGTATAAATTCTAATAAAAAAAATAAAATAAATGTCTGGAAAAGAATTAAATAAAATTGTTGCAGCCATCTTATTTGCTAGTTTAATTGCTATGATGGTTGGATTTGTTGCAAATATATTATACAAACCAAACTTACAAGTTTTACATCGCGGTTATAGCATTGCAGTTCAGGAATCCACAGAAAATCAAGATACTACGACAATAGAGCAAGCACCGGTAAATATACCGGAATTGATGAAAACCGCTAATGCCGATAATGGTCAACAGATAGCCAAGAAATGTTTAATGTGTCATTCCCTTGATAAAGACGGTCCAAATAAACTAGGACCTCATTTGTGGGATGTAGCAGGCAGACCAAAAGCAAGCATAGCAGACTATAAATATTCCCCTGCTCTATCAAAACTTGGCGGCGTATGGGATGATGATAGTTTATTTGCTTTCTTACATAAACCAAGTAGCTATGCACCAGGAACTAAAATGTCCTTTGCCGGTATCTCAAAACCACAAGACATAGCTGACGTAATATTATTTTTAAAAACTTATGTTCATGATAAATAATTATCTCACCGAAATATGGTTAATAATCGGTATAATTTGCGTAGTTGTTGAATTCTTTGCAGTTCCAAGTATTGGATTCTTATTCTTTGGGCTTGGAGCATTATCAAATACTCTTGTGGTATATAACTACCCCCTAGTTAGCTTAACAAATCAAATAACATTTTTTGGTATATTATCGCTTATTTGGTTTTGTATATTATATTATCCTCTTAAAAAATATGTTTATAATAAAACTGATAAAACAGAAAATTACTCGGATATGATAGGCAAAACGGTAGAGGTTTATAGTTCTACCGTCTCTTCTGATACTGTAGGACAAGTAAGATGGTCCGGTGCTATTATGAATGCTTATCTTGCACCAAACGAAATCGATGCAAAAACAGGCGACCGACTTTTTATTATCGAAGTTAAAGGGAATGTACTAATTTGTTCTAAGCATAGACCTAAAACATAGAATCAAACCCTATATAATTTATGCCAAGATTAATAACGCATCATGGATTAACTAAATCTACTTTTGATGCTTCGCAACTCAAAAAAGAGTTAGAAAACAAGCATACTACTTCTTTGCCGTTAGATGAATAGCTTACCTTACTTGATCAATTACGTGAATTTGAGTTAGGTCGTTTTTTGTTGGCAAATAAAGGACTTAATGGTTATTGGACATCTTATATAATAATTCATGGTCTTAAAAAAGAAAAGCTCTACCCTTTAGAAAGATGGATTTTGTATCATGCTCCTTCTGTTAAAGCTACCCAAGAACGCTTTAAAATATTTCAGGATAAGTTAGAAGACGGAATGAAATTTATTTCTGTTCCTTGCGGTACTATGGACGATTTGCTTACATTAGATTACAGCAAAATAAAAGAAATTCATCTGACGGGGATTGATTTAGATGCTATTTCTTTAGAACTAGCACAAGAAAATGCTAAAAAGCATCATCTTACGCATGTTAACTTTTTGCAACAAGATGCTTGGAACCTTGATATTCACGAGGAATATGATATCCTTACGAGTAATGGTCTTAATATTTATGAATTTGATGATGATAAAGTTACTGATCTATATAAACAATTTAGTAAAGTGCTTAAACCTAGCGGCATACTAATTGCAAGCTTTTTAACGCCTCCTCCAACATTATCAAAGGAATCTACATGGAAAAATGTTAATATTGAGGATGCTTTAAAACAAAAGGTTATTTTTAGCGATATTATTAATGCTGCATGGCAAGTTTTTCATACAGAAGCCGAAACACGTAAACAGCTAGAAAAAGCAGGATTTCAAATCCTCGAAATTATATATGATTCTCAAGGTATTTTTCCGACAGTAGTAGCAAGAAAAAAATAATAATCAAATTCAAACATTTTCCTTAAACCAATCAAAAGCTTTTTTAAAGAAGCTGCTATTTTCATCAAGTCTAATATGAGCGAATTCTTTTTGCTGTTTTAGAGCATGAATTTTTAGCATTCCTATAGTTGCTGAATACATAGCCGGATTATAGTCTTCTGTAAAACCGGCAATAATCTCCGGTTTACCGATTCTACTCTGTTTTTCAAAAATTTTATTTGAAAGTTCTTTAAGTCCTCTAAGCTGAGACCCACCGCCGGTAATTACAACTCTAAAAACTTCAACCTGCCCTTTTGTTGCTTTATCATATTCGGCTTTTACCATTGATAATATTTCTTCGGCTCTTGCTCTTATTACCTCAGCCAATTTATAAATTGTTACGGAAATATTTAAATTATGATGAGTATCAACCTGAAAATCATCCATATTTATAATACTATCTTTCTCAAATAAAGGTATAATTGCATTACCGTATAAAATTTTTAATTTCTCTGCCGTAACAAGATCAATACCAAAGACTTTAGCAATATCCGAGCTAATATGAAAACTACCTATATTTACATGCCACGTATATATTAATTTACCGGCAAAAAAAATGCCGAAAGAGGTAGTTTTATCCCCCATATCTATAATAAGCGAGCCTAGATTTTTTTCATCATTCGTAAGACAGCTAATAGCAGAAGCATAAATTGCTAGAGTAATATTTGTGACTTCAACATGACATTTAGCGAAACATTGTACAATATTTGATAGCATATTTGAACTAGCTGCAATAATATGTAATTCACAACTAAGCTCTCTACCGTACATACCGATAGGATTCTCGACTGAATTATTATCAAGGGTAAATTCAAGAGGAAAATAATGAATAATTTCTTGGTTTTTAACTTTAAATTCAAGTAATGCTTTTTGTAGTAACTTTTTAATATCTTGCTGCGTTACGGTTTGCCCGTTAACTTTAATTGTATAATTTATGTAATAAGATTTAGTGTCAGCACCCGATAATGATAATATAACTTTTTTTATATTTTTACCGCAATCTTTTTCAAGTGCGTAAATTGCCGAAACAATGCTAGTTTCAGCATTTTTTAAATCTGATATAACTCCTGATTTAATACCTTTAGAATGGTGCAAATTTTGGCTAGCTACTTTAATTTCACCTTTTTTACTAATATAGGCAGCAATTAAGGCAATCTTACTACTGCCGAAATCAAGTGTTACAAAATTTGATATTTTCTCTTTCATTTTTTTATGCTTGTTATTCCAAAAACGTCATTGCGAGAAGAATTACAAAGTAATTCGACGAAGCAATCTCAGGATGCTTGACAAGATTGCCACGTCGAAACTACGTTTCTCCTCGCAATGACGATTCTCAGTACTTCTCTATATAGTACTTACTCTTATCCCTTAAATCCAAAGCCTTATAATTTTGGTTAAATAGCTTGTTAGCTTTATTTAGTGCATCGACATATTTTAATGCTTCTTCAAACTCTTTTTCAGGTAACTTAATACTTATATTACCTTTAAGATTTAAATCCCACCTTCTATCTCCGAGTCTTACGGCAGCTGAAGTTTTATTCATTAATGCCGGATATTTCTGTAGCTCTAGTACTAATTTACCTGCATAGATATTTGCCCCTTCCCCTACAACATGTAATAAATGAGGAAAAGGCTGAATATTTTTACTAATTTCATAACCTTCTTCATCGACTAAGAAAAGCTGATTATTAATTTGCCAAATAGCAATAGGTTCTCTTTCAAATAATTTTATATATACCGTATTTGGTAATCTTCTACTGACATATACTTCCTTGATCCATTTATTTTTCTTTAAATTATTTCTAATTTCGTCTAATTTAAGAGCAAAAATAGGACTACCTTTACTTGCATTTAAAACCTTTAATATTGTAGGCTCATCGACATTTTGCTGTCCTTCAATGATAACATTCTCAAGTTTAAACCCAAGCTTTGTTGTTGTTTGGTATATATTTGTTGTTAAGTAGGTTTTTATGTCGGCAAAATATTTTGTAAAAACAAATAGACATACAAAGATAATTAAAGCAATCTTAAGCCCTAATATTGCTTTTTTGTAAATTAATCCTAATTTTCGGCGTAATGAGATATTATTAGTTTTTTTTGTTTGTTTTTTTTTATTGGAGCTTGTTTTTTTTCTCATGATTCAAAGCTTGCCGTCTTTATAATTTCTTCAATTAAGTTAGTAAAATTTATCCCTGCATAAGCTGCAATTTCCGGCACTATTGATAAAGGTGCCATACCTGGGTGAGTATTCATCTCCAAAGCATATAATTTGTTTGTCTGCTCTTCTAAAATAAACTCTGCTCTAGCAGGACCTTTACAATTCATTGTTTTATAAATTTTTTCTGATTCTATAAGTAATTTTTCATATAAATTAGCAGGTAGCGGAGCAGGACAAAGATGCTCAGCAAATCCTTCAGTATATTTAGTCTCATAATCATAAAAACGATTTTTCAATAATTTAATCTCTAAAGCTCCAAGAGCTTTACCGTTTAATACCGCTACTTGCAATTCTCGCCCTTTTATATATTGCTCTATTATTACCTGATCACCGTAAGGAAAATCATAATCGGCAAAGTTAAAATTATCTTCCTCAAATATCACCTCAACACCAATACTTGAGCCTTGCTTAAGAGGTTTAATAACGTACGGTCGTTTCATAGGATCGTTTCTTACATCATTGCTTTTATTTACAACAATACTTTCTGCCATATTAATATTATTCGTTAAAAACCAGCTCCTAGAACGTATTTTATCGAATGCTAAAGCTGAAGATAACACGCCGCTATGAGTATAAGGAATCCGCATTATATTAAGTAATCCTGGTAAACAACCGTCTTCACCGTATGTACCGTGCAGGCAATTAAAAACAATATCAGGTTTTATTTCCTGTAATCTAACTGCAATATCTGCTCCCATATCAATAAAGGTAACTCTATATCCTAATTCAATTAAGGCTTTACGAACCCCTTCACTTGACACTAACGATACTTCACACTCGGCAGACATACCGCCTGCTACTAACGCTACATGTTTTTTACTGGTAGTGCTTAATATTTTGACTTCAGAATGTTCCACCCAATGTGTTTGATATTTATGCATATACTCCTTATATTAATGTCATACCATGGTTGCTACGTTCCGTGTCATCCCGTGGCTTGTCCACGGGATCCAGTAAAAAAATTATAAAATAATTTTTTCATATAAATCATGCCACTCTGGATTTTGAGATTCAATTAAATTTAATTTCCTAATGTCTTTTATATTAACTTTTCACGATTAATTGCAGCTATAATATTGTCATATTACTCAAAATAAACTAATTTATTTATGTTATACTTAGAAGAAAATCCTTTGATTATTTTATGCTTATGCTCATAAGTACGTTTTATAATACTTGAAGTTACTCCAATATATAATGTACCATTACGCCCGCTAGCTAATATATATACATAATATTGTTCATTATATTATTAAATTTCTGGATCCCGTGGACAAGCCACGGGATGACATCCGATTCTCTTAATCTCCCACTCTAACTTAACACCGCTATTTTCAAATACTTTTTGCCGGACAAAATCACCTAAATCTTCTAAATCCTTAGCGGTAGCATCACCGTTATTTATCATAAAATTACAATGAAGCTCCGACATTGAAGCACCGCCTATTCTATAACCTCTAAGCCCCGCTTTGTAAATAAGTTCCCAAGATTTAAGCCCTTCAGGATTTGCAAAAGTACTACCGCCCGTACGCTCTTTAATAGGCTGCGTAGATGATCTTGCGTTATTTATTTCATTCATCCGTAATAATATATTTTCACTATCGCCTTTATTTATTTTAAAAACAGCTTTGAGAATAATTAAATCCTTCGGTAAATTATTACTGCGATATTTAAAACCGATTTCTTCATTTGTGAATGCTCGAAAATTTCCTGCAAAGTCAATCGCTTCAATCTTCACTATAATATCTTTAAATTCAGAGTCGTAAGCACCGGCATTCATAGCAACACCGCCGCCGATAGTCCCTGGAATACCTACTAAAAACTCAAAACCGGAAATAGCATTTACTTGACAGAATTTTGCTAAATTATAATTAAGGCAGCTGCTGCCTACTACTAAATGATTATCATCTATAAACTCAATATTGCTAAAATTCTGACCAAGTTTTATAACGACCCCTTCTATGCCGCCGTCTCTTATAATAATATTTGAGCCTGCTCCAAAAGTAGTTATAGGTAATTTTTGCTTATTTTGTATTAAGAAACTTGCTAAATCTTCGCTATCTAAAGGTTTAAAGAAAATTTCGGCATTACCGCCTACTTTAAACCATGTTAAGTGTTTTAAATTATAATCTTTTTTATACTCGCCTTTTACTATCGGTAAAATTAACATATTTAGTCCTGCTATTCGCTTTACTGTTATCTTCACTCTTTTGTCACCCCGTGGCTTGACCCTATGTTGTACGAACGGATATCATTCCTAGCTAAAAGTGCATGAGTGTCAACTTAAGACTCGATGTCATTACCGCGAAAGCGGGAATGACATAAGTGCCATGCAACAAGACCGGTCAAGCCACGGGATGACAGCTTAAGTCGCCCGGGATGACAATCTCCCATCTAATTCATTAGCAAAACTTGAAATATTACCTGCTCCCATCATAATTATCATATCACCAGAAGCTGCATTATCTATAATAACCCCAACCGCATCATCTAGCTGTGCTAGAAAATTTGCTTTATCGTGATGCTTATTCTTAGTAATCTTATCAACTAAACTTTGTCCTGTAATTCCTTCTATAGGGCTTTCACCTGCAGCATATATATCGGTAATATAGAGTATATCGGCATCAGCAAAGCAAAGCATAAAATCATCAAATAAATGCTGCATTCTTGAATATCTGTGAGGCTGAAAAATAGCAATAACTTTACCGTTTTGTTTATTTGCTATATTTTTAGCCGTCGCAAGTGTTGCTTTGATTTCCTCAGGATGATGAGCGTAATCATCGATAATTGAAGCCTTATTATATTCAGCTACTTTAGTAAATCTCCTCTTTACTCCTTTAAAATTATTAAAGCCATTTTTAATAGCTTTAATACCAAAATCTAATTCTATGCCAACGGCAATTGCAGCAAGACTATTTAAAATATTATGTCTTCCGGGCGTTGGAATAGTAATTTTTTCAATAATCGTTGTACCTAGTACATTTGGTAGACTAATTTTTATGTCAAAAGTAGAGGAGGCAATATCAGTGTTAATATTAAACGCTATAATATGAGCATATTCCGAATCGATTCCATAAGTAACAATCTTTCTTTCAGTAATATCGTCTACTAACTTACGAACTATTTTATGATCGATACAACAAACGGCAAAACCGTAAAACGGCAAATTAGTAATAAAGCTTCTAAAAGCACCAATTAATGTTTCAAAATCTTTATAATAATCTAAATGTTCGGGATCAATGTTAGTTATTATCGCAATAGTTGATGGAATATGAATAAACGTCGCATCCGATTCATCGGCCTCCGCAATTAAATAATTACTTGAACCAAGATATGCATTAGTCGATTTATTATTTATGATCCCACCGTTAATAACCGTAGGACATAAACCGGCTGCCTCAAATAAACAAGCAACTAAAGAAGTAGTAGTGGTTTTACCGTGCGATCCCGAAACTGCTACTGAACATTTTAATCTCATAAGTTCAGCAAGCATTTCCGCACGTCTAATAATTGGAATTTTACGCTCTAATGCCTCTTTTATTTCAGGATTATTTGGATTAATTGCCGACGAAATAACAACATACGAAACATTGGTAATGTTCTGCTCGGCGTGTCCTAAAAATATTTTAATGCCGTATGACTCAAGCCTTTTAGTATTATAATTTTCTACTAAATCGGAACCTTGTATTTTATAACCTAGATTATGTAATATCTCGGCAATACCGCTCATTCCAACGCCGCCGATACCTATAAAATGTATAGTTTCTAAGATTTGATTAGTTTTTTTTAATTCAAGTAACAGCATCTAAGTTTAATCATTTAAAGTTGAGTTCTGCATATAGGTTTTTATGTAGGTTGTCAAGCACTATAATTTATGTCATTGCGAGCGGGCATTGGCCTTGTTGCATGGCTCGGTTTATGCCATTCCCGCGAAAGCGGGAATCCAGTAAAACATATAAAAAAACAAGTTTTTTATATGTTTATTTTATCAAATGATGTAACCTCTGTATCAATATTGAAGTTATTTTTCTGGATTCCCGCTTTCGCGGGAATGACATCGAGCAGATTTCTCGAACCATGCAACAAGACCCTTCGCTCCTCGCAATGACGATTTTGGTATCCATGCAATAAAGCCGGCGAGGTCGCAGTATGACAATAATTAAACCTCATCCACCCTATCAAACTTTGCTTCGGAATAAAAGTTCCCTTGTAGCCCGCCAACTTTTAGATCAATTAAAAATTTAGCTATTTCTCCGTTTTCTACGAATTCAGCTACCGTTTCAATACCTAAATCTTCTGAAATTTTAATTAATCTTTCTACGAAATACCTACTTTGTACGTCACTTGTAATACTACGCACATATTTACCGTCAATTTTAATAATATCAATTGGTAAGCTTTGAAGTTGTTTAAAAGAAGTAAAACCCGAACCAAAATCGTCTAATGCAAATTTACATCCGTACTTACGTAGTTTATTAATAAATAAAGTTATTTTATCGTAATTCTCATTGAAAGAAGTTTCCGTAATTTCAATAATTAAACGATCCCAAACATTATGAGCTTTTAATAAGTTTTCTGCTATTTCCCATAAAGCTTCATCGCTTGTTCCTATATTTGAAATGTTAACAGCTAACATTAAGTTTGGGTTGCGGGCAAGTTCGTTAACAGTCATTTCCAAAACAATTTGATCAATTATAAAAATTAATCCTTTATTTTCAGCAATAGAAATTATAGGACCTACGGAAATATAAACGCCGTTCTCGTCAGGTATACGAAGCAGACATTCATAATAATGAATCTTCATAGTATTGCGATCTATTATAGGCTGATAAGCAAATCGCATAGTCTTTTTTGCTAAGGCTTGTCGTAGTAAGTTAAGCTGAAGATTAGATTTTCTTATATTTTCCAAATCATGTTCTGTACTGCTATATTCACGGTAATAATAATTATTATTATTTTGTGAAAGTAACATATTTAATGTTTTTTCAATTTCTTTAGCATTATTACTTACTTTTGGAAACTTAATACTAGCAATATAACAATTCATATAAATTGCCGGCTTCTGTTCATTAATATAAAGCTGCGAAAATAAATATAATTTTCTAGCAAAATTTTTAATTAAGTCAGAATCAGTAGTATTTAGGATAAATAATATTCTATCTTTCTTTATTTTCTTAAACTTTGAAAAAATATTAAGTTCTTTGCTTACATCTTCAATGATTTGATCTAAAGCTTCAATTATAAAATGCTTATCCTGCTCTATAAATTCTATTTCATCATAATTAACTAATCTACAAGCAAAACATACGCCTTTTTCCAGTTTATCTATCTCATCTTGTAAATCTTTATAATCCGTTATTAATTCCGACATTGCCATTTTTATCATAAAATTATATACTTAAGAATACTAGGACATTTTTACTGTAAATGAAATAAAAATATGAGCCGCATAGAAAGGATACAAGAAAAATTAAGTGTGTTAAAACCACATTTTCAAGAAATAATAGATGAAAGCTATAAACATACTAGTCATTATGACGGAATTCACAGCCATATAAAAATAAGAATTGTTGCAGAAACATTACAGGGAAAAAGCCTAATTGCCAATCATCGCACTATTAATAACTTACTTGCCGATGAATTTAATAGCGGTCTGCATGCTTTATCTATAGAGGTACTATGAAAACAAATAATATTTTAAAAGTTGCAGTAGGAGCTAGTAGCGTAGCACAAAAAGTCTTAAACAGTATAGCGGATAAAAGCTGTGGTATAATTGAGGATAAAATACTTAAAGGTAATTACGTCACTCGCGAAGAATTTGAAAAATTACAAACTTTAGTAATAAAACTAAAAAAAGAATTAGCAGAGTTAAGGGGTAAATAATTAATCAACTAGTTTCAGGAATCCTCTATTTCTGCTTTTAGCTTTTCTATTTCTTCTGTAGATAATTCAGTAATCTCGTGAATTTCTGCTATAGGTCTTTGTTTGATTAGCATTTTCTATTTTTATACTTTTTACTACTTCTCCCTCAACTTTCCCTTTTTCAAAATTTTCAGACAAAGCTATTTCTTCAGCATCTTCCATTAATTTTGCTCTTATATAGGCGTCATATTCTTCGGGAGTTAGGTTATGCATTTCTATTACATTATACGCATCTAATACTTTCTCGCTCTTTATATTTGCAGGCGGACTAGTTTCATTTTCTGCACACTTAAATAAATGTAGCCACTCATCTATAGTATTATCAAACTTATCTTTATCAAACTTCTTAAGCTCTATAAATACAAATAAATATTGCTTATTTGTTTTAGTTTCAAGCATTTTATGAAGACTTATACAAGGTACTTCATCATCAAACATTTTAGTCTTAATAAGTGAAATAACTATTACCGGTAATAAATCTTTATGCTTTATTCCTTGTGTAAGTTGCTGTACATAAGAATGAGCAGAATAATATTGCACTCTTTTTAAGTAATCGCTTTCATTTCTTTTTTGCATCTCGATTATATACCAGCTACCGGCTTCATCTTTAACCTTTAAATCAAATATGCTTTTTTCCCTTTATCGATAATAGGTGTTTGCTCTACAGGTATAAATTCTATTTCTTTGATTCTAAGCCCCTCAGGTAGTTCAAGAACCGCATTAATAAATTCCTTTAACCTTCCTAAATCACGAAAGATTTTTTTAAATAAACTATCATTAGTGGGATCTAAATATCTTTGCATATTAATTATTACTTTTGGTATTACTCATATTATATAGCTTTTTAAGTAATAAGTAAATAATACTAGAATATATACTTTTAATAGAATAATTATTGCTATTTTTCAACAAAAATTACGTACTTTGATCTGTTCTAATGGATACGATTGCTGACATGCCGGGGACTAGATTAGCATTTGGGGATTCAAAATCTATTAAAACAGGTACACGTTGTACGATTTTAGTAAAATTACCGGTAGCATTATCGGACGGGATCAAACTAAATTTAGAGCCGGTAGCAGGAGCGATATTACGAATCTTCCCGTAAATTACCTTTTTAGGCAAAGCATCAAATTCAATTTTGACTTTCATGCCGGACTTAAATTTCTTAATTTGTGTTTCTTTAAAATTAGCCTGAATATACATAGTATTATCTTGAACTATAGAAAACAATGCCCTACCCGGTACTATGTAATTTCCGACTTCTAAACTACTATTACCGAATATACCGGGTACCATAGCAATAAGTTTAGTATTTTGTAAGCTCCTTAAGGTTACTTTTTTATTTTCTGTTAGCTCTTTAAGTTTTTCCTGTTCTGCTGCTTTTTCAAGCTCAAGAAGCTGTAAATTTTGCTTATATATATCTAAATCTAACTGTGCTTGTTTATAATCCGTTTTGGCTTTTTGATATGCGTTTTTAGAATCATCTAGCGTTTTAGAGCTAGCAAATTTTGCCTTATTTAATTCCTGCACTCTACTAAAATCTGTTGAAACAATATCAAAGCTTATTTTAGTAAGCTTTAATTTTTCAGCTGCTTGCTCTAGACTAATCTGCCCTATTGAGATTTTTTGCTCTATAATTTCTATATTTTTTATGCAAGCTTCAATAGATGCTTCAAGTGCTGCAAGCTTTGCCTTATAATCTCTATCGTCAATTTCACCTATCAGATCGCCTTTATTAACTTTAGTATTATCGGTAACAAATAACTTTGTTAAAACACCGCTAACTTCAGCACTAACATTTGAAATATCTGCATCTATGTAAGCATTATCCGTGGATTGTGTATTTGCCCAAACATAAATTCTATATCCTAAATAAATAAATATTATTAAGGCTATAATAATTACATATTTAGTAAATGGATGATGTTTATATTTGTCGATAGCTTGTTGTAATACACTCGGCATAATTAACTTTACCAATACCCTCTATGTTTAAAAAAATAACAAATTGGTATAGAAAGAATATATATAACTGCAATTAACGGCAGTGAATACCATGGATATATGATAAGATTTATAATAACAATAGCAACTAAAATCATTGCAAGCGATAAATATTCAGGTTTAATACTTAAATTTTTTGTTGAGATTGTAGGAAGCCTACTAGCAAGTAGAAAAGCTATAATAGCTAAATATATATTAATTGTTATAGTGTGAGTACGTGTATTGATATTTAATAACGTACCGATTTCAAAATCTATCATTACAGGCGTTAAAGCAAGTAAAGCACCACATGGAGCAGGTACACCGGTAAAAAAATATTCAGTTTTTTTATCTTGTTTCGGTTGATAAATACCAACATTAAAGCGAGCTAAACGTAGTGCCATACACACTATAAATAATAGCATTACTGCTGATGAAAATACCTTATATTCATATTGTTGAAAAGACCATAAATATATTAAATAAGCAGGAGCTATACCAAAATTAGCAAAATCGCACAATGAATCAAGCTCTGCCCCAAATGGGCTAGCTGCATTTAGCATCCTTGCTATTCTACCATCGATACCGTCAATAATTGCCGCTACTATAATGCAATATACCGCAAGTTCCCATCTGCTATCCAAAGCAAATTTTATAGAACTCATACCGGTTACTAAACCAAGCAACGTAATAAAGTTGGGAATTAATTTTATTAGAGGTACAGGCTTAGTTATTATAGATTTACGAATTTTTAACAATTTTTATACTCAAAATGTATTTATAACGTCATTGCGAGGAAAAACTGTAAGTTTTGACGAAGCAATCTCAGGAGTTTGTTATTATTTCATGAGATTGCCACGCAGCCTACGGCTGCTCTCGCAATAACGGGGTTTTAAAGTTATGAGACTACTTCCTCTCAAACTTAAATTCTGCTGTCTTTTTACGTCCAAAATCAGCAATGATAGTTTCACCGCCTATAGCAGTCTGCCCTTTACTCACTAATAAAGCTGTTTTCAACGGTAGATAAACATCTACTCTGCTACCGAAACGAATTATACCGTATCGCTCGCCCGTTTTAACTTCATTACCCTCTTCTAAATCACAAACTATACGCCTTGCTATAAGTCCGGCTATTTGAACAAAAACAATTTTCTGCCCTTGATCAGTTTCCATTAATACTGATTGACGCTCATTATAAATACTAGCTTTATCGAGTGAAGCATTAAAAAATTTTCCCGGATTATAATGAAGTGCTAAAATTTTTCCGTTTGCTGGGATTCTATTAACATGGACATTAAAAATATTTAGAAAAATACTAACTCTAATCATTTCCACATCACCAAGCCCTAATTCCGGAGGCGGCAATGCTTCCTTAATTTCTTGAATTATTCCATCTGCAGGACTTATTACCAGATCATCACTTATAGGTACAAAGCGATCAGGATTACGGAAAAAATAAATACACCAAGCAGTAGCAATAAATCCAATACAGCCAAGTTTTTCATTAAATGATGCTAATAAAAAACTTACTAATGCAAAGCTAGCAATAAATATATATCCTTCGCGGTGAATAATTTTAAATAAATCATTATATTGTTTCATTTTAATCTCTATGAATCTCCTTATTATTTTTAACTATGCCTGCTTTATCCTCTTGGTTCTCACTCTCATCTTCATCTTCTTCTTCTTCTTGAGGGGTAGCTTGGGCTTCTTGAGCAGAACCAAGAGCATATACGCATAAATCCGGAAGTGGAACACCGTTTTTTTTGGCAAGATCATTTAGCTGTGATATTGCTTTCATAACCTCATCAGGAATAGTACCGCCTCTTTCGTCAGATAACCATTTTGCTTGAAATTGTAGCGGATGATGCCCTTCTTGAGGCGTACCTATATAAAACTTAAACTTGGCTCTTTGTCCACCAAAATCGCAGTCAAATTCAAACTCTTTATAATGTACCATAACTTTATGAATTAATAATTATATTAACATTATTATTATATTCTAACAATAAAAATGCAAATCTAAAATAATTTCTTGTCTAATATTTTTTAAGTTTCTTAGCAATATAACGATTTGAATATATAAATTTATCGCTAGAATCTATAATTATCCCGCCTGCTTCCTTAATAAGAAGCTCAAATGCATAATATAATGTAAAATTTAATAATGATAAACATATTAAATCCGCTTTACCTGAAGCTACAAGCGTAGCCCCGTAGCAAGGAGAGCCAAAAGATCTAATATTATTTATACTCGATGAACTTGAAAAATTGGCTACGTCATCTTTGTAAGTCCTCGAATGCTCACATACTTCTGTACGCTCCGCTCCTCGGCTTACAGATTCCTTGCTCTTTTCCAAGTTGATCTTCGTATACTCACTCCTCATTTCACAGGAGTATATTTCCTCCAAATCATTATGATTTACATCTTCAATAATTGCTAAACAGTTCTTTAAATCTGCATTATCGGAAACTCTAAGTCTTAATCCTTGATAATTAGAGTTTAAATTATTTTTTTCTATCCAAGCTCCTTTACCTTTTTCAGCATAATAAATTTCATTAAGAGCAGGGAAATATATTACTGTAGAAGTAGGAGTTAAAACTTCTTGATTCCTTTTTAAATAAGTTACGGATATCGCAAAAAAAGGTATACTTCTAGCGAAATTATTTGGGCTATCTATAGGATTAATTAAAAAGACACTCTCATAATTATTATTTAAATCGAATTGATCATCTGGAAAAAATAAATATTGTGTATGTTTTTGTAATTCTTCACATAATAAAGTTTTTAATCTTAAATAAGATCGCTTACAAAATTCTTCGTTTCTTACAGAATTTTTTTGCAACATTTCGAGTTCTAAAAAATCTCTATGCAAAAACTTAACTGCTTTACGCAGGGCATTAATTAATAAATTAGTTATAGGTTGCATAATGGAAATTTATTTAGCTCGCTCGACATATGTTATATCATCGGTTTTAACAACAATTTTTTCTCCTATTTCTAAATATTGCGGGACCTTAATTTTAATACCGTTTTCTAAAATTGCCGGTTTATAAGAAGCGGTAGCGGTTGCTCCTTTTATTACCGGATCAGTTTCACTAATTTCAAGTATAACAGTTGGAGGAAGCTCAATATTTAAAGGCTTTTCATTATAAAATTCGACTTTAACAATCATATTTTCAGTTAAGAAAGGTAATTTTTCTTCTAAAATTTCCTTTGGAACATTTATTTGATCAAAATGTTTGGTATCCATCAATACCAAATCATCACCTTCAAAATATAAAAATTGATAATCTTTTTGTTCAAGTTCGGCTTTTTCTAAATAATCGGAAGAACTGAATCTTTCGTTACGCTTTGTCCCTGTTTTTAAATTTTTCATCTCAACTTGTACATAAGCCCCACCTTTCCCTGGTTGAGTATGTTCCGGTGTTTTGCTTACAACCCATAAATCATTATTATAAACTAATATGTTACCTGTTCTAATTGAATTTGCTGAAATTTTCATATATATTACATTTAAGACTTAAAATTAAAGTATAAGTATACAAATTATTTCCTTTAAAAACAAGAATTTAATCTTATGACCACAATATTAGTAATAGATGATATAGAAACCAATATTAAGTTACTGACAGCCAAACTTTTAAAAGAGTATTATACGGTTCTTACTGCAAATAGCGGCAAAGAAGCATTAGCAATTCTTAAAAAGGGAAAAATTGATATTATACTACTTGATGTTATGATGCCGGAAATGGATGGATTTGAGGTATGTAAAACGATAAAAACCGATCCGGAAACTACTCATATACCGGTTGTAATGGTAACTGCACTTTCCGATATTGATGATCGAGTTAAAGGTCTTGAGGCAGGAGCTGATGAGTTTTTAACAAAGCCGATTAACGATACCGCTCTATTTGTAAGACTTAAATCGCTATCTAGAATGAAAAGCTTAATTGATGAGTTAAAGCTTCGTAATAGCACTAATGCATTATTAGGCGTAACAAATATCGAAATGCATGACACTTTTGCAGATAAAAAAATATTACTAATTAATGATGATGTGGTACAAACTAAAAATATAAAACAAATGTTACTTAAGATTACCCAAAACGTAAAGGTAATAAGTAATTCCGATGAATTAGATATTATAAATGAATATACCCCCGATTTAGTAATTATCAGTAGTATGCTCGAAAATGACGATCCTTTGAGGATCAGTGTTATTTTAAGAGGTAAAGCAGAAATAAGCGGCGTGGTAATAATTTTACAAATTGATGAAGACGGTATGCCTTTGGTTGTGAAAGGTATTGAACTCGGTATTAATGATTATTTCGTTTATCCTATAGAGGAAAGCGAGTTGCTTGCTAGAATTAGAACACAATTAAGGCGTAAGCAATATCAAGATAATTTACGTAATGATCTTGAACAAAGTGTTAATTTAGCAGCTAAAGACGGTCTAACCGGCTTATTTAATCGTCGCTATTTCGATATACATCTCAAACAAATGATTGAGAAAGCTAATAAAGAAAGTATTAAATTATATTTACTTATGTGCGATATCGACAATTTTAAACATGTAAACGATACTTACGGTCATCAAGCAGGCGATAAGGTTTTAACAATTGTATCCCGTATTTTGAAGAATACTCTCAGAGTAACAGACTTAATAGCAAGATTCGGCGGTGAAGAATTTACTATACTCTTAACGGATATAGATATTTCTAAAGCAATTGAAACTGCGGAGAGAGTTAGAGTTAAAATAGAATATATGGATTTTCATATTGAAGATCAAATTGAACCTTTAAAAAAAACTATTTCAATCGGAGTTACGGAATATAAAAAAGAAGAATCAATAGAATCTTTCATTGAACGTGCTGACAAAGCTATGTATGAAGCTAAAACAACGGGTAAAAATAAAATAGTAAAATTATAATTGATTTTTTAAAGTAAAAAAATAATGAGAAATTCTTCCAAAAAACATCTTGATTTACCATATAGACCAGGGGTCGGCATGATGATATTAAATGCTGATAACCATATATTCGTCGGTAAAAGAATAGATACAAAAATATCTGCATGGCAAATGCCGCAAGGTGGGATAGTTCCCGGCGAAACACCAAGTATTGCAGCAATGCGTGAGATGTTAGAAGAAATAGGAAGCGATAAAGGATATATTATTGCCGAAAGCAAATGCTGGTATAGTTATGATGTACCAAGCTTTTTAATACCTAAATTGTGGAACGGTAATTTTCGTGGACAAAAACAACGCTGGTTTTTAATTAGGTTTACCGGAAATAACGAAGATATTAATATAAATACCTCTAATCCGGAATTTGACCAATGGCGTTGGGCATCACTTGACGAGCTATTATCTATTATAATTCCTTTCAAACGGAAACTTTATCAAGCCGTTGTAAAAGAATTTGAATCATTAATTCAGTAAAAATTTTATATAAATAGTACTTGTAGCAGCACTATTTACCTCTCTATCACCTTCAATTAATTCATTTATAGCACTAAATAATGAAGTATCCGTATCATTTACCTAAAGTAAATACAGCACACTCATTTGTTCCTCTAGACAATAAACTAATATCTTTATCGCAACTAGATTCAATCATATAATATGTACTATCATTCTTTATTAAGTTATAATTATTATCACCGATTATATGTGCAGTAAATGCATTTGCTAGATTAGATATAGTTATATTAGCAATAAAATCTTTTACTTCTCTTATATGAAATAAATTTATAATAAAATTACTTAGGCAGTGATTTGTTGTTGTTTCAGCTTCCCAATTAACCGTATCAATTTGAGCTTCTGGCATTAAAAACCATGAATTTATATCTTCAAACGCAAATTTTAGCTCTCTAACCAATCCACATAAAATATATTTTTTATCAGCAATATGTACAAAGGTATGATCAGGATGCTCATCTAAAAAATATGTATAGGTATTAGAAAAAGGTTTTAAATGTACAGAATATACCTTATTTCTATCAAGGCTTTGGTCATAACTATTTTCACTAGAATCAGCTGGTATTAAATTTGGTAATAAAATAAGTCTACAAAAATAACCGATTAAATTAACTATATTTGGTAAAAATTTAATATGATAATTTGGCATAACGTTACTTTATGTTTATTACAAACATGTCTTATTATTAAATATTATTAAAATTATTGTTATAATTCAATTAATTTAATAAGAAACCATCGTTTAGCTGTTGATACTTGTGTGATTTTTGCTAATATTCTTTTCACTTAAGTAATTAATTATTACAACCTGAAAATAATTAGATTTTACTTTCTATCTTTGCAACCAATATAAAGTCGTTTTCCGTAAGACCGCCGATTTTATGAGTCCATATTCCACACTACATGCTCCCCAAGATATAGTTAAATCGGGATGATGTGCTTCCTGCTCTGCAATTTCAGTTATCTTATTTGCAAATTCCATAGCTTTTATAAAATTAGAAAATTTATATTTTTTATAAAGATGCCCTAATTCATTCACTTACCACTCATTTTGTAATTCAGTCAATAATTTATCAATTTCTTTTTTCTCAAGTGGCGGAACTCCACCCTCACATGGTATGCATCTTTTCTCGCTTAATACTGTCATAGTTTTTTATTCTATATCAAAGTTAAAATATTGATCTTTATAAGACTCATCTTCAAGTGTATAATGCCACCACTCAATTTGACATGCTTTAAAATTATGTTTTTGCATCTTAGAACGTAAATAATTACGTTTTACTAAATATTGCTTATCAATTAATTTACTATCATGATGTGAAGCTTTATCAAATAAGTCAAACGAAGTATACATGTCTACCGTATTGTCATCTAAATAGGATATAACACGCTCGTCTTTCAATTTTCTCTTAATGACTTCAGGATTATTATTAACTTCCTTCTGAAGCTTTATTATTGATAAATCTACAGTACTACCCCTACTATGCTGGATCTTTCAGCTATATAACCTAGTGTAAAACATTTAGACTTATCTATATATGGGTAAAAGCTTTCCTTATTTTTTTGATCAATATTATCTTTGCTCCATCTTTAAAAATGTTGTACAGCTTTTTGTGGTCTATATGCA
This sequence comes from Rickettsia tamurae, assembly GCF_000751075.1. Taxonomy (GTDB): domain Bacteria; phylum Pseudomonadota; class Alphaproteobacteria; order Rickettsiales; family Rickettsiaceae; genus Rickettsia; species Rickettsia tamurae. The sequence continues at coordinate 74,343 of NZ_CCMG01000015.1, read as the reverse complement.
TCATATATAATAAGTGAATAACCATCTTTTTTTATCTCAGCTTGTACTGCTTTAAGGGCCTTCGCAGCTTCTATGGTTAAAATTGCTTCCGGTGCTTTATAACAATCTACCTTTTTACCAACAAAATTTTCATCTGAATAATAACGCATATTTTGAATAATTGTAGGGTCGATATCTTTCAGATACACGAACCCTTTAGCATATATTGGAAGAAAGCTCATAAATAATAAATATAAGAATTAAACATTTATTATATATTTATCTTATACAAAATTTTATTAAAAACTATAGAACTGTTAACAAAATAATTTTAATTGATAATTAAAAAGAATTTTTAGCAAAAATTATAAGATTTTTGCAGGAATAGTTAATCCTATTTCAAAAAAATCTTATAATTTGCAGCAAAAAGTAATTTAATTAGCTTTAAAATTTATTTTGTTAACAGTTCTATAGTAAACTCAACCCCATTTTGTGACAGGCATGAGGATAGAACCTATATATTAATAGGCAAGACGATAAACAACGAAGCACAGAGTTCAAATCAGTTTACCATAGAACTTTCAAAAAGACGAATGAATGGTAGCGAGGGAGGGATTTGAACCCCCGACACACGGATTATGATTCCGTCGCTCTAACCAGCTGAGCTACCCCGCCAGGGGAAGAGTGTTTATATAATTTGTTAAGAAGTGTCATTCTAGATAAAAATAGTGCATTATTGCATGGATCGAAAAATGCACTTAGTGTCATACCGTGGCTTGACCACGGTATCCAAAAAAAATAACTTAAAATACTAATAATTTAAATATTTTAAGCGATCCTGCGATCAAGTCGCGGGATGACAATAAAAAAAATTGATTCATGCAACAATTGACTAGCAACTTCTCAAATTTTATCTTAACGCTTAGAGAATTGTGTTTTCTTACGTGCTTTACATTGTCCGTATTTCTTACGCTCTACTACCCTAGAATCACGTGTTAAAAGACCGCCTTTACGCAAAATAGCATGAAAATCCGGAGCAGATTTATCTAAAGCTTTAGAAATTCCATGTAAAATAGCACCTTTTTGTCCTGAAATTCCTCCACCTCTAACAGTACAAATTACATCATACTGATCAATAGTTTTTGTTAAGACAAAAGGCTGTAAGATAGTTTTCACATAGGTTTCAGAAGGAAAATACTGGTCTATTGTTTTTTTATTAACAACTATTTTTCCTTTTCCTACTTTAAGCCATACTCGTGCTATAGCATTTTTTCTTTTACCTGTAGCATAAAACTTGCCTGAATTATCTATTTTCTCTTTAGGAGTTTTTAATACCGGTTTTAAAGGTTCTTTAGTTAACTGCTTTTCTACTTTTTCTGTTTTAATTTTTAACTCGGTCATATTCTATTACTTTTTATTTTTTGGATTTTGGCTTGCAAAATCATAAACAGTAGGTTGCTGTACCATATGAGGATGATCACCATTTGCATAAACATACAAATTACTCATTTGCTTAGCACCTAAAGCATTTCTTGTAATCATTCTTTTTACGGCCATTTTAATAACTCTCTCAGGGTGTTTACCACTTAAGATTTTACCTGCCGTAGTATCTTTTATCCCACCTGGAAATCCTGTATGCCTGTAATATATTTTTCCGTCTTTGTGATTCGCTTTTTTACCTGTTAATTTTACATGCTCCGCATTTATTATGATTATATTATCACCACAATCTAAATGAGGCGTAAAGCTAGGTTTATGCTTACCACGTAGCATATTAGCAACTCTGCTAGCGAGTCGCCCTAGTACAATATTTTTTGCGTCTATGACCCACCATTTCTTTTCAATTTCCGATGGCTTTGCCGAGTAAGTTTTCACAATAGTATCTTTTTAATTAGAATTTAAAATTAAAGAATCAAGAAACATATTTAATAGCATTAATACCTGCCATTTGTCAAGTTAAATATAATCTATTTACTGGTATTGCAGATAAATTAGTTAATAAATTAACGTTACTGCGAGGATAAATTGAAAATTTTGATGAAGCAATCCAGTTTAAAAATGCTAGTTTATAGCATTTTTATTATCTTTTCTGGATTGCCGACCTCACTTTGACCGCTCGCAACGACGATATTATCACTAGTTAGCAATCCCTATTTACTTCCGAATATTATCTTTCTATCGGTAGAAAAATATAAATTATTATTTGCTCTTAGCCCATAATAATGAATATTCTTTATAATTTTGACAATATGAGGCATCATGTTTAATCCATTATTATCAACATCAAAACTATATAAAACACCGTTAACGGAAATAACATTTAAACTTCGCTTATTGTTATTATCAACTCCAACAAAAGGTACTAAAAAAGTAGCAGATTTTAGTTTCTTAGGATCTTTTCCATCATTTAAATCAGCTACAAACTTTACTTTCCCTGTTTCAGGATTAAATGCCGCTATTTGTCTAGCGTTATTTGTTACAAATAGGCTATTACCGATTAAAGACATTGATTGAATATCCTCGGCATTTACCTGCCAAATCACACTGCCGGTTGCTACATTAAGCTTAATAAGCTTGCCAAGACCGGTCGCTATATACAGATTCATATTATCATGAACGGGGGTACATAAAATACTTGATTCGTCAAAATTCGGTATAGCTGTACGATCATTAAGATCTGCGAACTCAAAATTCCATCTTACTTCACCGTTTTTTATATTTAATGCAAGTACTTGCCCGGAATTATAAGTTACTATTACATTGTCATACTGTACTATGGGCGTCATAAAATAACTAGCCGATAAAACTTCCGCTAGGCTTTCATGTTCCCATACGGTTTTTAAAGTTTCTGCATTTAAAGCAATAGTTTGATTACTGATAGTTTGCACTAAGACAGTATTATCATTTAGCACAATAGGCTTAATTCTAATAATATCCGGAAGTTCTTTTCTAATTATTTCATAACCTGATTTTGCATCTAGCACTACTAACAACCTTGAACCGTATGTTACGTATAATTTTCCGTTATGGTGTAAAATTCCACCACCTATATAATTATCTTTTTTATGTCTACTTAAATTATAAGACCAAATAATCTTATTTTTCTCTATAGAAAATGCAGAAATATTCGATCTAATATCTAATGCATAAATCATATCGCCTATAAAAATCGGCTCAGTAATTGTTTTGCTTCTAGCGAAACTATACTGTTTATTCTTAAGCATATTTGCATTAAACGCATATATATTTGCATTAGAATCTAAATATATAGGCTCATTAGTCTGAATTGCTAATTTAGGAGTCAACTCAACAATATTTTTTACCCTTTTTGGTCCAAGCCCGTTACATGAAATTAAAATAAACGGTAATAACAGAAGTGCTATTTTTTTTGTCATATTTTTCCTTAAGTACGAATTATTATTTATTTAAATTTACCAGCAATGCTTTAGCCTGATCTTTTATTAGATCAGATACATTATTTGAAATTAATAAATTTTTTAGATTTTTTTCTGCTTGCGGTTTCATATTATTCTTAATATCCCACATAGCCTTTATAATAGTTGCCGTAGCCCAAAAAGGTTTTTTCTCGTCATCAAAATAGTTTAAATATTTTGTCAATTTTTCTTTATCTTGAATATCTAGATTTTGATCATCAATAACAAGACCACACCATGAAATACGTGCATAAGAAGTAGAAATTTCGGAATATTCTTTATTTTCAATAATTTTATTAAGCAGATCTTTCGCTTCTGAATATTTTTTTCCCGAAATCTTTATGGCTACTTGTTCTAATGCAGCTATTTCTTTTATTTTAGTATTACTAGTAGTAACCAAATTCTCTAAAGTATTAAAAGCTAATTCTTCATTATCTTTTGTTGTTTCCAAACCAACAGCCTTAATAAGAATATCACCGTTTTTTTGGTTATTTTTAATTCTTTTATCTTTATTATTATTAATAACAACCATTATAGTAATAGCTATTATAGAAATGATTATTATTATAGGTAAAAGCTTTTTGAAAAAAATTAACCTTTTTTCTTCATTTTGATCACTCAGTACTTCATCCAAAATATCAATCATATCTTATTATTTTTATTTTTACAGCCAAATTTGATCTTAGCATCCTCTGCCATTTTCTTGGATGCAGTAGTTCTATTAGTTGGAAATTCCTTATCAAGCTTAGCAAGCATATTACATGCTTCCTGAGTTTTTTTTAGTTCACCTAAGGAAAGTGCTAACTTCAATAATCCATCAGAAGATTTTGCCCCTTTCGGTAACTCTTTATAGCCTTTTAAATAGTTAACCGCTGCTCCGTTATAGTCTTTTTGTTTAAAAAAGCATTCCCCATACCAGAAATAAGCATTACTAATCAGCGAACTGTTAGGATATTTTTGGATAAAATTTTTAAATTTATCTTTTGCTTCAGTAAGTTTATTATCTTTATAAGCAGCAAGAGCCAAATCGTAAGCTTGCTTATCGGGAGCTATATCCTTATTAACCGCAATAGGTTTTTTAGGAGCATTATCCGGCATGTCTTTAAGCAAAGCTATATCAAAAACATCTTGTTTTTTTGAATCACCGGCTTCTAAAACTTCAGTATTTTCTTCTTGATTTGGAATATTTGAGTTCTGCGTTAGCATATCAATTTTATGCTGTAAAACCTCAACTTTACCGATTAATCTTCTGATTTCTTGTTCCTGTTCATCTAATCTATTTTCAAAATCATTATTTGCTGCATATTTTAAAGGCTTTCCTTTAATAGTTTCGCTTTCTCCGAAAGAAACCATAGAAAATAAAAAAGTAAATAATAAGACAATCAGTTTCATATATTTTTTAAAGATTTATAATTTTTTTTATAATATACTCTGAATAAACGAAGAGTAAGTAGACGAAGTTTTATTTGGAAAAGAGCAAGGAGTTTATAAGGCGAGGTGTGCTGCGTATACTTAATACGTGAGAACCGCAGATCTTATAAAACGACGTAGCCAATTTTTCAAATAAAACAAGTATACCGAAAAATTTTTAATATTCCACACAATTTTTTATATTTCAATACTACCGTCATATGTAAAAGTTATTGTTATGGTGGTACCTTCATTTATCTTACTTTGCAAATCAAACTTACCGTTCATAAGCTCAACCAGTTTTTTAGTAAGCGGCAACCCAAGACCGGTACCCTCATATTTTCGACTAAGCTCACTATCAATTTGACCGAACGCCGATAAAGTTTTTGGGATATCTTTTTCCTCAATACCGATGCCGGTATCTATAACTTTTATATATACTAATTTTGCTAACTCATCTTTTTCAAGTGCAATAGTAACACTTCCTCCAGAATTTGTAAATTTCACGGCATTTGATAAAAGATTTAAGAATACTTGTTTTAGCCTTTTTGGATCAGCCTTTATAACCACATGCTCTTTCGGTAATCTACTAATTAAAGCCACTTCGGCTTGATTGGCACGAGGCTTAACAAGTATCAGCGAAGAACTAATTAATTTATTTAAATCAAGATCTATACTATCTACTTTTAATTTATCGGCAGAAGCTTTAGAAAGATCTAAAATATCATTAATCATACTAAGCAAATGTTTACCGGCATCATTTATATCTTTAATATAATTTTTACTTTTTTCTGCATCTCTTTCCGACATAAGAATTTCCGAAAAGCCTATTATAGCATTAAGTGGTGTACGCAATTCATGACTAATATTAGCAAAAAACTTTGTATTTGAAGAGCTGGTTTTTTCTACTTTTACTATTTGAGCTTTTAAATTTCTATTTGTTTCAAGCTGCTCCTCAATAATTTGTCTAGCATAGTTAGTATTACTAATAATTATAGTGCAGAATATTATAAAAATAATGATAAAAGTTATAAAAACCTTTTGCTCAAGAGAGGTTATATTTTGCCACTGGCTGGTAATATTAGTGTTAATCTCAAATACTACATCTACGGGAAAATCTAAATTATTATCTATAACAGGGATATAGCTAGTAACAAAAGAAGCTTTTTCCACTGTTAAATCACTTTCATTTTCTATTACTACCCTTGGTAATAATATATGACTTGTAATACCTTCAAAAGCATCTTGAAGCGGAGCTTTTGAAGTAAAAGACTTTAAAAAAAATTTATCGATTTTTGCGGTAACTATCTCAACCAAACTATCATCTTTATAATTGTCTACACTATACATATGTAACATATTACTAGTGATGAATTTATTACCTTTGAGATCGTAGAGAGAAATATTAATATTAAGATTGGTGAACCATTGAGCGGTAATCTTTGCAAAATTAATAAAATCTTGATCTTGTAATAGTTTTAAATAATCGAATTTATGTAATTTACTGATTACGTTCTGATGAGTATTCCAAATATTATCAGTGTAAAGTTCTACAATTTTAGTATGTTCCAAAGCCACTAGTTTTACTATCATTTCTTTTATCATAAAATAACGATAAAACATCATATTTATGACAATATTAAGAAACAATATAATGAATGACAATCTTACTATATACTTATTATGGTTCATTACGAGACCTAGTAGTTATTTTTAGCTCAACTGATGTCATCCCTGCGGAAGGCTTGCTTGCATACCAAATCGTCATTGCGAGCAGCCGTAGGCTGCGTGGCAATCTCATAAAGCAGGGCTCCTGAGATTGCGTACGTACAAAACTTACAGTTTTTCCGTAGCTTATGAAGAAGAATCTATCCATGCAGCAAAACCGAGAATGACATTATCCTCTCTACTTATCTTCTTGTTTAACTTTCTCTTTTGTTTCCAGCTTCTTATTAATAATCAACCCTGTAATTACATCATAAGCACGAGCAAATTGATAATCTTTTTTGTATAATTCCGATAATTCATTCTCTTCTTGTTTATTATTTTTGGCTTTTGTTTCTTTTTTGCTATCTTTGTTTTTAGATGAATTATCTTTATTTTTTTCATTATCATTCTTCAAATAATTTTTTAAAGAACTCTCAGAAAAACGCTTATCTATTTTTTTCACTTCTGGATACTCAACTTTCGCCGGCTCAATTAAAATATCAGGCTCTATTCCTTCTGCTTGAATAGAACGACCGCTTGGGGTGTAATATTTAGATATAGTCAGTTTTACGGCAGCCCTAGAATTGATTTGCGTTAAAGCCTGAACTGATCCTTTACCGAAAGACTTAGTGCCAAGTATTATTGCTCTTTTATGATCTTGCAAAGCTCCGGCAACTATTTCCGAGGCAGAGGCAGAATTACCGTTTATTAAAACTATCATAGGTACTTTGGGAGCTTTTAACGAAAACTCATTTGCTTTAGTTTCGCTATTACTTGATGTAGTTCTACCTTTTGTTGTTACAATTACACCGGAATCAATAAAATAATCACTAACGGCAATAGCTTGATCGAGTATACCTCCGGCATTATTACGTAAATCTAGAATTATACCTTTAAGGTCATCTTTACTTTCAGTTTTTAACTTCTTTACTGCTGCCTTCAGCTCAGAAATTGTTGACTCATTAAAAGTAGTTATACGTATATATGCAATATTATTTTTTTCTAAATGTGCTTTTATCGGCTTGATTTTTACTATTTCGCGAGTAAGCTCTAGCTCTTGCGGTTTTGCCTCTTCTTCCTCAATTATCAACAATTTAACCTTAGTACCAGGCGGACCACGCATCTCTTTTATAGCTTTATTAGGACCAAGCGTAGAGACTAACTCGTCATTCACGCCTACTATATAATCCCCGCCTTTAAGCCCTGCTTTGAAAGCCGGCAAATCGTCAATAGGCGATATTATCTTAATTGCTCCGCTATCATACATTATTTCAACACCGATTCCGCCAAATTCACCTTTTGTAAAAGTAAAAATATCTTCTAAATCCTCATCGGTATAATAGCTTGAATGAGGATCAAGCGAGTTTAACATACCGTTAATTGCTTCATCTATCATTTTTTGCCTATCGGGTACTCGTACGTAATCCTTTTCAATACGTTCAAATACGTCTTGAAATTGCTTATAAGCTTCCTGATTTGATATTTTATTTTCAGTTTCTTTTTCTCCTTCTGCAAATGCACAAATAGAATTTATAATAAAAAATAGTGTTATAATTAAACGTAATAACATAATACTCCAAATATGTGTGTTTTTTAAGCAAAGCGTCATTGTGAGAAAAATTACAAAGTAATTTGACGAAGCAATCTCAGGATATTTGACGAGATTGCCGCGTCGCCTACGGCTCCTCGCAATGACGATTAAATATCCAGCTCACTAATAATTTTATCCATTTTAACTAAAGCCTGTTCATAAATAAATTGAAATCTTTTTTCCGGCTTTTTACCCATTAAATCATCTACTATTTTATCGACATTTTGAAAATCTTCTAAAGTTACCTTTAAAAGCGATCTTTTTTCCGGATGCATAGTAGTTTCCTTTAATTGTGCAGGCATCATTTCACCGAGACCTTTAAACCTACCTACTTCAATTTTAGCTTTACTAGCTTTTGATAATTTATCCGTTAACTTAGCTTTTTCCTCTTCATCGCCTGCATAATAAGTTTTATTAGACTGCGTTAAACGATAAAGCGGAGGCTTAGCTAGATATAAATGCCCCTCTTCTACCAATTTCGGCATTCGTAAAAAAAAGAAAGTCATTAATAGCGAAGCTATATGAGCACCGTCAACATCTGCATCAGTCATAATAATTATTTTTTCGTAACGCAGATTTTCTTTTTTATAATTCTTTAAACTACCGCAGGCAAGAGCTATTTCTAAATCTTGTATCGCTTGATTATTAACGATTTTTTCAAGCGTAGAACTCGCAACATTTAGAACTTTACCCCATAGCGGTAATACTGCTTGCGTTTCTCTATTACGTGCTTGTTTTGCAGAGCCTCCTGCCGAATCACCTTCTACAATAAATAATTCCGTCCCTTCAGGTGAAGTTCGTGTGCAATCGGCAAGTTTACCAGGTAAACGTAATTTTTGAGTGGCATTTTTACGGGAAATATTTTTTTCGTTTTTCTTACTTATTCTAAATTCGGCAATGCTAATTACATGCTCAAGTAAATTAGTAGCTAAAGCTTTATCGCTACTAAGAAAATGGTCAAAATGATCTTTTATTATATTCTCGACCGGTTTACTTACACCGTTTGATACTAATTTTTCCTTAGTTTGTCCTTGAAAAGACGGCTCAGCTATAAAAATAGAAAGTACGACACTTGCGGTTTCTAAAATATCTTCAATAGTTAGATTGGCAGCTTTTTTATTCCCTATCATTTCACCGTATGCTTTAAGCCCACGTAAAATAGCTGACTTAAGTCCTTGCTCATGCGTTCCTCCTTGTGGAGTCGGAACGGTATTACAATATGATTGAATAAACACCGAGCTATCGTTATTTTGCCAGCAGATTGCCCATTCAAGTTTTATCCCGTCCAGCGTAGACTCTATATTGCCTGAAAAAATTTCCGGAATAACTAAATTATCTAAAGTTACTTTTGAACTTAAATAATCTTTTAAACCGTTTGGGAAATTTATTAATGCCTTTTTAGGTATATCTGACGGTACTTCTACTTCGCATTCCCATTCTATAGTAACACCGCGATATAAATAAGCTTTTGACCTTGCAAGCTCATAAATCTTTTTAGGATTAAAATGTAATTTTCCACTAAAAATTTCCGGATCGGGAGTGAAATTTATTGATGTACCTCTTAGCCTTTTAGATACTTCTTCACATATTAAATCAGTTAACTTTTCTCCTTTAGAATAACTTTGACTATATAATTTACCTTGTTTATAAACCTTTATTTCTAAATGTTTAGATAAAGCATTTACTACCGATATTCCAACACCATGCAATCCGCCTGCAGTATGATAAACATTATTTGAGAATTTACCTCCTGAATGAAGAGTAGTTAAAATTACTTCTAAAGCTGATTTATCAGGAAATTTAGGATGATTATCAATAGGGATACCGCGACCGTTATCAAATATAGTAATACTATGATCCTGATGCATTTTTATCGTGATGATACTTGCAAAACCGGCGACTGCTTCGTCCATAGCATTATCCAGCACTTCAGATACTAAATGATGCATAGCATTTGAATCAGTGCCACCGATATACATACCCGGTCTTTTACGAACAGGCTCAAGCCCCTCTAATACTTCAATATCTTTTGCACTGTAGTTATTATCGACTAGCTTATTTTTTTTTTCTTTGTTAAAGCTGAATAAATCATTCATATATGTAGGAGAGGAATTAATTGTTTTCTTTCCTAAATTAAACTATTTAACCTAGAAAAGCAATTAAGCTTTAAAGAAATTGTTTGAAAATTCTACGTCATTGCGAGGAAAAACTGTAAGTTTTGACGAAGCAATCTCAGGATTTTATACTATTTCATGAGATTGCCACGCTCCTTGCAGTCGCTCGCAATGACGATAAAAATAATCTTATTAGTAACCCTTAGCTTTGATTAACATGCAAGCTATGTTAGCGTTTCCTTGAGCTAATGCAATATCTAATGGATATTGGCACTCATCATTTAGAGTAGAAATTTTAATACCTCGTATGACCAAAAATTTTGCTAAATAGTAATTATCATTATAAATAGCAGCAGTTAGTAATGTTTCACCTAATCTGCTCTTTTCTTGCAACATCGGATAAACATCAAGTAACGCACGCAGCCCAAAAAGATTATTTCTATCAACTGCTCTAAAAGCATTATCTACTGCACTACAATAAGACAGATTGGCATAAATATCTTTCTTTTTATTTATATCATTATCATATTTAATAAAACTCTCTACAGCTTTTCTTCTTTCGGCACTTGCTATCCATTCTTCTTTCTTTTGGAACAGCTCTATATATGCATACATATCCATCTGCTCTAAAGTCGCTTGCTCTGTTAGTTTACCAAGAACTATATCATCATCAGGTAAAAGTAACATTTGCGTTTCATCTTTAACGAATTTTGTTGTCGATTCCGAGGTTTCATTATTCACCTTATCATCCTGTTTTTGAATCATGATATTTGGAGAGCTTATCGGCGGTGATTTCTCTTGATTATTTGTAGTTTGATTATTCTTAATTTGCTTCTCTAAAGGCTGAGATTGAGGTTGATTCGGCTTCACTACAACAACGGGGATAAGCGGAGTATTCCAATCTTGTTTTTTTGGGACATCTGAAACAGCAACAAATGTCTCTTGCGAGTTATTGATTTCCGCTGAAGAATCGGTTGTAGGAACTACTTTAGGCGGAGTAGTAACGGGTGTATTTGGGCTAGCCGGTGTTATAGGCTGTGTAGATTGTTGATTTGTAGGCATTACCAGCGGTGCAGGTGCATTACTAGGTACTACCGGAGTTTCTGCAGGAGGTACTGTTGTCGGCATAGTACTTGGTATAGTATCTTGGGTTACCGGCGGGCTAACCACAGGCGGAGAAACGGCAGGCATATTAGGTATAGACGGCAGTGCTATCGGTGCTACGCTTTCTTCCTCTTTATTAGCATCAGGAGGTGGATTAAGCGGAATAGGCTTATGCACGGGCGGCAAATTGGTCGGTTTATATATTTGCACCGGTCGCTGCGGGGGCACTACATAACTTCCTGCTTGAGCCGGAGGCATAGATACTATAGGTCTCGGTACTTTAGGAGTTATAATATTAGAAGCTAAATTTGTATCTTTATGCTCATTAGAATCAACTTCTTCTTCATGCATTTCATTACTTGTAGCACTAGGTAACTTTGCACTACCAATATCTATAAAAGGTTCAGATGTTTCCGATTCATTAGGTTCTTGTTGTGTAACTTGTTTATCCGGTGTGTTATCATGAAAAGCTAAATTTACACTACTTTCATGTTCATTACTTGCGGTGGCACTAGGCAATGCTGTATTACCGACATCTATAAACGGCTCAGCTTGTTCATTTTCATTAGGCTCTTGGGAAGCTAGCTTTGGTTCTTCTTTATGGGCTGCTTTAGTTTGTTCATTTACCTGTTTAGGGGGTATATTTTTCTTTTTTGATTTACTAAAAAATTGCTTAAATTTATCAAAAAAAGAAATATCGGAATTAGAGCTAACATCCTTATCTTTAGTATCTACTTCGGCAGCCGGTAATGATGGAGGTGAAGCATAACTTTGCACTGCAACCAATAACAGATTGATAAAAAATAATATCTTACATAATTTATTTAACATATAATTCCTTATTAAATAATTATCCTAAAACGTCATTGCGAACGACTGTAGGCATTGTTGCTATGTCATTCCCGCGAAAGCGGGAATCCAGAATAAACAAGACTAACCTAGCACAAAATTACAAGCTTTGATGAAATAAAAATATGTTTTTTGTATTTTTTTACTGGATTCCCGCTTTCGCAGGAATGACATAAAGAGCCGTACAATGACATTTACTCCTCTACCTCTTACTATTCTGCACCAATTTCTTTATTTCAATCTCTACTAACTCTTTAACAAGTAAAGGTAGATTTTTATCAAGCCAAGCTTTAAGTTCCGGTTTTAACATCTCAACAACTAATTCTTCCAGTGCATTTTTAGATGAGATATTATTATCCAACTTTTTATCTTCAATAGTATCGGTAAAACTTTTAAAAATATCACCTACCTCTTCAGCAGATTTAGTTGATATTAACTTTTCTTCTTCATCTTGATTTACTATTTCCGTTAGCTCTAATATATCTTCATCTTCACTATCATTTTCGTGAATAGGATTTTTACGTTCGTTAATTACTCCTTTAATCGATTTTAATATGTCTTCTATCGACATATCTTGTTTTTTTTTATTTTCCTTACTCACGTTAGAAACCTATAAACATTTTCTTTTTAATAGTCTTAAACTCTTCTTCAGGACTAAAATATTTTACTTTAAGTTTTAAACTTTGAGCCGTTAGCTCGCCGGTTAACAATTTCATTTGATATGCTGCAAGTACTGAAGATTTATACGCATCCACACGAGTTATTTTTGCTTCGTATAATTTTTCTTCAGCAGTTAAAACATCTAATATTGTTTTAGACCCTACTATTTCTTCTTGTACAGTACCGTCATATGATATTTGAGCAGCATCTACTCCTTGATTAGCTGCAACAATACGAGATTTTGCTGCTTCAAATCCCTCCCATACGCTTACAACCCCTGCTTGGGTCTGCTTTATCGTACTATCAAGTTGAACTGCACTATTTCTTGTTTGATTTTTAGCCGATCTGATTCTTGAATATTGAGCTCCTCCCTCAGGATAAATAGGAATATTTACCGAAAGAGTAGTAGTATAGCTTCTATTATTTATAGCATTTACATTTCTAGCATTTATATCATCTTGTGGATTGTAGTGCGTTCTACCGGATTGCAGTTGCACGCTTACTTGCGGTAATAATTTCCCTTTTTCTGCCATTTCTAAGGCTTTAGCCGAAGTTACATTATGCCTTGCCGAATCAATATCAGGATTGAGCTTAGCAGCTCTTCCTGTTAACTCATCTAATGAAGCAGGTAACATTTTAGGTAACTCAGGCATAGTTATATTAGTCGGCTCTATTCCAAATACTCTAATAAAATTTGCTTTTTTTCCTTGAAAATCAGCATAGGCAGCTAGTTTATTCGTTTCTGCCGCTGCAAGTCCTGCTCTTGCGGTTGCTATATCTATTTCCGTTGCTTCTCCAAGTCTTAATTTCTCCTCAACGGTGTTAACTTGTTGTATGTTAGTGCGAACCCTACTTTCGGAAATATCATATTTCTCTTTGCTCTCAAAACAATCAAGATACGCAGTTATTAAATTTAATAATATTTTTTGTTCACCGGCATAATATGCACCCCGTGCGGCTCTAAATCCTGCTTGAGCAGCTTTAAGAGCCGCAACGCTAGAACCACCATTAAATAGAGACTGTTGAATTGTTAATGTACCTTGATCACTATCTGTTTCCCTTGGAGCAAGACCAAGCCTATCTGCATATTTTTTATTATATTTGGTTTTACTATTACTTCTTTCAATCTTCATTCCAGCACTAGGCATAAACCCCGAAAAAGCTCGTGGAAACTGCTCAATCGAGTCTAAAAACTTAATTCTAGCAGCTTTCAGCTCCTCATTACTCTTATACCCTTCAGTTAAAGCTTCCTGCAAATCAACAGCGGCAACCGAACTAGTTAGCAATAACGTAACAATAAATGTAGTTAATTTACGCATAAATTTTTTGAATAATTGATAATATATTAGTTAGATTAGTTTAATCTTTCAAGAATATACCTATATCCCAATAAAACAATATAAATCTATTGTAGCAATGTTAGCACGTAATATAACAAAAATTAATCTCAAGGGCAATGATAACTATTTTACATTTTATTTTACGGTTATAAAGCTTTAAGATTAATTAATATTTGATAACAAAATAATAAATTTTATGTCTATAATTGATTTTTCTAGTTTCAGCGGATTAAACAAAGAACAACAAGAAGAACTACAAAGACTTTTAATAAAATTAAAAGGTTTTACAAAATCTTTGAAAATGAATGTAAAAGATTTAGAAGATCATTTATTTTATATTATACAAAATTCTTTAAATGAATTATCTCACACTGAAAATATCGATGTAGAGAAAATAGAAAAACTTTTTAATAGGACAATCCAAGAATCTCTAACTACTTTATCTGAAGCACTTGAGAAAGCATATCAAGAACAGCTAAAAACAAAAGATACCTTTTTATTTGACGGGGTTATTGTAGAAAAATGTTTAAACGTTTTAGAACAAGTTTTAAAATTTCAGCAAGAATTAGATAAACTCTATCCTGGAGCTTCTAAAAAAATTATAGAATCATTAGAAAATATATTAGTCGGGGTTATATCCACTCAAATACCGATGCTTGGAATATTTATACAAACAAGCGGAATACTTGAAAAAGTAAATAATTTTATTGACTCTGAAAAATTATTGCCAAAAATAACAAAATTGCATAACGATATAAAAGAAATAAGAGAAGAGACTAAATCTAATGAGAAGCTTGAAAACATCTATGAAAAAGCCAAAAAAGTTGCCGCAATTTCAGAAATATCAAAAGAACCGCCTCGAAAAATTATTGAAATAGCAAATAAAAACCCTAATAATCAAGCTTCACTAGAGAATGTTGCAAAAGCTGCTAAAGCTATACCAAAAAGCAAAGATGAAGTAGAAGAAAAAATAGCAGAACTAAAAAGTAATATTGAAAGTGCAATTCCACAAGATATAAATATTGACAAATTAAACTCTGTAAAGAATACTATTTCGGGTAATCTAAATGAAGCTAAAACAGAATTATTAAAAGTATTAAATCCGGAATCTTCTTTTGGCGAAAAGATAGAATCCTTATGTAAAGCAACAGAAAAAGCTACGGAAATTGCAAGCGACATAAAAAAAATAGTAGGAGTAATACCAGGAAGTAAAGAACTCGGAAATGTTATAAGTCTAACAATAAAAACTAACTTATTACCGCCTCCGGTCTTAGCAGTTGCAAAGCTAGCTCCTGATATAGCTAACTTAGTTAATATAGGTAAAGCAGTGGTTACGATGCTTTCTAAAACACAAAACTTAACTCAACAACAAGGAAGAGCAAAATAGTGTCTAATTCTAATACTCATATTTTAATTGCCGTAGGTTGCTTAGCATTATTATTAATATTTTTAATGTATAAGAAAATAGCAGCACGTAAAAAAAATATATTACCTGCTGAAGGAGGTAATATTGACGATTCACCAAATATTGCCCTTAATAGTCAAAAACCGGAAAATAAAAAGCTGACATTACAAGAAAGAATAGAATTATCTTGGAAATTCCTTTATGACATCACGGAAGTTATTTTAAATAAATTCTCTAAAGAAGATGTTATTCAAGTGAATAAATGCGGTCAAGTTTTATTTGAAAACGGCGTTAGATATGAACATGTAGTCGATCTTGCAATCCCTCAAGTCAAATCTCATACTCAAGCAGTTGAACAAGAACAATCTAAAGGTAAAAAAGCCTTAGGGGTGTAACTCTTTTCTTTGAAAAGTAGTATTTTATACTTCTTATTTAAAGTAGGTTTAAAATCAATACTAATATTACTATTTAGGAACTTATTCCTAAATAGTAAGCTTTTTTAGGAATAAACTCCGATTAAGTTAGATTATAAAAGGCAGCATTCTTAGCTAAATAGGTAAATTTTATTTATGTCTAGCATATATCTTGTTACTATATCGTTTAATAAAAGTAAGCAATTCTTACTAAAGGATTATGGAAAGGCTTGGCATTTACTTTGTAGTTTTACCGGTTCTTTATATCAAAACGGTAATATATTAAATAATGGAGAATTTTTTAGTCCTACAAAAAATAAATTGGTTTTTTATACAGTAATTCCTAATAAAGATGCTTTGCATGCTTCACATTTAAGCTATCATGCATTGAAAGATAAAGATGAATTAGAGCAATTGGGCGTAATAATTAGTTATAAAATAACAGCAGACTATGTTAGTGAAACTCCTATTGATATTGAAGAAAATATTGAAAATGCAAAATTTCTCTATTTATATCCTATTTCCTGGTCAAAAGCTTATGAAGAGCAGCTTGTATTACGTACAGATGAAGGGAAATATCTACCTTTATATATAATAAATGATAAAGACCGATATCTCGGAGGAACAATTACTTTTTGGAGAGAGGACTATGCTGCGGCTCGCAGATTATGGCTTTCAAGCTATAAAAAATTAGAACCGTTAATGGAAAGACAATTAGCAGAATTAGACAGTGATATTTCTATAGAAGGAAGCAAAATTAGTAAGCGAATACAAAAATGTTTAAAAAAGAAAGTTTTTTATCCTATAGCAGAACCGGTATCAGGAAACTCATATGCACGTTCTAATTATTCAAATTGTCCATCTTGTGAAAAAGATTGGTAATTAAAAACAACATTTCATGGAATATTTGATTATAAATGTAATAAATGCCTTTTATTAAGTTATGAACTTCATAGTTAGTTTTGTTTCCTAAAATTAGTATACCTTGCATATACGCCGGTTTAAAATAAGGCTCAAACAAATCCGTTAACTTGATGCTCCCAAAGCTCCTTAAACTTACCCTTTTCCTTACGAACGAGTTCCGTAAAAGTGCCGTCTTCTATGATCTTGCCTTTATCCATAACAATAATTCTATCCATATGCTTGATAGTAGATAATCTGTGGGCTATAGCAATTATAGTTACATTCTCAATATCAAGCATGGTATTAATAGATTTTTTCACTTCTTGCTCAGTATGGCTATCAAAGCTTGAAGTTGCTTCATCTAAAACCAAAATCGGAGCGTTTTTAAGAATAGCACGAGCAATTGCTATACGTTGTCTCTGTCCGCCACTTAGCTTTACTCCTCTCTCACCGACAATGGTGTTATATTTTTCCGGTAAACTCTCGATAAATTCATGGATATTTGCAGCTTTGGCAGTATTTTCTATTTCCTTAGATGAAAAAGCATAATATCTTGAGGAATTAATGATATCTGCTCCCGCAGGCTGTCAGAGGAAGTATTGTAAAGGCTTTGGTTATCGATTATAATATCGCCGGTTTTTCAGCTTTAAAATTTTTCAACAATAATGCAATCAAAGTAGATTTACCACTACCTGAATGCCCTACAATACCTACCTTCTCACCAGCCTTAATATGCAAATTAAGATTGCTAAATACACTACTACCCTCTTTGCATGCAAAAGATATATCCTTAAATATAATCTCGCCTTTAGAGATTTTTAATTCAGCAGCATTTTCTTTATCTATAACATCTTCTAAAAAGTCTTTAACTCTCATAGTAGCATGCCAAGAATTTTCAGCAAATAAAAAGTTAGTGACATAATAAAAGCGATATCACCGATACCGATCTCACCAAGATTACACAAGTAAATTACGTATACAAATACTCCTATCAAATATACCCAATATACTAAGTTCAATATTATAGAGATAATGAGATCATATTTATAATATCTAGTTGTTAAACTATTATGCACATTATGATAATAATCTTTTATTTTATTTAATTCTCTCTGTTTTGCCGCAAATGAAAAAATGGTAAAAATATTTGTAATACAATCAGCTACGATACCAAATAAATTATACCAAGAATCTTGCTTATCCTGCTCCATTTTTGCAAGTTTGATAAAAAACCGTAATGCAAGCGGTAAATAAACAGCAATAAAACCAACAATAATAAATATTTTAATATTAATATAGGCAAGAGTAACACCGGAAAATAATGTAATAAGTAGAGTTTGGCTTAATTTATACTCAATTGCTTGGTGCATTTTATAATAATTATCACCTATGCCCCGTACTCTTCCGACTATAGAACCGGAAAGGTTATTTTGAAAATAAGTATACGGCAAATCAAAACAGTGATTACATATTTTATTCATCATATCTTGAAAGATATAAGGCATGTCTTTAAGCTGTGCAAAATTGTGAGCACGCCAAGCTACATCAAGTATTGCTTGTGCCATTACAAACCATATTATTGGTTTATAACCTTGTGCGAATGTAATCTTTTCGTTTTGGGTAAACAAATCAAGCAAAAGCTTTACGGCATAATTATATAGAATAGGATGAAAAGCGCTCGCAAACGGTGCAATCATCATAACAAGATAGCAATATTTATACGGCTTTATAACCGACCATAAAAAAGGAACAGGATAAGTTTTGATTTTCATAAGTTGAGAAATATTGGACAAATTTAGAGAACTTTTGTGGTATGCATTCCTACATAGGCAGAAATTTAGCTCTTTCCGGTGTCATACCGTGGTCAAGCCACAGTATGACAACACCGAACATGCCTTATGATTTATACAACAATGCCGCTTTAGTTAGAAATGACATCAAAAAAGCTATACGAGATATTATAGATACCTACTATTCTCTTCCTTAACTAGAACTATTAACTGCTCAATCGATAATACTTCCTGCTCGGTAGTTCCGAGTCTTCTTATCGTTACTTGTTTATTTTCTTTTTCCTGCTTACCGATTACGGCAATCATCGGTATTTTTTGATTAGAAAACTCACGAATCTTATGGTTAATTTTATCAGGTGAGATATTAATATCCGTTCTTACGCCATTATCAATTAAAGCTTTTTGTACTTCTAAAGCATAATCGTTTAAATCACTGGTAATGGTCGCCACAGCGACCTGTATAGGAGCAATCCAAAGCGGAAAACGTCCCGCATATTCTTCGATCAATATACCGATAAAACGCTCAAGCGAACCAAGGATTGCTCTATGCAGCATTACAGGTCTTTTTTTCTCACCGCTTGCTGCGATATAGCTAGCATCGAGTCGCTCCGGCAATACAAAATCCATCTGAAGCGTACCGCATTGCCACTGCCGTCCTATCGCATCGGTTAAAACAAACTCAAGCTTTGGACCGTAAAATGCCCCCTCACCTGGGTTTAGCGTATAAGTAAACCCTGCTTTTTCTACTGCTTCTTTTAAAGCATTCTCAGCCTTATCCCAAACTTCATCACTTCCTGCTCTGATTTCAGGACGATCAGAAAATTTTACCTTTATATCGGTAAAGCCGAAATCTTTATAAACTTCCGTCAGTAGCTTACAGAAACTAACCGTTTCATCGGTAATTTGTTCCTCAGCACAAAATATATGTGCATCATCTTGCACTAAGCTACGCACTCTCATTAAACCGTGCAATGCACCGGACGCCTCATTACGGTGACACAAACCAAACTCCGACATACGAAGCGGTAAATCACGATAGCTCTTGATACCTTGTTTGAAAATCTGCACGTGGCAAGGGCAATTCATCGGCTTTAAAGCTAATGTCTTATCATCTGTTTCTAACGCGAACATATCATCACGAAATTTTTCCCAGTGTCCTGAAGCCTCCCAAAGTCTTTTATCCACCAAAACAGGAGTCTTAACTTCAATATAACCGTTTTTACGAATCTTTTTCCTAATATATTGCTCGATAATATTATATATACTCCAGCCCTTATCATGCCAGAATACCATTCCTTGAGCTTCTTCTTGGAAGTGGAATAAATCAAGCTCTCGCCCAAGCTTTCTATGATCACGCTTTTCGGCTTCTTCAAGCATAAAAAGGTAATTATCTAGTTGCTCTTTCGTAGCCCACGCCGTACCGTATATACGCTGCAACATCTCATTACAACTATCACCTCGCCAATAAGCTCCTGCAACTTTCATCAACTTAAAATGCTTAACAAACCCTGTAGAGGGAGCATGCGGACCTAGACATAAATCAATAAAATTACCTTGCCTGTATAAAGTAATTGGTTCACCTGCCGGAATTGAAGCAATAATTTCGGCTTTATAATGCTCTCCTATCGATTTAAAAAACTCTACGGCTTTATCCCTATCCCATAGCTCTCTTGTTACTTTCTCGTTCTTTTTTGAAAGTTCTTGCATTTTAGCTTCTATAACAGCTA
The DNA here is from genome assembly GCF_000751075.1 of Rickettsia tamurae. Lineage (GTDB taxonomy): Bacteria > Pseudomonadota > Alphaproteobacteria > Rickettsiales > Rickettsiaceae > Rickettsia > Rickettsia tamurae. The sequence goes on along the minus strand of NZ_CCMG01000015.1, from coordinate 53,917 downwards.
AATCATCAGTGGTAAAAGGTTTATCACGAGCAAAATCGTAATAATAACCGTTTTCAATTGCAGGACCTATTGTTACTTGAGTTTCAGGGAATAGTTCCTTTACGGCTTCAGCAGTTAAATGAGCAGCATCGTGCCTTATTATCTCAAGACATTCAGGATCTTTTACGGTTAAAATACGAAGCTTGCAATCATTTTCAATTACGGTACTTAAATCTTTAAGCTCACCGTTTATTTCAGCAACCATTGCTTGTTTTGCAAGTGACATTGAAATCGCATTTGCTACTTCATAGGCGGTAATGTTTTTTTCAAATTGTTTTATACTCCCATCGGGAAAGGAAATATTAATCATTATTTTATAACTTATTTCTTTATCTTAAAATTTATAATCTAATACTATCACCGAATTTATCCCATCCTCAGTTAAAGGCATAATATCGTCAGAAGCTACTCTAATATGATCATGGTGTTTTAAATAATCTTCTCTATCTTTCTCACTTAAAAACTCCATAACAAAAGCATAGCTAAAACCCTTATTTAAATTTTCAGGGCTACAATTTCTGCTAAAACTAAAAGATTTAATTTGTGGAATAGTAGTATTTTTTAAATTTCCTAACTTTGCTAAAGCCTGCTATATTTGCCTTTCTGAAGCAGTTATTGCAAATTTAAATAATACTATATGTTTGAGCATATCAATATAATTCTTAAGATTATTTTTTATTTTCAACTTTTCTTTCTTGATCTATCATAGCCATGGCATTCATAAATTCTAATACTCTTACATCACTAAAGATCTGATCAATAGCTTTATCGTTAAAGGTTAGTCCGACATCTTTACCTTTCACGTCAACTACTAAAAATTCACCGTCTTTCAATTCAGAATTTTTACTAAAAGCTTCTATTGCCCTAAAGCCGTATTGCTTTATTACTGAAGATTGTTTTCCTAGATTTAAAGCAAATTCCTTGGAATCTTCTATTTTATTAAGCACCGGTATAATAGCATTATTAGTATAATTCACAAAATTATTTATAACCGCACTCGGATCCGATAATTTTATTACGCTTTCTAGATTCATAGGATTCTCTAAATTAGGCACATCAATATCAATAGCAAAATTAAAATCATCCATTACAAGATTAGTTTTACCGAATAATTTTTTTTCTTCGGGATCAAACTCACCTTTTAAATTAAATTCGGAATTATTTATTTTTGCAAAAACACCCATTACTTTTTCCCCGTCTTCTTGAGTAATAGGACTAGTTAGTTTAAAAATTTTATCTAACTCAGCTCTTTTGTTTAAACCATTACTAAAGTAACGTCCTAAAGCTTCAACTGCCGTTTTTTGGTATGTTTCAGAAGGTTCTATAGTAGATTTAATATTTAAAGCAAAATCAAAAATTTTATCTTTTTCTATATTTAATTTGTATAAATTACTTTCTATTTTTCCTTTTCTTTCAAAATCACAAGCAAATAAAAACGGCTTACCTTTTACTAATTCTCCTAATATCTGCATAAAAATAACAGCATGCATATTCTCATCTTGCTTTTGATCTAGAGAAAAGTTTTGAATTAATAATTTCCCAAGAGCTAATAGCTCATCACTATATTTAAGCTTTAATTGGCTATTATAAGTAATTGGCACATTTAACGCATCCAACTGTGCTATATCATATTCAAATGAGTTAAAATTAGCTTCCTCTCCTATTTTATCTCTTAAAAATTTAAAAACTTTATCAGATAAATTTTTACTATAGTTTTCAGAAGTAAAAGAAACGGTGCTTTTTCCATCCACAGTTAATAAATTAAGATTATCCGATGTTTTAGTATTAGTAATTACAGAATCACTAATATCACTCTCTGCTAATTTTTCTGCATCTAGAGAATTATAAAGAGTTGATTTATTGTCACTCAAGCTTAATTTCCAATAATCAGGCTCTCTATTAAACAAAGATTTTCTAAACCAAATTGTTGTATGATGATCAGGTGAGTAAAAAATATTTTTTTCACCTTGAGCGGTAGTAATTTTTACATTATTTCCGTAAGAATCAATTTTTGTAATATTCAAAAACGGTATATGCCTAATAACTATTTCATCAAAATAAAAATCTATAGGTTTTAACATTACTTTATTTAAAGTAACACTAAATCCATATTTATTAACTTTTATTGCATCATAAGTTATATATTCTTCATATTTATCAAGAATAGAGATAATATTCTCTTTACTTTGATGTTCAAATTTATAGGCAGCGTATTCCCACCCCACTAATATTAAAGCTAAAAAGCTTATTATAATAAATCGTATTTTCATCTTTTCTACTGTAAAAAATTATTAAAAATCAAAAATGTTATTTCTGCGTAGATACCAAATCGTCATTGCGAGCAGGCGTAGACTGCGTGGCAATCTTTTGTTTGTTTGCTGAGATTGCTTCGTCGACATAAATGTCTTCTCGCAATGATGATGAAACCGAATCATGCAACAAAACCGGTATGACATCGGAGCGCTTTTCAAGTCCAAAATAGCATATATCACTTAAAAAATATATTTATTTTTCTTTTAAACGATCAGCTATTAGCTGATATGATTCAAAAACCTTATTTGGTTCTTTTTCAAGCAATTCAAATCCTAATTTTTCATTACTGTTAATATGCCATAATCTACAATTATCCGGACTAATTTCATCAGTTAACATAATGATAGATTCTTCACCGTTAAACACACGCCCAAATTCTAATTTACACTCAACAAGCCGAATCCCGACACCAATAAATAAGCCGCTTAGAAAATCATATATACGCAAAGCTTGCTCTTTTACCGCTTTAATTTCATCCCTAGTTAACCAGCCAAAATTTAATATTTGATACTCATTAACTATCGGATATTTAAATTCACGACTTCGGACCTTAAAATCAATGATCGGTTTATCAAATACATACCCTTCATCCATTCCGAATTCTTTTACAAATCTACCGCACGCTACCGATGATATTATTACTTGTATTGGGAAAACTTCGACATATTGAATTAATTGCTCCCTCATATTTATTTTTTCGATAAAATGATTTTCAATGCCAATCATTTCCAGTTTATCCATTAGAAAGGAAGAAATATTATTATTAAGCACTCCTTTACCTGATATATCAACAGTCTCGCCGGTTTCTAAAATAGCCTTATCGGAAAAAGCCATTATAAGTAAAAAATCTTCTTCGGCGGAATATAAAATTTTACTTGAACCTTCATATAATTTTTTTTTCATTTATTTGTCTCAAAATTCATCTTCCTCGTCATTGCGAGGAAATTACGCAAATAATTGACGAAGCAATCTCAGGAGTTTGTTATTATTTCATGAGATTGCCACACAGCCTACGGCTGCTCGCAATGACGACTCTGGTATCTACAAGCATATCATTAAAATCCCTGAAGATCATGAGGGCCTATAATTGCCGATGTAGTAGCACCGCTAAATATTTTATTTGCCGTATTAATAATATCATCAGCTTTTATACTCATGATAATTTCCATAATCTCTTCAGGAGAAATATATTTACCGAAAACAGAATAATTTTTACCTATTTCTTCTGACTTATAGGTATTTTTCTCTTGAGCCATTTGTAAATTACTACGAAGTTGTGTTTTAGCTCTAATAATCTCTTCTGTGTTTACTTTTTCAGTCATTTTTATTATTTCGTTTTTAATCTCTCTATATAATAATTCTAACTTGTCATGTGCAGTGGATGCATAAATTGTAAACACTCCACTATCAAAATAAGCACTATTATAACTACCTACTGCATATGCTAAACCTAATTTCTCACGAATAGTTTGGAATAAACGCGATGACATACCGCCGCCGAATATTATAGAAAGTAGATGGGTTTGGTAAAGCTTTTCTAAATTAATATATGATGTACCTTCAAACCCTAGCACTAAACTAGTTTGCTCTAACTCCTTATTAATAAAGCCGCTTCCGCCTATATATTTTGCCGGAATAAAGCTACTTTTTACTCCTTGCTTCAAAGAAGAAAATAACTGTTCCGCTATAATTACTATTTTATTATGATCAATATTACCGGCAATTGATAAATAGAGATTTTCGGCATTATAATGTTTACCTATAAAATTAAAAAAATGTTCTTTCGTAAAAGTTGCAAGGGTTTTAGCAGTACCTAAAATCGACTTACCTAATGGTTGCTCTCTATAAACTTTATTATAAAATTTCTCATATACTAGGTCATCCGGATTATCCTGATGATGAGCAATTTCTTGCATTATCACCTGATATTCCTTAGTTATTTCTTCGTCAGCAAAAATAGAGTTTTGAATTATATCGGTAAGTATATTAAGTGCTTTATCACAATTTTCAGACAAGACTCGTGCATAATATACCGTATTCTCATGACCGGTATAGGCATTAAAATGTCCGCCTATAGAGTCAAATTCTTCCGCTATCTGTTTTGCCGTTCTAGTTTTCGTACCTTTAAAAGCCATATGCTCAAGAAAGTGAGATATGCCTTCCTCTTCTGCATTTTCATAACGTGCTCCAACTTTAGCAATTAAATTTATTGCTACCGAATTAACATAAGGCATATTATATGTTAAAATTGTCAAACCGTTTTTTAATTTACTAACGTTAAAATTTTCTTTCATAATTTATTTTTTATTTTCTAAAACGTCATTGCGAGGAGACGTTGTTACGTGGATCGATTTTCCGTCATTACGAGAAGAATTACGTAGTAATTCGACGAAGCAATCCAGTAAAAAATTCTGTAAATCAGAATTTTTTTAATTATTTTTCTGGATTGCCGTGTCGCTTCGCTCCTCGCAATGATGACTTGGTATCCATGCAATAATGCCTATAGTCGCTCGCAATGACGTTTTTTGATTTAAATAACGACTCTCTTAATTTCGCAAGCCTTAGAAACCTTGCAAAAGCAAAAATTATTGAATCTACAAAACCGTCAAAACCGAATACAAAATATCGTCTGATAAAAAATGCTTTAAAAAACCACCATAACATTTCAAATGCTATGCGGATATTTGAAACTTTTTTATCTTGCATCATTAAATCTTTTGTTTGCTCGCTAGAATAAAAATTTGCTTTAGTTACCAACTGCTCAATTGAAGTACCCGAATAATGATAAGCAGCTTCATTTAATAGATAAATTTTACCTGCAAAATCAACATCCTTATTAAATATCACCGAATCATGAGTAGTACTATTTACGGTATTTGCAAAGCTTGCAAATTTTTTATTATACAACCGAGTACATTTATTAAATGGAGCAAACATTCTTGGCTTTTGGTCATTACGATGCATTATTAACAGCTTTATTTGATAAGCTAGATATTGATCTTGATTCTTAGATACAAAAATATACTCTATTTCATCTTGTAACTCTTTAGATAACTCCTCATCGGCATCAATATTAAGGACCCAATCATTTACGCAAAGGCTTTCGGCAAAAGATTTCTGTCCTACATAACCAAGCCAAGGTTTTATCACTACCTTTGCCCCTAATTTTTCAGCTATACTAACTGTATCATCAGTACTTTCATTATCTACTACTATCACCTCATCGACAATATTTTTTACGCTATTTATAGCTATCGCTATCCTTGCCGCTTCATTTTTAGTAATAATAAATGCTGAGATTTTTGCCATATACCTATACTTTAATGTCATTGCATGTATTCGGTGTCATTCCGTGACTTGACCAGTCTTGTTGCATAGATCAATTCCACCCTTGTCATACCGCGACTTGATCGCGGGATCCAGCTTAAAATACTAATATTAGTATTTTAAATTGTTTTTATGGACCCCGTAGACAAGCCACGGGATGACAACAAAAAATAAACCTACCCTATCATCCTAAACACCAACTTAACTACATAAGTCAAAAGTAATGTGGATAATAATCCGCTGAGCCATAGAATAATAAACCATTGCCACCCTTTTAGACAAGAGGTTATTTTTTTAATATATCGGATGATGAGATGATTTGCCACGGAATATATAATAACAATAGAATGTGTAGCCAAGTATGACAGGTAGGAATATTCCAGCCCCTATCAACAGTAAAGACTGTGACTCCGGTGCTGCTGCTGCAGTTTCAAGCGTAACTTTATAAGGAACGATATATGGCCATATGCTTATCGCAAGCCCTAAATATCCTAATAAAAATAACAAGATCGTATAAATAAACGGCTTTACTTCTTTTTTTTGCTTAACGGCTTTAATTAACTTGATAAATATTAAAGCAGTTACAATAGGTACAATAGATAAATAGTAAATATTAGGTACACTAAACCAACGATGATTTATGTGGTTATTTAAGAAAGGAACCCATAAGCTTACAAGTCCCATAAAAAGTGCAACATAAAATAAAATATATAAAGCAGATTTATAAGCCCAATCTTGTGTTTTCTTTTCTGTTTTCAGAATAAGCCAAGTAGCACCCAAGAGTGCATAACCGAATATTAATGCTATCCCCGTTATAACGGAAAAGGGAGTAAGAAAATCAAAGCTCCCCCCTGCAAATTCTCGTCCTTCTATCTCTATTCCTTGGACAAACGTACCAAGCATTAAACCTTGACAAAAAACAGCAAGCATAGAACCGAAATGAAAAGCGTAGTCCCAAATATAACGATGACCTATATGAGCCTTAAAACGGAATTCAAAAGCTACACCACGAAATATTAAGCCAAGTAACATTAATATAATAGGAATATATAAAGCCGGCATTAATAGCGAATATGCCAGTGGGAAAGCTGCAAATAAACCACCACCGCCAAGTACTAACCAAGTTTCGTTACCGTCCCAAAAAGGAGCAATAGAATTAATCATTTTATGACGGCAATCATCAGTAGGTGCAAACGGAAATAAGATCCCTACTCCTAAATCAAAACCGTCTAATAAAACATATAAACAAATAGCGGTAGCTATAAGCCCACCCCAAACAAGCGGTAAATCTATATAAGGTGCAAAATTTAACATAAGCTTATTACTTTTCTAATAATAGTTTATTCAAACCGATCTCTCCGTACATTTTTTATTATCTATCGCTTCTATACCTTTCTTTATCAAATGCATTATATAATATATACCCGCTCCGAAAATGATCACATACACTACTACAAAAGCAATTAGAGAAATAAATACATATTTGCCGAGTACCGGTGATACCGTATCTACGGTTTTTAAAATATTATACACTATATAAGGTTGTCTACCTACCTCGGTTACGAACCAGCCGGCAAGTACTGCAATAAAACCTGAAGGTGACATTAATATATACCAATATTGAAACCAATGCGTAGTATATAATCTTTTCTTCAAATAAAGATATAAACCGGCAATACCTGTAAATACCATTAAGAAACCGATTCCTACCATAATACGGAAGCTAAAGAATACTACTGCAACCGGCGGACGCTCTTCTTTTGTCCATTCTTTTAATCCTTTCACTTCACCGTCTAAACTATGCGTTAAGATTAAACTACTAGCATAAGGTATTTCTACAGCATATTTTGTTTTTTCTTCTTCCCCGTCAGGAAAGCCGATAAGATTAAAAGCTGCTCCTTTTTCCGTATTCCAAATACCTTCCATAGCCGAAACTTTAACCGGCTGATATTTAAGAGTATTTAAACCATGCAGATCACCGATAAATATTTGAATAGGTGCAACAATTAACGCCATTAACACCGCCATAAAAAGCATAATTTTAGCATGCTCTTTATAACGATTATTTAGTAAATAAAAGCTAGCTACACCACCGATAACAAAAGAAGTAGTTAAATAAGCCGCCGTAATCATATGGAAAAAGCGATATGGGAAAGAAGGGTTAAAGATAATTTCTAACCAATTCAAAGGATAAAAGAATCCTTCGCCTCGCAGTTCAAAACCAGCAGGCGTATGCATCCAGCTACTAGCTGCAAGTATCCAAAAAGCTGAGATTACAGTACCAACGGCAACTATTAACGTAGAAATAAAATGTACTTTTTTACTGACTTTATTAAAGCCGAATAACATTATACCTAAAAAAGAAGATTCGAGGAAAAAGGCAGTAAATACTTCAAAACCGAGAAGCGGACCAAGGACATTTCCAACCTTATCTGAAAAATTCGACCAGTTAGTCCCAAATTGATAAGACATTACAACGCCCGAAACTACTCCCATACCGAAAGTAACGGCAAAAATCTTCACCCAAAATTTGTATATTTCTTGATAAACCGGCTTTTTTGTTTTTAACCATAACCCTTCAATTACCGCTAAAAAGCTTGCAAGCCCTATAGTAAAAGCAGGAAATATTATATGAAAACTTACGGTAAAAGCAAACTGAATCCTCGATAATAATATTTGATCAAATTCCATATTTAAGCTGCTGTTTTAAGATTCAACGTCATTGCGAACGACTAAAAGGAGCATGGAAATCTAGAAAAATAATAAAAAAATTCTGTAAATCAAAATTTTTTACTGGATTGCTTTGTTAAAATTTTCAATTTTTCCTTGCAATGACAAAAAAAACTGAAGCACACAATAACATCAATACAGTATTTGATTTAATCATCCACCTTTGCTATTATTAAATTCTATCTGATTAGTTTTAACAAATTTTCCTTTTTCGGAGCTCCAATTATAATGAACATTTACTATTCTTACTTCTGTAACATTAATATCACCATTGGGTAATTGCGTTACATCATACCCTTTTCGGATAGAATCCGTAATTAATAAACTTGCTTGACAAATATATTTTACATCAAAGAACGGAGAATCGTCTTCCTTAGACTTTTCTTGTTCTTCTAAAAAATTATTAGATAATTCTTTTTCTTGCATTTCTAATGATTTTAAAGTTATTTTCTGAATTTTGTAGCATTATTTAAGGTAAGAAGCAAGGCTTGTTTATTATTTTTCCATAGATTTAATATTTTTAGGTATATTTTTGCAAAATAATTAAATTATATGCTCCAAAATAACACGAATTAATATATTATTTTAAAATCGAGGTACATTATCGTGATAAAATACCCTACTTTATCTAAATCAACATTTAGCTTAGGTATTTATTTTTTAAAATTCAATAAAGTTAAAATTACTTTATTGACTGTAATTTGTATTTTACTCGGTATGATTCCGGCGATTGATAGTATATTACTTCAGAAAATCATTGATTTAATAGAATCTTTCAGCGATGAGAACGCTAATAATCTTTTATCTTCCATGATTTACTGGGCAGTATTTTATGCTCTTTGGTGGGAGAGTATTAATATAGCATATCGTTCATATGATTATTTGTATCTAAAGACTATGCCCGTAATAAAAGGGAAAATACTAAATGAACTTTATAATTATACCCAATATCATAGCCATAAATTCTTTCAGGATAATCTAGCAGGACATATTAGCAATCGTATTACCGAAACCGCAAGATCATTTGAGATGATCATTTCAATATTCGGCGAAAAAATTCTTCATAAACTTGCCATTATTGTATTTGCGTTAATTGCTTTATATTCCGTACATTACGTTTTTGCTACGATATTTATTTTATGGATTACGGTTTTTTTAGGACTTAGCGTTCTTTTCTCAGATAAAATCAATAAATACTCGTTAAATTATGCTAGAAGCCAATCTTTTGTTGCCGGCAGTATTGTAGATGCAATTAGCAATATTAATTCGGTTAGAATGTTTACAGCCCATAAGTTTGAACGTCAACATCTAGAAACAAGAGTAGAAAATGCCGTAGCCGATGAGCAAACTATGCAATTCTTTATGTTCAAATTGCGTTATGCTCTTGGGACTTCTTGTTCAATAATGATTTTTATAATGATTTATTATTTATCTAAACTTCGTAGCGAATTATCTATAAGCATAGGTGATTGCGTATTAGTGCTAACATTATGTATAAATGTAGCAGACGATATTTGGGATTTAACGCAAGAAATCGGTGATATGTTTGAGCAGGTCGGAGCATTTAATCAAGGTTTATCCCTAATGGCACCGCATATTATAACGGATATTGAAAATGCTACTCCTTTAGATATCAAAGAAGGTGTTATTGAATTTAGAAATGTTACGTTTAATTATCACCATAATAACAATCTATTCTATAATAAATCAGTATTAATACCGAGTAAACAAAAAGTAGGGCTAGTCGGCTTTTCCGGTTCAGGAAAAACCACTTTTATTAGTTTGCTCACTAGGTTACATGATATAGAAGAAGGGATGATTTTAATAGATAATCAAAATATTAAAAACGTAACTCAAGACTCTCTTAGAAAAGCTATTAGCCTTATACCGCAAGAACCGGTACTTTTTCATCGTACTATTTTGGAAAATATCAGATACGGAAAAAAAGAAGCTACTCTTGAAGAGGTTATAGAAGCAGCAAAAGCTGCACATATCCACGATGTTATCGATAATTTACCGGACGGTTACGATACTATGTGCGGAGAGCGGGGAAATAATTTATCCGGCGGTCAGCGTCAAAGAATCATTATAGCAAGAGCTATCTTAAAAAATGCTCCTATTTTAATTCTCGATGAAGCAACAAGTAGTTTAGATAGCGAAACGGAAAGCCTAATTCAAGAGTCAATGGATTATTTAATGCAAAATAAAACCGTGATAGTTATTGCCCACAGATTATCTACTTTACTCAATATGGATAGAATTTTAGTTTTTGAAAAAGGTAGTATAATCGATGACGGTAGCCACGCAGAATTACTGAAAAATAGTAAGCTATATCAAAAATTATGGAACTCTCAAGTAAAAGGGTTGATAGTGTGAAGCAATTATTGTCATACCGTGGTCAAGCCACGGTATGACACCGAAAAAAACTGGATTCCTGCTTTCGCAGGAATGACATAGTACCAGCCTCAACCTTTAAACTAAGTCAGTAGGAGCCACCGCTTCTCCTGCTGCTTCAACTTGAAGTAGTTTATACTCTGTCATCGCTTTTATTGTACTCTCATGAGTATCTTCAATTTTTAAGATGCATAAAAACTCTAAAGACGGTACCAACTCAACTATCTTTTCTCTTAATTTTATTAGTATTTATTCTTAGAAGCATCTTTTGCAACCGGTAATATTTCTGCTTTCCATTGAACAAATGCGGCTAAATCTTTCTTGTCAATAGCCTTAATTGCCTTGTAATCATTCTTACGAAATGCGGATTCAAGCGTTAAAAGAGCTTTAAGAGGTCCATAAATTACTTCTTTATCACGGACCATTTGACCGTCAGGATCGAGTACATCCGGATTAGCACCATATTGTAAATATACTTTTACCATATCTGTACTCTGATGCCTATCCTCAAGATTTCTAGTTAAGTCTACTAAACTTTTAAATATGGTCTTTCCACAACGAATAAATTCCATATTAGCACCATAAGAGAGTAATTTAGTTACCATAGCTATATTTTTGTATAGGAAAGTAAATATTTCTAAATAACTAAAATTGTCATCTTTTACGTAATTAGGATCAGCCCCATTTTCAAGTAGAAATTCTACCATATCAAAATGTCCGGCTGTTATGGCAGTGTGTAAAACGGTTATACCGTTATTATAGTCAAGTATTATACTTGCCCCTTTTTCAAGTAAAAGCTTAGCTATCTCTTTCTGATTATTAATACACGCAAACCTTAAAAGACTGGAGGCCTCATGCTTCAACGTAGATACTTTTGTATTTGGATCAATATTTAAAGCAGTTAACATACTATCAACTAAATCATAATCACCTTGACAAATTGCTTTAACTATAGCAGTGTCAGGAGATCTTGCTATTTTATCTACATTGCAGTATGCCATATTGTACACATTAGAAATATTTGTATTTGGATCTTCAATCAAAGCTTTGAATTCTTTGACAAAACTTTCTCTAAAAAATTCATATCTTTTCATTTTATCTATATTATTAAATCCCATATTTTGCTGTTCTTCTATATCTTTACTGCTTAATATCTCATAAAATTTATCTCTAATCAGGTTCTCGTTTGTCATAGCATTTCCTTTCGTTATTCAATTAATAGTGTTTTGTATCGTACAGAAAAAATCATTTTATCAACAAATAGTTTATTTATTAGTAAGCAATCAATAAACTAAATATTATATTAAATATTGTCATATGCTGTTATAATAACTTCTTTAGCCACTAATATTTAAACAATGAAACTATCTGATTTTGACTTTGATTTACCAAGCGAACTTATCGCACAATATCCATCTAATAAACGTGACCACTCGGATTTGCTAATTGCTACCACACCGCTTATTAAAACCAAATTCTATAACATAATAAATTACTTAAAAGAAGGTGATTTATTAGTCTTTAATAATAGCAAAGTGATTAAAGCAAAGTTACATTTAGGGAAGAATATTACAATAAATTTGAATCAAAAATTACCTGATAATTGTTGGTCGTCTTTTGCAAAGCCTGCTCGAAAACTTAATATAGGCGATGAATTTTATTTTGATAATCATAAGGTAATTATTACCGCAAAACTTGCGATGGGCGAGATTAAAATAAAATTCGAGCTTGATAATATTTCTGTATTTGAATTCCTAGATAAATACGGTGAGATGCCGCTGCCGGTTTATATTAGGCGTTCACACTCATTATGTCATCCCGCGGCTACGACCACGGGATCCAAAAAATTTTTAAATAATGACTGGATACCGTGGTCAAGCCACGGGATGACAAACACTCAAAACGACAACGAACGCTATCAAACAATCTATAGTCAAATAGAAGGTTCAGTTGCAGCACCGACGGCAGGCTTGCATTTTACAAAGGATATACTTGATAAGCTTAAGGCAGAAGGTATACAAACTACATTTTTAACATTACATGTGGGAGCAGGAACTTTTTTACCTGTAAAAACCGAAAATATTCATGAGCATAAAATGCATACCGAATATTGCTCTATCACTCCTGAAACTGCTGAAATCATCAATAAAGCAAAGCAAGAAGGGAGACGTATTATCGCAGTCGGCACTACAACACTTAGAACACTTGAGAGTTCTTGCAATAAAGGCACTGTAAAAGCCGGTGATTTTGAAACCGATATTTTCATAACCCCAGGCTTTAAATTCCAAACGGCAGATATGCTACTTACTAATTTCCATTTTCCTAAATCTACTTTATTTATGCTTATATGTGCTTTTGCCGGATTTAAAGAGATGCATGAATTATATAAATATGCTATAAAAGAAAAAATGCGTTTTTTTAGCTACGGCGATGCAACCTTGTTGTACAGGAAGATATGAATAGTATAATAGAATATTCCTTTTTAACAAATCTTACTAAATACCCTTTATAGAAGAAGTTTGGCTTTTTGGGTCACGCGGGCGCGGTGATAATCGTGAACGTTCTGATATTGATATCGCCATCCTCTGCCCTAATGCAAATGAAGATGATTGGCAGCAAGTTTTAGAAATAATATATGATGCAGATACACTTTTGTGTACGATTTGATACATTAAATGATGATGATAAATTTAAACAAAATATCATTAATTTTAAAAAAATTCTTTATAAAAAAGGAGAAGCTCTAATGGAAAAAATATTGTGGCAAGATTATTTTAAAACACTAGGACAAGCTATACAACGCTTACACGAGGTTATAGAAAGAACTAAAGTAGATAAAGATCCTGTTCTTTTAGATGCTGCTATTCAGCGATTTGAATTCGTAATAGAACTATTTTGGAAAGTACTAGAGAAAATACTAACCCATGAAAAAATTGATAGTACTACTCCAAAAGATGTTCTAAGTAAAGCTTCTCAATTTAGTATGATTGATGATGAAAAAATGTGGCTTGGAATGCTTGATGATTGCAATAATACTTCTCATGTTTATAAATATGAAGATGCAAAACGAGTTTTTGAAAATATTAAATTATACCTACCGATTTTAGAAAAAACATATAATAAATTAGATAAAAAATATTTTGGATGATAAAATCCTCTACTTCATTAATACAATATATTTCAGAAAGCTTTAGACAAGATGAATTTAAAGGCGATTCTGCGCAGCGTAGAAAACTACGTGAGCACAGACGAGACCTGCAAAATTCGCTTGTATCAAGCTTTCTGAAATATATTGTACTAGATGCAAAACAAGCTGCTTTACTAGAAGAATTAAAACAACTGGCAACAGAACTTAATAAGCCAAAAAGTTTATTTAAATTCTTTAACCAAAATAATTTAAAAAGCGGAATTTATTTATACGGTCCGGTGGGCAGCGGTAAAACTATGCTCATGAATTCTTTTTTTGAAGAATTAACCACACCTAAAATAATAATACACTATCAGAACTTTATGCAGGAAATTCATAAATCTATGCATAAATTACAAACAGAAAATCAGAAAGATATCATTCCTAAAATTGCTAAAAACTATGCTAAACAAACTAAAGCGTTATGTATAGATGAGTTTGAAATTAAAGACATTACAGATGCAATGATAATCGGTAGATTATTTGATGAATTAATAAAGCAAAATATTTTTATTTTTATAACCTCTAACACGAGTCCCAATAATCTTTACAAAGACGGGTTACAACGAGAATCTTTCTTACCTTTTATAAAGATAATCAATAATACATTTTATGTTAAATATCTAGATAATCACCATGATTATCGATTTGATAAAGCGTTAGGAGTTAAAGGAGAAAGGATAATTTATCCCTTAACTTTAGAAAACCAAAACAAACTTGAAAAAATTATCACGGAGATTAGTGATAATAATCTTGTTTCTCAAAATATACAGGTTCTAGGTAGAGAAATATCGTTTCAAAAAGTGCATAAAAGAATATTAGTAACAGATTATAATGAATTATTTGCAAGAGACTTAAGCTATATCGATTATGTTAATATTTGCCAAAATTTCAACGTTATTATAGTGGGGAACGTTCATACTATCGATGCTAACGATACAAATACAGCCGTTAGATTTATCAACTTTATCGATAATGCCTATTTCTATAAAATACTCTTATTTATGAGCTTAGAAGATAACCCAAATAAAATATATCAAGGTTCAGCACGAGCCGCAGAATTTAAACGCACTATTTCAAGACTAAATGAAATGAATAGCGAATCTTATTTATTAAATAATGATTTTAAGAATTAACTTCCTTAAGAGGTTGAAATATGAATACTAATTATTGTTTACAGATGACCTCTAAGAAAACTTAATAAATTTATCAATATTGACCTTTATATCGTCTTCTAAATGCTCTTCTGTTGTCTGATCTACATAAAAAGGATAATAATCGCATGACATATAATTTGCCATTCTTTTATAAAAACTTCTAGAGGGAGTTGTACCGTGATCAATTTCTACTACTTTGCATTTTGGAGCCGCAAAAATAAGGTTAGCAAATCCTGATCCGTGCGGTCCAACTATTATTTTTGCTTTATTAAAAAGCTGGGCCTGTTCATACGGGGAGGATAGCTCTAGATATATTACCTTAAAACCGAGTCTCTCAATTTTTTCTATTAATTCCTCTTCATTAACTATTTTTCGGGTAGAAGATTTACGAGAAATATATATTTTATTGTATGCTTTACTATTATCTTTAATAAAAATATTTCTTAAATCTTTTTTTAAGCATAAAGGCAAAGGCGTACCTTTTACCGGAATAAACGGTACAGATGAAACAATTAGTCTAGTAGCTTGAATTATACAGTCACTATTTACTACAAAAAGCTTATCTTCCGATATATCTAAATAATTTAATACTATTTCTAATGACTTAATTTGCCATGAATATTTTAAATTATTAATATAGATACGGTCATATTCAAGATCTGATTCTTTTAATATAATTAATCTAGGCAAAATTTGTAGCAGCCAATGATACCAATTTTCAGAACCAGAAGATGAAATTACTGCTAATTTTCCATTAAAATATAAATATAAAGGATTTTCTGTATTAATATCTCGTTTTTTATTTAATAAACGATGTTGATCACCTAAGCTTGTTTGAGTATCTTGTAGAATATAACCTTCTTGAGTTAAAATTCCACCTTCATTAATTACTATGCCGTTTGGTAACTCTAAAATAATTTCTTTAAATAGCTTTTTAATTTCTATGTTAGACTTTAGCGATCTATGGAAATAAATTGATGTTTATTCTTTAATGCGTAAGCATTACTAATATAGAGAAAGGTAAAAATTATGAATGTAAAATACCTCATAAAGAAAAAGAAAGATAATTAAAAATTTGCATTGCAAGCTTGGCAGCGACCTACTCTCCCATGCCTTATAACATAGTACCATTAGCGCTATGAGGTTTCACGTTCGAGTTCGGGATGGGATCGTGTGTTTCACTCATGCTATAACCACCAAGCTAGCAATACAAACTTTTAAAAAGATAGATTTGTATTATAGTTTGCTGTTAATGTTATTGCACGACTCAAAAAAAGTCTTAACATCATATCTTAACTTTTACTACGATACTCAGCAAAATAATTTTTACTGGATACCGTGGTCAAGCCACGGTATGACATTGGTCATGCAACAACATTTTTATTCATTGATAAAGCTAATTTAACCTGATAACTTTGTGAGTTGATACTACATTTTTATAGAATTAACACTATATGCATATATGTAATCTCACAGCAAAGTAAATCAATCGAGCTATTAGTATCGGTTAGCTACACACATTACTGTGCTTCCACACCCGACCTATCAACGTGGTGGTCTTCCACGGCTCTAATGGGGAAGTCTAGTTTTGAGGGTGGTTTCCTGCTTAGATGCATTCAGCGGTTATCCCTTCCGTACTTAGCTACCCAGCTGTGCCATTGGCATGACAACTGGTCCACCAGGGGTACGTCCACCTCGGTCCTCTCGTACTAAAGGCAGATCCTCTCAAACTTCCTACACCCACGGCAGATAGGGACCGAACTGTCTCACGACGTTCTAAACCCAGCTCACGTACCACTTTAATCGGCGAACAGCCGAACCCTTGGGACCTTCTCCAGCCCCAGGATGTGATGAGCCGACATCGAGGTGCCAAACGATTTCGTCGCTATGGACGCTTGGAAATCATCAGCCTGTTATCCCCGGAGTACCTTTTATTCGTTGAGCGATGGCCCTTCCACTCGGGACCACCGGATCACTATGACCGACTTTCGTCTCTGCTCGTCTTGTCAGACTCGCAGTCAGGCTAGCTTATGCCATTGCACTCTAAAAGTTGATTTCCGACCAACCTGAGCTAACCATCGCGCGCCTCCGTTACTCTTTGGGAGGCGACCGCCCCAGTCAAACTACCCACCATGCATTGTCTCGGATCCTGATTCAAGGATCTCGGTTAGATGTCAAGAACCAAAAGGGTGGTATCTCAAGGATGACTCCACAAAGGCTGACACCTTCGCTTCGTAGTCTCCCACCTATCCTGCACATCCGATTCCTAACACCAGTGCAAAGCTATAGTAAAGGTTCACGGGGTCTTTCCGTCTGACCGCGGGAACTCCGCATCTTCACGGAGAATTCAATTTCGCTGAGTCGATACTGGAGACAGTGGGGAAATCGTTACGCCATTCGTGCGGGTCGGAACTTACCCGACAAGGAATTTCGCTACCTTAGGACCGTCATAGTTACGGCCGCCGTTCACTGGGACTTCAATTCAGAGCTTGGCACCCCTCCTTTTAATCTTCCAGCACTGGGCAGGCGTCAGACCCTATACGTCGTCTATTGACTTTGCAGAGCCCTGTGTTTTTAATAAACAGTCGCTACCCCCTAGCTTGTGCCACCTGTACATGGTTGCCCATATACAGGTCATCTTTCTTCCGAAGTTACAGATGCAATTTGCCTAGTTCCTTCAGTATCGTTCTCTCAAGCGCCTTGGTATACTCTACCTGTCCACCTGTGTCGGTTTCGGGTACGGTCTATAATGAAGGTGTTATTTCCTGGGAAATATTCACTGCACAATCAATCCAATAAGACTGTACAATTTACTATTTTCGTCACATCCTTCAGGTTCAGGAATATTAACCTGATTCCCATCGATTACGCCTTTCAGCCTCATCTTAGGGGCCGACTAACCTTGCGCAGATTAACTTTACGCAAGAACCCTTGGACTTTCGGCGAGAATGTTTCTCACATTCTTTATCGCTACTTATGTCAGCATTCTCACTTCCGATACCTCCAGCAAACCTTACAGTTCACCTTCGTAGGCTTACGGAACGCTCCGCTACCATTTATGCCAAATGCATAAATCCGCACCTTCGGTACATGACTTGAGCCCCGTTACATTGTTGGCGCAAGAAAACTTATTTAGACTAGTGAGCTATTACGCTTTCTTTAAATGATGGCTGCTTCTAAGCCAACATCCTAGTTGTTTTGGTCTTCTCACATCCTTTAACACTTAGTCATGATTTAGGGACCTTAGATGGCGGTCTGGGCTCTTTCCCTCTCGACTATGGACCTTAGCACCCATAGTCTGTCTGTTATGCTGTACTCGTCGACATTCGGAGTTTGATTGAGTTTGGTAAGTCTGTGGGACCCCCTAGCTCATTCAGTGCTCTACCTTCGACGGTAATCGCTATAACGCTCTACCTAAATAGATTTCGCGGAGAACCAGCTATATCCGAGTTTGATTGGCCTTTCACCCCTAACCACAGCTCATCCCCTACTTTTTCAACAGTAGTGGGTTCGGTCCTTCAGCGGATTTTACTCCGCTTTCAACCTGGCCATGGCTAGATCACCCGGTTTCGGGTCTAATTCATCTAACTAAACGCCCTATTCAGACTCGCTTTCGCTACGCCTACACCTAACGGCTTAAGCTTGCTAGATAAACTAAGTCGCTGACCCATTATACAAAAGGTACGCCGTCACAAGACATATAAATACGCTTGCCCCGACTGCTTGTAAGCATTTGGTTTCAGATACTATTTCACTCCCCTTGTCGGGGTACTTTTCACCTTTCCCTCACGGTACTTGTTCACTATCGGTCACTAGAGAGTACTTAGGCTTAGAGGGTGGTCCCCCTATGTTCAAACAGGATTTCACGTGTCCCGCCTTACTCAAGGACTTCAAACTTTTTACCTATACGGGACTATCACCCTCTATGGTCAACCTTTCCATGTTGTTTTAGTTATTTTTTTGAAGCCACTGGCCTGGTCCGCGTTCGCTCGTCACTACTAACGGAGTCTCGGTTGATGTCCTTTCCTCCAGCTACTTAGATATTTCAGTTCGCTGGGTTTGCCTCATATAGCTATGTATTCACTATACAATACCTAATAAATTAGGTGGGTTTCCCCATTCGGAAATCTTCGGATCAAAGTTTATTCGCAACTCCCCGAAGCTTATCGCAGCGTATTACGCCCTTCATCGCCTTCTAGTGCCAAGGCATCCACCAAATGCTCTTATTATATTTACTTACGCTTTTAACTTGAGATTACACGATGCATACAGAATTAATTTCACAATTATTTTCAGTATCTACTCACGATATAAATTTTTATTATCGCGGTGTATTTAGTTTTTAGCTTTATCAACTTTTTAAACAGCTACAAAGTTTTACGTTTCAAACTTTGTGTGGTGATTTTATATCTATATTTTTAAAGCTTGTCAAACACTAATTTCAAATAATTTTAATTTTATTTTTCATGAAGGAGCTTAAAGTTATTTTAACCTCTTTTTATAAGTAGGCTTTGCCAGCTTTTTGTTTAGACTTGCGGTCCCTAATTTTGTATCTACCTTACCGCCTAAATCTTCAAAAAAGAACCTGCCTTTTTATAAAACATGATTTACTGCTTTCATTTCTCCTTCTCTGTTTATCAAACCGCTTTGAGTTTTAACAAACAATAATTTACCGTCTTTTCTAAAGACTAGATTTTCATCAATTTCAAAATCTTTAGTCATACTTAAATTACCGTTCTTATCAAATTTACCTAAAACATTTTTCTGTAAATCAGCAAATTCGGCATGAGCGTATAATTTTGAAATTTCTTTTATTTGTTTTGGATCGTTTATACGTTCGCCGGCTTTGTTAATAAAGCCGCTAATTTCATATTGAGATATTTTACCGTGTGGAGTTTTTTTCACAAGAAATTGAGTTTCCGTAAGTAGCTTAGTTTGATCCTCTACTTCATCATCTACTATATTAATTACTTTTCTTTTTACAGAATAAATATCACTATTCTTTTCAAGCTTTGAGGTAAACTCCTTAACGTCTAAATTATCATTAAACCTAACTTCTTTTTTATCTTTACCCATAATAATACTCTTATTTTAATATTGTATCTTTTAAAATATTTGTACCACGTAAAAATTCTTCTATATTCAAAGCTTTTTTACTCTCTTGCTGAAGTTTTTTCACTCGTAATATACCACTTCCACAAGCTATTTCCAGCTTATCGCTAATAACGGTACCGGAAGTAAAGTGATGATCCGTATTTAAATATTCTGCTTCAAGGATTTTAATTATTTTATCATTATAACTAAAATATGCTCCGGGCCAAGGATTCATCCCCCTTATTTTACAATCTATTTTATATGCGGATTCATGCCAATTAATCTTTCCTTCTTCCTTTGTTAGTTTATGAGCATACGTAATACCGTCGCTTGACTGTTTTATCGGTACTATATTATCGATATTTGCGAGTGTTTTAATTAATAACTCCGCTCCGAGATTTGCACATTTATCATACAATTCTTCCAATGTTGTTTTTTCTTCTAAATTAAAATCTTCTTTCATCAATATATCACCCGTATCAAGCCCTGCATCCATACGCATAATACATACGCTACTTTTCCGGTCGCCCTCTATAATAGTATGCTGCAGAGGAGCCGCTCCTCTGTGGCGAGGCAAATCGGATGGATGGATATTAAGACAGCCGTATTTTTTAGCTTCTAATATAGCTTTCGGCACAATAAAACCATATGCAATAACAACTATAATATCAGCATTAACTTTATTAATTCGATTTATTATTTCATCATTACGAAGAGTAGAAGGAGTATAAACAGGAATTTGATGCTCAAATGCTAATTGATGTATGGGAGATTTAGCTAAGTTAAGTCCTCTGCCCTTAGCTTTAGGTTGCTGGGTAAAAACAGCTCTAACTTCATGATGAGTTATAAGTTTTTTAAGAGCGGGAACGGCGAATTCAGGCGTTCCCATAAAGATTACTTTCACACTATATTATTTTTGAGTTTCTTAAGCTTACGAAGTACTACATCTCGTTTCAAATTACTTAAATAATCAATCATAAGCTTACCTTCTAAATGATCATACTCATGCTGGATAACTCTTGCAAGCCAATCATTTGCCTCAAGCTCTTGTTGCTTATTATGATAGTCTAAATACCTAATCTTTATAGATTCCGGTCTTGCCACCTCAATACGTTGCTCCGGTAATGAGATACAACCTTCGTTAGCCGTAACTAGCCCTTCTGATTTTTCTATTATTTCAGGATTCACTATAAAAAGCGGATACAAATCTTTTGGTCTTTCTACCGAATCATGATCTTTTATATCAATTACTAAAATACGTTTCAATACCCCTACTTGTACTGCTGCAAGCCCTGCACCGTCTTCATGGTACATAGTTTTAAGCATATCATCCATAAATTTTCGTGTTTGATCGGTAAACTCTAAAACCGGCTGAGATTTCTGCTTTAATCTTTCATCAGGTGCCGTTACTATCGGTAATATTGACATAATTAAATCTTAATATTTTATTTTAATATACCATAAAATCACCAAAATGTAAAGAAAGCAAACCTACCTAATTCCAGCAATAGTTGCATAATAAACTCACCTATTTGCAATAATTTGTCGAATTAATAATATTTAGTAAAAAATAATAGCAAATATCAGATAACATGTTAATAAATAAGGCTTGCATAAAATTAAGGAGGAATAGTAATGCATTGGGGTGATATTGAAGAAATTGCCGAACAACTCGAAGAACATTGTAGCGATCAGTATAATGAAAAAAAAATTTCATTATTAAAGCTAGAGAAACTGATTAGAGATTTAAAGGACTTTGAAGATGAAGAAAAAAAAGTCGAAGAAGTTACATTAGAAGAAATTTTAGACAAATGGGAAGAATTACGTGAAGAAATGAGAGAAATCGATTAAGTAGCTTTTTGAGTTATTTTCAGGCATTTATAAATTAACTTTATAAAAATATATTATAATCAATAAAAATATGGCGACTGCCTGAAAAAAAACTCTTAAAGTCATTAGCTTTGAACTAAATTTCTTATTAAACTTTCCTCCGATAGCCATCGACACTACCCCTATAATAAGAACCGCAACGGTTAAACCAATCGCAATTAATAACCACATCATACTTTATTACCAATATATAACTTTCCACACAAAGATTATATACTTTTTCTCTTTTAAATCAATTATCTAATTAATATTAAAATAATAATTCAAGGGACACAAATATCTAATTTATCAAATATAGATAATTCAACAATTACTTTAAAAGAAAGAGAGATATTAGGTTCTTGCGTTCTTATTAATTTTTGCCCAAAAATATCTAAAAATACAAATAATTTAATTTTCCGCATGCAAGAACCTAGAGTATTTTAAGAAACCTCATCCTATTGCTGAAATATTTATTAATGCTCACGGTGGAACATGACTTAATCCATGCAAATTTGCTTAAATTAAGCTTTCTGAGTTACACTATATAATATTATCTATCAGTTTAACAAAAGCACCATTTCCTAAAACATTAGCACAAGTGATCACAGGATCAAACAAGATATAAAGAGCTGTAATCAGCGACATCATATTAGTATTAAAACCTAGATATTGTTCAAGTATAGGGAGCATTACAATAATTCCGCCACCTGGTATGGCTGCTACTGAAAATTTTGCCAATACAAAATAAAAAGTAAAAATAAGGTAATTAAATAAAGTAGGTTCAGCTAATCCATAACTCTTTAGTATGGCATGAGCCAAAATCGGTATGGCGAAACAATCGCCAACAAGATGAATATTTACTGTTATTGGTACAACGGTACGAGCGAGTGCTTTATTATTTGTATTATTTTCCGCTCCTATTATACTAAGTGGCATAACTTACAACACTAGACATTGCACTAAATCCACTTATAGACGCTGGCATCATATTACTAAGGCTAGCTATGAATTCCTTAACTCGACAGTTACTTAAAATAAAATAAGCAAGAAAGATATAGCCAAACTGAGCAAATGCGATTGTCACAAAAATAAACATATAATCTTTAATAATTATACCTAATACTTCATCAAACTGTAGTTTTACGATAAAGCCCATTATAAATAAAGGAATTACATAGATAAACAATCGCAATATTTTTGCAACAAATACTTCTATCTTGAAAGCCAATCCAATTGCAACTTCAGCACAAAATTTTGAGGAAATAAAGCCTAAGATAATACTACTAAATACGATTTTATCATTAGAAATAATATTAGGAAAATTAAGTAACCATAAAGGCTTTAAGCTATCATTTTCTATAGGAGAGATCATTGATAAATCGAATTGATATATGTATATACCTACATAATGACTTATGAAGGTAGAACAAAAATTAGACCCACATACTAGTAATAATATTAAGAAAACTATACGTGTTGCACCTTTGGCTAGCATTACAACAGATTTAAAAAGTAAGCCAAAAATAATTAAAGGAAGAAATAATCCAATTATAGATTTAATAGATAGACTTATTGAATACAATAACCTTTTTACTTCTAAACTCATTAGTGGGTTTAACAATATGATAGCTATGATAATAGCCATTAAAATAAGTGGCATTTTACGAAACATAAAACTTACCTAATAATAATTAGTTAATTTAAATAGATGGATATAATTAAAAGAAAGATATAGAGATATTGTTACCGGCTTGGACCGGTTGTAGTAGTAAAAAAAGACTGGAAAGTTAATATTTGCATATTCATAAATTCAACATACAGTTATTATAGAGAGAAAAATTAGTGTTGCAATACTTTTCTAGAAGTTCTTTGGGGGGTATTGCTAACTAAAAGCAGATCAATTAATAAATTAACGTCATTGCAAGGAAAATTACAAAGTAATTTGTACGTCCGCAATCTCAGGAGTTTGTTATTATTTCATGAGATTGCTACGCAGCCTATGGCTGCTCGCAAGGCATTGTTGCGTGGATCAATTTCACCTCTGTCATACCGTGGCTTGACCACGGGATCCAGTTAAAAATACTAAAATTATTAGTATTTTTTATTGTTTTTATGGACCCCGTGGTCAAGCCACGGGGTGGTGACACAGTGGGTTTTACCGGTCCACGCAACAATACCCCCTCGCAATGACGACTTAGGTATCTACACAAAATGCTTCCGCAAGAATGACATCGAGAGCTTTTTAAGAGCTATGCGGGAATGACAACGCCTCAGCCCTTACACCTCTTCAGATTGCTCTAAACCTTCTTCTTCCACTTCACTATCCTCTTCACCCTCGGTACTTTCAGCAATGAGAGAAACAGATACGACTTTTTCCCCCTCATCTAGCTTAAACAGGATTACGCCGCTAGTGTTACGTCCCGTAATACGTACTGACTCAAGTTTACAGCGAATTAACTTACCGCTATTGGTAATCAGCATTAACTCATCATCCATTTTAACCGGCATAACACCGACAACTAAACCGGTTTTGTCGTTAATATCCATATTGATTATACCGCTACCGCCACGGTCAGTAATTCTATAGCCATAAGCTGAGCTTTTCTTACCAAAACCGTTCTCAGTTACGGTTAAAATGAATTCTTCGGAATTTGCCATTTCTAAAATAGAATCTGCAGTCAAAGCTACGCCTAACTCTTCGGGGTTAAACGCCTCACCTTTAGCAACCTCAAGCCTTTTTTCCCATGGCACTGTTAAATAAGCATCTCTATCCTCTTTTGTACTGCTAATGCCTTTAAGCACAGTCATAGAAATTACGGAATCCTCTCTAGCAAGCTTCATACCTCGTACACCGTCAGAAGTACGGCTCTTAATAACACGCAATGATTCAACAGGGAATCTTAAAGCTTTACCGACTTTGGTGGCAAGTAAAATATGCTCGTCTTCTTTACATGGTTTTACGTCTATTAATTTATCGTCCTCATCAAGCCTAATAGCAATTTTACCGTTCGACTGAATCTTTTTGAAATCTAATAAATCGCTTCTTCTGATATTCCCCTTGGCAGTTGCGAACATAATGTTTAAATTATCCCACTCATCCTGATTTTCCGGTAGCGGCATGATATTTGTAATATGCTCATTTTCTTTCAACGGTAATATATTAACCATCGGTCTTCCTTTACCTTGCGGATTACTTAAAGGTAATTTATACAGTTTTAAACTATAAACCTGACCGATATTTGAGAAGAACAACATTGGCGTATGAGTACTACCGACAAAAACTTGCGTGGTAATATCTTTATCACGCATTGAAAGCCCTGATCTTCCTTTACCGCCACGTTTTTGCGAACGATAGCTACTTAGAGGTACACGCTTGATATACCCGCCAAGCGTTACGGTTACAACCATTTCTTCACGCTGAATTAAATCTTCTATATCTTGATCAAATTCGCCAAATTCAATTGAAGTAAGACGAGGAGTCGCAAATTCTTCTTTAACTTTAATTAGCTCTTCCTTTAAAATCTCAAGTAACCTTGTACGAGAGCCGAGTATATTAAGATATTCGGTAATTTCCGTAGCGAGGTTCTTCAAATCCTCTTCAAGCTTGTTTTTCTCCATAGCGGTCAGGCGTTGCAATCTCATTTCTAAGATTGCCTTAGCTTGCACTTCGGTAAAGCTACATTTGCCCTGCTCGTTTAACATTGCTTTATCATCAACCAGCTTTACAAGAGGTAGTATATTTAATGCTTCCCACTGGCGAGCCATTAATTCTTGTTTAGCTGCATTCGGGTCATTTGAAGCTTTAATAATACGTATTATTTCATCGATATTACTAACGGCAATAGTTAGCCCTAGTAAAATATGTGCTCTATCTCTTGCTTTATTTAGCAAATATATAGTACGGTTAGTAATTACCACTTCCCTAAAACTAACGAAAGCTGCGATTACTTCTTTCAAATTCATCACTTTCGGTAGCCCGTCTTTAAGAGCAAGCATAATAACACCGAAGCTAGTTTGTAGCTGCGTACATGCGTATATTTGATTTAAGACTACTTCAACAACTACGTCTTTCTTTAACTCAATAAAAATCCTTACACCGTTTTTATTCGATTCGTCACGTAAATCGCTTATACCCTCAATACGTTTCTCTTTAACCATTTCAGCAATTTTCTCAACGAGCCTTGCTTTATTTACCATATACGGTATTTCGGTAATAATAATTGCTTGACGGCTATTACCGATATTCTCAACCTCCGCCCGACCTCGCATAATGATACTGCCTCTACCGGTAAGGTATGCCGATCTAATACCGCTAATGCCTAAAATCATTGAACCCGTAGGAAAATCCGGTCCTTTAACAACTTCTAGCAAATCTAAAATTTCTATATCGTTATTATCTATATATAAACAGCACGCATCGATAACTTCACCAAGATTATGAGGCGGGATATTAGTTGCCATACCGACCGCAATACCTCCGCTACCGTTAACCAATAAATTAGGAAACATTGCAGGAAGTACGGAAGGCTCTTTTTCAGAACCGTCATAATTAGGGTTAAAGCTGACGGTCTCTTTATCGATATCCTCTACAAGCTTATGCGAAACTTTGGCCATTCGAGATTCGGTATATCTCATTGCCGCCGCCGCATCACCGTCCATCGAGCCGAAATTACCCTGCCCGTCGACAAGCGGTAAACGGAGCGAAAAACCTTGTGCCATACGTACTAACGAATCGTAAATAGCACTATCACCGTGCGGATGGTATTTACCCATCACGTCACCAACTATTCTAGCGGATTTTCTATAAGGTTTACTAGCATGATTACCGGCTTCATGCATGGAATAGATAATTCGGCGATGCACCGGCTTTAAGCCGTCCCGAACATCCGGTATAGCTCTACTTACTATAACACTCATAGCATAATCAAGATAAGATACTTTCATCTCATCTTCGATATTTACCGGTACTAAATTAGAAGAATATTTATCAGTCACGATTACTTAGCCTTAAATTTAATTTAATGAATTATATTTAATTATAGAGACATAATAAATTTCTTTCAAGGATTGCTTGTATTTATAATTTGACGGTTAACAAACTTCTATTGTCTATTATTTTATACTTTCTAAATATAATGAACACTGCTCTATTCTTTTTATCTCATCTACCGTTACTTGTTCTTCTAGCCTTTGTTTAAACTTAGATCTTAGTTTTTCTAAATCTTTATTTTTCTTAGAAATCGGTAATATTTTAGATAATAATTTATTATTTTTATTGAACATGTAGTTGCTCCCGATTGATTAAACTTAAATTGCTCAAGCTTCAACCACCGAAGAGAAATAAACCCCTGGTGGTCGGGGAGTTCAAAGAACCGCCTAAGACAACTACAATAGCCTTTAAACTTAAAGCAATGCTTTAAGCTCTGTACATAGCTATATCTCCCCGACCGCAATGAAGTCGAGGATTATACCATTTATACGGCTGATAATACCGCTTAGGAGAGAGGCTTTGAAACCCCAGAATAACGTTACCGCTATTCTTGCAGGAGGTTTTACTTAATTTTTTAAAAATGTCAATTAGCTATCCATGTCATTCCTGCATGGATCGGTTTTTTCGTCATTACAAGGAATTTGCATAGCAATTGACAAAACAATCCAGTTAAAAATTCTGATTTACAGAATTTTTTTAATTATTTTCTGGATTGCCACGTCGCCTACGGCTCCTCGCAAGGCATTGTTGCGTGGACCGGTTTCCTAATTGTTCATCCCGCGACTCGATCGCGGGATCCAATTAAAAATACTAAAATTATTTATTAGTATTTTTAATTGTTTTTATGGACCCCGTGGTCAAGCCACGGGGTGACACAGTGGATTTTACCGGTCTACACAACAAGGTCTTTAGTCGCTTAGCTCATGACGACATCAACTTTTATTTTGCAATGCCGTATTTTATTTACTTTTCTCTTCCTGCTGTTTATACCAAAGTTCGGCGTAATAGCCTTTATGTTGTAGTAAGCTCTTATGGTTGCCTCGCTCAACTATATAGCCGTTATCCAAAACGATAATCTCGTCTACATCGATAATAGTTGATAGTCTATGGGCAATGATAAGGGTAGTATGGCGTGCCGAGATCTCTTTAAGGCTTGCCTGAATTAGCTTTTCGGTTTTAGTATCAAGCGAACTTGTTGCTTCATCAAAAACATATATTGCCGGATTTTTTAATATGGTTCTTGCGATTGCAATACGCTGTTTTTCGCCGCCTGAAAGCTTCAAGCCTCTCTCCCCTACCTGCGTTTCATACCCTTTGGGCAGCGTGCTAATAAACTCATGAATATGAGCATTTTTTGAGGCTGCTATAACTTCATCGTAACTAGCTGCATTATTACCATATGCTATGTTGTAATATATCGTATCGTTAAACAGTACCGTATCTTGCGGAACAATCCCGATAGACTTACGAAGCGATTGTTGTGTGACTTCTCGTATATCTTGATTATCTATAGTAATATTGCCGCTATTAATATCGTAAAACCTAAACAGCAAGCGTGATATCGTCGATTTCCCCACTCCGCTGCTACCTACTACTGCGAGTGTTTTACCGCTCTTGATCGTAAAGCTTATATTATGCAAAATCGGACGTTCCTGATTATAAGCAAAGCTAACATTATCGAAACTAACCTCGCCTTTTGAGATAATTAGCTCCTTAGCGTTCACGGTATCCTCTACTTCTGCCGGTATATCTAAAAGATTAAACATATCTTCCATAATAACTAGAGCGTTTTTAATTTCTCTATAGGCAAAGCCAAGTATTGAAAGCGGAATTGATAGCTGAAACGAGTAAGTATTAACCATTATTAAATCGCCGACGGTCATTTTATTCTGATTAATAGCATTTGCCGAAAGTATCATCAAAGAAACAAGCCCTAAGGATATTATAACATCCTGCCCGATATTTAAAATCGATAGGCTGTTAGTAGTTTTAGTGGCTGATTTTTCATAAGTTTGTAAAGCCTCATTAAACTTTATCGCTTCATATTCTTCATTACCGAAATATTTAACGGTTTCAAAATTCAGTAAACTATCGATTGCCCTATTATTGGCGGTGTTATCGCTTTGGTTCATTTCTCTTGCAAAAGAAATACGCCAAGTACTGATTAGGAAAGTATAACCAACATAAACTATCATTGTTATTAAAATAGTTACGGCAAACCAAATACCATACACATACCATAACATCCCGCTTACTATTATAATTTCTACGCTTGTCGGGAAAATATTAAATAATGAATACCGCAGCACCGCTTCAATACCTTTAGTACCACGCTCTATTGACCTACTTAAGCCCCATGTTTTTCTAGTAATATGAAAACGCATACTTAAATTATGCATGTGCTTAAAGACATTTAGAGCAACTAAGCGAGTCGCTTGATGCCCTACTTTTGAGAAAATAATATTTCGCAGCTCACTAAATATTTGTACCAATATTTTAGTACCGCCATATGCAACAATAATCCCGATAATAACCGAAAGAGCAAAATTTTTATTTAATCCGTCTATTATATATTTATAAACAATCGGAACGAAAATATTTATTACTTTAGCTATAACTAGACAAATAAGAGATGTAACAATACGCAGGCGTATATCAAAATCCTTCGACCATAAATACGGCAGAAGTAGATAGAATGAATTTTTGTGATTGTTGTTTTTGGACATTTTTGGAGTTTTTGTGAATTTGTATGGCTTTGTTATCCAAGAAAACTGTAGGTGTAACTCGATGTCATTCCCGCGTAGGCGGGAATCCAGAAATACACTTGCCTAAATCTTCCCAATTAAGATTAAGTTTTTCTATTAATTTTATTTTCCAAGTACGACCATTTCTTTAAAGCTTTTTCTCTAGCAATAGCTTCTTTAATATCAGCAAATTCTTCTGTATAAACAAGCTTTATAACATTATATTTTGTCGTAAAACCCTTGATTATTTTTTACTTATGTTCATAAGTACGACATAGTATATTATTAGTAATACCAATAAGTACCATTTCGATCAGAACATAATATAATACATTTTTATTATTTATTTTTTCTGGATTCCCGCTTTCGCGGGAATGACATATGGCATTGTCTATATTCGCTCGCAATGACATTTTTATTAATTATGCCCCAGCAGCGGGTGAAGTCTTCTTTGGCTGATTTTCTAACAACTTATCTAGCCTTCCCTCTTTTTCAAGATCAAACAGAGCATCACAACCGCCAACATGCATATTATCTATAAATATCTGCGGGACGGTCTTTTTTCCACCGGATTTCTTAATAAATTTTTCTTTCTCTTCCTGAGTAAAATTACTTACTTCAATTTCCTCATAAGCAACATTTTTCTTATCAAGCAATGCTTTAGCTTTTATACAATAAGGACAACTAGCAAGAGTATAAATAATAATTGTGTGTAATATAGCTTTATTCATAATGTTATATTTTTTTGTTAGATTTTAATATATTATCTTAAACTATAGTTTTTAAAGCAAGTAAAAATGCATGAATAATTTTTCTATTATCTCAGAATATAAACCGGCAGGCGATCAACCAAAAGCAATAGATGAAATTATAGCAGGGTTAAATAGTAAAAAACGCTCACAAATGTTGCTTGGTATTACGGGATCAGGGAAAACTTTTACCATGGCGAATATTATAGAGAGAACTAATCGTCCTACTCTTATTATGGCTCATAATAAAACTTTAGCTGCCCAAATTTATTCAGAAATGAAGTCGATTTTTCCGAAGAATGCCGTTGAGTATTTTGTATCGTATTATGATTATTACCAGCCGGAAGCATATATAGCACGCACCGATACTTTTATAGAAAAGGATTCATCAATTAACGAGCAAATTGATTTAATGCGTCATTCCGCTACAAGATCGTTATTAGAGCGTCGTGACGTTATAGTAGTTTCTTCCGTTTCTTGTATTTACGGGCTTGGCTCTCCTGATTTGTATTATCAAATGACGGTTAATCTAGAACCAGGTCAAAGCTACCCTCGTTATAAGCTACTAAATGATTTGATAAATCTACAATATGAGCGTAACGATATTGGGTTTGAGCGTGGCTGTTTTCGAGTTAAAGGGGATAATATCGATATTTTTCCCTCACATTACAGCGATAAAGCTTGGCGTTTATCGTTTTTCGGTAATGAACTTGAATATATACACGAATTTGATCCCCTAACAGGCGAAAAACTTGCTAAGCTCAATAAAGCTACGGTCTTTGGTAATTCACATTTCGTGATGCCTCAAGAAACGGTAAATAGTGCCATATCAGGCATTGAGGAGGAGTTACAAAAACGCTTAGAGTTCTTAAAGTCGCAAGATAAACCACTTGAAACGCAAAGGCTAAACCAACGTACTCAATATGATCTTGAGATGTTAACGGAAACAAGCAGCTGTAAAGGCGTTGAAAACTACTCTCGCTTTTTCACAGGGCGTAACGCCGGTGAGCCGCCGCCTACCTTATTCGAGTACTTACCGGAAGATGCGTTATTATTTGTTGATGAAAGCCACGTATCTGTACCGCAAATTAGAGCGATGTATAACGGCGATCGAGCAAGGAAAGAAGTATTGGTAGAGCATGGGTTTCGTCTGCCGTCTGCACTTGATAACAGACCTTTAAAATTTGAAGAATGGGAAAAATTTAGACCGCAAACTGTTTTTGTATCCGCAACTCCGGGACCATTTGAGTTAGAAGAAACCGACGGTACTGTAGTAGAACTGATTATCAGACCTACGGGACTGCTTGATCCTGAATGTATTATCAAACCCGCTACTAACCAAGTTGAGGATTTAATTAGCGAAATTCAAACCACTATCTCTAAAGGTTTTCGTGTCTTAGTCACCACATTAACAAAAAAAATGGCTGAAGATTTAACCGCCTATTTGCAGGAGCTAAAATATAAAACTTCTTATTTACATTCTAACGTTCATACTCTAGAGCGTATCGAGATTTTACGGGATTTAAGACAAGGTACTATAGATATTTTAGTCGGTATTAATCTATTAAGAGAGGGGCTTGACATCCCTGAATGCGGCTTAGTTGCTATACTTGATGCAGACAAAGAGGGATTTTTGCGGTCGGAAGTATCGTTAATACAAACAATAGGAAGAGCTGCAAGAAATAGCGAGGGTAGAGTTATACTTTATGCCGATAAAATGACTAAATCTATCGATAAAGCCGTTAGTGAAACGTTGCGTAGAAGGCAAATTCAGCAGGAATATAATGAAAAACACGGCATAATTCCAAAAACCATCAACCGTGCTATTCACGCTTTAGCAGAACTTGAGAAAATCGATAGTAAGCTTGATAAAAAACAAACTCATACTTTATTTGATAACCCTGCTAAGCTAAAAGCCCATATTGACAAATTAAAGAAAGACATGCTTAAAGCTGCAAATAATCTTGAATTTGAACAAGCAGCAAAACTTCGTGATCAACTAAAAACTCTAGAAGAGGCGGCACTTGAGTTGAGTTATTCCTAATGTGTCATACCGTGGCTTGTCCATGGTATCCAGAAAAACAACTAAAAATACTAATATTATTAGTATTTTAGACCCCGTGGACAAGCCACGGGGTGACAGTGGTGAAACCGATCCATGTAACAACCACCTATTAACAACACCTAAAACTCCTTCTATGATACGGCGATAGGCCGTGCGTATTAATAGCTTCAATATGTTCTTTGGTACCGTAGCCGGAATTTTTGTGCCATAAATATTGTGGAAATTCAGCACTTAAGTCTAGCATCAAACGATCTCTAGTAACTTTTGCAATAATGGAAGCCGCTGCAATCGATAACGATAAATTATCACCGTTAACTATACTAACAAATCTTTCATCATTAAACTGCATATTACCGTCAACTAAAACTATCTCCGGCTTAGTTGTAAGATTTGCCGCAGCAATAGAACAAGCTTTTTTAGTTGCTTCTAATATATTAATTTCATCAATTTCGGTATGAGAAATAATAGCGGTTGACCAAACATAGTTACTAGTTATTTGCTCATATAATAATTCTCTTTTCTTTTTAGAAAGCTTTTTAGAATCTTTAATACCCGTTATAATATTGGCGTTATCTATTATAACGGCACTTGCTACTACCGGACCTGCGAGCGGTCCTCTACCTGCTTCATCTATACCTGCTACAATATAGTTATGATATTTTTTTTCAAAATGTAATAGATCTACTTCCATAATTGTATTTTTTTAATTTTTAATGTATACTCGTTTAATTTGAAAAATTGGCGTCGTTGTATGGGGCGATGTCGTTCCCGCATGGATCGAAAAACGCGTTCGTTGTCATACCGTGGCTTGTCCACGGTATCTAGAAAAAAATTAAAAAAGACTGGATACCGTGGAGGGGCCACGGTATGACAGTGAATAATATAATTACAAAAAAGTAAAAGTGCAAAATTATTTTCAATTACTAGGGCTTCCGCAAGAGTATAATATTGATTTAAAGATATTAGAAAAGCAATATTTTGCTATGCAGATAAAATATCATCCCGATAAAGCAAAAACTTTGCAGGAAAAGGAACAAAATCTAATTACTGCGGCTGAATTAAATAACGCTTATTCTACTCTTAAAGATGCCTTAAAGCGTGCTGAATATATGCTGCTTTTGCAAAATATAAATTTGAATGACGAAAAAACACGCAATTTACTTTCGCAGCTAGAATTAAGCATATTCTGGGATGAAATGGAAGTAATTGAAAATACTATCTTATTTAGTGATTTAGAAAAAATAAAAGACAAATATGAATTAATGAAAAAGCTTGAGATTGATTCTTTAAAACAAGCTTTTGAAGAACAAAATCTATCAGACGCAACTATAAAAACTAGCAAACTTAAATATATTGGGACATTGCTGCATAAACTGCAAGAAAAAATAAAATCATGCAAATAATAGAAATTAGGGAACCAGAGCAAGCTGATTTTAAGCAAGAACGGCAAATAGCAGTCGGTATCGATTTTGGTACTACTAACTCATTAATAGCTATCTCTAGCAATAGACAAGTTAAAGTTATTAAATCTATAGATGACAAAGAATTAATCCCAACTACTATAGATTTTACAAACGAAGATTTTATAATAGGTAATAATAAAGGACTGCGTTCTATTAAAAGACTATTTGGTAAAACATTAAAAGAAATTTTAAACACTCCGGCACTTTTTTCGTTAGTTAAAGATTATCTAGATATAAATAGTAGTGAGCTTAAGCTAAATTTTGCCAATAGAAGAATACGGATTTCTGAAATTGCAGCAGAAGTTTTTATTTACCTAAAAAATCAAGCAGAAGAACAATTAAAGACTAATATAATTAAAGCAGTAATAACAGTACCTGCACATTTTAACGATGCAGCAAGAGGCGAAGTAATGCTTGCAGCTAAAATAGCAGGCTTTGAAGTATTAAGGCTAATTGCAGAACCGACGGCAGCTGCCTATGCTTACGGCTTAAACAAAAATCAAAAAGGCTGTTATTTAGTATATGACCTAGGCGGCGGCACTTTTGATGTATCTATTCTTAATATACAAGAAGGTATTTTTCAAGTTATAGCAACAAACGGCAATAATATGCTTGGTGGCGACGATATAGATGTAGTAATTACACAATATTTTTGTAATAAATTTGATTTACCTAATTCTATAGATACTTTACAACTTGCAAAAAAAGCAAAAGAAACTTTAACATATAAAGATAGTTTTAATAATGATAATATATCAATTAATAAGCAAACATTAGAACAATTAATTTTACCTTTAGTAGAACGTACTATCAATATAGCTCAAGAGTGTTTAGAGCAAGCAGGAAATCCAAATATAGACGGAGTTATTTTAGTAGGAGGTGCAACCCGCATTCCTTTAATAAAAGACGAATTATATAAAGCATTTAAAGTAGATATTCTATCAGATATCGATCCTGATAAAGCAGTTGTATGGGGGGCTGCATTACAAGCAGAAAATTTAATAGCACCCCATACAAATTCATCATTGATTGATGTAGTACCTTTATCGCTGGGCATGGAATTATATGGCGGTATAGTTGAAAAAATCATCATGCGTAATACTCCGATTCCTATTTCGGTAGTAAAAGAATTTACGACTTATGCCGATAATCAAACCGGTATACAATTTCATATATTGCAAGGTGAACGTGAAATGGCTGTAGATTGCCGTAGCTTGGCTCGATTTGAGTTAAAAGGATTACCTCCTATGAAAGCAGGGAATATTAGAGCCGAAGTTACTTTTGCTATTGACGCAGACTGTATATTATCCGTTTCTGCTTATGAGAAAATCAGCAATACATCACATACTATAGAAGTAAAGCCAAATCACGGTATTGATAAAACTGAGATTGATATTATGTTAGAAAACGCTTATAAAAATGCTAAAATAGATTATACTACAAGATTATTACAAGAAGCAGTAATTGAAGCAGAGGCTTTAATCTTTAGCATAGAACGTGCTATAACGGAATTAACAGCTTTATTATCGGAAAGTGAGATATCTATAATTAATTCTTTATTAGATAATATAAAAGAAGCCTCACACGCTAGAGATAGGATCTTAATTAATAATTCTATTAAAGAGTTTAAATCCAAAATAAAAAAATCTATGAATACAAAGTTTAATATAATAATTAATGATTTGCTAAAAGGCAAAAATATCAATCAAATTAAATAGCCTCAGTTATATATAATCGAACTAATTTAGATAAGGAAAAATAAGAAGAATGTCAGGAAAAATAAAAGTAACATTTATTATAAATGATGGAGAAGAAAAAACAGTAGAAGCACCGATAGGGCTTTCTATTTTAGAAATTGCCCATAGTAACGATCTAGACCTTGAGGGAGCTTGTGAAGGATCACTTGCTTGTGCTACTTGTCACGTTATTTTAGAAGAAGAATTTTACAACAAATTAAAAAAACCTACGGAAGCAGAGGAAGATATGCTTGACTTAGCCTTCGGTCTTACCGATACTTCTAGATTGGGATGTCAAATTATTTTAACCGAAGAATTAGACGGCATAAAAGTACGCCTTCCTTCTGCTACTCGTAATATAAAATTATAATGGATTAAAAAAGTGATACGTAAAATACTTCTTTTTGTGTTTTTAGCCTTTACTATAATATGGTTTGCAACTGCATATACTATAAAAAATAACGTTGTAAGTTTAATTAAGAATTCTGAATCCGATAATTTTAAAATATCTTATAATGCGGTTAAGTTTTCAGGCTATCCTTTTAATTGGAAAATTACCGTAACGGATCCTAAAGTAAAATTAATTGATCATGTAAATTCTAAAGAATTTACTAGCGAAAATATTGTCCTAAATATAGCTTTTAGTACTAAAAGAGCCGCTCTTAATTTCGGTCCTTTTATTAGAGAAGTCGATAATTACGGCGACAAAACATTTACCCATGATGTACGCAGCGATGATGACATAAAGGGTATAGGAAAATTTAATAAACCTTTATATAAAACATCAAAAGATGATAATTTAAAAGAAATATTAAAATCAATTCAGTTAAATAATAAAGCATTATTGATATTTAAAGATAATCAAGAAATCTTTAAAATTAATGATTTAGCATTTCTTATAAGAAAACAGAATTTAGCAAGTGAGGAAAATATATCCTTATTTTTAAATATGAATTATTATTCAGAAAAAGATATTTTGAATTTTAAAAATGCTAATTTAGATATTGCTGCTTCTTTAAAATTTGCTGAAGACGGAGAAGATTCAGCTATTTTACAAAATTTTAATATAGAAAGATTTATTTTTACTTGTGATAATGATTCTAAAGTTAATTTAAACGGTGCTTTACAATTCTTTGCCAATAAATTACCGGAAGGAAAACTATATTTTGAGCTGGAAAATTATAATTCCATAGTTGATAAATTATTACCGAATAATATTATTTTTTCTAAGAAAATAATTAAAACAATTATTGCTAAAGCAATTAATAAAGCTTCCGACGAGCAATTAAATATAGATCAAAATGATGTAAATTCGGCTTACAATAATATAGAAAAAGCTAAGTTTGATATTGAGTTTTCAGACAAAGGAATAAATATCGGTTCTATTAATTTATTAGAACTAAAACTTGGTGAACATAAAGAAGACCAAAACACCGAAAATAATCCAAATTAGTTTTATGAACAATTTTAAACTAACTACCATTATTAGTATATTTCTTATTTGCAGTAATATTTATGCTGCTCCAAAAGTCATTAAAATCGGTACCGGCTCTATTTTAAAAGGATATTATGCTATTGGACTTGATTTATGCAAGACTATTACAAATGATGATAAAAATAATGAACATATTAAATGTGAAGTTGTTACAACAAACGGCAGTATAGAAAATTTAAAATTATTACAGCAAGGCAAAATTGATTTAGCCTTAGTGCAAGCTAATATTGCAGTAGAAGCATATGAGGGCATAGGTTATTATCACGATCAAGAAAAAATGCAAAATTTACGTCAGGTGCTTAATCTACATGATGAGTTTTTTACGGTTATTGTAAAAGATGAGGATAAAATAAAAGTTTTTGTTGATATTGACGGGAAAAAAATAACTAACGGTCCGGCATTTTCCAGTAGTAATATTACTTATGATGCCGTACGTTCTTTATATAAATTTTCTAAGGAACCTGAAGAGCTACACATTAATTATGAAGATTCTATTGATAAATTCTGTAATAAGGAAATAGATGCTATAATAATGATGGTTGGACACTCTAACCACTTAGTAAATTTAATAGCTAATAAGTGTGAAGTTGATTTCGTTTCAATTGAAAATGATAAAATAGCAGAATTAATAAAACAAAATAGAACTTTTCATAAAGCTATACTTCACAAAGGCTTATATCCAGGGATTACCGATGATCAAACTACCGTAAAAGTATCGGCAATCCTAGTAACTAGAGATGAGGCGAATCGTGATATTTTAGATAAATTTATCGGAGCTTTTCATAGAAACGTAGCAAATTTTAAACTTTCTAATTACTTATTAAATAACCTCGACATTAACTATTTCGCCGATACTAAAAATTTTGTTCTACCAAAACATGATTCAGTAAGAAACAAAAACTAACAATATCTTATGTCTGAAAATACTATATTTAAAAATATACTTATACCTATAGATTTAAATGATAAAAAATCTATAAAAGGTATTCTTTCTAAGGCTTTAATGCTTGCGACGAACTTTCAAGCAAAATTACATTTTGTGTACGTAATTCCTGAATTCGGTACGAAAATGTTTGAAGATTATTTACCTAAAAATTGGAGAACGGAGAAAAAAGAAAAGTATAAAGCTCAAATTAAAGAGCTTATCAAACAATATATTCCCGATGAAATTGAAACAGATTATTATATAGGTAGCGGTGCCGTTTATGATGAAATAATTAAGCACTCTAATGAAATTAAAGCCGATTTAATAATAATCTCTGCAGTCAGACTACAATTAAAAGATTATATGCTTGGACCTAATGCTTCTAAAATCGTCCGTCATTCAGATATATCAGTTTTGGTAGTAAGAAACGAGTAATAAGTATTATTTACGACTCTTGGGAATGCATTGTTGCGTAGATCGAAAAACACACTCGATGTCATACCGTGGCTTGTCCACGGTATCTAGAAAAAAATTAAAAAAGGACTGGATCCCGCGATCAAGTCGCGGGATGACAGCAATGGAATTGATCAACACAACAATACCTTGCGGGAATGACATCTTAATTTATTACAACTTCACTTTCAACTTCACAAAACTTTGATGGCTTTGATATTTCTTTTGTAAATGACAATTATATTCAAGTAATACGCTTACATTACCTTTTTCAGTTAAAACGCTAGCACCAATATTATAACCGACTTTAGGTTGCTTTGGTAATGCAACAGTTTCATTATATCTTTCCATTTTACTTTAGTATTAAGTTTTTTACTCTTATTGTTAAAGTAATTTTCCACAGAAGCTTGAAGTGCAGGCGTAATGCTTAAGCCTCCAGCTATTTTTTGTGGGGCTAAAGCTACCTTAGTGCCTAAAATACCGCTCCATAAATGCTACTTTTTAGAAGCAATACTTAAATCTGGACACCTACATCGCTTTCTTGGTATGTACCGTCTTTAGAGTGGCCGTATCTTATACCAAGATTTGGAGTTAAGAGTAATACCACCATTCATAAGATGATTATAACTTAATAAGGTTTCAAAGTTATAATTATTATTCTTATATTTACCGGTTGCAATAGTACCTAAACGGTTGATTTTACTCTTTACTATATTATGATTATAAGCAAACATAGCTTGGATCATAAAGTTTTTCGGTAATTCTTTTTGTCCGTATAAAGTTATGATATGGCTATCGATATTAGTATTTGACCTGCTACCACTAGATTTAAATTTTGAATCTAGTTTAGTATAAGCAATACCGACTAAATCTTTGTAGTTATCAGAGCCAATATTAAAACCTATAGTACCACCTGAAACATGACCTTTATAACCGCCTAAACCTTTTTGCGTATTAACACCGTAAGTACCTGCGATCCAAGCCCCCTTATCTAACACTCTTTCATCTTCCACCCGCAGCACTAGAGAACATTCTATGCGATATAATATACGGCTCATTTGAGTGATATCATGAATCGGATTATATATTGCTCCAATCATTTCTTCGTCTTGTTTTACTGCATTTTGCATTTCTGCAACTTCAGCAGCTTCAACTCTTACAGCTTCAGCAATTCTTGCTTCTTCTGCCTCCTTTATAGAAGCAGCTACTTTTGCCTCCTCTTCTTTTTTTGCTTTCTCTTGTTTCAAGTTTTCAAAGCTATCTTCAGAATCCTTAGATTCTAATTTATTTACAATTACTGCAGTGCTACTAGATACTTCTACGTTTGTTTGCTCCTGTATTATATTATCATCATCTTCAAAATCTTCATCATCATCAAAGTCTTCAATATTGCCATCTACAGGAACAATCCTCTCTATACGTCGAATAATCATAATTTCTGTATTAGTATGCGGAGCTTCTTCCATCGGAGGCGGAACTACCTCTATATCTTCCATATTAATAACCACCGGAGCCGGAGCTACAGGAGGAGCAGCAGGGGCTACTACAACTACTCCCCCATAACTTACGTCTCCATTTGCTACTGCTTGTGCTGCTGCTGACTCTGGAAGTCTTTTAGCAACTTCTTCTTCATTTACGGCTGCTGCTTCTATAATTGCAGCTAACCTAGGATTATTCGTGTTGCTGCATTAATCCCGCATCTTGATTTATTCTAACACATAGATTTCTTGTTTCCTGATCTATACCGCTTGCTACTTCTCTTTTAGGACCTATGAACTCAATATCGGTTCCTTCTTTTATAGCTTGAGCTAATTGATTTATATTACCATCAAGTGCATCTGCATTTTTAGCTGTATATTTCTCAAAAACTTCTTCTACAATTAATGCTTTTAGCTTTTCCTTTCCTTGAGTCTTTATTGCTAACTCTCTTTTTAAATCCGTATCAACTGAAGCTGCTATAGCTTGAACAGCGATTTCGTATTTTCTCCCTATTTCAGAAGTAGGAGCAATATAAACTACTTCACTTGCATCTGCATCGGGTTTTTTAGGAAAAAGATTTTCGATAGGCTTTAGACTGTTCATCTTTCTGACTAAACCATCCATACCAAGCCCATTATATCCTACCGTCGTAGGTGGTGGCGGTCCACCTGCCTACCACTATTACCGGTGCAGCAACAGGGGTACTAGCAGCTTTCGCTGTTTTTACTCCTTTTAATACCGCTTCTATTTTCTTATCACTTATTACATTAAGAAATTTTACAATTTCTTCTTTTGAGAAATTTTTAGTATCAGGTGTTAAAGCTTTCATTTTTGCATCGAAATCATTTTGTAAGGCGTCTGTTATATTTTTCTCCGTAATATGCTTAGAAGCTTTAGATAAATCAGCTGCATTATCGGCTAAAACTTTTTTTAGTAATTTAGCTTTAGTATCAACTCCTATTTCATAAATTTTTGATAATGTTGCCGGGGCAGCTTTATTTTGTAAAAACGTTAAATCTCCGCTATCTATATCACTCCCTACTGTTAAATTAACAATATTGTTATTAATCCAATTATTGACTTCAATATCTACTTCGTTGGCTTTAGTAGTAATGGCTATATTATCGCGTACATCTCCTTTATTAAGAGCAAGATCTAATGCATCGGAAAATTTTAAAGTATTAGTATTAAAATTATTAACAATTCTCTCTATTTCATTATTTAAAGAATCTGCTCCTAAAACATTTTTATTTTTAGCAATATACTCTATTCTTGATATAATTGTTTTCTGACCTTGCAACTCATCTTTTATTTTTATTTCATTACTTCTTGCCGTAATATGATCTTGTAAGTCCTGCGGTAATTTATCAAAAATATAATTTAAACGGTTTATTGCATTATGCTCTTCTTCGTTGAACAACTCTTCAAAAAATGTACCATTGGCTATTTTATTATTTAAAGTTAAAGCTTGTCTTGAAATTTGCTTTATTAAATCATCACCTTTTAGTCTATTCCAAATATTCTCAGCTTTTATCATTAATTGTGCTTTATCAGGGTTTGCTTCTGAAAATAATGCTAAAGACTTAAACGGAGTTTTTCCTTCTTCTAAAGTTAAAAGCGTTTTTATTGTAATTCCTAAATCATTTTCTACTCCTAATGTTCTTACTTCTAGCTCTTCAGGATTTTTCTTATTTTTAGCTAAATACATCTCGTTATGAAATATGCCGTCTAAAGTATTCGGAGCTACAAGAACTTCTTTAACTGCTCCGCCTATAACCGGTGCAGGTGCTCTTACTACTACAGCTGCATCTTCTTTCGCTTTTAGATCATGACCTGCTAATTTTAATTCAGGACTAAGATCAACTATCGCATCTAGATTATTTAAATTTCTAACCGTTCTACCTGTTGGTCGAGACGGTGACATTGTATTATTAAGCCCTACTAAACGCTCATTATCTGTTTTTATTTCACCTACCGTCTTGTTTAAAATAAGTGCTAGATCACTCATTGTG
Organism: Rickettsia tamurae; assembly: GCF_000751075.1. GTDB lineage: Bacteria > Pseudomonadota > Alphaproteobacteria > Rickettsiales > Rickettsiaceae > Rickettsia > Rickettsia tamurae. The sequence continues at coordinate 11,693 of NZ_CCMG01000015.1, read as the reverse complement.
AAAGCATTGAAATTATCTATCAATGCGTGCATTTTCTTACCATCCAAATCTTTAGTTATTAAACCGGCATCTTTTAAAAGCTTGTTATAATTCTTTAAACCTGCTTCATCAATTACCTTACCCTCTTCATTAACTACCTTATTCCTACTGTTATTAATATACGCCGTCTTTAATTCAGCCATTTTCTCTAAATAAGTTACTAATCTTGCAGGATCAGCTAGTTTTATTATAGCCTGTCTTGTAGTAATATTAGATTTGTTAGCTTCAAGTTCAACTAAGTTTTGAGTAACATAATTTTCAAATTGATTTAATAATTTACGCTTTGTTTCCGGGGCCGCTACACTTTTAAACTTTTGTAATAAATTACTTTGTCCTGATTGATAATAGTTAACACTAATATCTTTGCCTCTTACATTAGGATCAGTAATATTAGTGCCAAAAAATACATGTTCAAAAGCTTCTTTTGTTAAAGGAACATCAACATAATTATTTACAACTTTTAAATCATTATTAACGTCTACACCGCTGTCATAGCTATATATTTTAACTGCTCCAAAGGTGTATTTAAATTTTCTATGTTATTAAAATGTATAGCTTTTTTGATTTTATCATTGACACTTACAGCATTTGCCCCTTCAGCTTTAGCAAGGATTTCCAATACTTGAAGTCTATTTTCTAGAGCCATCCCTTGCTCGTTACGTCCTGTTTCTAAGGCTATATTACCTACCGGCTGTTTAAATCGACAATTGCAGCACCGGCTGCCCGTGCTTCTCTTCTTTCTCTAGCACCGTTAAGTACAGGTGCAGCTGCTTGAAGTTTAGTGACTTCTATTATTTCGTTATTGAATAATCTTCTTTCCTCCGGCATAAAACCGTCAAAAAGGTCACCAAAATCCGCATGGCCTTGAATTCCTTTTATAACATTAAGCTTTTTAGCAGGAGTTAATGCTTGGTAGTCAGCAGTATGATTCAATATATAATAGATTTCTATATCTGCTCTTGCTTCTCCAACCATAGCAGTCATGACTGCCGCATTAGCACAGCTAAGTAAGAATAATTTTGTAAGTTTAGAATTTATAGATTTAATATTTTTTCCATAATATCTAATTCCCCTTTAATAAATATTAATGTTTAATTTATTATTAAAGATGATTATACACGAAAAAATATTATGTCAAGAAATTTATATTGATGGGCTATAAGGCAGGGTAGTAACGTAGATTTTATATGATAATTTAATATTTATAATAATCGTAATGTTTAATTTTTGTTAATGATTAGTTAATTTATTAATGCCTTGTGGTGCATTATACGATATTACTTCTATACATGCAAGCTATATTATTAAAATTTTCATTATTTTTAAAATGCTTTATAATAATGGTGTCATACCGTGGCTTGACCACGGGATCCAGTTTTTTAAAATTTTTTCTAGATCCCGTGGTCAAGCCACGGTATGACACGGACACCGTACTACTATCCCCCGAGGCAAGTTATCTAACACTTGATATTATAAAAGATACGACCCGTCCTATTACCTATAATAATACAAAGCATAACTTACCGATTTATTGGAAAACAGGTACTTCCAGCTCATTTAGAGATGCACTTAGCATCGGCATATTCGGAAAATACGTACTTGCCGTTTGGGTTGGGGATTTCAAAGGGCAAACTCACGGAACATTTACGGGTAATATCTCTGCAGCCCCTTTATTCTTTAATATTATCGAATCAATAGCCCATCCAAATAAAGATGAGGATTTAATCCTTTCAAAAATTAATGAACTAAATATTACTAAAGTAAAAGTTTGTGCAGATACGGGAGATATCGATAACGATATGTGTCCGGTTAAAGCAGAAGCCTTATTCATTAAAGGCAAATCACCGATAAAACAATCAGGCATTTATAGAAAAATGTTGATAGATTTAAAAACCGGTATGCCTGTTTGCAACTTTATTAAAGGACAAACAGAATATAAAACAGTAAATTTATGGCCGACAGATATGCTTTCGGTTTATCAAAAAGCTGGAATACATATATTACCGAAACCGATACCTACAAACCATTGCAATAGGTTGATAAATTGGCATCATCAAAAACCTAAAATTATATACCCGTTAAAAAATTCCGTACATTCAATTAAAAATAGTGATAATATTACTTTTAGTGCGATTAGCGATAATAAAACCAATAACATTTTTTGGTTTGTGGAGAATGAATTAATAACAACCGCAAAACCAAACGAAGCAGTAATATGGCAAGCAAAATCCGGTGAATTTATTATTAGAGCTATCAGTGATAGTGGCGAAAGCGACAGTATAAAAATTTATATTAAAGAATAAATTAGTGGTTACATATGAAATTTAAAATTCCTACAGAAGTTGATATTAACTCTTTAACAGACGAAGAAACTGCTCTTGATTCTTTAAAAACAAATATTCTAAATGTATTGACTGAAGTTAATTATTCACTAATACAAGCAGGAAAAACACCAGAAGCTACAGTAATAATAGGGTTGCCTCATAGCGGAAAAAGCACATTTTTAAATGCTCTTGAAAACAACATTGAGATTATCGAAAACGGTAAAGAATTTACATTTGATAAATTATTTGATTTTGAAACAACGCCGGAAATTAAGCATACATATAAATCGGCTGTATATTACCCAAAAAAATTTGAAATTGCAGGAAAAGTATTTTGGGAATGCTCTAACAGGGTACCTGATACAGTTCAAGAGTTAATCAATGTATTTTTCATTAAAAAGCTAGTTCAAATGACCGATAAATTAAAATTTATCATAGTAGCAAAAGAAGAGTCCATAAAATCCCCTAGTATCTTTAACAGGATTATAGAAGATTTTAAAAAGTTTTTCCCTTTAGAAGAATACAAAAAATTAAAAGGGAATGTTATATGCGTAATAACCCAACATAATGAAAATAATCATGAAAACATTATACCGATGTTACAAAATAGCATCGCTAGCAACAAGGATGTATTAGAATCCTCTGATATAAAATTTTTCTGTAAACCTACTTCTCAAAATGAGGAAATAAAGCTCACTCTAGAGCTAAAAAACTTAGAAGAAAGAGCCGGTGTACAAAATCTAGGGATAAAGAAGCTAAGTTCATTGCTAAAAGAACAAGACAGTCTTATAGAAAATTTATATATACAGATACATGTAGAATGTATAATTAATACTATCCAATCAATTTTCAGAGATTTTAATATATCTACATCTCTTAACTGTGTAAAATTTTCAGATAATAATAACTATGATGATTATGTTAAACCATATTTACCAAGTTCTTCAATACAATATCCGGCTCTAAAAAAAATTCCTTCTTGTTTTGAAGGATTAGCACAATTATCGGAATTGCAAGCTATCATATCAAATAAACAAGCTAATAACCTTATAGAGGCAATATTTCAAATTTTAGACTCTATTGAGAAATTTACAGATAATAAGCCGGTTATTCAAGCTTACCGATATGTATTAAACCTACAAATTAAAGAATTATTATTATTTGAAGAAATGTTACCTACAACATGGTCTCAATCCAATGATTGCTATATGAAATATGTGATTTATTCATAAAAAATAACTATCTATCTTCTATAAAAAATATAGAACCTAAAAACGATCAACCGGTGCAATATTATAAAGAAGCCATAGAGTGGTTAAATAAGTACCCTGACAAGGCGGAAGTAATTAAAACTATAGCTAGCTGCTACTCCAAAATAGGCGATATATTGAGCGAAGAAGAAGATTATAAGGGACCTTTAGCTAATTAATAATGCAGCTCTAACATGTAATGAAGAACTTAAAGAAATGTACAATAAAATCGGTGATATGCTATTTAACTTAGGACGTGAAGACTCAGCTATCATATTTTATAGAAAAAATAATAAATTAGACTCTATATTAAAATGTTATGACAGCCTCATAAATAAGGCTGAAAAGCCTATAAAATATGATTTATATATAGACCAAGAAAACGAACTTCGCTTTCAAAAACAACAGAAAGCAGATGCTGCGGAATCCTATTTTAAAGCAACTGGTGTTGTACGTGATCCTCAAAAACAACAAAATTTAATGCTTATGGCATATAATACTTTCTTAGGAAACCCAAATAATAACGCAATTCAACAAACAGATATTTCAGCACAACAAAGAAAGGAGTATTTTAAGGATATAATCGGCGATATTATTGATCTACATTCTTAATAGATCATTTATGCTTACTTTAGCTCTAGTAGTTTTATCGACTTGTTTTACGATAACTACGCAATAAAGTCCAGGCTTGCCGGCTTCCTTAGCAGGTAATACTCCTGGAACTACAACAGAATAAGCCGGAATTCTGCCGTAAATAATTTCACCTGTATCTCTATATACTATTTTTGTAGAGCTACCGATAAACACCCCCATACTAATTACTGCTCCTTCCTCTACTATTACACCTTCTGCTATTTCCGATCTTGCACCGATAAAACAATTATCTTCAATGATAACGGGCTTTGCTTGCAGCGGTTCAAGTACCCCGCCTATTCCCGTGCCGCCTGAAATATGGCAATTCTTGCCGATTTGAGCACATGAGCCAATAGTAGCCCATGTATCAATCATTGTTCCCTCATCTATATAAGCACCTATATTAATGAAAGAAGGCATAATTACAACATTTTTAGCTATATAAGTACCGGTTCTAACAACAGCTCCGGGAACGTTGCGTATAGCAGCTTCTTTGAATGTATTTTTATCGATATCTGCAGAAAATTTAGGGGCAACCTTATCATACCAACTATTATAATTGTTATTATAAAGCTGCGATTCCGTAGTGATAAAATATAGCAATATAGCTTTCTTTACCCATTCATTAACTTGCCAATCATTTTCTTGCTTTTCACAAACACGAATTGTACCTTGATTTAAGCCTTCTATAATATCATTAAGAGTTTTCTTTAATGTTATAAGCTTTGAAGAATCTTGAAGAAGTTTGTCCTTAATTTGCCAAGCTTCTTCAATTTCTTTAATAAGAGAGGACATATCTTTTAACTGTTTTATTGCCAAAAATGATAAATGAGATTATCATAAAGTCAAACATAATAATTATAATTAACTATGTATATTACTTCTTGCCCAAATTGCCAAACAAGATTTATTGTTACAAGCAATCAAATAGGTATTAACGGACGACGAGTAAAATGTTCCAAATGTAGCCATTTGTGGTATCAAAAATTAGACTATAACACTAGTAAATTAAATGACTTTAAAGATAAAGTAAACACGGAAACTATTAAAACTCCTATTAAAAATCATTATAATGCTAATGTGCCGGTTATTTTACCGTATATTCCTCCTAAGAAAAAATATAATATATTTCCAATATTATGGACTAGCTTTATAATTTTTTGTTTAGTGATATTACTAATAGATAGTTTTAAATTCTTAGGTAAATATGATCAATTAAAGATAGAGGAAATTAATTTAGGAAAATCTCGTCATATAGGCGGTATGAAGGTATTTTATAAATTATCTAATCAGTCTGATTATTTAATTTCTGATCCTATAATCAAAGTTAGAGTAATGGATACTAATAATCAAGCTTTAGATGAATATGTATCAATTACAAAACTACAAGCAAAAATCCCTGCAAAACAAGCAATATATCTAGAAATGAATATTGAGGGGATCCCTGTTACGGCAAAATATATTAATATTGCTATAGGTAATAGATTAGGGCTTTTATTTAAGTGAAGACGGTTCGTGGATCGATTTATCCGTCATTGCGAGGAAATTACGTAAGTAATTGTACGTACGCAATCTCAGGAGTGTGTTATTATTTCATGAGATTGCCACGCAGCCTACGGTTGCTCGCAATGACGACTCGGTATCCACGCCGCCCCCGTCTTTTCTCATGAATGATATACAAAAAAATAAAAATACCCATAAGCCGAAACTTATGGGTATTACTAAAGATATAATAATTTTTATGTGTATTAGGAAACACCACACTTTGAGCTATTAACATCACTTGATATTATATTAACAATATCTGGAGCTTTAAATAATATAATGATTGCAGCAACTACCACTAAAGCTACTTCCCACTGCAATTTTCCTCTTAATGTTTGAATTCCCAGAACAATTATACCGATAACAGCTATACCTTTTGCAGTATTGCCTCTGAATACTTTAATTAACTTACATAATGCCTCACCCACAGGATCGCCGGCATCACTACCTAAACTATCAAAAGCTACCATAATAATAGCCACACTTAGAATAGTAAATAATATGCGTAATGATAGATTATAATCGATTAATTCTTCGTTTAATTTACGAATAGGAAAGTTCATATGTTTTACCTCAATAAAATAATTAGCATTTAAAAAGTAATGTATAATTTATTTATATATAAATCAACTCCTAAATATATGCAATTTTAATTAATATGCAAAAATATTTTAAAAACACTTATTTTAAGTAACATTATAATCACATATAGTATAATTTAACTTCCAAATATATAAACAAACGTAAATAAAAATAACCAAACCACGTCCACAAAATGCCAGTACCATGCAGCAAATTCAAACCCTAAATGTCCATTACCTTCTGTAGTAAAATCTCCTCTTTTTGCTCTAAAGTAGCAAACTATTAGAAATATAGTACCTATAATTACATGAGCTCCATGAAAACCCGTTGCTAAATAAAAATTAGAAGCATATATACCATCTGTAAATTTAAACGCCGCATGATAATATTCATATGCTTGCATAGTTGTAAAAAATATTCCAAGCAATATGGTAAGAGCAAGTGCAGTTACGCAATCTTTTTGATTTTTTTCTTCTAAGGCGTAGTGAGCCCAAGTAACGGTAGTGCCTGATAAGAGTAATATTAAAGTATTGATAAAGGGAATATCAAACGGATCAAAAGTTTTAATTGTAGGTGGAGGCCAAATTCCCTGCTTTACAACCCATACACCGTCTAAAAGACCTACGGGTGATAGACTTGATTTAAAAAAAGAAGCAAAAAATACGCCAAAAAATACTATTTCCGTTAAGATAAATAACGCCATACCTATTTGTAAACCTTTTCTAACAGGACTAGTATGCTGATGTTCGACTATTCCTTCTTTCACTACATCTTTCCACCAAGAATATAAACAGTAACCTACTGAAATAACTCCTGCAGATAAAATATATATATTAAATTTATAGCCATGCATGAACGAGACGCCGCCTATAACCAAAAGAAGTAAAGCAAAAGATGTTAGGACGGGCCAAGGGCTTGGATCTACTATATGGAATAAGTGCGATTTAGTAATAGGATGTGAATTTGGATTCATATTTTATTTTATCATTTTCTAATTATACTTCGAGTAGATATACGAAGATCAACTTGGAAAAGAGCAAGGAGTCTGTAAGCCAAGGAGCAGAACGTATAGTAATATGTGAGCGTCCAAGGTCTTACAAAGACGAGATAGTCAATTTTTCAAGTTCTATCTTAGTATATAAATAAATATAAATTATTATTGATGTAAAAGCAAATTCTAGAAGCAGATTATATAGAAAATATACCTCGTAACTTAGAATTACATTATTTATTATTAATGACAACTAAAATCTCTTGACTTTTTATATTATTCAACTAATATATAGACCGCTAATAATATTTAAGCTCCATTGTTGCAAGACCAATCTGTCAAAACTTAATATTAAGTTATGCCAGGGGTCTATTATTATAAGTGAGTAAAATCATGAAGTATAATGGAGGTTGTTGTCTTACAGCAACGGAGCTTAACCCCTGGCACCTTTATTTATTAATTCTAGATTAAGTTTAGGCATAAATTAAATAAAGGAATTGCGAATAGTATTAACTATGTTTGATAAAAATAAAGATTTATTAATTCTAAAAAATACAAATACAAAAAATAAAGAAAAAATTAAAAAAAATTTTTCTTTTCATCACCGTTTCTAATAATATTTAATGTTTTTTTATTATCTTCTTAATATCTTAGAAGTAAAATATTTCTAGATTTTTCAACTAATTAAGCTGTTAACTCTAAATTTTCTTACTTAAAATTATAGAGATACGACAAATTATCTTCACTATTTTACTAGTTATTTCTGCAAATATTGCCTCAGTACTATCATTCATTATAGCAATATTTTTATGTTCAATTTCATCAAGTCGAAATTTAATAATATTATTTAATAATTCCGGCTCAACATTTTTATTTTCTAAATAATTTATTTGCTGTTCATAATGTTTTTCTATTACTTCTTCTACACTCTCGGTAACAAGCATCGCCGTTTTTATTCCCATCAAGGAAGATAAAGCACCAAGTAAAAATCCGTAATGATGCCAAAAAAATAATAAAAACGTGGGTCTTACTTCTTTTTCTAGTAATTTTTTTTCAAAATAATTTAAATGGACCTCTTCGTGATCAAGCATTTCTTTAATCAATATATGATCATTTTGAGATTTGATATATTTTAGCTGCCCTTGATAAATTCTTTTTGCACCATACTCTCCAGCATGATTAACTCTAATTATCTCGTGAATTTGTTTGTCAGGGTCAGAAAAATCAGGTCTAGGCATAATGTATACTCGTTTAATTTGAAAAATTGGCTACGTCGTCTTATAAGAGCTACAATGCTCTCGTATTTAAGTATACGCTCCTCGCCTTATGGTCTCCTTGCTCTTTTCCAAATTAAACTTCGTCTACTCTTCATTTACTTTGGAGTATATTTTGGAATAAATCGAAACTAGCAGGATTTAACTTATAATCCACTTCTGCCTGTTGTAGCAGTTTTAAAGTCTTTAGACATTCGGTTAGGCTAAGACTACCTGCTATTTTCGTAAAATCATTAATATACTGATAGAAAATCGGTGGGGATAATGATTTTATTGCGAGTTCCAAACGCTCACCGTTTTTTACTTTCGACAAAACTATATATAAATTTAAATAATGCCTTATTAATGCTCTAATAATTAAAACTTCATTGATATTTTGTTTTTTTAATATTTCCAGCTCTTGCAGAAAATTACTATAATCTTTTTTTGAAAAATACATTGCTAAATCACTGCCGTTTGCCGTAATTTCGCTACTTATAACTTCTAGAACATCGTTTAAAGTAATTTCGCGTTTATCATGAACAAAATATATTAATTTATTTATTTCGCTACAAATTAAATCATGATCACCTTTTAAATGAGCTTTTAAATAAGTGATAGCTTCTTTACTTATAATTTTATTAGTTTTTTCTACTTTACCTAAAATAATTCGTTCAATTTTTGCTTCATCGTCATGATAACAAGCAACTGCCGCTAAATATTCTTCCGTTTCAAAAAACTTTTTAAAGCTCCCACTTGAAGTAATTTCCTCACCGATAAACACAGGAAAATTTATATAATCACTGCTTAGAATTGTTTTTAAATTCTTATCGATTGAATTCCCAACCGATCTAATTTTAATTAATTCTTTTTGACCAAAAAAATTAGACGAATTAAGTAATATTTCTAAAGATGAAATATTAAGATCTGCGTATTCTATAGAAGTTTGTAGCATATTTAAGCTTTTTACTAAATGCTTACAAATTTTTTCTATATAACCTTTATCAGGACCATATAGTAAAAGAGCTCTAATCTTTCCGGCTGTTATTAGTTCAAATAATCTACCTATTTGTGAAAAATAAAATTTCATAGCTTAACTATTTCCGTGTAAAATATAAAATTAATCTGCTACGAATTTCTTCTGCTGCTTGATATGCCAAGTCTATTCCTGTTTCATCTCTTTCAACATTTGTTGCATATGGTGTAAAAATAGCATTATATGACGTGTTTTGGTAAAACTTCTCTTCAATTAAAACCTTTTGGCTTTCTATATCAATTAATTTATACCTAACTAATTGATTAATATATTCCCTTAAAACATTGGAGTTTTTTTCAATAGTAGCAGGCATAGTTGTTGCGGTAAGCTCTGCTTTAAGCAGGTATTTTGCTTTTGCTTTCTGAGGTAAAATATTAGTTAAACGATGATAAAACTCAGCTCCTTCAATTGTTCTAATCGGTTCAACTTCAATAGCTTCTAAATCATTATTTCTACTGTATTTTTCACTATATACCGGTTTTAAATTACAACTGCTCATTAGAAAGAATATAATTAATAAAGAACGCATATATACATATATAGATTAAGATTGGTTTTTTATATTAATAACAGTTTATTTCGATTTTGTGAAAGAAAATTATAATAATTAGCATTTGTTAATACTTATAGTAATTATATGTTAATTTATATTGACATTTATAAATAAGACTTATATATTGCCGCTTCAAAATAATTTTAAGGTATTAGATGTTATTATATAAACTTGTTCTAAGTGTTCCAATAAAAATAAAAACAGCATTGGTAAAAATAAAAGCATATTTTTTCTTCCCAAAAAAAGAAAAAGTAACTTTAATAAAATATAACTCAACAGAAAATATTGAAACACTCAAAGTAAATACAAATGAAGCTAAAACTGTAAAGATTACAAAAGAGGATTTAGAAAAATCTTTTGAGTTATATGAAAAAAAATTGACAATATTAGCACAAAAACTATCATCACAAACATCAATTAGCTATGATGCTTATAACCCTCAAACAGAGTATTACCCATTGATAGGAGAAGATGGAAATATCAAGTATATCCCTACTACTGAATTATAATTTTTTAATCTTTAAATTTGATCGGTAAGTTTTACATACTCACTGCTTTTTATTAAAGAACTCTCCCTTCCTTACAAATCTAATACTCTATTTTAAATTTACAAGGAAGATGCTTGTCCAATAATTTACAAATTTTTTATACAAGTTCCATTATTGTATGCTTATTTTTTCCGATTATAGACATATCATCTTCTAAATATTTGTGCATATCTTCTTCCAAATTATTACACGGTGTTATATTGTATTTTGATGATTCTATAGGAATTCGATCTTTAACATCTCGAGTGTAAGCTTGTAATATTTCTACTATCTCTACCCTACTTCCATAATATGTAGAATAATCTAATGGAGTAAGACCTGAAGCATCTTTATTGTGTTACTAAAGTAGGTTTTGCCTGTAATAGAATTTCAATAACATCTTTATTATTAACCCCTGCAATTGCCGAATGTAATAAAACGATAGACCCTGAGGAGTCGTAGAATCTATAGAATCCCGATTTACTTTTAAGATTGCTACCACTAACTCTTTTTTACCATGTTCAGCCGCTTCGTGTAATAAGGCAGTGGAATTATTTTCAATACATACCTTTAATGTACTATTAAAAATTGCTATACCGTCTTTTATCTTATCTTTAAACAATTCTCCTAACTCATCTATATCGCTCTTTACCGATGCATATTTCATTTCTCTCTCTGAATCGGGGGAATCTAGACTTGGAGTTTTATATTGACTTAAATCTGATGTAAGTAAAGTAGGTATTTTTTGTTTTCTCATTAATTTTCCTAAATTTATAAATTATTAATTATTTTAGAAGGGATTGTTAATTAGCTATGTTTCTTAGGTGTTGAGTAGGGACCGTTTTTCTGTCATTGCGAGGAAAAACTGTAAGTTTTGACGAAGCAATCCAGTTAAAAATTCTGATTTACAGAATTTTTATTATTTTTATGGATTGCCATGCAGCCTACGGCTGCTCGCAA
>NZ_CCMG01000014.1 GCF_000751075.1 Rickettsia tamurae | reverse complement strand
GCAGCCTACGGCTGCTCGCAATGACGGCTTAAGTATGTATCCACGCAACAATGCTTTCTCGCTTTTGCAGGAATAACATAAAGAATATTTACCAATCCACACAAAAATGACCTAGTTGGCGCACTACTCTAAGCTAATTTGCAATTCTCCTAAAATATAAGATTATAAATTTAAGAATAATAACGCAACAAATCAAGTTGAATTATATATTACTTAATTGATTAAGAATTGTTAATTTATCACAATGGATGAGTTACTGAAGTTTTATATTTTCCATATCCCAGTCATGAGAAATAGCATTATACTTTAATATATAAGGCTTAGTATCTATAGAATCCAAGGTTACATCCGCAATCATATTATCATGTGACGAGATGAGTTCGTTATAACCGAAATTAGCATAGTAAGGTTGATAATTTTTAAATCTAACCGTTATAAATTTCTCTTTAGTAATAGCAGGTAAGGATTTCACCAAATCGTCAAGATTACTCAAAGCCAAATCTTTCATCTCAAAAATTTGCAATCTATAAACATTTTTATAATCTTTGGTAAAAAACGTCGGTATAGAGCTAAAGCTACTACCGGATTGAACGGAAGCTATACTTAGAGCTTTAAGCGGAATACCTGATTTATTACTAAAATAATCATCGGCTTCAAAAAATACTGCACCGCCGAAATTTATCATTTTAGCAATTTTATTATTGTTCACATCATATAAATCTACTGCTTGTTCTAGCTTTTTTCCGTCACGAAATATAGTAAGTTTAATAGCTATTCCTTTGGAATTATCCATTTCTCTATCAAATAATGCTAGATTACCGCCGAGTTCCTTATCATTAACTGCCCAAATAATATCACCGGCTTTTAAAGATTTTTCAGCAGGCGAACCGGCTAGAACTGTCTTAACGCTTATCACTCTATTTCTACTATCAGGAAATTTATTTATATATTTGTCCATTTCTTCTTTAGGGAAATTATGATGTCTAACTGCTTTATTTAAAGAATATAACTCGCTTATTATTCCTATATGTTTTCTGCTCGGTTGTTTATTATTCTTTAAACTGTCTAAAGTGCAAGCTACATAATCACCGTGCAGTGCTAGAGAATGAGTTTTACCCCCACCATATAATACTCCTATAGCCTCAATCTTATCGTTTAACACCGGTGAACCGCTAGCACCGCCGGTACTATTTAAATTAATAACATAAGTACATTGTGGCATTAAACCTTCAATATTATAAAGGTCAGACAAATAACCGGTATGGAAAGAAAAACCTTTTGCTTCCGTGTTACCGACTACGAAAACCTTTTGATTTAATTTTGGAAGCTCGTTTGAGAAAGCTATTTGTGTTGCCGATGCCGGTATATCTTTGCTCTCTACTTTTAGAACGGCATAATCCTGCCAAATATCGTAATAGATAAGCTTTGCTTCTGCCTGCTCCCCATTATAAAAAGTAACAAAATAAGTTCCGATAGACGCACCGCCGACAACATGAGTATTAGTAATTATATAACCGTTGTTCTTATCGTTAATAAATCCCGTTCCTGTCCAACTACTTGTATCATCATATGCCGATACAGCAATTCTAGTATCAATTGTTACGATTGCTTTCTTCGCTTTTTCAAATATAGCACTGCTTGTTTCAGAAGATGCAAAAACTATATTATTCTGGAAAACTATATTAATAATAAATAAAAGTTTTAGTAAAATTGGTGGTTTTTTCATGTTCACCTCTTGTAAAATCATTTAAGCTGCACTATATCAAATAAAAAGTCGTAGCACAATAATTAAAGGATTTGTAGTCTGTATGTCATTCCCGCGTAGGCGGGAATGACATACAGACTACAACACTAATAATAAACAAAAATAAAAAAAGAAAACGAGGAATCTTATGGGAAAAGTAATAGGTATCGACCTTGGAACTACCAACTCTTGTGTTGCAATCATGGAAGGTAAAGAACCGAAAGTAATAGAAAATGCAGAAGGTGAGAGAACTACGCCGTCAATAATAGCTTTTGCAAACGGCGAAAAATTAGTCGGGCAATCAGCTAAAAGGCAAGCAGTAACTAACCCTCGCAATACCGTATATGCAGTAAAACGACTAATCGGTAGAAAGTTTGTTGACCCCATGGTTAAAAAAGACCAAGGTATTGTACCGTATAAAATAGTCAAGGCCGATAATAATGATGCATGGGTTGAAGCTGATAACAATAAATATTCACCAAGCCAAATTAGTGCATTCATTTTACAAAAAATGAAAGAAACTGCCGAGAGTTATTTAGGGGAAAAAGTAACACAAGCAGTAATTACCGTACCTGCTTATTTTGATGATGCACAGCGTCAAGCAACGAAAGATGCCGGTAAAATAGCAGGTCTTGAGGTCCTTAGAATAATCAACGAGCCGACTGCTGCAGCTCTTGCTTACGGTTTCGAGAAATCGGCAAGTAAAACTATTGCAGTATACGATCTTGGCGGTGGAACATTCGATGTTTCAATTCTTGAGATCGCTGATGGTGTTTTTGAAGTGAAATCAACAAACGGCGATACATTCCTTGGTGGTGAAGATTTCGATACAAGAATATTAAACCATTTAATAGATGTATTCAAAAAAGAAAACGGTATAGATTTAAGTAAAGATCCTTTAGCACTTCAGCGTTTGAAAGAAGCCGCAGAAAAAGCTAAGAAAGAGCTATCTTCTGCAGTAACTACCGATATTAATTTACCTTATATTACGGCTGATAGCACAGGACCGAAACATTTAAATATTAAATTTACTAGAGCAGAACTTGAAAAATTAGTAGATGATTTAATTGAGAAAACTATTGAACCTTGCCGTAAAGCACTACAGGATGCAGGTTTTAAAGCTTCTGATATTCAAGAAGTAGTATTAGTCGGCGGTATGACTAGAATGCCGAAAGTACAAGAAGCTGTAAAAAAATTCTTCGGACGTGAGCCGCATAAAGGCGTAAATCCCGATGAGGTTGTAGCTCTCGGTGCTGCTATTCAAGGCGGAGTACTTAATAAAGAAGTAACGGATATATTATTATTAGACGTTACGCCTCTATCCCTTGGCATTGAAACTCTTGGTGGCGTATTTACAAGATTAATCGATCGTAATACTACTATACCTACTAAGAAAAGTCAGGTATTCTCAACTGCTGACGATAATCAGCATGCCGTAACTATTAGAGTATTCCAAGGTGAACGTGAAATGGCAAAAGATAATAAATTACTTGGTCAGTTTAATCTCGAAGGTATACCTCCTGCACCAAGAGGTTTGCCGCAAATAGAAGTAACGTTTGACATTGATGCTAACGGAATAGTGCATGTTTCGGCTAAAGATAAAGCAAGCGGTAAAGAGCAGAAAGTAACTATTCAAGCTTCCGGCGGTCTTAGCGATGCGGAAATTGAACAAATGGTTAAAGATGCCGAGCAGAATGCCGATGAAGACAAAAAGCGTAAGGAACTTATTGAAGCAAAAAATGCTGCCGATAGTTTAGTTTATTCTACTGAAAAAACTCTTACAGAGTATGGCGATAAATTATCATCAGACGATAAAGGAGCTGTTGAAGAAGCACTAGCTACTTTAAAAGCCGTTCTTGAATCGGAAGATGCTGCTTTGATTAAAGAAAAGACCGAAAGCTTAACTGCAGCTAGCATGAAAATCGGTGAAGCAATGTATAAAGCACAAAGCGAGAGCCAACCTGCTGAAGAAAGTGCCGCTAATGATGAAAAAATAGTAGATGCCAACTTTCAAGATGTAGAGAAGAAGTAATAATTGTCACCCCGTGGCTTGACCACGGGGTCCAGAAAACAACTTAAAGTGTACATTTTTATGTTTTCACTGGATGCCGTGGTCAAGTCACGGCATGACATCGTCATATAAAACAAACATATAAAATAATTTCATGTCACAAGATTATTACCAAATACTAGGCGTTAGTAAAACAGCTAGCCAAGCTGACCTTAAAAAAGCCTACCTCAAACTAGCCAAGCAATATCACCCTGATACTACTAACGCTAAAAATGCTGAAAAGAAATTTAAAGAAATAAATGCTGCTTATGATGTCTTAAAAGACGAACAGAAAAGAGCCGCTTATGACCGCTTTGGGCATGATAATTTTCAAAACCAACAATCACGAGGAGGAAGAAATCATGGCGGTTTTCATCCTGATATTAACGATATATTCGGTGACTTCTTTAGCGACTTTATGGGAGGCAGCAGAAGATCATCACGCCCAACTTCAGCTAAAGTTAGAGGCTCGGATTTAAAATATGATCTGACAATTAACCTAGAGGAAGCATTTCACGGTATAGAAAGAAATATTAGCTTTTCTAGCGAAGTAAAATGCGATACTTGTCACGGTAGCGGTTCTGAAAAAGGTGAAACCGTAACTACTTGCGATGCTTGCGGCGGTGTTGGAGCAACTAGAATTCAGCAAGGATTCTTTACGATCGAACAAGCTTGTCATAAATGCCAAGGTAATGGACAAATTATAAAAAATCCTTGCAAGAAATGTCATGGCATGGGACGTTATCATAAACAACGAAATTTATCGGTAAATATTCCTGCCGGTGTTGAAAACGGTACTAGAATAAGACATACTGGAGAAGGGGAAGCAGGTATTAGAGGCGGTAATAGCGGTGATTTATACGTTGATATAGCAATAAAACCACATGATATTTATAAAGTAGACGGAGCAAATCTACATTGTAAACTACCTATTAGTTTTGTGAATGCCGCTCTTGGAGGAGAGATAGAAGTACCGGTAATTGAAGGCGGAAAAGTAAACTTAACAATTCCTGCAGGCACACAAAACGGTGATCAATTAAGGCTACGCAGCAAAGGTATGTCTAAAATGAGATCAACTATTAGGGGTGATATGCTTACGCATATTCATGTCGAAGTACCTAAAAATTTATCTAAAAGACAACGTGAATTACTAGAAGAATTCAAAAAAGAATCTATAAATGAAAAAGAAAACGACGGCAACTTTTTTAACAAAATGAAAAGCTTATGGTCGTGAATACCGAGTCGTCATTGCGAGCAACCATAGGCTGCGTGGCAATCTCATGAAATAATAACAAACTCCTGAGATTGCCTCGTTAAAACTTATAGTTTTTCCTCGCAATGACGTTAAATAATCAATATTACCGGAGGTTTTTATGCCTCATAAAAATAATAACGATTTACCTGATTCAGTCAAAAATCATCTTCCAAGCCATGCCAAGGATATTTATCGTGAAGCTTTTAATCATGCATTTGAGCAATATAAGGATGCCGATAAAAGACGTGAAAACGACTCTAGAGAGACAGTTGCACATAAAGTAGCATGGTCAGCCGTTGAAAAAAAATACCACAAAAATGATAAAGGACACTGGGTAGAGAAATAAGTCCAAGAATTTATAAGTTTGTGAGATTTTAAATTGAATCCTTGAAATTCTGTAAGCCTATATGTATATTTAGTTATTAACTGAATTTAAGTTCTTATGAAATTAACAAAATTATTGAGTACCCTTTTAGTTATAGGGTTAGTTTTCAGCGGATGTAAAAGCAAAAAAAACAGTGATGACATAGTAGTTCCTATTCCTACTCTTTATAACGAAGGTGTTACTTTGTTAGAAAAGAAAAAATATAAGAAAGCTGCGGAAGAATTCGGAAGAGTATTTTACCAACATCCAGGTAATGAAATGACGCCGCAAGCCGAATTGATGCAGGCTTATTCTTTATTCCTCGCCGCTCAATATGAAGAAGCGGTTGATGTGCTTGATATGTTCATTAATTTGCATCCTGCAAATGTTGACATTGCTTATGCATATTACCTTAAAGCATTATCATGTTATATGTTAATTTCAGACGTAAATCATGATCAATCTAGAACTTTCCTAGCTAAAGATAGTTTTGAAGACGTAATAGCAAAATTCCCAAATACTAAATATGCTATTGATTCATCTTTAAAAATCGACCTAGTAAACGATCATCTAGCAGGTAAAGAGATGATGGTAGGTCGGTTTTACTTAAAGAAAAAGAACCCAATGGCAGCTATTAATAGATTTGAAGAGGTAATTGATAATTATCAAACTACTTCTCACTCGGTAGAAGCTCTTTACCGTTTAGTCGAAAGCTATATGATGCTCGGACTTCCGGATGAAGCAAAAAGATATGCCTCGGTGCTAGGTTACAACTATCCTGATAGTCAATGGTATAGTTATGCATATAGACTAGTTAAGGGATACTAAATCAGGAAATCTATGTTCCATAGTCTTTCAGTTAAAAACTTCATTCTGATAGACGAGCTGGAAATTGAGTTTAATAAAGGTTTATGCGTTATTACCGGTGAGACAGGAGCCGGCAAATCTATTTTACTTGATGCTATTTTATTTTGCCTAGGTTATAAAACTTCAAATAATATAATAAAGCGCGGAAAAGATTACGCTGTTGTTAATATAATATTCTCTTTAAATGAAGAAATAAAAAATTTTCTGATTCAAAATTTTATTGAGCCTGAAGAGTTATTGCTTATAAAGTGTTTGCAAAAGGCCGAAGGACGGAAAAATTTTTTCATTAATAATCAAGTAGTTAATAAGGCTATAATGCAGCAATTAGCTACTTACTTATTTGAACTTCATGGGCAAAATAATAATATTTCTCTTCTAGAAGCAAATACGCAGCGTGATATTTTAGATAGTTACGGAAATCTTTTGGACTTCCGAGCCGAACTTTCTAAATGTTATCAGACTTGGCAAAATACTCGGAAAGAAATTGCCGAAATAACACTTAAGCAAAATTCTATAGACCAAGAAATCGATTATTTGAGCTTTGCAACGGAAGAATTAACTAAGCTGAACATTCAAATAGGCGAAGAAGAAAAATTAGCAAATATACGAAAAGATTTGCAAAATAAAGATAAGGATTTACAGTTAATAAAAGATATTCTAGAACAGATTAATAATCCCGAAATAAATACATCTATTAATAGAGCAGAGAAATTATTAGCAAGGCAAGGCGATAATGAGCGTTTTGAAGCTATCGCTACAAGCTTAGAAGAAGCCTATAATAATCTAGAAGAAGCACGTCAAGAATTATCAAATCTGTTAGATAGTTTTAATTATGAGGAATATAATCTCGAAGAAACAGAAGAAAGATTATTTTTAATAAAAGCTATTAGCCGTAAATATAATGTTCCCGCTGATGAATTAGGTGTATTTTTAGATAAATCTTTAGAGCAGCTCGGTATATTAAAAAATAAAATAGCAAATAGCAATGAGTTAAAAGCTCAAGAAGTGCTATTGCAGAAAAAATATTATAAACTGGCGAGTGATTTATCTGCAAAGCGTCTTATTGCTGCAAAACACTTAGAAGAATCGTTGCATCAGGAGCTAAAACAGCTTAAAATGGCGAAAGCAATTTTTGAGATTGAGATAGAAACTAGAAAAGAGCCGACAGCCGACAGTAATGATGATATTGTGTTTAAGGCTTCTACCAATCCTGGAACGCTAGCTACAGCAATCAATAAAATCGCTTCCGGCGGTGAATTATCAAGGTTCATGCTTGCTTTAAAAACTTCTTTGTTTGATAAAATGGTAAAACCATCTATTATATTTGATGAAATAGATGTCGGGACTGGCGGAGAGGTCGCAGATAAAGTAGGTGAGCGATTAAAAAAACTTAGTAGCGTTACTCAAGTAATAGTTATTACGCACCAGCCTCAAGTGGCAGGTAAGGCAGATTTGCATATAAAAATCGAGAAAACACAGCTAGATAAAGAAACAAAAGTAACGGTAAAAGCTTTAAATTTAGCTGAAAGGCAAGAGGAACTCGCCCGCATGATTTCAGGTAAAACAATCACCGAGGCAAGTTTAAAAGCAGCAAAGGAGTTATTGCATTTGTAATGAACGTCATTGCGAGCAGGCAATTGGCGTTGTTGCATGGATCGGCAAAACCTACTCGATGTCATCCCAGCGTAGGCGGGGATCCAGTAAAAATACTAATAATTATTAGTATTTTTAAATTGTTTTTCTGGATACCGTGGTCAAGCCACGGCACCGGAACAAAAAAATCAAACAATACAAACAATAATATGGAAGAAGACTTAAAAAAAACAGGTTATTTATTTGGCGGGAATGCTGTTTTTGTTGAAGAGCTATATAGGCAATATCTAGCCAACCCTGCCTCGGTTGATCAAACTTGGCAAGAATTTTTTGTCGGCATTAAGGATAATAATACTTTACTCAATAAAAGTACGGCAAAAATAATTATCCCTGATGAAATAAAAAAAGAATCGTTAAATAATAATTTATCTTCTGAAGACTTAAATAGTTTAAAAGCTAAGGAAATGATCAATGCTTATCGCAAGCATGCTCACTATTTAGCGAATCTTGATCCGCTTGGTCTTGAGCTACGTAAAACAAAAAATGATTTAAAGCTTAATATAGAAACTTTCGGTCTTGATAGCGGTCAGCTAGAAGAAAATATCAATATTACGGATGAATTTGTCGGTACTTGGAACTGTAAATTATCTGAATTAGTTACCAAGCTCGATAAAGTTTATACAGGCTCCATCGGTGTTGAATTTGAACAAATAGAAAATATAGAAGAAAAAAACTGGTTATATAATAAGCTAGAAAGCAAAATTACATTTTCTTCTGAAGACAAAAAAACTATCCTAAATGATTTAGTAGAAGTAGAAGGGTTTGAGCAGTATCTACATACTAAATTCCCTGGTGCTAAGCGTTTTTCCGTTGAGGGCGGAGACGCTTCTATAGTTGCCATGAGTAAAGCTATAGATTTATCTATGCATCAAGGCGTTGAAGAAGTTGTTATCGGTATGGCCCACCGAGGGAGGCTAAATACTCTGACTAAAGTAGTCGGCAAACCTTATAAAGCCGTTATTGCCGGTTTCATAAGCGGTAGCGTATTTCCTGATGAATTAAATATTTCAGGCGATGTAAAATACCATTTAGGCTATTCGTCCGATAGAACTATAGAGGATAAGAAAATACACTTGTCGCTAGCCGATAACCCTTCACATTTAGAAGCGGTAAATCCTATAGTTGCAGGAAAAGTAAGAGCAAAGCAAGATATTCTTGGAGATACTAAACGCAGCAAAGTCAAAGCTATTTTAGTGCATGGCGATGCTGCTTTTTGCGGTCAGGGCGTGGTTGCCGAGAGTCTATCAATGTCACCACTCACTGCTTATGATATCGGTGGAATATTGCATTTCGTCATTAACAATCAGTTAGGTTTTACGGCTAATGCTGCAGATACTAGAGCTAGTAGATATTCTACGGAATTTGCTAAAATCATAGCTGCCCCGATTTTACATGTTAACGGTGATGATATAGAAGCAGTGTTAAAAGCCACCAATATTGCGGTAGAATACAGGCAGAAATTCGGCAAGGATGTTGTAGTAGAAATTATTTGTTACCGTAAATACGGGCATAATGAGGGCGATGAGCCGATGTATACTCAAGGCAAGATGTATAACATTATTAAAAGCAAACCAACCCCTGGAAATATTTACGCAAATGAGTTAGTAAAAAGCGGTATAATTGATAATAATTATTTTGCTAAGTTAAAAGAAGAATTTAAAGCAAAACTAGATAAGGAATATGAGCAGGCAAAAAGTTATAAGCAAGAAGCACATTTCTTAGGCGGGTTATGGCAAGGTATTTCTCGTACTCGTACACAAGTTGCAATAACGGGCGTCGGTAAAAAAACATTGCAAGATTTAGGAACTAAACTATGTGAAATACCGAAAGATTTTGCTGCTAATCCAAAACTTGTAAAACTATTTGAAGCTCGAAAAGCCACTCTAACAGTTGATCAACCTATTGATTGGGCGACAGCAGAGCAGCTAGCTTTTGCAAGCTTGCTTGCTTCAGGCACAAATATAAGGCTAACCGGACAAGATTCGGGACGCGGTACTTTCTCGCATCGTCATTCAGTATTGCACAACCAAATTGATGATACTACCTATATACCTCTAAATAATTTATCTAAAGAACAAGCAAAATACGAGGTAGCCGATAGTAATTTATCTGAATATGCGGTGCTTGGTTTTGAGTATGGTTATTCACTCGCAAACCCAAAAAATTTAGTTTTATGGGAAGCACAATTCGGTGATTTTGCTAATGGAGCTCAGATTATTTTTGACCAGTTTATTTCAAGCAGCGAAACTAAATGGCTTCGTATGAGCGTGCTTGTGGTTTTGTTACCTCATGCATTTGAGGGACAAGGACCAGAGCATAGTTCGGCAAGACTTGAGAGGTTCTTACAGCTGGCGGCTGAGGATAATATGTATATTACATACCCTACTACCCCTGCTTCGATTTTCCATCTGCTACGTCGCCAAATACTTGATGATACCCGTAAACCGTTAATCGTAATGTCGCCGAAATCATTATTACGTCATAAATATGCCGTATCTAAACTTGACGAGCTAGGTGAAAATACTACTTTCTTACCGGTTTTAGATGAAGTAACTAAAGTAGATACAAACAATATTACTAAAATAATTTTATGTAGCGGTAAGGTGTATTACGATCTATTTGAAATGCGTGGCAATAACAGTAATATAGCGATTATTAGGCTTGAGCAATTATACCCTTTTGAAAAAAAACTTGTAGCATCGCTATTAAAAAAATATAATAGGACGCAGGAATTTATTTGGTGTCAGGAAGAACCGAAGAATATGGGAGCTTGGCGTTATATATTTTCTCACTTAAACGATGCTTTAAAAGAAGCAGGAATTAATAACGAATTTAAATATGTAGGTAGAGAGGAATCAGCCTCTCCGGCAGTAGGTTCGCTGCAAACACATAATAAACAGCAAGAGAAGCTATTAAGGGAAGCACTAAAGGTGTGAATATTGTGGTTCTTAATGTCATTCCCGCATAGGCGGGAATCCAGTAACATTTAGTGTCATACCGCGACTTGATCGCGGTATCTTAGGACACAGTCTGTGATACAAGATCCCGTGGTCGTAGCCACGGGATGACAAAGCAAATTCTAGATTCCCGCCTACGCGGGAATGACATAGGAATCGTATTTTTAGGAGTAAAATAAATTATGAGCGTTAAAATTATAGTACCGTCACTTGGGGAGTCCGTAACGGAAGCAACTATTGCCAAATGGTATAAGAAAGAAGGCGATTCGATTAAAACCGATGAATTACTGTTAGAAATCGAAACCGAAAAAGTGACTTTAGAAGTTAATGCTCCTTGCAACGGTACTATAGGTAAAATATCGAAAACTGACGGTGCAAATGTAGCAGTTGGCGAAGAAATAGGTGAAATAAATGAAGGGGCAGCTGCAAGTACTGCCGGTACTAATAATGAATCTGCTAAAACTCAAGCAGTTACGCAACCTACTTCAGAAAAGCCTGTAGAAAAACCTGCCGTGGCTAATAATACTCTTGCTCCTTCTGTACAAAAATTAGTTACCGAAAATAAGCTTGACCCCAATAATATAAAAGGAACAGGTAGAGACGGTAGAATTACCAAAGGTGACGTGCTTGAAACAATAAACACTCCGCCTACGGCTACTTCTGCTCCTGCAATAAGTAAATCTAATGAAGAAAGAGTACAGCGTGTTCGTATGTCACGCTTGCGTAAAACTATTGCACAGCGTTTAAAAGATTCACAAAATACGGCAGCTATTTTGACTACTTTTAATGAAATCGATATGTCAAAAGTAATTGCCTTGCGTAATCAATATAAAGAAGAGTTTGAGAAAAAGCACGCTGTGAAACTTGGCTTTATGTCGTTTTTTGTTAAAGCAACTATAAAAGCTTTAAAGCTTATTCCGTCGGTAAATGCTGAAATAGACGGCGATGATTTAGTATATAAAAATTACTATGATATAGGTGTAGCTGTCGGAACAGAGCAAGGACTTGTCGTACCGGTTGTTAGGGATGCCGATAAAATGGGATTTGCCGAAGTAGAGAAAGCTATAGGAATTTTGGCTAAAAAAGCTCGTGAGGGTAAGCTTTCTATGGCTGATTTGTCAGGCGGCACATTCTCGATTTCTAACGGTGGTGTATATGGCTCATTATTATCTACACCGATTATTAATCCTCCTCAATCAGGTATTCTAGGCTTACATAAAACCGAGGAAAGAGCCGTAGTTATAGACGGTAAAATTGAAATACGTCCGATGATGTACATAGCTTTATCTTACGATCATCGCATAATTGACGGGAAAGAAGGAGTATCGTTCTTGGTAAAAATTAAGCAGCTCATTGAAAATCCTGAGAAGTTATTGTTAAATTTGTAAAAAATTGTCATGCCGTGGTCAAGCCACGGCATGACAATCAGGAAAGGAAGTATATAATAATGATAAAATGTACTCGTCGTATTGAGTTCGATGCAGGACATAGAATTATAGGACATCAAAATAAATGTCAATTCCTGCACGGTCATCGCTATGTTCTTGAGATAACTATAGCCACAAACGAAACCGATAAACTTGGTATGGTAATCGATTTTGGTTTAATTAAGGATTTAGCTAAAAAATGGATTGATGAAAATTTTGATCATAGCTTAATTCTACATCAAGATGATAAGGAAATGGGACAGCAAATAGAAAATTGTACCGGTCAAAAAATATATTATATGCAAAATAACCCAACTGCAGAAAATATAGCGACGCATTTAAAGAATGAAATTTTTCCTAAACTTTTCGTCGGTCAAAACTTCTTCATAGCGAGCCTCAAACTATATGAAACGCTGAATTGTTTTGTTGAGGTTTAGGCATGCAAGATTGCTGTTTAATTTTAACTACTACTAATGACTTGCAAATTGCCGAAAAAATAGCATCTGTTTTGTTAGAATTAAATCTTGCTGCCTGCATTCAAATTGACGATGTTAAAAGTTACTTTAGATGGGATGGTAGAGTAACTTTAGAAAGCGAATATAGACTTGTAATTAAAGCAAAATCTTCTAATTATAACGAAATTGAAAATAAACTACTTGAAATTCATAATTATGAATTACCGCAAATAATAAAAATAAATATTGACTATTGCTTTCAAAAGTACTTAGAATGGATTGATCAAAATAGTAAATAAACTTATAGTTGAATAAATTTAAAAATTAAGTAAGTAAATTATGAAATTATGGCAAAAAGTTACCTTAGGGTTAATCTTAGGTATTATATTTGGTATATACTTACCACAATATGTTAATTATATTAAACCTATCGGTGACATTTTCTTACGTTTGATAAAAATGATCATTACCCCTTTAATCTTCTTCAGTTTGGTTTCCGGTATCACTAGTATGAATGATACTTCTGCCCTTGGTAGAGTAGGAATGAAAGCGGTAGCCGCTTTTTTAGGTACTACTTTTTTTGCCACGGTTTTTGGACTTACTGTTGCCTTAGTATTAAAGCCGGGAGTAGGCATACATATAGATTTTACCTCTTCAGAAACGACAAGTAGAACTTCATTTAATATAATTGATTTTTTTGTAAATATCGTCCCTGATAATGCTGTTGGGGCTTTTGCAAACGGTGATGTCTTGCAAGTTGTATTTTTTGCTATTTTTGTTGGGATTACCTTAAACAAAATGAAATCTATCGGTGAACCTGTTACTGATTTAATTCATGTAATGTCAAAATTAATATTAAAAATAATATCGTTTGTTATTCAATTATCCCCTTACGGTGCTTTTGCTTTAACAGGCTGGATTGTAGGCATGCAGGGAGTTGAGGTAATGATTAGTTTATCGAAACTTGTTGTAGCGGTAGTTGTGGCAATGACATTCCAATATTTAGTTTTTGGCTTATTTATATATGTATTCTGCCGTGTTTCCCCTATACCTTTTTATAAGAAAAGTTTTGAGTATCAGATACTTGCTTTTTCTACTTCAAGTAGCAAGGCGACTCTTGCAACTACTATGCAAGTTTGTCGTGAAAAGCTTGGCATTTCAGAGTCTAGTACTTCGTTCGTACTTCCGATAGGTGCGTCAATTAATATGGACGGCTTTGCTATAAATTTATCTCTTACCACCATATTTTTTGCTCAGATGATGGGAGTAACGCTTGCTCCTTACGACTATTTAGTAATTATTCTCACCTCAACACTTGGATCTATCGGCGGTGCCGGTATTCCCGGTGCCTCTTTGATAATGCTTCCTATGGTTCTTTCTTCGGTTCACTTACCTATAGAGGGAGTAGCAATTATTGCCGGTATTGACCGAATACTTGATATGCTACGTACTACTATCAATATTACCGGTGATGCAACAATTACTATGATTATAGATAACAGCGAAGATACTTTAGATAAGGAAGTATATTTATCTTAATGCTCATCGACATTTCTAGCTAATTATGTCATTCCTGCGAAAGCAGGAATCCAGGAAAAAGCGAAGTTATTTGAGCTTTTGATTTTTTAAATTTAGTATGTTTATATTTTTTAATGACTGGATTCCCGCTTTCGCGGGAATGACATCGATATCCACACAACAATAGAGTTCTTGCATAACGTAGCTAATAAGGAGGAATTTGTAGGAGACACGAAACGCAGAACCGCAGCGTACACTTAGTACGTGAGGATTCGAGTACCGGATCGACACACAAATTACCCTTAGAAGCAAGTTAGAACTCTAATGCTACCTCCTATTCATTTACTTAAAGTATAGTTATCAAAATTTCTTTTCTTATTTTCAACTTTTAATTTAAAAATGCTATTGACTTTAGAATCTAAAATGTGTATTACAATAACTATATTAACTTAAGGTTGAGGATATATGTTAAATTTCCTAAATAATACAGACAATCAAAAAGGTTTGTATCTATAAATAATAGAACTTCAATAAGTGATATACCTGAATCGTTTTGGCATTCTATTGCTGAAAATAGCTGTGATATTAATTGGAAAAATATACCATTACAAAAAAGTCCTTTTCAGACTGTTACTACTCAAGGTTCAATTCAAGAATTAAAACCTAAAACCATAATTGAATTTGGAAGTTTTAAAGGAGCTTCTGCCCTTTGGTTGGCGGATATACAAAGTTTATCGTTAAAAGACGGTAAAGTTATTAGTATAGATATCGATTTTGAAAATATTGATCAAGCCGTAAAAGGAGATAATAGAATAGAGTTTTTACAAGGTGATTCTAATAAAGTAGAGGCAATATTTCCAAAAGAGAAAATATCTGAAATAGTACATTCTATACTTTTAATAGAAGATGCTCATATTAATATGATAGGTATTTTAGAATATTTTCATAATAATATATTTGAAGAAGGAGATTATTTCATCATTGAAGATACTAATATTGATTATAATAATGCGTGCTATGATGTTTGGAGGAAAACTTTAGATGAAAAAACTTGTATAGCAAAATTAGAAAATTTAAACAATAAAATCGTTAGATTAACTAGCTGGTTGAAAGAAAAAAAATTTATATTTAGTAGATACAAAATATGTAGATCCTTTTGGTATTATTAATGCTTCTAAAAATTGGAACTCAGTTATAAAAAAGATTTAAAGATAAATTATGAGAAAGGAAATTTATCTAAAAAATTTTAATATTAATAGCGATGAGGTTTTAAATAATTTTACTAAAAATCCATATAAATCTACTGTATTTTTTAAAAATTTTTTAGAAACAAAATATGTAAATTATACAAAAGAAATTAAAGATGCAGTAAATAATAATGCAGAAATTATACATATAAAAAATATAAAAAAAACTATAATATAATGACCCCTTATGACGGTGAGGTATGGATTACGGGAATAGAAGAATTAATTTGTCATATGTATGGAGAATAGGGATAATTGGTAATTTTCCTGTATTATATAAAGATAAGAATATTATTAGAGCAGTAGCACCAAAACGTAATTCTCATAATGAACGTAGCTCTCAATCACCGTATAATGATTTAGATTGGCATGTAGATGCTGCATACCGTCCAATGAAAGAAAAGAGTGATAACTTATCTCCTATAGTTGACTATTTAATTTTTGGGATTGTACATAAAGGACATGAGAATCTACCTATAGTGTATATATTAGCCTTAAAGATATATTAAATCAATTGAGCTACCAAGATATCTTAATAGGGTGTAGTAATGAATTTACAATAACAAGTGCAGATTCTTTTTCATGTAAAATAGTGAGCAAGAATCTCCCTTTATTAGTAGAACATGCTACCGGTTATTACAGCAGAATAAAAATGGATGCTATTCCTGAAACACAAAGAGCAGCAGGGTTTTTTAAATAAAATTAGAGAAATCGTAGATCAAGAATCTATTCAAAACTATATATATTACTTCCGGTGATATCGTTGTATTAAGCAATAAGACGGTTTTATGTAAATCACATAAAAACATCATTGCGAGCATTCGTAGAATGGTGGTAATTGTCTAGTAGCTAGGGTCTTGTTGCATGGTTCGATTTTTTCAGCTGTCATACCGTGACTTGATCGCAGTATCCAGCTTAAAATACTAAAATTATTAGTATAAAAAGTTGTTTTTATGGATATGGTGATCAAGCCACGGTATGATATCGAATGCTTTTTCTGATACATGCAACAACGCTGCAGTCGTAGATTGCGTGGCACTTCCCCAAAAAATAATAAAAAAATTCTGATTTACAGAATTTTTTCTCTTCCTTGCTTCGTCAATTGCTATACAATTTTTTTTGCAATGACAGAGGCAGAACATTAAGATAGGTTTTTATCCTAACTTGCAAAATATAAATAGAAACACTACCAAAAATTTAACGGTGAGAATTGAGAAGCTTTTTTATTTCTTTTTCCTCTTCTTTATTTCTTGTCTTAATGCTATTTCTTTCTTTTATAATTTTCTGTTTAGTTTTAAACGGAGCGAAAAATAAAGCAGTATAATATTCTGCGTCAGAAGCATGTAATTTTCTATTAGCATCCACTGCTATCCAATCTAAAGCTCTTTTTCCTTTAAAATCTTTAATTTTTTGATCTGCTTCATATTCTAATAAAATACGGACAGGTTCAACATTAAGATATGATGCTGCATACATAAAGTCATTCCGGTTTTAGAATTTTGAACATTAGGATTAACACCTAACTTAAGCAAAAGTTTTATTAAATCAGGATTATTTCTTTCTGCGGCTAGCATCATTCCGGTAATACCGACTTCATACCTTAAATTAGGACTCATTCCCTGATTAATTAAAAATTCGGCAATTTTTATATTATTATTCGATATAGCATAATCTAGAGGAGTCCAGCCCAAACATGGTTGATTTACTCCATATCCCTCGTCTAATATTTTTTTACTTCATCAATATTATCTGTCTTAATAGCATCCGCTATAGGTGTAATTGGATTTCCGACTTTTTGATCATATTCAACACCATTCACATATACTTTTTCGGTCTTAAACTCAAGTTTACATTCCATCGCATGAATAGAAGGAATAATAAAAATAATTATAAACTTTAAAATTACTTGAATAATTTTCATATAATCAATCTAGGTACTATGTAACTATGCAGCATCAAACCTTTATCGGTAAGATAGATATTTTTATCTAACTTAATTAAGTCTTGACTTTGATAATGCTTAAGATTATTCATTTCCAAAATATTCTCTAATTTCGTGTTCAATTTCTGCTCTAATGTAGAAATATTTATACCCTTGCTAAGACGTAACCCCATCATTAGCATTTCTTCAATAATCTCTTGATGTGTTAACTTAGTATTAGTTTGAATACCGACATTTTTTGTGTTAACCGAATCTAACCATTTTTCAGGTTTATGCCACATCATAATTGCCGATACTGAACTTGAAGCATCAATTATTCTACTATGAGCTCCGGGACCTATACCTAAATAATTATTATAATTCCAGTAAGCTAAGTTATGCAAACATTCATGCTCTACTTGAGCATAATTAGATATCTCATATCTAAAATATTTTTTAGATTCTAGATAATGGTTTGTCCACTCATACATCTCAGCCGCTTCATCCGAATGCGGCAAAATCAGATTACCCTCCTTAAATAATTTATAAAAAGGCGTACCTTTTTCGATAGTCAATTGATAAAGAGAAATATGGCCGTTTGCGAGCTGCATAGCTTGCTTTAATTCTTCTTGCCAGTCTTTTAATTTCTGACCGCTACGTGCATATATTAAATCAAATGATACTCGTGGAAAAATCGTATTTGCCGCCTCAATTGTTTTGATTGCTTGCAAAGCATCATGAGTTCTACCTAATTTTTTTAAATCGTCTTCTTTTAAGGATTGCACTCCAATTGAAACACGATTAATTCCAGCGGATTTGAATGCTTTAAATTTTTCAGTTTCAAAGGATGTGGGATTAGTTTCTAGAGTTATCTCGGTTTGATTATCAATAATTGCTAGATTACTGATTTTATTTATTATCCCTTCAACTATTACAGGATTCATTAAAGAGGGAGTACCACCACCA
The DNA here is from genome assembly GCF_000751075.1 of Rickettsia tamurae. GTDB lineage: Bacteria > Pseudomonadota > Alphaproteobacteria > Rickettsiales > Rickettsiaceae > Rickettsia > Rickettsia tamurae. Next base: position 169,393 of record NZ_CCMG01000014.1, on the reverse strand, counting down.
AAAAAAATAGATTTTATATATTTATTTTGAATAATAGCCTTAAAATACTCAATTTCTGTTTCATAGGATTTAAGCCACTGATTATGATCTATATTGCCTGCCACATGAGAATTAAAATCACAATATGGACATTTTGACAAACAAAACGGCCAATGAATATAAATACTTAAATCATTAGCCATAACTCTCATATTTTGTATTTTTGCTAGTGCTAGCTTAGGTTTTGTGGACATTTTTAAAAAGATTTAATTTTGGTTATTTTTTGCTGCAAATTATAAGATTTTTTTAAAATATGAATACTATTCCTACAAAAATCTTATTAATTTTCGCTAAAAAATACCTCAAAATAGCAAATCAATTAGAAATGTCCACAAAACCTAGCATTTTCTTTGATTTTATTCAAGGTGTATGATAAAACACTATTCTAATTCAAAGAAAACTTTAAATAAAACTTTTAATTTAAGAGATATTATTAAAATAATGAAAAAAATTACCCACTATTTTATAATTGTTTTATTAACTTTTTGTGTTCAAGCTATGGGAAATAATAATGAACAAATATATAACCCAAAAGACGCTAAATTTCTAGAAGAAGCTGAAGGAGCTGAAGCTCTAAAATGGGCAAAAGAGCGTACTGATAAAACAGAAAATGCTTTCCAATCTATGCCTGCTTATAAGGTAGTTAAGAAAGAAATAGAATCTATATTTTATGATCAAAGAAAAACTCTATATGGTATTATCCGTAAAGGGTATGTATATAATTTTTGGATGGATGATAAAAATCCGCAAGGATTATGGCGTAGGACGTTAGTTAAAAACTACTCTAAAGATAAACCAAATTGGGAAGTTCTAATCGATTTTGATAAATTATCCAAAAAATTCGGTAAAAAAGTAATGTATCGAGGTGGGAGTGATTGTTTTCAAAACCCTAATCGTTTCTTAATTACCATGTCATTTGGCGGTAAAGATGAAACCTTTTTTGCAGAATGGGATTTAGAGAAAAAAGATTTTGTAAAAAATGGTTTTGAGCCAAAAACAAGTAGCGGAAAATTACTAGAAGGTAAATTTACTTATCCTACTTGGGTCGACCAAGATACTATTATATTTAATCCAGTTTTGCATAAAGAGGAAGTTACTGACTCTTTATATCCTAGCTCGCTCTACATATGGAAGCGAGGAGAACCTATAGAGAAAGCCAAAAAACTATTTGAAATACCAAAGAATTATATACGTGTATCAGCCGGTAAGCTTTTATCCGATAATATTTCTTCATCTTTAATATTTATATCTGCAGATAAGGATTTTTATAATTACGATAATTATATTTTAAATACTAAAGATGAGAGCTTAAAATTACAAAAAATAAATATGCCATCAGACGCAACACCTCAAGGTTCTTTTAAAGAATATGTATTTTGGCTGCTGCGTTCCGATTGGCAATTTAAAGGTGGTAATATAAAAGCAGGTTCACTTGTTGCCATACACTACACTGATCTTCTAAAAGAAGATAGCGATAAAGCTAGCTTAAAAATATTATTTACCCCAACAGAGAGGGAAGTATTTTATTTTGTAGGAATGACTAAAGATACAGTATTTTTAACTAGCTATGAGAATGTTATTTCAAAAGTAGTAACATTTACATTAGAAAATAATGAATGGACAAAACCGATAAACTTAAAGCTGCCTTATGAAAATGCAATTTTTGGTATGTCTTCTGATGATGATGAGGAAGATGCATTAATTACTATAGAAAATTCTATAGTTCCTCCAACTATCTATTTATGGGATAAAACTCATGAATTAAAAGTTATTAGAAAGCCTTTATATCCGTTTGATAGCAAAAATTATGTTGTAGATCAAAAGGAAGCAACAAGCTCGGATGGATTTAAAATACCATATTTTATTGTCTATAAAAAAGGGACAAAATTTGATGGTAAGAATCCAACATTACTTAAAGCATATGGTGGTTTTCAAGTAATCAACTCCCCATATTTCTCTCGCATGGAAAATGAAGTATGGGTTAAACATGGCGGGGTTAGTGTTCTTGCTAATATCAGAGGCGGCGGAGAGTTTGGTCCTGAGTGGCATAAAGCAGCTCAAGGGATAAAGCGTCAAACCGGCTTTAATGATTTTATTGCAGTAGCAGAGGATTTAATAAAGCAAAACATTACTAGCCCTGAGTATTTAGGAATCAAAGGAGGAAGTAACGGCGGATTGCTAGTAAGTGTTGCAATGACACAGCGTCCCGATTTATTTGGAGCTATAGCATGCGAAGTACCGATACTTGATATGATACGCTATAAAGAATTCGGAGCAGGACATTCATGGGTAACTGAATATGGCGATCCGGAAAATCCAAATGATTTAGTACATATTAAAAAATATGCACCTTTAGAAAATTTATCTTTAACTCAAAAATATCCTATTATTTTAATTACCGGTTCAGTACTTGATCAACGTGTACATCCATGGCATGCACGCATTTTTGAGTATGTACTTGAGCAAAATCCAAACACTACAACTTATTTCCTAGAAAGTAGTGATAGCGGACACGGTAGCGGTAGTGACTTAAAAGACAGTGCTAATTATTTTATCAATATTTATACATTTTTTGCAAATGCTTTGAAATTAAAAATTAATTAAATTTAATACTACGCCAATAGGTGTTGCTTACTTATAGTACCGGATGGTTTTTAAAAAACCCTCGAAGTCATCCCTACGAAGGCACATGGGTGTCAACTTAAGGAAAATGTCATCCCGTGGCTTGACCACGGGATGACAGAGGTGAAATTGATCCACGCAACAATGCCCGCTTGCAATGACGATAAAACCATTCATGCAATAATGCCGTTTTACGAAAACAATTTTCCAATTCCGCTACGTAATAGATTCTTAGGATTCATTTTACTGGCTTTTTTCATCATCTCGCTTATTTGCTTATATTGCTTTAGCAAAATATTTACCTTTTGTACCGTAGTCCCTGCTCCAGCAGCTATACGTTTTCTACGAGAAGCATTGATTATATCGGGATTCTTACGTTCTTTCAGCGTCATGGATAAAATAATTGCTTCTTGATGTTCAATTATTTTACTATTTAATTTTGATTGATCTATTTGATCCATAATTTTACCGCTACCCGGTAACATGCTAAGTATACTTCCAAAACCTCCCATTTTTTTTATACTTCTCATTTGCTGAAGATAATCATTTAAATCAAACTTACCTTTTTTTAATTTAGCTGCCGTTTTTTCGGCTTCTTCTCTATTAACAATACTAGCTGCTTTTTTAACAAAAGAGATAATATCACCCATATCAAGTATTCGAGAAGCTAAATGTTCAGCATCGAATTCTTCTAAATCGGTTAGTTTTTCACCGCTACTTAAAAATTTAATCGGCTTTTTAGTAATATATTTTACGCTAAGTGCTGCACCGCCTTTAGAATCGCCGTCAATTCTAGATAAAATTAATCCTGAAATCTCTAACTTTTCATTAAAGCTACTTGCCGTGACTACTGCATCCTGCCCTGTCATACTATCGATTACTAACAAAGTTTCCGTAGGCTCTACTATCTTTTTTATTGCAAGAGCCTCCTCCATCATCTCTTTATCAATTTGTGTACGACCTGCCGTATCATAAATTACGACATCATAAGCAGAAATTTTAGCCTCAGCAATAGCTCTTTTGACAATATCGAGGGGTTTCTCACCTTGCACAATAGGTAATGAATTAATCTGTACTGAGTTTGCAAGTATAGCGAGTTGCTCTTGTGCTGCCGGTCTGTAAGTATCCAGAGAAACAAGTAAAACTTTTTTATTTTGATTTTTAAGTCGTAAAGCAAGCTTACTACTTGCCGTAGTTTTACCGCTCCCTTGCAACCCTACCATTAGGAAATTTACAGGCGGCTTTGAATTTAAATTTAGCTTTGTCTCACTTTCACTTGAAGCTAAGAGATTTATCATCTCTTCATGGATAATTTTAATTATCATCTGCCCAGGTGAAACAGACTTAATAACCTCCTGCCCTAAAGCTTTTTGTTTAACTTCCGCTATAAAATCTTTTATCACCGGTAATGCAACATCCGACTCTAAAAGAGCCACTCTTATATCCCGCATAGCAGCATCTATTTGGGCTTCCGTCAAAATTCCTGAGCTAACTAGCTTATCAAAAATCTTCGTTAAATTTTGTGTTAAAGTTTTAAACATGTAAGTAATTTAATTTATAAATATAAAGTTCCTAGAACCTAATATATACTACGAGTAAATGAACAATAGTCAAAATAAAACATAAATTAAATTTATATTCGAGAGGGAAGCCGCTTTCCATCTTGAATATTTATTAACTATTTTTTTAAAAAAAGGAGTGTATTTCTCCAATATATTTTGTTGTTTTATGGATAACGTAGAAAGGAACGGAGGGATATCGTGTTAATTACTAGAAAACTCATTCACCACTAATATATAACTTGTTTTTAAGTCCAAATCATAATCAATGGTATTATATATTAGCTTTTTTATGTCGGTAAATTTTTGTAGTAAATAGGAAGGATGCTTATTTGGCAGTTTATTAAAAATCTTGTTTTCTAAATCTAGAAGTTCAATATTAATGTTAGCAGATTTTTTAAGAATTCTATTCATTAATAATAATAAATTATCAATAAAATCTAGCCATAATTCTCGGTCTTTAGTAGTAAAACGATTAATAAAATCTAACGTTTCGTTATCTGCTATCGGCTGAATAAACTGAAGATATAAATCATTTCGAGCATTAGGTAGAGGAGATCTAACATTAACTTTAAAACATCTTGATCTAATTGTAGATATAATACTTGCAGCTCTTGAGGTAATTAAAAAAATGTAACTATTCTTTGGTGCATCTTCAAGAATTTTTAAGCATGAATTTGCCGCATTCAAATTCATAAGATCCGCCGAATAAATTACTGCAACTTTATAACCTGAGATTGCAGAAGTTTTACTTAAGAAGTCTTGTAATTTTCTTATTTGTTCAATAGAAATATTTTTAGCATTAGATATAGCTGAAGTTTCCCTAGCGATGAAATGATAATCAGGATTGTTTTCAAGAGGAATGCTATTCTTAAAAAGCTTAATATATATAAAATCTTCTAAATCTTTTAAAACCTGCTCTATATTTTCGGCTTCGATAAGCCAACTATTGTATAGCTTATTATGTTTTAAGTTAAACTCTAGGCGTTCGATTATCAATGGTTGTAATATCGTTATGAATTGTACTTAAGAAGTGTTCTATATCATTCCGGCTTTTGCAGAGCATTGTTGCATGAGCCGGTTTTTCTAGTGTCACCCCGCAAGCTTGTAACGGGGTTCGGAAATTATCAGTACTATAAGTTACTTCTTTTAATTACAAGCTTCTTTCATTTTTCTTCCGGCTCTAAAAGTAGGTTGATTGTAAGCATCTATTTTCATTTTTGCTCCGGTTTTTGGGTTACGACCCTCACGTGCTTTTCTATGATGTATTTCAAATGAACCGAAACCTGTTATATTAATATTATGGTGGCTCTTTATAGCACTAATCACACTATCAAGAACTAAATTAAGTGCTTTCTCGGCATCAGCTTTTGTTAATGTTTTATGTGAAGCATGTTTATGATTATGACCATGGTCGGTCATAAATGCTATAAATTCGGTTTTATTCATTTTTTTTGGTTCTTTTTTGTTATGTGTACTCATGATAAAATCAACTCTCTTTTAATGGGTTAATATTATGTATTAATGTTTTTTTATAAACAATATATACAACTGGCAATAATATACATCAATATATTTTTTATGTGAGTTAATTATAACAAACTACCTACATACTGCAAATGCCAGTTATTTACAAAGTTTAAAATATATAGTTATTATATTAATTTATAGAAAAATGTAGCCATTTTACATCAGTTATACTGTTAAAACTATCTTAACCAAGTAATTAAAGTGAAAATTTATCATTAAAACCCTAATTTATTGTCAATAGTAAATTACAAAAACTAATTTTCTACCCTGTAAAAAATTATAAGTTTTTTAATAAAAAACAATATATACTTAATTTATATAAAAAGTGAAACCGTCTTTCACCTTTTATATAGAATATTTCTAACCGAATAGCAGATTATGTAATAATTCGCTATTCATATTAATTTAGAATAAAATTTTTAAAGAAACATATATTAAATCCAATGTTATTGTCTGAAATTTGTATTAAGCGTCCTGTCTTTGTTACGGTTTTGAGTTTGGTTATCGTAGCTCTTGGAGCAATTTTTTTTACCAAACTACAAATTAGAGGAACTCCGGATATTTCAGTTCCCATTATAAATATAAATGTCGAAGCTCATTATGCAGGTACCGATTTTATATATGGGAAAAGAAATAACGACGCATATAGAAAAAGCTTTAAAGACGGTTAAAAATTTAGATTATATAACTTCTCAAAGTTCCACCGGCAAAAGTAGTATTACTTTATCATTTTTACTATCTACCGATATTGAAATAGCATTAAACGATGTTCGTTCTAAAATATCGGATATTACTTATATGTTCCCGCAAGATATGAAAGCCCCGTCAGTTGCAAAACTTGATGCCGATAGTTTCCCAAGCCTCTTCATAAGTGTTGAAAGTGATCAATATAGCGATTTAGAATTAACTCTTGAAGGTTCTTTATCTACAACACCGGAAGAATTCGGCAATATTATTCTAAAAGTACAAAACAGAGGTATCATAAAATTACGAGATATAGCGAAAATATCTTTAATTTCTCCCGATGAGGACATAATTTTTAGATATAACGGCAAAAGCTCCATTGCTCTTGGTCTTATAAAAGAATCAAAAGCTAACGTCATAGATTTATCAAATGAAGTAACTAAAGAACTAGAAAGAATTAAAGAATCCATGCGTATGGGTATCGCATATGATGGAGCAACGCCTGTAAAAGCATCAATTTATGCAGTATTTCAAACAATTTTTGAAGCTTTAATATTAGTAGTTTTAGTCACTTATTTATTTCTTGCTTCTGCTAAAATTACCTTAATTCCGTTTGTGACGATTCCGGTATCGTTGATCGGTACTTTTAGCGTAATGTATGCTTTTGGATTTTCTATTAATATATTTACGCTCCTTGCTATGATACTTGCTATAGGTTTAGTAGTTGACGATGCAATAGTTATACTCGAAAACATTTTTAGATATAATGAAATGGGGCATAAACCCATGGAAGCGGCTATGCTTGCTTCTAAAAAAATCGGCTTTGCAATCATTGCTATGACTATTACGCTTGCTGCCGTATTTTTACCCGTCGGTTTTATAGAGGGTTTTATCGGGAAATTATTTATTGAATTTGCTTGGACTTTAGCATTTTGTGTTTTGTTCTCAGGATTTGTCGCTTTAACTTTAACTCCTATGATGTCAAGTCGTATGGTTACAAAACATAATACGGACTTACCGAAATTCTTAGTAAAGTTTAACGACATTCTACAATTTATTCAAAATAAATATATTTACTATCTAAAGCTAACTTTTGACAATAAAAAGAAATTTGTCATCATTATTGCATCATCATTTATAGTGCTAATTATTAGTTTTAAATTTACTCAAAAAATTTTCGTACCTCAAGAAGATGACGGATTTTTACAAATTTCTCTTAAAGGACCTGAAGGTTCTAGTTTAGAATCTTCTACTAAAGTAGTGAAAGAAGCCGAAAAAATCCTTGCTAATTATAAAGATATATTAGGTTATCTGATGGTAATAGGTGCAGGCGGTGGCGATAATGTTTTTGGATTCATTCCGTTAAAAGATTGGGGTGAGCGTTCTCGTTCCTAAGAAACTATTAAGAATATGTTAAATAAGCAGTTTTCCGAAATACCGGGCATGTCGATTTTCGCTATGGATCCACGTTCAATGGTTAGCGGGAATGCAAGTAACCCTATCGAGTTTACTATTCAAACGAACCTTGAATATGATGATCTAGATAAAATATCACAACAATTTATTGATATTGATATAATGAAAACAAATCCTATTTTCTTAAACGTCAATAGAAATTTACAATCGGCAATGCCGACTATAAGTATAGAAGTCAACTGTGATAAGGCTTATTTATACGGAATGGATTTGGCAAATATAGGCAGAACGGTACAATATTTACTTGCAGGTCAACAAATCGGGGATTTTAGAATGGGTAATGATTTATATGACGTTATATTACAATTTAATCAAAAAGATCGAAAAGATATTAGCGATTTTAGTAAAATTTTAATCAGAGCAAAAAATAATAATATGTTACCGCTTGAATCGATAGCTAATATTACGGAAAAAATATCAGTAAAATCATATAGTCATTATAATAATTTAAAATCCGTTACTATTTCTTCCGATCTTGCTCCTGACGGAAAAATTGATGATGCAATTAATGAAATCAATAAAATAGCTGCCAAGTTACTTGATCCTAGTAATACTATAATTGAATATATCGGAGAAATTAAACAAATGAGAGAGGCAGACAGTAATATGCTTATAACATTTGTGTGTTTGCTCTTATATTTATCTATTTAGTGCTTGCAGCTCAATTTGAAAGCTTTACTGACCCTTTATTAATATTACTCGCCGTACCTTTCTCAATAACCGGCGGTGTACTTGCTCTCTGGCTTGCCGGTAATAGCCTTAAATAGTAATATCGGACTTATTACTTTAATTGGATTAATTACTAAGAATTCTATTATGATAGTAGAATTTGCTAATCAGCTAAGAGAAAAAGGAGTAAAGGTTCAAGAAGCTATAATAGAATCCTCAAAACTTCGCTTGCGTCCAATTCTTATGATTACCCTTGCTGCTGTAGTCGGAGCTTTACCTCTAGTTTTTGCAGACGGGGCCGGTGCTGCTGCTCGTAATTCTATAGGTTTTGTAATAGTTGGAGGATTAAGCATCGGTACTATATTTACAATTTTTGTTATACCTGTAATATATCAAACTTTTAAGAAGGATTAATAAATTATAGAATTATTTAATTTAGTCACACTTTTATTTGGCTCATTTCCAATTATTGTTACCATACTTTATATAATTATAGGCTTTTGTGGTGTATATTCTTTCCTTTGTTTAGGTAAGCTATTTTGTAAACCCGGAATAGAAAAGGCAAAGTAAACGCCTTTTCGTCATTGAGCTAACCAACTAAAGGTGTTGTTGTATGACTCAAAAAACCCACGGGGTGACACTGAGACTGATCCACACCACAACCTCACCTGTGCTATAGCAGTTATTGCTGCTGTTTCAGCACGTAATATATTACTTCCTAAACTTATAGATTTTGTATTCTTATATGAGGCAAGAAGTTCCAGCTCATCATTAGTAAAGCCTCCCTCCGGTCCTACAATAATAGTTATACTCGATGAACTTGAAAAATTGGCTACGTCGTCTTTGTAAGTCCTCAGATGCTCACGTATTAGTATACGCTTCGCTCCTCGGCTTACAGACTCCTTGCCCTTTTCCAAGTTGTTCTTCGTATAACCCCTCTTCATTTCGCAAGAGTATATATTACTAAGTGATGATAAAATTCGTAATATAGAATTTTCTTCTTTTTCATGTTCATTAGCATATAACATCAAATTATTATTCTTTTTAAGATAATCTTGTATTGTGATAGCTTTTTCAATTATCGGGGGAGTAAGACGTTCTGATTGCTCTGTTGCCTCAATTACACATTTTGTTAAACGTTCGATATTTACCGATCTAAATTGACATCGCCTAGTAATTAACGGAATAATTTTAGTTATACCGAGTTGCGTAGCCATATTTATTGCAAGCATTAATTTATCTTGCTTTATTATAGATATAGCAAGAATTAAAGTAGATTCTGTATAAGGCTTTTTTAACTGTTCTTTAAGCCTAACCGATAAGTTATACTTACCTATATCGGTAATTTGTGCTAAAAATTCTCCATCCGTACCGTTAAAGATACGCAAGCCATCATTTACTTTAAGACGTAGCACCGTTTTAACATAATGAACATGATCACCTGCTAATTCTATCTTGCTATTTTCAGCTAAACGACTATTAATATAAATACGATTATATTTCATATATTTAGTACTATGGACGATAAAAAAGATAATAATATATCAGAAGAAGAAAATTTGCCAAAAGAAAAAGAAATTGGCGGTGTTAAAGGTCTAGAACCGACAAGATACAGCGATTGGCAACATAAAGGTAAAGTCACGGATTTCTAATATTATGCCATCATTTGAGCAAATTAAGGTTTTACCTTACCAGCCGCAGAAATTGTTTGATTTGGTGTGGGATGTAGAGTCTTATCCTAAATTCTTGCCTTGGTGTGCCGCCGCTAGAATCATTTCAGAAAATAATCAAGAGGTTATTGCCGAATTAGTAATTCAGTTAAAAGGCTTTTCAGAAAAATATAACTCACGGGTTACAAGCGAAATAACAGATGATGGAATATATTTGATTAATACGGTAGCTATTTCAGGACCTTTTGAATATTTAAAAAGTACTTGGCAATTTGTTCCATGCACAGCAGAAACTGAATTAAAATTCTTTATTGATTTTAAAATGAAGTCCGTAATACTGGATAAATTAATCGGCACTTATTTTACCAAAGCAACCGAAAAAATGATTGTGGCTTTTGAAAAGAGAGCCAAAGAGGTTATTAAACAAAAAAGAGTAAGGTTATAGATCTATAACCTTACTCTCTAGAAAATTTTGTATTTAGTTACTAGGCAATATCAGATATATATCCTTCATCTCCTAAGATTTGAGTTTGATCATCATTAAGATTACTATAATCAAGGCTATAAAACTGCTCTTCTTGTTCTTCGCTAGTACTAGAAGTATGATAATTAAACAATGATTCATAAGCTTCATTTATTTCAGCATATTTCTGTATTTCTTTTGAAAGTTCTACTTCTTTATTTTGCATGGCTTTCTCTGTACCATGCCATAACTTACTTGTCAAATTTGGCTTGTATTCTGCTAATTGCTTATTTTTGTAACTTTCTCTCCTTTCAACAGTTTCTAAACTTAAAGCTTTTTCAATATCTTCACTTGAATAGCCATTTTGTATTAGCTGCTGAATAATACAACCATGTAAAGAAATAATACTAGTATCTAGAACTAATTTATTTGTATACTGTCCTTCCACGCCAGGTATTTCCTGATATAACGCACGATCTGTTGATTCTACTATTTCATAACCACCATTATGTTTGTAACCAACGCCGTCTTCCGTTAAACTTAAGGTTGGCACACGAGTTATTTCATTAGATATTATCTTACCGTTTATTCCTTCAATATATTTACCGGTAAATTTATCTATACCATTTTTATCTATAGCAGTACCGTATACAAAACTTCCTAACCCCGAAATAGCCAAATACTCTTCAACCTTAGTTGTTTCATGAGCTTTAGTAAAAAGCTTTATTTGTTCATTACTATCCATAATGCCTTTTGCCCCATAACTAGTACCAAAAACAGCCCCTGTTATTAAAGGTATTTTGCTTAGCCAACTACTAGATGAAAAAAAACTACTTATTCCTGCAAGAAAACTTCCTGATGCTAATTTTGTATAAAAACTATAATCTGTTTTTGCTTTTTCTATTAAAGATAAGTAAGTAATAGGTTTATTACTTCCGAATAAATTTCGTACTAATAATGTAAACATAGTTTATCTCCTTTTTTAAGTTACCATACTTCATGGTTTTTTAAACATAACGCAAATGTACTATATAACAAGGATAACCAGATGTCAATCTTTATTTAATAATAAGTTAATTAATATTAGTCTTGACATTTTTTAGAAAAAACCATATTTTATGGTAATACCAAAAAAAAGAGGTAGATATGTCTAAGCACAAAAATTCTAAACATATTAGCACTAAAAAACTTGCTTATATAGGGTTAGACCTCGCATATAAAACAGATGATTTAAATGTTTATAATCTAGAAGCATCAAAGGTCAATGAACAATTAACAGATAGCGGCTGGGAAATACTGACTGCTTCATGTGATCATGTCAGCACTGCTAAATATGGTTATAAAGCCGTCGCATTTATAAATAAAGAAACTAAAGAAGTTCATATTGCTAGTGCCGGCACAAAATTCAATATATATGATTTATTAGATGACGGGCTTATCACTCTTCACTATTTACCTACTAAACTAACTCCGCTTCAGGAATTTGTTAATGAAGTAATTAACAAATTAGGCGGCTTAAATAAAGCCATAGAATATAGTTTTAATACTAGCGGTCATTCACTTGGAGCAATAATTGCAGATTTAACCTCAGTAGAAATACATTCTCGCAACTTACATTTTAATAAATCTACAACTTTTGACAGCCCTGGCTCAAAACCGATAATTGAAAGAGCCATCAAAAAAAATTTCTTTACCGGAAAAGTAATAACTCCAATAGAAGAGCTAGCCACCCATTCCAAGATATATAATGCAAAACATAATCTTATTAATATTACTAATAAGCATTTGGGAAAAACAACAATGGTACTTCCTGGTAAAAAAACAGAACTATCACCATCAGAAGAATGGGCATCATATTTATATAATTTTGCCAAACAAAAAGTTACAAAATACCTAGGAATTAATGGAATAGTTGAAGGCTTTGAGGAAATAATAGCCGGAATCAGTAAACATGGACTTGTTAATTTCTCTGATTTTAAACAGAATATTACTTTAACCGTAGATGATTGGGAAGCAGGAATACAAAAATATGCTAAAAATACTCTAAATTTAAAAAATAATTTATATAATAGAATAGTTAAAACTGAAACTGGAGCTAATTTAGTTGAGATGTATAATGATTTTCAAAGCTGCAGTCAAGAATACGCTCAAGAAGTCAAAACAACAGGAGATATAAGTAATTATCATCTATATCCTCTAGTATGTTAAATAAAAAAATAACAATTTATATAAAAGGCGGAAACCGTCTTTCGCCTTTCATATTGATTATTTCTTATTTAGAGCAACTAAATAGATTTCCGTAGATTCGCTGCGGCTGGATGAAGGTTTAAAATGTTTCACCGTTCTAAATTCACGCTTCACTTTATTTAATAATTCGTTTTCTGCACCACCACGAAAAATTTTAGCAATAAAATGACCGGAGGGCTTTAGTACTTTTAAAGCAAATTCAAAAGCTTGCTCACATAAAAGTAAGGTTCTTATATGGTCTGTAGCTTTATGACCTATGGTATTTGATGCCATATCACTCATTACTATATCAGCTCTACCGTCTAAAGCCTGAATAATTAATTCTTCCGTATCTTCTTCAAAAAAGTCCTTTTGAAAAAATTCAACTCCGGCAATAGGTTCGATTTCTAATAAATCTATAGAGATTATTTTATTATTTAGGCTATTATCCGAAGCTTTAATAAGCTTGGAAGCTACTTGACTCCATCCCCCAGGAGCTGCCCCTAAATCAACAATTTTCATGTTAGGAGTAAAAAGTTTAAATTTTTCATGAATTTCAAGTAGTTTATATGCAGCTCTCGACCTAAAGCCTTCAATGCGTGCTTTTGCAACATACGGATCGTTTAATTGGCGTTTTAACCAGTTATTAGAGGAAACGGTACGTTTTTTAGAAGTCTTGACTCTAACGAATTTATTTCTATAACCGCTTAAATTATTTGTCATAAAATCTTTAATGAATAATAAGTAGACGAAGTTTAATTTGGAAAAGAGCAAGGAATCCACAAGACGAGGAACGGAGCGTATACTTAATACGTGAGTACCGGAGTACTTGTAGGATGACGTAGCCAATTTTTCAAATTAAACGAGTATACTCTTTTGCTATTTTATCTAATACAGAATTCACAAAACCGATCTCATGTTCATTTAACATGTAATTTGCTATATCCGTATATTCGTTGATTACTACTTTAGCAGGCGTAGTAGGGCAAAATAATAGCTCACATATACCGGCACGCAATAAAGCTCGGAGTAAGATCGGCATATGTGCAGGATCTTTATCATTTGTTAAATGATTGTCTATAATTTCGTCTAGTTTATTAATATTTTCAAATACTGACTTTACCAGCATTTTAAAATGACTTATACTTAATGATATTTTTAAATTCTCCGGTAAATCTGTTATAGAATTATTATTTTGATAAAAAGAAAGTATATTTTGCATGATATCATCCATATCGTCGTTATTTTGCAATATGTTTTGATAAATAGCTTGCACTGCTGCAATACGTGCAATCGACTTTTTATTAATTTTATTTGAACTCATAGAGAAAAGAAATTTAAAATTTAATTTTCGTCATTGCGAGTGAGTATTACGTTCAGTGTCATACCGTGGCTTGACCACGGTATCCAGAAAAAAAATAAAAAAAGACTGGATCCCGCGATCAAGTCGCGGGATGACATTAAGAAACTCAAACCCTGCAACAATATCACTCACAATGACGAAATGATATCTGTAACCTTGCAATTTATACCTTAAAATAATTTATTAGTAAACTTATAAAATTTTTATGCTCTCTATAATCGGATTTATTATAACAATTAGTATCTTGGTATTTATCCATGAGTTTGGGCATTATTGCATTGCTAGATATTTTAATGTAAAAGTTGAGGAATTCTCGATAGGCTTCGGTAAAGAACTAATAGGTATTACCGACAAAAAAGGAGTTAGGTGGAAGATTTGTCTTATACCGCTTGGCGGCTATGTCAAGATTTACGGCTATGATCGCAGCCTTATGGATAAGACTGAAGAAATTAACGAAAAAGTAGCTTTTTATGCTAAATCTTGTTTAGAACGTTTTTTAATAGTTGCAGCAGGTCCGTTAATTAATTATTTACTTGCCGTAATAATATTTGCAGGTTTTTATTGTTACTTTGGAAAAACAGAGATTCCTCCTATAATAGGTGACGTAGTAGCTTCATCACCGGCAGAGAGAGCAAACTTAAGAGAAGGAGATAAAATTGTTAAGGTTAATGATAAATCTGTTAAAGATTTCGGGGACGTACAGAAAGAAATATTAATTAACGGCTTTAGTTCTTCTACTTTAACTATAGAAAGAAAAAATGAGGAATTTATCGTTAATATAATGCCTCAAGAAATAATTATATCGCCTCCCGAAGAAAAGAAAGTTAAGAAAACTCTTCGCATCGGTATTATAGCTAAAAATGAACCTATTCATACTAAAATAGGAATTTTAGGAGGATTTTGGGAAGCTATTAATACTACTATAGATATGTCTGCTTTAACTCTAAAAGCAATATCGCAAATGATTGTAGGAAAACGTTCATTCGATGAGATAGGAGGACCGGTAACTATTGCTAAAGAGTCAGGAAAATCTATAGCGGGGGGAGGTCAAATGTATCTATTATTTATAGCAATGCTTTCCGTTAATTTAGGGTTACTTAACTTACTACCTATACCGGTGCTTGACGGCGGACATTTAGTATTTATATTATATGAAGCAATTATAGATAAATTACCGAATCCTAAGACTAAAAATATTTTGTTACAATTAGGAGCAATAATCATAATTTTTCTTATTATAATTTCTGTTTCCAACGATATACAAAATTTGTTTTCCTAAATTATAGATTTGCTTGCTCTCGTTTACATTATCTACTATAGTGGACTACATTAATTACGTTTAAATGCATTAGTATAGGAGAGCTTTATCGTCATTGCGAGCAGCCGTAGACCTTGTTGCATGGATCGTTTTATGTCATTCCCGCGTAAGCGGGAATCCAGTAAAACATATAAAAAACAAGTTTTTTATATGTTTATTTTATCAAATATGTAACTTCTATATCAACATTTGAAGTTATTTTTCTGGATCCCCGCCTACGCGGGGATGACATCGAGTAGGTTTTTCGATCCATGCAACAACGCCGCAGCTATAGACTGTGTGGCAATCCAGAAAAAATAATAAAAAAATTCTGTAAACCAGAATTTTTTACTGGATTGCTTCGTCAATTGCTATGCAATTTTCTCGCAATGACGATGAATTTGTAACTAATGCACTAAACCATAGAATATTTAAATCTTAAAGAAGGTTTTAGGTGAAAATCAGATCAATTAGTAAGTTAACAATTTTATTATTAACGATTTTTTATTATCATATTTCATTAGCTGACTCTGTAATTCGTAAAATAACTATCGAAGGTAACCATAGGGTTGAGCGTTCTACTATTGAGAGCTATTTAAAGCTTAAGGTAGGAGAAACCTATAATAATTCTAAAGAAGATGAGGCAATAAAACGTTTATATGCCACCTCACTTTTTAGAAATATAAATATGCATATAACAAATGAGGGTAATTTAATAGTAAACGTTACTGAAACGCCTTTTATAAGTAGCGTAGTATTTAGCGGTAATTCTAAAATCAAAACTAATATGCTCGCTAAAGAAATTTATACAATGTCGGGCGAATCTCTTAGCCAAGCTAAAATTGAATTAGATGTAAAGAAAATATTAGAAATTTATAAACGTAGCGGACGTTTTGCTACCACGGTAACACCTAAAATCGAAAATTTAGAAAACAACAGAGTTAAGGTTATTTTTGATATAGCAGAAGGACCAAAAACCGGTATTAAATATATTTATTTTAGTGGTAATGAAAATTATAGTGATTCAGAACTTAAATCTATTGTTTTAACTAAAGAATCTCGTTGGTTTCGTTTTTTAGAAAGTAACGATACTTACGATCCTGATAGAGTGGAGTATGATAAAGAATTACTGAGAGAGTTTTATCAATCTGTAGGTTTTGCAGATTTTAGAGTAATTTCGGCATCGGCAGAACTCAATAATACTAAAGAATATTTCACCCTTACCTATTCCATTGAAGAGGGAGAAAAATATAGATTCGGTAATATTACAATAGACAATAAATTAACTAATATAGATATAACACCGCTTAATAAAATTGTTAATATTAAGCAAGGCAAGGTTTTCAATATGAAAAAGGTTGATGATATAGCTGAAAAAATCGGAGAATATTTTACAGCGAACGGTTACCCTGCAGTAAATGTTTATCCGGATATAATGAAAAATGCTAATCATACTGCAGATATTAAATTTATTATTGAGAAAGCCGACAAAGTTTATATTAATAAACTTAATATTATTGATAACCTTAAAACCGAAGACCATGTTATAAGAAGAGAATTTAAAACAGAAGAAGGTGATATAATCAATCGTTCATATATTGAAAAAGGTGAGTGTAATCTTAGAAATTTAGATTATTTTGAGAAAGTAGCAATTAGCTTAGCTCCGACTAAAGCTAAAGATAAATATGATGTTAACGTTGAAGTTGATGAAAAATCTACTTCCTCTATAGGTTTTGATTTAGGATATAATACTGCCGGCGGTTTATTCGGACGTTTCTCTTTCTTAGAGCGTAATTTAGTCGGTACCGGGAAACTGCTTAATGCCGGTGTACAAGTAAGTAAAAACACTACAAGCTATTACGGTGGTATTACCGAACCGCACTTTTTAGATCGTGATTTATCACTTGGCGTAAACGCATTTAGAAACTATACCGGACGCGGTGCTAGTGTATTAAATACAACTGATCAAAGCTATAAGTTACACTCTATAGGAGTCAAAACTTCTCTTGATTATGAAATTAAAGAGGATTTAGGTCACAAAATAGATTATTTAATCAAACGTGATATTTTAAGTGCTCCAATTCCATCAAGCTCAATATTCTTAAAGGAGCAAATGGGAAGATTCATTACTTCTGCTATAGGACATACTATTACTTATGATCAAACCGATAACAAAATTGTTCCAAAGAACGGTTATTTAGTAAGCGGCACACAAGAATTTGCCGGCGTTGGAGGTGACAACAAATATATAAAGCATGAAGTTGACGGTAAATATTATAAATCTTTCATACATAACAAGCTTACTTTAAAATTATCTGCTTCCGGAGGCGATATTGCAGGGCTTGGAGGAAAAATTATTAGAATTTCCGATCGCTTTAGTTTAGGTGATTATAGTTTAAGAGGCTTTGCAAGCGGTGGTGTAGGACCTCATGAAAAGGTCACTAACGAAGGACTTGGCGGTGAGCGATATTACATATTCTCAACAGAGCTTAATTTTCCAACACCTGTACCTGAGGAATTTAATTTAACCGGTGCAGTCTTTATGGATTTAGGAAGCGTTTGGGGAGTAGGTCTAAATAAGAAACAATATCAAACTCCAAACGGTTTTTTTAACGATAAATCGCTTAGAGCTTCCGTTGGTTTCGGCTTTATTTGGGTAACACGTTTTGCACCGATCAGAATGGATTGGGGTTTCCCGGTTAAGAAGAAGCAATATGATGATACGCAACATTTCCATTTAAGATTTTCTACGCATTTATAAAGATGTTTCATTGTCACCCCGTGGCTTGACCACGGGATCCAATTAAGGATGCTAGTCTTTAGCATTTTAAAATTTTTTTATTAGATTGCCACGCTCCCTGCCAGTCGCTCGCAATGACGAAACATGTCTCGTAGGAATCCATATCTCAGCATAATATAATCATATTTCAGCCAATGTAGCTCAGCTGGTAGAGCAACGCATTCGTAATGCGTAGGTCTGGGGTTCAAATCCCCACATCGGCACCATTTTCTAAATAAAACTATAGCCCTATTTTGTGATAGGCGTGGTAGAACCTGATATACTAATAATGTTTAGAAAAACGCATTCTATGTCATTCCTGTAAGACATTGTTGCGTGGATAGAAAAACACATTCGTGTCATACCGTGGCTTGACCATGGTATCCAGAAAAATAACTTAAAATACTAATAATTTATCATCACCATCAATCCAAGTGGTCAAAAATCCAGCATCTAAAGACCCTAAAGCGGCTTTAAAAAATGCTTATAAAATAAGTAATGATACTGAAAGACTTATTGCTGTTGATATAAAAAATGACCAGTTTGTAATATTTGATAATACAAGTGGTAATGTATATCATGGTCATATAAGGACATATAAAGAAATAGAGAGAAACGCTGTTTTAAAAAATAACCTAATAAAAACAAATGGTAAAATTATAAAATAGGTACATTAAAAGTATATGTTAGTTAATGAAGAAGAGTTTAAAAAACAACCCGATGTAATTAATCTTCCTGAATGGGAAAAGTCTTTTTATTATATTATAAATGTAGCTCATTATGAAAATTATGATGATGCGATGAATTGTATTATCAAAAATTTAAATAATCCTGAAGAATTAATACAAGCTGCGGCACTTCAAGCTTTAGGAATCTTAGCTTATAGGTTTAGCAATATTAAAGAAAAATTAATATTACCTATTTTGTTTAACAATTAAATAGTAAAAGTGAGAGAATATTATATGAAACTAAAGATACCTTAGAGCAAATTACTTACCATGTAATAAGATTAAGAAGAAAGATTTATTTGGAATATTTTAAAAATGGAATTGATTTTTTTACTGGAAAAACTTTAAAAAGATATACAGATAAAACACTAATGTTCTCCTTAAATAATGAAGAAGAAAAAGTAGAGTTTATTTTAAGTTTCTGTCAAAATTCTTTAAATTACAAAGAAGCATTAGAGGTCTGCCTGTATTTTCTTGAAAAAAAAGAAAATGAACAAATATATAAAACTGCTTTTCAAGGACCCAGTTATATAGTAATCAGATTTAAAAAAATAGATTTTGATATTATATTACCGTTTATTAAAAAATTTATAAATCTAGATAAAAGTTGTGTTCATATTTATACAGACTCTTTTTTAGTTAATATAGCAATTATGATACCTGAACTAAGAGAAAAAGTAATACCCACCTTACTTAAAGGAGATACAAGCCTTAAATCATTGAACATGGCTTTATTGCATGGTATCGGTTAAAGGTTTGATATTACTAAAGAATATGGTCATAAGACTGGTCATCACCCAGATGCTCACATTGATTTAGAGGAATGGACAAAATGGGAAGAATTTTTTAAATCTAAAAAATATTATGAAACATAGAATGATGTGGCTTTTATCTCCTGCACTTAGATGGGAGATATTTGCTACTTTTAAAGCGTTAGCCAATAAAGAATTACAGTTAACAAAATGGGTAGATTCTAAATATAAGCATTCTTTTTGGGATGAATTATGCTTTTGTATTGATACGCTTTTTAATGATGCAAATGCTTTAGACAAAACATCACAAATTAAAATTGGTCTTATTATGTATATCAAGAAGAAGTAGAAAAAGTAAATAAATTCAGTCATTTCTTTTATGATTTAACAGAAGAAATAGAAGGCGAAAAGCCAGATATAGAATATTACGGTCACCCACAGTGGCAAAAGATTATCGATGACGCAACAGAACTAGTAGAGATAATGAAGCAAAATAAAGCTAATGATTTCAGTGAATGTTTAGCTCAATTCAATCAATTTTATAGATGGATATGAGGATTATGACGATTTTGCTATAGCAGAAAATACTAAAAATGGTTATAAACTAAGATAAGTAATTCAAGTTAGTGAAAATATATCCCTGTTCTAAATTCTTATAACTGTATACTCTTAAGCAGTTACAGCCGTTTAGAGCAGGAATTGTTATTAAAAGCGATGCAGCAAACATACTTTAATATCACCAAAACCTCGAAGCATACTAGGGTACTTAACGAACTATCTAGCGGGGTATTTTGTGCAGTATGTAGTCATTACCCTATTGGTACAGCACTTTACAGTGTGCAGCGAGCAGTTACAACTATTGATGCGATCTCGAAGATAGACCCAATCATTAGTGATATTAAAGAGCAGGCAATTAATACTATCACCAAGCTAGCTGAACGAGCTAATGTTAGGCTGAACGGCAAAACAATAACCAGCCAACATGCAGCAACTCGTGATTCTTTAAGCCATAATATCGGCAAGATTGCAGCAACTACTTTGATGAACTTTATTAATTGTAAGGTCACCTTTAGTATTTTAAACTGGATCCCAATACAAATGAGCTAGGATGACAGGGTGGAATTGATCCATGCAACAACACCAATGCTACACGGGAATGACAATAAGGTCTTTTTAAGAGTGGTGTAAAACAAAACTACTTTTTTAGGCAATTCCATTATACTTTGTAAAGAATTATAAGTTTTTGCTAAAAAATAATATATACTTATATAAAAAGTGAAAGCCAATTTTTACCTTTTATATTCTCAACTTCTTAAGCCGAATAGCAGATTATGTAATAATTCGCTATTCGTGTTAATTAACTATTATCTTTTTTCTTGGAGGAATATAGATTGTTTCATCTTCAGCATGCGAAATCTTTTCTAAAAGTCCTATAAAACGGTCTTTATTAGGTACTAGCTTTACTATCGCCCACCCCTCTTCTATTGATTTCTTTATGCGTTCTATATCAGATTTATGCTCTGAAAAAGATATAACTTTTTGTGCTGGGTTTTGCATATTGATAAATCAATTATAGTTAATAAACATTATAGTAAATATTTTTTAATAAATCAATCACATATTTATTATTTGCTAAATATAAATAAAATGATTACCATATATTATGTCTTGTCTACTTATATCCTAATAAATAGTTTAATTAAAAATTGTACAACAATTTTTTATTTTAAATATATATTTTTATGTCACTTATTAACTTTATTTAATTTAAACTGTATAATTTAATTATGTCAAATGATAATTTACGACCGCC
The DNA here is from genome assembly GCF_000751075.1 of Rickettsia tamurae. Taxonomy (GTDB): domain Bacteria; phylum Pseudomonadota; class Alphaproteobacteria; order Rickettsiales; family Rickettsiaceae; genus Rickettsia; species Rickettsia tamurae. The sequence goes on along the minus strand of NZ_CCMG01000014.1, from coordinate 147,723 downwards.
TGCTCTTTCTAAAAAGCAATTATTTGCTTTTTTTGGTATGGTTGTCGGGATGTTTATGTCGGTACTTGATATTCAGATTGTCGCTAGCTCATTATCCGTAATAGCTGCCGGTCTTGCTGCATCAAGCGATGAGCTTTCTTGGGTTCAAACATCGTACTTAATAGCTGAAGTTATCATTATTCCTATTACCGGCTTTTTAGCAAGGTTGCTTTCTACTAGAATTTCTTATTTTATTGCAGCTTTAGGGTTTACGGTTATGAGCGTATTATGTTCGCTTGCAACTAATATTGAATCCATGATTATCTTTAGAGCATTACAAGGATTTTTTGGCGGTGCTATGATACCGACGGTCTTTAGTACCGTTTTTATAATTTTTCCTGCATCGCAACGTCCTACCGTTACTATCTTAACTGGACTTGTCGTAACTGTTGCCCCTACTTTAGGACCTACACTCGGTGGATATATTACGGAGATTTTATCATGGCATTTTATGTTTTTATTAAACGTCATACCCGGTATTTTCGTATGCACGGTAGTTTTTTTATATGGGGATTTTGATAAACCAAATTATAAATTACTGAAAAATTTTGATTTTCTCGGTATATTATTAATTGCTTTAACGCTCGGCTTATTACAGTATGTTTTAGAAGAAGGAAACAAAAAAGGTTGGCTTGAGGATAATTTAATATTATTCTTAAGTATTGCAGTAGCTTTAGGTTTTATTTTATTAATCATTAGAGAACTAACCTTTATTAATCCAATTTTAGACTTAAAAACATTTCTTTATAAAGACTTTACTTTTGGTTGCCTTTATTCGTTCGTTATGGGTATCGGATTATACGGGGCAGTATATATATTACCGCTATTTCTCTTTACTATTGCCGGATATGATACATTACAAATCGGGGCTACTATGATGGTGACGGGCGGAGCACAATTTTTATCTACACCACTCGTCGGTAGAATGTTAGGGCTAGGAGTAGATTTACGCCTGATGCTTATTATAGGGCTTGGAGGGTTTGCTCTTGGATGTCATTTGAATAGTTTTCTAACGCCTGATTCTAAATTTGCTGCATTTGTGCTTCCTCAATTTGTTAGAGGGCTTTCATTAATGTTTTGTTTTATACCGACTAATAATATAGCTCTTGGCAATATGCCAAAAGAAAGAGTAGGCAACGCTAGCGGGCTTTATAATCTTACTCGTAATTTAGGAGGAGCGGTAGGGCTTGCAATAATCAGTACTATAATTACTAATGATACTAAAACCTTTATGCAATATTTATCGGAAAATATCTCGTCTACTTCTATAATGGCATTAGAACAACTAGATTCTTACACTGAATTATTAAGCGGAAAAGTTTTGAATCCCGAAAAAGCATCATATTTGTTATTAGCAAACAAATTAAATAATGATGCTTTTGTAATTGCAATAAATAATATATTTAATATGATAGGGCTGTTATTTGTATTTATAATGCTACTAATACCTTTTACTTCAAATATCAAATTAACCGGAAATGTTAACGCTCACTAAAATTAAATTTATATTATATTTTCCTTGGTTATTATTAGAAATATGGAAATCAGCTTTCTCGGTTATTAAAATAATTTGGCAAAGAAAGATAGGGATAGAACCGATTTTTGAATGGGTTGACGCAAAAGGGCTAGAAGAAATAGGCGAAATAATGTATGGTAATTCGATTACTCTAACTCCAGGTACAGTAACACTTGATATAAATAATAATATGTTATTAGTGCATGCACTCAATAAATCATCGATTACCGACCTACAAAGAGGTATAATGATTAAAAAAATTAAGCAGATATTAAAAACAACTTGAAGTAGGAAATGATATCAGATATAAACGCTCTAAAGTATAAAAAAGTTTTACTTAAAGTTTCAGGGGAGGCTTTAATGGGAGACAAGCAATTTGGGCATGAATATGACGTAATAAAAAAGATTGCCGGCGATATTAAAGAAGTTATCGATTTAGGAGTAGAAGTCGCTATTGTAGTCGGCGGTGGAAATATTTACCGCGGGATTAATGCAGCACTCGTCGGTATGGACCGAGCTTCAGCAGATTATATAGGTATGCTCGCAACGGTAATTAATGCTTTAACACTGCAAAACGTTATGGAAAGCCTCAATATCTATACAAGGGTTCTATCGGCTATTCCTATGATGAGCGTGTGCGAGCCTTATATTCGCCGCAAAGCTAAAAGACATATGGAAAAAAAGCGTGTAGTAATTTTTGCCGGCGGCACGGGTAACCCATTTTGTACAACCGATAGTGCTGCAGTACTTCGTGCAATCGAAATGAATTGCGATATTTTATTAAAAGCAACTCAGGTTGACGGTGTATATGATTCCGACCCTAAAAAAAATCCGGATGCTAAAAAATATTTCACTATCAGCTATAAAGATGTTATAACTAACAACCTGCAAGTCATGGATACGGCAGCTATTGCAGTTGCAAGAGAAAATAAATTACCTATAAGGGTATTTTCGATAAAAGAACAGGGAAATTTTACTAGAGTAATACAAGATAAAGGGGAATATACAACAATTGAGGAAATGTAGTATAGTGTCATACCGTGGCTTGACCACGGTATCCATAAAAAAGTAAAAAAACTGGATGCCGTGATCAAGGAACTAGCATGACATAGGTAACTACACCAGTAATGCTTATACCAAATAAAAATATAATTATTAGTATGGATAAAATAAAGATGAGTAAAGAGAATTTAAAGAAAAACTTACAAAAAAAGATGGAGAAAGCTCTCAAAGTTTTAGATCATGAGCTTAAAGGGCTACGTACGGGTAGAGCTTCGGTTAATTTGCTTGATAGTGTAACCGTAGAAGCTTACGGGAGTAAAATGCCGCTTTCACAAGTTGCTTCTCTATCCACCCCTGATGCACGAACAATTAACGTGCAGGTTTGGGATAAATCTATGGTATCATCGGTAGAAAAAGGAATTACGATAGCAAATCTTGGCTTAACTCCAGCAACAGAAGGTCAATTAATCAGACTACCTATACCGGCTTTAACCGAAGAAAGACGTAAAGAATTGGTAAAGCTTGCTCATAAATACGGTGAAGATACTAAAATTTCATTACGTAATATTAGAAGAGATGGCAATGAAGAACTTAAAAAGCTAGAAAAGGATAACGTTATCGCAAAAGATGAGCATCATAGCTTATCTGAACAAGTACAAAAGTTAACCGATGATTATAGTAGTAAAGTTGACTCGGTAATAAAACAAAAAGAACAAGAAATAATAACTGTTTGACTTTCTATGTCATTCCTGCTTTAGATTTGTTGCGTGGATACTGAATCGTCATTGCGAGGAGCGAAGCGACGTGGCAATCCAGAAAAATAATTAAAAAAATTCTGATTTACAGAATTTTTTTACTGGATTGCTTAGTTGAAACTTACAGTTTCTTCTCGCAATGACGGAAAAATCGATCCACGCAAGCAAGCTTTCACAGGAATGACATCATGCTATTACCACTCAAAATAATAAAACTATGATAACAAAAGAAGAAGCACAGAAAATAGCAAAATTAGCTAGATTAAAATTTGAAGAAGATACTGTAGAAAAATTTTCTGCTCAGCTTAGTACTATTATGAATATGATTGATATTTTAAATGAAATAGATTGCAAAGATATAGAGCCTTTAACTTCGGTTTCTAATATAAATGCTAGAATGCGAGAGGATGAAGTTACGAGTTCTGATTTATCAAACAAATTATTTGATAATGTAAGCGGAAATAGTGCTCAGCTTGCTAAAGAAGTAAAATATTTTATCACTCCAAAGGTTGTTGAATAATTATGACGGGACTAAACAAATTAACAGTAGCAGACAGTGTAAAAGGTCTAAAAAATAAAGATTTTACAAGTAAGGAATTAGTTAATGCACATATTAAACAAATAGAAAAGCATAAAAACCTAAATGCTTATGTTACCGAAACTTTTGATTTAGCTTTAAAACAGGCTGAAGCAGCCGATCAAAATTATGCTCAAAACAAAGCAAGAACACTTGAAGGTATCCCGTTTGCCGCTAAAGATCTTTTCTGCATGAAAGGAATTAGAACTACGGCATGTTCTAATATACTGAAAAATTTTATACCTAATTATGAATCAAGTGTTACACAAAATATTTTTGATAAGGGCGGTGTGATGCTCGGCAAAACCAATATGGATGAGTTTGCTATGGGTTCAGCAAATATCACTAGTTGTTTTGGAAATGTAATTAGCCCTTGGAAAGCAAATGATGATAATGCTGATTTAGTTCCAGGCGGTTCTTCAGGCGGTTCAGCTGCGGCAGTTAGCGGATTTATGGCATCTGCTGCTCTTGGTAGCGATACGGGCGGTTCGGTACGTCAACCTGCAAGCTTTACGGGTTTAGTCGGGTTTAAACCGACATATGGTCGTTGCTCAAGATACGGAATGGTATCGTTTGCTAGCTCACTTGATCAAGCAGGGATATTTACTAGAAGCGTTTTAGACAGTAGCATCATGCTTGAAGCGATGATGGGGTTTGACGAAAAAGATTCTACTTCGATTAAAGCAGAAGTTCCAGAACTACAACCCGCTATCGGAAGTTCTATGAAAAATATGAAGATAGGCGTACCTATTAGCCTTGGTGAAGGTGGTATTATTGAACCTGATATTATGAAAATGTGGCAGGATACCATAGAGCTACTTAAAAACGCCGGTGCTGAAATAGTTGATATTACTTTACCGCATGCTAAATATGGTGTTGCCGTTTATTACGTAATAGCACCGGCTGAAGCTTCTTCAAATTTATCTAGATATGACGGTGTTAGATACGGTCTTCGGATAGAACGTGAAAATATGACGCTTGACGAAATGTATGAAATGACTAGATCAGCCGGATTTGGGGAGGAAGTAAAACGCCGTATTATGATTGGAACATATGTGCTTTCATCTAGTTGTATGGATGCATATTATCTAAAAGCTCAAAAAGTACGTCGTTTAGTTGCAAACGATTTTAATAATGCTTTTGCAAAAGTTGACACCATTTTGTTACCTGCAGCACCGACCGAAGCTTTTAAGATCGGTGAAAAACAAAATGATCCGACTATTATGTATTTAAACGATTTATTTACTATTCCTGCAAGTTTAGCCGGTTTACCTTGTGCATCGGTTCCTGCCGGGTTATCGGCACGAGGTTTACCTCTTGGGATGCAGATTATAGGTAAACAATTAGACGAATATAATGTTTTAAAAGTAGCATCGACAATTGAGTCAGGTGTAAAACATATTAAATTTGAGCCAAAGGGTTTTTAATTATGGCATATATTGAAGGTAATACGGGGAAATGGGAATATGTAATAGGGCTTGAAATCCATGCTCAAATTTCCTCAAAATCTAAGCTTTTTTCAGGAAGTAGTACTATTTTTGCAGCAAGTCCAAATTCGCAGGTTTCCTATATTGATGCAGCAATGCCCGGGATGTTACCGGTATTAAATAAGCATTGTGTACACCAAGCAATTAAAACAGGGCTTGGGCTTAAAGCTAAAATAAATAAATATTCGGTATTTGATCGTAAAAATTATTTTTATGCCGATCTGCCGCAAGGTTACCAAATTTCGCAATTTTACTATCCTATAGTACAAAACGGCACTATGGAAATACCGACTAGTACCGGCGATCTTAAAACTATTCGTATTAACCGTTTGCATTTAGAGCAAGATGCGGGTAAATCTATGCATGATCAATCACCACATTACAGCTTTATCGATTTAAATCGTGCTGGTATTGGGCTTATGGAAATTGTGACCGAACCTGATATATCATCACCGGAAGAAGCGGCTGAATTTGTAAAAAAGCTGAGAAATTTGTTACGTTATATCGGCAGCTGTGACGGTGATATGGAAAAAGGCTCGATGCGTTGCGATGCTAATATTTCAGTAAGACGTAGCGGCGAACCACTAGGCACAAGATGCGAAATTAAAAATATTAATTCAATTCGTAATATCATTAAAGCAATAGAATTTGAAGCTAAAAGACAAGTAGACTTGCTTGAAAGCGGTGAAGCAATAATTCAAGAAACACGCTTATTTAATGCCGATAGCGGCGAAACAAGAACTATGCGTTTAAAAGAAGAAGCACTTGATTATAGATATTTTCCTGATCCCGATTTATTACCGCTTGTTATTTCTGATGAGTTAATAAACGAGCTAAAAGCAAATTTACCTGAGCTACCTGATCAAAAGATTGAAAAATATACGAAGGAATTTGGCTTAAGTAAATATGATGCCGAAGTAATAGTAGCCGATGAATCGGTTGCTGAGTATTTTGAGAAAGCAGCAAATGAATGTAACCCTAAAATGCTTACTAATTGGCTAACTAGTGAGTTGTTCGGCCAATTAAATAAAGCATCGATAGGAATAAATGAATGCAAAATTACTCCTAGTAACTTTGCAAAACTGGTAAAATTAATAGAAAATGATACTATTTCCGGTAAAATTGCAAAAACCGTTTTTGAAATTATGTTTGAAACCGGTAAAGCACCTGATAAAATAGTAGAGGAAAAAGGACTTGTACAAGTTTCAGATAATAACGTGCTAAACACGGTAATTGACAAGGTAATAGCTGAAAATCCTGAATCAGTAGAGGGTTATAGAAGTGGTAAGGATAAATTATTTGGTTTCTTTGTAGGGCAGGTAATGAAAAAAACCGGCGGTAAGGCTAATCCGACGCTTGTGAATCAGCTTTTAAAGGAGAAATTGAGTTCTTGATGCTATTGCCCGCATGGATAGATTCTCCCGTCATTGCGAGCAGTCATAGGTTTTGTTGCATGGCTCACTTCTCTCTCTGTCATCCCACGACTCGATCGCGGGATCCAAATACTAATAATATTAGTATTTTTAGTTGTTTTCTGGATACCGTGGTCAAGCCACGGTATGACGCCGAACGGGTTTTTCAAGCCATATAACAAGCTCAATGCCTTGCAGGATGACACAGGACATACTCAAACTTAAAACATTATTTTTATGAAATTTCTGAAAATATTTTTACTATCTTTCTTACTAGTTTCTTGTGAAAAAAAAGAAACAGAAAAAACTTTAATAGTCGGTACTGCCGCAGATAATCCTCCTTATGAATTCATCCAAGACGGAGAGATTGTTGGGATTGATATTGATATTATCAAAGCAATAAGTGAACGTCTAAATAAAAAAGTTATCATAAAAAACTTCGACTTTAACGGTTTACTTGCAGCTTTGGTTAGTGAAAATATTGATGTTGCGGTGGCGGAACTTTCCGTAACACCGGAGCGTTCCGAATATATCAGCTTTTCCGATAATTACGCTACTGCAAGATTTGCTATAATATATAGAACAGGCGATAATATACAAAATAGCAAAGATCTAGAAAATAAAATAGTAGGAGTACAGCTCGGTAGTGTTTTAGAAAAAAAAGCACAAGATTTATCACAGACGATGAATATTAAAGTTCATTCTTTAGCAAATCATTTAATGTTAGTTGAAGAATTAAAAGCCAGAGTCATAGATGCTATTATTTCTGAGGAATTTCAAGGCAAAAAATTAAAAGAAAATAATTCAAATTTAGAAAGCAGTACTTTAGAAGAATTTTCATCCGATTTTGCTATAGGTATGTCTAAAAACTCAGGACTAATTAATGAAATTAATGAGGCAATCGATTCATTAAAAAAAGACGGAACCATTAACAAAATTATGAAAAAATGGCTGGGACAGTAACAGAAAGTCAATTTAAAGATGCTATGAGCCGATTCCCTCAGGGAGTGACTATTATAACAACAAATTGCAATAACGAACTTTTTGGTTTTACTGCTAGCTCTCTTACTTCCGTATCTTTAAAACCGCCGTTAATATTATTTTGCCTTAATAAAAACTCTTTTAGTATAAACAGTTTTCGAAAAAGTGATAAGTTTGCAATTAGTATTTTAGCAGAGAATCAAATTGATATTTCAAAACATTTTGCTAAATCACAACCTAATAAATTTACAAAAATTGATTATGTGCTTGGTAATAAAACTGATTGCCCTTTAATAAACGGTGCAACTTGTCATATAGAATGTAATAAATATGTTTCTTACGATGCCGGTGATCATGTTATATTTATCGGTGAAGTAATAAATACCGCTATTAAAAATGATTTAAAGCCTCTATTATATTTTCATAAATCTTATACTAGGTAGGCTCTGTGAACATTTCTAAAAAGATTTAATTTGAAAAATTGGCGTCGTCGTCTAATAAGATCTGCGGTTCGAACTATATTAAGTATACTCTGTGATCCGAGGGCTTTAGACTCTTTGCTCTTTTCCAAATTAAACTTCGTCTACTTACTGTTCATTTATTAGGAGTATACATTGCCAATATGTTAAATATCGGTCTTAGCGGTTCTACCGGTAAAATGGGAAAGGTTATTGCTGAAAGAATAGATAAATTTAAAGATTGCAAAATTTCAACAAAATTTAATAGTACTAATAATTTAGATGATTTAGATAATTTTTGTAAAAATTCTGATGTGATCATCGATTTTTCTACTCCTGAAATATTAGAAAAATTAATTAATTATGCATTAAAACATAATACAAAGTTAGTAATCGGAACCACAGGCCTCCAACCTCAACATTTTAAGCTTTTAGAAAAAGCAGCTCAAACTTTACCTGTTTTATATTCTGCAAATATGAGTATAGGAGCTAGTTTGCTTAGCTATCTAGCTAAAGAAGTAACAAAAATACTAGATGATTACGATGTTGAAATTCTAGAAACGCATCACCGTAAAAAAAAAGATTCACCCTCAGGAACTGCTATTATGCTTGCTGAAACAATTGCAAGCGAAAAAGGATTAAATATAACATTTAATCGTGGTAGTAGACTAAGAAGCGAAAAAGAAATAGGTATTTCCTCGCTTCGTGGTGGGAATGTTCACGGTATACATGAAATATCTTTCCTAGGTGACGATGAAATAATCACTTTAAAACACGAAGCTCTGAATAAAAATTCTTTTGCTATTGGTGCAATTAAAGCCGCTATTTGGCTACAAGATAAACCTTCTGCTTTATATTCAATGCAAGATATTTATAAAATATAATATAGCTTGAAAAAATACCTTTAAGAAGCTATCTGCAGAGATATTTTAACTGATAATTAAAGAACTTTTATAGCGAAAATTAATAAGATTTTTGCTGGAATAGTTACTTATATTTTAAAAAATCTTATAATTTGCAGCAAAAAAGAATTTAATTAGCTTTAAAATATCTTTACAGATAGCTTCTAAACGACTATATTTTATTATGTAAATAACATAATCCTAAGGTTACTTATGATCGATTATACAAAAACTTTAACTGCCACCTCAAAAAATAAAACTTTTGATGAAGGCTTAAGAAAATACATGCTTAAAGTATATAATTATATGGCTTTAGCACTTTTACTAACCGGTGTAGCAGCCGTAACGACTATATCAGTTGAGCCTATTTATAATTTAATGTTTCAAACAGGTTTCGGCACTATTATAATGTTTGCTCCGCTCGGTATTGCTTTATATTTCTTTATGGGCTTCGGACGAATGAACCTGCAAACGGCACAAATATTATTTTGGGTTTATGCCGGTTTAACCGGTATGTCGCTTGCATATTTAGCTCTTATTTATACCGGGGCATCAATAGCTCGTACTTTCTTTATTTGCTCTTCCGTTTTTGGAGCAATGAGTTTATACGGTTATAGTACAAGTAGAGATTTAACATCTATGGGTTCATTTTTTGCAATGGGTCTTATAGGTCTTATCATTGCTTCATTAGTCAACTTGTTTCTAAAAAGCTCGGCTCTTTCTTTTGCTACTTCTCTTATTGGAATAGTAGTATTTATGGGATTAATTGCTTGGGATACTCAAAAGATTAAGTCTATGTATTACATGGCAGGAAACAATGAAGTAGGACAAAAGCTTTCTATTATGGCAGCCTTTACTTTATATTTAGATTTTATAAATCTTTTCCTATATTTAATGAGATTTTTAGGCAATAGAAGAGATTAATTAGTATCATTCCTGCAAAGTCATGATTTTATTTCATGACTTTGGTTTTTTCATTGTCATATCACGATCAAATCTATAGTACCGGATAGTAATCCAGAAAAAATTCTGTAAATCAGAATTTTTTCTTCCTTGCAATTAATAGCAATTAATCAATTTATATAATAAATTTTTGAAGCATTAGTTAATATAATCAGGTTATTTTTATGTCTAAAGAGAAAACTCAACAGGAATTATTATTACAAGAGCAACTTTTTAAAGCCCTGAAAACTAACGATACAGCATTGAATGCCAAAATATCTAGAGCCTGCGAAGGCATTGCCGAATCCTGTTATTGACCTTTCTAATGACCAATCTCCTACTGCTGAAAGCCTATATATTAGCTATATGGCCCTAGCCGATTTAAATACTAAGGATTTAGATAAAGTTACAACAATAATAAAAAACTCGTTTCCAGGAGATAAAAACAAGGAATTGAGGGAAATAATCGATGCACCTCTTTTACAGCATTTAGTTATGGAAGATGCAATTGAACGACAGGTTGGATTAGATGATAGCCGATATAATGCAGATTACAGAAAACTTGAAGGAATAAGAAATCTTAATGACCCTAAAAAAGCAATTGATGCTATGCTACGTGATAAGAGGGTGGCACAACAAGCTGAGTTTGAGGGGAAAGGAAAAAAGCAGCAGGAGTCTCTGCCGACTATGTTGCTAAAGATAACGCCGGTAATACTTCTATTTTAAAACATTTTTATAAAACTCATGCTGCATGCCAAAAAATACAAGATAATAAGGCATGAAAACAGGCTATTGCTGACCGAAGAGACGGGGTACAAGAATTAATAGGCTCCTACCATGTATCAATTTTTATTACATGATCGAGCACCAAAAGAAGGGCTGGTAAAAGCGGATGAAAAACACCCTGATTCACTTTATGTACGTTCTAAATTTTTTGATAATGCTGTAACGCTAACAGAATTTTCCGGTTTATCAGGTCAAACTAGAGTCAGAGCTAATGATCAAAATTTAAAAAAGTTGGAAGGATTTGAAAAAACCATAGCTGCTTGTCATATGCTGGGGAAAGTAGATTATCATACTGATAATTTAATGGTGCAGGATGGTAAAACAATAACCAAAATTGATCATGGTCGCTCTTTTTTAGCATTTCATAAGGATTTTGGCAGTATGATTCAATCAACAGCTGAAATGTTTGCACATCCTGGTGTTGGCTACAGTGCTGCTATTAAAGCAGGTAATTTCTCATTTAGTATCGATAAATATAGCGAATCGTTAAATCAAATGATAAGTCAATTTGATGAGAAACAGATGGAAGCAATAGTTGATCAAAAAATTGATGAATTAAAAAAAGCTGGGTTTGATCCGAAAAATATTGCATTATCCACTAATATTAAAAATTTTGATGATTTGAGAAAATATTATAAAGGCAGTATAAAAGAAAATCTTGTTAATATGCAAGAAGTTGCCAAAGGAGCTGAGATAGTAACAAAATTCAGTAATGTTTTACCTGAATTTAACAATGGTGGTTGGTTAGAGGCTTTCGCTAATTCACCTGTAAAAGACCCGGTACTCTATGCAATAGATAATAACATTACAATTGAAGGTAAAGATGCTAAAGAGTGGGCGTATGAAAATAATTACCAAATTAAAACTTCTATAGGCTTGAAAAAAGAAATAATCAAGGAACAACAATGGAGCAAAAATTTGGAAGGAAAATGGAAAGAAAAAGAAGTTGAGGTTAAGACAGATAAAGTAGAAGTACAAATTTCTGATCCTGCAAAATCAATACGTATACAAGACAAATCTACAGGCGAAAAGTTGGAATCACTAATTGTTGATTTTATAAAGCAGGCAACAACTAAAAACGTAACCGATAAAGAAGTAGCAAAATTCTACGACAATATAATGAAAGAGCTAAAAAAAGAAAATTATCTTACCGAGCAAGATATTGAGGGTATAAAGAAAGATTTATCAGGATAATATCGAAAACACGACCAACTTATTAAATGCTAAATTTTTCAAGTTAAATTCTAAAGATACTATATATTACAAGGTAGGAAATTTTTGTGAAAAGATAGGTTTACCTAGTATCTCAAATTATTTTATGAAACAAATTTCTCCTGAGAATTTAAATAAAATTCATAATACAGAAAAACTTATAGCGGAAAGTATAAAAATTGGTAATGTACTACAACAGAAGAAGCAAGAAGGGCTCCAAACAAAAAGAGTAGAAGCGGTAAAAGGAATCGCATTCTCTAAATTACAAGCTAGGAAGGAAAGACAGCAACAAAGGTAAGCATTGTTGCGTGGATCAATTTCACCTCTGTCATCCGTGGCTCGACCACGGTATCTAGAAAAAAATTTAAAAAAGACTAGATCCTGCGATCAAGTCATAGTATGACATAATAACGTACAACAACTATAAATCCTTACCACCTTCCGCATTTTTTCTAGCTGACGGTGAGAGCATAATGCTTAGCTCTTTTAGAGCTTTATCCTCTATATAGCTTGGGGCGTTCATTAGTAAATCTTCAGCCTGTTGGTTTAAAGGAAACGCAATTACTTCCCTTATATTTGTTGCTTCCGCAAGCAGCATAACGATTCGGTCAATACCGGGGGCTATTCCACCATGTGGTGGAGCTCCAAACTTAAACGCTCTAATCATCCCTCCAAATCTCTTATCAACTTCCTCTTCACTATAACCTGCTATGGAAAATGCTTTATACATAATTTCCGGCCTATGATTTCTAATAGCACCGCTGGAAAGTTCAATACCGTTACAAACAATATCATATTGGTATGAGGTAAGTTCTAATAACTCTTCAGTGGTCTTAGCTTGCTCTAAAGCATCTATTCCGCCCTGCGGCATAGAAAACGGATTATGGCTAAAATCAATTTTTCCTGTTTCTTCATTTAGCTCATAGAATGGAAAATCGGTAATCCAGCAGAATTTAAAACAATCTTTTTCAAGTAAATCAAGCTCTTCACCAAGTCTTATTCTAACCTTACCGGCAAGTTTAGCAGCTTTCTCTTTCTTATCGCTAGCGAAAAATACAGCATCACCATTACTAATGCTAGCTGTAGCTTTTAGACTCTCTAATTGCTGCGGGCTTAAGAACTTTGCTACCGGTCCTTTTGCTTCACCGGTTTCACTAAACTGAATATAGCCGAGTCCACCTGCTCCTTCTGATATCGCAAACTCTATCATTTTATCGAAGAAACTACGAGGTAATGAAGCAGCTTTAGGGGCAGGAATTGTACGAACTATGCTACCTTTTTTAATGTTCTCTCTAAAGATTGTAAAATCGGAATCTCTAAATATCTCAGTTACATCGGCAATTATAATAGGGTTACGCAAATCAGGCTTATCAGAGCCGTATTTTAGCATAGATTCATTATATAGAATACGAACGAAAGGAGTCTCTGATACTTTCTTATCTGTAAATTTAGTAAATAAATCATACATCACAGGCTCAATAGTACTAAATATGTCTTCCTGTGTAACAAACGACATTTCTACATCTAGCTGATAAAACTCGCCGGGTGATCTATCGGCTCTTGCATCTTCATCCCGAAAACAAGGAGCAATTTGGAAATAACGATCAAAGCCTGAAACCATTAATAACTGCTTGAATTGCTGAGGTGCTTGCGGTAATGCATAGAACTTACCCGGATGCATTCTACTCGGCACTAAGAAATCCCTAGCACCTTCAGGAGAGCTAGCAGTTAAAATCGGTGTCTGAAATTCGGTAAATCCTCTTGCCGTCATCAAATGACGAATATGAGAAATAATTTGTGAGCGGAGTATTATATTATTATGTAATTTCTCACGTCTAAGATCTAAAAAGCGATGTTTAAACCTCGACTCTTCGGGAGCGTCTTTTTCGGTATTAATAACAAAAGGTAGAGTGTCCGCCGCTGATTCAATAATAAATTCCACAGCTAGCACTTCAACATGACCTGTCGGAAGCGTATTATTAATCGTGTCCTCTGATCTTGCTACAACTGTACCCCTTACCGTAATTACCGACTCATAACGCAAACGACTTGCATCCTCCATAAGCTGAGGGTTTTGATCGGTAAACACGATTTGAGTTATACCGTAATGATCACGTAAATCTATAAAAACTAGATTCCCGTGATCTCTTCTTCTATGTACCCAACCGGATAACTTAACTTCTTTTTCTACATCGGATATTTGTAATTCGTTACAATTATGAGTTCTGTATTTATGCATTTTTATTTTTTTACGATTTCCCCTATATTATATACATAAAATCGCAAATTTTCGCAAATAAAAACTAAAAATTTATCTTGCCAAAGTTTTATCTTGATATTGCAGCAACTTTTGGCTTTGATGGGAGTTGCTGATAATTTTGTTGTTGAGGTTTTACTTGATTTAACTCACCTTTAATCCATTCATATATTGCTTTCTTAGGATTTTTAATTATCTCTGCAACATTTTCTACTAGATTTATTATTCCTTTAACTAACGATAATACATCTTTTGCTATTTCACCTATAGAATTATTACCTGCTTGTAGTTTTTCTTGGTCTTTATTGAACAAATTACTACGTATGTTATTCATTCTTGATTTAAGCTCATCTTGTTCTAGCTCTTCTTTTGTAAAATGTGACTTAAGTTTTCTATCAACAATTTTTTGTTCTTCCGGGGTTAAATTTTTATATTGATCAACAAGCTTATTAACTTTTTCTTGTTCTTCCGGTAGTTTTGAAATATTTTCAGCAACATTTGGCATTTGTTTCTCTTATAAAGTTAAAACATATTAATTTTGCACATTATATATATTTTTTAACTTTATACAAGAAAAACTTTAATAGAAATTAACCTTTGAACGCAGCCTTAATACCTAGAAAGTCTAAAAAATTTCGTAATTCTTGACGTGCAAGTACGTGTGAGCTATTAAATTCTCTATCATATTTTGCAGTTTTTAGATCAAGTAATGTTAGACCTTGCAAAAATAATTCCCTATATATTACACGTTCGCTAAATCCTTCTGCGAATTTAAAGTTAATTCTTTTAGCAAGTTTAGCTAATACATTTCCTACGCGTCTTTTATTTAATGCATCAAGATTACTTAAACGATTACGAAGTATTACCCAATCTATACTAATTCTATCACGACTAGCACGCTCCATTTTCTGCTCCCAAATCATTTGACTATATATTGATGGGCTAATAATTTCATCCTTGCTATCGACTTTTGCTATTACGTCTAAATCTAGAAAGCTATCATTAATCGGTGTAATAATTGTATCGGCGTAAGAATGAGCAACTCTTGATAAAGGAGTATGACTGCCTGGGGTATCAATCACTATATAATCGGTATCCTGATTATTTTTGAGTACCTGCTCAAAACTCTTTGCTTGCTCCTCTACTTCGCTTTCCGATATATGAAAATGTTTCGGTACTAATACAGTTTTATCAGGATTTTGTTTATTATATAAATCTCGATTTTTTAAATAATTCGTTAACGAACTTTGACGTGAATCGGTATCTATACTTACTACCGAATAATTTTGATAAAGTAGAGCGATTATTAGATGCATAGAACAGGTAGTTTTACCTGCTCCGCCTTTTTCATTACCTATAACAAATATATAAGGTTTATTTATTGTGTTCATAATTATATTCAGAATAAACAAATATTAGGTATACTACGAGTAATATGTAATATACGAAGATCAACTTCAAAAAGAGTAATCGGTTCACAAGACGAGGAGCGGAGCATATACTTAATACGTGAGTACCGCAAACGACGTAGCCAATTTTTGAAGTTCATCGAGTATATTCTTTGATAAATTTTTCAAGTAATCTAACACCATACCCAACTGCCCCTTTCGGACCAAGTGCTGAAGCTTTATTACTATTTGCAACGCCTGCTATATCTAAATGAGCCCAATCTACTCCATCTTTAATGAAACGTTTAATGAAATGTGCAGCCGTGCAGCTTCCAGCAGCTCCCGGTACGTTCCCGATATTTGCCATATCGGCTATGTCGGAGTTAATCATTGCATCGTACTCATCATGAAGCGGCATTCTCCAAAGTTTTTCATTAACTTCTTCCCCTACTTTTATTAACTTATCAGCTAACTCATCATTATTGGAAAAACAACCGGCATATGTATTACCAAGTGCTACGGTTATTGCTCCTGTTAGAGTTGCAATGTCAATCACGCATTTAGGCTTAAATTTTTCTTGTGCATACCAAACAGCATCAGCAAGTACTAAACGCCCTTCTGCATCGGTATTTAAAACTTCGGCAGTTTGCCCTGACATAGTAGTTACTACATCCCCTGGACGCTGTGCATTACCGGACGGCATATTTTCGACAAGCCCTACAACACCGACTATATTTACAGGTAATTTTTGACCGGCAACCGCAATCATGGCACCCACAACTGCTGCAGAACCTCCCATATCGTATCTCATTAAATGCATATTACTTGACGGTTTTAATGAAATACCGCCTGTATCAAAAATCACTCCTTTACCAACCAAAGCAATAGTCGGAGCATCTTTACTGCCGCCTTTATATTCCATAACTACTAACTTTGACTCGTTTTGTGAACCTTGCCCCACACCAAGCAATGCTCCCATACCAAGATTTTTCATCTCACGTTCACCGATAACATCAACATCTACTCCTAGCGGTTCAAGTATATCAACTATTCTTTCGGCATAGACTTGCGGAGTTTTAATATTTGACGGTTCATTACTTATATCTCTTGTAAAAAATACTGCCTCAGCAATTAATTTTTTGACTTCAAATAATTTTGCCGCTTCAGTACTATTATCGGTAAAAATTTCAATTGACTCTACTACGAACTTTTCTGCTTCTTTTAAGATAGTTCTATATTTATTAAATCTGTAAGAAGCAAGAAACGCACCACTAGCAACTAAAGATGCAAATGTTTGAGATGTAAACCTGCTAATTCTATTTGTAAGTTTTAAGCCGATAGTAGAAATTTTACAACCGGTTGCATGCTGTAAAATTTTGCCGCCTAACTCTTCAATTTTTGCTTCAGTTAATTTTTCTTCATTCCCAAGACCTGCTATTATCAAATATCTAACCTCGCCTGATTTAATGACAGACGGAATAACCTTGATCTGTCCATATTTACCGGTAAATTGCAGTTTATTCTGAATAGTTTTAGAAATTAATCCGTGATGTTGTTGATCAAGTCCTATTAAATTACTATCAAGCTTTAACCGCTCATCAATAAAAACTACTAGACCTTGATTAGTAGATGATTCTTCATTCACAAAGTTTATGTTAAGCATACTTATTCCTTATATTACTTTTGACTTTGGATAATTCTATTTATCTTGATAAAACTTTGCAAGTATTATAATTGATTTAAAATAAAATCTCATTAAATAGCATTTGACAAATGTTAACGTTTTTTATATTTTGTTGACGAATTAGTTAAATTTAAGTAATAATATGCCAGTACATCACTTCTCATTTAATTAAGCAGAAGTATACAATGATTAAAAATCATGTGAGTTAAACCAAGATATGGGTGAGATTTATAGTCTCACGCCTCATCCAATACTATATACTTGCCTTAACTATTTAAAGTTATTATCTCTACCTATATCTAGCATTTTATGTAACAAAGCTTTGTTTTACGGCTAATCCAGTATGGACATGGATCGAGGTTAATATTTTGTATAAGAAGATGGGTCAAGCAATAGCCAAAAAATATTACACGGCTTACCTGACGAAATAGAAACAGATCAAAATATACCTAAAATTGTCGAGTATGTATTTAAAAAATATGAAAAAATCCTACATTAACCTCTCTTACTGAACCTACATTTATACAAAAATTTTTAGCAAAGATCGGTAAATATATTCCTGCTTTTTCTAAAATAGTAAAGTTTTGGAATGAAGGAGGAATTAACTATCCTGATGAAATACAAACAAAACGAGAATTAATTGACGTCATTTATAAAAAAATTGTTTCTAAAGCTTATGAAGTAGGTAAAAAAGGAGGAAAACTTGAAATAACGGATGTGAAAGCACTTTTCTCAGAGATAAATTTTGAAGAAAAAATCAATGCTGAATCAGAAAATCTTGAAATAGAGAAAGTAGAAGTAAGTAATGAAGAGCCTGTAATTTGTAAATTATCTATTGATCAAAAACACGAAGAAGCTACGATTACTACTAATGCAAATAATGGTATTAACCCATTAGTAAATTTACTCATGTTAAAAGCTTTATATGATGGAATTCATCAAGAAGCACTAAAAACTTATGTTGAACATTGTTTAGCAGAAATTCAGATATCTAAAAATCAAGAAATGCTTGAAAACTTCCAATATGAAGATTCTTTAGCAAGATTACAATTATACGGTAATTATAATTATGATAACAATGATACGTATATCTTTGAACAACCAGTATCTTATTTAGGTCAAAACTACGAGCATTTAACAGCACCGATCGCTTGTTATTAAAGCATCATTCCTGCAAGCGGGAAGTAATAAGAAAAAACCTATAAAAACCAAGTTTTTTATAGGCTTTTTTTGTCAATATTAAGACTATTTTTTTTGGATTCCTGCTTTCGCAGGAATGACATCGGTATCCACAAACAATACCTTACAAAGATCAAGTTCTATCTAAGTATATTTATGCATTCTCTTCGTCAAGCTTTATAGCTGCTTTACGCATTTTATCCATAAAGTAACCGGTTCCGGCAGGTACTAATCGTCCAACTATCACGTTTTCTTTTAATCCTCGTAACTTATCTACTTTACCGGCAATAGCTGCTTCAGTTAAAACTCTAGTAGTCTCTTGGAATGATGCCGCAGAGATAAACGATCTAGTTTGCAGAGAAGCTTTAGTAATACCTTGTAATATTAATTGTGCTTCAGCAGGTTTTAAACCGTTTTTAATAGCTTTTTTATTTATCTCATCGAATTCATGTCTATCTATTTTTTCACCTGCTAATAACGTAGTTCCGCCTGAATCCGTAACCTCTACTTTTTGTAACATCTGACGGATAATAACTTCTATGTGCTTATCATCAATCTTTACACCTTGTAGACGATAAACGGCTTGAACCTCCTTAACAATATAATTTGCAAGAACCTCTACGCCCATTACTTTTAAAATATCTTGAAGTACTGGATTACCGTCAATCAATAAATCGCCTTTTTTAACAAAGTCACCTTCGTTAACTACAACATGCTTGCCTTTTGGTACCATATACTCAATAGACATTGTTTCATCAATCGGATGTATAATAATACGTCTCTTAGATTTATAGTCTTTACCGAATTCTACTCTACCGTCAACCTCGGCAATAACTGCGTGATCTTTAGGACGTCTTGCTTCTACAAGCTCGGCAACTCTCGGTAAACCACCGGTAATATCTTTAGTAGTGGTTGATTCTTTCGGTATACGTGCAATGATATCACCTACCGATATTTGTACTCCGTCTTCTACGCTTAAAACTGCTCCAACCGGCAAGTAATATCTAGCTTCTAAACCGTTTGATAAGGTTATAACTTCACCTTTAGCATCTAAAAGCTGTATACGCGGACGTAATTCTGCACCGCGTGAATATTGCTTTGATTCAATAATAACTTTACTCGGTATTCCGGTAGCTTCGTCAGTTACGTCACGAATAGAAATACCCTCAACCATATCTTTGAATAAAACTTTACCTGACTTCTCTGTGATAATCGGTATAGTATAAGGATCCCACTCCGCTAGTTTTTGCGTTTTAATAACCATATCACCGTCATCAACAAGTAATCTAGCACCGTATGGAATTTTATGACGAGCCTTTTCATTACCGTTATTATCAAGCAATAATAATTCACAATTTCGGCTCATAACAATTTTGCGTTCTTCGGAATTAATAACAACGTTACGGCTTATAATTTTCACTTTTGCGTCATAGGAAGCTTCTACGGAAGAAACCTCAGCACCTTTTGTTGCCGCTCCTCCGATATGGAAAGTTCTCATTGTAAGCTGCGTACCCGGTTCACCGATAGATTGAGCAGCAATAACCCCGATTGCTTCACCCTCCGATACTAATGTACCGGTAGCAAGGTCCCTACCGTAACATATGCTACATATACCGGTAGTACTTTCACAGGTTAATACGGATTTTATCATAATTCTGTCGAGTCCAGCCGACTCAATCTGCTCTAACTTCGCTTCATTAATAAGCTCACCTTTATTGAGAATTAGATCATTAGTTACCGGATGAAATATATCGATAGCAGCAGTACGACCTAAAATCTTTTCAGCTAAAGGTACTATAACTTCCCCGCCTTCAATAACACTCTTAACTTCAATTCCTTTATCAGTTCCACAATCTTTTTCAGTAATAATACAATCTTGTGCAACATCTACTAATTTTCTTGTTAAGTAACCTGAGCTTGCCGTTTTTAAAGCCGTATCTATTTGCCCTTTACGCATTCCGTTAGCAGAATTAAAACACTCAAATTCAGTTAATCCTTCCTTAAAGTTAGAGATAATAGGAGTTTGTATAATTTGACCGTTTGATTTGGTCATTAAACCTCGCATACCGCCTAACTGCTTAATTTGCTGGAAAGAACCTCTTGCTCCGGAAATAGCCATCATATATATAGCATTTATTTTCTGATGATTTGGATCATCATTAATCGGCGGCGTAGCAATCTCTTTCATCATGTCGTTTGCTACTCTATCGGTACATCTTGACCATGCATCAACTACTTTGTTATATTTCTCTCCGTAAGTAATTAAACCGTTTGAATATTGTTGTTCAAATTCTTTTATTTCAAACTGAGTTTCATTGATATGAGTACTCTTAGATTCCGGTACTACCATATCGTCCATTCCAAAAGAAATACCTGAAGAACAAGCATATTTAAAACCTAGTTTCATTAGCTGATCGGCAAAAATTACCGTAGCTTTTTGACCGCAGTGACGATAAACTAAATCTATAACTAATGATATGTCTTTTTTAGTTAGTTGTTTATTAATAAACTTGAATTCTATATTAGGATTAGAAGGCAATAACTCACCGACCATTAACCTACCGTAAGTAGTATCAATGATAACAGTGACCATTTTACCTTCGGCATTTAACTGATTTCTGCGATATTTTATCTTTGTATGAATAGTTATAAATTTATTATATAAAGCATGTTCCATCTCAGCTAAATCTGAGAACATCATCCCTTCACCTACTTCATTATCAAATGCAAGGGTTAGATAATATAAACCAAGCACTATATCTTTATCCGGTACAATAATAGGACGACCGTTTGCGGGGCTTAAGATATTATTTGTAGACATCATAAATACCCTAGCTTCAAGCTGTGCTTCAATCGATAATGGGATATGTACCGCCATCTGATCACCGTCAAAATCTGCATTGAACGCAGCACAAACAAGCGGATGAAGCTGGATCGCTTTACCTTCAATTAATAGCGGTTCAAATGCTTGAATACCAAGCCTATGTAACGTCGGAGCCCTATTAAGTAAAACCGGATGCTCTCTAATTACCTCTTCAAGCACGTCCCAAACTTCAGGTTTTTCAGCTTCCACCATTCTTTTAGCAGCTTTAATAGTTGTAGCGATGCCGTACAACTCAAGCTTAGAATAAATAAACGGCTTAAATAACTCCAGAGCCATTTTTTTAGGTAAACCGCACTGGTGAAGTTTAAGCTCAGGTCCTACCACGATAACCGAACGTCCTGAATAGTCAACCCTCTTACCGAGCAAGTTCTGACGGAAACGCCCCTGCTTACCTTTAAGCATATCACTTAATGACTTAAATGGACGCTTATTAGCATTTTTCGCTGCTCTACCGCGACGACCGTTATCAAATAACGCATCCACCGCTTCTTGTAACATTCTTTTTTCATTTCTGACTATTATATCAGGAGCTTTTGACTTTATTAATTTCTTTAAACGATTATTTCTATTAATTACTCTTCTATAAAGTTCATTTAAGTCCGAAGTAGCAAATCTTCCGCCGTCAAGCATAACAAGCGGTCTAATTTCAGGAGGAATAACCGGCAAAACATCCATAATCATCCATTCCGGCTTGTTTTCCGACTCTAAAAAATCCTCTACTAATTTTAAACGCTTTACTAATTTTTTCTTTTTGACTTCTGAGGAAGTGGTTTGTAATTCCTCGTATAATTCTTGCTTTAACTTTGAAAAATCAAGCTCTTTAAGCATTTGTTGTATTACTTCTGCACCTATAGAGGCAGTAAATGCATCTTCACCGTACTTATCTTTTGCTTTCTGTAATTCTTCCTCTGTTAAGAGTTCGCCTTTTTGTAAAATCGATAACCCTGGGTCAACTACTACATAATTTTCAAAATAAAGAATCTTCTCTACATCTCGCATTGTCATATCAAGAAGCGTACTAATTCTTGAAGGCAATGACTTTAAAAACCAAATATGAGCAACGGGAGCCGCAAGCTCTATATGTCCCATTCTTTCACGTCTTACTCTAGAAACCGTAACTTCAACGCCGCATTTTTCACATGTAATACCACGGTTTTTCATCCGCTTATATTTACCGCAGAGACATTCGTAATCTTTTACCGGACCAAAAATTCTTGCACAAAATAAACCGTCTTTCTCAGGTTTAAAAGTTCGATAGTTAATTGTTTCAGGCTTTGTTACTTCACCGAAAGACCACGAACGTACTTGATCGGGACTTGCTATATTAATCCTTATCTGATCAAATTGTTGAGTATTACTTAATTGTCCGTAAAAATTTACTACGCTCATAAATACTTTTCCTTAAAAATTACTCGTATACTTCTTTATTAAAGTTCTTATTGCATGGCTCATATTTTTCGTCATTGCCATACTCCTCTTAGTCACAGCGTTGTTGCATGGATCGTTTAATGTCATTCCCACGAAAGCGAGAATTCAGTAAAACCTATAAAAAACTTGTTTTTACAGGCTTATTTTTTAAATAAATAACTTCTATACCAATATTTGAAGTTATTTTTCTGGATCCCCGCTTTCGCGGGGATGACATCGAATAGGTTTTTTGATCCATGCAACAAAGCTAATACTATGCAAGACAATATAACTCGAGCAAATGAAGAGTAGGTATACGAAGGTCAATTTCAAAAAGAGCAAGGAGTCTGCAAGGCGAGGAGCGGAGCGTATACTTAATACGTTGCTACCTGCGAACTTGCTAGACGACGTAGCCAATTTTTGAAATTCACCGAGTATACACTTAACTCTAAGTTACTTCAAGCTTTACGTTAAGACATAAAGATCTAAATTCTTTTATCATAACATTAAATGATTCAGGAATGCCTGATTCAAAATTATTTTCACCACGTACTATAGAATCATAAGTTTTGATCCTACCGTTTACGTCATCCGACTTAACCGTTAACATTTCCTGTAACGTATAAGCTGCACCGTAAGCTTGTAATGCCCAACATTCCATTTCCCCGAAACGCTGTCCGCCGAAATGAGACTTACCTCCAAGCGGTTGCTGCGTTACTAAGCTATAAGGTCCTATAGAACGGGAGTGAATTTTATTATCGACTAAATGATGCAATTTCAGCAAATATTTCTGTCCGACGGTTACTAGACGGTCAAAATATTCACCGGTTCTACCGTCAATTAATTTCACTTGTCCTGAAGGATCTTGACCGGCAAGTTTTAGCATATCTTTAACGTCCTGAACTTTTGCTCCGTCAAATACAGGAGTTGCAAAATGTACGCCTTTACCTACTTTATTACAGAAAGAGATAATCTCTTCTTCCGATCTTTCAAGTATATAATTAATATTCTCTCCGTATAGCTCAAGTAAGAATTTCTTAATCTGCTCAATACCTATATGCTTATTTTTATATTCCTTGACTAATTCGGATATTTTTTTTGCTAAATTTATTGATGCCCACCCAAGATGCGTTTCTAAAATCTGTCCTATATTCATACGTGACGGAAGACCTAGAGGGTTAAGAACGATATCTATTACAGTTCCATTTTCTAAAAACGGCATATCTTCTTCAGGTACGATACGTGAAATAACACCTTTATTTCCGTGTCTTCCTGCCATCTTATCCCCGGGCTGTAATTTATGCTTAGTTGCAATAAATACTTTTACTACTTTTAAAGCTCCCTGAGGTAAATCATCACCGCTTTGCAATTTCTCTACTTTAGTAGCGAGTCTTTTATCGAGGGCATCTTTTTTCTCATCATAATGAGTCTTTATCTGCTTTATTTCACTCATTACATTTGCATCTTCCACGGTAAGCTGCCAAAATTGCCCTTTAGATAAACCTTTTAGCATTTCACTAGTAATTGTTTGTCCTGCTTTTACTTGCTTAGGACCGTTAATAATCACCTGCCCTACTAAAAGCTTTTCAAGCCAACTAAACACAAAATGCTCAATAATTTCTAATTCGTCGTCTCTGTCTTTTGCTAATTTTTCAATTTGTTGTTTTTCAATAGCAATAGCTCGCTGGTCTTTTTCTACACCTCTACGAGAAAATACCCTTACTTCTACTACAGTTCCGCTAACTCCGGAAGGTACATGCAGCGATGAATCTTTTACGTCAAAAGCTTTTTCCCCGAAAATAGCACGTAGTAGCTTCTCTTCAGGAGTAATAGGCGATTCACTTTTCGGTGTTACTTTTCCGACTAAAATATCACCGGCTTTTACTTCTGCACCTACATAAATTATTCCGACCTCATCAAGATGACGTAATGCTTCTTCACTTACATTCGGTATATCACGGGTAATTTCTTCAGGACCAAGGCGTGTATCTCTAGCTATTACTTCAAACTCTTCAATATGAATAGATGTAAATACATCCTCTTTTACTATACGTTCGGATATTAAAATTGAATCTTCAAAATTATAACCATTCCAAGGTAAGAAAGCCACAAGCACGTTTCTACCTAAAGCAATTTCACCGTTATCCGTACTAGGACCGTCAGCTATAATATCGTTTTTCTTAACGTAATGACCGACCTTAACTAAAGGCTTTTGATTTATACAAGTATTATGATTGGATTTTTGGAATTTTAATAAATTATAAATATCAACCGAAGGAGAACCGTCAACTTTTTGTTCTAGAGTTCTAATCACGATTCTATTTGAATCTACCTGCTCAACAATACCGTCATGTAATGCAAGCACTGACGCTCCGGAATCTTTAGCTACTACCTCTTCAACTCCGGTACCTACAAAAGGTGCATCCGTTTTAATTAAAGGAACGGCTTGTCTTTGCATGTTTGAACCCATCAAAGCACGGTTAGCATCATCGTTTTCTAAGAAAGGTATAAGAGAAGTCGCAACCGATACTACCTGCATAGGAGTCACATCAATGAAATCTACCTCATGCGGCTCTACCATTACAAAATTACCGCCTTCAACTCGGCAATTAATAAACTCTCCTTGCAGCTTTCCATCTTTATCAACTTTAGAATTTGCTTGTCCGATTTTGTATTTACCTTCTTCAATAGCAGAAAGATATACCACTTCATCGGTTACATGCCCATCTTTAACTCTTCTATACGGACTCTCTATAAAACCGTGTTTATTTATTCTAGCATAAGTAGCCATAGAGTTAATTAACCCGATATTCTGACCTTCAGGTGTTTCAATAGGACAAATACGACCGTAATGAGTCGGATGTACGTCACGCACCTCAAAACCTGCTCGATCTCGACTAAGACCTCCAGGTCCGAGTGCCGACAGCCTTCTTTTATGAGTTATTTCCGATAATGGATTTGTTTGATCCATAAATTGGGATAATTGGGAGGTACTAAAAAATTCTTTTACTACTGAAACTAAAATTTTAGAATTTACTAAATCATGAGGCATTACAGTATCAACATCACCTGCCGACATCCTTTCAATTACAGATTTTTCCATTCGGACTAAACCTATTCTAAATTGATTTTCTATCAATTCACCTACCGATCTAACCCTTCTATTACCTAAATGATCAATATCGTCTATGATACCTTTACCGTCTTTAAGCTCTACTAAAACTTTTACGATATTTTTAATATCATCAATTGTTAAAACCGTAACTTCTTCAGAAATATTCAGCTCTAACCTAGAATTCATTTTTATTCGCCCGACTTCTGAAAGATCATATCTTTCCGCATCAAAGAATAAATTATAAAACAGGCTTTCAGCCGCTTCGATATTAGCAGGTTCGCCCGGTCTTAAAACTCTGAAAATGTCACATAATGCTGCCTCGCGATCCTGATTTTTATCAGCAAATAAGGTGTTCCTTATATATGGACCGGATTGAGGATTGATTACTAATACGTTAACATTTTTAATTTTAAGATCATTAATAACATTTAACATATCAGCAGTAATCATTTCACCGATTTTTGCTAATACTTCATCGCTTGCAGGATCTCTTAAATCTTCGGATAGATATTTGCCGATTAAAGTTTCATGAGCTACTAAAATATTATTAAGCCCTTCCCCAAAATATTTTTTAGCCAAACGTGGGGTAATTTTTTGTCCTGCTTTCAGTAGAACATTTCCGGTATCTGCATCTACTAAATCACTTGTTAAACGATGAGCAGTAATATGCTGAGGTATAAATTTAACCGCCCAACCTTTATTTTTAACAAACTTATAAGTTACTGAATTATAATAAAATTTTATAATTTCTTCAGTACTCATACCTATAGCTCTAAGCAAAGTAGTAGCATAAAGCTTTCTTTTTCTATCAATCCTGAAATAAATAACATCCTTAGCGTCAAATTCTAAATCAAGCCAAGACCCTCTATATGGAATAACACGAGCAGAATATAAAAGCTTGCCGGAAGAGTGAACTTTTCCTTCATCATGATAAAAGAACACGCCAGGTGAGCGATGCATTTGTGATACAACTACTCTTTCCGTACCGTTGATAATAAAAGTACCGTTTTTAGTCATTAATGGGATATCACCCATATATACTTCTTGCTCTTTAATCCCTTTAATTTCTCTAGTACCGGTATCCTCATCTATATCCCAAATACTTAATCTTAAAGTAACTTTAAGAGGAGCAGCATAACTTAAACTTCTCTGACTACACTCTTCTACATCATATTTTGGAGTATCGAATTCATATTTTACAAATTCTAAATTAGCAATATTGGAGGAATCTGAAATAGGAAAAATTGAGTTTAATATAGATTGTAAACCTTTGTTTTTTCTTTCAGAATCTTTAATATTTAACTGTAGAAAGTTTTTTTCATATGAATTTTTTTGAATTTCAATCAAATTCGGTATATCTGCTACTAAATTTATGTGACCGAAATTTTTTCTTATTCTTCTATTATGTGACAAGGGTTGTGCTTCTATATTATCCCTTAATGAAACCATATAATCTCCTGACTGATAAAATTACTGCCCGTATTGAAGTGATTAGGTCCTATGCACTTTATAATAGAATAATCATAATTATAGCTCTTTTTAGCTATAAATTATAAGATTTCTTTGAAATAGTAACAACTATACTCCCAAAAATCTTATTAATTTTCACTAAAAATCAATTATAAATGTTCACAGAACCTAGAAAATTTCAATAATTTAAATTTCTAGACGTATGGTACGTTAACAAAATTATTTTAATTAATAAGATTTTAGCTTTATCCTATTTCAAAAAAATAACTTAAATTAGCTTTAAAATAATTTTTAAACAAAAAAGCCTTATTCAAATTTAATTACTAAAATAAGGCTTTTTAGATTTTAAGAATTTAATTTAAAGCTATAAAATATTTCATCTATAATGCAAAAAACATTAGGTCCTGTAAAGAAAAATTAATCTATATTTAGTTGTTTTTTATTGAAAATAATAAGATTTTTTTTGAATAGAAATAACTGTTCCAGCAAGAATCTTATTAATTTTTACTTAAAAATATCTAAAAATACGAATAATTTAACTTTTCTTTACAGAACCTAGTGCAGAAATAATTATTTTAATTCAACTTTTGCTCCAGCAGCTTCTAACTTACCTTTGATTTCTTCAGCTTCTGCTTTTTTCACATTGCTTTTAATCGGCTTTGGAGCTTCATCAACTAATTTCTTAGCTTCAATTAAACCAAGACCCGTGATATCTTTCACAACTTTAATTACTTCAACTTTCTTGTCACCGACAGCTGTTAAAATTACTTCAAACTCAGTTTTTTCAGCAGCTGCCTCAGCCGCAGGAGCTGCAGTGCCAGCGGCTGCTACAGCTACAGGTGCTGCTGCAGATACACCCCATTTTTCTTCTAGCATTTTCACAAGCTCAGCTGCTTGCATTAATGTTAATGATGATAATTGTTCTTCAATTTTAGCTAAATCTGCCATAATTTTTTCCTTTTTACTTTTTTTTTATATTGAGAGATTACTGCATCAGGTATTTTAAGGTTAATTAAATTCTTTTTTGCTACAAATTATAAGATTTTTTTAAAATAAGAACAATTATTTCGACAAAAATCTTATTAATTTTCACTATAAAAGCTCTTTAATTATCAATTAAAATATCTGATGCAGTAACCTTTAAGTTAATTTTTACTAGCATGTGCTTGTATTACTCTCGCTATACTCGAAGACGGAGCTTGTAAAACACCTACAAACTTAGTAGCCGGTGCTTGTAATAACCCAACAATTTTACCTCTAAGCTCGTTAAGTGAAGGTAGCTTAGAAAGTTCTTTTATTGAATTTTCATCTAATACGTGATTATCGACTATTCCACCAATAATCTTAAGATTATCATTAGCCTTAGCAAAATTAACTACTAATTTTGCCATCTCAACCGGTTCTTTAGAATAAACAATAGCAGTAGGGCCCGCAAATAAATTAGCAATACTATCAAGCCCTGTTTGATTTGCAGCTATTTTTGCTAAAGTATTTTTAACTACTTTAAAACCTGCTTCTTTAGATTTAAGTGATTCTCTAAGCGAACTCACTTGACTAACGGTTAACCCGTGATAATGAGTAATAATTACAGAGGGCGATTCTTTATAAATATTTACAATATCCTCTACTGCTACCGATTTTTCTGATCTTAACACCTTTTAATTCTCCTTTTATAATACAGTTTAATATATTTAAACTGATACAAATGCTTAAAATAACAAAATTTTTTTATTATTACTATACTACCGTTAAACGGCTATAAAAATTATGCTATACTAGTTAAATCTATTTGTACCGATGCTCCCATAGTAGAAGATAAATACATTGCTTTTAAATAACTTCCTTTTAATCCGGCAGGTTTTGCTTTAATTACTGCCTCAATAAACGCATTTAAATTTTTTAATAAATCTTGGTCTGAGAAAGATAATTTTCCAAGCCCTGCATGAATTATACCTGCTTTCTCTGCTCTATATTCTACCTGACCGCTTTTAGCATTTTTAATAGCATTTTTAATATCTAAAGTTACGGTACCAAGTTTAGGGTTAGGCATTAAACCTTTTGGTCCTAAAATTCTTGCAACTGAACCTATAGCTGCCATCATATCGGGAGTAGCTATACATACATCGAAATTAATTTTCCCTGATTTAATTTCATCAATGATATTTGTTGAACCTACTAAATCTGCTCCAGCACTTTTAGCTTCTTCTTCTCTTTCTTCTTTACAAATAACGGCAACTCTTACAGTTTTGCCTGTACCGGCAGGTAAATTAACTACACCGCGTACCATTTGATCGGAATGCCTAGGATCAATTCCAAGCTTCATAACTATTTCTAAGGTTGGGTCAAATTTAACATATGATGCTGATTTTAATCGTTCAACTGCATTTGTTAAATTATATAAAGTATCTGATTTTACTTTTTCTCTAGCTTCTCTTATTTTTTTACCGCCGCTAATTTTTACGGCAACATCTTTCTTATTTGACATAATAATTAATTCCCTACCACTTCAAGTCCCATAGATGCAGCACTACCACAAATAATTTTTGTTGCTGCTTCAATATTTTTTGTATTTAAATCAGGCATTTTTAACTTTGCAATTTCACGACAATCATCCATAGTAACTTTACCTACTAAGGCTTCTTTCTTAGTAGCACTAGAACCTTTAGTAATTTTAGCATACTTCTTTAAAAAGTAAGAAGCAGGAGGAGTTTTTATTTTAAAAGAAAAACTACTATCTTCATAAACAGTAATTACAGTCGGCAAAGGCACTCCTTTTTCCATACCTTGCGTAGCATCATTAAAATCTTTACAAAATGCTGCAATATTAACTTTTCTTTGTCCTAAGGCCGGTCCTATAGGAGGAGCAGGAGTGGCTCCGGCAACCGGAATTATCAAGTTAATATAACCTTTTATTGCTTTCTGAGACATTTATAAATATCCTTATTTTTCTCTTAAATTAATATTACTTTGTAACAATTGCATGGATCGTTTTTCCCATCATTGCGAGGAAAAGCTGTAAGTTTTGACAAAGCAAGGAAGAAAAAAATTCTGTAAATCAGAATTTTTTTATTATTTCTTCTAGATTGCCACGCAGCCCACGGCTGCTCGCAATGACGACTCATTATCCCGCAACAATGACATCCTGAACATTCGTACAATACAGCTTAAGTAATTTATAAACCGTATTTAGTCCAACTTTTAATCATTTTTCTTTACTTGATTAAAATTTAGTTCTATTGGAGTTGCTTTACCAAATATTGAAACTGAAACTTTTAACCTATTTTTTTCTTGATCTATTTCTTCTACTGTACCCATGAAAGTTTCAAAAGGACCATCTGTAACAGTCACTATTTCACCAACTTCATACAATTTAGAATTCTTTGCTTCTTTAGCTTCTGCTTCCAAATTATTAAAAATATTTTGTATTTCACTTTCTGTAAGAGCTTTTGGCGTGGTTTTGCTTCCTAAAAAGCCGGTTACTCCAGATATATTTTTCACTAAATGCCAAGATTTATCAGTCATATTCATCTTTATCAAGATATAACTCGGCATTAGTTTTTTTTCTACCTTGACATTTTTACCGCATTTAACTTCAGAAACTCCAAAAACAGGTATTAATATATCTTCAAAAAAATCTGTCATTTTCTGTTTAGCGATTTTTCTAAGCATATCTTCTTTAATGCGTTTCTCTGCTCCTGATGCCGTATGTACCACATACCACTGCTTTACATTTTTTTCAGAAGAAGGCAATATATTATCTATACTCTGTTCTGTCACAATTTATTCCTTATACTATTTGCCGATATTAAGCAAAAGCTGCATTATGTTATGTATACTATAATCAAGTACCAAACAAATTAAGCTAAAAATAAAAACTGCTACTACCACTACTAACGTTGAAGCAACAAGCTCTTTTCTAGTTGGCCAAACTACCTTATAAGTTTCTTGTTTAACTTGGTCAAAAAACTTATAAATTTTATATTCTTTAAACATATTTTTGTTAGGTAATTTATTAGACTTCTTAAAAAATTCTACTTCTAGAGGCAATTGAGACGATGACCCAGCACTGGAATTCTCACGTACTAGTATGTATGCTGCGATTCGAGGTGAAGTATATCTTTCAAATTTCTCCCTATAAGCGAATTTTGTAAAAACTCTATATTTTATAGCAAAAAAGCTCTAAACCTATAATGGCAGGAGCGACAGGCATCGAACCCGCAACCTCCGGTTTTGGAGACCGGCGCTCTACCAATTGAGCTACACTCCTATCATATTTTTAATAAAAAATCAATAAATTTATTAAAAATATTTGTTATTATTAAAAAATTACTATAATAATCGGTACTTCTAATTTATAAGCTGTCACAGTAAAACAACATCTACCTTTGCAAGACATGACATTAATTATATCTAATTAGATCCATCAATTATTTTTTAGCTTTAATAATATCAGCTACCTGACTCGGCACTTGATCATAATGAGAAAATATCATACTAAACTGAGCTCTACCTTGAGATAAAGACCTAAGCGTATTAACATACCCAAACATTTCCGCTAAAGGAACATTCGCAGTAACTACTTGAGCATTCCCTCTTGGATCCATGCTTTGAATTTGCCCTCTACGACTATTTAAATCGCCTATAATATCACCCATATATTCATCAGGAGTGATAACTTCAACTTTCATAATCGGCTCAAGTAATTTAGGATTACCTTTCGGCATCCCTTCTCTAAAGGCTGCCTTTGCAGCAATTTCAAACGCAAGTACACTAGAATCTACATCATGAAACGCACCGTCAACTAAAGTCACTTTAAAATCAATCACAGGATAACCGGCAATAACACCGGTTTCTCTAATACTATTTAAACCTTTTTCAACACCTGGTATATATTCTTTAGGCACGGCACCACCGACGATTTTACTTTCAAAGACAAAAGTTTTATTTTTATCTTCATCTTTTAGATCTTTTACCTCTTTTAGAGGCTCAAAAATAATTTTTACACGAGCAAATTGTCCTGCACCGCCGGATTGTTTCTTATGGGTATAATCAATTTCGCAAGCTCTTGTTATAGTTTCACGATATGCTACTTGAGGAGCTCCGATATTTGCTTCAACCTTAAACTCTCTTCTCATACGATCAATGATAATTTCTAAATGGAGTTCTCCCATTCCTTTTATCACTGTTTGTCCTGTTTCATGATCAGTTGAAACTCTAAATGATGGATCTTCTGCTGCTAAACGAGAAAGTGCTAAGCCCATTTTTTCTTGATCGGCTGTTGATTTAGGTTCTACCGCAAGCTCAATTACCGGCTCCGGAAATTCCATTCTTTCTAAGATTACTTGCTTATCAATATCGGATAATGTATCACCGGTGGTAGTATCTTTAAGACCTGCTAAAGCTACTATATCACCTGCTGATGCTTCTTTTACGTCTTCACGATTATTAGCATGCATTAATAGCATTCTACCGATTTTTTCTCTTTTATTCTTTACGGTATTAATAACAGTTGTTCCTGAAGTAATTTTACCTGAATATATTCTAATAAAAGTTAATGAACCAACAAACGGGTCATTCATAATTTTAAATGCTAAAGCTGCAAAAGGCTCAGTTACCGAAATAGGGAAATCTTTTTCTTCACCGGTACTTACTTCCATACCTTTTACTATACCTATATCAATAGGCGAAGGTAGGAAATCTACTACGGCATCAAGTAAAGGCTGTACTCCCTTATTTTTAAAAGCACTACCGCATAAAACCGGATAAAATGCTGCTGAAATAGTACCTTTTCTGATTAATCTTTTAATCTCTTCTTCTGTTACTTCTTCACCTGATAAATATTTTTCCATAACATGATCATCTAACTCAACAACCATATCAAGTAATTTAGCACGATATTCTTCAACTTTATCTTTCATATCGGCAGGTATATCTTCTTCAAAATACTCAGCTCCAAGTGATTCATCTTTCCAAATCACTGCTTTCATTTTAACAAGATCAATTATACCTTTAAAATTTTCTTCAATCCCTACAGGCAACTGAATAACAAGCGGTTTTGCTCCTAAACGATCTTTGATCATTTCAACGCATCTATAAAAATCTGCTCCCATTCTGTCCATTTTATTGACAAAACACATTCTAGGAACATTATATTTATCTGCTTGCCTCCAAACCGTTTCTGACTGCGGTTCAACACCTGCTACACCGTCAAATACTGCAACCGCACCGTCAAGAACACGAAGCGAACGCTCTACTTCGATAGTAAAGTCAACGTGCCCAGGAGTATCAATAATATTAATTATTTTATCTTGCCATCTACAAGTAGTAGCAGCTGAGGTAATGGTTATACCGCGTTCTTGCTCTTGTTCCATCCAGTCCATGGTAGCACCGCCCTCATGAACTTCACCTATTTTATGCGATTTACCGGTATAATATAAAATACGTTCGGTAGTTGTGGTTTTACCGGCATCAATGTGGGCACATATACCGATATTACGAATATGCTCAAGTTTATTTATTTTACTCATTATACCCTACCTTATTTCATTTTTTTAGGGCTAAAATGAGAGAAAGCTTTATTAGCTTCAGCCATTTTATGAGTATCTTCTTTCTTCTTAATGGCGACGCCTCTATTATTAGAAGCTTCAAACAGCTCTTCGGCAAGTTTATCAATCATCATTTTTTCAGAACGTTTTGACGCAGCATTAATAATCCAACGGCTAGCAAGAGCATATCCTCTTCTTTCATCAACATGCGTCGGAACTTGATAATTAGCTCCTCCAACCCTAACCGAAGTTACTTCTAAATGCGGCTTCACGTTATGCATAGCATTATTAAAGGTTTGATACGGATCAACTCTATGCTTCTTTTCAATTTTATTAAAGGCTGAATAAACAATTTTCTCTGCAATGGCTTTCTTCCCTTCTTTCATAATATTATTGATAAATCTTGACAATAAAATACTGTTATATTTCATATCAGGTAAAATTACTCGCTTTTCCGCGGCATGACGACGTGACATTTTATTTTTTCTCTCTAACTAATAATTTATTTTTTTGTAACTGCAACTTGTTTACGAGGAGCACCGTAACGTGAACGACCTTGCTTACGTCCTTTAACTCCGGCAATATCATAAGCACCGAGTACGATATGATATTTCACCCCCGGAAGATCAGGAACCTGACCGCCTCTTACTAATACCCTATCATGCTCCTTTACACTATGCTTTTCACCAGGAATATATGCATTTACGGTTCTTTTATTACTTAAACGTACCGTTGCGATCTTACGAAGTGCAGAGTTAGGCTTTTTAGGGGTAACGGTTTTTACAACTAGGCAAACACCGCTTTTAAAAGGATTAGATTCTAAGGCAGGAGACTTGGTCTTACGAGTTTTTGACTTTCTCCCAAAACGTACTAATTGATTATATGTCGGCATTAAAAAAAATACTCCAAAAAAACTTATATATACGATAATTAAAGGGTGGAAAAATACTTCCACCCTTTATTTTAAATCATTTCTAAATACAAATTATAAGAATTTGTAAATTACACTAAATTTAAATTATAATTACTTTTTCCATAAAAGCAAGTATGTTTTAATTAACAATCATTTTTTTCTCAATTATTTTTGCTATAAAGCTGATTAACATCACTAAAATATAATAACAGCACGCAGCAATAAGCATTGGAAAAAAATAATTATATGTTTCAATTGATACAATTTGTGCTCTACGCATTAAATCCATTTCTCCAAGCATAGAAATAATGGCTGATTCTTTAATCAAATTTACAAGCTCATTTACTAATGACGGAAAAATATTTTTAACTGCTTGCGGCAGGATTATATCTTTCATTATTAAAAACTTTGGAATAGCAAGAGCTTCAGCCGCTTCAAACTGCCCTTTATCAACCGCATTAATCCCCGCCCTGATTACTTCGGAAACATACGCTCCCGAATTAAGAGAAAAAGAAATAGCACCTGCCGTAAACACGCTAAATTTAACCACTATTATATACGGCGATGCAAAATAAATAATACTTAATTGAATTAATAAAGGAGTACCTCTGAAAATAGAAGTATAGAAATTTGCAAAAAACCTTAAAGCACGATTTTTATTTACCTTACAAATAGCGAGCAGCATCCCTATTACTAAACCGAATATAACGGCAATAACGCTATATTTTAAAGTTACCAAAGTTCCCTCTACAATAAAAAGGATTTTTGGATAGAATTTTGTTAAATACTCAAACATTTTTAATATATATTTTTTTCTTGTCATACCGCGGCTTGACCGCGGGATCTAGAAAAATAAGGATTTTTGGATCCCGCGATTAAATCGCGGGATGACATTAAAGGTTTCTAGATTCCTGCTTTCGCAGGAATGACATAAGAACATTAATTAATACACTCTTTTTGCCGGTGGAATTGCACTGATTTCATCGGTTAAAGTAGTTAATGTTACAGGTTTATAATCAAGAACTACTTTACCCGCTTCATCGATAGAGCTAAGAGTATGTTTCATCCAATCTCCATCATTACGATCAGGATAATCTTCACGTGCATGAGCTCCTCTGCTTTCTTTTCTTGCAGCTGCTGAATATACCGTAACCAAAGCTTGATCAAGTAGATTATCTAGTTCTAATGCTTCGACTAAATCACTATTCCAAATCAAAGATTTATCGTTAATTTTTATATCTTTATAGCCGCTTCTTATTTCGCTAATCATTCCTGCTCCTTCATCTAGTACCTCTTGAGTTCTAAATACCGAAGCATGGCTTTGCATAGTTCTTTGCATTTTAAGCCTTAAATCTGCAACTAAAATATTACCGTTAGCGTGACGTATTTTATCGAATCTATTAATAACCTTTTCAAGGCTTTCTTCTTTTAAAGGCCTATGAGGACTCGCAGGCTTAATAAGCTCTGCCGCTTTTAATGCAGAGCTTCTACCGAACACTACTAAATCAAGCAAAGAATTTGATCCTAACCTATTAGCACCGTGTACCGATACGCAAGCCGCTTCACCGATTGCCATGAGTCCCTTTACTACGCTATTATGATTCGTACCGTCTTTGATTATGACTTGACCGTGGTAATTAGTCGGTATCCCGCCCATATTATAATGTACCGTAGGAAGTACCGGTATCGGCTCCTTAGTGACATCCACACCGGCAAAAATTTTAGCCGTCTCAGAGATACCGGGCAAACGGCTATGTAAAATTTCAGGCGATAAATGATTTAAATGCAAAAATACATGATCTTTATGCTCGCCGACTCCTCGCCCTTCACGAATCTCGATGGTCATTGCTCTTGAAACTACGTCTCTTGAAGCTAAATCCTTTGCAGCAGGAGCGTAACGCTCCATAAAACGCTCTCCGTTTGCATTAACGAGATATCCCCCTTCACCTCTTGCTCCCTCGGTAATAAGGCAGCCCGCCGAATATATACCGGTCGGATGGAACTGTACAAATTCCATATCTTGCAGTGGAAGACCGGCTCTAATCGCCATACCGCCCCCGTCACCCGTACAAGTGTGAGCAGACGTCGCCGAAAAATAAGCACGCCCGTATCCGCCCGTTGCAAGCACTACATCATGAGCTCTAAAACAATGCAGACTACCATCATCTAAATTCCACGCAACTACACCTCTACATTCACCATCTTCCATCAATAAATCAATAGCAAAATACTCAACAAAAAACTGCACTTTATGTTTTAGTGACTGTTGATATAAAGTATGAAGTATGGCATGCCCCGTACGATCTGCCGCAGCACATGTACGCTGAGCTGCTTTTCCTTTACCGTACTCCGTAGTCATACCGCCAAAAGGACGCTGATAAATTTTTCCTTCTTCGGTTCTTGAAAAAGGTACACCGCAATGCTCAAGCTCTAAAATCGCATCGGGAGCGTTTTTGCACATATACTCGATGGCATCCTGATCGCCTAACCAATCAGAACCTTTTACCGTATCATACATATGCCAACGCCAATCATCTTCGCCCATATTCCCAAGAGCCGCACTAATTCCGCCCTGAGCAGCCACAGTATGACTACGGGTTGGAAATAGCTTAGTTATACAGGCGGTATTTAGCCCTTCTTTAGCCATACCGAATGCAGAACGAAGACCTGCTCCGCCCGCACCTACAACTACTACGTCAAATTTATGATGAATGATATTATATGCTTTGGTCATTAAATTAATTTTTTACTATTTTGATACGTGAATTGTCTACCCCTGTCACCCCGTGGCTTGACCACGGGGTCCAGTAATTCAATACACAATAATGCTATAAATTGTTTTCTGGATACCGCGGTCAAGCCGCGGTATGACAATTTTTATCCCCTATAAAACATCGCTACTACAAAAGCTGCAATAGTCACAATGCAAAATAATTGCACTATTATAATCAATGTATTACGTAATTTGTGACAACTTACATAATCCTCAACCACTACACGCATACCAAGCATTGCATGATATAACGAAATAGCCACCGTAATTAACAATGCTACTACGTTAAAAGGCTTTTTAAACTCCCACATAATAATATTTATGTCATTATTTTTGTTGGTTAACGTAAAATATATTAACCATATAGAACATAAAGCTAATATAATCCCCGTTGCTCTTTGCAATAACCAATGATGAGAACCACTTTTAGCAGAACCGCTATTTTTTGCTTTTACAATTTCTGCTTTAAAATCATATACCATTAATTTTCTCTAAACATATTTTTTTCGTTAAGTTGTCATACCGCGACTTGATCGCGGTATCCAAAAAAACTTATTACTACTAAAGCATAATTTATTTTAAAAAATCTTCATATAAATCATGCCAACTTGGATTACTAGAGTTAATTAAATCTAGCTTCCATTTCCTCTTGTATTCCTTTAGACGTTTTTCACGTCCAATTGCAAGATTAACATCATTAAATTGTTCAAAATAAACTAGTTTATCTATATCGTATTTTGTAGTAAAACCTTTTCTTATCTTCTGCTTATGTTGCCAAATACGTTTTATAATAAAGTAACGCCTATATATAGACTACCGTTACATTTATTAGAAAGTATATAAACATAATATTCTTTCATTTTATTAAGTTATTTTTTGGATACCGCGATCAAGTCGCGGTATGACACCGAAGATTATTTATATTTTTATACCCATAGCAACATAGTTAATAATATAGAACATACAACTACACACCAACCGGTGATATTAACTGCTTTTATAGAAAAACCGTAACCAATATCCCAAAATAAATGCCTAATGCCGTTACATAAATGATAAAACCAAGCATAACTAGCAGCTACTAAGCATATTTTTATAATGCAGCAATTAGCAAGTTGTAAATAATTATTGTCATATTTACTAAGGATCAACCACCATGCCAAAATCGATACTGCAAAAAATAGAGCTACACCGGTCATACGATGCAAAATCGACAAATTAGAACTTATTTGCGGCTTATATATAGTTAAATGCGGCGAAGTTGGACGCTTATTATAAATTTCTTGTTTGGTTTTAGTCATAGCTATTTAATATAATAAAAAATTGGATGAAGGCAGACGAAGTTTAATTTGGAAAAGAGCAAGGCGTTTTATACTTTTTGACCGCAGCGTAGTTAATCCTACGTGAGGATCAAAAAGTATAAAACAACGTAGCCAATTTTTCAAATTAAACGAGTCTGCAACCAATGCCCTTCTGCGGGTGATAAATCATCTGCTACTGCTCTCCTATCATCAAAGACGAAACATTCACCTTGCCATAAATTATTCTTGTTTTGTGTATCTTCTAAATACTGCAATATACCGCCTTTTAGATGATATACTTCATCATAACCTATGCTTTTAAGTAAGCTGGTGGATTTTTCACACCTAATACCACCTGTACAAACCATAGCAATTTTCTTACCTTTGAGCAATTCTTGATTCTGCTGAACCCAAGCAGGAAATTGTTTAAATGTTTTGATATTAGGATTAATTGCTGATTTAAATGTACCGACCTCTACTTCATAATCATTACGAGTATCTATTACTATAACATCTTGTTTTGTGATAAATTCATCCCAATCTTTCGGCTCTATATATTCGCCTTTAAACAAATCAACATTCAAATTTTCAACATTCATCGCTACAATCTCTTTCTTAAGCCTTACTTTCAGCTTCTGAAAAGGATGAACATCACTATAATTTATTTTAACGTTAACATCTTTGGGGCCGGTTAGCTTTATTAGTTCTTCAAGTACAAGATTTACATTTTCATATGAACCTGAAAAAGAACCGTTAAAACCTTCATTAGCTAATAAAATAGTACCTCTAACATATTTTTTTTTACCGATAAGCAAAAGCTTTGGTATTAAATTCGCCGGCTCTTCTATATTAACAAAACTATATGCACTTAAAATTGCTATTTTTTCATTCATAATTATTTAGGTGTCATACCGTGGCTTGACCACGGTATCTAGTTAAAAATTTAAAAAGACTGGATACCGTGGTCAAGCCACGGTATAACATTTAATCACAGCACCAATAACGGCACGAACACACTTGTATTACCCCTTTCAATCAAGAGCAAAATATTTTGCTTATCTGATTTTTTAGCATTTTCATATAATTCTTCTAGCTTACTTATATCGTCTATGCTTTCCTGATTAATATTGGTTATCAGATCGCCAATTTTGAAGCGACTTTCTTCTTCATCAATATTGGTTATAACTATTCCCATTTTATCTTGAGGAATAGTATATTTTTGTCTTAGTTCTTCAGTCAAATTACTAAAAGTAATATTATTTTTAGTAATAGATAAATTATTTTCTTCTTTGTTTGTTATTTCTTCCTTATTGGTCTCTTCTGTAGAATCTTTGGTAACCTCTTCATTATCCGAAGTAATTTTAATAGGTAATTCAAGCTCTTTTTTATCGCGAAGTATTTTTACTTTTACTTCCTGATCAATAGGAGCATCTGCAATAATTACACGTAATCTTTTAGTATTTTTAACCGGTATATCTGCAAACTCTATTATTATATCACCTGTTTTAATTCCTGCTTTATCACCTGGACCGTCTTCTTGTACTTTAGCTACTAACACCCCCCTAGTATCTTTAAGTCCTAGCCCTTCAGAAATTTCCTCGGTTAAATCTTGTATTGTTACTCCAAGGCGTCCTCTACTTACTTTTCCATCTTTCTTAAGACGTTCGATTATAGGCTTTGCAGTATTTGACGGTATTGCAAAACCGATACCTATATTAGTACCGAGCGGTGAAAAAATTGCCGTATTTACGCCAATTACTTTCTGATCCAAATTAAACATAGGACCACCGGAATTACCGTTATTAATTGCAGCATCCGTTTGAATAAAATTATCGACTATATTGTCCGTATCTATATCGATATCCCGCCCTTTAGAGGATATAATACCGCTTGTCACCGTACCTCCTAGATTACCGAACGGATTACCGATTGCAATAACCCAATCTCCTACTCTTGCATCATTTGAATCTCCAAACTCAACAAAAGGTAGAGATTCCTCGCTATCTATTTTTAAGAGAGCTAAATCGGTTTTAGTATCGCTACCTATTAATTTAGCCGATAATTCGGTATTATCTGCAAGTTTTATATTAATTTTCTCAACATTTGCAATTACATGATAGTTTGTCACTATTAAGCCGTTAGGTTCAATAATAAATCCTGAACCAAGCGGAACGCTTTTAGGAGTTTGATCGACCTCTTCTAAATTCAACGGTATATTAAGCTTTTCTAAAAAATCATTAATGAAATTTAAAGTTTTTTTTTCTTGCAGAGGATCTTTCTCGGCATTTTCCGATTTACTATTAACATATTCTATTGTTGAAATATTAACGACTGCAGGAATTAACGGTTCAACTATATCGGCAAAGCTATAACGGGTGGCTTCACTTACTTTTAAAGGAGCAGAATTTATTTCCGTAAACTCATTCTCTTCTTGATCTGCTACTTTTAAATACTTATTATTTTCTTTTGCTAGAACAACGTTACTTGATATTAAAACTATTATAACAAGAACTATTTTCAGATTAACCATATACTCCAAGTAAATAAAAAGTAGATAGACGAAGTTTAACTTGGAAAAGAGCAAGGCGTTTTATACTTTTTGACCGCAGCATAGTTAATCCTACGTAAGGATCAAAAAATATAAAACAACGTAGCCAATTTTTCAAATTAAACGAGTATACTACTTAGTTAGATTTAGATATTTTAAAACTTCAGCATCCGGTGAAATTACAAAATTAGTATCCTCTTTCTTTAAAGAATTTTTATATACTAAAAGTGATCTATAAAATTTATAAAATTCCGGGTCGACTGAATAAGCAGAATTATATATTTTTGCCGCTTTCTCATCGCCGTCACCTTTAATAATTTGTGCATCTCGATAAGCTTTAGCAATTATTATTTTACTTTCTTTATCTGCTTTTGAACGAATACGCACGCTTTCTTCTTGCCCTTCCGCTCTAATTTGGGTTGCTTCCTTTTCACGTGCCGTTTGCATACGACGATAAATAGCCGCACTATTTTCTTTCGGTAAGTCTGCTCTTAAAATTCTAACATCTACAACGTCAATACCAAAGCTTTTAGCTTCTCCGTCCACTTGATTTAAGATATTTAACATTACGTTACTACGTTCCTGACTTAAAAGGCTACTTAGCGAGATTTTACCTATCACCTTACGCATTGATGATTCAAGATTACGAGTTAACCTAATTTTCACGCCTTGATAATCATGTACCGTTTTATAAAACATTACGGGATTATTAATTTGAAATTTGGCGTAAGCATCAACAATAACTCGCTTACCGTCAGCAGCCGTTAATTCTTTTGCCTCAACCTCAACATCTAAAAGACGCTTATCAAAAAATTCAACATTTTGAATAAACGGGATTTTAATATTTAGCCCTGGATTTTCTATAGTTCTAACTGCCTCACCAAACTGGAATACTACAGCAGATTGGCGTTGGTCAACTGAAAATAAGGAGCTAGAAATCAGTATCAGCCCAAAAACAATTGTAAAAATTATATAATAAATCTTTTGTTGCATTTAATATTCCTTGTTGTTTTTTTGTATTCTATGCTGTTATAATGTCATCCCGCGACTTGATCGCGGGATCCAGTCTTTTTTAATTTTTTTCTGGATACCGTGGTTAAGCCACGGTATGACAATTTCGCGGGAATGACATAGTACCCTACGGTTTTATGGCCATGTGCGGCAGTAGTGCATTATTAATAATCGTTTTATTTGAACCGCTTAATATCTCTTCGACTGCTTCTAAATATAATCTATCTCTAGTTACTTGCCTACCTGTAGCATATTGTTTATAAATAGCATTAAATCTTTGGCTATAACCTTCTGCTTTTGATATAACTTCTTCTCTATAACCTTCTGCTTCTTGTATAATCTTTGCAGCTGCTCCTCTAGCTTCCGGTAAAATCTTATTATTATAGGCTTGAGCTTGATTTATTTCTTTCTCTTTATCTGCTTTTGAAGTTTGCACGTCTCTATAAGCGTCTATTACTTCGGCAGGCGGCTCGGCTTTTAATAATTGTACTTTCTCAATCATCACACCAGCATTGTAACTATCCAGTATCTTCTGGGCTAATTTTTCTATTTTATAAGTAATTTCTTGCTTTCGATCGGATAATACCCAAGAAATAGGAGTATTGCCTATTACTTCCCTAACGGCACTTTCTACTGTTGCTTTTACTGTTTCTTCAGGTCTTTGTACATTAAAAATAAAATCTTCAAGATTATTAATATGCCACATTACGTCACAATTTAAAGCAACGATATTTTCATCACCGGTAAGCATTATACTTTCACCGGCAATATTTTTAGTATTATCACCACCGCTACGCAGAGAGCTATTTGTACGATAACCAATCTCAATCCGGCGTGATTGCTTCACTTTCTCAACTATTATCTTTTCAAAAGGAGCCGGTAAATGATAATTAAGCCCGGGGGAACCCTTACGCACAAAACGCCCAAACCTTATTACTGCTGCTTCTTCACCTTCTTTTATTTCATAAATACCCGAAGTAAACCATAAAGCAACCATCGCAACAACAGCTAAAATTATTGTTTTAGCATTGAAATTAAACTGGAATTGAAATTTATCAAAATTAAATTGATTTTTACGCGGTCTTGTGAATATGTTATATTCTTTATTAGAATCAAAATCTTTCCATGGGGATTTTTTTAAAATCGAGATATATTTTTTATTAAGCATTTGCTTTGTTGTTTTATATTATTTTAAAATACTTCTTGTAAAATTCGCTTATAGAGAGGAATTTGAAGGAAACACGAAACGCAGCACCGCAGCGTACAAAAAAGTACGTGAAGATGTGAGTACCGGATTGACGTACAAATTACCTCTAGAAGTAGAGTTTTACAAAAAGTATGAGGATTTAAGTGATTATATATATTATAGTATATAACGTCAAGTTACGAGCTTAAACAGCTTTAAAAAGGAAATTTAATTATGGCGAATTTACACCAACGACAAATTATAGATAAAATTCAGAATATTACCTTTAAAGACGGTACTTTTTTAAATGAAGTTATATCGGATATTATAATTAAGGGGAATAATATCGGTTTCTCCATAGATATATCAGGTAAAAACAAGTTAGAAGCCGAGGAAATTAGACTTAAGGCAATTAATAAACTTAACGAGATTTCGGAAGTAAATAAAATAACAATTGTTTTCACCGAAAGTAA
Source organism: Rickettsia tamurae (assembly GCF_000751075.1). Lineage (GTDB taxonomy): Bacteria > Pseudomonadota > Alphaproteobacteria > Rickettsiales > Rickettsiaceae > Rickettsia > Rickettsia tamurae. The sequence goes on along the minus strand of NZ_CCMG01000014.1, from coordinate 103,520 downwards.
ACCGATGGAGAAAAAAGTTCAAAAACCAAAACATTTTATAGAAAACGTAAAAAAAATTATCTTAGTAGCGTCAGGCAAAGGCGGAGTCGGAAAATCTACAATATCAGCTCTTATTGCTCAGCAGTTAAGTCTAGAAAATTACCGAGTCGGAATAGTAGATGCGGATATTTACGGTCCGTCAATTCCGCATATATTCGGCATTAACGAAGTACCGAAAACGAAAGATGGACGAATAATACCGGTACTTGCTCAAAGCATCGAAATTATGTCTATAGGCTTCTTCGTTAAAGACCACTCGGCAATTATTTGGCGTGGTCCTATGGCGAGCAAAACTATCTATCAATTATTATCGGTAACAAAATGGGATAATTTAGATTATCTAATTATCGATATGCCGCCGGGGATAGGTGATATTCATTTAAGTATGCTAGAAAATTATCATTTAGACAGCGTAATAATCGTAACTACGCCGCAAAAAATATCAGAAATAGACGTAATACGTTCTATAGATTTATATCAAAAACTAAATTTACCTATTTTGGGAATAATTGAGAATATGAGCTATATGCTTAAAAATAATAGCGGCGGGTATTTATCGCAAAAATATAATATACCACTAATCGCTCAAATCCCGATCACACCGCAGATAGCCGATGCTTGCGATAAATCACTGCCTCTAACAAACTTATTAACATTACCTTTAGAGAAGTATTTACGATGAAAATACACGTATTGGCAGATGATAGAACAGGCAACACCCATCAGGCTATTGCACTTGCTGAAAAATTAACAGAAGAATATACCACAATTAAGCTTGAATATAATTGCTTAGCTAAGCTACCGAACTTTTTACTAAAATATTATCCTATTCATATAAAAAGTGAGCTATTGCAAAATATTATGGCAAAGCCTTTACCTGATATGATAATTACCGCCGGAAGAAGAACGGCAGTACTAGCATTTTATTTAAAAAAGAAATTTAAAGATATCAAGTTAATACAAATAATGCAGCCCTCTTTGCCTTATGATGCATTTAATGCCGTTATTCTGCCTTATCATGATTTAAGTAATAGCCAAAATGTCATACCGTGGCTTGACCACGGTATCCAAAAAAAAATTAAAGAAGACTGGATTCCGCGATCAAGTCACGGAATGACAATCATCCCCATCAATGGAGCCATCAACAACATAACCGATAAGTTTGTTGCTGCGAATCTAGAACTGCAAAAACATTATCCTAATCTTAAACAGTTTATTGCAGTGATAATCGGTGGGAATAATAAAAAATTTAATTTCAATGAAGATGAAGCAGTTTTATTTTCTTCATTATTAAATAAAATATATACTAATCAACAAATACCTTTCCTCATTAGTTTTAGTAGACGTACACCACAAACTGTAAAATCAATTATTAAAAATAATATGCCGTCTTCCACAATTATTTATGACCCGAACGAAGACGCAGGCTATAATCTTTATATAGCTATGCTCGCCAAAGCAAAATATATAATCTCTACGGCCGACTCAATCTCAATGTGCAGTGAAGCAGCTTCAAGCGGTAAACCTCTTTATATATTCTGCCCACCAAACTTTAATTCTTCAAAGCATAAGATTTTTATAAAGCAGTTAGTAGAACAGAAGATAGCAAGAATTTTTGATAAGTCGGTTATTGCTTTAGAAGAATATAGCTACAAACCCTTAAATGAAGCAGAAAGAGTAGCTGAAATTATTAAATCTTTAGGTTTAACGATTTTATGATACCTTGCAGCGTTTGGACTTCAGGGGAAGAGAGACTATTTATACGTGTAAATATATTAGTGATATTTTGTTGCATAGCAGGTTTTTTGTCGGGAGCCTTGAAGAATCCGGCTTTATCGAGTTTGCCGAATAAATTTACTAAAAAATGCTCTATTTCTTCTTTAGTAGCTAATTTTTGAATGTTATGTACATCCTCTCTGGGCGTAGAATTACGAAATAACTCATAGCATATTATAATCACCGCTTGAGCAATATTTAATGAGCTAAATTCAGTTGTGTTAATAGTGATAATCTTATTGGCAAGTGAAATCTCTTCATTGCTAAGCCCATTATTTTCCCGCCCGAACATTATCCCAACTTTTGCAGAATTTGGATAATCTAAAGGCAAATTTTGTGAAAATACATAATCTTTATTCATAGCCCTTTTAATGCAAGTAGTAGCATATAAATATTCGAGGTCTTTAATGCTATCTTCAAGGCTATCATAAACTTTTGCATTATCTATAATATTAACCGCTCCGACTGCATTACTACGTGCTTGCTCATTAGGCCAGCCGTCTCTTGGAGCTACGATTCTAAGCTCATTTAAGCCAAAATTCTTTATTGCTCTTGCAGTAGCACCGATATTCTCACCCATTTGCGGGGCAACTAATATTATTATTGGATTCATTTTAATAATTTTTTGTAACTAAGCAGGTATAGGCAATCGCTACAGCGTCAGCTTCATCGGAATTGGTAATTAAGGAAGTGCCAGGCAGCAAAAGCTTTATCATATGCAAAATTTGGTCTTTCTCTGCATGCCCATATCCTGTTACGGTTTTTTTTACCGTATTCGGCTTAAATTCTCGTAAGCCTAAATTATATCTACCGATCAGCGACATTATCGCCCCTCTAGCATATCCAAGTTTTAAAGAAGTCACGCTATTAGTATTAACAAATGTTTCTTCAATCGCTGCCATATTTGGTTGATATTCTAATATTACTTTTTCTAATGTACTATTAATAAAAGCAAGTCTATGATGAATTTCATCCTTACTATTTGTTTTAATAATACCGCTAGCTAAATATTTCAACTTTGCGGTCTCTTTTGCAACTACTGCCCATCCAAGACTCCCAAGTGCCGGATCAATCCCAAGTACTATCATGATTACATATACCGTGTCACTCCGTGGCTTGACCACGGGGTCCATAAAATAATTTTAAAAATACTGGACCCCGTGGTCAAGCCACAGGGTGACAGCTTTATATCTTCATATATTGATAAAATTCTTGATTATTTTCCCACAACTCACGCACCTTAACGAACAAAAATAAATGAACAGGAGATCCAAAAAACCTCTCCATTTGCATTCGGGATTTTGCTCCTATCTCTTTAATTTTAGAACCGTTTTTACCGAGTATTATAGTTTTGTAACTCTCTCTTGAGACTACTATAACTTGATTAATCTTTACGGATTTGTCTTTAAGCTCTTCCCACTTTTCGGTTTGTACGGTTAATTTATAAGGGAGTTCTTGCTGCAAATTTAAAAATAACTGCCCTCTTGTAATTTCTGCTGCAATAAAACGCATAGGTAAATCCGTTATGTCGTCTTCCGCATAAAGCCAAGGAGAAATTTTTGCCTTACTTGTTATATATTCAAGTAATCCATCAATATTTTTGCCCGATAAAGCAGATATAGGAAAAAGCAAGCTATCAGGATGATTTTCCGTTAAAAAAGCTTTAATGTCATTTAGATATTTTGATTCGATGTCTATTTTGTTCAATAAAAATATCGGAACAATATTAAGTGAGCGAAGCTTATCTAAAATATTATGCGTTACATCATCAAACGGTTTTAAACTATCAATAATTAACAAAACTAAATCCGCACTATGCAAACTAGACCAAGCACATCTGACCATCGCCTTCTCAAGCGTTCCTTTCGGCTCAAATATACCGGGCGTATCGTATAAAATTACCTGCGTATCTTTTAAGGTAATAATACCGGTAATAATTGACCTAGTCGTTTGAACTTTTGGGGTAACGATTGAAAGCTTCTCACCGATTATTCTGTTTAACAAAGTCGACTTCCCGCTATTTGGTCGTCCGATTATACAAACCGATACCGTTTTCTGATTAGACATCTTCCCAAACTTCACTTCTAGAGGTAATTTAGACGTCGACCCAGTACTCGCATCCTCACATACTAGTGTGTACGCTGCGGTGCTGCATTCCGTGTCTCCTTTAAATTCCTCTCTATAAGTTGGTTTGGAAAGATGTCTATTAGTCATTTTTAAGTCTATGCAATAAACTTCGTGCTGCGTTTTTCTCTGCTTCTTTTATCGAGTGACCAGCGCCTGTTTGTTCATAATCTTTTACTTTTACAAGAACCGTAAAAGTCGATGAATGGGCGGCTCCTTCTCTTTTTATCAGACGGTATATAGGTAGGTGATGATCACTAGCTTGAGCCCATTCTTGTAAAGCAGTTTTTGGGTCATAATCCGTTAAATTCTGAACTTTTATAAATTCTTCCCATAATTTCCCGATAATATTATGGGTTGTTTCAATATCACTATCAAGATATATAGATGCAATCAAAGCTTCCGTAGCATTTTCTATATTATTAGGATTATCACGCCCGCCTGCTACTTCTTCCCCATGAGTCATAATTATATAATCTTTTAAAGCAAGCTTAGCCCCAACCATACATATTGTTTCTTTGCAAACTAAATATGATCTAATTTTAGCTAAATTTCCCTCATTATAATTTGCAAAATTCTTAAATAAAATTTCCGTGATTACTAAATTTAATACGGCATCACCTAGAAACTCTAATCGTTCATAATCTTTATCATCCTTGTACTCGTGATGCTGCCTTAAAGACGGGTGACTCAACGCCTCTATTAAAAGCTCTTTATTTTTGAAACTATAGCTAAGTAGCTTTTCTAACTTCTCAAATGATTCCATTACTCATCCGTGTTATAAAGATTTCTGAAAATTTGATTTAACCTAACAGATTCAATCCATGGCTTTAACTTTAGTACTAGATTAATAACTCCTATATCATTATCCCACCAAGTTATTTTTGTTGAGAACCAAATAAATTGTGCTTTAGCAATAAAATTTTCAAACGGTACAAATCCAAGATTTACTCTACTATCATTTGACTGATCTCTATTATCCCCTAAAAAGAAATATTTCCCTTCAGGTACATAAAAAACATCCGTATTACCGTATCTATCATTATATATAACGCCAAAAATAGGAGCAAGCTTATAAGAAAAATATGTTCTACCGTTTGGCAGTGTTTCTTTAAACTTCAAATATTTTATTCCCTCTTCGCTTATATAAGTTCCAACTTCCGTGCGTTCTATTTTTTTATCGTTAATATATATTACATCATCAATCAATTGAATTTTATCGCCGGGTAGCCCTATTAAACGTTTTATATATCTAACACTCATATCGTTAGGCGGACGAAAAACTACAATATCGCCACGCTCCGGTTCACGAGCAAATATTCGCCCTTTAAAAAGAGGAATAAAATCAAAAAAAGATAAAGAATAATTACTATAACCATAACTATATTTCGTAGAAAATATATAGTCATTCTCAAGTATGGTTGCCTTCATAGAACCGGTCGGAACGGTAAACGGCTCCATAATAAGTATTCTAATAAGTAAAGCGATGCATATTACAAAAGCAAAAGACCCCCACTCTTGCTTAGCTGTTTTATTAGTGTTTGATTTTGTATTATCTGTTTGCATAATCTCTTAATTATTTATAAATAATATTTGTTACATGGCTCTTACCTATGTCGTTCTCGTGGAAGACTATTACTGCAGAGTTGCCGATGTCATTCCTGCGTGGTATTGTTGCGTGGATCGAAAAACGCATTCGGTGTCATGCCGTGGCTTGACCACGGTATCCAGAAAAACAATAAAAAATACTAATAATTTTAGTATTTTTAACTGGATCCCGCGATCAAGTCGCGGGATGACAGAGGTGAAATTGATCCATGCAACAACGCCTACGTAGCTCATGACGGTTTGGGTATCCACGCAACAAGACCCGCTCGCAATGACGATAAAGTCAAGCCACGCTATAACTCTTTTCCTCAATCTCGCTTCTAAAATGGCGTATCAGCCCTTGAATCGGCCAAGCTGCCGCATCACCTAAAGCACAGATAGTATGCCCCTCTATTTCTTTCGTAACGTTAAGGAGTTCGTCTATCTCAGATTTTTTGGCATTACCTTTAACTAGCCGCATCATAACTCGCCACATCCAACCCGTACCCTCACGGCAAGGAGTACATTGCCCGCATGATTCATGCATGTAAAATTTACTAAGCCTTGCTATTGCATAAATAATATCGGTAGATTTATCCATAACTATAATACCGCCTGTACCAAGTCCGGAACCTGCGGTTCTTAAACTATCAAAATCCATATCTACTTCACATAATGACTTAGGAAGTAAAGGCACGGAAGAACCACCCGGGATTATGGCTTTAAGGTTATCCCAACCGCCTCGAACACCGCCGGCATATTTCTCAATCAATTCTTTTAACGAGATTCCCATTGCTTCTTCAACATTACAAGGCTTGTTAACATGCCCTGATATGCAGAAAATCTTAGTTCCCGTATTGTTAGGTTTACCTATACCAGCAAACCAGCTAGCTCCTCGTCTTAAAATGGTTGGCACTACTGCAATAGACTCAACATTATTTATAGTAGTCGGGCAGCCATATAACCCAAAGCCGGCAGGAAAAGGCGGCTTAAGCCGTGGCATGCCTTTTTTGCCTTCTAAACTTTCAAGTAATGCAGTTTCTTCACCGCAAATATAAGCCCCTGCCCCACGATGTAAATAAATATTACAATCGAAGCCCGAACCGCAAGCATTCTTTCCTATTAACCCTTCTTTATAAGCTTCATCTAAGGCACGCTGAATATTAGAGGCTTCATTATAAAACTCACCTCTAATATAAATATAACAATCATTCGCTCCTATAGCAAAGCTTGCAAGCAAACAACCTTCTATTAATTTATGCGGCTCAAACCTTAATATATCACGGTCCTTACACGTACCAGGCTCAGACTCGTCAGCATTTACTACTAAATAGCAAGGCTTCTCTGAATTTTTGGGCATAAACGACCATTTCATACCGGTAGAAAATCCGGCACCGCCTCGCCCTCTAAGCCCTGATTTCTTAATCTCTTCAATGATGAAATCTCTACCTTTATCAAGCAAAGCTTTAGTATTCTCCCAATCGCCTCGCTTCTTGCTAGATTTCAAACCATGGCTTTGCTGCCCATGTAGGTTAGTAAAAATTTTGTCTTCTTCCTTTAGCATAAACTATTCTCGTTATGGCTTAAAAACGTCATTGCGAGGAAAAATTGAAAATTTTGACGAAGCAATCTCGTGCCAAAATCCTGAGATTGCCACGCAGCCTACGGCTGCTCGCAATGATGATTCATTACCTTTCTATTACTTTTTTATTAAACTTCCTATTAACAAACATTGTAAGTATCGGAGCAGAGATAAAAATCGAGGAATAAGTACCGGCTATTATCCCAAAAAATACAAGTACGCTAAAACTACGGATTGCCTCACCGCCAAAAAGAATAAGGGCTAAATTGGCAAGTAGCGTGGTAATTACCGTTAAAATAGTTCTTGATAAAGTCTCATTAATACTTAAATTTATAATTTCCGTGATATTTTTTTTATGATATTTACGTAAATTTTCTCTAATCCTATCGTATATTACTACCGAATCATTAACGGAATAACCTATAATAGTTAACACCGCAGCAATAGTACTTAAGTTAAAATCAAGCTTTGTCATACTCATAAACCCAAGAGCAAGTATTACGTCATGCACTAAGGCGATAAGTATACCAAGACCGAAATACCACTCAAAACGCATCCAAATATAAACCATAATCGCTAAGAAAGAGAACAACATCGCCATAGCCCCTGCTTCTATTAGCTGTCTACCCACCTGCGGACCAACAAAATCTACCTTACGATATTCAAACTTATACGGAAAATTACTTTGCAAAGATGCTTTAATTAACTCAATATTTTTCATGAGATTTTCTTCGCTACTACTACCGAATCTAATCGATAAATCACGCTCACTACCGAAATTCTGTAAGACCACCTCACCTATTCCAAGCTCGCCTAGAACCCCACGCATTTTTGGCAAATCAGGAGCTTGATCAAGCCTTACTTCAATAACTATACCGCCGGCAAAATCAATACCGAAATTAAATTTATATATACCGATCCAAATAAAGCTAATGAGTGATAAAATAATTGAGAAAGTGTAGCTGACTTTTTTAAAATTCATAAAATCAAAATCGATTTTATTAGGTAAAAGTCTTAAAGGATAAATTTGCATTATTATATATTTTATTGAATAAAAGTTATATTTGTATTATATAGTAAATTCAAAAAGGTTAAATGATTTTTTATGTCAGAAGTAGTAGTAAAAGAACAATTAGAACAATATATAAGCAAAATAGAAAGATTAGAACAGGAAAAAGCTGATTTATCTCAAGAAGTAAAAGATATTTTCCAAGATGCTTCTTCACATGGATTTGATGTTAAAGCTATGAAATCTATATTGAAACTAAAAAAATTGGATAAAGATAAACTTGCCGAGCAGGACGCTATGCTTGAACTTTATAGAGATACTTTAGGGATTTGAGTTGTATACTCTATGAACTTCAAAAATTGGCTACGTCATCCTACAAGAGCTGCAGTTCTCACGTATTAAGTATACGCTGCAATCCTCGCCTTGTGGATTCCTTGCTCTTTTTGAAGTTGATCTTCGTATACCTCTCTTCATTCGGAGCATATGCCATGTTATTCCTACGAAAGCAGGAATAACATAAGAGCTACGAATATATTAAGCTTTTGCTGCCTTAGTTTTAGCAATAGGGATATGTCTCTCTTTAATTCTAGCCGACTTACCGCTTCTATTTCTTAAATAATAAAGTTTAGCACGACGAACTACCCCGTATTTTACTACATCAATAGAGTGTACTATCGGCGAGTAAGTAATAAAACGTCTTTCGACACCTTCACCGTGGCTAATTTTACGTACTAAGAAAGATGAAGTAATACCACGATTTCTTTTAGCAATAACTACACCTTCATAAGCTTGGAATCTTTCTGTTAGTTTTTCCTTACCGTCTTTCTCAATCGATCTATCAATAATTTTAACAGTTACTTTAACTGTATCGCCGGCTTCAAAATCAGGAATTTTTTTACTTGCAGTAAGCTTTGAAATATTTTCCTGTTCAAAGCGGTCAATAATATTCATTTTTTTAACTCCTTAACTCTATAAATCTTTAAGTAACTCCGGACGGCGTAATTTAGTAATCATATGTGATTGCTCTTTTTTCCATTCATTAATTAGCCTGTGGTTACCGGATAACAAAACACTCGGTACAGCTCGATCACGCCAAATTTCAGGTCTTGTATATAGACCGCATTCAAGCCCGCCCTTAAATTCCCCGTCTTCTTCAAAAGACTCGGAAGATAAGGTATTTTGATTCATTAAAACACCTGGCAGTAGTCTAATTAAGCAATCGAGAATGGTAAGGGTAGGTATTTCTCCGCCGGATAAAATGTAGTCGCCTACACTAATTTCTTTAATATTATACTCTTCAATTACACGTTCGTCAATCCCTTCGTAACGTCCACATAAGAATATGAGGTTTTTATTTTTTAACATCTCTTTAGCAAAGCTTTGGGTAAAGACTCTACCGCGAGGTGAAGGATAGTAAATTTCAGCATTAGGATTTAAAGATAAAGCATGATCTATGCTACTGCCTAGAACATCAGAACGCATTATAAGCCCGTCACCACCGCCGTAAGCCTCATCATCAATTTTTTTATGCTTAGTTAAACCGAAATCCCGAATATTAATAACATTATATGACCAAATATTTTTATGCAGTGCTTGCCCTGCTAAAGAATGCCCTAGAGTCCCAGGAAACATTTCAGGAAAAACTGTTAAGATTGTAGCGTGAAGTATAGACATACGCTTAAAATAGTAGCCAGTACCAATTAATGCAATAAAATTATAATTTAATTATTTACCCCACCCACCTGTCCTATAATCTTCTTTTCTTTGTTTTTTAGCAGCAGCTGTTGCACCACTCCTAAATGCTTCAGCTTTTTGTTGATTCGTTTTATGAGCTTGATCACTTTAAAATTTCTGAAATTCTGCTTTCTTAGTAGCTTCTATATAACGACTTTTTATTTTCTCTAAGCGTCTCATAGCATCTTTATCTAAACTAATACCTGCTTCTTTTGCTTGCTGCTCTATTTTTAATGCTGCCTTATAACCTGCTGCTGCGTTTTTAGCTATAACTTGCTTCTGCATAAATTCACTCTAGAATCTTTCTTCATTGCATCATTATATGGATTTATCTTATTGTTTTTAATATCCTTTATTTGTTTTTCTGCTTTCTTTTTATCAAAATCTTCCGGCATAACTTCCCTCAAAATTTAAGTTAAAAATATATCTATAGTTGTATATGTTTTATTTCAAAAAAAGTTAATAAAGAAAAATAGAGGTAGAAGTAATTAAAAATTAACCAATTTGTGTTATAAAAACTTCATCACTTCCTCAGCAATGATTAGCTCTTCGTTTGTCGGCACAGCGAAAACTTTAACCTTACTGCTTTCAGCGCTTATTATATACTCGTTTTTTTTGGTTTTTTGTATCATCTATTTTAATGCCTAGCCATAAAAGTTTTTCAGCAATCATTTCACGTATTACAGCGGAATTCTGTCTGACACCGGCAATAAAAATTAGACAATCAAGCCCCCCCTCAAGGGCAGCAGTTAACTTACCTATTTCAAGTACAATGCGATACACGAATAAATCTATAGCAAATTTAGCATCAGGTGAGTTACTGGCAAGCAAAGTACGCATATCAGAGCTTTCACCGGACATACCGAGTAACCCCGATTTCTTATATAATAACTCGGTTATTTCTTTCGTAGTCATTTTCTCATGATCGATAAGATATAACACTACTCCGGGATCAAGGTTACCTGTCCTTGTACCCATCATAACACCGTCAAGTACGCTAAAGCCCATGGAACTTGTTAGACTAAGACCATTTTTAATAGCACATAGACTACTACCGCTTCCTAAGTGAGCTATAATAGTCTTTGTAGGTAAATCTTCTTTTGTCATTTCTTTAAAATGGCTGCTAACATATTTATATGATAACCCATGAAAACCGTAACGAATTATCCCTTTATCATAATATTTTTTCGGTAAACCGAAAGCTTTTGTAATAGGAGGATTGGTAAAATGAAACGACGTATCAAAACATGCTATATGCGAGATTTCTTTATACTTTTGAAGAAATAAATCCAGTACCTGCAAATTATAAGGTTGATGCAAGGGGCTTAGAGGTATTAATGCTCTTAAATCTTCGCTAACTTTTTCATTAACAATAACCGGTTTATTAAAATTTTTCCCGCCATGAACAATACGGTAACCGGTTGTAATTAAATTGAGATTCTCCTGTTTTTTCCACCAATCTTCAAAAAGATCAATCATCATTTCAATAGCATCATCTTTAATGTAGGTAGCAGGTTCCTGTTTTTTATTTATATGAAATAATATTTTATTATCATTTTTTTCTAAAATAAATATTATAAATTTTATCTTTAACTTTTTTATTCTGAATTTCAAAAATAGAAATTTTTAAACTAGATGAGCCGGCATTAGCTATTAAAATAACATCTTTCATATTATTTACCTGCTTGGATATGTAGCTTCGCCTTAGCGTGATTATAAATAAATGAAGCAAGTACACAGGAAATAACACGCATATCCATAGGATCGGCTCTGCTTGTTAAAATAATCGGCACACGGGCTCCAAGAACGATACCCGCCATAACCGCTTGACCCAAATATTTTAGCTGCTTTGCAAGCATATTACCCGATTCAAGATCGGGTACTACTAATATATCGGCATTTCCTGAAACCGAAGAACTAATACCTTTTGCTTCTGCAGCAAATAAAGATATAGCATTATCAAACGCAAGCGGTCCGTCAACTATAGCATTCGTAATTTGCCCTCTATCTGCCATTTTCGATAAAGCAGCAGCATCAAGGGTTGTAGGAATTGCAGAAGTTACCGTCTCAACTGCCGATAATACCGCAACTCTAACCTGCTTATCTTCTTTGATCATATGCATTAAATCAATAGCATTCTGCACTATATCACGCTTATCTTCTAGAGTAGGACGAATATTAATAGCAGCATCGGTAATAATGAACGGTTTTGGAAAGGTAGCAACAGCCATTAAGAAAGCATGGCTTATAGGCGTTCGGTACGTAGTCCATTCTCCTTATGAACTATCGCAGACATAAGCTCATCAGTATGAAGCGCCCCTTTCATAATAGCCGCAACTTCTCTTTTCTTCGCAAGCTCTACGGCTTTTTTACTGCTTCGTGGCTATGCTCAACGTTAATTACTTGATAATCCTCAAGATCGACATTATTAACTTTTGCTACTGATTCAATTTTATGTTGCGGACCAATCAAGACCGGTTTTATTACATTAAATTGTGCCGCTCTAACTGCACCGAGTAATGATTCTTTATCGATCGGATGAACTACTGCAGTTTTAACAGGCTTAAAGCCGTCGGCTCTAAGTAATAGATCGATGAAATGCTTTGCTGCTTCATCAAAGTCAGGATCGTTGATTTCTTTTGGAGGAGTACGTTGTTTCTTCATAAACCCCTTAATAATAATTAGTTAATATATAGCTTAATTAATATAGGGAAAATTGAAGAAACGTTTTAATAGGAAATTTATAAGCAGTATTACCGCAACAGTATATATTCGATGTCATTCCGTTGGCTTGTCCACGGAATCCAGAAAAAAGCGAGATAAATCGAGCTTTTAATTTTAAAATTTAGTGTGTTTATACTTTTTAGTAACTGGATTCCCGCTTCCGCGGGAATGACATCGAAGCACTAGGATAACCCCAAGCAATTCTTTTTAGGCAGTACCAACTCTTCTACTTCATATTTCTTAAATGATCTTCTAATTTTCTTAGCTTTCTACCCTCGTTTACTATAGGCTTTACATAGGTTTGCATTTTTGCATTTTCTCTATATTTATTAATCTGATCGATCTGAGCATTGACTTCATCGGTAATGGCTTGCTTTCTATCCTCTATTTTATTTAATACTTCAGTACTATACTCATAATTTTTAACATCAGCATTAAAGTTATTAAGCTCTTCCATAATCTTTTGATCTATTTCAGCTCCCTCGGCGGTATCTTTAACTTTTTGTGCTATTAATGCCGGCATTTCTTCGATCTTGATATCATCTCTTTTGAAATGATCTTTAAGCTCTTTATAAGTTTGCTCTAAATTTTCCTGAGCTTTCTCGTGCATAATATCATAATACTCTTGACGACGGGTATATCGATCTTCATCTATAAATTGTGCATGTTTTCTATGAGCGTTATCTATCATATCCCGCATCTGAGAATCAGTAGCTTTCTCACGCATAAATCTATCGCCCATCATTACCGGATCACCTTCCTCAAATAACCTACCACGCACCTCATGAATAAGCTTTCTTTGAGCTAATTCTTGATAATATTCTACATCACTCTGTCTACCTGCTTTTTCTAGTCTTGCTAGATATTCCGGTGATAATATATCTGCTTGAGCAGCTAGCGTCTCCTTATTAATATGCATTTGAAGCTCTTCACGTTCCCGTGCTTTTTCATCATCTTTTAATTTTTCGCTATAAGTTCTAAGCCTTGGATCGTTATATTCAAAATCATGCCATTCGGCACTGGTTAGATTACCCTCATAAGCATCGCGTAAATCTTTACCGACTATTGCAGTTAAAGCTCCTCTTTTTATTCCTGTATAACCTGCATATATTTTTTCGCCTATACCTACACGCTTTTCTTCTTTTAATTTACGTTTTGTATCAACACAATGCTCCATCTCTTGCCAACCTCTAAGCACTCCTATATTCTTACCGAACAGACCAACACCTCGCCCTGACATTTCTTGGTGAGCATGCTTATAAGCATCTTGATAATCTCTAGTAAAGTTCGCATCACTAGCGAGTTCACGTAAGTTAGCATCTTTTAATGACTTATCAAGCTCAGCTTTTTGTTCTTTACTTAAAGCAGCGTAATCTTTTACTCCATATTTATTTGCAGCAATTTTATCTCGAAGCTGAGTAAATTTCATTTGCGATAGTTCTTTTGCTTTTAATTCATTCCCCTTAGGTAAATTCTTTAATAATCCTGAAATACCATTTTCATAATCAGTAATAGCATTCATTTTTACATCTTTAGAATCTATACCGTATTTTCTCTTAACCTCATTTTGTACGGCTTTATTTGCTGAAGAACCGAGAGCTTGCTTTTCAAGCCTTCCCATCATTATACCCTCAAATCCTTTAGCAAAGAACATACTAGTTTCTTCTAACTTCGCACTTACACGGGTAGTTACAGGTGCACTTACCGTCTTAGCCACATAACTTAGAGGTCTATTCATTTGCTTCGCTGCAGATTCATAAGATTGCTGACTAACTTTTTGTATGTCTGTTAAATTACCTGAAGTACCGGCAATAAATTGTGCCGTCGATATAGCAGTATCGTTAAATTTACTTAGCAAATAAATAGACACAAAAATTAGTAATATCCCATCAAGTTGGACAAATTTCCCGTTTATAAAATTACTAATCCTTTTTGCATCTTTAACTAAATCTAAAAACGGTAATTCAATATAGCGTTCATCTATACACTCGTACGCAGCACAATGCTTACATTTATCAGGGTCATTCTTACAAGAATCATCTACTATTATATGATCTTCGGGAACTAATATCTTTGCTTTGTGGAAATTATTTATACCGCCTTTCATTGGTACGGGAAACCACCAATAAAATATTGAATTACCAAGGCTTGGATCTATATCCTCAAGAAAACTACCGAATATTTCATTTATCGGACCTAAATTAGGAAAATCATGTTTACATACCGCAAAACCAAGCGTTGAATATATTTCGGTTCTGATGATCATTGAAATAAAAGCGATACCGGCAAATAAAATTATAGGCTGTAATGCGTATGATATTAATTGTCTTAACCAATTCTCAAATAATGAACGAGTTATATTAAACAACATGAAACAAATAAATATCGGTCCCATAATTATAATCATACCGATAGTTATAAGAGCGGTTAGATATATAATAGTAGCTTTAAATATAAGAAAGAAAATAAAATACAGAGCTATTAAATATAGAATGATATATATAAAACCAAGCCAATCAACAAATAGTAAAGAAAATAATTTAGATAAAGTTTGAGGAGAAATAAGTAACCCAAGCAAGCTTTGAGAACCGGGACCGGTAGCCGAAGCTTCATTAATTATTTGCAGTATTTGCTGAACCCCATCAATAAAAAATACGAATAAATAATCATGAAAAAATGTCCAAGCTTTATCCGTACTTAATAATATTGAGACTATACTAACTTTTAATATTCTAACTATAAGTTCGACATGAGTAAGGTTTATATTACCTATTAAAAAGGAAAAGCCCGTAAACATTATATATAGAGTTAAAATAGCCGAGACACTCATCCTATAACCCGACGTATCAATTATTTGTTGATAAGTTTTCTTTATAATCCCATCCTTACCAAATAATACTCCTTTTATTAAATCCGTTAAAAATTGTAGCGGATCGGGTCTAGTATCAGTAACTCCAGACTTTATTACTAATCTATATTGCCCGCTATTATCATCATAAAATTTATCTATAATCTTAAAATAAAGAGGAGATTGAGCATATTTTGACTTATCTTCACCTTTATATTGATAATTTATACCGCCGGCTTTCAAGAATTGTCCTGTACTACTAATACTATAAAATTCATAGCCTACACTCGAAGTAAGCTCCCCTAAATGCTGAGTTATACCTTGCGGTTTACGCTGTGAGTCCGGTGAAATATTAGGATCGGTATTTTTAGCAGCAATAAGAAAATAAAGCCCGACACCGTCTGTCATTATACATGGAGCATTACTAATCATTGCATCATTTTGATTTGCGGGATTAGGAGTACACATATCAAGTCTAGCATTATCCCAAAAAGTACACGGTTGTAGCTTAACGCAAAAAGCAGCCAAAGTAGTTGTGTTATTTTTTTGACCATACCATGGACACCATGCAGATAACTGACCTGAAGTATTTTTATCGCCAAGTATATAACTCCACGGTCTTACCACAACTGTTAAAGGATAGCCGTTTACTTTATAAGCACTATCACGCCATGGTGCTACCTGATCATCTTCCTGTCTTGAAGTAATTTCTTCCGGATCATATCTAGAAGAGACATTGAATTTGATAAAACCGAAATCATCAGGGTCAATACAAGTATCGCCGGTACAACCGGAAAGCAGCAATAGCGATATTAATAATGTAATAAAAATATTTTTGTTCATTTATTTTTTATGTGTTATTTCCATATGTCTCAATTTCAACGTCATTGCGAGCGACCGTAGGGAGCGTGGCAATCTCATGAAGCAGTACTAAATTCCTGAGATTGCTTCGTCAATTGCTATGCAATTTCCTCGCAAATGACGGTGAAAATATTTACAATTATTCTTTCCTCTCTCCTTCCTCTTTCTCCACATCATTACGCTCAGCAAGGAATTTATTTGTAAATTCACCACCCCCTTCCGGTTTTCTAGCTTTATAATTTTGATCAATTATCTTGTCTTTGAAAACTCTAGCCGGAGCCATTGCAGCCTTTTTAATCGGTTTTGTTACCGAACCTATATCCTGCATAACAGCTCCCACAGGATCAGAACGTTCTTGATAATTTCCTGATATTCGTGCCGGTGTAACATTTGTAAGCATTCCGACTACTACATTTACAAAAGTTACTAAACCATATGACATCAAGCAATATGAATAAAATAATAAAGCCGTAGTAAATAATACTAAGAAAGTATTAGCGTTGTTCGTTAGAATATTAGAGCTACTAATTTCCGGAACATCCGGTACATAGAAAGGTATTCCTGGTAAGAACGGTAATGTAAAAGAGAAATTAATCGGAATACCAAGATTTGTTAAATCAAGCCCTATTTTTATCGGTATAAGAGTATCCCAACAGGCTCTAACTACCACTTTTAAAAGCTGCTCAGATAAAACCTGATCTATCAATAAAAAGAAAATCAATAATATTGTCGGCTGCACTACATAGCTAAGCAATGTCGATATCCAATTATCAAATAAACTTTTAGTTTTTTCAAATAACATTAATATTATGAAAAACGGTGCTAATGAAATCATAACAGTTACCCCTATGAATGCAATAACATAGCCTATTATAACTTCTAAAATAGCTCTAAAATAAGTAATAAGTGAATAAATGGTTATAATAGCGATAAATGCTAAACCATTATGTATTTGTAATAATTCAATAAATAGTAATCCCCAAATCCTACCGTTAGTATATTTATCAAATATAGGATCAATAAAACCAAAAATATTAGATCTAGAGCTTGTAGCACCTACTACGTTAGTTACAAAGAAATCAATACCGTCAGTAAATGCACTAAAGAAGTATGTATTAAAGAAGCTCCAACTTTCTTCTCTAATTAAAAAAGCTACTATAGCTATTTTGCATATACGTGTTATTACTTCTACGGCAGTTAATTTTAATGCTCCTGCAACGAACATTAGCCCAAATATAGTAACATAAAGGGTTAATGCAGCTTTAGCTATATTCTGCACTGCAGAATTTTTAACTAACTTAATATAAAAATTTTGACTAAAAGTTCTAAACTGATCGGTAATAGGTTTAATAGCACCGTTATATATTATATCAGAAAACCAAGTTGTACCAGTATAATTAGCATAATTTACACTAACTACCCCTTGTATATTACTATTAGGATTTACTACCCTTAACCATAAATATCCATCTTGCGGTGCATCAGTCGCAAAGTTATAATCTACCGGCGTACCACGAACAGATGAATCAGGTAACGCACCATAAGATGTTATTAAATATTCTAACTTTATATTTTGTTGATCACCCGGATTAATTGAATTTGTCCCGTTACCTATTTCAACAATCATCGAATAACGACCGAAATATAAAAAATTGGCTGACCAATCGCTAGTATTTATATAGTTTACAAAACTATTATAATCAGGAAATCTGCCATTACTCCAATCACTCATTAAAACTGAATTACTAAACATGTTATTAACTTGCCAATCGCTAGTAAAATCCATAGTACCGCCGATAGTGGCTTGATAATATATAAAGCTACTTTTAGTGCTGCCTGAATTTACAAAACTCTGATCTCGTCCCTTAATAACCTGCCCGCCTACTTTAATTATCATCCCTCTACCTTGATCATAATAGCAAGCAGGGCTAGTATTTATACCGGCATTAGCAGGACAAGAATTAATTAAGTCCATGAAATTCTGTACCGCTCCCGTTATCATAGGCTTACCGACTATTACTCCATTATCGGTATTTTTATACTTTGTAGCAGTACCCGTGCCGCTACATACACTTTTTCTTTCCTCATCTATCATATTACACACCTGCTCTGCAGAAGAGTAAATTATTCTATTATCAAAATTTCCAAGGTTACTTTGAGTATAAAGTGCAGAAGCAGCGAATATCGAACTATCAAGTTCCTGTGTTAAAATATTATCTACGGTATTAGGAAGTTTTAGAGTATTAGGGCTAAAAAAATTATCTTTACCAACTAAACTAATATTTACTACATCGCCGGCCTTAACTTCAATTCTTGAATTACCGTTAGAATAGTTAAAATATTTAACAAAATCAGACATTTTAATAAATGAAAGTGCATCAAGGTCTTTATCAGGCGTTATAGCCCCCGGTGCTTCACTGTTATTGTCCGTAACAAAACGAGGAAACCCTAAAGCTTCAAATTGTAATTTAGAATAATTATAAGTTTTAATAAAAACTTGCGGCGTACTAAACCTTGGATCAATTCTATATAATACTAGATATTTTCTAGGTTCAGGAGTAACACCTGAAGTAGACCAATTTATTTTTAACAATTTACCTTTCTCAACAGTATTACCTGTTGATTGCCAAGTTCCGGCTGTAGATAAACTAATTCCTATATTACCCTCCTGAAAACTTGTAAATTCAGGCACTTCTAAACAACCGAATAAGCTTTTTAACCCGCCAAAACTGGTTGACATCCATGAAAAAGCATCATCGGCTTTAGCTGGCATCGCCATAAACAAAACTAATAAAACTAAACTTTTAAGAATTTTCATAATTTTAAATTGTTATCCAACACGTCATACCGTAACTTGTCCACGGTATCCAGTAAAAATGTCAAAAAATATACGTTGTAAGATGGATACCGTGGTCAAGCCACGGTATGACACTTCCAGCCCTCTATTTCGGTGTTTCAGGTTTAGGCGGTTCTTCATTTGTCTTCTCACCCCCTTCTTTTGGCGTATTTTTCCTATTTTTCTCAACCTGATCTAATGTCTTATTGCGTTGTTTCAATCGTGCTTCCGCTCTGCCGGTAATACCTTTTCTTGTTTTATCATCCATTCCTATTTGACTTAATGCTTTTTGTCCTGCATCATGAGACATTTTACCACCAATTCCAGTAGCCGAAGGTCCAGCAGCACTAGTTAATTTTGCTACCATACGTCCTGAAAATTCGACGTAACCATACATACCGTAAGCAATAATGACTAAAGCTACGATATTTTGCATATTCACCCCCATCATACCTGACATATAATCCATCCCCCAAGGGGCAAACCAATTAATACAGAAGATTGGTACATTCAGTAATGCAATAGGTAAAATAGTACCGATAAAAGGAATTTTTATCGGTAAAGCACATTTCCAACAAACGCTATAACCTAAAACAAAATCTAGATAAATGGTAAATAGCTGTGTTAGCACTATAATACCTGCCATCATAACTACCGGTTCTATCATATAGCGGATCGTAAACCTCACCCAATTATCAAATAAATACCTAGTAAAATCAAATAATAAGAAACTAATAAATAAAGGGGCTATACCGATTAATATACAAGTTGCCATAAATGCCATAATATAAACGGCAACAGCTCTAAGTGCCGTAATAATTACTATACCAACCGCAATAAAAGTAATTATAAAATATATAATACCGCTAAGCCCAAGAGAAAGAAGTGAAAGTAATTGAGCGATAAAAGTTTGACTAAAAAATATTTTACTCATTACTGCATCTAAAAACATGAAAGGATTAGAAATAGTATTAGTAGAAGTAAACAAACTATATCCACTCATATTAGCAATAATTGCGTCTGAAAAATTGGTAATTGCATCAAAAAGATAGTTATTGAAAAATTCAAAGGTATTACCGTTCATAAGTCCACTAACTACCCCGATTTTTGCTATTCTAATTACTAGCTCTTTTTGGTTTATCTTAGCAAAACCAAGCAAGAACATTGCTCCGTAAGTCATCACATACAGAATTAAAATTGCTTTAATATAGGTAAAAAAGTTAGTACAGGACGAACTATCATTAGCTTTATAACATACCATATTTTTAAAAATAGAAGTAGCAGCCCCTTGCACTTTAGTTTTAAATAACTGAAGTAACGGATTCATTACTTTAATAGTAAAACTTCCTACTTTTAAGGATGTTGAGAAATGTACTTCATAGCTACCTTCACTATCTTTATAGTCCCTTAAATTATTACCAGGATCATTTAGAATTTTCATCCATATATAACCCGCCTCATTTGCGTTAAAGTTATATTTACCTTCACTATCAACGTTAATTCCTTGAGGCGAATAGGTTTTACCGCTAGTATTCGGGTTTTCCGAAGGCTTTACTATTATGTATTGCACTCGTCCCCGATCATCAAAAGTATCGTTAAAACTATTACCGTTCTCTCTATAACATTTAGTCTGTTTAATATTTAAAACGTATCCTCCCGTATTCTTACTAGCATCTTGTGAGGTGGGAGACCAAAGTCTATATTGTAAATAACTTTTTTCAATATTGCTGTTAAAAGGTATATTATATATAACTTTATACATATATTTACCGTCTTTATCTTTATATTCAGGCGGTTGATCTGAATCTGCAACAAACTTAGCAAATTCTAGATTAGAAGGCAAAGCTTGACTTACAGAACCCTTATCATTCATTTGATATATTAATCCGGTTGGTCCTTTGCCTCCTTTACCATCTGCCGTATACCAAAATCTCCGATGCTTTTGAAAATCTCCTTCGTTACATATTCCTGAAGTACAATTTACACCTCCAATATAATCTTTATCTTTAGGACTACGATTATCGACACTATCAGGACATTGACCACTTGGTAAAATATTAGCATTAATGGAACATTGAAGATTTGAATAATCAATAAATAAATTATCTGAATTATCTGACCAATTAAAGGTAAAACTACCATCGTCTTTATAAGATTCTGGCATTGTGCCATAGTGATTTATCCAAGCAGGTAAGGAGTCACATATTAAACCAATGCAACAATGAAAAACTGAATTAGCGCCATCACATAACCACTTAGCAACTGCTTCTTTATGAATACATCCCAAAGCACAATAACATTTTTCCTTATGCTTATTACCTTGCCAATAATTTTGTTTCAATTCACAAGCATTAACATATTGACCGGAATAAATAGAATATTTTCCACAAATCGGCTCATAAGAAGTTTTGCCTTGTGAACAATCTTTTGTAATCGCAGTACCTTTAAAGGCATCATTAACTGTCGCCTCCGTACCGACAAAATTAGGAGATACGGAAACTAAAACTCTATCATTGGCGTATAATTCGGCAATATTGCGCCATTCATTATTTCTTGCATCTATTATTAGAGAGACAGGCTTATTATTTGCATCGGTAATACGAGGGATCGGAATCATTTTACCACTATCATCTAAATTAGATCCAGCCCCTGTACGTTGTAAATTGTCTTTTGGTACATAAGCTAAACACAAACTAACCTGACCGACCACTTGTAAATTCACCGGTTGACTGTTTTCTACTAGTACCTGAGTATTTAACCATTCACCGTAACGATTAGGATCAGGAATAAACTGAATTGTGCCGTCGGGCAACATCTTAGAAGTGTTTACATAATTAGCATTAGCATTAAGGATTATAGTATTGGTTATTGAATCCGAACCTCCTTTACCGTCCGGAGCATATCTCATGTAACAGCCGTCACCGACTTTTACTGCTCCTATCATACCAAGTGCTGCAAAAATAAAGCAAACTAACGTTGCTACTACAGCGAGTACTCCTAAAACTTTTAATAAGTTACCCTGCATATTCTATCATTTACCTCCGCCTGCACCGCTTTCTGAATCCCCGCCTTGCTGCTCTCCCTCTTTACGCTTACCTCCAACATCCGGCTTATCTCCTACCGGCGGCTTACCTTGCGAAGCCATAGCAGCATCCTTAAGGAAAGCTGCTCCTTTCTTTACTAAATCAACGATTTTAGTTGGACTTGCCGTTACTGCATCCATATTAGGACCGTTAGTTAAATCAGCGGCAAAACGCCCTATAGATTTAGAGAAATAATAAAAAATAACCGAGAATACTAATACGCACAAAAGTTCCGCTAAAATAGATACAACATCTCTAACAATTGATTTTATTGGGAAAAGTATTAATAAATGCTCCTCCCAACCTTCACCCGCATAATATCGTAACATTTTATATCCAAAACTTTCCTGACATTTATCTGCCCCACCGACAGGAAGCCTTAACTCAAAAGTACTAAATCTAATATCCCCTTTTTCATAATCATATCTAAGGAATTCACAATTTTTAAATATTGCAGAATCATACATAGTTATTAATAAAGCTATAAAACCTGCTATTACTGCCGGCTGCAATGCACATGAGATACATACTTTTAACCACCCGTCAAAATAAGATTTTGTACGAGTAAATAGAGCCATAGGAATGAATATAGGAGAAATATATGTCATAACGTAAATAGTAATCATGCAAACTAAATAATGCGTAATAAAATATAAAAGTATAGATAAAAATATTACAGAAAATACTAAACCTGCTGCAAGTATAATAACGTTTCCGGCCATAAAGAATCCAAACATAACGGCAAAAAATCTCAGTGCTCCTGCTTTACTTAAATCTTTTGGTCTGTCATTTTTGCCATCAGGATCAAAATTAGGTATAGGTGTATTATTACCACCGGGACCATTGCCGATCGAATTCCCTAAAACTCCATTCTTATCTATATTATAAAGTAAATCCAAGCCAAGATAATAACCTATACGGCAATCAATAGCATCCCATAAACCATAAAATTTATAACCGTCTTTATACTTTGAATTATCAAATTGACATAATCCTCTAGAACCTGCTGCATTAAAGATCATCTGTGCAAAGTCCGGTGCCGCTCCCGTCAAAAGAGGTAATCCATATTTTAACATACCGTTTTCTTTTGTCGGCTGACCGCCACTAAAATCTAAAGGTCCAAGACCGATAGAAAAATAAGCAACGAATAAGAATTTTATTACAAAAAGAGCTATTTTTTCAGTACTTGCATATTCTTTATTTAGAGCCATATTAAAGGCAAAAAACATAGTATAAAGAATTAGTGCCGCACCTATAATTCTCTTTAAATAACCTTGAAACGTAGAAAAAGCAGCAAGATTAGTTATCCTAGAATTTTGATCTTGAGAACTACAACCATTTCCGGCAAAAAATATTTTATTAAGCGTTTCGCTCAAACACTGAACCGCAAGACCGGAAAAATTAATTAACGATTGACTATAATTTGCTCCCGTATAGCAACTTTTTCCTATATTACAATTTTCACCATCAGGCGGAGTAGGCGGCGAAGTAGCACTTAAAGATTTACATGCTACCGGCATCGGTCCCCTTGACGTAGGCATAACTAAACATAGATCATTATCCCATTTTTTAACCGTTAAAACGATATTCTTTAATACAGGATTTGCTCCAAGATCAAGATTATTATCAGTACTTAAATCACTAATCTTCTTAGAGTCACCTTCATTTAAAGTATACATGGTACAAGGACTACTACTACCTTCTACATTTTTAAAACAAAACGTTATACTAGACGCAACTGAGTTACAATTACCTCTCGGATCTTTCATATCAATATTACGAATTATATAGCCATATGCCGTGTCCGTTTCTAAATACCCATCTGAAGTAGTCGGTAAACTAGAACATGATTCTCCAAAGCCGGCAAAACTAGCTAAGCTTACAAACGCTATATAAACTATAATAAATATCTTTAAGGTTTTAAGAGTTTTCATTAGAACTATTATCTTTTTTTTCTGTTACTACGCCGCTTTTTACTAACTCATCCCATGCCTTTTCAGCATTTGCACGTCGTTCTGATACTTCTCCTCCTTCTTGTTCTCTTACTCTTCCTCCTCCGCTTGCTACTAGTTCATTCCATGCTTTGTCTACTTTTACACGTTTATCTCGAATCTCTGCATTTTCTCGTATCTGCTTTACTCCTGTCGGATTTTCATGTTCCTTTAAGTTAAAACTATAATCAATTACTCCTGAACCCCTACTTGTACTGTCAACTTTTTCTTGCGGTGACGTAGTAGTATTATCTTCTTTTCTGTCGTTTTCTATATTTTTATTTTCTTCTACCTTTGCTTTTTCTGACTTATTAAGTTCATCAGCTAATTTATCAAATTTATTAGTTACACTATTATCCCTTTCTCTTATCTCAGTTACTACACCGCTATCGACTAATTCATTCCATTTCTTTTCTACATTCGCACGTCGTTCCGATGTTTCTTCACCTTGCTGATCTCTTATTCTTCCTCCCCCGCTTGCTACTAATTCGTTCCGTGCTTTCTCTACTTCTGCACGTTTATCCCGAATCTCTGCATTTTCCCGTATTTGCTTTACTCCTGTCGGATTTTCATGTTCCTTTAAGTTAAAACTATAATCAATTACTCCCGTACCTTTACTTGTATTGTCAACTTTTTCCTGTAAAGGCGGAGTATTATCAATCTCTTTTTTACTTTCTTGATTATTATCTCTTATGATTTTTCCAACACTTTCAGCTTCAATATTACTTTGCAGTGCAGGTGTAGAAATAGAAGTTCTAATACTAGCAGGCGGTGGTGAAACAGCTTCTGTAGGAGCAGGAGGAGGAGTAACAACATCTGATCTTGCTCCACTACTTACAGTTTTTGAGCTAGAAGTTGCTACAGAAGACGAAGCTGTCGGCGTTGTTACCGCAGGTGCCGACGTACCTCCGCTTGCAGCAATATTATCATTTGATAGTCCGCCTTTACCTACCTCTAAATCACTTGCTCCTCCTCTACTTGCTATCTGATCGCCCCCCTTAGTTGCAGCACCCGCAGTAGCAAGTACTGCCATAGCTGCCTTAAATATTGCTTGCGGTTTTATAGTAACATTACTAAGAGCTACTCCTTCCGTCATATCTGCAGCAAATTCAGCTAGCTGACTACTAAAATTATACATCAAATACAATGTAAAACATGCCGTAACTAACGCAAGCAAAATATTTTTAATTTTCTCAAAAAGCACTTTTGGAGACATGAAAAACATTCCGGGACTCAAAACTACTCCCGATAAAAACTGGAATTTAGCAAGAAATTTATCGGTAGGGGTATCACCCGGTTTACTATCGACAATTTCACTTACACTATCTTTTGCAAAGTTAAATGCCGTGGTAATAGGGTTATTTAACATATAACCTAAACTATTTTGACAACTTTCTACGGCATCCTTATCAGGATATTGTAACGTATCATCCCAATCATTATTAATGTAAAATATTAAAACATCCCTCTTAGAGGTAATACCACCTTGAATTTTGTCTTCTATACTATTGTGAATTAACTTGCTCTTATATTGACATTTACCGTAGAAACCATAATCATATACCGAAAACATCGTGATCATAAAAGTAACTACCACCATAGGCTGTAGCAAGAACGAGATCATTAGTTTAACCCAGCTATCAAAATAATTTCTTGTATATGTGAATAAAAACATAGGTACAAAAAGAGGAGCTAAAATACCGAGTATTACTATAGATATCATACACATAATCGTTGCATTAACCATAAAGGCAGCAACCGAAATCACAAGTAACGGATAAGAAAGAGCGAGTGACACCAACATCATATTACCGGAGATTATCGCCGGAATTAGCAAATAAATATATGGTGGAGCACTAAAACTAAAGAAATCAAAATTTAAAAAATCATGGCTTCGATAAGTATTTTCGACAAGTAACGTAGATAATATATCAAGTCCTAAATAATGAGCTACTCTACAATCTAATGCATCCCACAATGCAATATAAGAAACGGTACCGTCATAAGAAAGATTATTAAATTTACATAAACCGGACGGAGCAGCATTCATAACCCAACTTGCTAAACCGTTTATACCGTCAAGTAAGAAAGGAAACGCCCACTGAATCATACCGTCTAACCGGTCATACGGAGAGCCATTACCAGGGGTTATATTAATTCCTATTGAAAAATAAGTTACGAATATCATTTTCAATATAAAATTTATATACTCACTTTTTGGCGGTACTTCACCTGCAAGTAATAGTTTAAAGCCAAAAAACATAACATATAAAGTTAGAAAAGCCGTAACTATTTTATACATTCCTACTTGGAACTGAAATAATGCACTATCTTGCCTTGAAGCCAAATTAACCACTTGGCTTACATTATCAAAACTACAAACATCTTTACTAATTAGTAATCTAGCAATCATTTGCCTCATACATTCTATAAGAGGAGAAGTCATGACTACTGCAGTTTTTGAAGCATTATAAGCTTTTTGATAACATCCGTCGCCTGCCGCACTACAGGAAACTAAGGCTAAAGGATCGGTAGGCGTTTCATTTGGATCTTCAATAAAATCCTTATCTGCTACATCCATAAAGCTATTATACATGGATTTCGGGAACGGCTCTTTCATATATTTACAGCCGACGGGAACGTATCCTGTAAACCCTTTTGTTGAAACACATATTCTATCTTTATCTTGAATAACTTTCCAATATATTACAGGGAAGCCTAAATCAAGTGCAAAACCGTCATCACCAGGCTTACCGCTATATGGAACATAATAATCTTTCTTATTATTTTTCCACACTTCTTTTATATCATCCCAAGGATCACTCCCTGTTAATACGGCTTTAGCGATCGCAAGTGCCGATTTTGCTACGGCAGTTGCCCTGGCTACAATTAGTTTAGCATTACTACATAAAGCAAAACGTAATTCCGGATTTTTAGGATCAATTCTGTTTTCACGAGTACATTGACCTCCTGGAAAATTTCCAAACTTACTATCGTTAAATAAATCTTTATCATTTATTTTAAGCTTTAAAAGTGTATTCATGTATAAAACGGGAGAAACAAGATTCATTACCGCAAAAGTAAAGAACGGAGCAACAATACATGTATGAGAGAATTCACTACGTAATAAATCACCTACGCCTTGAGTTTCGCAAGTTAAACCGCTTAAAACATCTACAATGCCATCAAGAGTATCTTTAGCATGAGTTTTAGTAACTAGCCCTAAATTTAGGATAAAGCTTAGTACTAATGTTATAAGCATACTACGAGGAAATAATTTCATAACTAGTTACTTGCGTCGTATTGTAAAAATGTCATCCCATGGTTTGTCCACGTGATCTCAGGATACAGTCTGTGAGACAAGATCCCGTAGTCAAGCCGTGGGATGACAGACAGGAATCTATAATGTTTTAACTGCTTCATAAAATATAGGTAACCATTTATCCGGATCATTGCCGTGTTTCTTTCTAATTTGATCGAGCAATATTACAGTCTCAACTCTACCAGATAAAACACTGATTATGTTATCCATGCCATCTAAGCTAACCTTTGCAACTACGGCATCTATTCCTTGTTTTATTAAAAAATAACGTGTAGTAGGGTCGGTAGTTTTAATTAAAATATATTCTCGCTGACTTAACATAAATGCACTACGATAAATATCCGTAGCTTTCAAATTAGGTAAAAAAATCTGCGTAGCTGTTTGTTGAATCAACGTATCACTAATTCTACTTTTTGCGGCATCTTCAACACTCTGCGTAGCAAATATAACAAAAGTATTTAATTTTCTCAACACTTTTAACCAATCTTTGATCTTAGGTGCAAATACCGGATTATCGATTAAAGCCCATGCTTCATCAAGCACTATCATAGTTTTCTGCCCATCTAAAGAGATATTAATACGATGGAAAATATATAACAATACCGGTGCAAGGCTTATAGGATCTTTAAGTAATTCAGTCATATCAAAACCGAATACCCTTGCTTTTTGTAAATCAATATCATCTATTTCATTGTCAAATATCTTAGCGTGTGAACCTTTACCGACCCACATTGCAATCCTACTTGCCAAACTATTTGGTGTATCAACACCAAGAAATGCTATAACATTACTAAGCTTTCTGTCTTTTTTTTCTAATCTAAAATTACCGCTTACCGCTTGAGATAAGATTTTATTATCTTGTGCAGTTAAACTTTCACCGTTAGAAGTTACAAGCACGCGAAGCCACTCTAAAATAAACGTTCTATTCTCACTAGTATCTTCAAGCTGTAAAGGGTTAAAGTTGCATTTTAAACCCGGATCAATTACTGTATAAACTCCGTTTAAAGCACGTATAAATATTTCTGCTCCTCGATCTTTATCAAAAAAGAACATACGAGGTTTGAATTTTTGTGCTTCCGCACATAAGAAATTCATAAGAACTGTTTTACCGGCACCGGTTGGACCGATAATTAGAGTATGTCCAACATCCCTTACATGGAAATTAAAATAAAACGGCGTACCTGAAGTAGTATCAAGTACTGTGACATATTCTCCCCAATGGTTATCTCTAATTTTACCGAGCGGATAATTATGTTGTGAGGCAAAGCTAGCCATATTAAGAGTATTTATAGTGGATTTACGCACTATATAATCCATATTTCCCGGCAACTGTCCCCAATAGCTAGGTTCCATGTTAATTTTTTCTCTAACCGGCTGAATTCCTGAATTAGAAAGCTCAACTGCTGCCATTGACAATATATCTTCCAAAGCTTTAATATTATTTGCGGAACATAAAAGCGATAAATGATGCTCACCAAAACCGATATCACCGCTAGTGGCCATATCAAGGGCCGTATTAATTTCAGCAATTTGTGAAGTAGCCTTATCACCAGATTGTATCATTCTATTTTGCTGTAATTGCATTTTACCGATCGCTACTGTTCTATTAGCAAAGATAAAGCTTTGAGTCATGACAAATTCAAAAGGCATTTGCAGGAATCCGTCAAAAATTCCTGCCGAAGTATTAGGACCGTATTCAAGTATACTGATTATTCCGGCATATTTCTTGCCAAGCGGACTTCTTGCTTCAATAGTACGAGAACCAAAAAATAAGCGATGAGTCGGTAAATATTCGTCAATAGTACCACGCGGTAATGCTATAGGACCTGGTGAATCACCGCAATTGATTAAAGATGAAAGGAATTCTAAAATTTCACAATAACTACCTGACTGCGTTTGACGAACTCCAAGTAATCTTGCTCCGTAACTTCTGAATGTATTAACCACTCTAGTTGACATTTCTTGAAGATTTTCTTTCATCTCTTTCATGTCATTTTCCCAAGCGGTTTTATTAGATTTTTGTCTAAGCTTCTTTAGAAAATACTCAACTATAGCAGCACCGCCGGTATCAGGCTTATATAAAATACTAACATATAATTCATTAAAAAACGACCTAGCACCCGCATGTTTCTTACGCCATTCTGCACCTAAATAAGCAATAAAATCATTAGGGACTTTTATGGTAGGATCATAAGTAAATTCCGTATCGTCAAATATTACTGCTTTACGTCTTCTAATAGTATGGAAATACATAACGATATTTCCCGAAGCCATATTTTTAAGTAAGGCATTTCTGATATTCTTTTTAATGTCTAGATCTTCATCATCAGCAGTTTCAAAAGAAAATCCGTTTATTTTAATAACTTGTAATAAAGAATTATCTTTCGTTAAAATAGTATTACTATCCCAATGACATTTATAAGGAATAAAATGCGAAGTGGGTCTTTCTTGTTTAGACCTTAATTCTTTAGCTGCTCTAGTTCTAAATAACTTCATTACCTCACCTGATTTAACTATTTTGATTTATTTTATCAGTTATACCTCTTTTTATGTCATTCCCGCGTGGATACCAAGTCGTCATTGCGAGGAAAAACTGCAAATTTTGACGAAGCAATCCAGTTAAAAATTCTGATTTACAGAATTTTTTTATTATTTTTTCTGGATTGCCACGCAGCCTACGGCTGCTCGCAATGACGACTTGGTATCCACGCGGGAATGACATAAAACTCAAATATTATACGAATTTGCTCCGTAGTAAAATTTATTAGGACATTGGCTAGTTCTTGACATTTTATTTAAATATAGCTCTATGAATCTTGGTTCTTTAAAACATATAATATAAGCTACCAAATGCAAAGCAGCTGCAACGAACAAAATCATAATACCGTTATTCCAAATAAATACTATCATCGTCATTATCATATTTAATGCAGCAAACTTAATACTTACTCCAAATATCATCGGCGGTCTAGTTAACCCTACAAATAAAAGATCGGATGCTAATGCTCCTGCCATAAAAAACCTCTATTAATTTATATTAATATCAAACATAGTTGACAATATTGAATTCGGTGCTTCACTATTCACAAAATGTACGTAACCGTTATTATTTTCAAGTGCATTAACTGCTATCTTAATTAATTCTTCTTCGATGAAATTATTACTATCATCTAACATTGATTTCAACAAGTTAATATCTCGTATTTTCATATTATACGGTAACGTCTCGGATACCTGCAATATCTCATATGGCAATATTAAATGTTCTGCACTTAATGCAGAAGCAATTGTTGCTACCGTTAAGTTAACATTTAATAAATGTGTTTTCTCCTGATCGTCGCTCGCAAACGGTGCTATCACGGGTATAATATTATTATCTTCAAAATTTAATAAAATTTCCGGATTAATCATAATAGGCTCACTTCATGATTTACAATTTTTCGGTGAGATAATTTTGATTTTTTTTGCTTGCAGTAAATTAGCATCCTTACCTGAAATACCAACTGCATAACAACCTATACTACTTAACTTTGTTACTATAAGCTTGTTAACGTAACTGGATAAAATTTCCATAATAATAGGATCATTTAGAGAACTATAGTCGCTTATTTTACTAATTTTTTGACTAAAATTTTCATCTATTTGTGATATTAAAGAGGAACTTCGTAAATCAATATGATCATGTACTATATATTATATATTTTAGCACCGCACATCTCAAGCAATCTAACAGATTCAATAAAAGCCGTAAATAATTTATCGTCAATAATAATAGTAGCAGGTAATTTTAGAACTATTGCTCGACTCTTCAGCTCACTACTACACTTTATTATATTCTTAATTATAGCAATGTTATTTAATGAAGAAATACTATCTACCTCTTTATTTTTGAGGTTTGATGCATTTTACCAAACTAGCTTTAAGTTCTCTTGCACCTTCTTTACTCCTACTACTTACATACATAACATTACATGAGTAGTTTAAAGTTGCAAGAAAATTCTGTGCTTCATCGTTAAGGTTTTTATGATCCGTAACTTTATCCGATTTTGTGAAAATAATTTGAAATTCTCTTTTATTTGCAAATAATAGCTCAGCTACTTTCTTATCGTTTTCTTTTATACCCCTTCTTGAATCAATCAATAAGTTAACTAACCTTAAATTATGACTATTTCGTAAATAATAACTAATTAACACTTCCCACTGCTCTTTGACTGATATAGGAACATTAGCAAAACCATAACCGGGAAGATCAACTATAATAAGTTTATCTGCAAGGTTAAAGAAATTGATTTGCCTAGTACGCCCCGGAGTATTAGAAACTTTAGCAAGATTTTTATTATTACATATCGTATTTATTAGGCTTGATTTGCCGACATTTGACTTACCGACAAAAACAATTTCCGGCAATGAAAAATTGGGGATTTGATTTATATTCATAACACCGGCTACAAATTTAGCTTGATGACGAAAAAGCTTACTGCTATCAGTCGATTTTGTAGGCACTATTTTCTGAGTAGTCATAATTTGCTTTCGTATTGGATGTAATTAGGCATTGCCCGCGTGAATACCGAGTCGTCATTGCGAGCGGGCATTGTTGCGTGGTTCAATTTCACCTCTGTCACCCCGTGGCTTGACCACGGGATGACACAGTGGGTTTTACCGGTCCACGCAACAATGCCTTACGAGCGACTAAAAGGAGTGTGGAGGAGTGTGGCAATCCAGCAAAATAATAAAAAAAATTCTGTAAATCAGAATTTTTGACTAAATTGCTTCGTCGAATTACTACGTAATTCTTCTCGCAATAACAGGAAAACCAAACCATGCAACAACACTGAGTTAGAGAATGGCATCAGCAGACTTCAATAACGCTATAAGTGAGCTAGAATGACATTAAAAAAATATGGTAGCGGGGGCTGGATTTGAACCAACGACCTTCAGGTTATGAGCCTGACGAGCTACCGAGCTGCTCCACCCCGCAATAATTGAGAATTGACGATTTACCTGTGTTATATTTTGACTTAATCCAATACTATGTGAATATTGTTAGTGTCATTCTTGCGTAGATACCGAGTAGCCGTAGACCACACGGCAATCCAGAAAAAATAATAAAAAAATTCTGATTTACAGAATTTTTTACTGGATTGCTTCGTCAATTGCTATGCAATTTTCTCGCAATGATGATTTGTTATCCACAAACAAAGCCTAGCTAGCTTCTTTCTTACTACCGAAAGAAAGACCTGAGAATCTTTTATTGAAATCACTAACACTTTTGTTCGATTGATTTACTACATTTCCGGAATCTTTATTCCATGCCGGATGCTTTCTAAAATCAACATCCATTAAAATTTCACCTGTAGGATGAGTAGACATTGTTTCAAAAACATCGCTTCCTACTTTAATCAAAAACTTTTTATATTCTGGATGTATACCGCTTTTCATAATGATTTTGCCGTTTTAGTCTGAATTATTTTTTTCTTAATAGCTCTAGCGTTACTTGATAAAACATTATCATCGGCTTTTAGAATATATGCATCAAAACCGCCAGCTTTTTCCACTGAACTAATACATCTAGCATTAACCGATAATCTATATTCCCCGGCTGTTATATCACTTGTAAACTTAACTGACCTTAAATTAGGCTCAAAACGTCTTCTAGTTTTACGTTGAGAATGTGATACGTTATTGCCGTATAAAACACCCACACCTGTGAGTTCGCACTTACGAGACATAAGCTAAATACCTTAAAACTTATAAATATACAATAGATAAAAAATATAAAGTAATACTCCCCTAGTGTCAAGAGATAATTATGGTCCATTTAGTGAAGAAATAAAGATAGGTATGATATATTTATATGTAAAATAGGCACAAGCCAAGCCTAACATAGTACCGATAACGATTATACGGAATTTTGCAGGACTAAAAATTAAAATAACTATTCCAAGAATAATTACTATTTTTATTATATCGTCTGTCGTATAAGAGCTAGAATTTATAGCATAAACATTTAGGTTTGTACCTAGAAATATTACTATACATAATAAGTTCTTAAACATTTTATACCTCTATAGGACCGGTAGTTAATCCATTTATAAATTGTTTTAAATAAGGATTATCACTATTACGCATTTCATCTTTACTACCGTACCATTTAATTTTTCCTTGATAAATCATAGCTACTTCTTTAGCTATTTTTTCGGCACTAATCATATCATGAGTTATAGTAATCGTAGTTGCCCCTAACTCTTCTTGGATTTTTATAATTAATTCGTTGATAACATTTGCCATTATAGGATCAAGCCCTGTGGTCGGTTCATCAAGGAATAAAATCGACGGTGTACTACAAATAGCCCTAGCAAGGGCTACTCTTTTTCGCATTCCTCCCGATAATTCGGAAGGGTAAAGATCGAGTATTCTAGGGGACAAACCGACAGAATTAAGCTTTGCACCGGCAAGGTCGTTTTTTTCCTTCTTAGATAATTTTTTAGTCTCAAAAGTAATATTATCACGTATATTTAAGGAGTCAAATAATGCTCCACCTTGGAATAAAAAACCTATACCGTCCATAATCTCAAATTTTTGTTTACTTGAGATATCTTGGATTTCTACATTATCAATAAAAATTTTACCTTTATCAGGTTTAATCAGTCCTACTATATTTTTAATTAGAACGGATTTACCGCTACCGGAACCACCTAAAATAACTAATGAACTGCCCTTTTTTACATCCAAATTTATTCCGTCTAACACCTTATGATTAGCAAATGATTTATATAATGACCGAATTTTAATTTTAAATTCTTCTTTTTCACTCATATTTATACTTTAAAAAATAATTCGGTTATTAAATAATTACTGATTAAGATAAGGATAGAAGAATTTACTACTGCCGAGGTAGTAGCTCTTCCAACTCCCTTAGCCCCTTTACCTGAATAATAGCCGCTATAGCAACTTATTATAGAAATAATAAATCCAAAAACTCCCGCTTTAACAAGACCGGAAATTACGTCAATCGGCTCCAAATACTGAAAAGTACTGGTTAAATAAGCTGCACTATTAAAATCAAGTTTATATACCCCTACCAAATAACCGCCCATAACACCAATTATATCCCCGATTAAAACAAGAAAAGGCATTGTAATAATAGCTGCTATTACTCTTGGAAAAACTAAATATTTAATAGGATCGGTAGATAAAGTATATAAAGCATCTACCTGCTCTGTTACTCTCATTGTTGCTATTTCGGAGGCGATTGATGCCCCGACTCTTCCCGCTACCATTAGTCCGGCTAAGACAGGTCCAAGCTCTCTAGTCAGCGACAATACTACTACCGTTGCAATGGAACTTTCAGCTGAGAAACGGGAAAAACCAGTATAGCTCTGTAATGCAAGTACCGCCCCTGAGAAGAAAGTTGTCATCGCAACAACCGGAAGCGAGTGAAACCCGATAAATAATAATTGTCTGATGATTAAACTCAAATATAAAGGCGGTCTTATGATACTGCTAACGGCAGCAAAGCTAAATAGAGAAAAACTGCCTACACTTTGTGCAAACTTTATAGTACGTTTACCGACCGAATTAGCTATATTTAATAACATTTGTGTATATTTTTTTGTTTTATAATTATTATCTAAATCGTCATTGCGAGCAGCCGTAGGCGTTGTTGCATGGATCGAAAAACCTACTCGATGTCATCCCCGCATAGGCGGGGATCCAGAAAAATAACTTCAAATATTGATATAGAAGTTACATATTTGATAAAATAAACATATAAAAACAAGTTTTTCCGCCTACGCGGGAATGACATAAAACGATCCATGCAACAAAGCCGCAGCCATAGGCTGCGTGTCAATCTCATGAAATAATAACAAATTCCTGAGATTGCTTCGTCAATTATTTCGTAATTTCCGTAGCTCATGACGCTTACTTATAAATTCTCTTATATCTATTACCGAGACTAGTTAATACCTCATACCCGATAGTACCTATAATACTCGCTATTTTATCGGGCGTGCAATGATTTCCGATAATTTCCGCTTCCTGCCCTAAAAAAATATCGGACGGTGGTAGATCGGTAACATCGATATTTATCAAATCCATCGATATTCGCCCTACTATAGGAACGCTGCAACCGTTAATAAACACCTCGCCTTGATTACTAAAGTTACAGCTATACCCGTCGGCATAACCAAGCGGTAACGTTGCAATGACACTATCACGCTTAGTTGTAAAAGTCATATTATAACCGATATGGCTATCTAGTGTCAAATTCTGTAAGTGGATTATAGGAGCTTTTAAGTTTACAGGATTTTTCATTACAGGGTTAAGACCGTATAAGGCTGCCCCCGGTCTTGCTAAATCAAAATGGTAATCCTGTCCTAAAAATATGCCGCCGGAATTAGCAAGGCTTGCTTTGACGTTTGGAAAATATCGTAAATAAGCTTTAAATCTGTTTAATTGTTCTAGATTATAAGGATTATCTATTTCCTCGGATATAGCTAGATGGCTTATAATATATTGTAAATCTAGCCCTTTTAATAAATCACGATTATTAATTAACTGCTCTATTTCATCATAAGTTAATCCAAGGCGATTAATCCCTGTGTTAAAATGTAAATAACAAGGCAATAATCGGTTTTTCAAATTACTAAATTTTTGCCAAATTTCTATTTGTTTTAAGTTATTTAGAACAGGTGTTAAATTATATTCTATCAGCTCTAAAGCATCATGTTCAAAAACGCCGTTAAGCACTAAAATATTAACATCTACTCCTAAAGCTTTGCGTAAATTCACTCCCTCTTCACTTGAGGCTAAAAAAAAATGCCTACAATTTTCTTCTATTAAAGCTTTAGAAATTTGTACTGCTCCAAGACCGTAACCGTTAGCTTTAACGGCAGCACCGACTAATGAGGTTTTGCAAATATCTTGTAATAAAAGGTAATTATTTTTTATTGCAGATAGATTTATTTCTAGAGTACATAAACTCATAATATATTTCTTAACTCTTTTACGATGATAGGCAACACAGGTATTATATGAAATTTTGTAGATAAGTCACTTGTTTCTATAGTATCCGTGATAAAAATATTGTCTATTAGACCTCTTGCATAACTTGCTTCTAAAGGTAATTTGTACGTCAATCCGGTACTCGCATCCTCACGTACTAAAGTGTACGCTGCGGTGCTGCGTTCCGTGTTTCCTACAAATTCCTCTCTATTAGCTTCGTTCTCCAAGAGGTCTATTACCGAATTTTTAGAACCGGCAGAAAGCACTGCATGAGTTATAAAAGCACTAACCGATAAAGCCGAATGTTCTTTTAAAAATCTCGCTGCTTTTACTATTGTTTCACCGCTATCTATAAATATCATCAATTAATATGCAATTTTTGCCCTCTACATTACCTGTTATTGATATCATCTCGCAATTATTATTTATATCCCTTTCTTTGTTTATATAAGCTGAATCTATATTTAGTAAATTACTAATTTTTTGAACTCGATTGATACTTCCTTTATCAGGTGCAACTATAACGAAATTGCTATAAGTTCTTAAAAACGGGATATATAAATTTATAGGTTCAAGATTAGAAACAGGAATATTAAAAAATTTCTCTATTTTATCGGAATGTAAATCAATAGTAATTATATGGTTTACTCCGAGCTTCTCTAAAAAATCTGCTATTAACTTAGCAGGAATTATATTTTGAAAATTTATATTATCTTACCTTGCATAACCGAAATAAGGCATTACTAAAATTATTCGATTTGCTCCCGCTTTTTTTGCTGCATCTACTAGCAAGAACAGCTCAATTAAACGATCATTAACGGGTTTTGATGTGGATTGTACTATGATTACATCTTCATTATGAAACGATTCTTGAATTTCTACTTTTATTTCGGAATCATTGAAATAGGTAATTCTCGGCTCAATATATTTAACATTTAATGCTATAGCTAAACGAGATGCGAGTAACTTATTACTACTGCCTGCTAAGATTTTCATGTGAGTGATTTATGTTGTTTAACGTCATTGCGAGCGACTGAAGGCATTGTTGCATGGCTCGCTTCACCTCTGTCATCCCGCGACTTGTTCGCGGGATCCAGTTAAAAATACTAATATTATTAGTATTTTTTATTGTTTTTCTGGATACCGTGGTCAAGCCACAGCATGACACCGAGTGGGTTTTTCGAACCATGCAACAACGCCAAATTTTCCTCGCAATGACGATTTAAGATGACAGTGAAATAAGCTTAAGAACGACTTTCTAATTTTTGTATTAGTGCCTCAAAACCTTGATTTTTTAAAGTATCAGTAAACTCGTCTTGTTGAGCTCCAATAAGACTTACACCTTCCGTAATTATATCAGAAACTTTAAAAACGTCTTTTCCGTTTCCTTTCATTTCACGTACAAGATATTCTACTTTAATAGGGTCTTGCTCTTTATTACTAATGATATTCATAGCAACCATAAAATCGGTCGAGCTTAAAGGACGAACTCCTACTATTTTAGGCTGTTCACCTTTATAATCTTTTATTAAATCAGTATAAGATTTAGTAACATATTTAGAGTAAACTTTGATGAATTCCTGAACCTGCCCACCTGATAAAGTTTTTATCCCATTTCTGCCTAATGTATATTTAGCCATCCAATCAAAATCTAGGTTCTGAGACATTAACTCACGTGCTTTAGCAATTTTTACTCGCTCAGATAGCTTACTATCGTTTAATATACTAGAAGCTTCATTTACTAAATTAGTAACGTAACTGTTCAAACCGGCAGGCACTTTTTCATTAGAATAAGCGGAAAACGTTATAACTAATAGAAATAAACCTGTAATAATTTTTTGCATATAATCCTCTTTAATTTAATTAATTCTTGGGTTTAGGACATTTAAAATTTTCAGGATATTGAACCGATGCTTCACGAGCACGATGTAATGCTGATCTAATAGCCACATAAGGATCGGTAGAATTCTTCATCACATAATCACTAAACGGTAACACAACATATCGATCGTTTATTTTACTAACTGCCAGTACTCCTAAGTCAAAATCATTATGAGTGTAGTACATTAATGGATTAAGAGCATAATTAGTAATTACCGAATCCGTCATGTCTCTTGCGTTAGTACTACCAATTATCGGCAATACTAAATAAGGACCTGGGGCAACCCCATAATGTGCGAGGGTACTACCGAAAGTTTGACGATCAGACGGCAAACCTACTTTACCTGCTACGTCAAATAAACCGCCTATGCCAAGCGTCGTGTTAATGAGAAACCGCCAAACGCTTTTCATAGTTTTATCGTAATTTAACTGAAGCCCGTAATTTACCGCCGTAAGCGGTGTATCGACATTACTGACGAAACTATTAACACGTGCTTTTACGTAATCATTCGTGATGTTTTTATAACCTATCGCTAAAGGACGCAATATTATATAATCTAACACAGAATTAAATGCAAACACTTTACGGTTAAATTTTTCGTATGGATCATAAACTTCCAAGCAACCGTTTTCATTTCTTCCACCATTGTAGTTATATATGTCATTATCAACATATTCAAGATCAGCTCTTATCGATAATGAACATAAAATAATGGATAATATAATTAATATTCTCATTGATTTATGCTGTTTTCTTACAAACAATAGTACTATATTTATTGTTTTCCGCTAGTATTATTTCTTCCGAAGTTAATATAGTAAAATTATTTTTTTGCAAAATATTATTTATTTCATTCAAGTTAAAAATAAATTCTTTACGTTTTACTGAAAATTGTGTCTTCGCCGCATTCGGTAAACAAAGGGCAAAATACCCTTGTTTACTAAGAGATGAGTATATTAAATTAAAATATTCTATTAAATTGTTAGTAAACGATAATCCGCAAAAACTAAAAATAATATCAAATTTATTAGTGTTTTGTTTTAAAAATTCATCTATAGCAATATTATATATTTGATCGTAAATTTTAGTGTTCGGATAATATGTTTCTTGTAAATCATTCATTAAAGTAGAAATTTCTACACCGGTTAAAGTAAAACTTTCCGGAAAACGTTTTTGTATTTCATAACCTACAAGCCCTATATTACTTCCAAGTTCCAAAATAGAGTAATTATCCGGTAAATCAGATATCTGCTTAAGTGCTTCATTAACAAACCTATACGGAAGATGGATATTTTTATCGTTATTAAAAATAGTAGGATAATATTGTGCTGTTAAATCACGATATTTTCCCCAAATTTCTTGAGGTATTTCAGTAATATCCTTATAATTTTTCAAAAAATTTATAAATATAGCTTTATATTTTTCATTAGATTTTTCTAAATATTCTATAGCTTGTCTGTAATTATTTTTTAAAAAATAAACCCATCCGAGTTGATAATATACTTTAGAATCATTAGGATTAAAAAATTTATCGACTAGTTTAAACCTAAGCAATGCATCATTTAAATTACCTCTATATAAATGATCAAGTCCAAGCTGATAATTAGTTTCGGCTAAATGAGAGAATTTATATTTACAATCACTTATATAATTCTTAAATTCTAAAATTTTATTCTTAATAAAATTTGGTATATTTATTATAGTTAAGCAATAATGTTTGATTTTGTCTTTTATTTTACCGAGCATAGTTTAATTACTAAATTAATATTACTTACTATAATAAAGCATATCTTGATAAATTTTTAAATAAAATAATTTTATTGCGATTAAAATTGCTGTATTATCGCTTTTATAAATAAAGCTTGTTGTGCGGCTCAAAAGGGTAAACGTCATTGCGAGGAAATTGCATAGCAATTGACGAAGCAATCTCAGGATATTTGATGAGATTGCCACGCAGCCTACGGCTGCTCGCAATGACGACTCTAGTATCCATGCAACAACACCTAATGCATTAATACGGACTCAAATTATGTCAATTATTTCTACGAGGCTAAGTTCTATAAAGCCATCGCCGACCCTTGCAGTCGTTAAAAAAACTCTTGAACTTAAAAAAGCGGGAGTTGATATTATCGCACTCGGTGCCGGTGAGCCTGATTTTGATACGCCTGACAATATTAAGGAAGCGGCGATTAAAGCGATTAAAGATGGCTTTACTAAATATACTAACGTTGAGGGTATGCCTCTTTTAAAGCAAGCAATAAAAGACAAATTCAAACGTGAAAATAATATAGATTACGAACTTGATGAAATAATAGTAAGCACCGGCGGTAAGCAAGTTATATATAATTTGTTTATGGCATCTTTAGACAAAAGGGATGAGGTAATTATTCCGACACCCTATTGGGTTTCGTATCCTGATATGGTTGCACTTAGCACAGGAACACCTGTTTTTGTAAATTGCGGAATTGAAAATAACTTTAAATTAAGTGCAGAAGCTTTAGAACGTTCAATTACAGATAAAACTAAGTGGCTTATTATTAACTCTCCTAGTAACCCGACAGGTGCAAGCTATAATTTTGAAGAACTAGAAAATATTGCTAAAGTTTTAAGAAAATATCCCCATGTAAACTTAATGTCCGATGATATTTACGAGCATATTACTTTTGATGATTTTAAATTTTATACATTAGCCCAAATAGCACCTGATTTAAAAGAGAGAATATTTACCGTAAACGGAGTATCTAAAGCTTATTCTATGACGGGTTGGCGTATAGGCTACGGTACAGGCTCTAAAGCTTTGATTAAAGCAATGACTATTATTCAGTCGCAAAGTACTTCAAACCCTTGTTCAATAAGTCAAATGGCTGCTATTGAAGCATTAAACGGTCCTCAAGATTATATAAAGCCTAATGCTTTAAATTTTCAAAAAAAGCGTGATCTTGCTTTATCAATTTTGAAAAGAGTAGAATATTTTGAGTGCTATAAGCCGGAAGGGGCATTTTACTTATTTGTTAAATGCGATAAAATATTTGGGCATAAAACTAAATCAGGAAAAATTATTGCAAATAGTAATGATTTTGCCGAATATTTACTTGAAGAAGCAAAAGTTGCCGTAGTACCCGGTATTGCTTTCGGCTTAGAGGGATATTTTAGAATCTCTTATGCTACTTCTATGGAAGAGCTAGAAGAGGCTTGTATTAGAATTGAGAGAGCTTGTAGTTCTATAGGTTGATTATGTTGTATGGCTTCAGTTTTCTCATTGTCATACCGTGGACAAGCCACGGTATGACAAATAAGGTAATCAATGCGGAAAGTTTTTAAAAAATTTTTAAAAAATAATAAATACGTACTTAGTATAATTACTATTTTACTATATTGGTATTTGCGTTTTGTTTACTTTACTTCAAGGCAGAAATTTATATTTTACGATAACGGCAATAAGGAAAAATTCCTAAACGAACAAGGTGTAATCTTTGCATTTTGGCATAATATGCTCGCCTTAAGTCCGGCTATGTTTATAGGACATAGAAATATCTATGCTTTAATATCCCCGCATTTAGACGGAAAAATTTTAAACGATCTAGTAGGAAAATTCGGTTGCAGAGTTATAGTAGGTTCTACTAATAAAAATCCAATTGGAGCTTTACGTAATATTATAGGTAAGCTATCTCAAGGTGCAAATATAATAGTCACGCCGGATGGTCCTAAAGGACCGGTATATAAAGTAAATAGCGGCATTACTGAAATTGCCTATAGATATAACAAAAAACTTATTCCGATAGTAAGTAGTACCTCTAAATGTTTTAGACTAAAAAGTTGGGATAAATTAATAATACCCCTACCGTTTGGTACTATTAAAATCATAGTTGGCTCACCTTTAGAACTCACAAATGATAAAATACAAAACCATATAAGCCTTGAAAAACAATTAGCAAGCTTAACAGAGAGCTTAAAGAAATGATGCTATTATATTATGCTTTAAGCTTTATATTATTACCTATTTATTTCATTATAATTCTTATCCGCTTATTAATAGGTAAAGAAGATATAAGACGCATCCAAGAACGTTTTGCTATCGGGAAAAGCAGACAAGACTATTCATTAGACTTCTTGCATAACAAAGCTAATAAAGAGGAATTTAAAGGAGACACGGAACGCAGAATCGCAGCGTACACAAGCGTACGTGAGGATTCGAGTACCGGATCGACGTATAAATTACCTTTAGAAGCAAGTTATGCAAGAAGTCTAATATGGATTCATGCAGCAAGCGTCGGCGAATCTATGGCAGCTTTAACATTAATATATAATATAAGTAAACGCTATCCTGACGTTCGTTTTTTAGTAACTTCTTGGACTAACAGCTCCGCTAAAATATTAACTGCCAAATTACCTAAAATAGCAGTTCACCAATTTTTACCGATAGATAATATTATTTTTACTCGAAAATTTTTAAGAAATTGGCAACCTAATTTAGGTATTTTTATAGAATCGGAATTATGGCCGTGTACTATTAATGAGGGAGCGAGGCAGTGTAAATTACTGCTAGTAAATGCTCGTATTTCCGATAAATCGTTTAAAGCTTGGCTAAAAAGAAAAAGCTTCTTTCAGCTTATTCTCAAAAATTTCAGTAAAATTATCGCACAAAGCGAGCGTGACTTACAAAAATTCAATGAACTTGGAGTATCGGATGCAGTTAATTTAGGCAATATTAAATTTGCTAATGAAAAACTTCCGGTCAATCAAGAAGAGTTATCAAAATTAAGCTTACATTTAGAAAATAGGCGAGTCGTGGTATTTGCTAGCACTCACCCCGAAGATGAAGAAGTAATTTTGCCTATAATCAAAAACCTAAAAGAGCAGTTTTT
Organism: Rickettsia tamurae; assembly: GCF_000751075.1. GTDB lineage: Bacteria > Pseudomonadota > Alphaproteobacteria > Rickettsiales > Rickettsiaceae > Rickettsia > Rickettsia tamurae. Next base: position 60,251 of record NZ_CCMG01000014.1, on the reverse strand, counting down.
AGATTGCTATATTATCTTAATTCCAAGACATCCTGAGCGAGTTAAATCAATTATCGATAATTGTAAGTCACATAATTTATCCGCTACCACTAAATCACAAAATGATTTACCTGTTTTAAGCGATGACCTTTATATAGTTGATAGATTCAGTGAAATGGGGTTGTTTTTTTCCGTAGCTACAATTTCTTTTATCGGCGGTTCTTTTAAACAAGGCGGGCATAATATTTTAGAAGCGGCATATTTCTCTAATTGTATTATATTCGGTCCCGATATGAATAAAAACACCAATATCGCTAAAGGCGTACTGCAAAATGAAGCAGCTATCCAAATCAAAAACGGTGAAGATTTACTAACCAAACTAACATATCTACTTAGATCTAATAATTCTCTAGAACTTAAAGCCTATAGTGAAAATGCTTTAAAATTTGTTGAGGACAACCAAAAAATCCTAGATGAATATTTAAAAGTAATTACAAAGTTTCTTTGATAGCTGAATTCGGTTAATAAAAATAGAACTTCTAAAATAATATTTGACTTCTAATTGCAATATGATTAAATAAGCCTTATTTAATCATGGAGGAGGTATTATGTTTACGCAAGATCCGGAGACCATATGCAGAATTGCAAATAAACAGGCAACAGATGACCTTGAGGCAAGAAAAAGAGCTAAAAAATACGGAAAGTCATCTGATAGCGGAGATGGAGAATTTTTAGGAGCCGTAATAATAATTACCGATTATGTATGCTATAAAGCAGTGGGATGGGCGGTAAAAGTTACAACTACTGGAAGTAAAATTTTGGTAAATGCTTATAAGATAAATACAGGGAAAATAGAAGTTTTAGGTACCGATCCCGAAAGTAAAACAACCTATATAGCAAGAAATCCTTCTCCTTGCAGTACTACTAGTACCACCGAATCTTTAGATTCTACTGAACAAGTTTCTCCTAGATCTAAAAGAGAAAAGGTTAAAATATTAGAAAAACAAATTTTAGAAAATGCAAAAACCGGTGCTAAAATTCTTTCGACTGCTTATAAATTAACTACGGGTAAAGTAGAAGTACTAGGATTGTCTAGCGAGTTCACTAGAGACGGCAAAGAAAAATTTATATTTTCTGAACCTACTGAACGTAAGATTGTTACAAAAGAATTTAAACTTGAAGATGGTTATACATGCGGTATCGCGTGGGAAGAGATCATTAACACTTCTTTGACTTTAAGATTAAACAATAATCTTGTATTTAAGTTTAAAGAATTTAGAAGCGTTGTTCTACCTGACACTACACAAGATACAGGAAAAACTTTTGATATTTCGCTAGTTTTAAAAGATTCATAGGGGAGAAATGTGGATCTTTCTCATTTAAAGATAAGTTATGATATAGACGGAAAATTAAAATGGTTATCGTTACCAAATACTCCTATAATTTTTGAGAACCAATGGTACCCAGCCTTAACTGTTTATAAAGGTAAATTATATTTCTTACCGGTAAGTAGTGGATACTATAAGTATTTAAATAAACTAGTACAACAAAATGAAGGTAGTGTAAATATAGATCACCTCGATCGCGAATTTACTATAGAACTTTTAGGAGAGTAAAGAAGAACTGAGTTGGTGTTATTCAAAAAGTACTTGATGTCATCCCCACAAAAGTAGAGCTTTGTTGCATGAATCTAAAATCGTCATTGCGAGCGACTATAAGCGTTGTTGCATGGCTCGAAAAACCTACTCGATGTCATTCCCGTGGATGCGGGAATGACATAAAACGAGCTATGCAACAACACCGCGATTATAAGGAGCGTGGCAATCCAAAAAATGTAATAAATTAGCATTTTTAACTAAATTGCTTTGTCAATTACTTCGTAATTTTCCCCGCAATGACGAAAAAAACAAGACCGTTAACCCTGCGTAATAGCAGCTACTTCATCGGCAAAGTTTTTTTCTTCGTGTTCTATACCTTCACCAAGTTCGTATCTAATAAATTTGGCGATTTTAATTTCTGCACCGAGTTCTTTTTCAGCATTTTTAATTACTTCCGCAACGGTAAGTTTAGGCTCAAATAAGAAATTTTGTTGAAGCAATACAACTTCAGAGAAGAATTTACGTATTCTACCTTCTACCATTTTTTCTATAATATTATCAGGCTTTCCTTCTTCTTTAGATTTCTCAAAAAATACTTTTCTCTCACGCTCTACGAGTGCTTGATCCAAGCTTGAATCATCTATACTTTGCGGGTTATTTCCTGCTACATGAACAGCAATTTGTTTAGCTAAAGCTTCTAGTTTTGCTTTATCTTTTGCGTTAGACGCAAGACCTACTAATACGGAAATTTTTCCTAGATTCGGTACAACTTCATTATGCACGTACGAACCGATTGCTCCTTCGGATATCTCTAATATATCCATACGACGTAATGTTAAATTTTCACCGATTGTAGCGATATTTTCTATAATCTCTTCTTCAACTGATTTACCGCTTTGCATTTTAGATGTTTTTAGCGTGTCTATAGTTTTTGCAATTACTGCAAGATTTGCAATATCCTTAACTAGATCCTGAAACTGCTCACTTCTAGCAACAAAATCCGTTTCGGAATTTACTTCAACTATCACTCCGGTAAGCCCATCAACTTTTGCAACCGTTAAACCTTCAGAAGCAATGCGTCCGGCTTTCTTTGCAGCAGCAGCCAAACCTTTCTTACGCAGAAAATCAATAGCTTCTTCAAAATTACCGCTGGTTTCTATTAATGCTTTTTTGCAGTCCATCATACCTGCACCGGTTTTTTCTCTTAATTCTTTAACCGCTGCAGCACTTATATTTATTTCACTCATCCTTACTTTCTCCTTAATTATTATATTTGGCTTGGGTTGTGTAGACACCTAATCGTCATTGCGAGGAAATTATGAAATAATTGACGAAGCAATCTCAGGAGTTTGTTATTATTTCATGAGATTGCCGCACAGCCTTACGGCTGCGCTCGCAATGACGACTCTGGTATCCATGCAACAACATTTATGCATTATCAGAATTTTTATTTTCATCGGCATCATTTAATGCTTGCTCAAATTCTGTATTTGTCTCTCCATCAATATTTTTCGTTTTAGAGAATTTTTTAGCTTGTTTTAATTTAGAAACATTTTTAGAAGTTAAAGCCTTATCTGTATGCTCCTGCATAGCCCCCATATCAACTCCTGAAGCTTTCATTGATTCTTCAAGTCCTTGTAATGCCGCATCTGCAAATAAACTACAATAAAGTCTTATTGACCTTATAGAATCATCATTACCCGGAATCGGATAATCCACATTATCAGGATTAGAATTAGTATCGACTACTGCAACTATAGGAACATTAAGCTTTACCGCTTCATTAATTGCGATATGCTCTTTATTAGTGTCAATAACTACTAGAAGATCAGGTTTAGAATTAAGATTTCTAATACCGGCAAGAGATAGAAGTAACTTATCTTTCCTACGGCTCATATCGAGTATCTCTTTCTTAGTATAACCCATAAGGGCTTCTTCGCTTTCTAAGGTTTTTTCTAACTTATTTAGTTTTTCTATTGAACCCGCAATAGTTTTCCAGTTAGTTAGCATACCGCCAAGCCATCTATGATTTACGTAATACTGCCCGCATTTCTCGGCATATTCCGCTATAATATCACTTGCCTGTATTTTAGTACTTACAAATAATATTTTACCGTCTTTTTTTACGGTTTCATATATTGCATTCAAAGCAACGCTCATTAAAGCGGCACTTTGTCTTAAATCGATTATATGAACATCATCACGTTCACCATATATATAAGATGCCATTTTAGGATTCCAGCGTGAGGTCTTGTGACCGAAATGCACGCCCGCATCTAATAATTCTTTAATGTTAACAGATGGTATTTTTGACATTTTTAAATTCTCCTAATTGTTAGTTTATACCTCCGTAAGACTGTCATACCGTGGCTTGTCCACGGTATCCAGATAAATAACTAGAAATACTAATGTATTTTTAACTGGATGCCGTGGACAAGCCACGGCATGACATACATGAACTAACATATATCTTACGTGTGAATTTTTTGCTTACAAAGTGTCATACCGTAGCGGTGTTGTTGAGTGGACTGGGAAACCCATTCGGTGTCATACCGTGGCTTGTCCACGGGATCCAAAAAACAACTAAAAATACTAACAATATTAGTATTTTTAACTGGATCCCGCGATCAAGTCGCGTGGATGACAACGGAAAAACGATCTACGTAGCAACGCCTTCTCGCAATGACGACTTACAAGCCTACAGATTATATACGCATATTGCGCAATTTACAAGCTTTTATTCTTTTCGCCAAATAGTAGTACCGTCAGGTTTATCTTCTAGAATTATCTGTTGTTCTAATAGACGGCTTCGAATTTGATCGGCTAATAACCAATTTTTTTGTTTTTTTGCTTCTAAACGTTTATTTACAAGTTCATTTATATAGAGTTCATCCACACCGCTATTAAACCACTCGTGTGAAGTCTTATTCATTAAACCAATAAAATTAGCACAAGTAATAAGAGCAGAGGCATTAAGCTGCCTTCCTTCTTCAGTTGTAGAAGTAAATACCCCTTTAGCGTAGTCATTAATTATTTTTATGGCAAGCGGCGTATTCATATCATCAAGTAAGCTTTGCATGAAATTATGAGGTAAATCTATTTTCTGCACATTAATATTTTCTATAGCTCTATACCAATAATCTAAAGTTTTCTTAGCATCTTCTATAGCTTTATCATTATAATCAAGGGGACGTCTATAATGACTACTTAATAAAAATAACCTTACTACTTCTCCTTGAATTTGTTTATCCATTAAATCCCTTACGGTAATAAAATTACCAAGAGATTTACTCATTTTCTCACCATTAACCGTTAAAAAACCGTTATGTATCCAGTATTTAGCATAGGTAGAACTTGGAAAAGCACATCTACTTTGAGCAATCTCATTGGTATGATGCGGAAAGATTAAATCTGCTCCGCCTCCGTGAATATCAAAATTCTCACCTAAATATTTGTAGCTCATGGCTGAACATTCAATATGCCATCCCGGGCGACCAAGTCCCCAAGGGCTTTCAAAATTCATATTTGCCGATTCATTTTGCTTTGCCGGTTTCCATAATACAAAATCCTGTGGATTTTTTTTGGTTTTACTATTTTCTACACGTACTCCCTCAAACATTTCTTCTAAATTTCGGTTAGATAATTCCGTATAATTTGGAGCTGATAAAACATCAAAATAAACATGATTATCAGCAATATATGCGTGATCTTTTGTTATTAAGCGTTCTATTATTTCGATCATTACATCAATATGCTCTGTAGCTTTCGGCTCAATACTCGGTAGCATGCAACCTAAATATGCCATATTTGTATGAAACTCTTGCGTAACTTTATCAGTCAACTCATTAATAGTAATACCAAGTAGTTCAGCTCTATCAATAATTTTATCGTCAACATCGGTAATATTGCGTACATACTTTACTGCTCTACTGCCGAATATTTTTATAACTATACGATAAAGTAAATCATATACTACTACCGACCTACTATTGCCTATATGAGGATTATCATAAACAGTCGGTCCACATACATACATTTTTACGTTAGCCTGATCTTGAGGATTAAAAACCTCTTTAGTACGGCTAAGAGTGTTATATAAGTGAAATTGAATTTGCATATTTTATTTACCAAAAACTGAAATACATTCCTTTCAAAAATAGTATTACATACTCCTTTTGAAAAAAGTTTAAAATTCGGAGTATACATTAGCGTGCGATATATTAAACACATTTTGGCTAAATTCTTATTAATTAATAAAAATTAATGATTAATAGTTTACATAAATTAACAAACATTATATGATCCGCCTCGTTTATATTTAAAAAATAATAACTAATCGAGGTTTGAATGAATTTACAAAATTCCCACTTAAAAAAATATGTTTTAACTTTTTTCATATCAACATGTTTGTTGACTAGTAGCTTTTTAAGTACAAGTGCTAGAGCGGCAAGCTTCAAAGATTTAGTTAGTAAAACACCGGCATGGGAAAAGCACAATTCAAAACAGCAACAAAATATTTGGAAAGATTTTACTCCAAATGAAAAAATCAAAAAATGGCAAGAAGCAGATTTAGTTCCTAGTTTTACTCAAGCACAAGATGATCTAGGAATAAAGTATAAGGAAACAGATTTATCAAGCTTTTTAGATAATACTAGATATAAAGCAAGACAAGCAAGAGCTGAAATTTTATTATACATCGAAAGAGTAAAACAACAGGATTTTGATACAAAAAAACAAGAATATATTAATCAAGGTGTAGTTCCTACAGATATAGAAGCAGCAACAAATCTTGGAATAAGTTATGACCCTAGCAAAATAGACAATAATGTAGAAAAAGATCAAAAGGTACGTCATGCAGAAAAAGACAAAAAAGCGGTAATCGATCTATATATCAGCTCAATAAACAGAGATATTAAATACAAACATTATGTTGATAATAATATTATCCCTGAAATGAAAGAAGTAAGGACTGCTCTTAACATGAATAAAGATGATGCAGAATCTTTTGTTGTGTCAATAAGAACTGAAATTATGGAAAACGCAAAGGGACAATATATAGCGGATAGCCATATTCCTATAGAAAAAGAGTTAACAAATAGGTTTGGTATATCTCGTGATGATAATAGAGACGGCTATATTAAGTCAATAAGACTTAAAGTTATGGACAAAGAAAAGCCACAATATATAGCTGACAATAGTATTCCTACAGAAAAAGAGCTAGAGCAGAAATTCGGTGCTAATAAAGGTGAGGCAACAAACTATATCGCATCAATAGCAACTCAGATGATGCTTAATAAAAAAGCATATTATATAGATAATAATATTATCCCTACAGTTGCAGAATTAAAGGAAGAATTTAAGATAGGGACAATAAAAGCAAATTCTTATATACAGCAAATAACAGCCGGAATAAATGCAAACCAGCTTTTAAACAACAATGATACTACTAAACCGTCTGCCGGACACTCTCAAAAAAAGAGCGGGACCAAAAGTGATAATTGGTATATGCCAAATCAAGGTACAAATAATACAGAAACACCTTCGTGGATTTCTACGGGTAGAGAAGAGAAACAACCATATTTTTTTGATCCTATAAGTACTTTTAAAACTCACTTTAATACTAAAAAAAGTAAGGGTAATTTAACGCAGTCTCAACACAATATAAATAGAATAATACAACAAGAAGAAAATATTGAAGAATTTACAAATCTTATTAAAACAGATCCTATAGCAGCATTAAATCTTAAAGTAGATAGTAGTTATAAAAAAGAAGCAGTAACTACTATTTTAAGTGATTTTAATGATGATACTATTCAAAGGGTATTATTTAGCAACGATAAGGGACAATTAGATTTCAATACCAATATTGACGTTAAAAATAGACCTATTCTAAAAAAATTATTAGAAAATAGTTCTTCTGAAGAAAAAACTAAATTTGCTGAAGGAATTAAAGACTATGCGACACGAAATATATCTAATAGTCAATTTGAAGAAAAGGCACGATTAGATCTTATCAAACTAGCAACAAGTAAAGATAAGAGTGCAGTAGAAAACTTTTTAGCTCTGCAATTAGAGTTAAAAAACAGAATGCAACCATATATTGTAAAAAGCGTCTATATTTTAACACCGGAAATAGTAGAAAAAATAAATATAGAACTAAAAAATAAAGGGCTAATAATAAATAGTTTAACTAAAGACTATATGATTAAACTAGCCAAAGAAGTAAATAAACAAACATTAAATTCAGTAATTAAAGTAATATTATCCGATAGTAACGTACTAAGCAATGAAACCAATAAAATTTTAGGGTTAGCAGTAGGTAATAACGCAAATAATTTAGAACAAACACAAAGTGGCATTCCGAATCCGCCACCTCTACCGCTAAATGGGAGTATGCAACCCCCACCACCTCCCTTAAATTCTCAAGGCTTTAGTAGCAACTCTAACAATTTTGATTTAAATAAGTTACAAGCAGAATATCCTCACATACATTCATTATATACTCAGTTTACTCGTAATACTACTGTTCAATCAAAAGTGTCACTTCAACCTACAACTTCCAGTGCAACCAGCACAGAAAGAAGCAAGCCAGAGACAGCTTATGCAAAACTATATGCAGAATATAGAGCTGAGACAGGAGGTAAAAAAGCTGATGATTTACAGGACCAGCTTATAAAAAGACGAGCTGATCTTACAAATGTTATACGTCAAATATTAACAGAATCATACGCCAACCAAGGAGCTGACGAGAAAACTCTTGTAAATTTATTTAGCATTTCAACCCCTGAAATCGAAGAAAAAGCTAAAGAAGCTTTTAACAAACTTGTTCAAGACCCGTATATACAAGATATAACCGTAAATGGTAAGAAAGCAACAACAAGCGAAGAAATAATTAAAAATCTTTTCAATGAAGACACTGATAATGCAGTAAACCGTATTTTGTTATCGTCATGTAAAATATCTGAAGAATTAAAGAGACCTATTAAACTTGAATTAAATAAATCAGAATTGATTAGAGAGTTAAATAGCAAACAAACTCCGTTTGAAAAATTAAAATTTGCCTATACTAATGCAAAAAACTTCGATCAAGATATATTTGGCAATAGCGTCGAAGAGTTAATTAACGACCCTAATATATTAACTATAACACAACAAGCTACTTTTTTAATAACAGAAGATACAAACTTAAGAAAAACAATTAATGCTGATCAAGCACAGGCTAAACTTGATGATTTAAGAACAGCTATTTTAAGCACAATAAAATTTGAAGAATTAATTACAGCAAATTTATCTCAAAATGAGTTTATTGATATAGTAAAGGAAAAAGAACCCGAATTATTAAAAGAGTTTTTAAAAGCTACTACTATCAAACTAGAAGGTAATAATAATTTAGATCAATTAAGATTAGCTTTGCCTTCATTTACAGACATGAGCAATGAACAAGTAAGAATTCTTGCTAATAAATTAAATATGCCTATAATATTAAAAGCTCTTAAAGAGTACTCGCAAGAAAAATACTCGCAAGAAAAAGCTAAAAAACACACCCATACCGGAAACATGCCACCACCACCGCCACCGCCACCGCCACCGCCTGGTTCAAAAAATTTGGAATTAGCTTATCTAACAAATTTAGGGATTACTAAAGATTGGATAAGTAGAATTACTAAATTAAATGCAAGTACATCTACTTTTAAAACAACTCCAAAAACTTATAACTTTAGCTCCGATATAGCTGTAAGATATCAAGAATTTGCTTTATTAGGACAAAAATCAGTAGGACATAAAGCAAAATACTCTGATGCCAATTTGTTTAAAAAAGCTATAGCGGAATCAGTAGCATTTGAGCATTCAAAAAATTTATCTAAAGTTCATCAAAATAATAAGTATTTTGCAAAAATTCAAGAAGCAGTCGACACTATGCACTCTAGCTTTATAGGTCCTAGAACTGAAATAGGACAAAAAATACATAATATTTATACTTCTAAACTTTTGGAATTAACAAAAGATAAAGAATTTATTAAATATGTTGAAGATGATATTATACTTAACAAAAAATTAACGGAGGCGTTTACTTCCGCTGACTCTGATTTTATAGGTCCTAGAACTGAAATAGGACAAGAAGTACATAATATTTATACACAGCAATTGACAAAATATCCAGAAGAAGCGGTAAAAGAGGCATTTAATACTGCTAACTCTGATTTTATAGGTCCTAGAACTGAAATAGGGCAAGAAGTACATAATATTTATAAATCCAAACTTTTAGAGTTAGCAAAAAATAAAGAATTGTTTCTATTTGTTGAACAATTACTAGCAGAGTCTGCTGAACTAGAACAAAAATATGGTAGTAATGTTCAATCAGAAAATAATAACCAGGAAAAGAAACTAGGACATTTAGATCCGAAACAATTACGATTATTACAACCAAAAAAAACAGATGCAAATGACGAATCCTCAACAAAGGATGATACACAACCTGAAGATAGCAATAAAAAGTCAGAGAAACCTGATTCAAAAACTGCTTTATCACCGAGGTTATTGAGTTCTAACGATAGCAAAAATGATAAATCATCAGATGACAAAAAATCACTTCTAGCATTAAGATCTAGTGATGAAGACGATAAAGGATATGAAACTGATAAAGAAGAATTAGAAGAAAGCAATAGCACCACTAACGAAGAATTAAAAAAAGATATAGCTTTAGAAAGCGAAGATGAAGCTATCGATGTGTCATTCAAAACTGAAGCAATTGCAGAACAAGATGAGGCTATCGATGTGTCATTCAAAACTGAAGCAATTGCAGAACAAGATGAGGCAACACAGAGACAACAGGTATCTGATGACACCAGTAGGAAAGTAGCAATATTAGTTAAGGCGACTTCAACTCTTCACAAACCTGTTCATTATAATATTTTAAGTGATAGATTAAAGGTTGCTGCAATAGGGGCTGGTGATGAAGAAGCTAGTATAAACAGAGGAGTATGGATTAGCGGCTTATACGGCATCAACAAACAAGAAACTTGGAAAAATATTCCAAAATATCAAGGTCGTACAACCGGCGTAACTATCGGGGCCGATGCTGAATTCATCAATAGCCATGATGTTATAGGAATAGCTTATAGCCGTTTGGAATCCCAAATTAAATATAATAAAAAACTAGGAAAAACAGCAGTTAACGGTCATCTTTTAAGCATTTACGGTCTAAAAGAACTAATTAAAGGTTTCTCGTTGCAGACTATAACATCTTACGGTCATAATTATATTAAGAATAAATCTAAAAGTATTAATAATATAATTGGAAAATATCAAAACAATAATTTAAGTTTTCAAACTTCATTAAATTATAAATATCGTACAAAATACGATTTACATTTTATTCCTAATATCGGTTTTAAATATGATTATTCAAGAGCTAGCAACTATAAAGAATATAATGTAGATATAGAAAATCTGATGATTCGAAAGAAATCAAATCAATTATTTGAAAGTAGCCTTGGCGGTAAAATAGTGTTTAAGCCTATAACGACCACAAGTAATATAGTATTAACACCAAGTTTGTACGGTAATATTGAGCGCCACTTCAATAATAAAAATACAAAAGTTAATGCAAAAGCGACTTTTAAAGGACAAACATTACAAGAAACAATTATTATACCAAAACAACCTAAGCTTGGATATAATATCGGTAGTAATATACTTATGAGCAGAAAGAATATAAATGTTCTACTTGAGTATAATTATTATACTCATAGAAAATATCAAAGCCATCAAGGACTTGTTAAACTAAAAATCAATTTGTAAAAATAAATAGAGGATAGGGTTTTTTGAGAATCTTATCCTTATTTATCAAATCTCTTGATAGATAAGCGTATTAACCAAACTGCCAAATAGAATATCGGTGTACTAAATACGGTAAAAAATAGTTTAAATGAATAGCTATTAAGTACAAGATGACCTAATTGGTCAAAAGGAAAAATATTAAATAAGCTCATAATCCTAATTACAATAAAAGTATCGATAAATAAAGAAATTGCCGTACTAAAATTGTTTCTTACCCATAAATATTTACCTTTAGTAATTTTACGTATCCATAAATAGATATTAATATCAACAAGTTGAGCTATATAACAGGCAAAAGTTGATGCTAAAAAGATATATGGTATAAACCAAAGACTTTATGAAAAGTTATGTTATCAACATTAGACCAATTAGTAGCTTCCAATTTATCCATAAGACTTATTATTAAAACTACTACTATATTAAAAATAATAGCAAGCTTTACACAAAAATTGGCTCTTTCTTTACCGTAAAACTCAGCTATTAAATCCGTTAATAAAAAAGTTAACGGGTAAAAAATTGCTCCTATAGATAATTCAAGAATATAAAAATTAAAAATATTAAGGTAAACAAATTTTTGATATATTAAGTTTCCTACTATAATAAGGACTGTAAAAAACGTACATAAAATGATATAAATTTTTTCTTTTATATTAAATTCTATAGACATTTTTAAAATTATTTTAGGTGCAAAAATATTGCTGTACTCTAATAATATATATTGGGAGTTCTGAAAACTATACTAAATTCTCTGATGTCATTCCGTTGATCCATAGGTGTTGTTGCATGAATCCTGTTATGTCATTCCCGCAGAAGCGGGAATCCAGTACTTTTATCTGTCACCCCGTGGTCAAACCACGGGGTGACACAGTGTATTTTACCGATCCACACAACAATGCAAACAAAGGTAGACAATGACAAGTATTAGAGATATTACTAAGATAAAGCTGTAACTATTTAGCTATAGGTAAACTATTTTCTGCTTGATTTTCTTCAATTTCATTAATCTTAGAAACTAAATCAGATTTCTTTTTTGAGGAAAGGTTAGCAAGTACTATTGCGTTTATTAAAAATAATGTTGTAAGTATTATAGTGCTTTTAGTAAGAAAATTACCGACTGTTCTAGCACTGACTACTCCCATATTATTACCACCACTTATACTACTAATTCCATCCGATCCGCTACGCTGCATCAGAATAACTATAATTAGCAATATTGCAATAGTAATATGTACAAAAAGAAGGATGTCTATCATATAATAAAATAATCGTTACCGTATTTTAAATGTAAATCATACATTAGTTTTATATTATTTGCAACTTAGCTTTATAAAATAAACGTAATACTATAATAGTATCTGACAGAAACTAGACTAAAATTAGCATATGAGCTTTTCAAGAAAGGTTAAAAACTCACAAAGCTTAGGATGTGTGGTGGTGCTACTAGGGGGAATTGAACCCCCGGCCTCTTCATTACCAATGAAGTGCTCCACCCCTGAGCTATAGTAGCAAGATTATTTCAAACTCTTTTTGCCATATATTTGTTATTAAATCAAGAAGAATTTTGGAAATTCGTTTACTATTTACAAAAAAGCTCTTATTCTAGCTCTTCATTCGCTCCACTTATATGTACCTCATCATAAGATGCTACTGTAGTTTCATTAGCATGCATCCCAAATTCTTTCTGTAAATAATCACTTAAAATCTTTAGTGTTTTTTCTTTGGTTTGGCATGCTAATATCATTTTATTATCTTGTACTAACTTTTGTAATTGGGCTATCTCTTTTGCAGAAGCAGGTCTCATTTCTAAAGATCCGCTTTCTTCTTGCTGTAGTCGGTCAGTCGTTACAGTCGTAGTAACTCTATGGCACGTACCGAATAAGTCTATATATATCCTTGAAATTGCCTCGTTACTAGTTATTTTTTCAACAGTTTTGGAGTGACTCTATCCTGTGAGATACTAGCAAAAACTAATCCTTTTTTAGTTATTTTGTGTTCGTAAGCATTGCCATAGTAAGAACTCTTAGGTGTCAAGACTACAATTTTATCATTAAATTCAACTAGGTTTGCAGGTTTTGTAATTTTTTTCATATTTTATCTAAACTTCTATTTTTGTAAAAAGATACGGCAATCAATGCAAAAATACAGCTTAATATGACATAATAAACTGCCGAGGTTACATGCCCTGTTTTTTGTACTAAATATTCAAAGACAAGAGGCGTAGTACCGCCAAAAATACTTGTAGCAGTATTATATGAAATAGAGAGAGCAGTGTTACGTATATTTGTAGGATAAAATTCTGCTTGTAATGCCGGTTCAGGACCGATATAGCTAGCGGCAAGTATAGCGAGTATAAATTGTGAGATAATTACGCTTGTGAAGTCCCCGTTCTCAAAATTATTAAGTAAAAACGGCGTTGTTACAATAATTATTATCAGATTAATTACGAAAATTTTCCTGCGACCTATAATATCGGATAGATAACCGCTTAATAAAGTTACGGCTATCATAATCACGTAACACACGCTAGCGAGGCTATTTACCTCATTTTCAGTAAAGTTGCGGCTGATTTTTAAAAACGATACCAAGTAAATTGTAGTTAGATAGAATATTATCGAACCGGGAGCATTGATAAAAATCGAGATTAATATATCAAACCAATGATTGGTAATGACTTTTTTTAACGGTGATTGTAAAATCTTTTTCTGCTCTCTTAGATTTTTAAAATTCGGTGTTTCGTGTGTATTTTTTTTAATATAAAATGCTGCAAAAAGAATAAAAAAACCAAGTAAAAAAGGTATTCTCCAGCCAAAACTATCAAATTGTGAAGCTGTTAGAATATTCTTGACTATATAAGAAACAAAAGAACCAAGCAATAAACCGGAGCATATACTAGACATTGAAATACTACCGGTGAAGCCTCGGTGTTTATGGCTAGTATGCTCAATAACAAAGGAAATAGAGCCGGTCAAAGCTCCTCCCATTGATAATCCTTGTAGAATTCGTACACAAATCATTAATATAGTCGCAGTTATACCGATAGTATGGTAAGTTGGTAATATTCCTATTAATACGGTTGGGGCAGACATGCAAAATAACGCACTAGTTAAGGCTACTTTGCGTCCAAATCTATCACCGATAACACCAAAAAATATGCCACCCAACGGTCTTGCCAAATAACCTATAGCAAAGACTAAAAAAGCTTGCAGTAAAGAAGTATTAGCATCATCATTCGGGAAAAATTTTGCTCCTATTATGGGTGCAAAATAACCGAATAATACATAATCATACCATTCAAAAGTGTTAGCGATACCGCTTGAAAATACTAGCTTACTGCGATTCATGTTTTCTACTCATAGCTTTTTTTTCGGAGTATATTATAAATAAGGTGGCAGGAATTATTATTACTGCTCCATAAAGTGTGCTTTTATCGGGAAACTCGTTAAATATGAAATATGCCGCTATTGCCGAAATCACCAGCTCTAAATATCTATAAGGAGCGGTAGCGGTTGCATCTACCATGGAAAAAGCTTTAAGTAGGAAGAATAATATTAAGCTTCCGCTACTACCGAGTACAAACAATAAAGCTAATTCAAAACTACTAGGGGTTAGCCAATACTGCGATGCTACAGGTAGCGACACTATAGCAGTTACTATTGCCGAATAAAACAGCATGCTAATCATCGATTCTTTTATTACGAATTTTTTATTAATAATGTCAAGCATAGCAAATGAACTAGCCGCTAATACAAAATACAAAATTTCGGGGTTAAAATCCTCGGCATGCGGTTTAAGCGTAACAACAAGCCCTATAAATCCTACTACGGTAACTACCCATCTTTGCCAAATAATATTTTCGTTCAGAAAAAATACGGCAAGTATTAAAGTAAATAAAGGAATAGAAAAACTTACAACGGTTGCAGTAGTAACGGGAGCTATAGTCAGACCGTAAGTCCAAGAAGTCATGCCGAAAAATAATAATAACCCTCTTAATATATGTACAAAAGGACGACTTGTTTTTAAGGTATTTTTACCGTAATAAACAACAAAAGGTAGTAAAACTATGCTACTGAAAAAGAAGCGGAAAAAAGCTACTTCAAAGCTATGTAAACGAGTCCCAAGATATTTAGACATTACATCATTGGCACTACTACTTACTAAACTAAGTAAAAACCAACCTATACCGGTTAAATATGTTTTTAATGCATCATTCATTAATATGCTCCAATAATTTCTATAATTTTACTTAAATGTCTTGACTTTTAGCATAAAAGAATTCTATCTTTTATGACAATGGTATAAATATATAAACAAAAACTTTGTATAATAATACGGTAATCAATTTTAAGCAAGTAAAGGTTATAATTATATGTTAAGAATAGTGAAAAAATTAGGGATAATTTTGTTTGTGTCCAGCATAAGTATTAATAGTTTTGCTAAAAGCATGTATGATGATGTAGATTCTGCTCCTGACTATGATAGTACACCGTATTACGAAAATGAAGGAAGTTTAGTTTTCAAGATGCGTCTAGGTGGTGTTTTTTCAAGTACTACGCAAAAAGGATTACCTACTCCTACCTCTCCTCAACCTGTTTCAGTAGGAGAAGTTGCAAAAAACGGTTATGGAGGTGATGCGTCCACTACTATATTCTTTAATAATTATTTAGCTACTGAATTATCGCTTGGCTTTAATGTTTTACGCACTAAATATACATCCCTTGCAGCCGTTGCTCATAATTATGGCGTTGATAATGTCAAACTAGGAAAAAACAAACCTATTTATATGATTCCTGCAACAGTTACCGGACAATTTCATATAGCTCCTTACGGTGGAATAAGACCGTATATAGGTATAGGTTATCACGGTTCTTATATGCTTACGCAAGCTACCGGTCTTAAAATTAAAAACGGACACGGTGCCGTAGGACAAATAGGTGTAGATTTTTATGCTAAAGATGATACTTTAATCAATATTGACGTAAGACAATTTTTCTTAAATCCTAAACTTGAGTATAAACCGAATTTAGTAGGTAATAAAACCGTGACCTCTAAAGTTAAACTTAATCCTTTAATAGTTTCCGTAGGTATAGGATTTACTTTTTAAAAATCTCTCGTCATTGCGAAGAGACATTGTTGTATGGATAACTGAGCCGTCATTGCAAGGAAATTACGAAGTAATTGACGAAGCAATCTCAGGAGTTTATTATTATTTCATGAGATTGCCACGCAGCCTACGGCTGCTCGCAATGACGTTTCCAAATTATTAAATAAATTCACCTATGTCCCTACAAATTATCCAGTTATTATACTTAGTTGCGGCTGTTTGCTTTATTCTATCACTCAAATTCTTATCCTCACAAAAGCAAGCACGTTTAGGCAGTACCATAGGTATTTTGGGGATGGTGATAGCAGTCGGCGTTACTTTTTTCCTCCCAGATTTTACTCATAAATTACCCATTGTAGCAACTATATTATTAGGCGGTATAATCGGAGGGATTATTGCACTTAAAATCTCCATGACGGCAATGCCTCAATTAGTTGCTGGATTTCACTCTTTCGTTGGTCTTGCTGCGGTATTTGTAGCTTACGCTACGATACTTGCTCCTGAAAATTTTTCTATAGGAATAGCAGGAAGTTTACCTATTAATTCGCTAATAGAAATATCACTTGGAGTTTCTATAGGGGCATTAACTTTTAGCGGCTCGGTAATAGCTTTCCTAAAACTACAAGGCTTAATGAAAAGTAACCCACTAAAATTCTACGGTCAGCAATATATATGCCTATTAACAGCAATAATATTAGTTCTTCTGATAATATTATTTATTCGTTCAGAAAATATATTTTTATTTAATCTAATAGTTTTTTTATCGCTGTTAATCGGAGTATTACTAATAATACCGGTAGGCGGTGCAGATATGCCGGTTATAGTATCGATGCTAAACTCATATTCAGGCTTTGCAGCAGCAGGTATCGGCTTTACGCTTAGTAATAGCCTACTTATTATTACCGGGGCATTGGTCGGCAGTAGCGGAGCTATACTTAGCTATATAATGTGCAAAGCGATGAATCGCTCATTAATTAAGGTTATTTTTGGGGCGTTTTTGCCTGCACCTACTGGAATTAACAAGGATATAGACGACGATAAAATAGCAAAAACAAGCTGTCCTGAAGATGCGGCACATTTACTACTTAATGCATCGTCGGTGATAATTGTCCCTGGTTACGGTATGGCAGTAGCCCAGTCTCAGCATATAATAAAAGAGATGGTTGATATATTAGAACGTTCAGATATTAATGTACGTTTTGCCGTACATCCGGTAGCCGGTAGAATGCCTGGACATATGAATGTTTTACTTGCAGAAGCTAATATAGATTATGAGAAAGTACTTGAGCTTGAAGAAATTAATAGAGATTTCGTTACCACTGATGTAGTGCTTGTGATTGGGGCAAATGACGTAACTAATCCTGCTGCTAAAAATGATCCGAATAGTCCAATTTACGGCATGCCGGTACTCGATGTCGAAAAAGCACGTACGATTTTGTTTATTAAACGCTCTATGGCATCAGGATATGCAGGTATAGAAAATGAGCTATTTTATCACGATAATACTTTTATGTTATTCGGCGATGCTAAGAAAGTAGTTGAGGAGATAGTTAAGTTTCTAAATGAAGATTGACTTAAATAACTCTATTTGTTATAATTTCTTAAATTAAGCCAAAAAACAATTATCATGAATTCGCAAAAAACATTACCGCTTCTGCCAAAAGCCACGGCTATGTGGTTAATTGAAAATACTTCTTTAACTTTTAAACAAATTGCCGATTTTTGCGGTATTCATGAATTTGAAATAAAAGGCATGGCTGACGATGAAGTAGCACAATCTATAAAAGGTTTAAATCCAATTGTAAACGGTCAGTTAACTTTAGAGGAAATTGAGCGTTGCAGTAAAGATCCTAATGCTAATTTACAAATTTCATATAGCCCTGCTGATGAATTGATGAAAAATCAGAAAAAACAGCGTGCTAAATACACTCCTATAGCAAGACGTCAAGATAAACCGGATGCTATATATTGGTTATTGTCTAATTATCCGAACATCCAAGACCATCAAATAATTAAATTAATAGGTACTACTAAAACTACTATAGATGCTATTAGAACCCGTAGCCATTGGAATATGAATTCTATTCGTCCTCGTGATCCCGTGTTACTGGGGATCTGTAGTCAAATAGACCTGAATAAAATAGTAGAAAGCCTAAAGCCTCCACAAAATCCTACAAAAGAATCATAAAATTATACTAACTTCTATCCTGCGAAAAGCTTGCTTACGTGAGTTATTTTTTGATTGTTATCCGCCTTAATCAGCGTTATTGCGTAGCTCGTTTATGTCATTCCATATAGTCGGAACATTGCTGGATGGACCGGTAAAATCCACTGTGTCAAGCCACGGAATGACAACAGATGCGTTTTTCAATCCACACGGACAATGCTTTTCTCGCAAACGGATTTTTTTATGGATTAGAAAAGTGATTATTGCCTAATAAGTCGTTTATCGCTAGGTAAAGTATAACTTTTATCGGTAGAACGATAGGGACAAATATCAATTCCTCCACGCCTAGTATATACTATATAAATAGAAAGAAAATCAGGATTTATAGCGTTTTTAATGTCTGTAAAAATACGCTCGGCACACTGCTCTGCAAACTCATTACAATTTCTAAAAGATATTAGATATTTCAGGAAAGAATCATGTTTTAACTTTTTTCCTTTATATTTTATAACGATTGTACCCCAATCCGGTTGACCTGTTACTAAGCAATTTGATTTTAGTAAATTAGAATTAATCTCTTCTTCTACTAAAACATCTTCATACTCAATTAAACTATTATCGGGTGGACCGTAATTATTGCATACTATATCTAAATCATCGACATTTTTACCACTTGGAACACCAAATTCTATTTTTGTATTTATAGGAAATATACGTCCTGTTACTTTAGCGTGTGTAACATTACTTAGATCCTGTAAGATAATTCTTTCTAGTTCTTCTACTGATTCAACAACAAAGTTATTAAAAGAATTTAGATATAATTTAAATGATTTTGATTCTACTATATTTTCAGAATCCGTCGGTATATAAAAAGTGCCTACTCCAACCCATGGCTTACCGTTCTTATTAAGGCAAGATAGTTCATATGTATTCCAAACATCTACCCCGTAAAACGGAAGATTATTACTATTTATTCCAAGTTCGTTTCGATTATTTATACGTGGAATTTTAAATAATAAAGTCGCATCATAACTATCTTTATAAGTACTTTTTTTACCAAGTAAAGAAGTCGATAAAGGCATTAATTATACTCCTTGTGCTAAAATTTCTTTTTGTTGTAATTCATCATATTCTTTTAGCATATAACCGCGTCCCCATACTGTGTCGATATAATCTCTACCGCCGGCAGCATCACTTAACTTTTTACGAAGTTTACAAATAAATACGTCAATAATTTTCATTTCCGGTTCGTCAACACTACTATATAAGTGATTTAAGAACATTTCTTTAGTTAAGATAGTTCCTCTTCGGAGTATTAATAGCTCTAAAATAGCATATTCTTTGTTCGTCAAATGTACTTTTTTGCCGTCAACTTCTACACTTCTAGTATCTAGGTTTACGCTAACCTTATCAAACCTAAATACTGATGCTGCATGCCCTTTAGAACGTCTAACTATAGCTTTAATTCTAGCAATTAATTCCTCTCTTACAAACGGTTTGGTTAGATAATCATCGGCTCCGGAAGAGAAACCGGTAATTTTTTGATCGGTATCCGTTAAGCTAGATAAAATTAAGATTGGAGTTTTTATTTTGGCAGCACGCAATCTTAGTAATATCTCAAAACCATTAATATCCGGTAACATAAGGTCTAAAATCACTAGATCATAACCACCGACTTTACCAAGTCTTAAACCTTCCACACCAACTGAAGCTTTATCGCAAACTATCCCTTCTGAAGCTAAAGTTAGCTCAATTAAGTTAGCCATTTCCGGCTCGTCTTCAATTAACAAAACTCTCATTATTTTTCTCCATAAAATTCAATTTTTATATTGTGCTATAATTTAATTACAGTTAATTATTGTTAACTAAATTATAATTTTTTATCTAGTGCTTTATACATTTATTAATAACATAAGTAAAGAATATTTAATCAAATTGGTAAAATATTTACTATTAAGCTCTATCTGTGATTTAAAAACCATGGCGTTTAAAACGAAATTTATTAAATAATTAAATGATTTTCTTAGTTTTGATGCTCCGACATTTTCTTATGATATAAGGCACCAAAATCTATAGGATCAATCATTAAAGGCTGGAATCCTGCATCTTGAGTACAGCTAGCTATAATTTTTCTAGCAAATGGAAATATCATTGCCGGACAATGAACGGATAATAAAATCGGATGTTGTTCAGAATCAATATTAATTAAATTAAATACTCCGGCATATTTTAATTCTATCTGAAATAATTTATATTTCTCATTTCTTGCAATTGCTTCGATATTTAACTCTACTTCATAGAAATTTTCTTCCGATAAATTAGTAATATTTATATCTAGAGATAAATCAATTTGAGGGCGTTGATCCAAAGACGCAAGAGAAGACGGGGCAGAAGGGTTCTCAAGAGATAAATCTTTTACATACTGTGCATTAACGGAAATATGCGGCATTGCCTCATTAGTATCGGTGTTTATTGTACTCATAAAAATCCTTATTAAAAATTTAATATAATTTTTTAGAGCCTGTTCACGATTTTATTTTGATTGATAATTAAACAGGTTTTTAAGCGAAAATTAATAAGATTTTTGTAGGAATAGTATTCTTATTTCAAAAAATCTTATAATTTGCAGCTAAAAAGATTTTAATTAGCTTTAAAATTAAGATCGCGAACAGGCTCTTACATAAAAAAGTTATGTTAACGGTAAAGTTACGCCTACTTGTTTCATATATTTTCCTTGTCGATCGGCATATGAAGTATCACAAATTTGATCACTTTTTAAAAATAAAAACTGACAAGCTCCTTCATTTGCATATATTTTAGCAGGTAATGGAGTAGTATTAGAAAACTCTAAAGTTACATGTCCTTCCCACTCCGGTTCTAACGGAGTCACATTTACTATTATACCGCATCTCGCATAAGTGGACTTGCCGACACAAATAACTAATACATCACGCGGTATTTTAAAATATTCTATAGTTCTGCCAAGGGCAAAACTATTAGGTGGAATAATACACACATCTACCTCTCTATCAACTAAATTATATTCACTGAAATTTTTTGGATCAACCGTAGTAGAATTTATATTGGTGAATATTTTAAATTCATTAGATACTCTAGCATCATAGCCGTAAGAAGATAAACCGTAAGAAATAATCTTTTCTTTATTATGAACTCTTACCTGCTTTTCCGCAAAGGGCCTTATCATACTTTGATTTATAACAGCTTCTTTTATCCACTTATCTGACATTATAGCCATAATCAAAACTTAATTTAATTAATAAACTAATGATTATAACTCATAATCATTTACAATACAAAATTTTTCTTTAAAACTATAAGTCTGAGACTACTTGAATAATGATAGTGATAATAATACAACATTATATACTTTAAATTATTACAAATTAAAATAGTTTTTTATTGTCAATTCTGAAAAGTATTATTATATTCTAACATAGTTGATTTATATTTATTAATACTAAAAATTTATTTTGTATTAGTAAATTTTATTATTTAAGTTTATAGGGACTTTATTAAAGTGAAAAAATTATTATTAGCTGCAAGTATTATTTGCCTTGCATCGGCTGGTCTTGCCGAAGAAAATCCAACACCTGTTATTTCTAATTCTGATACTGAAATAAAATTAGAGGGATTCTATTTATTTGAAAGCGGTTATATTAAACAGGATCATTTAATTTTATTTGATAAAAATGTAACTGATAACAGGAAAAAGCTAGGGTTTTACACGGAAGCAGCGTTTGCGGCAACTATTGCTAAAACTATCAATGATGTAATAGCAGGTGCTAAAATAGTGCTTCAGCCTACTACAAGAGCAAAAACCTCTGCAAGTTATAACGGATCACATATCTTTATTGAAACTAGTTACGGTAAAGTAGAATTAGGCTCTCCTGTCGATGCAAGTGCTAAGTTGCGTGTTGCCGGCTCTCAAGTAACCGCAGGTACCGGAGGATGGTGTAGATATGCTCTACTTGACGGTCAGTATATGAGATATAAAGGTTTAAAACCGGATTTTGATACTAGTGCTAGCTTTTATCTTGAATCATACTCAAACTCTTTTGATCAAATCAATGAAAAAACTGAAAAAGCTAGAAGACTCAACTTTTTCACGCCTAAAATGAAAGGCTTCCAAACTGGTATCTCTTATACTCCGGACACTGCTAATACAGGCGGTAATAAAGATATAAATAATTTAACGCTTGAAAGTTCAGGAAGAAACGGGATGAGTGTTTCTAAAACTGGAATAAAAACGGTTACCTTAGGAAACGGCGAAACTATGACTATAAATCAGAATATTCGAGATGCTTTTTCTGCCGGCTTAACTTATGAACATGAAATTAGTGAAGATGCAGACTTAAAATTATCCGTTACTGGAGAATACGGTAAACCTGCTCGTCGTCTTATTCATGCTAAAAGAGAAGGAACTACAATCCAAGTGCTTAATACTTATAAGCTTTCTAATTTAAAAGCATATAATCTTGGAGCTGTATTTACTTACGGTAATTTCTCTTGTGGGGCTTCTTACGGTAATTTAGGTAAAAGCTTAACCGCTAAGGAATATTATAAAGTCGGTCGTGATACCTATTATTACAATGGAGCAGTTGCTTATGGACAAGGACCTATAAAAACAAGTCTTGAATATCTTAAAACTTCAAAATATAAAAACACCGTTGATGCTGTAAGCCTCGCTACTGAATATAAGATCATGCCTGGTTTATTACCATATGCTGAAATTTCTCATTTCCAAGCTAAAGGTAAACCTGTATATTACCCTGAAGCACCTAGTAAAACAACACGAGGTACTGTTGCTCTTATAGGTACAAAACTTAAGTTTTAATTATTTACAAATTAATTACTATTATAATCAAGGCTTAGAGCAATCTTATGCCTTGATTATTTCATTTTTTTAATTAAACTATCAATAAATTTTATAGTTCCATCGTTGCAATAGTCTTGTCTTCTGTTAAATCTTTAAACCATTCTACTAGCTTACAGCTCTCTAATTCTTGTCAAATTATACTTAGCTTTGTACTTCATTTACTTAAAAAGCTGCAGTCAAGATGAATTTAAAGTTGAGCCTACACAGCATAAATTACATAAGTATCGGCGAATCATGAAAAATTTGTACTATACTGCCTATTAATTAAATGAAATTATATATTTTACTTTTTTATTTTTAGATATTGACTTTCTTTAATTACCATATATTGTGATGCAATCAAACCATAATATATGGTAATCATGCGATATATGATTCTTATTATTTTAAAACAGGAGTAACACTATGAATCATGCTCAATTTACAAGCTCAGGATATTCCTTTGTAAATGGATTAAAAGCAGTTACAAGATATGCAACCGCTTCTAAATTATTATTTAAAGATGCATATAATTTTGTTTCTAGTTCCAACTTAAAAAAATATTTACAATATTACATGCTTTAAATATTCAGAAAGTCTATACAAAAGGCGGGGATTTTGAGGCAGCATTGAAGTTTTTTAATATGAAACAGGATAATTCTCTAAAGATAAAGATAGATGTAACTCAGAACATCGAAAAACCAGCATCAGAGGACAATGAAAATCTTTTCTCTCCTATATTAAGTGTATTTAAAAACATGATGGAAACAAGTAACATTATAGATAAATATATTACTGCAATCCCTCATTTAATGAGTATAGGTTTTACCTTAAAAAAAATTTCAAGCCCCAACCACGTTATAAGCAAATTTGATGCAATAAAAGGTACCAGCACTTATGGCTGCTGCTACCGCTATCGGAAAACCTTTAATAGATACAATTAGAGAGGATTGTTCTACTATAATTCAATTTTTCAAAGATAGTAATAAGTTATTAACTGGTGTTTATAACCTTTTCGGTAATAATAATGAAGATTTTACATATTATCAGTTAGAGGAAGGTCATCATGATGATCAGGTTGATGTTATAGGAGTAGGAGATAGTAACATCTATTAATTTAAATAGGTAAGATGAATTTAAAAGCCTATAAAAACTTTTAATAATAGAACGGTACAAGCGAATTTATAAATAATTCGCTTGTATCAAACCATATAAAATATGCTATTTTTTTGTATACACTCAATCTTTATTATAATTATGATGAAAATCTATTATTTTTTGGGAAGCCCATAGGAGGTAATTTACCGGTACTACCTCTTTTTCCTAAAAATGCAACAATGTTTTTCTCAAGTTTGACTTTTCCATTGTTATTCCAACCTAATCCGTCTTCTTTATTGAATATTTTAATATCTAGAAGTTTTGCATTCTTAAATTTTTGCAGCGTTACACCTTGCCCTTTTTTCATTTCAGGTATTTCATCTATATTAAATACCAGTAATTTACGACTTTCACCGGTACAAGCAATACTATCCCCGTTTACAGGTAAACAAGCTATACATGCATGACCATCCGGTACATTCATAATTTGCTTTCCTGTTTTTGTTTGAGCCATTACTTCGTTTGAATTAACCAAAAATCCCTTACCTACACTACTTGCGAGTAATAAAAGCTGATCAGGTTTATAGATTAAAATATTTGTAATATCGTTATTGCCTATATCCACAAGTAGCTTTATAGATTCTCCTGTTCCTTTACCTTTGGAAATATTATCGGCAAGCAAAGTAAAAAACCTGCCTTCTGAACTAACTATTAATATTTTATCAGTCGTGTAAGCTTCTAAAATAAATTTTTCTGAATCACCTTCTTTATATTTGATAGTCGATAAATCGGTGTTATGACCTTTTAACGAACGCACCCACCCCATTTTTGAACAAATAATAGTAATCGGTTCTTTAGTAATAAACGCCGTTATATCAACTACTTGATTCGTAAGCGTTACTTCTTCAAAACTTGTACGTCTAGCTCCTATTACCGTATTTAATCCGAATTTTGTTTGTACTGCTTTTATTTCCTTTTTTACTACTTTCCATAATTCTTTTGGATTATTTAAAATCTCTTCTAATATAGCTTGCTGCTTCTGCAAATTACCATGCTCATTAATAATTTCCTGCTCTTCAAGTTTACGAAGTGAGCGAAGACGGGTATTTAATATCGCTTCTACCTGTATTTCGGTTAGCTTGAACCGCTCCATCATTATCGCTTTCGGTTCATCTTCTTCACGAATGATTTTAATTATCTCATCAAGATTTAGATAAGCTATTCTCAGACCTTCTAGAATTTCTAAACGATGTTTGATTTTGTTTAAAAGATAAGTTGCCCTCCGAGTAACAATATTTTGTCTGTGAGCTAAAAACTCTTGTAAAACCTCTAAAATATTCATTACTCTCGGCACGTTATTACTGCCGATCACATTCATATTTAACTGAATGCGGCTTTCTAAATTCGTTAGCTTGAATAGAGATTCCATAACTATTTGTGGATCACAACTACGATCTCTAGGCTCGATAATTAATCTAATAATATCGGTTGATTCATCTCTAATATTGCTAACAAGCGGGATTTTTTTATCCTTTAGTAATATCGCTATTTGTTCTATAAGTTTTGATTTCTGAACCTGATAAGGTATCTCGGTTACGACTATCTGATATGTACCGTAACTTAGCTCCTCTTTTTCCCATCTGCTTCTTACTCTAAGACTACCGCGTCCAGTAGTATATGCAGCATTAATAACTTCAGCTTTATCAATAATTATGCCGCCGGTTGGAAAATCAGGACCTTTAATGAAATTCATTATATCGTTAATTTCAGCTTTCGGGTGGTCGATTAAATGCACCAAAGCATCGCATAACTCATGTAAATTATGCGGCGGTATATTGGTTGCCATACCGACTGCTATCCCTTCAGAACCATTAGCTAGTAAATTCGGAAAACTTGCCGGCATTATTACCGGTTCTAAATCGGAATCATCATAAGTAGGGCGGAAATCTACCGTATCTTTATCGATGTCTATCATTAATAAAGTACATATTTCCGTCATACGTGATTCGGTATAACGCATAGCCGCTGCATTATCACCGTCGATAGAGCCGAAATTGCCCTGCCCGTCAATTAAAGGATAACGTAATGAAAAGTGCTGAGCAAGGCGTACCAAAGTATCATACACTGCTACATCACCGTGCGGGTGATATTTACCGATCACGTCACCAACCACCCTTGCACATTTCTTATAACCGGAATTCGGCTCAAGCCTTAGCTGTAGCATTGCGTATAATAACCTACGATGTACAGGCTTGAGTCCATCACGTACGTCAGGAAGCGAACGTGACATAATCGTTGACAACGCATAAGCAAGATAACGCTCCGATAATGCATTACCAAAGTCAATATTTTCTATTTTAGCTTCTTTCATAAGTTATTTAATATTTGTTGATGTTGAAGGGCTTTTTATTTATTGTCATCGTCATTGCAAGCAATCGTTGTTGCATGGATCAGTTTCACCACTATCATCCCGCGACTTGATCGCGGGATCTAGTAAAAATACTAATATCATTAGTATTTTTTATTGTTTTTCTGGATACCGTGGACCAAGCCACGGTATGACACTAAAATATCACTTTAACACACAACTCTGTTTGTTATAAGCTAGTTTCTTACAAACCCCTTTGGCTTGACTAAGACTACCATAATCACCGGCTAAGATTAAATAGAAAAATTTGCCGTCCTCATATTTAACTTTTTTGGTTGTGATAACAACATTTTTAAGAATTTTTGGGAATTTCTTTTTTATTCTTTCCCCTTCTTGCATTGCTTCTGCTTCAGATTTTACCGAACCTAGTTGTACTTTATAACTTTCATTATTTTTACAATTTTTAGCATTACTAACCTTATCCTTACTTCCTTTTTCAAGCTTTATGATATTTAAATCAGTTTCATTTTTGGCGTTATTACTTGGCTCTATTAATGCAATAAGGTTGGATATTTCATCAAAAGATTCATCGCTTTGACTTTGGTTACGAGAATCTATATTCATAGGTTTCTCAGGATCAGGAAGCAATTTTACGGTTTTAATATTTGTATCTTTAGCAATAAGATTTTCATATATCGTACTATGTACTGCTACTATTTGGTTATTTTCTATTATAGACGGTTTTATTTTTGTAGGCAACTCATCAGGATAAATAGTAATTACCGGCTTGCTATTCTGATAATATTGATAACCAAAATAAATAGCGGATATACATATTAAAAATACTAGAAATATTTTAATAAAAATATTATTGATCATGATATATAAAATATTTGAGATGTCACCCCATGGCTTGACCACGGGGTCCAGTAATAAAAAATCTAAATACAGGTAAAATTTTAAAACTAAAAGCTCGATTTATCTCGATTTATGTTGGACCCCGTGGTCAAGCCATGAGGTGACACAATGGGTTTTATCGATCCACGCGAGCAATACCTCCTCGCAATGACGATGAAAACCTAACTACATTTTGTTCATTGGTTCTACACCTATCACTTCGAGACCGCTAGCTATAACTTTCTGTATGGCACTTGCAAGAGCAAGACGTGCTAGAGTTAATTCTTTATTGCTCTCAATTACAAATCTATAATCGCTATTTTCTTTACCGAAATTCCACATAGAATGAAATTTTGAAGCTAAATTTATTAAATAAAATGCGATGCGATGTGGTTCAAAATATTTTGCAGATGCTTCTAATGTTTTTGTCCACGCAGCTAAAAGTTTTATAATCTCAATTTCTTCTTCTGACGATAATAAAGATAAATCATACTTACCTGCTTCAAAGCTATTATAAGATTCCGGCATTAATTCTCTAGCTTTTGATAAAATAGATATCGTTCTCACATGAGCATATTGTACGTAAAAGATAGGATTTTCCCTTGATTGTTCTTTCACTTTTACTAAATCAAAATCAAGCGGCTTATCATTTTGCCTTGTTAACATCATAAATCTTATAATATCTTTCCCCACCTCATGATTTACATCTTGCACACTAGCAAAGCTCCCAAGGCGTTTTGACATCTTAACCGGTACACCGTTTTCAACGAAATTAACCAATTGACAGATTTTAACGTCCACTTTAACCTGCTCTTTGCCTAGAGCCTTAACTATTGCCTCAATTCTTTTAACATATCCACTATGATCGGCACCAAGTACATAAATTAAGTGATTCGCTCCCCGCTCTATTTTATCCTTAGCATATGCAAGATCGGAAGCAAAATAAGACCAACTTCTATCAGCTTTTTCTATAGGACGATCTTGACTATCACCGTACTTAGTAGATTTAAATAATTTTTGAACTCTATTATCCCATTCCTCATGAACTTTACCTTTAGGGGCAGGTAACGTACCTTCATAAATTAGCCCCATACGCTCCAGTAGTTTAACTGTTTTCTCTATCTCACCTTTATCATGCAATGATTGCTCAGAGAAAAATATATCATGTTTAATCCCTAAATCTGCTAAATCTTTTCTATTTAAATCAAGCATTTTTTCTACGGCAAAATTTTTAACTATTTTGAACTTTTCAGCATCGTTAATCGTTAATAATTTATTGCCGTATTCTTTCACTAAAATTTGCCCGAGCGGAATTAAATACTCTCCCGGATATAACCCGGCAGGGATAGTAATTTGCTCACCTAAAGCCTCTTTATAACGTAATAATACCGTACTAACTAAATCATTTATTTGTGAGCCTGCATCATTAACATAATATTCTTTTGTAACGGAGTAACCTACCTTTTGCAAAATCCTTGCTAACACATCACCATATACCGCACCCCTAGCATGCCCTATATGCATTGGACCGGTGGGATTTGCCGAAACATACTCGATGTTAATATTTCTGCTTTTATCTATATCAATTTCAAAAAATTTTTCTTCGTGCTGTAAAATATCTTTTATTGATGCCTGCCAACTATCAGCTTTTATAGTGAAATTAATAAAGCCCGGTCCTGCTATTTCTATACTTGCAATATAAGGTAATGTTATAAGGACTTCTTTAAACTTTAAAGCCACTTCCCGAGGAGAAATACTTTCTTTAGCTGCAATAATCATTGCAATATTACTTGATAAATCACCGTTAAAACTATCTTTCGGTGTTTCAATAGTAGCAGTATTTGCTATTTCTTGATTATTATATAATTGCTGACTTGCCGCAATTATATCTTGTTTCAATTGATTAAATATATTCATAATTATTAAATGTTATTAAAATTCAGCGAATAGACTTCTTGCAAACGTCTGCTAATAAGGAGGAATCTGAAGAAAACACGGAACGCAGCACCGCAGCGTACACTTTAGTACGTAAGGATGCGAGTACCGGATTGACGTACAAATTACCCTTAGAAGCAAGTTATGTAGGAAGTCGAACAAAGCTGATTATATTCCTGAATGGCAAAACGGTCAGTCATCCCTGCTATATAATCAGCAACAACTCTAGCTTTACTATATGTTTCATTAGAGTCTATTAGCATTTTCCAATTAACCGGCAATAAATTAATATCATCCATATAAACCTTAAACAAACCTTGTACGATTTTAGTACATTTAAGGCTGATGGCCGTAATTTTATTACTTTTATAAACTCGCTTATGGAGAAACTTTTTAGTTTCCTTAATATTTTCATTAGTTTTTTCTGTAAAATCCACTATCTGATAATTCAAGTTACGTATTTTGTCTATATTAGTAATTTTTTCTTTATTTAAATTTTCTTTTGTTTGCCATAATAAATCGGTAATTAACTCATGTATTAGCTTACGTACTACCTCATAAATCAGACATGAGGAACTAATATTTTTAAATTTTGATTTGAGTTCAAAAACATGCTGATCAATATATTTAAGTTCAGCAAGACTATTAAAATCGATAATTTTAGCACCGATACTATCTTCCAAATCATGCGAAATATAGCTAATATCATCGGCAAGAGCTGCTATTTGAGCCTCTGCTGATGCATAAGTACTAAGTTCTAAATCATTTTGCTTATTATACTCTGCTATATATTCATTTATCTCACCTAGTATAGGACCGTTATGTTTTACGATTCCTTCTAAAACTTCCCATGTTAAATTTACTCCATTATAAGCCGCATATCTTTTTTCAAGTAATGTTAGTATCTTTAAAGATTGAGCATTATGAGAAAAACCGTTATACTCTTTCATACATTCATTTAAAGCTCTCTCTCCCGCATGACCGAAAGGCGTATGACCAAGATCGTGAGCAAGTGCTATTGTCTCAGCTAAATCACTTGATAAATTTAAAGTATTAGCAACCGAACGTGCAACAGTCGAAACCTCTAGAGAATGAGTTAGCCTATTTCTGTAATGATCTCCCTCGTGATTAATAAAAACTTGAGTTTTATATTGCAAACGCCTAAATGCATTAGTATGTATAATGCGATCACGATCACGTTCAAACTCGTTTCTATAAGAGGTCGGGATTTCCTTATATAATCTTCCCCTACTTTTAAGAGGATCAGAAGCGTATGAAGCAAGCATCGTTATCCTTTATTTTGAAAGACGTTGTTGTGTGACTTTGGTTTTCCGGTTGTCATACCGTGGCTTTACCACGGTATCTAGTAATTAAAAAATACAAATACAGCAAGTTTTTAAAACTAAAAGCTCGATTTATCTCGCTTTACGCTGGATACCGTGGTAAAGCCACGGTATGACAAATTTGACAATTTCTAAACCACACAACAACACCGACTTGAAAAATATCAAGATATACTATATAATTTATGAGACTTTTACAAGGTAATTTTAAGTGACGATAACAATTACGGATAGAGCTTTTGAACGGGTTTGCGAGTTAGTAGAGCTAGAAAAAGATAAGAATTTAGTACTGCGAGTTTCGGTTGATAGCGGCGGTTGCTCAGGACTTATGTATAATTACGAACTAGTCTCAAAAGATAATATAGAGCAAGATGATTATGTCATTACTAAACATAATGCTACAATTATTATTGATTCTATCTCTCAAAAATTTATGCTGGATTGTACTCTTGATTTTATAGAAGAGCTAGGCAGTTCATATTTCAACGTTAGTAATCCGCAAGCTAAAGCAAAATGCGGCTGCGGTAATTCTTTCTCGGTGTAAATCCAAGTATTGCGAGTGGGCATTGTTATTAGAGTGCCGAGGTCATTCTCGCGAAAGCAGGAATGACCTCGTAACATCAAACTTTAATGTTGATCATTAGGTTGCATAGCTGCTCCACCTACCTCAACTTCGTCATTATCACCATAAAGAGGAGGAATTACTTCTTCATTATTGCCGTTATTATTCTCTTCCTCCTCTTCTTCTGAAGCACTATCTCCATTAATATAATAATGTTGTTCTTGGGCTTGTTGAGCTATTAAACTTTGTTTTAATGTTTCAGCTTGAGATTTTCTTAAATTTAGTCCTTGTCCTTTACATTGCTCCGTAGAGAGAATTTTAAGGCCTTGAGATTGTCTTATTAAATCATCGCATACAAAAACCCCGCAGTCCGAAGTATTTCCTTCTTCTTGTTGTTGAGTTTTTAAATCTATTATTTCTGCATCAGAGCAAACCTCGGTAATAAGTTTTACTAAGTCAGGACGATCATTTAACAATCTGCCCAAAGGATCATTATAAGTAAATATTATCTTATTTGTATCATTATCTTTACTAATCATCATACTTACCCAATGCCCATGTCCTGTATTAATCGGCATAAGTACAACTTTACCTTTGTTCTTCAAATCCTCATGCACTCCCTCTCTAAGTGCATCTCTTACTTGTTCAGGGCTTGTTAAATCAACGTGGGTAACTATAGAGAATTTATTTTTGTCTATATTTGCTTCTAATATATTTTTTATATCATCTTCACTATACCAGTAATCCGATTCTTGTATATTTTCTATAGTGTGAAGCGGGGTACTTTTCGTTAGCGGCGGTTGTTGTTGATGCTTTTGCTGCGGCTGAATTAAAGCTTCTTCTTGTTTTTGAGGCTGCGTATCATTTTGTTTGTTTACTTCTTTTTGTTCATTAGTCAATTGCTCATTTTGATTTTGTTGTACTTTTGGCCACCCCTTGGCTTGCGGCTCCGGCAGTGGAATAAAATCATTTATTATAGTCTGTGTATCACTTAAAAATTTTGTTCTGTCGGCCTCCTTGGCAAACATACTAAGATCCTCTATTTTGCCTTTGTCAAGCATTGCACGTATAAAAGCAGTATTTTTTGCCATATCCGTATCAAAAGCTTTTAAAGCCTTTGATACTAATTCTTGTTTTTCTTTCTCATTTTTGTCAACTCTACTTGCAGCTCTCAAATATTCAAGTCCTGCTTTTGACATTAAATTTAATTTAAACAAAAATTCTGCTACAGATATATGAAGATCTTTTTCTAAAGATATATAATGTGCTTTCGTTTCTCTTTTACTTTTTAAAATACTAAAAATTTCATGAAGAATATTACTACTCTCCTCAATATCGGCTATACTTAAACTTACTTTAAAATATTTCATTGCTTCATGAATTAACTTTATAGCACTTCCGTTTTCATTTTTACTTCTATACCATTTCCCTAGTGTTAAAAATAAGTCACCTATTTTTTTACAAATATTGCTAAAAATATACGGAATGGTATCATGACCATAGAGAAAGTTAAAATCTTTATCAATTTCTAGGGCATTAATATATTCTCTTATCGCTCTAAACCAGTCTAATTCCGATTTACTATTTTCATAGATCATACCTAAATAATAATGAGCATTGGCTTTTATTTCATTTATAGATATAACAATATGCTCAGCTTGCGGTCCCGTAAGTTTATCAAGCCATTCTAATGCTTCTTTATAATATTTTTTTTGTTCTTTATTAGATTCTACATTATCAGTTACCTGATAAGGTTTTAATTTCATATCTAATATAGCTTTATCTAATAAATTTTCTTCAATTAAGATTTTTTTGCTTCTTCAACTGCCCCCATCAGCGGTTGTAAATCTTGCGATTGCGGATAAAGTTTTTTACAAAAAGATAAAGCCTTCCATTGCTGATTTAAGAAATATACATAGTTACCTAATATTCCTTGGAAATGAATTTTATCTTTTATATCTTCTGCCTTATAAAATTTTCTTATAGTTTCTAAAAATGAACAAACCATATTTAGGTGATCATTTGGATTTTTTAGCTGATCATTAGAATATTTAATATATGTATCTTCAAGCTCTTCTATTTCTTTTAAAACAGAAAAAAAGTTTCTTTGGTTTTTTGTACCGGTGATTTATTTAATATTTTTTTGGCAAATAAGGTTGAATTAACGAATAATTTTTTGAGAACGTGTCTGAATCTAACGGTTGGCGTAAATCAAGAGAAATAAACGGGCTTATTATGTTATGCTTATTGACTTGAAGAAAATTTATAATAATTTTACCTATAGTTAAAATATTTTCATTTACTTGATTAGATAAAACTTGCGGTAAAATTATCTTATTTGCATCTGATTTTTGAGGTTTTATATATACTTCTTTTATTGTAGCCCATTTACCTTGACTTAAGTCCTTAATATTAAGTGTATCCGAAAAGGGTCTTACACATAGGTTTATCAGTTTCTTTACATGTTTGATGATCAATGGCTCATATGAGTTTTTTTTACTCAAAATATCTTGTAACTCTAATTTCAACGCAATATTTATAAGATTCTTTTGTTCCTCAGTTATAAGAGGATTTGCATCGGAACCGGAATTAAGTAGAACATCTCCTTTACCTTTGGTAGAAGAAGCAAATGCATCCAAGTTAGCGTGTTTCTGTTCATCTATTATAGTAAATTAGTGTTTTTTTCTTCTTCATTTTTACTCTGAGAAATAGCCTCGATATAAGAAAAGATTTTTTCCCGCTCTACTTGTATTTCATTATTTGCGATTGTTCTAATTAATAACGAAATAGCAGATATAACAATAAAAAAATCTTTGGTCTCAAGTGTTTCTAAAAAAGATTTAGTATCACCGCTAGGTTTTTTAAATAAATTTACAGATTTTCCTAGCTCTGTAATTATAAATTTTTGTCCTTCATCTAAGTTTTTACTCTTCAAAAGCTTACTGAGTTTACTTTTTTCTTCCTTAATCTTAGTATTTTTCTCTCTTTCATTTTTATAATCAGCAACAGAAATTATATAAGATACAGCATCTTCTAATTGTTCTTTAATTTCCAGAGTTAACTGACCGTTACCGTCTCTAAAAATATTAGTAAATTGTTTATATGTAGAATCAAAAACACCCTTTACACTATTATCGCTAATTACGACTGAAAATTTAACTTTTTCGGCTAATTCTAATATTTGCCAGTAAATATATGAATTAAGAATTGTTTGAATAGTATCTATGGGTTTATTATGAATCCCTGGACATTCTATAATATTAATTCCACCTTCATCATCAGATATAAAGAAATTATTAACACGCTTATATCCATTGTCTGATTCATGATGTATTTTTTCATCATATTCCGGTTCTTTCACATATGAAGAGCGGCCTTCATCTTCTTCTAATTTTTGTCCGCTTAAAAAACAACTAAGAGTAGTGGTACCTACTCCGTTCATCCCTATCATCGCAATTAGTTTATTTATATTATTTCCTGTTTTAGTAATTTCATTATGACTTTCTGCAATCATTTTAAAAGCTTATTACCGTTCTTTATGACCGGTCTTTCCAGTTCATAAAAATTTGTAAGAGGTTGCAAATTTTTATTTTCGATTTCATCTTCGATGTTTTGAACTTTTGTTTTCTTTAAATATGCATTTACAGAATTTTCATTTAAAATATCTACTTCGGAAATGAGCTGAAATTCTGAATTATCATTAAAATTAGGAGAGATTTTTAATTCTGCTAGCTTATGTTGATTATTATGTTTTATCTCTAATAAAGTTTTTATTCCGATATTAGTTATTGCTTTATTACTTACTAAAGAAAGTTTAGTTATTGTTTTGTTAAGTCTAAACACTTCGGCTAAAATTTTTATTTGCTTATCATTTATACCGCAATTGTCCCAAAATACTCGCTCGATAGTCTTATTATTCCTTAAATAATTTGCTATATATTGTATATCTTCCGTTATAAAGGGGTAGACTAAAATCCAAAGCAGCCACGTGGATAAACTCTGCAAGCCCGCTAAGTTAATATATCCTTAATATTAATATTACGTAATTTCATTAATATATTACATTCTTCAAGAACAGTTAAGTTTGGAGTGTTTTTTTGTTCCAAAATATTATTAAAATACTCCGTCAAAAAATCATTTATATTTTTTAAACCTCGTTCCTGTTTGGGACTTCCACCAATTAAACATATATATTTACCTAAAATAATTTATATTACTCCAAATAAAAACATTTTTGCTCCGTAAGTTGAATAAATAAATATTAACACTACTTAAAAAATTTTTTTGAATAAGTAAATTTACAACAAGGATTTAAAGGTGAATTGATGGAATTCTGAGGATAAGAAAGTTCTATTTATGTTGTAAAAATTATCACTTCTATTTTAAAATTGAATTAATAGGGGATATTTATATATATTTTGAAAGGTAAAATTTGAGGTTATTTTTCTTTTGTAATTTTATCATATTTTTTTAGTTTGATAAGAATGGATTCTAGATTATCCAACTTAATCATACATGGACCATCGCTTGGAGCGTTATCGGGGTCTTGATGTACTTCCATATACATACCAGCGATACCTACAGAAGTTGCTGCCTTTGCAAGTAACTCTACATATTTTCTTTCTCCGCCGGTACTACCTCCTAGTCCTCCCGGTTGCTGAACGGAATGTGTGGCATCAAAAACTACAGGTACATTTAACTCTGCCATTATTGCAAGACTACGCATATCAGATACCAAGTTATTATAGCCAAAACACGCTCCTCGCTCTGTAAATAATATATCCTTTACTCCAAAAGCTTCTAGTTTTGTTTGTACATTTTTCATATCCCACGGAGCTAGAAACTGTCCTTTTTTTACTTTTACTATTTTACCTGTTTTTGCTGCAGCTTGAAGCAAGTCGGTTTGTCTACATAAAAATGCCGGAATTTGTAAAATATCTGCTACTTCGGCTGTTTCGGTACATTGACTCTCTGAATGAACATCAGTAACAATAGGACAATCGAATTCAGATTTTACTTTTGATAAAATTCCTAAACCTTTCTCAATACCAAGTCCTCTAATCCCATTTACGGAAGTTCTATTAGCTTTATCAAAAGAAGATTTATAAATAAACGGAATCTCAAGCTTGCTAGTTAATTTAACAAGTTTTTCTGCCATAAACAACGCATGATCTTTTCCTTCAATCTGACAAGGCCCTGCAATTAGAACAAACGGTAAATCATTTCCTATTTTGATATTGTTAAGTTTTACTACTTTTTGCATAATTCTTAGATTTAATTAATTGAGGCACGAATTAGTGTTTCTCTGTTATATCAGGCGCTGATTCATTTTCTATTAAGTCATTGTTAATTATTAGCGTATAATATTTTTCTTTTATTGTCGTTAAATCATAATTACCATGATAATAACCTTCTAGGTTAATAATTTTTTTTAAATAAAAATTTACCTGCTCTGTTTCTAACGGTTCATCTATATTTTTTATAATAGACGACTTAATATTAATTAAATACGCTTTTATTTTTTTAAATTCTTTAATAATTATAAAAATATCATGCGGTTTTGTTACCAATATTCCTACAAACAAAATTAATAATATTTGTGTTAAAGACATATTTATATTAATTTCTTATGTTTATATTTTGGATTTAAAATACTTTTCCCGTTAGTACTTAGCATATATTCATGATAATCTTGATAATTTCCTTCAAACCATGTAGCATTATTTTCTTTATCATATGATATAATATGAGTGGCTATTCTATCTAAAAACCACCTATCATGACTAATCACTAATACACAACCTGCAAAGTCTAAAATAGCATCTTCAAGTGCTCTTAACGTATCAATATCTAAATCATTAGACGGCTCATCTAATAATATAACATTTGCTCCTTCTTTTAGTAATTTTGCCAAATGTACTCTGTTACGTTCTCCACCTGAAAGTTGTCCAACTTTTTTTTGTTGATCACCACCTCTAAAATTAAAAGCTGCACAATAAGCCCTACTTTTAATTATTCTATTACCAAGTTGTAATTCATCTAGACCTTCTGAAATTTCTTCCCATATAGTCTTATTATCATCTAAATGATCCCGTGATTGATCAACATAACCTAATTTTACCGTTTGACCAATTTTAATAGAACCACTATCTGGCATTATTTTACCTGTAATAATATTAAACAAAGTAGACTTACCTGCTCCATTCGGTCCAATAATTCCTACAATAGCTCCACGTGGAACTTTAAAACTAAAATCTGATAATAATATTTTATTATTAAATTTTTTAGCTATATGTTCTGCTTCAATAACAAGATCCCCTAAACGAGGTCCGTTAGGTATAATTATTTGAGTAGGATCAGTTTTTTGTTCTTGTTGTTTATTTAATAACTCTTGATATGCTGTAATACGTGCTTTATTTTTTGATTGTCTAGCTTTTGGAGTTTGACGAATCCATTCAAGTTCACGATTCAATTGTTTTTTTCTATCATCGTCTTCTTTACTTTCTAAAGCTAATTTTTTTTGCTTCTGCTCAAGCCAAGAACTATAATTTGATTTCCACGGTATACAATTTCCACGATCTATTTC
Organism: Rickettsia tamurae; assembly: GCF_000751075.1. Classification (GTDB taxonomy): domain Bacteria; phylum Pseudomonadota; class Alphaproteobacteria; order Rickettsiales; family Rickettsiaceae; genus Rickettsia; species Rickettsia tamurae. The sequence goes on along the minus strand of NZ_CCMG01000014.1, from coordinate 21,901 downwards.
TAATATCCATTCTGTAACATTATCTAAAAAATAACGATCATGGGTAATTACTATTACAGTACCCTCATAATGCTTTAAATAATCTTCAAGCCAAGAAACTGATTCTGCATCCAAATGATTTGTAGGTTCATCAAGTAACAACATATCAGGTTTCTCTAAAAGCAATTTACATAAAGCCACTCTTCTTTTTTCTCCACCGGAAATTTTTGTAATATCTGCTTCTTTTGGTGGGCAATGTAAAGCAAGCATTGCGATCTCTATTTCACGTTCTAGATTCCATCCATCACAATTGTCTATTTTTTCTTGCAATTCTGCTTGTTTATCAAAAAGCTTTTGCATTTCTTCATCAGTGATTTCAGCAAATTTGTTACTTATATAATTAAATTCATCAATAAGTTTTTTCTTTTCATGAAGACCTTCTATGATATTATCAAAAACATTTTTACTAGCATCAAGATACGGTTCTTGAGGTAAATATCCTACTTTTATACCAATTTTAGCTGTTGCTTTACCTTCAAACTCTTTATCAATACTTGCCATTATTTTTAATAAAGTCGATTTGCCTGCTCCATTTGGACCTATTATACCGATTTTAGCTTTTGGTAAAAATGATAAATTTGTTTCTTTTAAAATTCGTTTACCATTTATAATTTTGCTTAAACCAACCATTTTATAAACATATTGATATGACATAAATTACTTATTTCCTTATATTATTATTTTGCACCGATATATATTTACTACTGTATTGTATGAATTTATTGCTCTATGTTCATATAATTCAAAATCAGACATTGTAATTTCTATCATTGTTTTTCTCGTTTAGATATTTATCTTAAGAAATAAAATGCTGTATATATACTTTAATTTTAACAGTTTTTTTAATTTAATTTTAATACTATCAAGTCTAATTCTTCCAAATCTTTATAATGAAATATTAATTTTCCGCCTAATGGATAATTTTCTATTGTTATTTTTATACCAAATTTTTCTGATAAAGCTTTTACTAATAATTCTAGATCATTATCCGTAGCGTTGTCCTTTAAAAAACGCTTTCCTACTTTGTTATTATTGTTAGGGGATTTTGTATACTCATTCTTATACCATTGTCTTACTAGTTCTTCTGTTTGACGTACATTTAAATCATTATTTATAATATGATCGGCTATTACTTCTGCATGTTCGTGATTTATTAAACATCGAGCTTGCCCCATGCTTAGTATATTTTCATTTACTTTATCTTGAATAGACTGCGGCAAATTATTAAGCCTTAATAAATTAGCTATATGACTACGACTTTTACCAAGCCTTTCAGCTAATTTTTCTGCCGTATAATTAAAATTTTCTACTAAATATTTAAAGCCACGAGCTTCTTCCATAACTGTTAAATCAGCTCTTTGTATGTTCTCAATTAATGCTATTTCCATACTCTCTCTAGCATCTAAATTTTTTATAATTACTGGTATCTCTAAAACTTTTGCTAATTTACATGCACGCCAACGCCGCTCTCCTGCTATAATTTGGAAATTATTATCAACAATAATAGGCTGTAATAAACCATTATTCAATATAGAATCTGCTAATTCTTTTATTTTATCATATTCAAAGTTTTTTCTAGGCTGATTCTCATTTGGTCTTATTTTATCAATATTTATTATTTGTATTATTTCTGATTCTATAGAAATAACTTCTTCTCCAAGTAATGAAGATAATCCTCTTCCTAATCCTTTATTTTTCGCCATATCTTTCTAAGATTTCTTTTGTAAGTTCTATATATGCAACTGCTCCCGAACATTTATAATCATATACAATAGCCGGTTTTCCATATGAAGGAGCCTCAGATAGTTTAATATTTCTTGGAATAACGGTTTTAAATACTAATTCTCCTAAGCATTTTCTAACATCATCTTCCACTTGCTCAGTTAAACGATTACGCTTATCATACATTGTAAATAATATACCTGCAATCTTTATCTTAGGATTTAATTTTTTCTCTATAATTTCAATTGTTTTTAGCAAGTGACTTAATCCTTCTAAAGAATAAAAATCACATTGCATTGGAATCAGCACTTCATCGCTTGCAACTAAAGCGTTTACCGTTAATAAATTTAATGAAGGAGGGCAATCAATAATTATATAATCATATAATATTTTTATTTCTTCCAATAGCTTCATTAAAATATATTCTCGGTCCTTTAATTCTGTTAAATCTAATTCAGCCGCAGATAGATTAGTGTTTGAAGTAATTATTTCTAAATTTGGTATATCTGTAGAAATTATTGCATCTTTCAATTCTATTAAATTTGTTAATACTTGGTATATAGTATTTTTGCGTTGTTGCTGACTAATTCCAAAACCGGTACTACTATTCCCTTGAGGATCAAGATCTATAACTAAAATTTTTTTATTTACAGCAGCAAAAGCTGTAGCTAAATTTACAGTAGTTGTAGTTTTAGCTACCCCTCCTTTTTGATTAACAATAGCAATTACTTTCATATAATTTTTGTTAAATTATTAACTTCTAGAATTTTCCCTTCTTCACAAGTAATACTTTGATGTATTAAATAATCAAATAACCATCTTTCTTTAGCTTCTACTATTTCAATTAAATAATTTTTTCCTTTTAATAACAAAAATTTTTCTCGTACTGAAATATTTTTTATGCAATTAAATATTGTATTTAAGTTAGAGAAAGCTCTACAAGTTAATATACTGCAATCTATTTCCACTTTTTCTATTCTTTGATTGATTATTTGTATGTTATTATTTGATATCTTTGATGCTTTTTCTAAAAATATACATTTACGTAAATCAGCTTCTATTAAACTTACTTTCGCTACCCCTGCTATAGATAATACTACACCAGGAAAACCAGAACCGCTTCCTATATCAACTAAATGTATTTCTTTATTATCAATATATTGTATTAATTGTAATGAGTCTAATATATGGCGTTGCCAAAAATTATGTATACTATTATCCGATACAAGATTGATTGATTTATTCCATTTTTTAACTAACTTTTGAAAAATTTCTAACTTTTCAATTATTTCACGTGGAACTTCCATCACTATATTTAGTTTTTAAATAAATTATAATAGCCGTAATTGCTGCAGGTGTAATCCCTGGAATTCGACGTGCTACACCAATAGTAGCAGGTTTATGGGAAGAAAGTTTTTCCTGTATCTCTAATGATATACTTGGTATTTTAAAATAGTCAATATTTTTAGGTATTAACTGTGCCTCTTCACTTTGAAATAAATTAATATCTGCGTGTTGTCTAGTTAAATATGAAGCATATTTTGCTTCAATATAGAGTAATTGCAAAATGTTATTATTTTGCGTTTCTTTAAGCATAGGAAAAATTTTAATAGCTTGTTCAACATTAAAATTAGGTATTTTAAATAAGTCTAATACTGTTTTATATGTACCATCCTGTGCAACCTGTATACCCATTTTAGCAAGTTTACTAGTAGTTAAAGACAAGGTATTTAATAATGATTTTGTTTTTTCTATATCTTCACATTTTTTTGTGAATATTTTTTTACGTTTTTCTGATACAACTCCAATGTTCATCCCTAATTCTGTTAAACGTAAATCAGCGTTATCTGCTCTTAAAGATAATCTATATTCTGAGCGAGAAGTAAACATACGATAAGGTTCTATAGTACCAAATGTTGTTAAATCGTCAATCATTACTCCAATATAACTGTTTGCTCTTGTTAACATAAACGGTGCTTGATCTTTTACTGCTAAAGCAGCATTTATACCGGCTATTATACCTTGCCCTGCGGCTTCCTCATATCCTGTAGTACCGTTAATTTGCCCGGCAAAATACAATCCAGCTATTTTTTTTGTCTCTAGCGTAACACTTATTTCACGTGGATCAACATAATCATATTCTATAGCATAACCTGGACGTAAAACCTTTGCATTTTCTAATCCTGGTATTGTTTTGATTAATTTGTGTTGCACATCTTCAGGCAAAGAAGTAGAAATACCGTTTGGATAAATCGTATAATCATCTAACCCTTCAGGTTCTAAAAATATACGATGTTCTGATTTTGTACTAAATCTGACTATTTTATCTTCAATAGAAGGACAATATCGCGGTCCTATTCCTTCTATTTGCCCTGAATACATTGCGGATTTATCAAGATTCTCACGTATAATATCATGAGTTTCTGAGGTTGTTTTTGTGATAAAACAATTTATCTGAGGAACATTAACAACATTTGTTAATTCAGAAAAAGGACGAGGAATTTTATCGCCGGGTTGTAAAATTGTTTTACTATAATCAATAGTACGTCCGTCAATTCGAGGCGGTGTACCTGTTTTTAAACGAGCCAGTTTAAAACCTATTTGTTTTAATGTATTTGATAATCCATACGAAGGCTCTTCATCTACTCTACCGGCAGGAATTTTTTTTTGTCCAATATGAATAAGACCTGATAGGAAAGTACCTGTAGTTAATATAATTTTTTGACAAAGAATTTTGCTACCGTTATTTAAAATAACCGCTTCAATTTTAGAAGATTTAATTTCTATATCTTCCACTTTTCCATATAATATATCTAGATTAGGGTAATTTGTTAATATTTGATACATCGCTTTTTTATAAAGCTTTCGATCAGCTTGAGCTCTAGGTCCCCAAACTGCCGGTCCTCTAGTCTCATTCAGCATTTTATAATGTATACCGGCTTGGTCTATAACATAACCCATTAACCCATCAAGTGCATCGATTTCTTTAACTAATGTGCCTTTTGCAATTCCACCGATTGCTGGATTACAAGACATTTCACCTAAATTTTCCGGTTTTAACGTAATTAAGAGAGTAGGAACTCCAAGACGTACAGAAGCGGCTGCTGCTTCTACGCCTGCATGTCCACCGCCTATAACTATTACGTCATATTTTAGCATTAATTATTCTATAATTTCAGATTTGTTAAAGAAAAATTCGATTTCTCTTTTCGCACTATTTTCACTATCTGAACCATGAATACTATTAGCCTCAATTGATTCGCCTAAATCTTTTCTAATAGTTCCTGCTTCAGCTTCAGCAGGATTAGTTACACCAATAACGGTGCGGTTTAAAGTTATAGCATCTTCCCCCTTAAGAACTTGAAGTACTACCGCTCCTGAAGTAATATATTCAACTAAGCTATTAAAAAACGGTCTTGCTCTATGTTCATCGTAGAAACACTCAGCTTCATATTTAGTTAAAAATTTCATTTTCTGAGCTACTATCTTTAAGCCTGCATTTTCCAAATAAGTATTAACTTGTCCTATTTTGTTCCTCTTGATAGCATCAGGCTTAATCATTGAAAAAGTATATTGTATTGTCATTTTGTAACCTTTATATAATTATTAAATTTATTTTTTAGCTGAACGATTCCATGTTAAAGCAAATAATACTCCTCCTAAAAGAGCAGAAATACTGAAAAATATAAATACCCCATTCCAACCGTAATTATCGCTAATCCATCCTACGCCGACTCCCGCAATAGCCGCTCCTAAATAACCAAATAACCCTGATAATCCATTAGCTGTACCGACAGCTTGACGGGTACTGAAATCAGCAGCTGCTATACCTACAAGGAGCTGAGGTCCTGAAACAAAAAAGCCTATTAAAGAAAGAATTACTATACTTAATAATTCACTTTGAATAGGAATTTTCCAAAACAAGACTAACAATAAGCTAAGCAATACCATACATATGGATGCAACAGGACCTCGACGACCTTGAAATAGTTTATCAGATAAAACACCTGCTATTAATGCCCCTGGGATACCTATCATTTCATATAAACCGATTTGTAAGCCTGCATTTGCAAGACTTATATTACGTAAATCTTTTAAAAATGTTGGAGCCCAATAAATTACTCCGGAACGTATTATATAAACAAACATGTTTGCTAAACAAACATACCATATTAGCTTATTACAAAAGACCATTTTAAGTAATTGGGGAGTTAATAGCTTCTCATAATCCCCTACAGCTTCAGGCGGATATTCTTTATATTCCTCTACGGTAGATAAACCTACTTCTTTTGGAGAATTACGAAGCCTATTATATAAAAAAAGCGATACTATACAAGCAACTACACCGGGAACGAAAAAAGCAGCTCTCCAATCAAATTTATCGATTAAATAACCGCAACTTATCATAGCAAGGGCACCACCTATTTGATTAGAAGTTGCACCCATAGCCCATTTAGTTCCAAGTTCTTTTGAAGCAAACCAGTGAGTAAGCATTTTTGTTGCAGGAGGCCAACCCATAGATTGAAACCAGTTACTGGCTATCCATAAAATTCCTATAAGCCATAAAGAATCTGAAAAACCTATTAGAATAGTAATGATCCCGACAAATAAAAGACCCAAAATCATAAATATTCGAGCATTAACTTTATCACTAATAAACCCGTTACAAGCTTTACTGACTCCATACATAATAGATGAAGCAGTTAATATCCAACCAATTTGTGTTTTAGTAACCCCAAAATATTCTCTTATAGCAGGAGTTGCTATATTAAAATTCTGACGACAAAAATAGAAAGTCGCATAACCTATAATAATAGAATACAAAATCCTTATTCGCCAACTATTATATTTTTTTACATATGGCGATCTTGGAGTTTTAATTTTGGGTTTTGTATTTGTCATATTATAAACTCTCCGACTATAAAAAAAGCAAGCTTCTAAGAAACTTGCTTTTTTATAATATTAAATTTTAACGAATTCTATTTTTCAGTTTTATTTACCAAAACTTGATACTCTTTATTTAAACCTTTAACAGCATATATCCATAATATTACTATTACAAAGAATATAGAAGCAAAATAAGGAGTTGCCTCTACAAAACCAAATGCAGGAAATAAAATAAAGAATGTAGATTGAATAATAGCACCGCCTGATTTACCGAATCTTCCTCCAATAACTTCAACAGCAGCTTGTCCTTTTACTCGTAAATCCTTATCAAGCGGAATATATGCCATGTTTTTAGTGGCATCAAATAAAGAATATTTTACACCTTTACTTAAAACATTTTGAATCATACCGATCATAACAGCAAGTGCTAAAGGGCCCGAAGCAAGAATGCCTGTTAAATGCATAGCAATAACGCTATCAAAAAAGATAAATGCAAAAAATGCTACACCGGTAATTAACATCATTAATGGAGTTATCATAGCTGCAGTTAGCCATGATACTTTTCTTAAAATATTACTACCTATAAGCATGAAAGCAATTGCAACCCAACCCTGATAAAATTGGAACTTACCCATATATATAGTATAAGCCTCTTTCGTCGGATATAATTCTTTTACTTTGGATTTCCAAACCCCTTCAACTAAATTTACTGAAACACCGTAAGCAATAAGTAACAATGCAATATAACCTACATACTTAGAAGTAAAGATCATTTTAAAACTGTCTATTAATGACATTTTAGCTTTAGCTTTCTTTTCTTTTACTAATGCCGGATCATAAAGTCTAGGATCGGTTAGAACGTTTTTATTCATCCATCTATATGTTAATATTACCAAAAAGCTACTTGTTATCATTATAACAAATAAAGGCACAAATTTTAGATGTTCTGCAACTATTTGAGTTTTTTCATGCAAGAAATATCCAATAATTACGGATGTTACAGGCAATGCTAAATTAGCAAGTAAACCAAACATTGAGTAAAAACGTTTAGCTTCATCGGTTTTAGTAATTTGGTTAGCAAATTGCCAAAATAATAAACTAAGCATCATTGTTCCCCAAAGCTCTGCCATAGTATAAAAAGATGCAAAACTCCATTTCCCAACTATTCTTATAAACCATTTGAAATTAGGGTAAGCTAAACTTAAAGATTCTATGGTTTCAGGATCAGGATGAACTAAATCAGGGTAGGGGTAAAGAACAAATGCAAATAATGCAAAATACCCTAAGAAAAATGAAGTAATAACATAAAACACGTTTTCTTGCTTTAAAATATCGCAGAGCTTAACATAAATTACCATAGCGATTACGGCAGAAGGTAGTACTATATATGTTTTTAAGAAACTTATTGCTTCTGCCCCTATATCCGTTACTACAAACCCGTCTTTAATTGAACGAAGCGTTGAGTAGTTTAATAAAATACAGAACATCATAAACGCCATAGGAAGAAACTTCTTATTTTCATATCTTTCTATAGGCCAAATTACCTTTCTTAGTTCCGAGAGATAATTGTCACTTTTGGGAGTACTCATAAATTAAATTTTTCTATTTATTTTGAAGATAAACATTGTACTAGAATATGTTAGAAAAGTCAAACCTATTGATTTTTTCTCAAAAGAAATTAAATAAAATTATTAACTATAGGATGCGTAAAAGAAATATGACAATTTATTTACTTGATTTTAATTTCTATCTATAATTTTCTATTTATAAATTATTATAATAAAATATATGTCCAAATTAAAAACAGCTCTATTATTAACTGCTATAATTTTTATAACAGGTTGTAAAAGTAATATGAAAAATGAAAACAATATTTCATTACCGCAATATGTAACTTTGAACTTCAAACCTTAAATAGTTCAGAGGATAAAACTATTAGAATAAAGGCAAAAACTTTAAACTTTCCGTTATCTTCAGAAGATTTACGTGATATATCTATTTTAGAAAAGAAATATGATCAAGAAGAAAATTGTGCAGGGCTTGCTGCACCGCAAATAGGTATATCAAAATGTATAATAATATTTGCAGTACATGAAAATGAAGAGTTAAAAAAATAGCGTCCTGACCTTAAGGATACAATGCCTAAAACTATTTGGATTAACCCCTCATATAAACCGATAGGTATTGATAAACATGAAGATTACGAGGGGTGCTTTTCTATTGAAAATGCTACAGGACCGGTAGCAAGATTCAAGAAAATTCATTATCACGCATATGATATAAATGGAAATCAAATTCAAGGTATCGCAGAAGGATTTTTAGCAAGAGTTATCCAACATGAAATCGATCATCCAAATGGAAAAGTATTTTTAGATTATGTAGCTCCCAAAAAAAATAATGACTAAAGAAGAATATTTAGAAATGCGTAAAAAAGTTATGGAGCAGGAAAATATAAAATCTTAGAGTTCTCTAAATCTCAAATATCATTCTAGCTAAAATTTTAGTATGTCATTCCAACTAAAAGCGGGAATCCAGAAAAAAGCGAAATTATTTGAGTTTTTAATATGAAAAATTAAATATATTTGTATCTTTTAGTTACTGGATCCCTGCCTTCGCAGGAATGACATCGTTCCATGCTAAGGCAGCGTAAATTTATTCTATATTATTTGGTATAATAACTATTACATCAGATACAGGGCGTATTGTATTCGCCTAAAGCTTCATCTTCATCACCTGTAACATTATTTATAATTTTTTCGTCCATAAATAGCGTGGAAGAGCCGCCGCCATCTAAATTGATTGCTGGTTCACATCCAAGGCTTAACATATAATCTGCAAGTTCTGTTTTAGTTAGCCCTATCACAGTATCATTAACAAGATGTTTTTCTAGAATTTTTAACGCTTCGGGAATTGTTAATTTTTCAAAAGTTATACCTTTTTCTTTTCGTAGAATTGATCTAACTTGTTCAAACTTAATGTCTTTTATATGCTGCTTATATATCTGTTCTACTACAACTATCACTATAGTACCGTCATTACGCACCCCTAGAGCGGTACGAGCATGAGCCGAATCATTTTGCTTTGGATTATCTATAACATTTTTACCGTTTTGAACCAACAACGGAATACCGGTTACTACTGAAGCGGTTTTGCTTGAATTTATAGGCTTACCGTCTTTATCGATAAATTCTAAATTTAGCTTTACGGAATCATTTATATTTACTACCGGTAAACTTATTTCTTGTGGAAAGGACAATATAAAGCCTTTTTGCGGAATTTGATTATCACCATGCTTGCTTATTTCCGTAACAATAAAATTCCGGTCAATCAAAATTTCTTTGTTAGCATACGGCATTAATGTGGAGGACGCCCAAACATCATTATAGAAAGTAATATCTTTTGGATTTGAAAAATAATTCACTTGATTTGGAATAATCGATTTATCACCTATTTCTACTGAAATTTTTACTGATGCTTTGGTAATTTGGATATTATTTTGATCTATGATTAACAAGCTTTGTAGTTGTTCTAAGACTAAATAGCTTGCCGTCAATCATTAAAGTAAGGCTTGGTCTGCCGTCATCGCTACCGGCGATTTCAAAGAATCCGCCATTAATGCAACTGCATTAGTGCGGTGTGCTATAGCATCTACTGTTTCTCTGCCTATAACCTGATTATGTGCTTTAACTAGTTTTAGCCCAAAATTCTTAGGATCAATAGTTAACACATGAATAACATGCTTATCTTTTTCATAACGATTATAGGTTAAGCCTTTATATTCCTTAGCGTATATTTTAAAACTGATTATTAAAGTGAGAAATAAATAAACTAATCTGATCATATTGTTTTACTTTTTTTTACAATAAAATTTAACCATAATGCTTCTTTACTTGGAGAGAATCTCTTACTCTTTTCCATCCATATTTTAACTACCTCAAAAAGCCCGTTAAAATAAGGTTTTATTGTATCTTCATTCATATTGTAAAAATCGCGATCATCACGTTGTATAATATCTGAACCGTATCCGTAAGAAGCATAAAAAATCCCTTCCGGCTTTAATGCAGCATGAATTTTTTTATAAACATTGATTGTTTCATTATAAGGTACATGAAGGAGAGTTGCTTGAGCCCAAACTCCATCAAACGACTTCTTAAAATTGATATCTTGAAAAGTTGAGTACAGTACATCTATTCCGGTTTCTTTTGTGGCTAATTTGACCATTTCGGTTGAGCCGTCAAAAGCGGTAACTTGATATCCTTGACTTAAAAAATATTTTGTATTCACGGCCAACTCCGCAACCTGCATCTAAAATATGAGCTTTTTCAGGTAAATAGCTAGTAAATGCTTTATAGTTATCAGATAAATCTGCATTGATTGTTCTGTTATAAAACTCTTGAGCATTATTATTATAATATTGTATATTTTTCATAATTTTATATTTATTCCCAACTACTAGGTTCTGTGAAGGAAAATTAAATTATATTTTCAGATATTTTTTAGCGAAAATTAATAAGATTTTTGCAGTAATAGTTGTTCCTATTTTAAAAAAATCTTATGATTTACAGCAAAAAATAGCAAAAATAGATTAATTTAATTTTCCTTCACAGAACCTAGTATATTTATACTCACCAAACAATAAAATACAAATAGAAAATACATATAATTTCTATTATATATTAGACTTCTTTTCGAACTCGCTTATAGGGAGGAATTTGGAGGAAACACTTCACTTCGCACCGCAGCGTACAAAAAAGTACGTGAGGATGGGAGTACCGAATTGACGTACAAATTACCCCTAGAAGCAGAGTTCCAAAAGAAGTCTATTGACTATTAGACTTAAAAATGGTCTACTTATCAAGAATAAGGCTTAAGGTTTATATGATAAAAAAAATAATATTTGGAATAGCTATTTTACTTAGTACAAGCTGCTTTGCCAATAGTACAACTTCTGACGGCTCCAAAAAAGACGGTGCAAAAACTAACGATGTTACAACACAAAAAATTATAGATGATTTTTCTGCTTACGCCGGTACTATAAAACCGGAAGTACGGAAGGAAGTACAAAAATATAGAGTAGAAATAGTCGATATTAATAAGAAGAAACGTGAACTATATAACAGCCTTTCCAAAGAGGCTCAAAATTTTTTAGCAAAGCAACAAAAATATAAACAAAAACTATCTATCTCTAAACTACCGGCAGAAAACGACCAAAAGAATAATACTGCTGATTCTAATGATAATAAGAACAAAGATACAAAATAAATTATTTTTCTCAGCGTTGTTGCGTGACTCCAAAATTGTCATTGCGAGCGACTGCAGGTGTTGTTGCATGGATCGAAAAATCTACTTGACGTCATTCCTGCGAAAGCAGGAATCCAGCATAAAGCGAGATAAATCGAGCTTTTAATTTTAAAAATTTGCTATATTTATACTTTTTTTTTCTGGATTCCTGCTTTCGCAGGAATGACATCAGAGCCATGCAACAAAGCTGCTTTTAGCTAGGAATTACATCTTCATAAATTTGCTCTACTACACCATCAAGACCCATTAAAAAAGTATAAACTTTTAATTGGGGAAATTTTTCTTTTATTATATCACGGGCTTTGTTTAAAATTTCTGCATGGGCTGCCGTTTCTTTTTCCTTGGTATTTAGCTGTTCCTGACCTATAAGTATTTTATAAGCTCCACATTCTCTATGATCAAGAAAAACAATTTGTTTGATGTTATGTAATTCTTGTAAAATCTCGATAGTATCTTCTATTGTTTTTCCCCAATAAGTATATTTGTCGTTAACAAGGGCAAGCGATGCACCCGGTAGTGATACTTTATCAAAATTATCTTCTAATCCTAATTGCTTCATTAATTTATCTGTTTCGTCTATTAATCTAAAATCTACACAACTAATTAAAAGAGTAGAAGCTTCATTTAATGTTTTTAAATGTTCATTACTTACTTCTACCTTTACAACTTTCTTATCGGCAATTATATCATTGTTAGCAGCGTAAAGATTTAAACTAGACACCATAATAAAACCTAAAATTATACATTTTACATATATCATAAAATTCTCCTATTTAAAAATATTTCTTACATGCTTTAAAATAAGAATAGCCCGTAATGATTGTTAAAAAAGCGGCAATCCATAAAATTATTTCCCCTACTATATCTAAATAAATAATTCCTGAACCTTTTGAGCCTAGTATCAATATCGATAAAGCAAACATTTGTAAAAACGTTTTTACCTTAGCAAGTCTCGATACAGGCACACTAACCTTTACTATAGCCAAAAATTCCCGAAGACCGCTAACTAAAAATTCTCGTGCTAAAATTAATAAGCAAGGTATCTCATCTACGTTATCCTTTTTTAGTAGCATTATAATAACGCAACCTACTAGTAACTTATCTGCTATAGGATCAAACATCTTGCCAAAACTTGTAACTAAATTATATTTTCTTGCAATATAACCGTCAAAAAAATCCGTAATACTAGCTAAAACAAATAATAATGCCCCAAGTTTACGTGCAAGTGAATTATTTATATAAAATGCCAGTATAATAACCGGAATTACCATTATTCGAGCAATAGTTAGATAATTAGGTAAATTTTTATCTATTCTCATTAATTAATTAAATTTATTAATATAATATTGTTGAATTATGGATAGAATATTATTCCAAGACCAATATATTAAAAGTCCCACAGGAAAACTACTAAACATAAATAAAAAAATTAGCGGCATAAATTTCATTACTTGAGCTTGCATCGGATCCGCAGGTTCAGGACTCATTTTTTGCTGTAAGAACATAGTAATAGCCATTAAAATAGGCCATGCTCCAATCATTAAAAATGACGGCGGCGAGAACGGTAATAAGCCGAATAAATTAAAAATAGTAGTAGGGTCAGGTGCAGATAAGTCTTTAATCCAGCCGTAAAACGGTGCTTGCCGCATTTCAATAGTTACATACAATACTTTATAGATGGAGAAAAATACTGGAATTTGAAAAAGTATAGGTAAACAACCTGCTACCGGATTTACTTTTTCTTTTTTATATAAAGCCATAATTTCTTGATTTAAACGTGCCTTATCATCACTGTATAAATTTTTTATCCTATCGATTTCCGGCTGTAAATTTTTCATTTTTTTCATCGAACGATAAGACTTATTGGCTAAAGTAAACATTAATAGCTTAATTATAACCGTAACAATTAATATACTAACACCGAAATTACCGACATAGCCATAGAAAAAATTCATGGCGTAGAAAACCGGTTTGGTAATTATATAAAACCAGCCGAAATCAATAGCTCTATCAAATAATTTGATATCATATTGCTTTTCATATTTATCAAGCAAATCTACTTTTTTTGCTCCAGTAAAAATTCTGCTTTTAATAGAAAAATTTTCGCCGGGCTTTATTATTTGTACCGGTGAAATAAAATCTACCTGATATCTTTCAGCCCCTTGCTTAAGAGCATAATTAAAATTCGAGCTGTAATTACTTGATTTATCCGGAATCAAGGAAGATAACCAATATTTATCAGTAATTCCTATCCAATCGACCTTACCTGCAGCAAATTTTTCGCTTTTTTTATCTTTAATATCATCATATGAATATTCTTTAAGATTCTCGTCTATACACCCGATAGGTCCTTGATGTAATATATTTACCGCTTTCTCTACAGCAATATATTTACGGTTTATTAAACCGTAAGATTGGACAGGAAGTTCTTTATCACTATTATTAACTATGGTTTGCTCTATAGTAAATAAATAGTTTTCATCGACAGTAATAGTAACTAAAAATTTAACTCCGTCTTCATTAACCCAAAATAAATTAACGGGTTTTTCAGGGCTTAATATTTCACTATCACTATTCCATATAGTATCGTTGTTAGGGAGTTTTACACTAGATAAATTACTAACTAAACCAATTTCAGCAAAATATGCATTTTCTGTATTAGCCGGTGAAAATAATCTCACTTCAGGACTATTTTTAGATAAATCTTGTTTATATTTCTTTAATATTAAATCGTCAAATCTAAGTCCTTTTAATGAAATAGAACCGGTGAGTGATTCAGATTCTATTTTAATACGCTGTACTTGACTTTCTTCTTGAACAACAATATCAGTTGCAGGTTCTACTAAAGCTTTTAACTGTTGTTTCTTTAAATTTTCTGCTTTCTGCACTGCTATTTGCTGTTGCTGTTTTTTTTGTTCAGGTTTTACAACAAAATACTGCCAACCGAAGATTATACTTAAAGACAGTATAATAGCGGCTATTAAATTAATTATATTATCATTCATTCCTAGGTCTTAAATTTTCATATTTTTAAAGCTTTAAGTTTTAAAGCATTTAGAGAAAATAATCAAGTAGTATATATACTTCTTTTCTTTCAAAAGTAGTGAATATCCAAGATGGAAGTCGCCCTTCATCTTGGATACAAATTTAATTTATTTTTTTATTTTTACTACTTTTCATTTTACTTCGGATATATTATACCACTCCCACATTCTGAAATATTTTTAATTTAAATTCAGGAAGTATAGAAATTAAATGTTCAGAAATATTATCCTGTATATTTTCATAACCTACTAAATTCACTTCTTTAACGAAGAGATATATTTCTATAGGCAACCCATTAATCGTAGGTTCAAGCTGTCTTACTAGAAAAGTAAACCCTTCGGTATAAACTGCCGGATTATTTTTTAGATATTCCTGAATATATAATTTGAATAGTTTAATATTAGTTAAATCTTTCTCTTCTTTATCAAGAGTGATTTTATCTATTACATCCTTTGATATATAAGGAGATTTTTTTAGTTCTTTTAAAATAGTAGCATCACAGAAGTTAATAGTTGCCATATTAATATTAAATACTCTCTTTACCCTTCTTGCTCCTGATTCACTAATTCCTCTATAATTAGTTACGTTAGAATTTAAAATGCTGTAAGTAGGAACTGTAGAAATAGATTGGTCAAAATTCCTAATTGTTACTACAGAAATAGTAATTTTTTCAACTGTTCCTTCAATTTCGCCTATACGTACCCAGTCTCCAATATTAATAATTTCTTGAGTAGTTAGTTGCAAGCTTGCAAGTAATCCTAAAACGGTATCTTTGAAAATAAATGTTAAAAGAGCTGCGGCTGCACCTAAGCTTGTTAAGAATGTACTAAGTGAAATATTTAATATATATGAAATAGTTACCATTGCTGCAATAACTATGACAATAATTTTTAATATTTGAAAATATAAGCTAAGCGGTGCATTTTTTGTAACGGCTTTGATCCTATTGTGATACAGATCTGCAAAAGCATCTATAAGCGTTAATAATAACATCGTCACGGATATACTAGTATATAAGATTACTATAGTATCTTTGATTCCTAGTAATATATGTGCTTTAAAAGAAGTAGGATGGAAAATATTTCCCCAACATACAAAGTAAATTGCTAATAAAGTGTGTAATAAATAACGAAATATAGGATATTTTTTTAGTATCCTTTCATAATCATCATAATGATGTCTAGTTAAATAATTTTTTACAGGAATAAAAATTAATCTTTTAATTAGAAATATCACCGGTATAAGAGATACTAACATAACAAACAATAATACTAACTCAGTACTTGAGGTATGATATAGATCCATTAAATATTGCATATTTTACCTATCATTATTATTATAAAATATAAATCTTTTTTATTATTACTAAAAATTTTATTTTTATCAATAATTTTAACTCAAAAGAATTTAGTATTGCTAACCAAATATAGATACTATCATTGCGAAGCCACGAAGCAACTGCGGCAACCCATAAAAATAATAAAAAACTGGATTGCCTCGTCAATTACTTACGTAATTTTCCGTAACTCAGACATTAAATGAATTAAATAACTTATTTATCTATGACATCTCCTAATATCAATCCAATTATTTTCTCTATAGGTCCACTTGCTGTCTCTTGGTATTCTCTTTCATATGTAGTAGGAATTTTGCTAGGCTGGTTCTATGCAAACAAAATTATAGAAAAATTTAAGCCTCAAATTACCAAAAAAAATCTAGAAGATTTCATTACTTATGCCGTTATAGGCATAATAGTCGGAGGCAGACTAGGGTTTGTTTTATTATATAACCCTTCTAGATATTTTTCAAATCCAATAGATATCTTAAAAACTTATGAAGGCGGTATGTCTTTCCATGGCGGAGCTTTAGGGGTGATTATTGCTGCTTATTTGTTTTGCCGAAAATATAAAATTAATTTTTTAAGTCTCACGGATATAACAGCCCCTGTAGTACCTATCGGATTATTTTTAGGTAGAATCGCTAATTTTATTAACAGCGAACTATACGGACGTATTACGAATTCTTCTTTTGGTATGATTTTTCCGAATAGTGATTTGATGCCAAGACATCCTAGTCAGTTATATGAAGCTTTTTTTGAAGGTTTAGTATTATTTTTTATCCTAGCATATGCAACATTTAAGCACAAAACTCTTAAAAAGTGCGGTTTAAACTCAGGACTATTTTTAACATTTTACGCTCTTTTCCGAATCGCTGTTGAAATATTTAGAGAACCAGACATACAAATCGGGTTTATTTTAGATAGCTTAACTATGGGACAAATCTTATCTGTACCTATGTTACTTTTAGGAAGTTATTTAATATGTCAATCGAATCCAAAATAAGACAATTAATTGATCAAAACGGTTATATTACTTGCGATGTTCTCATGCAGGAAGTATTACAATCAAATCCTAATTCCTATTATAAGCAAGTAAAATCTTTGGCTAGCGAAGGTGATTTTGTTACGGCTCCTGAAATTTCGCAGCTATTCGGTGAAATTATCGGCTTATGGTGTATCAAAGAGTGGCAAAGAATCGGTTGCCCAAAAAGTCTTAGTTTGGTTGAGCTTGGTCCAGGTCGAGGTCTATTAATGCGTGATTTACTACGTACTGCAAAATTAGTACCGGAATTTTATAAAGCTTTATCAATTGAACTAATAGAAATTAATCAAAATTTTATTGTTCATCAAAAGGCTAATTTACAAGATATTGATTTACCGATTAAACACCTATCATTTATAGAAGATATACCCAAAAAACCTACTATAATAATAGCTAATGAATTCTTTGATGCTATGCCGATAAGGCAATATGTTAAAGTCAAGGAATTATGGTATGAAAGAATATTTGTGGTGCAACCGGTAGATGGGAGAATTAAATACGACAAAATAAGCATTAATAAACCATTACAAGAATATTTACTAAGAACTCATATTGAAGCAAAAGCCGGAGCAGTGCTTGAAGAATCTTATAAATCTATAGAAATTATAAAATTTATAGCTGAACATCTAAAAACACAGAGCGGCAGTTGCTTAACAATAGATTACGGTTATGATATAGCTCCGAATGGTAGAACTAGATATCAATATAATCCAACATTACAAGCGGTCAAAAATCATAAATATTGTCCCATCCTTGAGAATCTTGGAGAGGCCGATTTATCGGCACATGTGGATTTTTATACATTAAAAACAGTAGCTAAAAATAATAAAATAAACGTAATAGATACAATATCGCAACGAGATTTTTTAATAGAAAACGGAATCTTATTACGCAAGCAAACATTGCAAGACAAGCTTAATGATAGACATCTTTCCAAACTCGCTTATAGAGAGCAATTTAAAGGAGACACGAAACGCAGCACCGCAGCGTACACTTTAGTACGTGAGGATGCGAGTATCGAATCGACGTATAAATTACCTCTAGAAGTAGAGTTTGGAAAGATGTCTGAGCAAGCACAAATAATAGAAAGACAGCTAGAAAGACTAATATCACCGAAACAAATGGGAACATTATTTAAAGTATTACAAATTATGAATTAATCTAGGTTCTGAGTCTTGATTATAAATGGACAACTTAAGTCGCCTTCTTCACATTTCAGCATGGCTTCAAATTCTTTGATACGCTCTTCGGTTTTTTTCTGTAAAACACATAAGCAGTATCATTGGATATACAAAACCGCCATAAACCCCAAAGCTTTGAAATTCGCACTCAGCTTCTCGGTACTTAATCTATAAGTTTTGAGATTTTTTAAGTAAATTAACTTGTTCTTGTTTGTCTGAAATATGTTTTAATATTTCTTGGTATATTTGATTTAGTTCCTTATCAACTTTCTTATATTCTTCATCGGCACAATAATGCATATCACCTTGTGTCAGGGCATTATTACAATCAACGGCAAAAGTACAAGATATCGAACTAAGAAATAGCCAACAGAAAATAATTGCTTTTTTCATTATTTTATCATTTTTAAAAATAATTAATTAAGAATCACAGCTTTGTTGCGTGGATCAGTTTTTCCGGTGTCATCCCGCTACTTGATCGCGGGATCCAGTTTAAAATACTAAAATTTTAGCATTTTAAGTTGTTTTTCTTGATACCGTGGTCAAGCCACGGTATGACACCGAACGCATTTTTAGATCCATGCAACAACGCCAAGAATCACACGCCATGACGTTCTGCAATTAAACTTTTTATTTTACCTATAGCCTTAGCAGGATTTAAGCCTTTAGGACAGGTTTTAGTACAGTTCATAATCGTATGACAACGGTAAAGCTTAAACGGGTCTTCTAAAGCTTCAAGACGTTCACCGTTATGATCATCCCTTGAATCGGCAATCCATCTATATGCTTGTAGTAAAATCGTAGGACCTAAATATTTATCACCGTTCCACCAATAGCTAGGACAGGAAGTAGAGCAGCAAGCACATAATATACACTCATATAAACCATCAAGCTTTTCTCGGTCTTTAATCGACTGTAACCTTTCAGAGTTTGAAGGAGTAGGGCTATCGGTTTTGAGCCAAGGTTCTATAGATTCGTATTGTGCATAAAAATGCGACATATCAGGTACTAAATCTTTCACTACTTTCATATGAGGAAGCGGATAGATTTTGATATCGCCTGATATATTTTCTATTGGTTTTATGCATGCTAAAGTATTTGTACCGTCAATATTCATTGCACAGCTACCGCAAATTCCTTCTCGACAAGAACGTCTAAATGTTAGAGTCGAATCGATTTCATTTTTGATTTTAATTAAAGCATCTAAAACCATTGGTCCGGTTTTACTTAAATCTATCTCAAAACTATCGATAGTAGGATTCTCGTCGAGGTCAGGATTATATCTATAAATCTTTATCTTACGAGGTTTTAGCATTTCCTCGTTTTCTTTATGCTCTCTACCTTTTTTTACTACTGAATTTGGCGGTAATCTTAACTCTGCCATTTAAGTACTCTCTTTTTTAGCTTTAGTTGTTTTTGTTTTCCCAGGTGATTTTTCTTTATCTATTTTTATAGTAGATGAATCATTAAAAGGAAATTTATTTTCCTCTTCTGAATCTAAAGCTCTACCGCTAAGTAAATTTTTAATTTGCTGACCGGACAATGTCTCATATTCAATTAAAGCATTTGCTAAGGTATGAAGTTGATCTATATGTTTTGTTAAAATATCTTTTGCAAATTCATATCCTTGTGTAATAATTCTTTTAACTTCGGCATCGATTAACTCTGCAGTAGCTTCCGAGGTTTCATTATTAGGTTGTCTACCATACATATCGTCACCACTTGAACCGTGAAATATAGGTCCTATTAAATCGCTTAAACCTGCTTTTGTAACCATCGCTCTTGCAATATTAGTTGCACCTTTTATATCCGACGAAGCGCCTGAGGTAACTTTATTTCTACCGAAAATAATTTCCTCCGCTACTCTTCCTGCCATATAAACTGCTATAGATGATTCCATCTGTTCACGATTCTGAGAATATTCATCAGTTTCAGGAAGTCTTTGCACCATCCCAAGAGCATTACCGCGCGGTATAATCGTAGCCTTATGAATAGGCGATGCTGCAGGACAATAAAGCCCAACCAATGCATGTCCTCCTTCATGATATGCAGTCAACCTTTTTTCTTTCTCCGACATTGCAATAGAGCGACGTGCAACTCCCATCAGCACCTTATCTTTTGCCTCTTCCATATCATGCATATCTACTTCTTTCTTACCAAGCCTTGCAGCAATAAGAGCAGCTTCATTAACTAAATTAGCAAGTTCGGCACCGGAAAAGCCCGGAGTACCTCTAGCAATAATTCGTGCTAGTACCGTACTATTATATTTAATTTTCTTTAAATGTACTTTTAGAATTTGCTCACGACCGTTTATATCGGGGTTTGCAACGGCAATTTGACGATCAAACCTACCGGGACGTAGTAATGCACGATCAAGAACATCAGGACGGTTTGTAGCTGCAATGATCACAACTCCCTCGTTTGCTTCAAATCCGTCCATTTCGACTAACATTTGGTTTAAGGTTTGCTCACGTTCATCATTGCCGCCGCCCATACCGATACCTCTATGGCGACCTACCGCATCAATTTCATCGATAAAGATAATACAAGGAGCATTACGTTTACCCTGTTCAAACATGTCACGCACACGGCTTGCACCGACACCTACAAACATTTCAACAAAATCAGAGCCGGATATGCTAAAAAACGGAACATTAGCCTCACCTGCAATTGCTTTAGCAAGAAGTGTCTTACCGGTTCCAGGAGGACCTATAAGTAAGCAGCCTTTCGGTATTTTACCGCCAAGTTTTTGGAACTTGCTTGGATCTCTTAAAAAATCTACTATTTCAGTTAATTCTTCTTTTGCTTCATCGATACCTGCTACATCTTTAAAGGTAATTTTTGGTCCTCTATCTGATAGCAACCTAGCTTTAGATTTTCCAAACCCCATGGCTTTCCCGCCTCCATGCATTTGACGCATGAAAAAAACCCAAACACCTATCAATAAAAGCATAGGAAACCAAGAAATTAAAAAGCCTAAAAAGGTATTCATTCTTGTTTCAAGAGGCACTACTTCAATATTAACGTCATTGCTATTAAGACGATTTACTAAATCAGGATAATCAGGAGCATAAGTGTTAAAAGTAGAGCCGTCATTTGAAGTGCCTTCAATTACTCTACCTTGAATTTTTACCGAATTAACGGTCTTTTCATCAACTCGTGTTAAAAAATCCGAGAAAGTTATATTATTTCTTCCGCCAAGTAAACCGTCAGATTGGAAAACATTAAAAAGTAATATTACAAAAACAAAAAGTGCTGCCCAAGCTAAAATACTTCTACCTTGATTATTCATCGATATAAAACCTAATAAAAATTTTTATCGGTATAAGAGGTTATCTGTAAATA
>NZ_CCMG01000013.1 GCF_000751075.1 Rickettsia tamurae | reverse complement strand
TATTTACAGATAACCTCTTAAATACCGGTGTTAGCAAAAATGGGTGAAACGAGATACAAAATTTGGAGCAAAAGATACTTCAAAGTTCCACATGTCGTTATCATAATATGATATATGTGGTATTGCTATAACTTTTTCAAGTATTTTAATGATAGGTAAGGTAAATAAAATTGCATTGTGATTTTTGCAGGATAGATTTTTCAAAGGTTCTAAATCTAATTGTTTCTTTATTATTTTATAATCTTCTAACGATAGATGAGTTACAAAACAATTTGGAGTTTCTTGATTTCTTGTGATGCAAAATCTATTATCCCAAATAACGGATTTATCTAGTAATATTTTACTCTCAGGTAATTTTTTGCCGAATTCTCTATATATAAGTAACTCGTTTTGTATACGCTTAATTACACAGCCATGAAGGGTATTCTTAAAGTTTACCTCTTGAGTAATTAATTTTAAAATAGGTTCTACCGAATAAAAACGAGCTGCTCTAGATTGTCCACTAATCATTATCAGTAAAAAATTAATTATTTGTACTTTCACCTCATTTAAAAATTTATCAAATTTTACCAAATCAAGAAAAGCAAAGCCATATTCAAAAATCTTTACCGCTTCAGCTATTGCTAATATTAACTTCGGCTTAAACTTATCTTCTATAAGCTTGTTGGTTTTGAGTTGTTGTAAGATTATCTCGGCTTTAGACATCTTTCCAAACTCTACTTCTAGAGGTAATTTATACGTCGAGCCTAGACTCGAATCCTCACGTGGCATTGTTGCGTGGATCAATTTTACCTCTGTCATACCGTGGCTTGACCACGGGATCCAGTTAAAAATACCAAAATTATTAGTATTTTTTATTGTTTTTATGGACCCCGTGGTCAAGCCACGGAGTGACACAGTGGGTTTTACCGGTCCACGCAACAATGCCTCCTCACGTACGCTTGTGTACGCTGCGGTGCTGCGTTCCGTGTCTCCTTTAAATTCCTCTCTATAAGCTGGTTTGGAAAGATGTCTAATATAATCTTCGCCTTTAGCTAATTTTTGCCTAATAACATTTCGTCTATATTTATCGGATGAATTTGACTCATCTTCAAACCATTTTATATTATGACTGACTAAATATTCTACTAATTCACTTTTTGGAATATTATATAGCGGTCTAATTATTTGTATATTATTATACCAATTGATATTACTACTACTAAGTCCAAATATACCGCTATTACGCTCTAATCTTAAACAAAAATTTTCTACGTAATCATCCTCATGGTGAGCAGTTAAAAGTACTAATATATCGAGTTCTAGACATAGATTTGTCATCAAATCATAGCGTCCTTCTCTTGCTCTTTCTTGTAAATTGGAAAAATTATTTTGATGGTCAAAAGATAAACTATAATGCTTGCGATTTAGACTATTACTGATATTTTGGATATAATGGGTCTCTTGCTTCGATTGTTCCCGTAAGTTATGATCAACCGATATAACAAATAATTCTATATTATTTTTTTCTGCCCAAATATTAGCAAGATAAAGAAGTGCTACCGAATCGCTCCCACCGGATACTGCAATCGATATTTTAGATAAGCCAAAATTACCTATTAGATTATTGATATTATACTCAAATTTTTCATATAGCATGGTTGAAAAATGTTAGCATTGTAAGTTTGACAATGTCATTTCTGCAGAAATGCTTTGTTATATGTCTCATATTTTTCGTCATTGCGAGAAGAAACTGCAAGTTTTGACGAAGCAATTCAGTTTAAAATGCTAATTTATAGCATTTTTTTAGATTGCCTCGCTCCTTTCAGTCGCTCATAAAGCATTGTTGCGTGGATACCGAGTCGTCATTGCGAGCGAACGTTAGTGAGCGTGGCAATCTCAGGAATTCTTCCTAAGATTGCTTCGTCAATTGCTATGCAATTTCCTCGCAATGACGGAAGAACTGGTCAATGCCTTGCAGAAATGACAAAAAACCACACAATTAGATGATAAAGAAAAATTTATGCTGACTCAGCTAAATCTTCTGAAGTTTCAGTCTTTTGTTCGCGTAAATAATCTTGTGCTTCTGATTCTGATCTTGCAACAATAACCGTAACTATAGCATTAAGCTCCGCATGGAGTCTTATTTCAACTGTATAAATTCCGGTAGATTTAATTTGTTTATCAAGAATAATATTTGAATGAGAGATATTATAAGATACATTTTCAGATAATTTATCGGCTATTTCTTTATTAGTAACCGAACCAAAAAGTTTACCGTCATCTGATGTTTGACGGATAAAAACTAATTTTTGATCTTTAATAAGAGCATTGATTTTTTCTACTTCTTCTCTTATTTGCTTATCTTTTGCTTCAAATTCGTGTTTTTGTTTAACTATTAGCTCTTTATTAGGCTCAGTAGCTCTAATAGCTAATTTTTGCGGTAAAAGATAATTACGACCAAACCCGTCTGCTACTTTGAGTATGTCGCCAATTTTACCTAATTTTCTTACGGGTTTTATTAATATAATTTCCATGTATTATGCCTTTATTTAGCTTGAAATACAAAAGGCAATAACGCTAAAATTCTTGCAATTTTAATAGCATTATTTAGCTTTCTTTGTTTCTTTGCACAAACATTTGTGACCCTGCTTGGTAGCATTCTACCGCCTTCAGAGACAAATTTTATTAAAAGCTCAGGATTTTTATAATCAATAACAGGTGCATTAGGCACAGAAAGAGGGCATCCTTTACGTCTTCTAAAAAATACTTTTTTAGCAGTTTTATCTCCTACTTTGCGAGTAGCTGTTTCACTAGCATTATTACTTTTTAACATTCTTTAACCTTAATTCTTACAAATTTAATTATTAATCGTTACGTCAATTACCGGAGTATTCTCTGTACTCTGATTTTTTAATATCGGTGAAGGTCCACTACTAATTGAATCTGCTTTAATTGTAAGAAATCTAATGATATTTTCGTTAAGCTTCATTTTTCTTTCTAGTTCTTCTTTTACATTACCAGTAATATCTAGACCTAAAAAATAATAATGTCCTCTTTTGTTATTACCGATTTTGTAAGCTAAAGTTCTTAACCCCCAATATTCTTTTTTTATGATAGTGCCATTATTACCTTTAATAATTTTAGCAAAATCATCAACGATTTTATCTATATCGTTTAATGATACGTCTTGTCGTATAATAAAAACTGATTCATAAAAGCTCATGATATATAAGAATCTCCAACAAACAAACTTTAAAATAAAGCTATTTATAGCAACTAAAACTTTTAAATTCAAGTATTATCTTTAAAAAATTATTATTTCTTTGTTTCTTTATTATAAAAAGTTTGCTATAAGCCCTAATAAATTAGAAAATTATTACAAAAGTTTTTAATTATTTACTAAATATTAATGGGGATTAATTCAGTGTTTGATAAGCTATTACCTGAAGTTTTAATTATAGAAGAAAAAAATAAAAAAAGTGTTAATATTTCTTTAAGTAATTATATAGAGAGCAGGATTTAATATAATTAGGGCTTCAACTCTAGAAAAAGCATTAACTTATTTTTTTAGTCAGCCGCTTGCTATCATGATTATTAGTGCAGAATTACAAGAAAATCCTTTAATAACAATAAATAACGTTAGAAAAATTAATAAATTTTCTAAAACGCCTAAAATATTTTTATTATCAAACAAATAATTAAATTTAACAGAAATAGACGATAAAGTGCTATTTTTTTATAAGCCCTTCTTATCTGAGCAAATAGTAGGTACTTTAAAGAGCTTATTGAGACGTTCCAAGTCAGTTTTACAATATAATATTATTAAATTTAAGAATATAAATATTGATTTAAATACTGAAAAAGTATACAAAGACGGACTGAATATTCGTCTAGGTCCTACTGAGTTTAAAATTTTACGACTTTTTTTCAGTTTCCAAATGAAGTATTTTCGCGTCAAGAAATAATAAAATATTCATGGGAAAGTGAAGAGACCTTTAATGAACGTCTCATAGATGTTCATATAAATAGGATTAGAGAGGCTTAGGGAAAGATAATTTAATTCTCCTTCACAGAACCTAGAATTTTGTTGTCAAAATTTTCTTTGTGTTTATGCATTAAGTATGTTAATATCTATTAATTATATTTATGTATACTATAATATAATAAGATTTTATTCGTTACCGATTTATATATTTTATAACTAAAAACTGTAAATTTTATGTTAAGTAAACTAAATAAACCTGCTTTATTTGCTTTAATATTTTATCCTATTTTTATTATATCTCTTGTAGTTAAATATTCGTTTGATTATGGAATAGGACTAACTGAAGTTATTTTTATAATTGCTAGCTATTATATTAATACTATTACCGTCGGGGTCGGTTTACATAGGTTGTGGTCTCATAATGCCTATAAAATAAATAAATATGCCGAGTTTGTCTTAATTATGCTGTCTGCAGGAACATTACAAGGACCGGCTTTATCTTGGGCATCGAATCATTATAAGCATCATAGATATACGGATGAAGATCAAGATCCGCATACTCCATTAAAATTTGACAATAAATTTTTAGGCTTTATGTGGTCTCATATAGGATGGATGCTAGTCGGAAGCGGTAGCCATAAGTCTATTGATCGCATTACTTGGGCTAAGCACGGGAAAAATAATTTATTAAAATGGCAGCTAAAATATTATTGGCAAATAGCAGCTTTTATGAATATTGTCGTAACTTTATTTATCGGTTACTTAGTCGGCGGTACTATACAATCGGCATATGCAGGATTTTTATTTATGGGACTCGGTAGATTCCTACAGCAGCAAGCAACATTCTGTGTTAATTCTTTATGCCACTTTGCCGGTAGTAAAAAATATTATAAAGGCACTGCTGGAGATATTTGGTGGATGGCATTATTCTTACTCGGTGAAAATTGGCATAATTACCATCATGCTTTTCCTTCAGATTATCGTAACGGTGCAAAATGGTATCATTTTGACGTTCACAAATGGATAATATTTTTAATGAGTAAAATCGGTTTAGCTTCAGAACTTGAACGTACTACAAAGGTACGTATACAGGCAAAAATGCAAGAAACTTTAAGCTATCTTAGTGAAAAACAAAAGCAAAAATTGACCTTAATGCAAACTAAAATAGATCATTTATTAGAAAATCTATGCTTAAAAATTAAAGAGCTTGAAGAATCATCTATTACTATTAAAGAACAATTTAAAAAATCTTTTGTAGAAATACAGGAATCTCTTAAAAATTTAGCGGAGCAAGTAAGTTCTGCAACGCAAATAACAGAAAAACCTTCGGAAAAACTACTAAAAATAGTTAATAAAAAAATTATTGATGCCGAACAATCTATTTATAAGCTGTATAATCAATTAAATACCTTAAAGGTATCTAATTAGGCATTATTAAATAAAGATAGATATCGTCATTGCAAGCGGGTGTTGGTGTTGTCGCATGGGTCCTATTATGTCATTCCCGCGTAGGCGGGAATGACATCGGTATCCAAGTGGGCAACGTTTCTAGCAATGACGCAAACTATCATTTTTTACTTAACAACACCTCTAATTAGTTTCAATTTGAATGATAAAAATTTTAGGTATAGAATCAAGCTGTGATGATACAGCTGTTTCTATAATCACCGAAAACCGAGAAATCTTATCTAATATAATCATTTCACAAAATACAGAACATGCAGTTTTTGGAGGGGTAGTACCTGAAATTGCTGCACGTTCTCATTTGTCGAATCTAGATAAAGCATTAAAAAGCGTTTTAAAAGAAAGCAATACTAAATTAACGGAAATTAGTGCAATTGCAGCGACTTCCGGTCCAGGTTTAATCGGCGGTGTTATAGTTGGCTCAATGTTTGCAAGGTTGCTAAGCAGTGCTTTAAAAAAACCATTTATTGCAATTAATCATCTAGAAGGTCATGCCTTAACCGCAAGACTAACCGATAATATTCCTTATCCTTATTTACTCTTGTTAGCTTCGGGTGGACATTGCCAATTTGTAGCAGTTTTAGGACTCGGAAAATATAAAATCCTAGGATCTACTATAGATGATG
Organism: Rickettsia tamurae; assembly: GCF_000751075.1. Classification (GTDB taxonomy): domain Bacteria; phylum Pseudomonadota; class Alphaproteobacteria; order Rickettsiales; family Rickettsiaceae; genus Rickettsia; species Rickettsia tamurae. Next base: position 679 of record NZ_CCMG01000013.1, on the reverse strand, counting down.
CCGTAGGCGAAGCCTTTGACAAAGTAGCAAAAATGCTAAACTTAGCTTTTCCCGGAGGACCTGAAATTGAGAAAAGAGCAAAACTTGGCGATCCTCATAAATATAAATTTCCAAAACCTATAATTAACAGCGGTAATTGTAATATGTCATTTTCAGGACTTAAAACTGCCGTACGTACTTTAATAATGAATTTAAAGGGAATTGATTATAAAGACCGTCATCATTTAGAAAGCTTCAGACAAGATGAATTTAAGGAAGAGCCTGCGCAGCGTACAAAAGTACGTGAGCACAGGCGAAAGCCGCAAAATTCGCTTGTATCAAGCTTTCTAAATGATGACGTAATTAATGATATAGCGGCAAGTTTTCAATTTACCATAGGAGAAATTCTAGGTAGTAAGGTACAGCATGCTATTAGAGCATATGAGCAAGTAATAAATAATTGCGATAAGAACAATATAGTAATTGCTGGTGGTGTCGCTGCTAATAAATATTTACAAGAAATATTAAGTAGTTGTGCTAAAACATATGATTATCGTCTTATTTATCCACCTATCCACTTATGCACCGATAATGCTGCAATGATTGCATATGCAGGACTTGAGCGTTACAATAATAAGTTATTTACTCCTTTGAATTTTTGTCCAAAAGCTAGATGGAGTTTAGAGGATATCAGTAAATA
>NZ_CCMG01000012.1 GCF_000751075.1 Rickettsia tamurae | reverse complement strand
TATTTACTGATATCCTCTAAGAAGAAATATAATTTTTTAATATTGACACTTCTTAATTTAGTAGTATGATATGTAATTACCATAAAACATGGTAATTATCTATATAAAAAAGAGGTAAGTTTATGAGCAATAACAATTATAAAAACATCTACAAAGCATTTAATTGTTTTTCAGAAGCAACAAATTCTGCCTATTCAGCCGTAAGTAATTTTTTAGAACTACCTAATGTATTTAATAAATATCCTACTGTTATTTCTTTAATTTTTTCTAAAACAGCAAAATTAGACTCTAATATAACCAATATAATTAAAAACGGTGTTATTATATGTGAGATATCAACAACCTTAATAGGTGCCGTAAATACTTTTTATAAAGATAAAAAACTAGTCGATAAAATATTAAAAGACGGACAGAATGTTATTGATAAGCTTATTGAAACAACAACCTACTTATCGCCAATAGTTACAGATATTACAAATTCTTACTTAATTGATCCGTATAAAGAAGAAAAAGCACTATTATTTGACTTACAAATTCCTAACTCTACTAGTAATGATTGTTATAAATTATCAGGTACTGAAAGTATAACATTAGCTGAAACTGAATTTTATTAATACTAATTTATAGAATTTTTTTATTACTTTTTCTAGATTGCCATACTCCTTTTAGTTGTGGTTTTGTTGCATTGCTCGTTTTGTATCATTCCCGCGGAAGCGGGAATCCATTAAAATCTATAGAAAACTTGTTTTTTTAGGTTTATTTTGTCAATATTAAGAAGTTATTTTTCTGGATTCCCGCTTCCGCGGGAATGATATCGAACGCATTTTTTGAGCCATGCAACAAATCTTTTAATAGCCCGCAATGACGAAATCGATAATTATTAGACAGTGCCTTTAACAGGAATAGTGGATTATGCGATAATTCGCTATTCGGAAAAAATTAATCAACTCATTGTTACCTTCAATTCTTTATCCTTTGCATTTATTTTAACCGTTTTACCGCTACTTATTTCGCCTGCTAAAATCATTTTGGCTAAATTATTTTGTATTTCCCGCTGGATAAGACGTTTTAAGGGTCTTGCTCCAAAGCTTGGATCATAACCTTTTTTGGCTAAATAATTTAAGGCAGATTCATCAAATTCAAGAATAATATTTTGTGCTAGTAAAATTTTCTTTAAGCTTTCAAGCTGTATCTTAACTATATCATGAATATTATCACGATTTAGGCGATGGAATAATATAATCTCGTCTAGTCTGTTTAAAAACTCAGGCTTAAATACTGCTTTTACATATTCCATAACCTCATCCTTTACTTTATATGTATCTTCGTCCTCTTTCTGATTAACGAGTATCTCAGCACCTAAATTAGACGTTAAAACTATAATAGTATTCTTAAAATCAACCGTGATACCCTGACTATCGGTTAATCTTCCCTCATCAAGTATTTGCAGCATAATATTAAATATATCGGGATGGGCTTTTTCAACTTCATCAAATAATATTACTTGATAAGGACGGCGTCTTACTGCCTCCGTCAACACCCCGCCTTGATCATATCCGATATAGCTGGGAGGTGCTCCTATCAGGCAAGAAACAGCATGCTTCTCCATATATTCCGACATATCTATACGAAGTATTGCATTACGGTCATCAAAAAGAAAACCGGCTAAAGCTTTGGTAAGTTCGGTTTTACCGACGCCGGTCGGTCCTAAGAATAAGAATGAACCAAGAGGGCGGTTAATATCCTGAATACCTGCACGTGATCTTCTAACCGCATCACTGACCCCTTTAATTGCTTCACCCTGCCCTATGACCGATTCACGTAGCTTCTGCTCCATCACAAGCAGACGCTCACGTTCACTTGATAGCATTGTATCAATTGGAATACCAGTAATACGAGAGATAATACTCGCTATATCGCTTTCCGATACAATTTCTTTTAACAGCCCTTTATTATCCATACTTTCAGCTTCCTGAATCTTTTTCATAATCTCAGGTATAATTCCGTATTTTAGCTCACTAGCTTTAGCGAGATTAGTATCACGTTCGGCACGTTCAAGCTCGTTTCGGCTACGGTCTAGTTCTTCTTTGAGCTTTTGTGCTTGCTGTAGTTTAGACTTTTCAGCTTGCCATTTAGCTCCCATATCATAGGATTTAGACTCTAATTTTTCTAATTCTGTAGTTAAATGCTCTATTTTCTTTTTAGAATGCTCGTCATTTTCTTTTTTAAGTGCTGCAAGCTCTATTTTTATCTGAATAATACGACGGTCCAGCTCATCAAGCTCTTCGGGTTTACTTGATAGCTCTATTTTCATACGGCTACAAGCTTCATCAATCAAATCAATAGCTTTATCAGGCAAATAACGATCGGTAATATAACGGTTTGATAACGTCGCTGCTGCAACTATTGCACTATCGGAAATTCGCACTGCATGATGTAGCTCATATTTTTCTTTAATTCCTCTAAGTATTGATATAGTATCCTCAACCGTCGGCTCACTCACGTAAACAGGCTGAAAACGACGAGCAAGTGCCGCATCTTTCTCGATATATTTACGATATTCATCTAGAGTAGTAGCACCGATACAGTGCAGCTCACCACGAGCAAGCATTGGCTTTAGCAAATTCGAGGCATCCATAGCACCGTCGGTTTTTCCCGTACCGACTAATAGATGCAATTCATCGATAAATAAAATAATTTCACCGCTTGATTCTTTGATTTCGCTAAGCACTGCTTTAAGACGCTCCTCAAATTCACCTCGATATTTAGCCCCCGCTATTAATGCTCCCATATCAAGCTCAATAATACGGCAGTTCATAAGCGACTCAGGTACGTCCTTACTAAATATGCGTTGTGCAAGTCCCTCTATTATAGCAGTTTTACCGACTCCGGGTTCGCCGATCAATACAGGATTGTTTTTCATACGGCGTGATAGTACCTGCACGGTTCTTCTTATTTCTTCATCACGCCCGATTATCGGGTCAAGCTTACCGCTTTCGGCAAGCTCTGTTACATCTCTGCCGTATTTCTTTAGAGCATCGTAACTATTTTCTGCCGATTCGGTATCTGCTTTTTTGCCTTTACGAAACTGTAAAATAGCTGCTGCTAATTTTTTACTATTAATTCTATTATTCGTTAAAATTTTACCGGCTATAGTATTATCATAAGTTAATGCTTCAAATATACGCTCTATGGTTACAAAACTATCCCCGCTGTCTTTAGCAATGCTACTCGCTTTTTCTAAAACTTTAAGAACTTCAGCAGAAGAATAAACTTGTCCCCCTCCCTCAACCTGAACTTTTGGGATTTTATTTAGTTCTAGCTGAACTTGATCTTTTAATAAGTTTATATTACCGCCGGTATTATTAATAAGGGTTTGAATTATACCTGTTTCTTCACTTAAAAGACTAGATAATAAATGCAAAGGTAATATTTGCTGATGATCGTTTTTAGCAGCAAGCGATTGACTACTAGCTATCACTGATTTAGCATGTGCAGTAAATTTATCGATATTCATATAAATAACACATTTTAATTAATAAAGTTAAATTTTAATATAATAATTTTTAATTAAAATAACAAGAGATGAACAACTACATATAGAATTTTATAATGCTTTCATCATTAAAAAACAATTTGATAACGATAAGGAGTTTTTGTTAAATCATACAAAAGAATTTTTAACTACACCAGGAGTAGGCGTTCCTTTAGAAACAAATAGAGCTAAAATTGAAAAAGGCAGCTTTACCGAGGCATTACAGGGTTTAGAAATTTTACGTCATGAGAAAACCGGTATAAAGCTTACTAAAATTGAAGGAAAAATATGCAAGCTGAGATTGACAACGTTGCTGAATTGCTAGGAAAAAATGGTATTAAAAATGCTCATAAAAAATTAAATGTTGCTAAAGATTTTCAAAATTTCAATGATGAGCATTGTAATATAGTAACTTTGTCAAAAGTCATCAATAATGAGGGAAAAGAGCATATTGTAGTTGAAGCGGAAGTAGCTTTTAAAGGCTTGACAGAAGAACAAAAGCAAGAATATCAAAATAGAGACGGTAAAAACTGGTATAATGTAATGCCTGAATGGGAGAAAAAGCTTGTTGATCAGTACGCTGATACAATTCAAAACGGTAGGCATGTTATCCCAACCCAGTTACAACAAATTGTTGGCATGAAAAATACCTTTGAGAAAATTGGTGCAATAACTGACAAAGACGGTAAAAATTTTGAAACATTGCTTACATCTAAACATGCAGGTACATTAGCCTCGATTTCGGATGATATAGATTCTAGACAAAAAATTACCGACTTAAATGCACGCCAAGCCCAAGAATGGACTGAAGACGGTGTTACTCTTCATACCAATACATTAAACTCAGATCCTATAGGAGTCGGCAATGATCCCACAATTGTTGAGCAGACAAAAAAATCTATGGAAAGTGTCGGTGGGAAAAATACTAATACTCCTCTTAATTTATTTAGGCTTATAGGAGTAACAAATAACTTTTCAGGAGTGAGCGATACTTTAAACAAAATAGCAGAAAATTTACCGACTGAAAAAGGAATTGATGAATTAAAAGCACATATTAAACCTAGAAGCAAATTTGAACGTTTTTTTAGGATAAATAAACCTAAAGGAAATGCAGCAGAAATAATTAACAATGTAAATTTAACGGATAAGGAAAAAGAAATATTAAAAAAGCCGTCACATTAAGAAAAAATATTGAGCAAGCAGGTAGTATTTATGCAGGCGGTGCAACAATAGGTTGTTACGGCACTAAAAAAGAAAATAAAAGAGCCATTCCAAAAAGTAGAAAAGAAGCACTTGCTGCTATAATGGAATTAACTGCTAAAACTAATAAAATTGAAGACAAAAAAAATGGATGAAAAGATAGATGCAGAATATGAAAAAAATCATCCTAAAGAATCTATCGTAATACGCAGTGATAGGAAAGTTGTTAAACCGGTAGTAACTAAATCGGTGTCACAGTTTAAACCAAGTATAACCCCACCGGTTAAATTTAATAAAAGTCAAAATATAGGTATGGAAAAATAATGTCAGAACTTGCAATTGTAACAGGCGGTACTAGAGGAATAGGTAAAGCTACCGCTCTAGAATTAAAAAATAAGGGTCTTACGGTAGTTGCTAATTTTTTCAGCAATTACGACGCTGCTAAAGAAATGGAAGAAAAATACGGTATAAAAACCAAACGCTGGAATGTTGCAGATTTTGAAGAATGCAAGCAAGCAGTAAAGGAAATTGAAGAGAAATTTAAAAAACCGGTAAGTATTCTTGTTAACAATGCCGGTATTACCAAAGATAAAATGCTACATAGAATGAGTCATCAAGATTGGAATGATGTGATTAACGTTAATCTCAATTCTTGCTTTAATATGTCTAGTAGCGTAATGGAGCAGATGCGAAACCAAGATTACGGTCGTATAGTAAATATCAGTTCAATTAATGCTCAAGCAGGGCAGGTTGGACAGACTAATTACTCTGCTGCTAAAGCCGGAATTATCGGCTTTACTGAGGCCCTTGCTCGTGAAACTGCTTCTAAAAATATCACCGTTAACTGTATAGCTCCAGGGTATATTGCAACCGAAATGGTAGGAGCAGTACCCGAAGACGTGCTTGTTAAAATCGTTAATAGTATCCCCAAAAAAAGACTAGGACAGCCGGAAGAAATAGCTAGAGCCGTAGCATTTTTAGTTGATAAAAATGCCGGTTTTATAACAGGCGAGACTATTTCCATCAACGGCGGTCATAAATATGATTTAAACAATTAACTAATATAGATTAGAATATGAAAGAGATAGTAGACCAATTAATCTCTGAAGGAAGAGAGCTTTTAAGTAAAAATGAATATAAAAAAGCACTTAATATATTTACTTTAATTAAACAATATAAAGATTTTCTACATGCCTATTATTATTATGAAGGCTTCACTTACTTATGTTGGGGAGAGTATACTAATAATATAACTGAGCAACAAACCCTTTGGCAGTAGCTTCATTACGACAAGCAGCTCTATATACATATACATCTAAACCTAAAGATACTGATTTTTTATTAGGAAAAGCTTTTTATAAAGCAGGCAAATTAAGCGAAGCTGGTACTGTACTTAAAAAATATAAACCTTGCCCAGAGAATGAGAAAGAATTTCAAGAAATTCTCAGTCAAATAACTCCAGAACTTAATAAAACTACTAATTCACTGATGTTATCGAGAGATAGTAGTCAATTAACTTCGTTTAACAATAAAGATTCGCATGATATAATAGAAGTGAGTCAAAAATTAAATGCAGTAATAAGCATAGTAGTTAAACATGATCAAGATATAGCTCGACATGAGCAAGCAACTGCAGACATAAAAAAAATGTTACAATCTGCAAATATCCCACTTACCGCAGATATAAACGAGCAAATTACAAAATTGAAAGGCATTGATCCTAAATTAGAAGAATATTATAAATATTTTAATATGGCTTATGTATTGCTGCTAGTGCCGTAAGTAGCGGCTTAGTAGTTCCTGATGCAGGGCATTTGGAACGTGTGAGTGCCTCTTCTCTTATAAAATGGGTTTGTTACCTTGGCGACATAGCAGCGTCCGGTTTTTTAAATCCTATTATCACTGCTCTAATAGCAGTTCTGCATGATGCCGGTGATAATATGTTTAACTCTAAGGAAGAAAAAAAGCTAGTAGATGTACTTACTAAATTTTGTAAAATGATTAATAAACAATCTGATATGACCGTGCCTGTAGGACAAGATTTACAGAGATTAGCTTTACTTTTTGCTAATTTAAGGAGTGCGGAAATCACAAAAACTAATGAGACAGATTTTAGTAATTTCTTTACGACTAAACTGCCGATGCAAAATAAATTTTTTCGTTATGATACCAATAATACCAAAGAAATGAATAGTAATCCTATGGAAAAAGTAGCACTTCAAGATACTATTTCTTTGATTAGTTATATGTATCATCATGCAGAAGATATATTAAAGAGTTCTAAATCGTTGTTAAATCAAATTTTAACTACTACAAAAGAAGGATTAAGCACATCTCATGGGATGATATAAAGAAAACTACTCCCGGCAATGTAGAGTATGATTTATGGCAAATGGAAAAGCAAGTATCTGAATCTGAAATAATAACTGAGAAAGCAAAAAGCGGACAACTGCGCAGTATAAAGATATCTTGCCTTTCGGTTGATTTCTCAAAACCACTTTTGAAAAAAATAGCGATTTCTTCAACCGACATCAGAAGAGGAGTTGAAGATTTTCTTAATCAAAAATATTTTGCTGATAAATTTACTGAAGAAGAACAAGGTTGTTTTGTCTTATTCTTAGCATATAAAATATTTAGATATGGTAATAAGGTATGTCTCGAATATTTTAGCGAGAAACAGCCGGAGCTAATTACAAAAATTTTCAATGATTATCCTCATTTATTTTTTAGGAGAGAGGTAATTAACATATGTATTAAAAATGAAGATGGTAGACAAAAAGCATTAGATGCAATAAAGTTAAAATAGTCGGATAAATTTTTTAAAGATTGCTTTGACACAGTATTCCCTAAGGTAGATGTTGTTGTAAACCTTATATTCGAAGAAGAACCTAAACCGAAGCACGTATCTAATGAACCTGAACTTGTATTTAACTTAGAGGTCCTACCTTTAAATATAGACGAAAATGATGATGTACTACCAACAGGTAATGTAGAAGATAATAATCACTAAACAAATAAAATGACTAGCATATATCACATTCTTGACCGTGTTCCTGCTATTTATAAGCAGGACATGGAAATAGAGTATGAGCATTTAGCGATGCAATTAATTAAGTCCGGTAAATTACGGATAGATACCGATGATTGCTGCAATTTTGCAAGGTTTATCGAGCCTGCTCTTAATATAAACTTAATGGTTAGTAAAGAAGAACTAACAAGTCCGCATTTAGTCCCCGAAACTACCAAGCTTTTTCAAAATTTATACAGAAACTCTGCTTCAGATCAAAAAATAAAATCAATTTTCGACAATTTAAAAAAGCAAATACAAAAGCTACAGCCGGTTAAGAAAGAAGTAACCGAAATGCTGGCACGTCTTTTTGTACAGTCTGCTCATCCAATCGTAATAAGATGGCTTCTTTTTAATAAGACAGAAGTATTCCTTACCTACTCACATAATATCGGCGATATGATGGATATGGTTAGCTGGCAACGGGTAGGCGGTAATAGCGGTATGCAAAGCACTAACGGTAAGGACGTGGCTATTTTTGTTTCATGCGGCGGTAATCCTTTTGCTGAAAACAATAAAGATCATCCGACTTACGGCAACGGCTTTGCTGCGGCAGCAAGACTTCAGATTATCGCAGCTCAAGAACTTGGGCATTTTGCCGATATAAAAAGAGATGATAGGGGGCGGCAAATAACTCGCCATTCAGCTAATTTTTCCGGTACTAAAGCTACCGATAAAGTACGAATTGCTAGAAAAAATGATATAATACATTGTCATAATTTGCTGGCTAAGCTCCTTAAAGCAGGTATGAAAAAGCAATTAGATTATGAAACGAAACTTAAATTTTATAATGTAAATAAAGTTAGCGGCTTAAAAGTTTATGCTATAAAATTCATGATTTTTATATATAAATTTCGGCTTTTAAATTATAGCAGTAGGAATAACCTAATATTTGTAAAAAAATTTAAAACCGATAAATATATGGCATTAATGATTGAGGCTATGTTTAAAGATATGCAAGCTAATTTATCACCAAACGCTGACGTGTATAAAAATAAAAACCCTGAAATTGAAGAAGCTGTAGCCTGTATTGAAGCACTTGCTAGAGTACCGCAACAAGCCGTAAAATGGGGGTATTTAACTACCAAAGAAACTATGCATGACCTTTATAAAATATATTATAACAAGGTTATACCTTCTCTGATTACTAGCTATAATGCTGTCACCGGTGAAAATTATAAACGTGATTTTAAAAAGCCAAAAAGCAATTTCTTTTCTAAAATTAATATCTTTAGTAACAAAAAGTTAGTACTAAAACCGGTTAGGGAATTATGAGTATACTGATGTGAAATGAAGAATAGTAGACGAAGATAAACTTCAAAAAGAGCAAGGAATTCACAAGGCGAGGAGGCATTGCTGCGTGGATATCGGTTTTTCCGTCATTGCGAGGAAATTACAAAGTAATTTGACGAAGCAATCTCAGGAGTTTGTTATTATTTCATGAGATTGCCACGCAGCCTACGGCTGCTCGCAATGACGATTTAGTATCCCGTTTCTACAGGAAAGATATTATTAGAACAATATCTTTAACTTTAATGAACCTTGATGGCTAGTATATTTGCTGCGTAAATTACAGTTATACGTTGCAAGTAGCTCAATATTCTTATGAGCCGTAAGTAAACTTGCACCTACATTATAGCCGACTTTCGGTGTGCTGCTACTTGTAGTGTTCTCAAAGTAATTATCTGCCCCAACAAATCTAGCTTTCACCTTAGGTTGCTTATTGCTAAAGCTATTTCCTATGGAAGCATGCAGTCCGGATACTATTTTAGTATCGTTTGATAATTTCTTAGGAGCGGTTAGTTTTATACCTGCAATCCCTGTAGTTAAGTTACCGGATTTACCTGCAACATACATATTATTCACACCTATACCGGTTTCGGTATAAGCATTATCTTTATATGTATTATATCTAAATACCGATATTAGGCATTAAATTTATACCGTCCATAGCAGAGAATTGATAACCGACATTACCCTCAAAACCGTAAGCTTTGCTTGTATATTTACCGCTAGCCGTTTTATAACTATTAGGTCCGACCGGTCTTAAGTCCTTCTTGTTGATTTTACTGTTACTTGCTGAAAATATTTCTTGTAAAGGCCATTACTAAATTGTTGTTGACCGTATAGAGAAATAATATCGCTTTCTGCCGATAATTTATCACCGGTGCTTGAACCTTTAAACTTAAAGTCAGAGTTCATACGGCTATATGCAATACCGACAAGACTATTTTCCCCGATGTAAAGATCACCGCCGATCGTGCCGCCGGATACCGTGCCTTTATAGCTAGGATTACCTTTATATGCATCTTGATTACTTGAACCGAAAGTATCGGCAACCCATAATCCTTTTTTAGTAATTATAGAGGTTTCTTCATCACCTGCTACAACGGCTATCACACTACCGCCTGATAGGTGATTATTAATATTAGCAGTTACTGCTTCAGCCGTAACATTTGCTACACTAACCGATCTTGTTCCTTGCTCGGTTAAATGCTCTACTACTTTTTTTGCATTATCAGGTGCAACTTGAGCTAAGTTTGCTACGAATAATAAAGATTGCTCTTGCTTTGTTTTACTCACTACAACAGTATCATCATTAGCTACTTTAGCCACTTCTTTAAGCTCAGCTTTATTATTTACTAACTCCTTAGCAAGTTCTACCTCATGTTTTTCAGGATTTTTCATAACAAGTGCAGATTTTTCTCTGATCACTTCTTTTTGCACTTCCGTTACAAAAGTATTTTCCGTATAAACAACGATAGTATTATTGATTACCTCAGCTAATTTTTGCAGCTCAGGTTTTTTAACATATTCCTCGGCTACTCTTATTTCGTTAGCTTGACGTTGCTGATACTCCGCTTACAGTCTTTGCTCTTCTATTCTTCTATTATTTTCTTCGACTATTGCTCTTTCGTTAGCCTCTTGTTGTGCTAATCTTTCATTTCTTCTTTCTTCTTCTTGCTGTTGCTGAGCTTGCAGTCTTTGCCGTTCAGCTCTTTCTTTAGCTTCACGCTGAGCTTGAGCCTGTGCTTGTTTGCTGATTCTGCTGAACTTGTCCTTGACCTTGGCCCTGTCCTTGCTGGTTCTGCTGTGCTTGAGCTTGTTGCTGAACTTGCTGCTGTTGCCGCTGTAATCCTTGAATTTCAGCTTGTAATCTAGGTTGCTGCTGGGCTAACCTCTGATTTTCGCCTAGTATTTGTGTTCGCTGCGTATTTATACGGTCAACCTCATCTTGTGCTTGCTATTGTTGAGCTAATGCATCAAGCTGAACTTGTGCTTGTCCTGCTGCTTGTGCTACTTGTTGCACTAATGCATCTACTATATCTTGAGCTTGTCTTTGCTGTCCTGCTAATACCGGGACTCCAGCTCGCGCTCGTGCTTGTACAGCCTGACGTCGCTGAGGTAGTGTTTGTAGTTCAGTCTGTTTTTGTTGCTGTTGCTGATTTAATACTTGAACTTACCGTGCTTGAGCCTGTACTGCTTGTGTTTGAGCATTAACTCTTGCTTGCTGCTGTGCTACTTCTTGAGCCGCTGCTTGTCCTGCTTGTTGCACTTGTAACCCGTTCCTAAAGTTCATTTTTCCCGTAACCGGATTATAATTATGCCCTTCAGGAACAAATGCACCGCCATTGACCCTAAAAATAGATAATGCCGATACTGCATCTACGGGATAGGCACCGTTAACATTAATCTCAATACTTGTACCGGGCTAATACGCTAGGGAGATTATTTTGAAAAAATACACTATATCCTCCGGTTACGTTAAATGTAATATTACCGAAAAATTCTACATTACCGTTAAGAATTAAGTCACGTCTAAGGTCAAATGTTGAACCGTTAATTTTAGCATTTCCCTCAATTGTAACAGGATTAGCGTGAACATTATAAATACCGGCCTCAAAGTTAACTTGGGTAGCATAAATGTTTTTATGTAGGTTACGAACATGATTACCCGTAAATGTTAACTTCTCAATCCTCTTATTTACTGCACCGACTTCATAAATATTAGGAGTATTTACAAAAGTTACTTCACCTTGGCCTGCTTTACTAGTAGTAATGTTACCGATTAAATCTTTATTAAACTTTACTTTGCCGCGATTCGTAAATTCTAAATTACCGGTATGTATTAAATTAGTTCTATTACCTCTATTATCCTGATTATACTGAGTCATATCAAGTTTTTCTTGAAACTCAACATCATTACTTGCTACTGTAATCTTCTTTGCGTATACATTTTGTTTGAATTCAGCTTTATTTTCATTTCCAATTTTTATCTCGGCAACTCTAAAATCCTGTAAGCCGACGCTTTTACGAAAAATTACCGCATTTTTCCTTTTACTTCAACTATACCATGATCATCCCCCGGATTATTGGAAGCAACTCCGGACCATACATCTATACTCTGTTTAGAAGAATCTATAATTAATTTTGAATTTTGTCCTAAAACAATATCATTAGAATAAATATCGGACTTTAAGGTAGCTGTTTTATTATTTTCTATCTGTAATGCAGAAATACTAAAAAGATTCATTCCATCGTGACCGATAGGTTTTGTAAAAACTACATTATTGCCTGCTACAGTTAATCTACCTCTCTCTATACCGTTAGAGTATATTCTATTATCAACCGTAATATTATTATTTTCAAAAACTAACTCAACCGACGCACCGCCAAATCGAATTGCACCGACTGCACTAATATCGTTTCCCTTAATAACTAATTTACTATCCTCAACTAATGCTCCTTTGTTTGCTACCTAATGGTGAAGTAGTATATCCACTTTTGCATTCTTATTACCACCATATCCTAGGGGAACTCTTAAAGCATTTTGAACTGCTGCTTGAGTTTCATTGTTATTAACATTAACTATATTATTAATACTAACTTGACGAGTTGGATTATTAGTCGGAATTATAAGCCCCCATGAAGTATAACCGTAAAGATTAATATTACCTATATTAATATCAGTATCAATATTAAGACGCTGATTATTCTCCGTTAAGATAATATTATCACCGTTTTGTGGATTATAATGAGCTCCATTATACTGCCAATCATTCCCATCTCGTGTGTAAACAGTCGGTCTTGCAGCAACAATATCCACCGCAAAGCTTTCTGCACTTGCAAGTAGCCCGATGCTACTGGTTGCTAGTAAAAGTTTATTAAAAAAAAGTTTTTTTCTTATTAGTCATAATTTCCCCTATAACTTATTGTTTTTAATGATTTTACCACTTAACTTATTGGTAATTATACACTATTTATTTACGACGCACAACACTTAATTAATAAATTTACTATTGGTTAATATTTATTAATTAATTACGATTGAGTGATTTATAAAATTTAAAGGAAATATACTGGTTTAATGAAGAAGGGTTATGGTGCTTGTTTGGTGGGTAATCGTCATTGCGAGCAGGCATTGTTGTGTGGACCGGTTTCCTAATTGTCATCCCGCGACTTGATTGCGGGATCCAGTTAAAAATACTAAAATTATTAGTATTTTTTATTGTTTTTATGGACCCCGTGGTCAAGCCACGGAGTGACACAGTGGGTTTTACCGGTCCACGCAACAATGCCTTACGAGCAGCCGTAGACTGCGTGGCAATCTCATGAAATAATAACAAACTCCTGAGATTGCGTACGTACAATTACTTACGTAATTTCCTCGCAATGACGTCAAAATAACATCCTATTCATCATCTATATTTAGAAAGCTCATCTTATAATTCTTGAGAAAATATATCTTTATCATCATTAGAATCGCTTGATTTCTTAAGGGAGTTTTTGAAATTATTTAGGTCTTTATTTTCAAATATTTCAATAGATTTTAAAATCTCGTTTGGAATTATAACTATAATATTTTTACTTAATTCATCTAAATAATCAGTGGTGACGGAAACTTTCAGCACTCCTCCATATTTGCTCTGTTTGCTACTTACTACAAAATCTTTTAAAGATTTACTTTTAAAATAGTTTTCAGAAGTAAAGATCATTGTTATAAAAAATAGTACTAACGAGATAGTAGTACCTACGGTAAGTCCCGCTAATAGCCCTAAGAATCTGTCAATAAAACCGTTTCTCATAAACGAAATTATAGCAAGAAATTTATAAACTATAAAAACACATAAAATTAAAGAAATAACATAAGATATAACACCGGCAATAATTATTCTTATAACCTCATTATCCATATATTTCCCGATTAGTTCAGAAATATATGGATATAAGAAATATCCTAACATTATAGAAGTAATAAAACCGAGTATTCTAGTTGAAAACCCGATTATACCTTGATATAAGCCGAAAAATGAGAAAAGAGTAATAATAGCAAAAATAGTAATATCAAAAAATGTGATCATTATTGTTAACTTCTATTGAATAATTGGATTTAAATCTTATATATTAATTATTATAATTAAAGTTTTATTTATGGGCGATAAAATTTTTCATAACTTATCCGGTAAAACACTCGTTGCTACACCACATGTAATTACAAAAGGCATTTACCATAAATCCTTAATTTATATGTTATCACACACGGAAGAAGGAGCAATAGGTTTAATATTTAACCGTTTAGTAAATCATATAGATTTAAAATCGTTTTTTAAAATAAAAAATGACGAAATAACAACCCCGGTTATGGTTCCTATATATCTTGGCGGGCCCGTAGAACATGAAAAAGGGTTTTTTCTTCATTCTAGCGATTATAATAAAAATTTGTTATTGGATTTCCATAATGATTTAGCAGTAAGCTCTAATTTAGAAATTTCAGAAGATATAGCTTTCGGTAAAGGACCTAAAAATAGCTTATTCATTGTCGGTTATACAGCATGGAAACCAGGACAGCTTGAAGAAGAATTAGAGAAAAATCTATGGCTGGCTATGGATTGTAATAAAGAATTTATTTTTGCCGATAATCCTGAAAGTAAATGGCATAATGCATTAAAACACTTAGGCATTGATGAAATACATTTCTCATCACAAATAGGGAATGCTTAGATAACGTCATTAGGTATGTCTCATGTGTCATTTTGCGAAGAGGTTTTGTTAAACCCACTATGTCATCCCGTGGTCAAGCCACGGGATGAACACAGAAAAGCACTGAATTCCCACTTTCGCAGAAATGATATTTTTATTTAACCATTTTTTGGTAAGCCTAAGCAATAATGCTTTAAAAATTTTCCTTGGCTGCTAATTAAATACACAAAATTAGAATGTTGTAATTCATATTCGTTTGTTTTTACATCAAATATTTTGGATGTATAGAAGACCTTAAATTGGTTTGCTAATTGTTCAATATCTTGTACTCCCCCGTTAAACCTATAAAATTAATATCTATTTTTTCCAAATATTTTTTCCTCACTTGTATCATGCTCAGGATCTAGAGCAATAAAAATTATCTTTTACTATATCAAATATCGTAATATCTAAATTGTGATATTTTTATCATATACATATTTTTAGTTAATCTTAAAGTTAAGATTATTAAATAAAAAAACAACTGATGAGGATGATTAATATGTTAGATTGGTCAAAAATGACTAAAACACACCAACAGCAAGAAACGGAAAAATCTGTTCTTGAAATATTAGAACCTGTTAAGCTGATAAATGAATATGAGCAAAAATATGCACCTATTATTAATCAAAGTAATAAAGCTATAGTCACCTTAGGACCAAATAAAGAAGATTTAAATATTCTAACTAAATTTTTTAAAGATAAACAATTAGCAGTTAAGAGTGATGACTTTGGAAACTTTGAATTTATCAGAACAAGCGGACATGATGAAAAAATAGACATCTTTAATGTTCCTGCAAATAAAAATCAACCGAATTTAATGACTTGTAACAGTATAAATAACAACCATTCATTTGCCCAGTCAATTCTTAATACATTTTTTTACAAAAGATTTTAGATATTAAACCAACCAAATTTATTTTAGTAATAAAAGATATTGCCATACAAAACGCTCAATCTCCTGATACTCAAAATAAGATAAAAGAGCTTACTGGTGTATTATGGGAATTTACTAATTTATTTGAATCCATAGACACAGGTAATAATATATCCGTAATTTTTACCGACACAATAAATGAGAAAACTCAGATTCAAATATCTAATATTTTTAATGAAGCTCTTAAAGAAAAAAGCTTTAGTGAAAAACAAAAATCTATTATTGCTAAATTAACATCCAATTCATATTTTTCCCTAAGCCTAGTAATAAGCCAAAATACGGAAAAATATTAAAGATTCTATATGATAAAGATTATATCACACCTAATAAAAGTAATAAAATAACCATCAATGATTATAATTCACAAGAAATTTTAAGTGCGATAAAGATGATTAATCTAGAAATAAAATCTAATATAGATGCACTTAAAACAGAAATAGATAAAATATGGGATAAAGAAAAAAATACAATATTTGATCCATCTAAAAATCAAAAATTAGTACAACTAATAAAAATCCTAAATGATTCTCAAACTAGGAACAATAAAGACAAGACTATAGCAAATTTTCTTAAGGTTAGTGATGAATTATATTCTATTTTACAAATTTCAAAACCGGAAAGTAGTTTAAATTCTCTTATAAATTATTTGAAATATTTTTCCAATATCAATAATTTTCAAGAGAATTCAAATTTAATTAATTCTTCAGAGTGGTTTGATAATTTATTTAGCGAGGTAGCAAGCTATAATATAAATGGAGAATTATTAGTAGCTTTCATAGCAATGATAGAGAGTACTAAAGAGTCGTTTCTTAAAAAATTAAATAAAACTGTTCAGAATTTTTATAATAACATAAAAACTAACAAAACTTTAGATACTGCAGAAGTTAATGATATATTTAAGCTGAGAGAATTTTTAACAAGAATTAAAACCGCTAATATAAAAAATTTAGAGGATATTAAAACTAACTTAAAAGCAAATTTAATAAATTTATCTCTGAATTTATCTATAGATAAAAATATTACTAATTTACAAAACCTAATAAATCCCATCAATGAAGAAGATGCTAAATCACTATGGGAATATATTACCGGTTCTATAACAGAAATTATTAAAGACGAAGACATAAATATAGTAATCTTAAGCTACTTACTTCTAAAATACTTCCACAACAAGAGATAGATACTTATAACAAGTTAGAGACATTATTAAAAGATGCTTATGACAATATGTCTAAAAAACATAAGGAAGAACAATTATTAAAAAGCACTTATGAAGATACCAAAGAATATAAAGAAGAACATTGTAAGCGTTAATTAGCTGAAATTTATTGCCAAAAAGCCAAAATCTCCACAATAACGCCGAATCAATCAATAGAGTTATATAAAAAAGCTGCCGAACTTGGTTCTGTTAAAGCAAATATAGAACTCGGCAAGAAGAATTATTCTGAAGCTCTCAAATATTTACACTTAACTCCCGATGTAAACGGCGTATTAAAAGCTTTTGAAAGCTTAATCAATACTCATAAATCAGAAATAATAAGCAAAATACAACAGGGTGGTATCGAAGATATAACAAAATTATCTTTAGTATTAACTGAAGCATATTTAGAGCAAGCGAAATATTTTAAGAACAAGGGGCTAACAAAGTTAGCAGGAGATGCACAAGAATTAACAAGAATAGCGTTTTTCGATATTATAACGGCAACAATAACCATAGATGAATATAACAATAATATAATATTACATAACCTTTATAAATGTCTAAGTACTTTATACTCCTCTCTTGATACTCAGCTTAAATTTAATAAGATAGCCACAAAATATAAAGATTTTACTCAACAATTTAATAATACGGAAAAAGACGAGAACCTATATCTACTTAGCCTTAAGGATATACCTAGCGATTATAATGAAGATTCTAGCAATATGTTAGGTGCTTGTTATAATTCCTCAGAGTATACTCAATGAGAAAAATTTAATATCTCTTAATACAATTTTAATAGACAATCAGAAATGTAGTGCTAGTATAAAAATAGCTATATTTAACGATGAATTAGATTATGACAAATAATCAATTTTCCGAAGATACCAAAAAAATCGCCGATCAAATAAAAGATGCATTAATGGGTATTAGTGACGATCTTGTACTTGAGAGTAAAGAGGTAGAGGAAATTTTTAAAGAATTAAGCCAAAATGAAGAATTTGAGTATGAGATAGAGCGAATACTTGCTATCTTAAACGAGCAAACTATGGATTTAACTCAACTGCAAAGCCGAATTATCTTATTAATCCGTAAGTATTTAGGTAAAACTAAAAACTTAAAGCTTAAAATGGATGAGAAGCTCATTAACAAGAATGTTGCCGAAGTCAGTAATTATTTAATGCATCAGCATTCTAAAATAGTTAGAGATGCTAATAAAAACCTTGCAAACCCAAAAGACAAATTACAAGGTTTAACCAAACAAGCTAGAATAGACTTAAAACTTTTATTAAAAAGCTTTGCCGTTTACCAAATTTATATGTTTATGAACCCAAAAAGAATAGCAGGCGAAACGAAGCTAATGAACTTCGCCTATAATATGATCAAAGGGGGAATGAAACTCGCTAAAAAATATGAAGGCGGCAAGGAAAAAGACATTAAATCATATTCACCTAAATTTATTAAAAAACTTGAAAAAGCTCATGCCGGCTTTAAAAAAAGCGGCGGTATATCAATTTAACTATTGTATCTTTTTATAAAGAGCTTATACTAAACTAACATTAATATTATGATAGGTATCAAGCTTTCAACTTAAGTTATTCATGTAAACTTAATATTTCAGAACTAATAACTTGGGTACATCTTGGCTGCAGTACTCAAGAAAAACACCACGCTCAACCTGTAAAAATTAACATAAAACTCTTTTCTCTCAACTCCTCCCCTTGCTACTGTAACGGATAATATAAACGATACTGTTTGTTATGCAGAAATCGTACGGCTAGTACAAAAACTTTCTCAAGAGAATCACTTTAATCTTATCGAGTATTTAGCCGCACAAATATATGATATTATTTATCAAAATTTTATCGAATCTAAATTAGAAAAGATTTTTCTAAACGTAACCGTTACTAAATTAAAATCACCGGTTTCAGGAGTGCATGGCGGAGTTTCTTTTTCTTATTCAGGAAAGGAGACATTATGATTTATATTTCTATAGGCAGTAATTTAGGTAATAGACTTTTAAATATTAAAAAAGCTCTAAATTTACTAAAAGGAGGTAAGATGAAATTTTTAGAACAGCTTAATATAGATCTTGAACGATATAATCTTTTAAATCATCCATTTTATCAATTATGGAATATGGGAAAACTTACTCATTCTACTTTACAAATTTACGCAAAAGAATATTATCATCACGTTACAGCTTTCCCGCGTTATATAAGTGCAATACATTCCAAATGCAGCGATATACAAGCTAGGCAAATATTACTTGGTAATCTTATAGAAGAAGAACAAGGTGAAGAAAATCACCCGGAACTATGGAAACGTTTTGCTGAAGGACTTGGATGTTTAAGAAACCAGCTCACTTCAGAACCTAAATTAGACTCAACTCAAAAACTTGTTCAAGGTTATTTTAAATCAACGGAGAAATCTTTTTCTATAGGTCTTGGAGCACTTTATGCTTATGAACGTCAGACTCCTGAAGTATCTGACTCTAAAATTCAAGGGTTGCAAAAATTTTATGGAATTTCAGATTACAGAACTTTACAATTTTTCATTGTTCATAGTAAAGTTGATCAATGGCATGCACAAGAATGTGCAAATTTGATTAATAATTTAAGCTCAAAAGAACAAAAATTAGTATATCAAGGAGCAATAAAAGGTGCAAAACTACTATGGCAATTTCTAGACGGTATAAATACAACGTATCAATAATTTAACTATTATTCTTTCATAAAATGAAAAATATCTTCCTACGTTCCTTAAGTCTTGAAAATTATCGTAATTTTAAAAATCTTGAACTAAAAACAGATAATACCCCCATAATTTTAATAGGTGAAAACGGTAGCGGTAAAACTAATATTTTAGAAGCTATATCGCTATTTTATCCAGGAAGAGGGCTGAGATCAGCGAAACTTGCCGATATATGCAAGACTTCAGAAGATCATTGTACCGTAAAAGCTCTATTGCAAAGTAAGCTAGGACTTGCAGAATTTACCACACAATTTAAACGTAGCTCTAATAGAAGAATAACCGAGTATAACGAAAGTAAAATAGCCAATAATGAGTTAAGTAAATTCACTAGCATGGTATGGCTGACTCCGCAAATGGAAGGAATCTTTACAAGCGGTAGCAGTGATAGAAGAAAATTTCTTGATAGAATAGTTTATAATTTTGATCCAAAACATGCAGAACTAGTTAGTAAATACGAATATTACATGCATGAGAGAAATAAAATTCTAGCAGAAGATATAGGAGATGATAATTGGCTTAAAATTATCGAAGAAAAGATGGCCGATATTTCTAACCATATTGCTAATAATCGCTTAAAAACCTTAGAATTTATGCAGCAAGCAATAGATGAACTTGAAAATGAGTTTCCAAAGGCCGATTTATCGATTGACGGCATTGTTGAACAAAAAATATTAGACGGCGAAGAAAATATTGTTAGTTTTATTACTGCAGAACTTTATCAAACAAGAAGCAAAGATAAACTACTCGGTCGCACTAGTTTTGGAGTTCATAAAAGCGACTTTTTAGTAAAGCATCAAAAGAAAAATATCTTAGCCAAATTCTGTTCTACAGGTGAACAGAAAGCTATATTAATTGCGATAATACTTGCTGAAATGAATTATGCTATAAAGCTAACTAAAATAGCACCGATTTTACTTTTAGATGAGGTCTTTGTGCATCTAGACGACAAAAGACGTCAATATTTAATCGAATTTTTTACCGGCTTAAACATGCAACTATGGGTTACCGCTACCGATCTAGAGGGAATAGAAAATTTTGCAGGTAAAACACAATTGATTAAGTTATAATTATGATCATTTAGCTTGTATTATTTTCAAATAACCTAAATTGGCATACTCTATAATTTTTTGATCAAAAGTAAATAAACACGCATAGTAGTTCTAGTAGCCACTATAATAAATCTATCTGCCGGGTCTTTATGTTCATAATGAGGTAAAAGGCAGCTTTGTATTAAAATTGAAACCGACAGGTCAATTAAATTTAAGTCCGGTATAGATAGTAATTTATCAATCCAATCATTTAACTCAATTGAAAATGCTATTTTACCTTTATTTTCAAGCATTACTATTTCCCATATAGATATAGCAGAGATATATAACTTATCTTTTTCTCTTATTTTCTCTATTAGATTTATTTGTGCTTCAGATAATCTAATTCCTTCTACAATATATGAGTATCTAAAATCAGCCCCTCTTGGTTGCTAGCTTCAATATCAATCATTATTTACTTCAATCAGATTCACAAGAAGAATTTATTATATCGTCATTAATTTTAACAGTACCTCTTAAACAGCCAAAATAACTTTTTTTATTTTCTTTAGTATCAATCTCTAGAGGCACTACCTTAGCAACCGGCAATTTTCTTTTTGTAATAATGAAAGAATTATGTTTACTTTTAACTTGATCAACTAGATTTAAGAAATGCTTTTTAAACTCAGTAGCAGATATTTGAACATTACTATTTTTCATAATATGAATATAATTAATATTTACCTTAAATTACTACATGACCATTAACATATGTTATATAGTATTTAGAGTATAGTCATGAAATATAAAAACATCAAATTAAATTTAAAGTTTTTGTATATAAAATATATTGCTTAATCTTTTGAAACTGCTTAAAATTAATTTTTAATTTATGTAAATACTATGACAAAACAAGCTAATAAAATATCCTATGATGAAGTACCTTACTCTCCATTTACTTTCAGTTATACCTCCCCACCGTATTTAAGAACTATCGGTAAGCTATTTGGACTAAACCCTCCGCCTCTTGAAACTGCTAAAGTACTTGATATCGGTTGCGGGGTTGGTGTTAATCTGCTTAACTTTGCTGAAACATATCCTAAATCACAATCTCTAGGTGTTGACTTATCCAAAACACAAATAGAATTAGGTAAAAAAATTACCAGTGATTTAAAAATAAAAAATGCCGAACTAAAGGCATTATCTATATTAGACCTTGATGAGTCATACGGTAAGTTTGATTACATAGTTTGTCACGGCGTATATTCATGGGTACCTGAAGAAGTACAAGATAAAATACTCGAAGTCTGTAATAAACTGCTAAATCCGAACGGCATAGCTTTTGTAAGCTATAATACGCTCCCGGGCTGGAATATGCAGAGAACAATACGTGAAATGATGATGTTCCATTCAGAGCTATTTAATACTAGCCACGATAAATTACAGCAAGCTAGATTACTTTTAAAGTTCATCAATGACTCATTAGAAAGCTCCACAACGCCTTATTCTAATTTCTTACGAGATGAAACAAAATTATTATCTGCATATACGGACTCATATGTATTACATGAATATTTAGGCGAAATTAATACAGGTATATATTTTCACCAATTCATAGAAAAAGTTCAAAAAAATCATCTAAATTACTTAGGTGATACGTCGCTTACTGCAATGTTTATCGGTAATTTACCTACTAAGGCAGCAGAAAAGCTACAAGCCGTTAATGATATTGTTCGTACTGAGCAATATATGGATTTTATCACTAATAGAAAGTTCCGCTCGACATTATTATGTCATCAAAACATGCCTATAAACAGAAAAATTGAATTTAATAATTTAAAAGAGTTTTTTACTAGCCTTAATATTAGACCGGTAACTCTAGAAAAAGATGTTGATTTAACTAACGAACAGGAAAATGTTAGCTTCTATTACGAAAATTTACCTGATCCTTTTATTTCAACCACTTCACCGATCATGAAAGCTATTTTATATGTATATGCTGAAAATATTAGCAATCCGATAAGCATAGAACAAGTAGCAAAAGAAGCTTTAAAAAAGCTCGGTAAATATCAATTACAAGATTTCTTAGCTGCACTAGAGCAACATTTTATCAAATTCATTTTTCAAGGTTATCTCAAAATATTTGAGACCAAACCGCATGCTATAGCAACTATCACCGAAAAACCTAAAACTAGTGAATTTGCAAGATATCAAGCAAAACAAGCACATTTTAATAATGCAACTAACGTGTTTAGCGTCACTAATAGACTTAACGATATGGTAGGTATACCTATACATGAAAAATATATTTTAGAAATGTTAGACGGTATACATAATATTGATGATATTAAGAAAGGCATTCTTGAAAAAATTAATTCAAAACTTTTAACTGCTCGTGATGATAAGGGACAGGAAGTAACAGATCCAAAATTGTTAAAAGAATTTGTTGACTATGTAGTGACTGCATCCCTTGAGAAATTCCGGATGAACTATCTGTTAGTAGGGTAAGTTAGTATGGCTTTGTAGGGATTGCAAATAGGTATTGTTGCACAGGTCGAAAAACGCACTCGGCGTCATCCCGTGGCTTGACCACGGGATCCAAAAAACCACTTAAAGTATTAATAATTTTAGTATTTTTAGCTGGATCTCGCGATCAAGTCGCGGGATGACAACAGAAAGCTTAGCCACGCAACAACACTTTAGATAATGTCAAAACTTACGCTACTAATTTTTCACGCAATACTTCAACTAACTTATTAATTGCTTCGGTTGGGTGGATGTTTTCAAGGATAGCAAGCTCACCTGCAAGTCTATTTAAAGCTGATTCGTAGAGTGTTCTTTCACTGTAAGAACGATCATTATCAACATTTTTATGTAAGTCCCGTAATACTTCGGCTATGGCTACAATATTACCTGAGTTAATTTTGCCTTCATATTCTTGTGCTCTTCTACTCCACATTCTATTTCCTTGCTTTGGTTTACCTTGAAGAATTGAATATATGACATCTAAATCTTTTCTGCTTGCAACCGCTCTAAGCCCAACAACCACAGCTCTACTAACAGGCACTTTTAATATCATTTTATCCTGCGAAAAGGAAATTACATATACTTTAATTTTAGTACCTGCAATAGTATGATATTCAACATTTGTTATTTCACCAACTCCATGTGCAGGATAGACAATTCTCTGCCCTATTTTAAACTCGGATTTTTGTTCGGTTTTATGTTCGGATTGTGTTGTATTTGCCATTATTAATTCCTCCGTAGTGGTTTTAGTGCCTAAGAACTTAATGTTAAACTATTATTTTCTATAGCATAGCACATTTTGTTTCTATTATAAAGTAGATATTTTTATTGAAATAAAATTAATATGATCTTATTGTAGATAATATTAATAGTTAAAGGAATAAATATGCGAAGTATTTTTATTGTGCTAATATTTTTATTATTTTTGAGTAGCTGTTCAGAAGAAAAAGCACAAGATAAGAACTATGAGGAAAAACAAATAATAGAGCAAGAAACTCTGCAAAATAACGAAACTTCTAAAGAAACGAATCAGGAAGCCGTAAATTCTGAAAATACGGCTGAATCGATAGTTCCTGCTAATGATAATAATCAGACTGATGAAGTATCAACGCCGGCTTCACAAGAACAAAAAAATCCTGAAATAAAACCTGTTAAAGTCACTTTTAAAGTTGATAATAATGATATGGTTCTCGGTAACAAAAAATCAAATGTTATAGTAGTCGAGTATTTTTCTCCTACCTGTCCGCATTGTGCTTATTATCATCAAACAATTTTTCCGGAACTTAAGAAAAAATATATCGATACTAACAAAATTGCATATGTGGCTCGTGAATTTATTGCTACTAAACAAGATTTAGATGCTGCAATTTTAGCCCGCTGCAAGGGCGATATAGATAGCTTTGTACAATTGCATAATACCATATTAAAACAACAAGATAAATGGGCTTATAGCAATAAATACAGAGAATTATTAACCGATATAGGTCAGCTCGGAGGTGTTTCTCCGGAAGAATATAAGCAATGTTTAAATAGTGATAAAATTACTGAAACACTAATTGCTAATACTAATTTTGTAGCAAAAGCACCAAAATTTATAGGCACCCCTTCTTTCTTTGTTAACGGAGTACAAACCGGAAATTATAGTATAGATAATATTTCCACAGCAGTTGATAAAGCTTTAGAGGAGCAGAAAGAAAAAGCAAAAAATGAAATGAGCTTGTAATTTAGATCGTCATTGCGAGCAGTCGTAGACTGCACGGCAATCTCGTCAAATATCCTGAGATTGCTTCGTCGACGCCTATGGCGTCTTCTCGCAATGACGGAGATAAACTAATGAATACAGAAAAACTAAAAGATATCAAAGCAAGAATTAAAGACTTAAAAACTCCTAAGTTTTCTAATCCTAAAATTCGGCAAGAAATTAGCCCGTTCACTATCGCTGTAGATTTAGTTTCAGGTACAATGGTAGGTGTCGTAATTGGAATATTTACAGATAAGTTTTTTAATTCTAAACCTTTATTTCTTATTATATTTACAATAATAGGAATGATTGCCGGCTTTAACATTATAAGGCAAAAAGTAAATAATAAAAAGTAAGGAAATGACTCATAGCCCTTTAGCACAATTTGATATCAAAAAATTAATAAACATCAAAATGTTCGGTTTTGACGTCAGCTTTACTAATTCGAGTATCTGTATGTTACTTGCTAGCATCTTAGCTCTAACTTATTTTTACTTAGCTTTTTATAACCGGAAATTAGTACCTTCTAGATTACAAGTGAGTGCTGAAATAGTTTATAATCTTGTAGCTGATATGTTAAATCAGAATATAGGAGTAAAAGGACGTAAATTTATTCCGTTAGTTTTTAGTTTATTTATTTTTATTTTATTCTGTAATTTACTTGGTATGACACCTTATAGCTTTACCGCTACTAGTCATATTATCGTTACTTTTACCTTGGCAATTCTAGTATTTTTAACGGTAACTATAGTCGGTTTTGTAAAACACGGCTTACGTTTTTTAACTCTTTTTTCACCGCACGGTACTCCTTTATGGTTAGCACCGTTGATGATAGTAATTGAACTATTTACATATTTAGCAAGACCGGTTAGTTTATCATTGCGACTTGCCGCTAATATGATGGCGGGACATGTTTTATTAAAAGTAATAGCCGGTTTTACCGTTTCATTAATGATTTACTTGAAATTTCTGCTAATCCCTCTTATGGTGATACTAATTGGGTTTGAAGTTTTTGTTGCAATACTTCAAGCTTATATTTTTACTATTTTATCTTGTATGTATCTTAATGATGCTATTAATTTACATTAATTGTTATTTTGATTAATTAAAAGTTAGGTTTTTTATGGACATGGTTTCTTTAAAATTTATTGGTATAGGGCTTATGGCTATCGGCATGTACGGTGCAGCTCTAGGCGTTAGTAATATATTTAGCTCTCTACTTAGTTCAATAGCACGAAACCCTTCAGCTGCAGAAAACTTACAAAGAATGGCTCTGATCGGTGCAGGTCTTGCTGAAGCAATGGGGCTTTTTTCTTTTGTAATTGCTATGTTACTTATTTTTTCTTAAAATTCATTTTTAAATAAGATGCCTCAATTTGATATTGCTACCTATTATTCACAAATTTTTTGGCTTATCGTTACTTTCGGCTTATTGTATATCTTTGTTTATAAATTTATAACTCCAAAAGCCGAAGAAATTTTTAATAATAGACAGACAAATATTCAAGATAATATTATGCAAGCCTATACATTGACCATAGAAGTAGAAAAGCTAAATAAATATTATAACGAGGAAATAGACAAAACAAATACTGAAATAGATAGGCTAAAAAAAGAAAAAATAGACTCTTTAGAATCAGAATTTTTAATTAAAAAAAAGAATCTAGAGCAAGATTTAAAAAACTATATAAATCAAAATATTGAAGATATAAATTTAGCTGCTAAGCAATTTAGAACTAATAAAAGTGAAGCAATCATAAAACTTGCCGTTAATATTATTGAAAAAATAGCCGGAACTAAAGTAGACATGAATTTACTACAAAATATAAAAGTAAAATAATGAATTTCCTAGATGAGAGCTTTTGGCTTGCCGTTAGTTTTATAATTTTTGTATATTTAATTTATAGACCGGCAAAAAAAGCCATTTTAAATTCTTTAGATGCTAAGATTTTAGAAGTCCAAGAAAAAGTTCTAAAAGCTGAAAAGTTAAAAGAAGATGCTGCTTTGCTCTTTGAACAAACCAATGTACAGATAAAGCAATTAGAAACTTTACGCTCTCAAATGATAGAAGAAAGCAATGAAGTTACAAAAAAAATCATTCAAGAAAAAACTAAAGAAATTGAAGAATTTTTAGAGCATAAAAAATTTGATGCTATACAGTTAATTCGAAACCAAAAATTAACCGCAAGTAAGGAATTACAAGATGAATTTTGTGATAAAGTGATAAAGCTTGTTTCCGAATATTTTCAATCAGCTAAGCTTTCAGAAAGCAACATTGCTAAAAATTTAATGGATAAATCTGATTTTCCTCATGATGAGGATAAAGCTACATAGTCACATTAACCACTAGCTAGCAATTTATTTAAAATTGCTTCATCATTAACACATAATCGTAATATTGAGCCGTCAATAAAATATTCAGGATGTTCATTTGTTATCTTGTTTGTTAATTCAGGATAGGCTCTAACAAATTCTTTTACACAAAGGAAGTTTTTGCTAGGGCTGTTAATCGCTCCTAAGCAAATCGCTTCAAAACATAACATTTTAGCTATTTCTATATTCTCAGATAAAACTCCTAGTTGTTTTGCTAAATATCTATCGCCTAAATAGCCTTTCACCCCCCAATTTCCTAAAATTGAGAACTTACTATTCCATTTATCTTTAGCAGCACTAATATATATTTTATTTAAAACGTTCTTTTGTATTTTTTGTTTAATTTCTAATATAACTTCCTCAAAATCGCCTCTTTGTAATATAAACTCCCTAGTTTCATTATTTTTTATAAATTCCGGAGCATTTTTCTCAAGGTAACATTTTAATTCCTCAGTATTTTTAGAGCTTCCTCTAAATACTTTAGACCCTTAGAGATATTACCTAAACCTCGGTAAGATCTACCGATATTATTAAGAAAAATAGCAATATTATGGTAATTATTTTGATTCACTATTTGTAACATTTTTAAAGCTGCTTTTTGATATTTTAAACCTTTAGGAATATCGCCTAGACTCTGATAAGCCAGCCCAATATTATTAAGAGAATTAGCAATAGAAGATAGTGATTGCCTTGATACAATTCTTGATTCATCTTTAGAGCTTCCTTTAGATATTTTAGACTTTCAGAGATATTGCCTAAGTCTTATAAGTCAAACCTATATTATTAAGAAAGATAGCAATAAAAGGATAATTGCTTTTATATACATCTTGCGATATCTTTAAAGCTGCTTTTTGATATTTTAGACCTTTTGAGGTACAACCTAAGTTTCGGTAAGCTAAACCGACATTATTAAGAGAGGCAGCAATATCAGGTTGATTACTTTGATACAAACCTTGTGACATTTTTAAAGCTTCTTTGTGATATTTTAATGAGTCCTTAAGTTTATATAACACGCTCTCATTATAATATCCTAACTTTTTATATAAATTTGCCTTTCTAAATTTATCAATTTCAATATTATTGTTTAATATTTTTACTACATGAGGATAAAATAATTTAGAAATTTCCCAGTCTTTGTTTGGAACAGCTGTTAAATAAGGAAATAAACTGTCTAAAGCTTCAGCTAGACTTGTATAAATTTTTTGTTTGTCTATTGCATGTTCCTTATGTTTGTCTACATATCTTTTTACTGTGGACTGCATTAATCTATGTAATTGTAAGCTGGCTTGTCCATTTTGGTATGTTAGATTCATTATCGATAATGCTTCTAACCTTTTTATAGGTTCTTGTAGCTTTTCTTCATCTATTAAAAATAATTCTTTGAAAATCTCTATGCTGATAAAATCAGGATCTAAATGTGCCGAATATTGTAGTATCTGCCAAGCTGCCGATGATACTTCTGATAACTTTAATAATATAACGCTATCTATGTAATTATCATTGCTATTTTTAAAATAATTAACACAATCATTTACTTTAAATAATTTGTTTTCCTTTAAATATGTTACTGCGTTAGATAACTTATAAGGGACACAGCATCATTACTGCCAAGTTCTTTTATTAAATTGCTAATATCTTGGTTACTTAACCTATTTCCTAAGGATTTTTCTAAATATGTTATTGCTGTTCTTATATTAAAAGGCTTTAATTTAATATTTGTTATATCCTCACTTAAATTATTATTTCTAGTAGTAATTATAACTTGCGTCTTATCGTTGTTAGGCATATTCATTATACCGTTAATATAAGGCTCAATGTCTTTATATGCTTCTACGTTATCAAAAACAAATAATGTATTTGAATTTAAACTAGCAACCCTCTCATGGACTAATCTTATTATATCCTCTTCTCTTTCGCCTATTGTATAAATACCAAGCTCCTCAGCAAGTTGTCTATATGCTCCGTTAATCTTGCTTTAGGAATCTGCATTAATAAAACGTACTATTTTCTTTGCTTCATCTCTTTGTTTACGACCATATTCTATAGCTATTGTACTTTTACCTGTTCCGGCGTAAGCACTAATTGCTACAAATGAATTTTTGCTTAAAGCTTTTTCTATTTTTTGCAATATTTTTTCACAAGTAATAAGATTATGGTCCGATAAAGACGGTAAGTTGCTAATTATATTTTTATCATTTTTAATAAAAATATAATTGTTACTAGATTCTAATACTTCCTTTGCTTCAGGGCTAACTTCAATTAACCTTAAAATTTGCTCTCTTAAGTCATCTACTTTAACTTTAGGTAAGTTTGTAAATATATAATATTTGCTGTTTTGAAACTTTATTGTATATTGCTCTTTTACTACTTTTAACTGCTGCTTTATTAAATTCGGTATTTCTTTTCTATCTATTGCTTAATTTACTCAACTGGGCTAGATACCAATCACTACTTCCCTTATTATTCGTGTTTATTATATCAGTAGACAAATTTACTTCTTGTGAGCGGTAATGACCTTTGTAAGAAAGTTCAAATTGATCTTTAGCAGATATTACATCTTTTCTTGGCTGATATCCTTGGGCATGATCGTTTTCTAAATGCTTATAAACCTCTAAAAACTGTTCAGCGGTTATTATACTTATGAATTGATCAATTACCTCTAAAAAGCTCCCTAATGTTGTTGCCGTGATACCTCTATGTATTAATTTACTTGCAAAATCTTTAATCGTATTACTACCAGATATAAAATCAAGCACTTTATCTATTGCTTTCTCACCTAATATATCATCTTTAGGATCATATTTTATGCATGGCCAATCTAGTATTTTTTTATATCTTATAGGCTTACCTGTTTCGGGATCAAAACTATCTAGCATTGAATCAAGTAAATCACCGCTTAATGATAGTAAAGTAATATAGTTTTTAATAGGAATGGCTTTATTTAATATATTTATTATTTTATTGCTATATTTAGCTGCGGTAATTTCAGGAAATAATCTATATGCTTTATTAATATGCGGATTACAGACATTTACAAAATTCGGAGCTGATAAATAAGTTGTTATATTTAAATTTTTCACGTCAAAGGTAGTTTCATGACTATGCATCTGCGGCTGAAGATTTTCTGTAACTAAATCCGGGCTATCGAATGTGATTGCCTTTGCTTTTGGATAATGAAAATCTCTATGAGCAAAATATAAACTAAGCTCTGCAAGCCATGCACCTAAAGAATGACCGGTAAAAGATAAATTATAATTATGCTTTTCAGCATATTTAGTAATTTCCCCTGTAGCTTCATACGCTGCCGTTTGCTGTGCTACTATCTGCCCACCTAAAATACTTTTAAAATGAGCTTTAAACGGTGAATTAGTTTTGAGTAAATCCAATTTTTCAAATGTAGTACCTCGATAAGCAAGTACTATTTGTTTTGTCTTTTTATTTATATATGCTACTGCGTAATATCTATCTATTTTAGGCTCGTTAAATATTTTCCAATCTTTTAATTGTTCATTTCAGATTTTTACCTTTTCATTATTTTCTTTTTCTACAGCAAATTTTACAATATCATTTTCCGTAGAATCCATATAAGCATGCAAACTAAATAAACCATGCACAAAGTCGGTAGGGTGGTGCTTATAGTTTTGATTATTTAAAATAATTTTACTTTCGATTTTTTGTACAATATCACTAGAAGCATTAGGCATCTTGCCCCAGCTTATATTACCGATAAAATTATTATTTTGGATTTTAGCGGCTATTTCCTCTAACTGCGGAAGCGTTAAATGTAGATTGCTAAAATCTAGATGAACAAATGAAGGAGTATTCTTTTCTAGACACGCTATAATTGTTTGATAATCACTTGTATTAACTGGATTTTTTGAAGAAAACACATTTGCTTTCATAAATATACTTCATAAAATTTTATTGGTTGTATTATATAGCTCTAATTGAACTGAACTTTGCGTTTTCAACCAAAATTTTTGAAGCATTAAAAACTATTATTTTTATTCTGAATTTAAAATTAGATTATTTGAGATAATAATGGTGACCCCTACGGGACTCGAACCCGTGTTCCCACCGTGAAAGGGTGGTGTCCTAACCGCTAGACGAAGGGGCCTTAAAGTAGGCAAATAGATATATTAGTCATACTGTGGCTATGACCACGGCATGACAGTAAGTTAGAAGTTTTATACAACAACTTTGCAAATATTGCAAGTATAAAAATTATAGGTTTACCTTAAGCTTAACATTACCTTGATGACTTCTATAATGTTTATTTAGATAATAATTATAATCCAAAGAAATAGTAGTATTCTTGATACTGCCTATAATACCCGTTCCTAAATTATAGGATGTTTTCGGTTGCTTCGGTATTAGATAATCCTGTTTGAATGTATTATCAAATATTTTAACAACTCTATTTATTCTTTGGGTTTTCTCTTTAAAATTATGTTCTACCGCTCCTTGGAATGTTAGACCTAAATTATTAAATTTTAGAGCATCTTTTAAAGGTACTTTGACTTTAGTACCGACAATTCCAGACAATATATTATTCTCTTTCATTGTAAGAGCTATTTCTTGTACGTTAATACCGGTTTCATTATATACCCCGTCTCGTGACTTCCCGTATCTTAAGCCAATATTTGGAGTAATAACGAGCTTGTTCTGCAAAAGATAATTATAATTCAGTAATGCTTCTGCATTATAACTATGATTGCGATGTTTTACATTACTTCTAATTTTAGTATCACCATATGAATAAGTTGTCTTATCTTTAATAAAGTTTTTAGAAGCAGATACTAAAGCTTGTAGTGCAAAATTCCTCGGTAATTCTTTTTGTCCGTAAATAGAAACTACATGGCTATTAATAAGTTCTTTATCATTATTTTTACTATTTTTAAATTTAAATACTGAATGAACATTACTATAAGCTATACCTAGAATATTATTGTCGATTTCAACGTCAAACCCAATAGTAGCACCTTTGTTAGTACCTCTATAACCGGTCATATTGTCAACGCGTCCATGATTATTAGTGCCGTACATACCACGCATCCACAAACCTCTTTTTATACGAGACTCTTCTTCATCACCGGCTCCTACTGCTACCATATTATTAGACATATTCATAGATGCATCTAATCTGTTGCGAATCATATTATTTACAATAGTATTAACAACTTTCGCTTGATTTAAAGTAGGAGCGTTTTCTGAAATTTGCGTTTGCATTTCTTTTTTTGCTTTCTGTTCAAGAGGACTAGCCGTATCAACTTCCGTTATTTTAAGGT
Organism: Rickettsia tamurae; assembly: GCF_000751075.1. GTDB lineage: Bacteria > Pseudomonadota > Alphaproteobacteria > Rickettsiales > Rickettsiaceae > Rickettsia > Rickettsia tamurae. The sequence goes on along the minus strand of NZ_CCMG01000012.1, from coordinate 26,319 downwards.
TACCCCCATCGGAATCGGATAATTGCTCTATATCGGAATCGGATAATTGCTCTATATCGGAATCGGATAATTGCTCTATTGTTTCTTCTCCCTCTTCAAATCCTGAATCATAACTTTCTTCATCTTCGCTACCGTCACTTAATGCTAATGCATACTCATTACTTGATACAGGTAATAAAGATAATTTTCCACTTACGTCTGTTACTTCTGTGTCTTCTTGTTCTTCATCTCCTGTAGGTAAGGTAGATTCTGATTTACCATCCGACACTAACATTTCTTGTAACAATGACTGAGCAAGAATGTCTTCAGCTTCTTCGCTTGTATACTTCTCTAGAAGTAACGAAGAAATTTTTTCATCATGCTCTTGTAATCGTGCATTTATTGCTAAAAGCATGTTTTCATCTAATTCCTCTACATCCTGTATACGATTACTTATATAAGCCATTGCTTCTTTAATATGATTAAGTTCCTCACTTCTAGAACTTGAGCCAGGCAATTTTTCTATTTCTTGTATTTTATTGCTTAATACTCTTATATAGGTATCTACATAATCTTTTCCTATTTCCTGTAAAGCTAAATTAAGTGATTTTTGTTGTGAAGGACTGGTTGTTTGTAGTATTTCGGTTCTTTTTGCATCTAAAAGGCTTATAAGCTGAGCTGCCTTTTTTGTTAATCCACTATCTACACTTAAACTAGACTCCTTATGATGCTCATTTCCCCAACCTTGACCAAATCCTCCCTCTTGATCTACTGTTCTTTGCTTTGAGGTTTCTCCATCTCTTTTCCTTTTGCTGCTTTCTGCATCATTTGTTTGCAAAATTGACCCTAAGCCTGAATCAAAACGTTCTTCTTGTGAATGCAAATCTAGCCCTAGATCATTCTGCATACCTGAAGTTTCGGTACGTATTTTTTCTGATTGCGGTTGTTGTATCTCCGGAATACTTCCACTTAGATTATTTTTCCTCAATGAGTCACTTTTAGCGACCGGATTCTGAGCAAACGCGTCGCCAGCTAAATCTAAATATTCTAATCCTCTTTTGTCAAGCTCTCGGCTTGAAGAATATGATTCAGGATTTTTCCAATTTTTGTCAGATCTCAAGCTTTCATCTGTAGTCGTTGTTTGTAACAATGCTGATTTTTCTTCAAAATTTGATGATATTACACTTTCAGCTAAAGACGAGCTTGATAATACCGGAGTATTACTTTTTCTTGAATTCTCTTCATACTTTGCAGTGGGATTTATATTCTCTAGTATGCTTTGCATCATTAACAAATTGCTATTTTCTGCATTTAGTTGTTGTTGCAATGCCTCTAAAGCTTTAGTACCCTGCATTAATACAGCACTTGTATTTTTTAGCGATGCTTTTTTTAGTTGTTGATTCTCATCATAAGACTGAAATATTTCAGCTTGCTCATATACTTCTTGAGTTTTCTGAACTCTAGCTTGCTGAATTTCATACAATTTCAAGAACAAACCTTTATATGCCTTTATATTGGCAAGATGTGCAATCTCATCTAATTTTTGATTAAATTGACCCGCACTTAACTTTCTCATTTCTGTCACTAAACTATCTATTACACCATCTATTTGAGCTTGACTTGACTGATTTGGCTGTATGCTATCCAAATAATTAATATATTGTGAAGCCTGAGCCCCGTAAATATCTTTTGGATTGCTTGGAAGCTGTCCAGATACTTTTGAACGATTTTCTTGCATTTGCTGCAGCAGCATGCCTAACACCGGATTACCTTCTAATGAACTATTCACATTAGCAGCTTGCGTATACGGCATATTTCCCCAACCTGAATAAAATCCGGCATCTTCATCTGTTTCTTTACCTAAAGTGCCGTTTGATAAGCTCCCCAAGCCTAAATCCACACTTTTAGGGTCCTCTATTTCTTGACTCGACAACATTACTGTATAAGGTTGCTGCTGAACTTTTGTTGACACTAAGTATCCATCTCCATCCTCCAGTTGTTCACCTAAAATTCTATGAACCCCACGACTTAATGGCATGGTTAGCTTTGCTTTTGGCGGCTGCTTATAAGCAGAACCGGTAGAACTATTATAAACAACAAGAGTTAATAACTTTAGATTTTCCTCTATCTTATTTAATTGTTCAGAATAACCATTCATTTTATCTTGCATGGCTCGTAATACCGTTCTACTTGTTTCTTTTTTCGCACTAGCAGCTACTTCTTTAGCTTTATCTGCTGCCGTTTTTATAGCTTTTTCTTGTTTCTTTATTTCTGATAACTGCTTTTGTGCTTCTTGTTTTTTCTTTTTATCTTTTATATTTCCTACTCTTGTTTCCAATTCTTCCAACTTTTTCGGCAGTATTTCACTATAACCACTCATTGTTGACTGCATTGACTGCATTTTTTTTGCAATATCTTCCCTGATTTCTACTATATTTCTTGCTTTTTCTTTTTGATGATTTTCTTCTTTTCTTTTCTTTTCTCTTTCTGTTCTTTGCTTATCCTCTGCTTGTCGCTGCTTTTTTGTTTTTTCTGCAGCAATATGTTGTTGATTTTGTCCTAATACATCTTGCTGAGCCTCATTAATTCTTGCTTGCTGTGCTTGAAACGCGCTAACTTTGGTTGACGCCGTTGTAACCGGAACTGTTCCCTGCGATTTTATCGAAACTTTATTTACTGGAATATCTATTTTTTCTATTTTCTGAAATAACGTATCTGCTTCACTGTTTCTACTTACTAACTCTTTTTTAAGTTTTTCTATTTCTTTATTACTTTTTCCTACTTTTGTCCTATCTTTATCAAATTCATGTTTATTTTTTATTCCTCCTTCCTTTTTGTTCCAATCGCTTAGACTCGTATTTGCTTTATCTAATGCTATTATTTTTTGTCCTATCCTTTCAGCTTCTGACTTTAGTTTTTTTGCTGTTTTTTGTGATGAAGTTAGCTGCGTATGCAACTTCTGCAATGGTTTTTTATTTTTTTTACCTGTGGTATCTTTAATAGCCTGTGTTACTTCAGCTAACTTGATTCCTATCGTCTCATTAACTCGTGATATATTATTTACCATTCCTGCTGCAATTTCAGTACTGCTTTTTTTTATAGGCAACGGTACAGGTGTTATCGGTCCCGGAGGAACCGTTGGTTTACTAAGTTGTACTATCTGTTGCGGCTCGCTACTAAACGATAGTTTTTGTACTACCTTTGAGCTTGTACTTGGTGGTGTATTAACTCCTACACTATCATTTGGTTTAGAATCTGGAGTAGGCTGATACGGAGTCGCCAGTGTTGATGGAGTACTAGGTGCCGTAGTATAATGTTCCGGTGATGTCAGGGTAGTATTTGGCGTATTAGGTGCAGTGACAAAGCTATTTGAAGCTGGGCTAACAGTAGGCGAAGATGCTGTTATTATAATCTCTGGTTTTTGAGGCGTTTGCTCTGTCGGTTCAGGAGTATAAGTATTTTGACTTTGTTCTGTTTTTTCACTGTCTACAAATGTTTTGCTTCTAGTAGGTGGTCGTACTTTTCTTGCTTTTCCGACATCAGACTTACTAAGTGCTATCTTTTTATAATGATCCTCTACAGGAACATCTTTTAATGGATTAGATGCCTTAGGTTTGTTAGATATTTTCATTTCTCTTATTTCAGATGGAGTATATGTGTTTATTTCCGGTTCCGGTACAATTACTGTTCCTATCTGCTGCGGGGTATTTGTCGTATCTTTGTCTCCGTTTAATTGTGACAAGTTATTCAACAATCTATTACCGAGGTCGATACGAAATGCTTCTTTACTCATCGCCATACTCTCAAAAGGTATTGCGATTATTGCTCCTACTGAAATAGAGGCAAGCAGCGAATATTTTAAAAATCTTGATTTTTTTAGTAAATTTTGTTCTGTTAACTTATTCATTACAAATATCTCAATTTAAATTAAATTTTATATACGTATAACGTTAGATATTATAATAAATAAGTTAATAAAGGGCAATATATAAGTTAATTTACTTAACTTATAATTACAGGAGAATTTTGTTCTAATTATTGAAAATATAACAGATATGACGTATAATGATTTTTAACTTTTGATAGAAAATGCTACAATATTTTAAAATAATTTTGGAAGCAGAGTATACTAATTTAAATATTTGGTATTTTGTTAGTTTTATTTACAGTATTATTGTTTATTTTCGCTTGATTTTGAGCTTTCATTTACAACAATTTTTTTCATTTTTTGTGTTTGCCTAATATTAACTTTTACTAGAAATTCTAATATATTTTTACAGTTTACTTACTGGATGATTATTGCTTTTATTTTTGGCGTATTCATCTCTAAATATCGTGTGACAAATTTACATAGCGAAATGCTTTATAAACCTATCATCACTAAAATTAGCGGTAAAATAGAATCGATAAAACCGACTATTATAGGAGGACAAGTAGTATTAAGTAGCATAAAGATAGAAAAAATTAATCGTAGCTTACAAAAAGTTAAAATTAGTATACCGAGGAAATATATATACTCTGGTGAAATGCAGAGTGATTATACGAAGATCAACTTGGAAAAGAGTAATCGGTCTGTAAGCGGAGGAGCAGAGCGTACAGAAGTACGTGAGCATCCGAGGACTTACAAAGACGACGTAGCCAATTTTTCAAGTTCATCGAGTATAAAAGAAATTAGGGTAAATGACAGAATTACTTTGCTAGCTAAGCTCTATAAGCCGCAAAATAGTATATTATCAGGCGGTTATGATTTTGGTTTTTACGCTTATCTATCGGATATTGGAGCAAACGGCTATGCGATGTCTGAGCCGCAAATTATAGAACGTAATGAAACAAATTTTGATAGTTTTATTTATAGAGTGCGTTCTTATATTTATAATAATTTAATAGAAAAGATAAAGGGAATTTTACAGCTGCAATATTACTCGGCGAGACGAAAGGTTTAAACAGGCAAATAATGCAGGATATGAGGCAAAGCGGTATATCACACGTGCTTTGTGTTTCAGGATTGCATCTATCTTTAGTCGTGATGATTATTTTCCTTACTACAAGGTTTTTATTAAATCTCTCAAATTATTTGGCATATAATTTCAATATAAAATTAATTTCTGCTTATTGTTCAGCTAGTAGGAAGCTTTGGTTATTTAGAGCTAAGCGGTATGCAAATAGCAGCGACTAGAGCTTTTATTACTGCTGCAATTTTTATTTACGGTATTATTATCGGACGCTCTTGCTTTCCCCTTCGTTCACTTGCAATTGCGGCTTTTATAATATTATCGTTAAATCCCGAATATATTTTTCATCCAAGTTTCCAATTATCTTTTATCGCCGTATTATCGCTTGTTGCCGGTTATGAATTTTACTTAAAGAATTCATGGTTACTTGGAGAAAAGAAAGGCATTTTTGGAGCAGTAAAATTTTATACAGCCTCAAATATTTATTCAAGCTCCTTAGCAAGTATCATAAACGGCACCTGTAGTAATTAATCAATTCTTTATATTTTCTACTTACTCAGTACCGACTAACCTCATTGTCGTTCCGATAACATCATTTTTTCTTATGCCGCTTGCTTTGTTATCTCTGACTTTTACCATGATCGGATTTGATAACTATATCCTAAAGCTTATGGGATTCTTTATTGATATAATAATAAAATCAGCCGCCTATTTTAATAGTTTACCGGCTGCTGTATGGTATTTCGGTTATATTACCAATTTCAGCATATTACTTTTTTTATTCGGCTTTTTTTGGATTTGTATATGGAAAACCTCGTGGCGTTTACTTGGTCTTGCAATCATGGCAATATCTTTTATATTTATGTTCTGCTCCCCAAAACCGGAATTAATATTTGACGCAAATCATATGGCGGTAGGCGTTAAAGATAGAGAAAATAAGCTAGTAATCTACGCCGATAAAATGCCTGCTTTCAATAGAACTTACTGGGCTAATTGGTTTGGACAGAAAGATAGTGCGGTGTTACCCTTAGAGGATAATATTTTCATAACTAATCACGGACAGAAAATTGTCATTAACAAAAATAATCATTGTGAGAAAGCCGAAATTCATATTAATCTCAATTATAAATCTAAATGCCGCGGGAGCTTAATAACGATTAATAAAGATTTTTTTAAAAAAAGCCCTGTTATACTTATCTTTTGCAATAAAAAGGAATGTACGGTAAAATCTTAGTACCGGACTGTTTTTGTTCTATGTCATTCCCGCGGAAGCGGGAATCCAGTAGTCAATAAGGGATAAATATGAAATGTAGAAATTGTTTTACTTTTTTCTGGATTCCCGCCTTCGCGGGAATGACATAAACGAGCCATACAACAAGGTCCAGCTCTTAGCTAGGATGACATCAAAGTCTTTTTAAAAACTATCCGATACTATAGGTAAAATCAAGTAATGCAAGTTATACATAAAACATTAAAAATCCCCTCAAAAGGATATAGAAAAATCTTGAGTCTCTTAAATGAAAAAGGACAAGCAAGACTTATAGGCGGCTGCGTACGTGATGCGTTACTAGATCTCTTGCATAACGAAGCTAATAAAGAGGAATTTGAAGGAGACACGGAACGCAGAACCGCAGCGTACATAGACGTACGTGAGGATTCGAGTACTGGATCGACGTACAAATTACCTTTAGAAGCAAGTTATCCAAGAGATCTACTTGAGAAAGATAGCTATGATATAGATATAGCTACTAATTTGATACCTAGTGAAGTAACAAATATTTTATCTGGAGCTAAAATAAAAACTATTCCGACCGGTTTAAAATTCGGCACGATTACGGCTATTTTAAATAATGAAAAATTTGAGATCACGACTCTTAGAAAAGATATCGAATGTAACGGTAGACATGCCAAAGTAGTATTCACCAACGATTTTGCTGAAGATGCCGCAAGACGAGATTTTACTATTAATGCTTTAAGCTATTGTCCCTTTAAGAACGAGATATATGATTATTTTGAAGGGTTTAAGGATTTGCAGCAGGAAAAGGTTGTATTTATAGGGGAAGCTCTAGATAGAATTAAAGAAGATTATTTGCGAATTCTACGCTTTTTTCGGTTTTCTAGCTATTATGCGAATCAGCTTTATGATGGCAGCTTTAAAGCATGTAAAGCTTTAAAAGACGGCTTAAAAACTTTATCACGAGAACGAATAAAAAGCGAAATGGATAAAATTATTGTTTCAAAAAGAGCAGCACAAATTTTAAAAGCTATGTTTGAAATAGGAATATTAGAACTAATATTCTTTATCCAAAATTATGAAATAAAATTTTTTGAACAGGCAAATGATTTTAAATTAGAATTAGCTACTCGATATGCACTCTTATTATATTGTCAAAAAGATTTAAATTTAAAGGTCTTTCTAGATTGGAAATTCTCAAGACATGAAGCAATGCAAATATTATCAATAACGAACTTTCTGAATGAAGCTAAATTTAACATAAAGAAAATTTGGTTTGAAAAAAAGAATTATAAGGAATACTTATTAGCAGCTAGCATAATCGGTAAATTAAATCATTCACAAGCAAAAGAATTTATCCTTAAATATGATGCGTTATTACGTCCTAAATTCCAAGTAAACGGTAATGATTTGTTAAATATGAATATAGAAAAAAAAGAGATAGGAGCAAAACTAGAATATCTAAAAAATTTTTGGATAGAGCAGGATTTCAAACCTAGTAAATTGGAGTTGTTGGAGAAATTATGAGAGCTAGTATGTCAAACCGTCATTCCCGCGAGGCATTGTTGCGTGGACCGGTAAAACCCACTGTGTCATCCCGTGGCTTGACCACGGGGTCCATAAAAACAATAAATTTTAACTGGATCCCGTGGTCAAGCCACGGGATGACACAGTGGGTTTTACCGGTCCACGCAACAATGCCTCGCGGGAATGACATAAAAGTTAAAATTTTAATCATACTATATCTACTATTCTTCAGTCTTACTAGCTATGCTAAGCCTAAGATAGTTGTAAGTATTACGCCAATTAGTAGTATTGTTTCGATGCTTGTTAAAGATAAAGCGGATATTGAGAGCTTAGCTATTAGTAGTGACTGTCCGCATCATTATAATTTAAAACCTAGTGATTTAGTAAAAGTTAAAAATGCCGATATAGCAATTTATATTAATGAACAATTTGACGGTTTTGCCGAGAAATTAATTGATAATCATAGCAAAAACATTATCAAAATCAGTGATATTAAATCTTTAACCACTATAAAAGATAATTGGCATATTTCGCTTGATCTTAATAATGCTGCGATTTTACTACAAGAATTTGCACGAATATTTAGCGAAAATTTTCCTGAGCTACAAGAAGATATTAATAATAACCTTTTTGCAGCACTTAAAGAATTAAACAAACTACAAGAAATTAAAAATAACGAGCTTGCAACGATAAAAGACGTAATTTTATTAAGTGACAGTAGCGAGTATTTTTTTATTAATACTAATATTAAAACTGCAAAATTATATAGCGAAAGTCAAAAAAGCCTCCGATATATAAGCAAGCTAGAAGATTTAATTAAAGAGTCTAATAACAAATGTCTTATTTTAAGTAACGAACAAAGTTCACGATTATACGATAAATTAAACGCTAAAATAATAATATTAAATAGTGAAAACTGGAATGTTCAGAATATTAATTCAAGCACTTTTCAGAACCAATATTTACAAATGATTGATCAAGTTAAAAAATGCATACACTAAATAGCAAAGAAGAGACAAAAAAACTTGCAAAGCTTTTAGCACAAAGCTTAAAACCAAATGATATAGTTTTATTTAACGGTGACCTTGGAGCAGGTAAAACATTTTTTTGTCGTGAAATTATTAAATATTTTTGCGGTGAAAATACAAGCATTATAAGCCCGACTTTTAACTTACTGCAAACATATCAAGTTCCTAATTTCACCATAGTCAATTCAGACTCGTTTGATGACAGGCGTGAGGAGCGAAGCCTATATACTAATAGGCGGGCCGACGAGCAACGAAGCAGTAAACGTGGATCAATTGACTATATTTATCATTATGATCTTTATCGTCTAAAATCACCTGAAGAAATTTATGAACTTGGATTTGAAGAAGCATTAAACGGTAATTTAATTTTAATAGAATGGTCTGAAATTATTAAGCACCTACTATCCCCGCCTTTAATCGAAGTAAATCTAGAAGTATTAGACGAAAACAAACGTTTGTGTAGCATTATAACAAATTCACAAGAATCTTCCCTTATTGATTTTTTACAAAATTCTCCGCTATTCGGTACAAAACTTGATATTCAAAGAGATAGAAGCCCTACTAGAAAAGTTAAGTTATAATTATGAACTATTTAATTTTTCTTTTAAATAATTTATAAACTTCTCCATCATTTCTTTTTCCTATAAGAAAGATATATGTTTTAATTTTATCTTTTTGATAAATTATTCTAAATTCTCCTACATCAACTTTATAGTATTGTTCTGTTAAACCTTTTAAAAGCTTACTATCATTAGGGTGGTTTATTAATTCACACAATTCTTTAATCTTAATTGCTATTTGCCGTGCTTGCTTCGTATCTAACTTTTCAATAAACTTTTGTGAACTTTTTGATAATATTAAAGTCATATTTATTCCTTTAATATCTTATTTAAAAAATCCTTACTCTCTTCCTCTGATAAAAAACCGCTTTTACTCGCATTTTTTGCTTGCATTGCCCAATACATATCTTCAAGCTGATTAAATTTCTCGTATTCTTCATGTGATATAAGAACAACTGTGGGTTTACCGTATTTATTTATAATTACCGGTGATTTTACTGCTTGATTCATCAACTCCCCAAAATGATTTTGAGCTTTTTTACTACTAATACTTTTCATATTGTTACTTTATTTAGTTTGTATAATTATTATATTAGCTATGATAGCTATTATCAATATGATAACTACTAATTATTAATATCTAACTAATCAATTGTCATGTAATAAAAATGCCTTTTCAATAGGAAGTAATTTTAATTCCGGTAACATCGGCATAATTAAATTTATTCCGGCTTTTTCGTTACTATTACCGTGTACCAATATAAAAGAACCATTTTGAACTTTTTCGCCTTTAGCAAGCCATGCCTTACTGCCAAGCGGGATAAATCCCAAATCTTTTAGTTTTTCTATTAATGTTTGATCAGAAACTAATCCAGGGAAACGAAAGAAAGGCGACGGAGCAATATTATAACTTACTAATATTTTCCCTGCTTCTAATACTTCATTTTCAAAATCATCTTTATTGGAAAGAAGGAAATTATCTTCAAGAGGTTTATCTTTAAAATAAGGATGACTAAACGAATGATTAACCCATGTTATTTGTAAATAACCGTTTTCTTGTTGCTTCATTAGCCAAAAAAACTCCTCTTGATGTTTATTAATCCATAATCCTGAAATACATATAGCAATCGGAATAGGTTTATTTAGTTTGATTGATAATTCTACGAGCTTTTTAAAAAAATCTTCTTCAAAACTTTTGGAAGAAGGACACATATCAATCGTAAGAAATTGACCTTTTACTTTATACATGCTACTCGTAGCACCGTAATTTTGCTGTATAGAGCTATATTTATTTAAAACTTTAATATACGGAGTTTTATTTAATTTTTTTAGAAGATTTTCTTTTTCTATTTTATTCGTAGGTAAAATTACCAGCTCTTGTAGGGCTATTTCAGTTTTAAAAGAATTCGGATCTACTAAAACGAAATATGATTTTTCATTATTTAAATAAGAACGAATAGCGATTTTTATTTTTTTATTCTCAGCAATTACAGGCAAAAATACCGGTTTATAATCAGTTATAATCGCTGCTTTTTTATCCGCATAACTTAAATTAAAAAACAATATTATAAAAATAAAACTTAAAATATTTCTCATTACTACCCATTCAAGCATTGTTACGTGAATCAAAAAATGCGTTCTAGGTCATACCGTGGTCAAGCCACGGTATCCAGAAAAATAACTTAAAATACTAATAATATTAGTATTTTAAACTAGATCCCGCAATCAAGTCGCGGGATGACAGAGGTGGAATTGATGCATGCAACAACGCTTACTCTTTCATAACATTATTATAAAATTCTGCAATTTTCTCTTTTACCGCTGCGGGATCGTTCATCAAATTAACGGCACCTCTAAACTCTGCCGAATTCGGTAAACCGCTACTATACCAACCAATATGCTTACGTGCAATAGGTACGCCCACGGATTCACCGTAATAATCAAGTATTGCATCATAATGCTCTGTTACAATATCTAGCTGCTCTGCTATAGAGGGAGCAGATTTTTCTTCACCTGTTTTAAAGTAATGATCAATTTGTGAAATAAGCCAAGGTTTGCCATATGCTCCTCTACCGACCATAATACCGTCCGCACCGGATTTTTGCAGGGCTTCTTTTGCTTTGGCAAAATTAGTAATATCACCGTTAGCAATAACCGGAATTTTTACCGCTTCTTTAACTGATCGTATAAAATCCCAATTGGCATTACCGGAATAAAACTGAGATCTAGTTCTACCGTGAACGGTAACCATCTGAACACCTGAGCTTTCAGCAATTTTAGCTAAAGTCGGAGCATTTTTCGTATTATCATCCCAGCCCATACGCATTTTAACGGTTACCGGCAGCTTAACCGCTTTAACGGTAGCTTCAAAAATCTTAGCTGCCAGCTGCTCATCCCTCATTAGAGCTGAGCCTGAATAACCGCCTACTACTTTTTTTGCTGGACAGCCAAAATTAAGATCGATAATTTTTGCCCCCATATCCTCGTTCATTTTAGCAGCTTCAGCTATTACATTCGGCTCACAGCCCGCTAGCTGTATACAAGCACTTGTTGCATCATCACGCATAATAGCACTTTTTTGTAGTGACTGCCTAGATTCCACAATCATTGCTCTACTTGCTACCATTTCAGAAACTACAAGCCCTGCACCGAATCTTTTCACCAATCTTCTAAATTCCAAATCCGTAACACCCGACATTGGAGCTAGTATAATATTTGAAGAAAGTTCAATATTGCCGATTTTGATCATAAAAAACCGTTATAAAAATAAACGCTCATAATATCATAATTAAGTATTTTTGTCTAATATTACTAATTAAGAATAGACAAAAGCCGATTAATCTATTATAAGCTTATTGTTGTATTTGGTTTTCCAGTCATTGCGAGGAGAAACTGCAAGTTTCGACGAAGCAATCCAGTTAAAAAATTCTAATTTATAGAATTTTTTTATTATCTTTTCTGGATTGCCACGCTCCTTTCAGTCGCTCGCAATGACGATTTAGGCATACTCTGAATAAATGAGGAGTAAGTAGACGAAGTTTAATTTGGAAAAGAGCAAGGAGTTCACAAGACGAGGAATGCAGCGTATGCTTGTGAGTACCGCAGTGCTTGTAGAACGACGTAGCCAATTTTTCAAATTAAACGAGTATATACGGCCACGTAGCTCAGTCGGTAGAGCAAAGGACTGAAAATCCTTGTGTCGTTGGTTCAATCCCAACCGTGGCCACCATTCTTTATTTCTATTCCAATTTATATACACTCAAACAGCGAACACATTATAAATTAAGGGCTTTTTGCTGTCCAAAAAAAGTTATAGATAATGTTGAATCTTTCTAGTGATTCTTCTTTAAATCAATCTCAATTCATTTATTTACACTTCTAATTAAATTTCTATTGCATTCTTAAAACTACTTATTACAGTTTATCCATATTTCAGTTATTTTTTTAACAAAATATTAAAATTTATAAGATTTAATAAGGATATAGATATGAAAGAATTAATAGAATTCTAGAAAAAAGAGGATTTAAAAACCAAGCTAAAGCTAACGGCTTAAGAGATGGTACTACTAAATTTAAAATTTCTTGGTGCAACATAGGTGATGAAGGAGCAAAGTTAATTGCTGAAATTCTTAAATCCAATAATACTATTACTAAACTTGACCTTAGAGCCAATAAGATAGGGGATGTTGGAGCTAAAGCTTTAGCTGAGGCTGTTAAAATTAATAATTTTTTAACTCAGCTTGATCTTAATGAAATTCCGGGAGCAAGTACTCTAATCAAATCTATAGATGAGAAAATTAAGTATAATAAAAAACTAGTAAAAAAATTAGCTGTATTTCTAAAAAAATGTTTTGCAGGTGAAAATAATTCAGATTTTTTTAAAAATTGCAAATGCCGCAAAATTTTATAAAAAAGTAAATAAGAAGCTATTAAAAGAATATTTACAAGAACAAAAAGTTGATAACCCTGAATCCATATTAATTAAAACGAATAACTTTATAAAATTAAATTCTTTTCTTATTAAGGGAATATGTAAAGAAGTAAAAATAATACCAAATGACATAGTATCCCATATCGCTTCCTACTTAGAAAACGAAAAATGGGGAATAGATGCAGAAGTTGAACTATCAGGAAAAAACGTTTATATAGGAAATTAAATATAATATTTTATATTTTACATAGAAGGGGAACAATTTGTCCCAACCCTTTAAATTTTTATGCTATCTGTAAATTTTGTTACACAAAAAAGTATTACTTAATATACTGTCACTTAGTGGAGCAAATAGTCTACTTGCCTCCACTATTTCAATTCTTCTTCTTTCTGCTTATTTAATTACTCTAAGTTAATCAGTTTTTTAAAGTAATTAATTTTATATAACAAAAAGTAATTTTCGTTACTTTTTAAAGCTCGTATATTCAATATAAAATCATTCTTGTCATAGATAAAAATTTTAACTAAGTTTAGATATAATAAAGTGCCGAGAATAATTGAACGAAATAAACCAAACGATGCTTTTAAAAGTTGTTTATCGATTATAAGTATAATTTTTCGGTATGGCAATTTGAATAAACTTCTGATTAATTTGTAGTAAGAATATGATGTATAAGGTTTTTCAGCTAAAATAAGTTCTATTCTTAATTCCCTATTTATGCCATTTGGATAAATTTCACGTAATAAGTCTTTGTCTTTAATAATAAAATCTAGATACGGCTCAATAATGGCTATTTTTCTTCTACTGTTTTAGTGTTCATAACGGCTTAGTTCTCCTGATTAAACTTAAATGAAGCCCGATTGGTGATCAGGGAGTTAGAAACACCGTCAACAAGAACAGCTGAGTAGTTTTTAGGCTTAAAGTTATACTCTAAGCCCTGAACATGACTTACTACCTCCCCGACCGTAAAATATCGAGGAATAAACCAATTTAACGGTGGTTTTACCGCCTGTTGATGGAGGTTTCTATACTCCAGAACAACCTTAGCTGTTCCAAGATGATTCTAAGTAAAACTCTAAACAAGTCAATATGATTATTGATTTCAGAAATTTTTTCATTATTGCATGACTGGTTTGTCATTCTAGCTCAGCAATACCTTTTATACTACCTGTAAATTTTGTTGCATAACAAAACTATCACTTATATACTGTCGCTAATGATTAATTTGCTTAAAGTTTCATATGGTAAGTAGTAATTTTTATAAAAATTTAGGACCACGAAAACTAACGGCAATTATAGATTTTTTACACGATATTATAGAACCTCCTAAGATTCATGAAGATATAGCTATTCATGATATTAAAATTCTGCAGGAAGCATCATCAAATGATATTAGCTTTTTAAACAATCCTAAATACTCCGAATTTTTAAAAACTACCAAAGCTACTGCTTGTATAGTGCCGAAAAATTTTACGGGAGAAGCAAATCCAAATACTCTTTTAATACATGCCGAGAATTCATATTTTGCTTACAGCAAATTGATTGATTTTTTTTATGCTCCTATTAAATCATACCCTGCTAAAATAATGAAATCCGCTATTGTTGCAGATTCGGCGACTATCGGAAAAAATTGTTATATAGGTCACAATGTAGTTATTGAAGACGAGGTTATTATAGGTGATAATAGTATTATAGAAGCCGGAAGTTTTATAGGTAGAGGCGTAAATATCGGCAGAAACGCTAGAATAGAACAACATGTTTCAATAAATTATGCAATTATAGGTGACGACATCGTAATACTTGCAGGAGCAAAAATAGGACAAGACGGGTTTGGCTTTTCTACCGAAAAAGGCGTACATCATAAAATATTTCATATAGGAATAGTTAAAATCGGCAATAATGTTGAAATTGGTAGCAACACTATTATTGATAGAGGTTCGCTTCAAGATACTATTATAGAAGATTTATGCCGCATAGATAATTTAGTACAAATAGGACATGGAGTAAAAATAGGTAAAGGTTCTATTATCGTAGCACAAGCAGGTATAGCAGGAAGTAGCACGATCGGTAAATATTGTGCTCTTGGAGGGCAAGTAGGAGTCGCCGGACATCTAAATATAGGCGACGGGACACAGGTAGCAGCACAAGGCGGTGTAGCACAAAATATAGAGGCAGGTAAAATCGTCGGCGGTAGTCCTGCAGTTCCTATCATGGACTGGCATAGACAATCTATTATTATGAAACAATTACTAAAGACCTCTAATAGCAAATTAAAAAAGTAGTTTGCTATTGAAAAGGGCTTTGTTGTGTGGATCAATTTCACCTCTGTCAAGCCACGGGGTGACACAGTGGATTTTATCGGTCCACGCAACAATGCTTTGCGAGCAGCTGTAGACTGCGTGACAATCCAGAAAAATTAGCAAAAAGTGCCGATTTTAGCACTTTTTACTAGATTGCTTCGTCAATTATTTCATAATTTCCTCGCAATGACGGAAAATTTACATTAAAGAAGAGACCTAAATAAATGATCATAGATATTACCGAAATCATGGATTTGATACCTCATCGCTATCCATTTTTATTAGTAGATAGAGTACTTAAAATCGATCCTAACAAATCAATAACAGGTATTAAAAACGTTACTGTTAACGAGCCGCAATTTACAGGACATTTTCCGGCAAGACCTGTTATGCCCGGCGTTCTAATGGTTGAGGCTATGGCACAATTAGCTGCTATATTAGTTGCTAAATCTTTAGGTTCTACTAAGAATAAAGAAGTGCTTTTAATGGCTATCGAAAATGCAAAATTTCGTAGAATTGTTCAGCCAGGGGATACTATGCATATCCACGCTGTTATTGATCAGCAAAGAGCTAACGTATGGAAATTTTCAAGTACGGTTACGGTCGAAGGCGAAATAACCGCAGAAAGTAAATTTACCGCAATGATTAAAGATAAATAGGGACATAGTGTCAAATTCTAATATCCATACTACAGCTATAATTGCCGAAGGTGCAAAGTTCGGTAAAAACATAAAAATCGGTCCATACTGTATTATAGGTGCTGAAGTAGTGCTTCATGACAATGTCGAGCTAAAATCCCACGTAGTTATTGAGGGGATTACCAAAATCGGCGAAAATACAGTAATCTATCCTTTTGCATCAATCGGTCAACCTCCGCAAATCTTAAAATATGCTAATGAGAGATCAAGCACGATAATCGGCTCTAACAATACTATAAGAGAATATGTTACAGTGCAAGCAGGAAGCCAAGGCGGCGGAATGGTGACAAGAGTAGGAAATAATAATTTATTTATGGTCGGCGTTCATATCGGTCATGACTGTAAAATCGGCAATAATGTAGTATTTGCTAATTATGTAAGCCTAGCAGGTCATATTGAGGTAGGTGATTACGCAATAATCGGCGGACTGTCTGCCGTACATCAATATGCTAGAATCGGTGAATATTCAATGATCGGCGGGCTATCGCCGGTCGGAGCAGACGTAATACCGTTCGGACTTGTAAGTAGTAAACGTGCGGTGCTTGAGGGCTTAAACCTAATCGGTATGAATAGAAAAGGGTTCGATAAAGCAGAGTCTTTAAGTGCTTTAAAAGCTATCGAAGAAATCTTCTCAGGCGAAGGTAATTTTGCTGAGCGTATAAAACAAGTTGCCGAGAAATATAACAATAATTCTATAGTAATACAAATTATCGATTTTCTTAATCAAGATAGTAGTAGAGCATTTTGTCGTTTTGAGAAGTGATGTGATAGGTTCTTACTTGTCATTCCTGTGAAAGCATTGTTGCGTGGATTGGGGTTTCCGTCACTGCGAGAAAATTACTTAAGTAATTGACGAAGCAAGGAAGAAAAAAATTCTGTAAATCAGAATTTTTTTCTTCCTTTTTCTAGATTGCCACGCTCCTTACATTCGCGGTCTTGTTGCATGGATCGTTTTATGTCATCCCCGCGTAGGCGGGAATCCAGCAAAATAACTTCAGTATTGATATAGAAGTTATATTTGATAAAATAAACATATAAAAAAACAAGTTTTTTATATGTTTTACTGGATCCCCGCCTACGCGGGGATGACATAAAACGATCCATGCAACAAGACCTACAGTCACTCGCAATGACTAAGTATTTTTTCTTGTAAAGAATTTTGGCGTAAACGAGTTTTCAAGCTCTTAAAATCAACTATTTCTGCATTTTGATTTTGCTGGCTACATGCAAAAATATATTTTTTCTTTCCTTTAACTTTTTGGATACATTGTCCACAAATCCCCTTCATCATACATTGCATCGATGAATTAACACTAACTATTAGCTCCGTATTTTCACCGAATATTTCATTTTTTAGACTTTGCAATTCTTCTATTATTTCAGGAGAAGCATTAATTATTACTCTATCCACATAAGTTAATTTACGGTTTTTTATATCAGGATAGGTAACAAATATAACTTCATTATTATTTTCTTTTAGAACTTTTAATAAGCCTACATTACCGGCTTCGGAATCAACAATAACTATTTTTTTATTTTTAGGTATTTCCATCGGCAAGCCTGTCGGTCCCATTAAAACCACTTTCTCATTTTCGGATAATGTTTTACACAAGTTAGTAGATTTACCGACTTCAAAAACTATGAAGCTAATTAAACCTTTTTCTACATCGATATTTGTAGGACTTAAGGCTACCGGCTCTATTAACTTAGCAGCATATTCAGAATAATTTTGTAAGCGAAAGAACTGTCCGAACTTAAAATTTTTAGCAGCAAGCGGCGAATGAATTACCAATTCAAAAGCTTTATCACCTAAGATATTTATTTTATGAATTCTGCTGACTAATAAATAATCAAGCTGCGTACAAAAATCTTTATAAATACCTTTAAAGCCAGGGTCATTATTTATAAGTCTTTTGTTAATAGCCTCGTACCCTTCTTTGGTACTAGCAAGAGCTTTCACTACACTTCCTGAATATTTAGGATTACAATCACCGAAATAACTATATTTATCCTCATCAAATTGAGTGTTATTTTCTATACCGATTGCCATAATTACGGTTTTGGCTTTGATTACTATAGTGTCATCCCGTGGCTTGACCACGGGATCTATAACATTATTCTGATGGATCCCGTGGTCAAGCCACGGGATGACACTGAATTCCACAGATTCTACATGACCGTACTTATCGGTGTTAATCCTTAAAGGCTGCATATTTTCTTTAAAATCAACACCAAGTGCTAATGCATATATTAGCTCCTCGTGGTTTAATTTATACGCCGGCGAATCTTGCAATCTTCCACGATAGTAGACAGTAGCACCCCCAAGCTTATTAAAAACCTTTCTTAATTCTTCATTATTTTTAGCTTCTTTAAACAATTTTGCATGAGCAATAAATTCTTCAGCTATTTCTTTATCTTCCTCCGTTAAATCTTTTTCTATATAATCTTCAGCAAATTTCTCTACTTGCTTTTTATAGTAATATAGACTTTCCGTTGCTGCATCTAAAGAAGTAAGACCGCCGCCTATTACCGCAATCGGCATTCTAATTACCATATTAGTATTAGAATTTTTTAAAAATGCCCCTCCGCTTTGTAAAGTCATTAAGAAATCGGAAGCCGTTTTTACGCCTTTAGCTTCAAAATTTTCTATATCCAAAACTTTCGGCTGACCTGCTCCAATGCAAAAAGCCATATGGTCAAAACCCAAATCAAAAGCCTGTTCTTTCGTTATATTAAAATCTAAAGCTACCCCGTCATAATATTTAAAATTATTATTTCTCTCTAATATTAGCCGTAATATATCAAGATTGTTTTTATTCCAGCGAACAGTTATACCGTATTCTGCTACCCCTCCAAATCCTCTTGGCATTCTTTCCGATAACAAATTTTTATATTTATGCCAAAATTTTATAGGCCTATGAACGTCAAAAGGCAAAGGAGTAATTTTTAAACCGTCAATAGCCGTAACATTGTGACCTGACCGTAATAAATAATAGCTAAGACTAAAACCTGCAGGACCAAGACCGGTAACTAAAATATTATAATTAGTAGGTTCTTTTGGTAGAGGTGCATAAATATTAAGCGGATTCCAACGAGTAAGAAGTAGATATATCTCTAAACCGTAAGGTAATTTAAGCGTTTCTTCTAAAATATTTGATTCTATTAACGGGATATTTACGGGATCTTGCTTTTGGTAAATACAAGCTTTTGAGCAATTATTACAAATCCTATGACCCGTTGCCGCAACCATCGGATTATCAATAACAATAATAGCAAGAGCACTTAGGTTAAAACCTTGTGCCTTAACATAGTTCATCTCGGAAATCTTCTGCTTTAAGGGGCAGCCGTTTTGAGTGTCATCCCGCGACTTGATCGCGGGATCCATTTGTTTTTTTTGGATCCCGCGATCAAGTCGCGGGATGACACTTACCCCCCTAGAACAGGAATCCTTATCCTGCTTATGGCAATAAATACAATAATGAGAGTGGTTTAGAGCTTCATCTAGATTTAAAAAAGAATCTGTATAGTCAAAATCTACTCTCTCATTTTTTTGATATTTTAATATTTTTTTATCGTCTATTAGGTTTTCTTTATCTAGTTTTTGGGGGATTGTAAACAAGATGTCATCCCATGGTTTGACCACGGGATCCAAAAAACAACTTTTAACATCAACATTTGTCGATTTACTGGATCCCGTGGTCAAGCCACGGGATGACACTGAATGGCAATAACCATAAACCCTACTACACGCTACATATTGTGCTGCTATGTCTAATTCTGTGGCAAAACTTTCTTCTGCCTGTTGCCATATAATTATTTGTTTGGCAAATTCTCTAGAGGTAAAATTCGTACCTATTAAATTAGTTAGCTTTAAATACACCTCTTCAAAATCAATATCTTTTATTTTTTCCGGTGGATATTTTTTTACGGCAACACGCTGAACAAATTTTCTTTTACACTCATAAATAATATCAAAATCTTTATGCTTTAATCTTGATATAATTACTTCTTTTGAAATACAAAATAACTCTGCTAAAAAATCGTCTAAATGAGGGGAGATTTTTAATAAAAATTCGGAATAATCTTGTGGAATAATAGAGAAAGGAGTTGATCTAAATAATATTAAATCTTTATACAGAGATTTATCGGCTTTAAAGAGATAATCTAAAAATATTTGATCTAATTTTTTAAGTCCGGTTAAATCTAATTCATTAAAATCTAGATTAAAACCAAGTTTCATAGGTAATAAATAACTCTTTTAGAAAATTGTCTGTAAATTAAATAACTGATAAAAACAGTAATAAATGCAACTATAATAGACTTAACTATCAGCATCATATCCGGTAATGTTCCGTCAATCACCAACGCTTGTACGGGTCTTATAACTAAAAAGAACGGATTAAATTCAAAATATATCTTTTTAGACTCCGGAATTAGCGAATATGGATAAACTATCGGTATACTCCAATAAATAACTCCGAGAATAACATTTAATATTTGTGGAATATCTCGAATATACGGCGTTAAAAATGCTACTGCGATAGAACCGCTAATCACACATATTATTAAGGGCAAAATTAATATCGGCATAAATATTATTTGCCAAGAAAATTTTTCTGGAAATAATAAAATAAAAGCAAAATACATTGCCGAAAATGAGCAAATTAAAGCATATAATTGCCCTAAACTGTCCGCAACAGGAAAAAAAGTCTTAGAAATTCTAACTTTTTTTATTATTTGATCACGTGTTACCAAAGAACTCGAACAAATCGTTAGGCTACTTACTATAAAACTCCATAAAGGAATACCGCTGACTAAGTTCATTACCATAAATTCTCTTGGCTGTCTTAACAAAAAACCGAAAAAATATGAAATTACCATTATGTGAATAAAAGGCTGAATTAAACTCCATAAAGAACCCAAAAAAGAATCTTTATTTTGCCTAATTATAGAAGCTTTAACTAGTAATGCTATTGCCCGCCAGTATTTTTTAGAAAAAAAATACTTTATCATTTATGAATTTCCTTGTTGTTGGTTATAGATTTTAAACATTTCTGATGGAATCCCATCACCTATAATATTGCCGTCTTTTAATAAAACACATCTATCGCAATTATCTTTTATAATTTCTTCTTGATGACTTACTATTATCGAAATAGGAGTATTCTTAAATTTATTTTTCATTAAATTAAGAGATTTTTCTATAAAATAGCTATCGCCTGCCGCAAAAACTTCATCAAGTAATAGAATCTGTGGATTCTGAAATATTGATACGGAAAAAGCAAGGCGTGATAACATTCCTGAACTATAATTTTTTATCGGTAAGTCGATTTTACTACCTAATTCTGAAAAATCTATGATTTCTTGCTCAATTTTTTTGCTATACTTATCTAACATATTGTTATATAGCATTAACATTTTTATATTTTCACGACCTGTCTGCTCCTGTTCAAAACCGACTCCCATATCTATAATCGCCGCAATATCTCCATGAATTTTGACGGTACCGGATTTTAACGGATATATTCCGGCGATTAGTTTTAGAAGCGAACTTTTTCCCGAACCGTTACTCCCCATAAAAGCTATTTTTTCTCCCTCATAACAAGAAAAATTAATATTATTTAATATAGGTATATTTGGAGAAAGAGAGACTCCTTTTTTCAAGAAGAAATGCTTTAAACCTTGAGCTCTTTTATGAGTATCTATGCCTTCTACATAACCATCGGTTATCTCTATAAATACTTTTGAATGATTAAGTGACATAAAATAAATATTAAATAAATTTATTAATCCAATCTAAAAGAGATTTTTTTTGTTGCAAACCTATTTTAGTACCTTTTTGTTCACCGTTTTTAAATAACATTATCGTTGGAATACTACGAATACCGTATTCTGAAGGAGTGTTAGGATTTTCATCAATATTCATTTTAAGTACTTTTACTTTGCCTTTTAATTCTTTACTGATTTCATCTATTATCGGTGTTAACATTTTGCATGGTCCACACCATTCTGCCCAAAAATCAACCAGTACCGGTAAATCCGATTCTAATACTTCCTTTTTAAAAGAGCTATCCGTTACATTACTTGCCATAATTTCTCCTTGTTATTACTATCGGTAAATGAAGAGTGGTTATACGAGGTCAATTTTAAAAAGAGTAACCGGTCTGCAAGGCGGCGAGAAACGGAGTGTATACTTAATACGTGAGTACCACAGAACTTGCTAGACGACAACGCCAATTTTTAAAATTCACTGAGTATAAAATAAAATTATAAAGTACAGGCTTCTACTTGTAAATAATGAAAATCTTTTTATTTATTATATTTATTTTTTCTATTATAATATATCCGCATTATTAAAGCTGCTGTTTCCTCTATTGATCTAGTCGACACGTCAATTACTGGCCAATTTCTTTGATCACAAATTTTTCTAACCTCTAAGCATTCTTTTTGTACTATATTAAAATCTGTATAGCTTTTATTTTCGTTAATTTGTAATAAATTTAACCTAGCTTCCCTTATCTCAATTAATCTATTTGGATTAATGACGAGTCCTACTACTAATTGATCTATATCTTTTTCTATAAAATCAGGAAAGGGACAATTATAAACATAAGGAATATTGGCAGCTTTTAGACCGTTATACGCTAAAAATACGGAAGTTGGTGTCTTAGAAGTTCTAGAAGGACCTATTAATATTATATCAGCCTCCGACAACTCATTAAGCATTTGTCCGTCATCATGTCTTATGGCATAATCTATGGCATTAAGTGTATCAAAATAAGTTTTATCGAACTTATAATTGTAATTCTGTTCTTTTTCTATTTTAATACCTGAAAAAACAGACATTTCTTTAATAATTTTACCTATTACAGAAATACATGGAATTTTTGATTCATAGCAAAATTTCGTTAAAGCTTTTCGGAGTTCTTGATCGGCAATCGTGTACAATACTATCCCGTGTTTAGATTCTATTTTACTTAATACTTCATTTAGCAATTCCAAATTTCTAATCATTGGCCAATGATATAATTTTGGTTTTACGGAAGTAAATTGTGCAAGAGCAGAATTTGCTGCATATTTTGCAGTTTGCACGGAAGAGTCTGAAACCAAGTGAATAATTAGCTTTGTCATACTTTACACATGTAATTGTGGATAAATTTTTTAATAACTTGTTATTTTTCCTATTAAAATCTATTAAAAATTTCCTCAAATCCTTATTAAATCAAGTAAATCTAGTGTATTTTCTTTTAAATAAATAGTTTGTGGATAAAATTGTGAATAAATATCATTTTTCTTTGAAAAAATAGTCTTTTCTAAGCTATAAATGAATTTTACACTTAATTATCCACTTGTATAAATTCATTACAAACTTATGTAAATAATAATTAAAAATACCTATATTTTTAAGAACATTTTAATGAAAATTTTGTTGATAACTCTGTTTAAAACATTTAATCTACATAATTCTGTTTATATAAACAACAAACAATAAATTATCTATTAATTTAATATTTTTAGTAATAGCATGAAGCAAATTTTAAATCCGTTAAAAGGAAATAGTAATAAAATACCTATTTGGTTTATGCGTCAAGCAGGTAGATATTTGCCGGAATATAAAAAAGTAAGAGAAACAACAAAAAATTTTCTAGACTTTTGTTATGATGTTAACAAAGCAACGGAAGTAACCTTACAACCGATAAAACGTTATGGATTTGATGCAGCTATTATTTTTTCTGACATATTAGTTTTACCTCATGCTCTTGGATGGGAAGTGGATTTTAAAGAAAATATAGGACCTATATTAAAGCAATTCAAATCACAAGAAGATTTTAAATATCTGCAAAGCAATCCGAATAATAAATTAGAAAAGGTTTATGAAATAATAAAAAAAGTAAAAAGAGAATTGCTCTCCACCACTTCTTTAATAGGGTTTGCAGGTAGCCCTTGGACAGTGATGAGTTACATGCTAGAGGGAAAAGGGAAACAAGATTTTAAAACGAGCAAAAAATTTATATATGAAAATAAAATACTTGCTAAAGAATTATTAAGTTTTATTACGGAAAAAACAGCTGATCATCTTATAAATCAAGCAAGATCGGGAGCAGATGTTTTAAAGCTTTTTGATTCATGGTCAGGAGTACTTGCAGAAGAGGAGTTTACTGAATTTGTAATAGAGCCGACAAAAAAGATTATACTAAAAGTAAAAGAAGTTTTTCCAAAAAATCCTGTAATTGCTTTTCCTAAAGGAGCGGGGTTATTGTACGAAAAATTTATAAAAGAAGTACCGATAGATATTTTAGCCGTAGATCAAATGATTCCTCTTGAAAAAATGGAAGAGTGGAGTGATAAAGTAATAGTACAAGGTAATTTAGATCCAGTTGTATTATTAACTAATAAAGAAATTATTAAAGAAAAAGCTTATAAAATTCTTCAGGCAATGAAAGGAAAGAATTTTATCTTTAATTTAGGACATGGTATTTTGCCTGAGACACCTCCGGAAAATATAGAATTTTTGACAGAATATGTTAGGTTATATGAAGAAAAGAATAGCAATAGTACTTTTTAATTTAGGAGGTCCAAAAGACCTTGAATCCGTAAAACCTTTTTTATTTAATCTATTCTATGACAAAGCTATAATTAATCTACCAAATCCTTTGCGTTATATTATCGCTAAAATAATTTCTATTACTAGAGAGAGAAAATCTCAAAAAATTTATTCTTTAATCGGTGGTAAATCTTCTTTACTTCAGGAAACAGAGGAGCAGAAATTAGCACTAACCGAAAAGCTAAAGCAACTCATAAAAGAAGATTTCTCTATTTTTATAAATATGAGATATTCAGCACCGTTTGCTAAAGAAGTAATAGGTCAAATAAAAAAATATAACCCAAGCGAAATAATATTATTGCCTCTATATCCTCAATTTTCAAGTACTACGACAAGATCTTCGGTTAAAAATTTTTTACAAAACCTTGATATTGATATTCCAATTAAAACAATTTGCTGTTATCCTCTAGAAGAAAATTTTATAAAAACCCATGTTTCATTGATTAAGGAAAAACTATACGATAAAAATTTTCGTATATTATTTTCTGCTCACGGGTTGCCTGAAAAAATAATAAAAGCAGGTGATCCTTATAGTTTTCAAATAAAAGAAACAGTAAAAGCAATAGTTAAAGAATTAAATATAAAAGATCTAGACTATAAGATAACTTATCAAAGTAGAGTAGGACCTATGGAGTGGTTAAAACCGAATACGGAAGACGAAATAGAGCTAGCGGGAAAGTTAAAAAAAGACATAATTATCGTACCCGTATCCTTTGTATCCGAGCATGTTGAAACACTAGTAGAACTTGATATTGAATATAAATTAATCGCAGATAAATATAAAATTCAATATACCCGAATTCCGACACTTGGAACAAATAAAATTTTTATTAATAGTTTGACAAATATATTGCTACGATTTATTAATAAGGTTGATACTAATTTAGTTACGAGTAGCTCTAGTACGAGAATATGTCCAAACGAATTCACTAAATGTTTATGTAAATTAACAAATTAATAAGAAAAAGAATGGCAAGTTACTATCTATGGTTTAAGTCAGTCCATCTGATATCTGCTATATGTTGGATGGCAGGACTTCTTTACTTACCTAGAATATATGTTTACCATACCAAAGCTAAAATAGGTAGTGAGCTAGATAGTACTTTACAAGTAATGGAGCTAAAATTACTCAGATTCATTATGAATCCGGCAATGATTAGCACATTTATTTTTGGTTTAATAAATACTCATATTTACGGGTTTGTTGCTCTTGATACTTGGTTTCACGTTAAAATGTTTGCAGTATTAATTTTAGTGATATTTCACGGTTTACTTACGAGATGGCGAAAAGATTTTGCAAATGGTAAGAATGTCCATTCAGAAAAATTTTACCGCATAGTTAATGAGATTCCGGCTATCTGCATGATTGTTGCAGTGATTATGGTTATAGTGAAACCATTTGACTAGTATACTCGTTTTATTTGAAAAGGGATTGCTAAAGATATATCGTCATTGCGAGCAGCGGTAAGCTGCGTGGCAATCTCATGAAATAATAACAAACTCC
>NZ_CCMG01000011.1 GCF_000751075.1 Rickettsia tamurae | reverse complement strand
AATGACGTTAAAACCGATCCATGTGGGCAATGTCTTTCCGTGAAAGGAAAGCAGGAATGACATAAATGAAAGCAATGCCTGCTCATCTATACTTTAGCAATACCAAATATTGCTTCTAGTTCTGCTAAGCGTTTCTCTATTGCGTTGATATCTCTCTTTTTCAAAGGTCTTTCTAGCAACTCTGTTATCTCAACTTTTAGGATTTCTAAATTTTCTTTTGAAGTAAACTCTGCTACGAATTTAGGTAGGCTCTTGTTAGTTTGGTTGGACTCCCGATTTAATTAAACTTAAATTGCTCAAGTTTCAACCATCGAAGAGAAATAAACCCCTGGTGGTCGGGGAGTTAGCAAAACTGCAAAACTGCCGAAAGTCAGCTATAATAGGTTTTAAGCTTAAAGTAATGCTTTAAGCTCTGGACATACCTATTATCTCCCCGACCATAAGGTTGAGTATTACATCAGTTATGTGAGAGATGTTCTCACTTTTGGTAGAGGTTGCTACACACCGAAATAGCGTTTTGCTATTTCGGTTATGATTCTATATAGAACTTCCACAAAGTCAATTAAACTTTACTTCAGGTGGCAATGACATTAATATTGCTTCGACATTTCCATCGGTCATTAAGCCGAATTTAGTACCGCGGTCATATAGCAAATTAAATTCTATATATCTACCTCGCCTTATAAGTTGGTATTCTTTCTGCTCAGTTGTCCAAGGTAAAAGTAACTTACTTCTAACGATTTCAGGATACACCGACAACAAAGCCTTACCTACATCCTGTGTAAAGGCAAAATCCTGTTCAAAATTACCGTTATTTAGGTAATCATAGAATATTCCACCTACTCCTCTCGGCTCCTTTCGATGCTTTAGATAAAAATATTCGTCACATTGCTTTTTGAATTTAGGATAATAGCTAGAATCATACTTATCGCACGCTTCTTTAAAAGCTGCATGAAACTTTGCAGTTTCGTTTTCTTCCGGATAAAAAGGTGTTAAATCGCCACCGCCGCCAAACCAACTTTTAGAAGTTTCTATATAACGAGTATTGAAATGCATAGCAGGAATTAACGGCGATTTAAGATGTGCGACTAATGAAATGCCTGTTGCAAAGAATTTCCCATCTAGCTCTGCTCCTGGAATTTCGCTACGGAATTCGGGAGAAAATTCACCGAATACGGTAGATATATTAACCCCGATTTTTTCAAATACTTCTCCTTTCATAAGAGACATAACACCGCCACCACCGCCGTTACGTTGCCAGCTTGTGCGTACAAACTTAGCCGGTTTTAAACCTTTTGTCTGTGCATATTCTTCTTCGATTTTTTCAAATTCTTTGCACAATAAATCACGTAAATCAGTAAACCAACTACTTGTTGTTTCTTTATAGTAAACTGATCCCCACTTTGTGCTTTGTTGTTCGTCGGCTCGCCTATTAGTATATAGGCTTCGCTCCTCACGCCTGTCACAAAATGGAGCTGAGTTTACTATGTTTTCCATATTCATATTTAATTAATAATTCGTTTAATTACTTTTCTCATCATATACATAATCACTAAAAATACAGCAGCAATGATCATAATATAAAAAGCCGGAGCATAAAATAAGCCTGTATGCTCTACAAGCCAACGAGAAATAATAGGTGAAGTTCCACCGAATATCGCTATTGCAAAATTGTAGCTGAAAGCCACACCGGTAAATCTTTGTTCTGCCGTAAACAAGGATATAACGAATATATAAGCTGTACCTGCTATACTTCCTGCGAGCATACCAAGCATTGTAAGAGCTATAATTTGTTGCCACATCTCTTCTGCCGACATAAGTAACATGGTCGGTAAAATCAATATCAAGATAGCAACACCAACAAGCATTGCCATTTTAAATTTTCCGATAATATCGGCAGTACCGCCGGCAAGCGGCATCGCTATCATCGCAATAAACGAACTATACGCTAAATATGATAAAGCAATAGTATTACTAAGATGCATTACATTATAATAGAAAACATTTATATATGTTTTTACTAAATACATAACACTGCTAGCGATAGCACCTATACACATAGTTAAAAACATCGATCTCCAAGCAGTTCTAATTACATTGGAAAAAGGTGCTTTAAGAACTTGTTTCTTTTTCTCAAGCATTTTAAAAATCGGTGTTTCCGATACACGCAACCGCAAGTAAAATCCGGCAAGACCCATAAATCCGCCAAGCAGAAAAGCAAAACGCCAAGCAAAATCTATATGAGAGAAATAACGTTCGATTATAATACCGATAAATGTTGCGATTAACGTACCAGCAATATTTGAACCATGTACTAAACCTGCTGTAAAACCCGGTCTTAAATTTTGACGATGTTCAAGGATAAAAATAGCCGCTCCCGTTCCTTCACCGCTGATACATAAACCTTGAATAAGACGCATTATAACTAGAGTTATAGGGGCATAAATCCCAATACTTGCATATGAGGGTATGAGACCCATAATAAAGGTCGGAATAGTCATACCTAGCATCGAGATTATTAAAGCGATACGTCTACCGTATCTATCACCGATATAACCGAATAATATACCCCCTATCGGTCTTGTCAAAAAGCCAACCGCAAATACTCCAAGGCTTAGAAGAATTCTAATGAATTCTGATTCGCCTGGAAAAAAAACTTGTCCAATAATCAGCGAAAAAACTGAATATACCGTAAAATCATAATATTCGAGTACATTACCTGAAATAGCAGATAAAAAAATGAACTTAGACCTATTCATCGAGCTTTAAATAACTTAATTACTAATTAGTTATTATAGACAAGTTACATCATTTATAAAGTGTTAAATATGATTTATATGAGTGATCTTTAAACTAATTGAGATAAGAAAGTCTTAGCAGAAACAATTACAGGATAATTATAACTGAAGTAATCAATCTCTTTATATTCCATATTAAATACTACTTGAAAGGCAAAAGGGCAATTTAAAAGTTCTTGAAAATATTTTAAATCTGAGTTTAATTCTTGATTTGAAGAAGTTTTAGCTTCAACCAACATCCATGGTTTGTTATTTTTTGTTACTAAAAAATCTACTTCTTTCTTTTGTTTATCTCTAATAAAATATAATTCATATTCACCAAATCCTAAATCACTCCAAAAATGACAGAATTTTAATAAATGATTTGCAATAAAATTTTCATATCTTGCTCCCATATCTTCTATAAGCGACCAGTCCCATAGATATATTTTTGGCTCTTTTATTAAACTTCTAGGAATATTATTTGACCATGGATAAATACGATAACTATAAAAAACGACTCAAATGACTCAAGCCATCTTGTAATGGTTGGAATTGATACTTTAATTTTATTTGCAAGAGAGCTATAAGATGCTTGTCTTCCTGTAGAGGAAGTCAAAAAGCTTCCTAAGACTTCCATTTGAGATAACTCTTGGATTTGTGTTAACTCTCTAATATCTTCATCAAAATATTTTATGTCTGTAGAAGTGTTTAATGATAAACTCCACTACTTGTTTTGTATAAACTGATTTTGATTTTGTAAAGCTTTACCTTCTAAATCTAAGAATTTTCCATTTTTTTGAAGAATAGTTTCATCAAGCTTAATATTCTCATCTAATACTACTTTTCCAAAATCACCTACTTCTCCAACTTTTGTACCACTAAGATCATATGCGTAAAGTTTTTCTTCATGGAAATCTAAGTTGTTTAAAAAGTTCTCTATGGAATTCTTATCATTAGTAAAATTGCCTAATTCATAGGTGCCTATAATTTTCTCTTCTTTGCTTACTACTTTTTCCGTATATTTTTCTTCTTTAATAACTTTTTTGGTATTTTTAATAATTCCAAGATAGGCTAGAGCTTTTTTAAACTTACCCAAATTACGCTTTACCTCAACTTCTCCTATAACTAATTGCCCACCTATGGGTCTGCCCAGTTCATCTTTAAAATGAATTAATTTGGCATTTTTTACTCTATTTAATTCAGTTTCTTCAGTTTGAAAATGTAGATGTTTTTTTCTGGCATAAATTTCTCCTTGAATAAATTTTGGTTTATTTCAAGTGTAAAGGAGTAAATTAAATTTTTGCAAGAAGTTTTTATTGTTAGTTATTTCTCAATAACTAACAAATATTAAAAATTAAAAACTACTGTGCCGTCCAGCCGCCATCTATCAAGAGTCCACTACCTGTTATTGATGATGCTTTTTCGTTACATAAGAATATTACTAAGTTTGCTATTTCATCAGCTTCTACAAATTTTTCGTAGCTTGAGATTTAAGGATTACATCCCTTAACGCTGATTCTTCAATGATATATCTAGCTTTAGCAGTATCTGCTATTTGATTCCTTACTAATGGTGTGTGTTGACGTAACCGGGACAGATAGCATTAACTGTAATATTATTCTCAGACTTCTAAAGCAACGGTTTTGGTAAGCCCAAGGATACCGTGCTTTGCTGCTACATATGCCGACTTAAAAGGTGATGCGACATATGCATGAGCGGAAGCGATGTTAACAATTCGCCCGAAGCCGTTTTTTTCATAATCGGTATTGCATATTTTATAGTATAGAAAGAGGCTATTAAATCTATACGCAAAATTTGCTCCCATTTATCTTCAGGAAATTCATCGATAGGAGCAATATGCTGAATACCTGCATTATTTACTAATATGTCTATTTTACCGAATTCTTTTATTATTCTCTCAAACATAGAACGAATTTCATCAGGTTCTGCCAAATTTATTCCTTGATAAAATACGCTACTTGCACCAAGTTCTTTCAATTCTGCTGAAATTTTGGCTATTTCATCTTCTTTTGCAAAACCGTTAATAACTATTTTAGACTCAAGTTTTGCAAAATGTTTTGCTATCTCAAGCCCGATACCGCTAGTAGAACCGGCAATAACTGCTACTTTGTCTTTCATTTTTACCTCCTTATAAATATACCAGTGTTGTTGTATAGATCGAAAAACGCATTCGGTGTCATTCCGTGGCTTGACCACGGGATGACAGAGATGGATTCCATAAGTTAATCAAGTAATATTTGTCTTTTATTTAAAAGTAACTTATATTAGATTTCACTTAAAGAAATAATGTATAAAATAATGTATAAATCTATGGAAATTGTTAATAGCGTTGATGCATCTGTATCTTGCCAGGGCAAAGAACCTCCATATGACCATCCAAAAGTTTATTTAGAGATAGATAAAGAAAAAAAGGAAGTTATCTGCCCATATTGTAGTAAGAAATTTAAATTAGTAACAAAATGACTATCAAGTTTCTTTCAGAAAGTACTATCAACCGAATTGCTGCCGGTGAGGTTATAGAAAGACCCGCATCGGTAGTAAAGGAATTAGTTGAAAATGCTGTTGATGCAGGTAGTACTAAAATAGATATTATCTTAGAACGTGCCGGTAAAAATCTAATCATTATTTCCGATGACGGTATCGGTATGACTGATAAGGAGTTAGAAATTGCCGTTGAACGTCATACAACTTCTAAGCTTGATGAAAGTGATTTTCTAAATATTCATACTTTCGGTTTTAGGGGCGAAGCACTGCCGTCTATTGCTGCCATTAGCAAAATGCTAATTACTTCTAAGAAACAAGGGGATGACAAAGCATTTCAGATTAAATTAATCGGTGGCAATGAAAAACAAGTTACTATTTCTGTTCATAATGAAGGTACTAAAATAGAGATACGTGATTTATTTTTCGCAACACCTGCACGTTTAAAATTTCTTAGAGCTGATAAAACAGAGCTTGCAGTAACTGTAGATGTGGTTAAGAAAATCGCTCTAGCACATCCTGAAATTTCTTTTAGTTTAACACATGACGGCAGGAATTTATTAAAACTAAAGGGACAAAATAGAGATGCAGAAACTAACCTAAAACAGCGTATAATTGATGTTATAGGCGATGATTTTATAAAAAATGCCGCTTATATAGATTTCAAAACACCTGATTTCTCTATTTGCGGCTATACTAGTATCCCGACATATAATAGAGCTTCAAGTGAAGATCAGTTTTTATTTATTAATAATAGACCGGTAAAAGATAAATTATTACAGGTAGCTTTAAGGGTAGTATATCAAGATTATTTAGCTCGTGATCGTTATCCGCTATGTGCTATATTCTTACAAATTGATCCGCAACTTGTTGACGTTAACGTACATCCGGCAAAAGTAGAGGTAAGATTTCATGACCCGAATTATGTGCGAAACTTATTAATAGAAGCAATTAAAAATGCTTTAACAAATAAAAGCCATGTTACTTCTACTACTATTGCAACTGATGCTCTTGAACTATTTAAAAATCCTTTAGTCAACAAACAACCACAGATAAGCAAAGCTATAAATGTTAATAGTAAATCGGCAGATTATAGACCTACTACTCATTCTACACTTAATAAAGTTCCTCAAAATCATGTTTGTCAAAAATTAATCGATACATTACCACATGCTAAAATAGAACAAGAAGTAGAAAACCGTATAGAACATGAACAGCAAACCCGTAAACAATATAAACTTGGGGCAGCTAAAACACAACTTCATACGACTTATATTATTTCACAAACCGAAGATAGTATAGTGATTACCGACCAGCATGCAGCACATGAACGTTTAGGGTATGAAAAAATGAAAGATTACCTTAAAACGGAAGAGTTAATCAAACAGCGTTTGCTTATCCCTGAGATAGTAGAACTGCCAAATGAAAAAAAAGCAGATTGTTTATATGAACACAGAGAAAAACTATATAAACTCGGTTTAACTCTAGAAAAATTCGGCGAAAAATCTATTATAGTAACTGAAATTCCAAATATCCTTGGAGACGTAAACGTACAAAAGTTAATTCAGGATCTCGCTGATCATTTATCGGATTTTGGTGAGAATATAGCTTTGACGGAGTTAATAGAGCATGTGACGGAAACTTATGCCTGTCATTACTCTATTAGAGCAGGACGAAAATTATCAGCGGACGAGATGAATGCTTTACTGCGTCAAATGGAAAATACGCCGTTTTCGGGTCAATGTAATCACGGTAGACCTACATATATTGAGTTGAAGCTTAAGGATATCGAACGCTTATTTGGACGGTAACTCATTTAAGCATTCGGTGTCATACTGTGGCTTGACCACGGTATCTAGAAAAACAATTTAAAATACTAAATAATTTTAGTATTTATTATTGGATCCCGCGATCGAGTCGCGGGATGACATAAATAAAATCGATCCATATAATTAAAAGTATGTAGAGTATTTTACTTGACTATTTTTCAATTTCGTTTTATTCTGCTTTTCTTAGAATAATAAAATAATATCTTGATTTAAGGTGTCAGCTAATGGCAAAGAAAAATAAAAATGTTTTGGTAAGGCTAGTAAGTACTGCCGGCACAGGTGTTTTTTGGGTAAAAAAACGTAATCCGAAGACCCAAACCGAGAAGCTTTCTTTTCGTAAGTATGATAAAGTAGTTAGAAAACATGTTCTTTTTAAAGAAGAAAAAATAAAATAATTGTAAGTAATATATGGCAGTAAAAATTCGTTTAGCTAGAGGCGGTGCTAAAAAGCGTCCTTTTTACCGTGTAGTAGTAGCTAACGCAACAGCACCTCGTGACGGTGACTTTTTAGAAAAAGTTGGAACTTATAATCCAATGCTTGCTTTAGATAATAGTGAGCGTGTGGTTTTAAAAAAAGATCGTATAGAATATTGGCTTGGCACCGGTGCTAAACCAACTGAGCGAGTCGCAAAATTTATTGAACAAGCGGGTGTTACTCTTCCTGAGAAAGTTAAAAAGGAAATGGAAGTTAAAGCAAAAAGCCGCAAAGCTAGACCAAGTAAAAAGGAAGCTAAAGAAGCTTAGTTTATAGTGTATTTTCGTCATTGCGAACAGGCATTGACTGTGTGGATCAATTTCACACCTGTCATCTCCCGCGACTTGATCGCGGGATCTAGTAAATTTGACTATTACAAGCTATTTTTCTAGATACCGTGGTCAAGGCCACGGTATGACCATATCTTTTCTCTATAATCATATTAATATGCCGGATTAGCTCAGTGGTAGAGCAACCGCCTTGTAAGCGGTAGGTCATCAGTTCAAATCCGATATCCGGCACCATCAAAATTTTTCTTGTTATACTTGACGCTATCTTTGTATGGATACCAAATCATCATTGCGAGCAAGCAATCTTGCGTGGCAATCTCATGAAATAATAACAAACTCCTGAGATTGCTTCGTCGAATTACTGCGTAATTCTTCTCGCAATGACGATTTACCGGTCCATGCAAGCAAGCTTTTACAAGAATGACATAGAAAAAAACATACAATAGTGACATCCTTTAAAATTTTTATCTATGATAGTAATCGATAAAACATCTTATAGAGCTGTGGGGTTTGATAAACGTATTAAATTCCTAGTGCTGCATTATACACAGTGTGATTTTAAACAATCTTTAGATTTTTTAACTGGTGAAAAGTTAAGTAGCCATTATTTAATAAACAATGAAAACCCTGAACATATATTTCAATTAGTAGAAGAGCATGATAGAGCATGGCATGCCGGAGTAAGTTACTGGCAAGGTCATGAGCGTATTAATGATACATCAATCGGTATTGAAATCGTAAATCCTGCTTTTGAAGTAAATGCAAAAAACAATAATATAACCTGGCTGCCTTATTCAAAGCAACAAATTAATAGTGTTATAAGTTTGTGTAAACAGATTATTGCTAGATATGATATTAAACCTACTAGAGTGGTTGGGCATTCTGATATTGCTCCAGGTAGAAAACAGGACCCAGGTCCACTATTTCCTTGGAAACTATTATATGATAACGATATTGGAGCTTGGTATGATGAACAAATGTTTAACGATCTATTGTCACAAGTTGATATAACCGATATTAAAGCAATTCAGCAAAAATTTATTACATACGGTTATAAACTTGAAGCTACCGGAATTTTAGATTCTAAAATGAAAGATGTTATAATTTCGTTTCAAATGCATTTTCGTCCTAGTAACTTTTCCGGTGATTTAGATGTTGAAACAATAGCAATTTTAGATGCATTAATATTGAAATATAAATCCGAGTTAGGCAATTAATATGGTACAATTCATAACAATACCGTGTCTCACTGATTACTCGGTTACTTTGAAGTTAATGGAAGACCATGTTAATAAGGTAATTAATACTAATGAGTCGGAAATTGTTTATTTAGTTGAGCATTCGGAAGTATATACAGCCGGTACTAATTACAACTCAGAAGAAGTATTAGATTTTGGTGATATTCCGGTAATTTACACAGGACGTGGCGGTAAATTTACTTTTCATGGACCGGGTCAGCGTGTTATTTATCCAATTCTTAATTTAGCCTTACCAAATCGCCACAAAGATTTAAAGCTATATATAAAAATGCTTGAAGAATGGATTATAAATAGCTTAAATTATTTTGGAATTAAAGCATATATTATTAAAGATAAAGTAGGAATTTGGGTAAAAGTAAGGAAAGATGAATTTGCTAAAATTGCTGCAATAGGTGTTAGAGTAAGAAAATGGGTTACATATCACGGTGTAGCTATAAATATTTCAACAGATTTAAGTAAGTTTAGTGGGATTATTCCTTGTGGACTTGAAAATTCTTTAGTAACATCTTTAAATCAGTTAGGAATTCATATTGAAATGTCTGAATTTGATAAAATTATTCAAACTGAATTTAATAAAATATTTAAATGATCAGAAAATTTTTACTCACAATTTTAGCAGTTTTTGCTCTTTGGATTGTTGGTTTTGGTTATTATTTATATTTAATAAATTCTTATAAGCTTAATAGTAATACCACTAATGCAATAATAATATTTGCAGGAGGAGGACATAAAATTGAAACCGGTATTGCAATGCTTAAGGCAGGCTATGCCCCTATATTATTTATTACCGGTATAGAATCTGCAGGGCAATTAAAAAATTTGCTAAAAGAACATAGCGTAATAGAACAGCAAGTAATACTTGCTCCGAATAAAATAATGTCTGAAGAAGATAATATTAAGAAAGCGGTTGATTTTATTGTAACTTACAATCTTACTTCAATAATTTTAGTAGAGCATAATTATAATATGCCTTTTATGCTAAATAAGCTTGAAAAAGCTATTCCTTCTTCTAATAATATCTATATAGTACCATATCCTGTTTTTCCAAACAAAAATATATTAAAATCCTATCATCGTTATTTAATGAGTATACTCGTTTAATTTGAAAAATTAACTACGTTGTCTCTTGCTGATAATCCTCACGTACTAGTATGTACGCTGCGGTTATCATCTTCAAGACGCTTTACTCTTTTCTAGTACAATATTTTAGAACGGCTACGCCAAATAATGCAGAGATTAAAGAGCCTATTATTACTGCAGCTCTCATAAAGTTTGAAGGATAACTACTCTCAAACGTAATACTACCTATAAATAAACTTAGGGTAAATCCAATTCCTCCAAGTATAGCTATAGAATAAAATTTTAACCATGAAGTATCACTTGGCAAATTACAGAGTTTAAATTTTACAAATGGATATGAAAATAGCATAATACCTAATTGCTTACCTACAAATAAACCAAATATTATCCCGTAAATTAAAGCAAGTATTGAGTTAGAACAAGTGCCTTTAAATATAAAATATTCTAAAAGGATACCGGAATTCATAAATACAAAAAGCGGTAAAATAAAGTAATTTACAAAAGGACGAGTTAAGTTTTCAAGTTTTTTAAAAGAAGTGTTAAATGCTCCTTCTATATTAACAGGTATAAAAAGTGCTATAATGGCTCCGCATAAAGTACCGTGAATACCTGACTCCACCATACTAATCCATAATAATAAACCTACAATTATATAATAAGATAATTGTTTAACTTGTCGATAATTCAATATAAACAAGATGAATATAATTACAGAGGAAATTAGTAAGCCGGAGTATTGATTGTTTTAGTATAAAACAAGGCTAGTATAATTAACGCAAAAGCATCGTCAATTAATGAGAAACCTATAATAAAAGCTCGTAATTCTAAAGATATATGTCGGCTGAAAAAGGATAAAATACCAAGGACAAAAGCAGTATCAGTTGCTATAGGAATAGCCCATCCTTTTATTAATCCCGGTTTATCATAATTAAAAAACATATACATTAGGGTAGGAACTACCACACCTCCAAGGGCTACCGCCGCAGGTAATATTAGTTTTTTTATTTTTATATTCACCTTCTACTAGGTGAAATTTCATCTCTAAACCTATTAATAAAAAGAAGAAAGTCATGAGACCGTCATTAACTAACTCTATAAAAGTTGTTTGTAAACTTACATTTCCTATTGTTAAAGAAAATTTACTGTAGATAAAAGAAGAATAATGTTTTGCTAGGAAAATATTATTGCTGACAATTATTGCTAAAGTAAAAGCAATAATTAATAATATACCGGCAAAAGTGCCTGATTTAATTAATTCTCTTAACTGGTTATTTATACTCATGATTTTAATATTAGTTATAACAAGCTCATAATAATAAGTTATTTAAATTCATTAAGAAAGTCAAAAATCTATATAAATCCACAGCAATAATTTATTTTTTAGTGAGATAAAAAGTTGTTTTTTGTACTTTTATAAGCTTGTATAATAAGTGTAAGAAGATATAATTATTAATTACAAAATAAAAATATCTAAGCAATTCTTATGTTAGCAGAACAGCAAACCGAATGGATTATCAGCAATAACCTTGTAAATAAGGGATGGCATATAGATAATGATACTAAAAAGAATGTTTATTTCCAAAAACCAAAATCAAAAATAGAACAGACAAGATTAAACGGAAAAAGACTGGATTATATCTTATATGAAAGTAATACTGATAAACCTATTGCAATAATAGAAGCAAAAAAAACAGGAGTGGATTTAAGGCAAGCTTTGGATCAAGCTGCGGAGTATGCAAAATTGCTTGATGTACCTATAGTGTTCGCAATGAACGGAGCTTGTTGCGAAGCTCGTTTTGTTTCTAAAGAGCTTATATTAAACGGTGACGAAGTAAGGGAATTACTGCGTGAAAAAGAATTATTAGCTTTTTTAGAAGCAAACAATAATGAAGCTTGGACTATACCGAAAGAAGTTAAAGTATCACGTGAAGAATTAATATCAATATTTAAAAACTTGAATAATCTTTTAAGAAGTGAAGGGCTCCAAGCAGGAATAGAAAGATTTAGTGAGTTTGCAAATATATTATAAAATTATTAAGCGAAAACAACGAAAAATCTTGGTGGAATAATATCAAAGCACAATCAAGCGATGATATTATCGGTTACATTAATAGCTATGTTATAGAACAAATTAAGAATAAATACGGTGGTGATGTTTTTACGCCTATTTCTCTAAGTAATTCCAATACTCTTCGTCATATTATTGATGCAATCGATCCTCTCATTTTATCTACAATCGATACGAATATAAAAGGTGATGCATTTGAGTATTTCCTAGAAAAAACCACATCAACAGAAAATGATTTAGGTGAATATTTTACACCGAGAAATATCGTTAAAACCATTATTAATTTGGTTGATCCTAAATTTAAAGAAACAATTTATGATCCTTTTTGCGGTACCGGTGGGTTCCTAACTGAAGCTTTTAATTATATCAAAGAAAATAATATAATTAATACCGATGAAGATTTAGAAAAATTAAGATTTAATACATATTATAACGGCATTGCAAAAAATAACGGTGATGCTGCTTGTGTTTTGCATTGCCTGCAAAATTTAAAAGAGGGGGGTAGAATGGCATTGGTAGTACCTGAGGGGGTTCTTATTCAGAAAAACCACCGCTGCTGTTCGTCAATTTTTACTATCAAAAGCAAAGTTGCAACTCGTTATCTCTCTACCGCAAGGTACTTTTTTACCTTATACGGGAGTAAAAACGTCAATACTTTATTTTACCGATGCACATAAGCCAAATAATCAAAAAGAATATTGGCGTTACTCTAGACAATAAAAAAAGAAAAATGGTTGGTATAAATGATTTAAATAAAATTGATTCTTCAGACATTAGTAAGGTAGATAAAAATCCTGATTTAAAAACTAATATGTTTGAACTTGGATTTGAAATTATAGATTTAAAGAAAATAAAGAATAATGGGTATAACTTAGTAGGTAATCATTATAGAGAAGCGATAAAAAAGGAAAAGTTTACTTTGGTAAAGTTATCGAAAATATGTCATATATATAATGGTTCAACCCCTTCAAGAAAAGAACAAAAATATTGGTATAACGGTGATATATCTTGGTTTACCTTAGAAGATTTGGAAAATGGGGAAAACGTTAAAACTAAACAATTTAATTACAGAAAAAGCCTTAGAAGAAACTAGTGTAAAATTATTACCTACTAACACTATATTACTATCTTGTACAGTAACAATAGGCAAAGTTGCTTTTTCTAAAATACCGCTTACTACTAATCAACAAATAAATGGGTTAGTTATTAAAGAGGAATATGCAGATCAAATTTTACCAAAATTCTTATTTTACACCTGTAAGTCATTAGAACAAAAGTTATTAGATATTTGTACAACCCAAACAACTAAATATATATCCATTACTAAATTAGACGAAATTGCAATTTTTCTTCCACCTATTGAAGAACAGCAAAAAATTGTTGAGGAGTTGGATAGTTATCAAGAAATAATAGATGGGGCAAAACAGATAATAGATAATTGGAAACCCAGTTTTGAAATAAATAAACAATGGAAAATTGTTAAAATTGGTGACATTTGTAATAACAAAGTGCAGTATGGTCTTTCACAAGATATGAATCAGAGGGTGAAGGGTATAAAATACTTAGAATGGGAAACTTACAAAAGGGATTATTAGAGTTTACAGATATAAAATATGTTAAAATTGATAAAGAAACTTTTAGACAATTTAAACTTAATAAAGGGGATATTTTATTCAACAGAACCAATAGTTTTGAATTGGTAGGTAAAACCTCTATATTTGAAGCAGAGTCAGAATATTGCTTTGCCTCTTATTAATTGTCAACCAAGAAAAAATACTGTCTAAATTTTTAAATTTATATATGAATACTGACTTATTTCAAAAAAATCTTAAAAATTATGCTAAACAATCTAATAATCAAGCAAACATAAATGCTCAGATACTTTTAGCACAAAAAATCCCTCTTCCTTCTCTTTTAATTCAAGAAGAGATTATTGCAGAGTTAGAACATGAAAGAAATATAATTGAAGCAAATAAAGAAACCATAAAGCTTTTTGAAAACAAACTAAAAACCAAATTAAATTCTCTTTGGCAATAATTGATGTACATTAACTACTTAAAAGATTTGATTGGTTTTAAGTCTGTAACTCCTGAGAGCGATGGGGCTATTGAGTATATTGATGATTTGCTTAAAAAACACGGCTTTAAGACCGAAATAAAAATATTCGGCGATTCTAAAAGCGAGCAAGTCACTAACCTTTATGCTGTTTTCGGTAGCAATGAGCCTAATATTTGCTTTGTTGGGCATGTAGATGTAGTGTCGGCAGGCAATCATAAGCTTTGGAATAATGCGAGTCCATTTAAGTCTCATGAGCAAGATGGAAAGATATACGGCAGAGGTGCGGTGGATATGAAAGGGGCTATAGCGTGCTTTCTAGCTGCCGGTTTAGATTTTATAAAAAATAATACCGATTTTAAAGGTTCCGTTAGTTTCTTACTTACTAGTGATGAAGAGGGAAAAGCAAAGCATGGTACTAAAGAAATGCTGCAATATATTCGTAATCAAGGGTATAAAATTGATTTTGCCGTTGTCGGTGAACCTACTTGTGAAAAAGAAATAGGCGATACAATTAAGATCGGCAGAAGAGGAAGTGTTAACTTTAAATTAAATATAGAAGGTTTAGCAGGGCATGTAGCTTATCCTCATAAAGCAAATAATCCGTTGCCTTGCTTAATAAGAATATTGAACGAGTTAACAAATGTAAAACTTGATGAAGGGACTAGACCTCTTCGGAAACTCGCTTATAGGGAGGAATTTGAAGGAGACACGGAACGCAGAACCGCAGTGTACACAAGCGTACGTGAGGATTCGAGTACCGGATCGACGTACAAATTACCCCTAGAAGTAGAGTTTCCGAAGAGGTCTAATGAATTTTTTCAAAGCTCTAACCTTGAAGTAACGAATATCGATGTCGGTAATAATACTTTAAATGTAATTCCGGCAAGTACAGAAGCATTTTTCAATATACGTTTTAATAATTTACATAGTGCAGAAACTTTAGCAAAACAGGTAGAAGAAATTATTAAACAGAATTGTAAAGAATATAAAGTAGATTATAAGTTAGAATATAGTAGTTCTGCTGAAAGTTTTATTCAGAATCCTAGCGATAAAATAAAAGAATTTGCTAAAGTAGTAGAGCATACGCTTAAAATAAAGCCTGAATTCTCTACAAGTGGCGGTACGTCGGATGCAAGATTCGTCAAAAATTATTGTCCGTTAGTAGAGTTCGGTTTATTATCCGAAACGGCACATAAAATAAACGAATACACAAAAATTAGCGATTTACAAAAATTATATGATGTGTATTATAATTTTCTGATGGAAATACTTTGATGTCATTCCCGCAGAGGCAGGAATGACATCGAATCCATGCAACAATGCCTTACGGTAACGACATTACTATATGCGGATGTGATGAAACTGGTAGACATGCAAGATTTAGGTTCTTGTGCCGCGAGGCGTGGGGGTTCAAGTCCCTTCATCCGTACCACTTAAATTTTCTCATAAAAAATAACATAAAATTTTTATGCAGCAATTTAGTATTTATCAAACAAGCGATGAATTACTTCTAAAATCGATATTGCTTCTGATAGAAAAATGCTATCACTCTGATCTTAAAAGCGTGATATTAACTGTAGATGCAGATCACCAAGAAATGCTCAATAAAAATCTTTGGATTTATTCACGTAAGCAATTTATACCTCACGGTAGTAAGCTTGATCCACAGCCTGAAAAACAGCCGATTTATATTACCGATGAGTTACAAAATCCTAATAATGCTAGTGTGCTTGTTATTATTTCGCCTACGGATGTAGGAAAAATTTTACAAGCAAAAGAGTATATAAGAGTTTTCAAAAGGATAATTATAATAACCGATTTACCGGAAGATTTAAAAGAATTAACAGTTAAAATAAATAAATTTACCGGACAGGAAAACAAAATTGATTGTTTCACTCAAAATCCTCGTGGAACTTGGAATAAAGTAGCCTAATAAATTTATATTCTTTTACGTACAAATAAATATAATCCGATCGTTAAGGCAATAACCAAATTGGAATAACAAGCAAAAATAAAATCTAGATTTTTTGAGGCAAAATTTTGCAATATAAAATGAATTGAAGTAACTAGCAATATTGTTAAGGCAGAAAATAATACCGGCATAAAAGTTGTCTTTTTGCTATAAGGATATCTCAAAAAAACTGCAAGAGCTAAAAAAGGTAATACAAAATTATATAAAGGCCAAATTATTCTTTGATGTGCTTCAGCAATTAATTTAATTTTTTTAGTAATAGCTAAATCATGAGGAGGGGCAAGTAATTCGCTTATATAATATTCGTTTGCTTCTTTATTATGTTTAGTTCTTTGCGATACTAAAGGATTATCATTTTGCAGTTTTATCATTAAAGAATCGAAAGTTAACTGAGTTAAATTACCGTTTACGTCATATTCTTGTCTTATGCCTTTATTAAGTTCAAAAATCGGGCTATTATCATATATATTAAGATTACCTGAACCCGCAAATACTACTGATGGGTTATCAGCGTTGCGATTATCAAATATTATTACGCCGTTCATAATATTCCCTGCTGATTTTTTATCTATAAAAACAGTGATATCTTTCGTTACTTTATTAAAAGTTTTCTCTTCAATCATACTTGATATATAATTATTCTTTATAAAGCTTAAACGTGATTTTAAGTTTATATGAGATAACGGCAGGATGGTAGAAGATATATAATAAGCAAGTAGCATAACTATTAATGCGACATATAAAGCAGGCAATGCTAGTTGTACATTATTAACTCCTGAAGCTTGTAATATAATTAATTGTCGCTCGACTTTTAAATTATTATAGATATAGATCACGGCAATAACCGTTATTACCGGTAACAGAATAAATAATAAAGTAGGAAGTACTAAAACTATTAAACTGAAGAAGTCCATAACTTTTATACCCTTATCAAATAAATATAAAAGTTTTAATATTTGCGTTATCCATACTATACTAGTCACTGAAAAAGTAACGACTATAAGCAGCGGTAAGATATTTTTTATAAAGTATTTTCGGTATAGTAGCATAATGTTTATTTGATTTTTTGATGTCATTCCCGTTTGGCATTGTTGCGTAGACCAAAATCCACTGTGTCACCTAGTTCGCTTGACCACGGGGTCCAAAAAATAATTTTATTTTAACTGGATCCCGTGGTCAAGCCACGGGATGACAGAGGTGAAATTGATCTACGCAACAATGCCTTCTCGTTTTTAGCTAGGAGCGACATCAAACGCTTTTCAAAAATTGTTCAGTTATGGATGGTTAGATGGGTTTTGTGGGAACTCGTTCCCGGTTCATTTCAAAATAATTAAAAACCAAGTTCACTGTGTGAACCTAATCGTATTAACTCCAATGTGTCAGCATTGGGTTTTCTATAAATTAATACTAAATCCGGTTTAATATGACAATCTCTACAATCTTTTCAATTACCTATAAGGGCATGATCTCTCATAATGTATAGGTATGTTACATCAGCAACCAAGTACCTAACTGCTTTCAGTAAAAATATCATCCAAATTTATTCCATGTTTTCTACGTTTTTCACGTTTATAGTCACGTTTAAACTGTGCAGTACGTTTAATCGTTCTCATTTAAATCAGATAACAAATTATTGATATTACCAACATGAACTAATTTGCCGCTTCTTGCAGCTTTCATAGCTTTAATTGTTTCATCATTTGGGATAAGCGGCTCAAACGGCAATGCTTTTTCACGAGCAACACGAAATAACAGCATCAGATAAAGTAAGTCCCATAGCAGCAAGCACTAAAGCTGCTTCTTCTTTC
This sequence comes from Rickettsia tamurae, assembly GCF_000751075.1. GTDB lineage: Bacteria > Pseudomonadota > Alphaproteobacteria > Rickettsiales > Rickettsiaceae > Rickettsia > Rickettsia tamurae. The sequence goes on along the minus strand of NZ_CCMG01000011.1, from coordinate 66,985 downwards.
ACGTCTTCATTAATACGGGCTCGCACAATAGAATCAGCAGACATAAAAATCTTCTTCCAATAATGTAGCTACATTGTAGCACGCATATTAAAAACTTTCAAGATTAAAAACCAAGTTTTTTATATATATTTTTTCTTAATTACTGCCTCATTAATAGAAAATCCCCGATCTTTCTTATTATATTATTTTTATTTGCAAAGACTCGATAAATTAATTTACCTATCAGTATTGTTATAAATGCAATAATAATGCCGTAGATTATATCACTTGGGTAATGCATGGCAAGGCTTATGCGAGATAATGACACGAGTATAATAGCACAAATCATTAAGATTTTTAATGGTAATTTAATATAATCCCAAATAAAATACGTTACTAAAACGCTAAGAGCTACGTGGCTGCTTGGAAAGCTTGAAAAGCATCTTTCGTTTGCAGTAGTTATTACGGTCATGAAACTATCCACAGGAAGATTGCAATAAGGGCGAGGGAAATTAACTGAAAATTTAAGAGCGGTAAAAATTAAACCAAATACCCCGTATATTATACCGATTTCAACTAATTTATTATAACCGTGCCAAAATTTATTTTGCCGTTCATTATCATTTTTAATTTTCTTTAATTGAATATAAAAATATATACAGTATAAAATATATATTAAGGCGAAATTAGCAATATTAAAACAAAACGAAATTATTTTTAAAAAATAAGGTATTAGACCAATGTTAGTAATGTTATTCAAAAATAAGAATATTTCTTGATTTAAGCCGCAAAAATTATAAAAAACTTCAAACATCATTTTAAATATTTATGTTACAAGTAACAATACTTGGGTGTGGAGCATCTATAGGCGTACCGGTGATCGGGTGCGATTGCAGTATATGCACATCTCCTTCAAAGTACAATAAAAGGACTAGATCAGCAATATATATTAAAGATGAAAATAGTCAAATGTTAGTTGATTTCGGTTTTGATATTAGAAATCAACTATTACGAGAAAAGATAAATAAGCTCGATTGTGCTATATTAACACATTATCATTCCGATCACGTTAACGGCATCGATGATTTACGGGTATTTACTTTTATGCAAGATAAGCCATTCGAAATCTATACAGATCACGATAGTGCGGCAAAGCTCCATACAAAATTTGATTATCTATTTAATAATAAATTATTTAAGCTTGGGCGACTATTCACAACTCAATCTGTTAGTTTTTTTAATAAAATTAAGATTAATACTATCGAAATACAATTTTTTAGACAGCATCACGGCCCTATAGATAGCTTGGGCTTACGTATAGGTGATTTTGTTTATTCGTCCGATGTAATCGATTTTCCGCCTGAATCAGAAAAATTTTTAAAAGATATAAAAATATGGATATTAGATTGTATGGATTATAAATCAAATCCGAATCATGCAGGGCTTGATAAAGTTCTAGAATGGCGTGAAGAATATAAACCTGAGCAGATATTATTAACCAATATGAGACACACGATAGATTATCATGAGATTACGAAAATGCTTCCAAATAACGTTAAGCCGCTTTATGACGGTTATAAATTTACGGTCTAGTTTATGATTATTTTAGAAAAAGTCTGTAAGTGTTACGGCAAGAATTACGCAATTAAGAATATTGATTTAAGTTTTACTACTAATGAGACTACTGTAATAATCGGTCCTTCGGGAAGCGGTAAAACTACTCTGCTTAGAATTTTAAATAATTTAGAAGAACTAAGTAGCGGTACTTTTTTGGTAGACGGGAAGAAGCTATTACCTAAAGATAGGAGAAAGCTTCGCTTAAAAGTCGGTATGATTTTTCAAAATTTTAATCTCTTTCCGCATTTAACGGTAGGAGAAAACCTAATCTATACGCCGGTAAATGTTTTAAATTTGCCAAAAGAACAAGCAATTTCTATGGCAAAGGAATTACTTGCAAAATTTAAGCTAACGCAAAAATTTGACTCATATCCGGCAAGCCTATCAGGAGGGCAAAAGCAACGTATAGCAATAGCAAGGGCTTTAATGATGAAGCCGGAAATTTTGTTATTCGACGAACCGACTTCGGCACTCGATCCTGAAAATATTAAAGATGTTATAGAGAATATAAATTTATTAAAAGATCAAATGAGTATGGTAGTAGTCACGCACCATTTGAAGTTTGCAAAATTAATAGCGGATCGTGTTATTTTTATGGATCAAGGGCAGATTTTAGCAAACCAGCCTGCCGAGGATTTTTTTAGTAAACCAGCATCGAATCGAGCTAGGTTGTTTTTAGAGAATATCGGCGATTTAATGTGATTTTCTTGATAAAGATAAAATTATAGCCTATAATTAGTATTTAATTTAGTATTAATTATAGGTATACTCGATGAACTTGAAAAATTGGCTATGTCGTCTAATAAGTTCTGCGGTGCTTACGTATTAAGTATACGCTCCGCTCCTCGTCTTACAGACCGATTACTCTTTTCCAAGTTGATCTTTCGTATAACTTTCTTCGTTTACTTGGAGTCTAATAATGGAACATATTTATGCAAATCTAACAGTTAGTATATCAGAATTTAAAAAAAGCCCTACTGCATTATTGGATAAGGCAAGCGGTGAGCCTGTTGCCTTATTAAATCATAATAAACCGATTGCTTATCTAATTCCAGCTGAATTATATGAGCAAATTATTGAAGCTTTAGATGACAAATATTTATTAGAGCTTGCTACTATTAGATTAAAAGATAAAGAAAAAGCAATAGCGGTTAATTTAAATGATTTATAAGTTAGAATTTATTCCGGTTGCTAAAAAAGAATGGGATAAATTAGGCTCTACAATAAAAGAACAGTTTAAAAAAAAGTTATTAGAGAGACTTAAAACACCTCATGTATCCAAAGATGCAATAAACGGTGGAAATAACTTATATAAAATAAAGTTAAGATCAGTCGGTTATCGACTAGTATATGAAGTAGATGATAAGCGTATAATAGTACTTGTACTTGCTATTGGAAAAAGAAATCGGAATGAAGTATATAGCAAATTATTCTCTCGTATTTAACTTCTTAGTATCATACTTGTAAATGAAAATAATATCACCATATGAATAAAAAACTTATAAAACTTATTTTTATAATTTGCAGCACCGTAATTGTAAGCGGTTTATTATACAAATATATCAATCAACATTACCCAAAATTTTTTAAAGAACCGCAAAATATAGGGAGTTTTTGTGTGTCGTTATTAATATTATTTAGTATAATTTACAGTACTATTAGCCAAAATGAAATACGCAGATTTTGTTTGCAATTAGCAATGTGGGCAGCAATTTTCTTGGTTATAATAACCGGTTATGCTTTTAGGTTTGAGCTGAGCTACGCTTATCATAGAGTAATGTCTGCTTTAATTCCATCATATAAATGGTCTACTGAAGTCGGAGAAATTATTATAGCCCGTAGCGGAGACGGACATTTTTATATCAATGCTTTTGTAAATAACGTTAAAATAAAATTTATGGTAGATACCGGTGCAAGTGATATAGCTTTGACTAAAAAAGATGCCCAAAAATTAGGCTTTGACTTAACTAAATTAAAATATACTAGAACTTATCTAACAGCTAACGGCGAAAATAAAGCTGCCCCTATAACCTTAAATAGTGTAGTAATCGGTACGGAATTTAAGAACATCAAAGGACATGTAGGTCTTGGTGACCTTGATATTTCACTGCTTGGTATGTCGTTACTTGAGCGTTTCAAAGGTTTCAGGATTGATAAGGATTTATTGATCTTGAATTATTAGACTTCCTGCATAACTTGCTTCTAAGGGCAATTTGTACGTCGATCCTAATCCCTCATCCTCACGTATGTCTATGGCGGCAAGTGCTTCCGTGTATCCTTTAAATTCCTCTCTATAAACTGCTTTGGGAAGATGTCTATTTTTTACAAATTTCTCTTTATTAAGAGGTAGTTAAATTATTAACTACCTCTTGACCTTTGTATCAAAAAGTGCTAACATACTTTTTTAAATAAAGGGGGTTTTATGTATAAATCTAAATATGACGAAAACGATTTCAAAATCAATTTGTTTAATGCTATTTACAATGAAGACATTAAGAAAGTCAAAGAACTTGTCAATAATAAGATGGCTGTTTCTAATGAGTTTGCAGCAATACCACTAAATGAACACGATGATACACCTCTGCATATAGCTTCTATTCTAGGTAAGGAAAATATAGTTAACATACTTCTTAAGGCAGGGGCTAATCCTGATGACGTAAATTGTGAAGATGATTTTTATAAATTAGCAAAAGAATGTAGAAACGGAAAGTTTAGTAGTATTGATAAATTTTCATTTGAAAAATTAATAGAATTTATAGATTGGAAAGCATCAATAAAACTTTCGGATACTAATTATAATATTGATGTTGTTAAACTTCATCTACAAGATGCCCGTAATTTGAAAAGTTTTTTAGAAACCGGTAAAAAAGAGCTAACAGAAGAGCAAAAAGAAAAATTAGAGCAAAAGTTAGATAAACTAAACGATATGATTCCCTTCTTTTATGGATAAAACGCTATTGAAATATAAAGAAATATACAATGATGATAACAATGAAGAATATCAAATATTAAAAGAGAAACTTAAAGTTTTGTCTGAGATAGTACAAACAGAGCTTAATGAGATGTTGGGGATAGATACATCTTATTGTGATGATATTTTGTGAATAAATATGGATACCAAATCGTCATGAGCTAAGCAACTAAAGACGTTGTTGCGTGGAGCAGTTTCACCTGTGTCACCCCGTGGTTAAGCCACGGGGTGACACAGTGGATTTTCCCGATCCATGCAACAATGCCATGCGGGAATGACATAAGAGCCGTGTTAAAACGGCATTTTAAAGCCTGGTGGTAAGCTCATACCGTTTAAAGCTCCTGATAAAGAATTTTGAGAATCTTCATCACATTTTTGTTTAGCATCGTTAAAGGCAACTTTAATTAAGTCCTCAAGCATTTCTTTTTCTTCTGCTTTTAATAAAGATTCATCAATTGAAATCTTTTCAACTTCGCCTTTACCGGTTGCAATAACCTCAACAAGTCCACCGCCGGCTTTACCGGTATATCTTGCATTTGCCATTTGCTCTTGAGCTTCTTGCATTTTCTTTTGCATTGATTGGGCTTGCTTTAAAAACTGATTAAAATTTACCATAATTCTATCCTATATATTTTTTAGCTTTTAAGTAAAATATCCGAAATTGTTATATTTGGGAAATGTTTTTTAATTAAACCAAAATCGTTACTTTCTTCAATCTTACCGATTAACTGATTCTTTAAGGTTTGCTTGTTCTGCTCTTTTATTATTACTATCTCAAACTTTTCACTAGTAAAAGCAGCTAACAAATCTTCTATTTGTTTTTTTATTTTGCTTGTAACTTCAAGACTTACGAACTCTAATCTATTATTACTGAGATTTTTAAGTTCCGTATGATTGAGCAGGAAATAATATATATCTATCTCATTATTTTTATATAGATATTCAAGAAAATCTACAATTTCAAATTTTTTTTTTATTTCCGGATTAATTGATTGATTTAAATTTTGATTATTACCGTCGAAATCTGCAAGTAAGGGTAGCGACGTCGAATATATAGATTTTATAACTAACATTTCCGTTTCTGTTAGTTGGTTATAGGAAATTTTTATTTCCCCTACTCCCTTATTATATATTTGCCATAAGATTGATAAGTGCGGCAAGCTGGTTTTATCTAATATGCTTTTAGTTTTATCATTAAATGATTCATATATAGGCAAACTATAATTAGGTAACATTTTTACTTTATTAAGATAAGCAATAAAATCTGCTACCGATTCTATAAAAATCTCAAGATTAACCGAGGAACCGTAAAGTTTATTTATTAAATTTATAGCTTTTTCTGTCTCTCTGTGGATAATACATTCGACAAATTCTATTATAACCGAACTATCGACAAGCCCAAGCATTTGATTAATTACTTGAGGACTAATTATATTGTCAGATTTCGCCGACATACTAGCTGCTTGATCTAAAATAGATACTGCATCACGTGCTGACCCTTCCGATTTGTAAGCTATAATTCTTAGTGCTTCTATATCGGTTTTTAAATTTTCTTGCTTAGTTATATATTCAAGTAGCTTAAAAATCTCTTCAAAACTCAACCGCCTTAAATCATAACGTTGACATCTTGAGATAATAGTTGCAGGTATCTTTTGTACTTCCGTCGTTGCAAAAATAAATATTATATGAGGCGGCGGTTCTTCCAAAGTCTTAAGAAGTGCATTAAATGCCCCTTTAGAGAGCATATGCACCTCATCAATGATGAAGATTTTATGTTTACCTTGTAGAGGTTTATACTCGGCGGATTCTATAATTCTACGTATGTCATCTACGCTAGTTTTACTTGCCGCATCAATTTCGATTATATCAGGGTGATTATGATTATTAAAGCTGATACAATTTGTACATTCTTCACATGTTTTAATAGCCGTATTTTCAGTAATTAAAGCAGAACAATTTACGGCTTTGGCAATAATTCGGGCGGAGGTAGTTTTACCGACTCCTCTAATACCTGTTAAAAGATAGCCTCTGGCGAGCCTATCGTTTAAAATAGTATAGCTTAAAACTTTGACTAATACCTCTTGGCCCTGAAGCTCGGCAAAGTTACTAGGACGATATTTCCTTGCAAAAGGAATATACTGATTAGATGAAATTATATCGGTCACGATTGTTATAAGACTTTTTATGTCATACCTCGTCAGGCATCGTTGCGTGGATCAATTTCACCGTTGTCATCCCGCGACTTGATCGCGGGATCCAAAAAAATAACTTATAACAGTAGTAATTTTAGTATTTTTACTGGATACCGTGGTCAAGCCACGGTACGACAGTGAATCGAAGTAAATGCTAGTAATGACCCACCGAATCCCACTCCGGCTGCTTCCTTTCAGACCTGACCGACTAAACAGGTACAATGCCCACTACTAGCGTAATTAACATAACCTGTTTATTTTCAAGAAACAATATATTTTTTTTCTATTTCCGATTTTGTTAATCTTTCAGGCGGACCGAATATTTCAGGGTTTTTTAATTTAAACAAATCATCGGAAAATTTTTGTACTTTAGCTATTTTATCAAAAGTAATAGTGACTATATTATTATCTTCAAATATTTTTAATGCTTCAATTTGTTTAGTAGCTTTATTAAAAGTAATTTCACTACGTTTTTCTGTTAGAGTATGATAGATAGTAATTTTAGAAATATTCCCTTCATTAACTACCGATTCAAAAACAAAATCCTTGTCAAAATGCTCATTACCTTCTAATAAAAAATTAAATGTATTTTCGCTTCTATTAATACGGCTTACTTGTTCCATATCATAATCATACATCGATACGAAATTTTTAGTACCTATTATGACTAAAGGGAAAGGTGGATAATAATTACATCTAAAATTATAAGGTTTGTGGATTAGTAATTTTCCTTTAACTATTTTGCCGTACGAATCTTCTTGAGTAAAATCTATCGCAACCGACTTTATAGTACGTAGATAGGTTTTTAGCTCCGAAATAGCTGTTTTATCACCTGCCCCAAATGCTAAGCTTGAATTCACAAAAAGATAAATAATGATTAGAAAAAATATTTTTTTCATTTTCGTTGTTTTATATTTTAAATTATGTTTAAAATACCTTATGTATTCAGTTAATGCAAAATATAATTAGTATTTATGAAAATCGTTGCTTTAAAAGAAAAAGCCAAGCATGAGACACGAGCCGCTATAACGCCTGAAGTAGCAGGATTGCTAGTCAAAAAAGGCTATGCGGTTACGGTAGAAAAAGATATAGGGCTTCATGCCGGTTTTCTTGATGAAGAATATATCGCTCTAGGTGCTAAAATATCTTCGGTACCACTCGAAATTATTTCTGATGCAGATATTATATTAAAGGTGCAACCTTCATCCGTTACGGATAAATATAGCGAGCTTGAATTTGCAAAAAAAGGAGCAATTATTTTAGGATTATTGTCGCCTTATTTAAATCATGAATATATAAAAGCGGCAGCTAAAAAAAAACTTACGACTTTTGCTATGGAGTTTGTGCCGAGAATTACTAAAGCTCAAAATATGGACGCTTTATCTTCTCAAGGTAATTTAGTTGGTTATAGAGCGGTAATTGAAGCAAGCTATCATTACACAAGGGCTTTTCCTATGATGATGACGGCAGCAGGGACGATTTCACCATGTAAAACTTTGGTACTTGGTATCGGTGTTGCCGGTCTTCAAGCTATTGCAACGGCAAAAAGGCTTGGTAGCATTGTTGCAGGATATGATGTAAGAGCTGCTACCAAAGAGCAGGTGGAAAGCTTAGGAGCTAAATTTGTATCACCGGAACTACAGGAAGATTTACAAGATAAATCAGGCTATGCTCAAGAGAGTTCAGAAGATTACAAAGCTAAACAAGAAGAGTTTTTAGCAAGAATTATTAAAGGATATGATATAGTTATTACTACTGCACAAATTCCCAGAAAAAAAGCACCTCTGCTTGTTACGGAAAAAATGCTAGAATTTATGAAGCATGGTTCAGTGATTGTTGATATAGCAACCTCTACAGGAGGAAATGTGGAAGGGTCAGAACCGGATAAGATCGTTACTAAGCATGGAGTTACAATAATAGGCTTCTCAAATCTTGCTACTAAAATTGCTACCGACAGCTCAAAATTATATGCTAAGAATTTGTATAATTTTCTAACCTATGCATTGCAAGACGGTAAGTTTAATATGGATGATGAGTTAGTACGTGATATGTTGATTACTAAAGACGGAAAAATTGTGAGTGAGAAAATTAATTTCATTCCCGCATAGGCATTGTTGCGTGGATATTGAAGGTCGTCATTGCTATGCAATTTCCTCGCAACAATGCCTATGCGGGAATGACATCGATCCTTAAGTTGACACCCATGTGCGAAAGCAGGAATGACATAATAAGAGAGAAATATGAACCAATTACCAATAATGGCTAAACAGGCAGCTGAAATTGCCCATAATACCCAAGAATTATCAGACAAATTAAAAGATTTGGTAATAGATACTAGTTGGCAAACAAACACAAGTACTATAGACCCGCTAGTATTTGCTATAACTATTTTTGTATTAGCTTCTTTTGTAGGCTATTATGTTGTGTGGAAAGTAACGCCTGCACTCCATACTCCGCTTATGTCTATTACTAACGCTATTTCAGGTATTATAGTTCTTAGTTCTATGATTGCCGCAAGTAGTTCTGCTTTTGGGTTTCCCGGTCTACTGGGGTATTTTGCAACGCTGCTGGCTTCTATAAATATCTTTGGCGGATTTATAGTAACAAAAAGAATGCTCGAGATGTTTAAAAAGAAATAACTATTGTTATACTCACGTCGTCATTGCAAGTGGGAGTTGTTGCGTGGACCGGTAAAACCCACAGGGTGACAGAGGTGAAATTGATCCACGCAACAATGCTTTGCGAGGAGCGAAGCGACGTGTCAACCTTGTCAAGCCTCCCGAGATTGCTTCGTCAAAATTTTCAATTTTTCCTCGCAATGACGAAATCTATAGTTATTAGGCAAAAAAATCAAATTAAAGTTCTAGTTCTTTATATTCAACTGTAACTACTTCGTATGATTTCAACCCTTTTGGTGTTGTAACTTCTACAAAATCACCTACCGATTTTCCAATCAAAGCTTTTGCTATAGGAGAAGCGATTGAAACTCTTTTTCTGGTTATATCGGCTTCATATTCTCCTACAATAATATATGTTACTTCTTCTTTAGTATCGTCGTCGATCAAAGTAACCGTAGCCCCAAATTTTATGTTATCTCCCGATAATTTACCAATATCAATAATTTCCGCTCTTGCCGTCATATCTTCAAGCTCTTTAATACGCCCTTCTATAAATGCTTGTTTATCACGTGCCGCTTCATATTCCGCATTCTCGGATAAATCGCCGTGTTCTCGTGCTTCGGCTATATCTTCACTAATTTTTTTACGCTCTACATGTTTTAAATGTTTAAGCTCGTGTTCTAATTTTTCAAAACCTTTAGCAGTGATAGGAAATTTTGTATTCATAATTATATTGTATAGATTTAGTAATTTTAGTATACTATTTTCAATAATATAGATTTCAGCAAGTATATTTGTAATAGTTAAATTTGTCAAATAAGCCTTTTTAATTATTTGGCATTGCCTAAATATCGTCATTGCGAGTGGGCATTGTTGTATGGATCGGTGAAACCCACTGTGTCACCCCGTGGCTTGACCACGGGGTCCAGAAATATAATTTAAAACTAAATAATTTTAGTATTTTTTACTGGATCCCGCGATCAAGTCGCGGGATGACAGCGAGAACTAGGTCCACGCAACAGTACTTTCTCGCAATGACGGAAGCATTGTTTTTCACATATCTAAAAACATATTAATGATTCTATGGAAATTAAAGATTTTGACTTTGAGAAAAAGCGTAAAATTTTCCACCTATCGGCTATAATATTTCCGCTGCTTTATTTATTTATTCCAAGAACCGCTATTACGTTATTATTATTTATAATAACGGCTATTACATTATATTTAGATGTATCACGTCATAATAATGCAAAAATTAGCGAATTTGTAACTAGATTTTTTTCAAAAGTTACAAGGCTCGAAGAAAATAACGGTTCTTTTGCTTTAAGTGGCATTAGCTTTATGATGCTCGGTTTTTTCTTAACTACTCTTCTTTTCCCTAAAAATTTAGTGATTTGTTCATGGTTGATTTTAATTATTTCAGATTGTTTAGCGGCTCTTGTCGGCGTTAAAATAGGAAATAGCTTAAGTAACGGTAAATCGGTAGCAGGTTCTGTTACTTTCTTAGCTTCTGCAATTTTTATAAGTATATTAGTGTATTTCTATTTAGGGTACAATACGAGTTTTATTATTATCATTATAAGTTGTATAGGGGCTACAGCAGCTGAATTTTATTCAAAAGATTTAAGAATTAACGATAATTTATCTATACCGCTTTCTTATTGTCTTTCTACAGCTATTCTTTCTTATATACTATAAAATATGAGAGTTACACCGGAATTTTATGAGTTCTTAAGAAACCGTATTAACATATCTGATGTAGTGCGGCAAAAAGTAGCTTTAACTAGAAAATCCGGTAACTATGTAGGTTTATGTCCTTTCCATCAAGAAAAGACCCCATCTTTTACAGTTAGTGATAGTAAGAGATTTTTCTATTGTTTTGGTTGTAAAGCAGCCGGTGACGTTATAAAATTTACTTCTAATATTAGCGGTTTATCTTATAATGAGTCTGCTATAAAGCTTGCAACCGATTACGGTATAGAGATACCGAAATTAACTGCGAAACAGAAAGAATTTTATGAAGAATCCGATGAAATTCTAAATATTTTAGAACTCGCCAATAAATTTTTTAGAACGCAGTTAACGCCTGAAATATTAAATTATCTACACCGAAGAAATATTACCGAGACAACAATAAAAGAATTTTCCATAGGCTTTGCACCGAAGAATAATAAATTTGAAAAGTTTTTTCACGATAAAAATATAGATATTATAAAGCTTGGTAAAGCAGGGCTAATCGGCAAGCGAGAAAACGGTGAAATATATAATTTATTTTCTAACCGTATTACCATTCCAATTAGAAATATTTACAATAAAATCGTAGGCTTTGGCGGTAGAGTGCTAGGGGAGGGGTTGCCTAAATACTTAAATTCACCTGAAACTACAGTATTTCAAAAAAGTGAAACTCTATACGGTGAGCATAAAGCGATAAGCAGTAGCTATAAAAAAAATCACTCGATTTTAGTAGAAGGTTATTTTGATGTTATAGCACTACATCAAGCAGGTTTTAGCGAAGCAGTTGCGAGTCTCGGTACTAGCGTTACCGAGAATCACTTACATAAATTATGGCGTGCCGGCGATGAAATTATATTATGTCTTGACGGAGATAATGCAGGCATAAAAGCTAGCATAAGAACTATTAACCTAGCATTATCGCTTATTAATAGTGAAAAGAAAATTTCTTTCATTAGGTTACCAAGCGGGTTTGATCCCGACGATGCAGTAAATAAAAATGGTGCTGATTTTTTTGCAAAGCTTATAGATAAAAGAATAAGTCTATCAGAAATGATTTGGCATATTGAGTATAGCGGTAAGAGTTTTAAAACTGCGGAAGAAAAAGCTAATTTAGAGAAAAATTTAAAAGATTACTGCAATAAAATATCGGATAGTAATTTAAGAGCGAGCTATTACAGGTTTTTTAAAGATCAAATATGGCAAAATTTAGTCACAAAACAGAAGAAGGTTATAACTAAAAGCTCAAATTTGGCTCCTATAGTTTCAAGTCACAGCTATCCAGAGCTTGAGATGTTAGAACATGCTTTTTGTGCTTTGTTGGTTAAATTTCCTAAAATACTTGAAGAAAAAGATATTAAAGATTTCATCTTAAATTTAAATTTTAATAATAAATCGCTTGAAGAATTCCGTAATTGGTATTTAAACGAGATTATAGATAATAACGTAGAAGCAAGTGAAATTACTGCAATTGTGGAAAAAACTAGCTTTTTTGATATTTTTTTATTATTATCAAAAACGGATAATTTGTTTTTAGATATCTCATTTAATAAAAATAATATCAGACTGGATTTATTATGGCAGTGGCTACATAAGAAATATTATCTAATAAATTTACAACAAGAATACGCTATTACCATAAACAGTACAGACAATCACGACTTTGAAAAAGTTTTATTATATAAAAAAGAAATTCTGAAGATTGCAAATGAACTTCAAGTTTTAAACGAATCTTTTATTAATCACACGATAACTTAATTATTTCAAACTTCTTTTGAAAGAAAAAAGCATATAGGTATTTAATGAGCAATAGCAATATAGACAATGATCTAGATAAAATAGATAGTTTACTTAAAAAAGCTAAATCTAAAAAGATACCGGTCACTTATGATGATATAAACAAAGCTCTTCCTCTTAATAAAAATCCTTCAATAAGACAATTAGAGGAAGCTATATTAAAATTTTCCGATGCGGGAGTAGATATTTTAGAATCTAACGAAGATGATGAAATTAAGCTTGATATCGGAATGGATGAAGAATTTAAGCTATCTACCAATGTTGATAATGAACCTGAGGATGAGGTAGAAGAAGAAAATATAGGTACTACCGATGATCCTGTAAGATTATATCTTAAGGATATGGGGGGAGTCGATCTTTTAACTCGTGAAAACGAAGTAGAAATAGCAAAAAGGATTGAGGAAGGACGTAAAACAATGACTGCTTCCTTATGTAGAAGCCCTATTGCTATGCGTTGTTTTATAGTATGGTATGAAGATTTAGTTAATGAAAAAATGTTACTACGTGATCTGATAGATTTAGAAGCTAACATGTTACATGACGAAACACCCGAAAATGATGAAGAACATAGTAGTGATACCGAAGGAGAAGAGCATGAGGATAATCACTTATCTATGTCTAGAGTAGAAACGCAGATATTACCTAATATCATAGAGCGTATGAAGAAGATTTCTTTTATCTGCGAAGAACTACTCATTGAAGCTAAAAAATGTTATGAGAAATCTTTTGAGCCGAAAGTTTTACAAAATAGCAAAAAATATAATAATAATTTGGAATTATTAATAAATGAAGTTTCGGAAATACATTTTAATTCTAAAAGAACAGAAGAAATTTTAGGTAAGATGTATGGAATAAATCGTGATTTAATTAATAAAGAAACAGCCTTTTTAAAACTTGCTGAAAAATACGGAGTAATTCGCCAAAATTTCCTCGATGAATATATAGGATCGGTTATCAATGCAGCATGGAAAGAAAAAATGCTGAAAAATAAAAAAGTCGCTTGGAAAGAGTTAATTACTAAAGAATCAGATTATATAGATCAAATGATTGCCGAATTATCGGTTATAGAATCTAATACCGGTCTTTTAGTTAATGATTTTAAAAAACTAGTGAATACTATACAAAAAAGTGAGAGACAAACGCTACAAGCAAAAAAAGATATGATAGAGGCGAATTTACGTTTAGTTATATCTATCGCTAAAAAATACGCTAATAGGGGATTGCAGTTTTTAGATTTAATTCAAGAAGGTAATATAGGACTTATGAAAGCGGTGGATAAATTTGAATATCGCCGTGGTTATAAATTCTCTACCTATGCTACTTGGTGGATTAGACAAGCTATAACAAGAGCTATTGCAGATCAAGCAAGGACTATACGTATTCCTGTGCATATGATTGAAACAATTAATAAGATACTGCGTACTTCAAGACAAATGCTTAATGAACTCGGATATGAACCAACGGCAACGGAAATCGCTAACCGTCTTTCAATGCCGCTTGATAAAGTGCGTAAAGTCATGAAAATAGCTAAAGAACCTATAAGTCTTGAGAATCCCGTAGGTGATGATAGTGATGGAGGTCAATTAGGCGATTTTATCGAAGATAAGAATGCAGTAGCACCGATTGATGCGGCAATTCAGTCAAATTTACGAGAAGTTACCACTAGAGTACTTGCAACCCTTACGCCTCGTGAAGAAAGAGTGCTTAGAATGCGTTTCGGTATAGGTATGAATACTGACCATACATTAGAAGAAGTAGGGCAGCAATTTAAAGTAACTAGAGAACGTATAAGACAAATCGAGTCAAAAGCTTTAAGAAAGTTACAACATCCTATTAGATCCAAAAAGCTTAATAGCTTTAGAAGTGGAGGAAAGCGTGGTGACGGTAATCCATCGGATTTACTAGAAGCGTGATAACACTTATATGTCATACCGCGGCTTGATCGCGGTATCTCAGGATACGGTCTGTTATACAAGATCCTGTGGTCAAGCCACGGGATGACAATTGTAAAATCCAATCCCCTTATGTATCGATATAAGATCACCATTGAATATTTAGGCACGAATCTTGCAGGTTGGCAAAGGCAAGCAGGAGTAATGTCGGTACAGCAGATATTAGAAGAAGCGATTTATAAATTTTCCGGTGAACAGGTAATATTGTTTGGGTCAGGAAGAACGGATGCCGGTGTTCATGCTATAGGTCAAGTAGCACATTTTGATCTTTCAAAATATTTAGAATCTCACAAAATTATTACGGCTATCAACTATTTTGCAAGACCGTATGCCGTAGGAGTATGGAATTGTGAATTAGCCCCCAATAATTTTCATGCTAGGTTTTCAGCTACCTCTCGTCATTATATATATAGAATTATTAATAGACCTTATCCATCCGTAATTGATTTAAATAGAGCATGGTGGATTAGTTCACCTTTAGATATTCTAGCTATGCAAAAAGCTGCCGCTTATCTATTAGGCAGGCATGATTTTACTTCATTTAGAGCTAGCTCATGTCAATCAAAATCACCGATTAAAACTTTAACTGAACTTAATATTATTAAAGAAGACGAAGAAATAAAATTATATCTTTCAGCCCCGTCATTTTTGCATCATATGGTACGTAATGTTGTCGGTAGTTTAGTGCTTGTCGGTAAGAATGTTTGGCAGGCAGAGCAAATTAAAGATGTTCTAGAAGCCAAAGACAGAAAAGCCGCCGGTCCTACTGCTCCCGCCTCCGGTCTTTATTTTGTGAAAGCAGAGTATTAACAATCATAAATTTCGTCATTACAATGCTTCCCTGCATAGGCATTATTACGTGTGGACACCACCTCGTCATTGCGAGGAAATTACGAAGTAATTGACGAAACAATCTCAGGATACTTGACGAGATTGCCACGCAGTCTACGACTGCTCGCAATGACGATCAGGTATCCACGTATAAAGTCCGCTCGTAATGACGTCCTAAATTAGTACACTACGACACTGTTAATAAACTATATAATTTTTCATGGATGTTAGTTAGCTTACCTATATCATTTCCACCGGCTTGAGCAAGGCTTGCTTGTCCACCTCCGCCGCTGCCGCCTAAGAATAAAGAAAGTTCTTTTGCAATTATACTTGCGTTGTATTTGTCTGTTATAGCTTTACTCACCGCAACCGTAATAGATAATTTACCAATCCCCTCAGCAATATATACCACTATTAAATCTTCTAATTTTTTTGTTAAATTTTCGGCAGCCTGGCGTAATATTTTATTGTCTATATTTCCTACTTTTTTGTGTAATAGTTTTATTCCTGTTATTTGTTCAACTTGTTTTTCAATTTGTTCTATACTTAAATCTAAACTAGCTAAATGAGTTTTTTCTAACTCTTTCTCAAGTTCTCTGTTACGCTCTAAAATATTATTAACTTTGGTAATAAGCTCATTTTTATTAGTCTTTAAACTGCTTTCTACCGATTTAAGTAAATTATCTTTTTCTCTCATTAATTTAATTACGAATTCACCGCAAACTGCTTCAATTCTGCGAACCCCTGCCGCTATAGCACTTTCGCTTGTGATTTTAAAGCAACCGATGTCACCGGTACGTCTGACATGCGTACCGCCGCATAATTCTAAAGAAGTCTCGCCCATCTTAACTACTCTTACTTCAGAGTCGTATTTCTCGCCAAACAGTGCCATAGCTCCTTGTTTGACTGCATCTTCAGTTGCCATTAATGTAGTATTTACTTCATGATTATCTCTAATAATCTCATTTACTTTATCTTCGATTAAAGTGATTTCTTCATTAGTCACAGCTTTAGAATGGCTAATATCAAAGCGTAAATAAGTCGGAGCGACTAACGAACCTTTTTGTGTAACATGTTTATCAAGTACCTCGTGCAGTACTGCATGTAATATATGCGTTGCTGAGTGATGAATTCTTAAATTCTGCCTATATCTTATGTCTATACTAAAATTAGCATTCTCGCCTACGTTAATCTGCCCCTTTTTCAAAATACATTTGTGGACTATAATAGAGCCTAAATATTTTAAAGTATCTATTACTTCTACTTCAGAATCTTTTGCAAATATTGTCCCAATGTCACCCATCTGACCGCCGGACTCACCGTAAAAAGGTGTTTGGTTGCTGATTAGCAGAAATTGCGTATCTATCTCTTTTATATCATCAACTAAATTATCATCTTTAATTAATGCAATTATTTTACATTCTGCTTCATTAAGCGTATATCCTAAAAACTCCGTACTACCATGCTGCTCTTTGATATCAAACCATAGTTGATCGGTTTTGGACTCACCGGAGCCAAGCCAAGATTTTCTAGCACGTTCTTTTTGCATAAGCATTTGCTCTTCAAACCCTTTGTGATCAACGGAAATATCACGGTTTTTTAGAATATCTTCGGTTAAATCAAGCGGAAATCCGTAAGTATCGTATAGTTTAAACGCTACTTCTCCTGATAATTCATTACCTTTTGTTAGCGTTTCTGTTTCTTCGGTAAGAAGCTTTAGACCACGTTCTAATGTGGCTTTAAATCTAATTTCTTCTTGTTCTAAGATACTGCTTATAAAACTTTCTGCTCTTTTAAGTTCAGGATAAACATTCCCCATTAAATCAACAAGTTTTGGTAGTAATTTATACATTAACGGCTCTTTGCTACCTAGCATATGAGCATGCCTCATGGATCTTCGCATAATGCGGCGAAGTACGTAACCACGCCCCTCATTTGAAGGGATAACGCCGTCAGCTATTAAAAAGCTACTTGCTCGTAAGTGGTCGGCAATAACTCGGTAAGAAAATTTAGCTTCTCCCTCTACTTTCACTTTTACTATATTTTCGGTAAAATTAATTATTTCCTGAAATAAATCTATGTCATAATTATTGTTAACATGCTGTAATGCTGCCGTCATACGCTCAAGACCCATACCGGTATCGATAGATTTTTGCGGTAACTCTATTCTAGTATTTTTATCGATTTGTTCATATTGCATAAATACCATATTCCAAATCTCGATAAATCTGTCACCGTCTTCGTCCTTAGTGCCAGGTAGCCCGCCGTATATTTGTTCTCCGTGGTCATAAAAAATTTCAGAGCAAGGACCGCAAGGACCAGTATCGCCCATAGACCAAAAATTATCGTTTGTTTTAATCCTTATTATGCGATCATCCCCAAATCCTGCTATTTTTTTCCAGTAAGAAGCTGCTTCGTCATCGGTATGATAAATTGTTGCATAAAGCTTGTCCTTTGGGAGTTCAAATTCTTTAGTCAATAAATTCCAAGCGTAATATATGGCTTGTTCTTTAAAATAGTCACCGAATGAAAAATTACCTAGCATTTCAAAAAATGTGTGATGTCTTGCAGTATAACCGACATTCTCAAGGTCGTTATGTTTACCGCCGGCTCTAAGAGATTTCTGACTAGTTACCGCTTTGTTATAAGGTCTTTTTTCTTGTCCGGTAAAAACATTTTTAAATTGTAGCATTCCGGAATTAACAAACATTAAGCTCGGGTCATTGTATGGAATTAACGAGCTAGTCGGTACATGTGTATGATTATTTGCTTTAAAGTAAGTTATAAATTTACTTCTAACTTCTTCGGTGGTAAATTTAGTCATGGTAAAATATATTATTTAATGTTATGTCATTCCGGGGTGGATCATTTTTCGTCATTGCGAGGAAAATTACGCAGTAATTAACGAAGTAATCTCGTGCCAAAGTCCTGAGATTGCCACGCTCCTTATCAGTCGCTCGCAATGACGGTTCGGTATCCATGCAGAAATGACGTCCAGTATAGATAGTAAAATACACTGAATTATGATTAAAATAAATTTATTTATGAAAAATATTTTTGATTCGATCAAATTACATTTTGTTCAATTTGCTACAAAATTAAAAATATTTTCTTTCAAAAGAAAAAAGATTGTGGTGTTACTAGGTAATAAAGGTGTATTTCTTAGTACTTTTCTCGATAATAAATTATTAGATAAATTATTTATCCCTACTCAGGAACAGATAGACTTAAATCCTTATAAAAACTTTTTTAGTAAATTTCCAAAAAGCGATATTTATTTTTTACTTGACGGCAGCGAATGTAAAACACGGCACGATCAAATACCTATATTACAGTCAATAGTTAAACTTGATCCTATTGAACAATTTATTGAAGGTTATTTTAATAAAGAAGACATTATAGCACATTGTGTTTACGAAATTACTACTACCCCAAGTGAAATTTGGTCGACTTTAATTATGTCGTGTCCATTTGAAACACCTTTAAGTGATATAATTTCATGCATTATAGATAAAAGATCGCTTGATTTAAAAGGAATTTACTTTTTAACGTTAGAGCTAAAAGTTATTATAAATAAAATAGTGCAGAATATAGAAAATGATAAATATAACGATTATTTTCAAATTTGTGTATATGCATCACAAGTTAGCGGTATAAAATTTATTATCAAACATAAAAATGATATAATAACAATTAGAAATCTTGAGTATCCATTTGATAAAACAACCGGTTATGTTCAAGGTATTATAGAACAAGAAATTAATGATTGTTTGATATTATTTAAAAACTATATAAGTAATCTTGACCAAAGAGCCTGTATAATTCTTATAGTAGATGAAGAGTTAAAATCTTTATTAGAATCAACAAATTTTGAAGATCGCCCTGTAATCTTTATACCGGTTGATAATATACTAAATAAGCAAACTCTAGAAAAAGAAAGATTTATAGATACGAATATTAGTAGGCTGTTTCTAGAATATAAGAGTTTTCCCGCTTATAATAATAATTTAAAATCAATAAAAAAACTAGTTACTATAAAGGATCTGACATTTAAATTATATAGTGCAGTACTTATAATATTAATATTAGTGGTCGGTATTATCAAATATAATACAAAACAGAATTACAAAGACATAAACTCTATTAATGAAAAATATTATGCAACAAATCAAGAATATGATAGTATAAAATATAAATATCCTTATATTAAAAATACTGCTAGCCTAGCTGATTTATATGTAATAGAAAAATTACTAGAAGCACCGGTGCCACTGCCGTTTGATTTACTTAAAAGGCTAATAATTACTTTAAATCCGGCTTTTAAATTAGAAGAAATTAAATGGGAATTAACAAATATAGATAATATTTTGTTAGTTTCTAAGAGGCAATTAATAATCAAATTAATACTTAAATATCATAATAATAATCTATCGGTAGATGAATCTCTAAAGATGCTAGATGATCATATGCAAAACGTAAAAAATAAATTATCTAATTTGCAGATAGATTATGTTATATATAAGGATAAAATACTTGATATATTCGGTAAGGTAGTAATTCCTTTATCGGTTAATATAGTTGATGATAAGACATAACAACTGTGTCATTACTGCAAGGATACCAAGTCGTCATTGCGAGGAAATTACGTAAGTAATTGACGAAGCAATCTCAGGATATTTGATGAGATTGCCACGCTCCTTTCAGTCGCTCGCAATGACGAAAAAACTGCTCTACACTAATAAAGTAAGGTAAGCACAAAATGTTTGAAAAATATATTATGTATTTAAAGAATCTTATATTTTTTCAATTTATTATATATTTCTTCTTTATTTCCTTAACTATCTGGATAATAAAAAATTTCCAGCAAGAATACAGTAAATCTATTCTTGATAAACAAGTTTCACAAGAAAATCTAACAGAGGAAGTTTTAAAGCTTTATTCTGTCATTAACTCTAAAGAAGAAATATTAGAATCTTACAAAAAATATGTAGGTTTAAGCGTGCCAAGTAGTGTGAGTTGCTTAAATTATCAAGAATTAATTCCTAAAATAAAAAGCTTAAGCAATAAATATGATTTAGTAGAACCTATAGATGTATCTATAAATTCAGTATTTTTTAAAAATAATGTTCAGGCGATTGAAGGAGAAGGTGAATCGATTCATGTAAATAATTATAGCATAAATATAAAATATGCATGTGCAGATTTTTTGACTTTTCTAAAAATATTCTCTGAAATTTATTCTTATATGCCTCCTAATACTCTTATATCTTTTGTACGAGTACGTAATGAAGAAGTGATAACGCCTAAGAATATCTATAAACTTTCAGTAAATCACGCTCCTAATCTTATTTATGCTAAATTGATATTATATATCAGAGAATTAGCCTCAAAATAAATTACTAAAATGAATAATGCAATAGTACTTAATAACGTAAATACTAATTTATTTAAAAAAGATATTGTTAATAATTTTGTCAATAATCTTACAAAATCTACTTGCTCTACTATTGCAAATATGCTTGCTATAGATTATACGCTAAGGCTTAATTCTAAACCGGAAGCTGAAAAATATATTAATAAATGTATTTCTAGACTCAAAAATTATTTAGGTATGCGGGTTATTAACGATGATAATTTTTCCGTAGCATTAGAGTTATTTGCAATAATGATTACTTCTGAAGACGAAAATGAGCAAAATAAGAATAATATTTTAGAGCAATCACAAGATATAATAGCAGAAAATCTTGTAGAAGTTTATTTTGGAGATGAAAAAAT
Source organism: Rickettsia tamurae (assembly GCF_000751075.1). GTDB lineage: Bacteria > Pseudomonadota > Alphaproteobacteria > Rickettsiales > Rickettsiaceae > Rickettsia > Rickettsia tamurae. The sequence goes on along the minus strand of NZ_CCMG01000011.1, from coordinate 45,522 downwards.
AAATAGTACCGAAAAAGAAAAAATTAAAAATATATTTAAAACTCTTTTAAAAGAGAAGAATTTTGACAAAATAATAAATTATGCGGAATCTCACAAAAAATTATTTAAGGCTTCTGTAATGTATGCAATGAAGAAATATAATAATATTGATGAAGCAACCATCTATATAAAGAAAGAATTTAATAAAATATTAGAGATGTCTTTAGCATTTACACAAAAAAGTAATATATTTAAACAAGCAACCGGAAAAATCTCCGGTGCTGTTTGTGCTTTATTAGTCGGAGCAATTAGTGTTGCGACTGCGGGAGCGGCTTTTTCTATCATAGTTGTACCGGCATCAATTTTTGCCGTCAGATATGCACCTGAACTTGGTGAAAAAATTGGAGGATTAATTTTAAATAATGATAATGCAATAAAACTAGAACAAAGCAATATAGATAAGTTTATGAAAACATTACAAAATGATAAAGAAAGTCTTCTATCTCAAGAAAAAACAAAAAACATCAAAAAAAATATTAAAGTTTCTCCTTCTCAAATAAATGCTAAATTAACTAAGAAAGTGGTTAATGAAAAACATAGATAGGGTTTTGTTGTATAAATCGATTTTTCCACTGTTACCCCGTGACTTAATCACGGGGTCCAGCTTAAAATACTAATAATTATTAGTATTTTAAATTGCTTTTCTGGATACCGTGGACAAGCCACGGTATGACAGCGAGTGCATTTTCTGAGCCATGCAACAAAGCCATAAAGCTATTTTTACTTGAGAATATAAAATATTACTCTATTATCTTTTTTTAAATCAATAAAATAACTTAATGAGAAAAGTAGTAATATCCGGCATGATCGGCAACGCTTTAGAATGGTATGATTATGCATTATATGCTCAATTTGCTTATATTATAGGGCAGCATTTTTTTCCGGATTCAGAAATGCGAGAGACTTTAACTTTTGCGGTATTTGCTGCAGGCTTTGTAGTACGACCGCTCGGCGGTATTATTTTCGGTAATATCGGTGATAGATTTGGTAGACGTACTGCTTTGGTGATGGGTATTATAACTATGGCAATACCGACTGCTGGAATAGGTCTCTTACCAAGTTATAAAACTATTGGAATTGCCGCTCCTATTATTTTAACTATTATCAGACTCATACAAGGTTTTTCTTTAGGAGGGGAATTTAGCGGTTGTATTTCGTATATTGTAGAACATGCTTCGTTCGAGCAGCGAGGACTTGCGGGGAGTAGCTCATTCGTTAGTATGTGCGGCGGTATGCTGCTTGGACTTGGTACAGCAGCCGGTTTTTCTTATTTTATGCCTGCCGATATGCTATTTGAGTGGGGTTGGAGGATACCTTTTATTGCCGGTTTATTTATTAGCTCCGTAGGTTTATATATTAGAAAAAACTTAGCAGAAAGTCCTATTTATAAAAAAGCTAACGAAACAGGACGTTTAGCACGTTTTCCTTTACGAGAAACATTAACAAAATACCCAAAAGAACTAATTATCGCACTTGGTCTTTATATTACCGTAACTGCTCCTTTTTATACTTCTACGGTTTTTATCGGTAATTTTATGCAAACACTCGGTTATACTAATCAGCAAAGCACAATTGTTAGTAGTATAATATTAATCGTAATGATGATAGTATTTCCTATATCTGCGTATGTTTCGGATAAGGTGGGGCGGCGTCCTGTACTAATATGGGGGATTATCTTGTTAATTTTATCAGTCTATCCTATTTTTGTAGCCTTAGGATCGATGAATTTTACTTTAGCTATAATATCTCAAGTAATATTTGCCGGAGTTATTAGCATTTATATGGGGCCTATTCCAACGGTTTTAGTAGAGATATTTCCGACTAGCATAAGATTTACCGGTGTTGCACTTTCATACAACCTTGCAGCTGCTATATTTGGCGGTACTGCTCCAATGTTAGCAATGATATTAACGAAAGTTACCGGAGACAATTATGCTATTGCATATTATTTAATTGCACTTGCCTTGTTATCTTCTATAATCCTAAAATTCTATAAAGAAACTTATAAAAAGAATTTGGTAAACTAGGTTCTGTGTATAAAATTTAAAATATTAAAAGATAATGTATAAATTGGACATAATTCAACTTCTTTTACTATAAGCTATTTTTGTGCGAAAATTAATAAGATTTTTGCAGGAATAGCAGTTCCTATTTCAAAAAAATCTTATAATTTGCAGTTAAAAAGAGCTAAAATAGATTAATTTAAATTTAATATACAGAATCTTATATGAGCGAAGTTTTTGAAGTACCAAACGGTGAAAACAAGGTTTTACTCCATTGTTGTTGTGCTCCTTGTGTTGGCCCTTTAATGGAAAAAATGATCGATACCGGCATTAAGTTTACACTTTTTTTCTACAATCCTAATATTCATCCTAAAAAAGAATATGAGCTTCGTAAAAACGAAAATATTAAGTTTGCCGAGAAACATAATATAGAATTTATCGATGCGGATTATGATCCACAAAATTGGTTTAGAAGGGCTAAAGGGATGGAGTTTGAGCCTGAACGAGGTAAACGCTGCACAATGTGTTTTGATATGCGTTTCGAGCGTACGGCTTTATATGCTTATGAAAACGGCTTTAAGGTTATAACTAGCTCGCTTGGTATTTCTAGATGGAAAGATATGAACCAAATTAATGAATCAGGAACTAGGGCTGCATCTCATTATGAAGGGGTGACCTATTGTACTTATAATTGGCGTAAAGATGGCGGTGCTAGCAGAATGTACGAAATTGCCAAAGAAGAGAACTTTTATAAACAAGAATTTTGCGGCTGTGTTTATTCTTTCCGTGATACTAACGATTGGCGAGTAGCAAACAATCGCCCTAAGATCGAGATCGGCAAGGAGTATTATTAAGATTTCTGTGTTATGTGTCATACCGCGACTTGATCGTGGTATCCATTTAAATATACAAATAGTTTATATTGATTTTTATTAGATACTGCGATCAAATCGCAGTATGACAATGCATTTTTTATGAAAAAACTATCATTTCAGCAAATTATACTAGCTTTGCAAAATTACTGGCAGGATTACGGTTGTGCAATATTGCAGCCTTACGATGCCCATGTCGGAGCCGGTACGTTTCACCCTGCAACTGTGCTTCGCTGCCTTGGTACCAAACCTTGGTCTGTTGCATATGTTCAGCCATCAAGAAGACCAGGGGATAGCAGGTATGGCATGCATCCTAATAGAATGCAACATTATTATCAATTTCAGGTTATCTTAAAACCCTCGCCGGATAATATTCAAGAGCTATATCTTAAAAGTTTAGAATGTTTAGGCATAGATTTAAAAATTCATGATATCAGATTTGTTGAAGATGATTGGGAGTCGCCAACCTTAGGTGCTGCCGGGCTTGGCTGGGAAGTATGGTGTAACGGTATGGAAGTATCGCAATTTACTTATATGCAGCAAATCGGCGGTATTGAATGCCGTCCCGTTGCCGGTGAAATTACTTATGGACTCGAGAGGCTTGCTTTATATATTCAAGGTGTTGATGAAGTAAAAGAGCTTGATTGGAACGGGCAAGTAGGCGAAAAAGCTTTAAAATACGGTGAAGTGGATTTCGAAGTTGAACGGCAATTTTCAAAATATAACTTAGAGCTTGCCGATAGTGAAATGTTACTGCAACATTTCAAGGATAGCGAAGAACAGTGTGAGAGATTAATTAAAGCTAATTTACCTATGCCGGCTTATGATGAATGCCTTAAGGCAAGTCATGCATTTAATCAACTAAATGCATTAGGTGTGATTAGTGTAACTGAGCGTGCTTCTTATGTTTTAAGAGTACGTCATTTAGCTAGAATTTGTTGTATAAAATGGTTGGAGTTAAGCGGTGAGTGAATTATTATTAGAGTTATTTAGTGAAGAAATACCTGCATTAATGCAAAAAAATGCTGAAGAGGGTTATTTAAACATATTCACGAAAATTTTTGAAGAAAACGAAATATTTGCAAAAGTACAAGTATTTGCAGGGTCTCGTAGAATAACGTTGCATGCTACTCACTTGCCGAAAGTAACGTTATCAAAAGAACTCGAGATTAAAGGGCCTAGCACGGAAGCACCGGAAGCTGCTATTAACGGCTTTTGTAAAGCTCATAATGTTAGCAAATTAGAGCTTTCTACTAAATTAATTAATAATCAGCTATATTATTTCTTTGTCAAAAAAACAGAAGAAGGAGAAATAAAAGAGATTTTGCCGGAGATTATTATAGAGGCTATTAATAAATATAGCTGGGCAAAATCGATGTTTTGGGGCAATTACAAAATAAAATGGATTAGACCGTTACGAAATATTTTATGTATATTTGACGGTAAAGTACTACCACTGCAATTTGGGCATTTAACCGCTAATAATATTACGTACGGGCATCGTCTTACTGATAATAAAAAATTAGAAGTAACAGATTTTGAAGATTATAGAAATAAGCTTTTAGAAAATCATGTTATTTTAGAGAGAACAAAGAGAGAAGAAGTAATTAAAACCGGTTTACTGGAACTGGCAAATTCTTATAATCTAAACATAAAAGAAGATAATCGTTTAATCGAAGAAGTAGCAGGGCTTAGTGAATTTCCCGTTGTGCTACTTGGAAAAATCCCACAAAAATTTTTAGAGTTACCTAAAGAAGTACTTATTTCTTCGATGCGTACGCATCAGAAATATTTTTGTTTATTTGATAAAACAGGAAATTTCGCACCGTATTTTCTCTTTGTCAGTAATGGTAGATTTGCAAATGCTGACCTCGTTATTAAAGGTAACGAAAAAGTACTATCTGCACGTCTTTCGGATGCTTTATATTTTTATAAGCAGGATATAGCTAAAACTTTAGAATCAAGATTAGGCAAATTAGAAGCTGTAACATTTCATGCAGAACTTGGTAATTTAAGAGAAAAAGTGGAGCGTATAACTAAAATTTGTAAGCATATAGCTCCAAATAATAAAGATTTAATTACGGCAGCGAAACTTTGCAAGAGTGACCTTGTTTCCGAGATGGTCGGAGAATTTCCTGAGTTGCAAGGTATTATGGGTTATTATTATGCAAAGCATGAAGGGTTAAATGAAGAAGTAGCCACAGCAATTAAAGACCATTATAAACCTCAAGGACTTAATGATAATATACCGAGCGGAAATGCTGCTTTGCTTGCTTTAGCCGATAAGCTAGATAGTTTAGTAGGTTTGATGATAGCAGGCGAAGCTCCGACAGGCTCAGGTGATCCATATGCCTTAAGACGTCAAGCTCTTGGTATAATAAGAATAATACTTGAGAATAAATTAGAATTACATTTAAATAGCTTAATTAATTTTTCTATAAACTTATATAAAGATTCATCTGATAAAAATAAGGATTTAATAATATCTTTCTTTGAAGAAAGAGTAAAATTTTACTTTAAAAATAACTATGATATTGCGTTAATTAATGCAGTTCTTGATTTAAATTTAGTGGATACAAAATTTAAGCTTGATGCGTTAAAAGAATTTTTAATAGAAGACGCAGGAAAGCAATTATTAAATGCTTACAGACGAGCTAGCAATATAATTGATGGTCAGAAAATTACCGGCTTAGTTGATGCAAGTCTCTTTATTACACAACCTGAAAAAGAATTATTTGAAGTAATCCAAAAAATTTCTCTGCAAATTATAGATAGTATAGCTGATAAAGATTATAAGAGAACCTTAAATTTATTATCATCTCTATTAACTCCGATTACTAGCTTTTTTGATAATGTACTCGTTAATGACTCTGATTCAAAGATCGCTCAAAATCGTTTATCTTTATTACAAAATACTTGTGAATTATTCCATAAAATAGCTAAGTTTAACCGCTTATGATCAAACTTTCCTATGTCATTCCCGCAAAAGCGGGAATGACATAAATAAGCCATGCAACAACGCCGCTTTTAGCTAGGAATGGCATCGAGAAGCAGATATATAACAAAACCAAAATAACTAAATTAATGATCAGTAAAGCCGTTGAATATATAAAATCAGGTAAAGTGGTTGTTTTGCCGACTGAAACAGTCTATGGGATTGGAGCGGATGCTACAAATAATGAGGCATGTTTAAAGATTTTTCAGTTCAAAAATCGTCCTGCTATCAACCCGCTTATCGTGCATGTCGCATCCATAGAGCAAGCAAAAGAAATAGGGGAGTTTAACGATTTAGCTACAAAAATAGCAGAAAAATTTTGGCCTGGACCGTTATCTATAGTTGTCCCTTTAAAAGTGAATGCAAATATTGCTCCTAGCGTAACGGTAGGGCTTAATACAATAGCGATTCGAATGCCGTCTTATCCACTAGCATTAGAGCTTATCAGACAATCAGGCGTACCTATAGCTGCCCCAAGTGCTAACCCCTCAAACTATATTAGTCCGACTAACGTCGAGCATGTTACAAAACATTTTTCAGAAAACGCAGAAATCTTTATTTTAGCACCTGAAATTTATCAATCTGAATATGGGCTAGAGTCAACGATAATCGATACAACAACTGTTACTCCTACTATTCTTAGAGAAGGGTTTATAACTGCTGAAATTTTAGAAGAAGTACTAGGGGTAAAAGTTTTAAAAGCATCAGAGACAAGTACTATAAAAGCTCCGGGAATGCTTGCTAAACACTATTCACCAAAAGTACCGGTTAGGCTAAATGCTATAAATTTAGAGGATAAAGAAATCGGATTAAATTTTGGCAATAGTAATCTTATGGGAAAATTTTCGTTAAATTTAAGTGCCAAAGGTAATCTTATAGAAGCTGCTGCAAATCTTTATGCTTATTTAAGAATTCTTGACGATTATGCTGCAGCTCATGATGTAAGCAGTATAGTAGTTGCTCCTATACCTCAAGTGAATATAGGGGCTGCAATTAATGATCGCCTAAAACGTGCTGCAAAATCATAAATTTCGGCGTTCTATTCGCCTTAATAGCTTTTTTATGATATTTGGTCATTACATAGTTATCGTGCGGTTTTAAATAATCACTTTTATTTATAATTTCAAAATTACCGTTCTGCTGTATTAACTCTATTGCTTCATAAAAATAATTTTCGATATTGGAAGCAAATACTAAATTACCGTTGTCTTTTAGCTTATCTTGTAAAACCTTAAGTCGTTCTTTATTGAAAATACGTTTCTTTTTTTGCTTATTTTTTATCCATGGATCAGGAAATAAAATATAAATTCCATCAAGGCTATTACTTGGTATCTCATTTAATATTAATCCAAATTATTAGGGAATAATAAAAAATTCGTGATATTATGTTCGCCCGCAAGTTTTAAAACATTTGCAACTCCGTTTAAATATACCTCTACCCCAATAAAAAGTGCATTAGGATTCATTTTAGCTTGATTAATGAAATGCTCACCCATACCAAAGCCTATCTCAAGAAATACTTTACGTTTTTCATTTACAAGCTTTTCTTTAGAAAATAAATATTTTGGTAGCTCGTTATCTAATAAATTCTGTTGCACTCCTGACAAGCTTTTACCGATGCGTCTTGCGTATAACCTATTCAAATTGATAGGAGAAAATAATATTACCCTACTGTAACCTTGTAGGTCCCTGTAAACATTTTCAATATTATAACCCTGATCTAAGAAAATTTGAGTTACCGCTTCTTCCTGTTTAAACCCTATTTCTAATATAATCTTACCGTTTGGTTTTAAGAATTGTTTGGCATTTCCAGCGATTGTTTTATAACACTGTAAGCCGTCTTCTTCAGCAAATAAAGCAATAGACGGTTCATAATTGATTGTTTCAATTGCCATCTCTGATTTTTCGTTGTGAGATATATAGGGTGGGTTGCTAACTATAAGATCAAATTTTTGCTTTCCTAGATTTTCAAACCAATCACTATGAATAACTTGCAAACGATCCATTACCTCATATTTTGCCGCATTACTTTTGATAATTTCTATAGCATCAAGACTTATATCGGTCGCAATTACATTAGCATTCGGTAACTCACATAGTAGACTTATAGCAATACAGCCGCTACCTGTCCCGAGTTCTAGGATTTTTGTGTATTCGTCATTGCGAGAAGACGCCATAGGCGTCGACGAAGCAATCTCAGGCAAAATCCCTGAGATTGCCACGCTCCTTTCAGTCGCTCGCAATGACGGTTTGAGTAACCCTAGAACTATTTCTACCAAAACTTCAGTATCGCTTCTTGGAATTAATACATGTTTATTAACAATAAATTCACGTGAGTAAAATTCTTTAACACCTGTAATATACGCTATCGGTTCATGCTTTAATCTTCTCTCTAACAGTTTTTCAAAAGCTTCTATCTCGGCTTCATTTAACTGCTCATCAAGATTAATAAGCAAATACTCAATAGGTTTATTTATAACATGCCGTAGTAAAATTCGTGCTTCTAATTGCGGCGAACTAATACCGATTTTATTTAGTCTATCTGTAGCATTACTAAGAATTTGCTTTATAGAACATTGCATGGAAAGTTTTATTTTCTGCCAAAATTTTTCATTTCTAAAATCTCATCTACACTACCTAACGGTACTCGTTTTTTAAGTTCGGTAAATTCACTAAATATGTTAAAAGATTTATTATCAGTTATAATCTCCCCCATATCCCTTGGCAGCTCACAAGAAAATTCCATAATCTCATTACTAGTCGGATGAGTAAAACTTAAATACCAAGAATGTAGGGCTTGACGCTTAAAATCAATTAATTTTGCTTTTAGTTCAGGGGGAGAATGAGCAATTTTTCGGTCGTTATTGCCATAAGTTTGATCGCCGACTACCGAATGTTTTAAATGGCTTAGCTGTACTCTAATTTGATGAGTTCTGCCCGTACTAAGCTTGCACTCCACCATACTAATAGTACCGCTGTAAAACAATTCTAGAGTTTTGTAATGCGTAACGGCTTCTTTACCGCCATATTTTAATATGGTCATTTTTTGACGATCGCTTCGGCTACGACCGATATTATTCTTAATGACTCCTTCTAGCGGATTAATTATTCCCCACACTAACGCTTTATATTTCCGTATTACCTGTCTTTGCTCTATCTGATTTGCAAGCAACATATGTGCTTTATTATTTTTAGCAACTACCATCAAACCGGTAGTGTCCTTATCTAAACGATGTACTATCCCGGGTCTTTCTGATGAACCGATATCCGATAAATTCTTCGTATGATAAAGTAATGCATTAACAAGCGTATCATCATGATGCCCTGTTCCAGGATGTACCGTCATACCTGCAGCTTTGTTAATTACTATCAAATCATCATCTTCGTAAATTATATCAAGTGCTATATTTGCTGCTGCAATTTTTAGCTCTTCAGGTTCTTTAAAAGAAAATAATATAACATCATTCTCCTTGACCAAAACATCAGGATCAGAAATAATTACATCATTAACTTGTACGCAAGAACTTTTAATAGATTTTTGAATTTGGTTTCTAGAAACATTTTCAAGAAGTTGTGATAAAGCTTTATCAAGTCTTATATTATTTAGTTCGTTCGGTACATTATATGTTAACATATGTTATTTTAAGATAATGAATAATACGCTTAAATGGTTAAGTGCAATCGGTGTTGAATATTATTGCCATGAATATCCACCGAAATTAAAAGTGAGTAATAATACCAAGCTAACTGAAAAGCCACAAGTAAAACTTATGCCTACAAAAGAAACTGCATTCAATATGAATAGAAATCTTTCCAAATTTAAAGGAGACACGGAACACAGAACCGCAGCGTACACAAGCGTACGTGAGGATTCGAGTACCGGATCGACGTATAAATTACCTCTAGAAGTAGAGTTTGGGAAGATTTCTAATGATAAAGTTCATGATAATATAACCCTAGCAAGATCTCTTGCCGATAAAGCTAATAATATCGAAGAACTAAAAGAATCTCTACTAAATTTTAATGGTTGTGAACTTAAGAAATTTGCTACTAATACGGTTTTCGGTGACGGTAATTTAGAAGCTAAAATTATGTTAATAGGCGAAGCCCCGGGAAGTACCGAAGATTTAAAAGGCATACCTTTTTGCGGTGAAAGCGGCAATTTACTTGATAATATGCTGCACGCTATCGGAATTTCACGAAAAAATAACGCTTATATTACGAATACGGTATTTTGGCGTCCTCCTGCTAATAGACAACCGACACTCGAAGAAGTCGATATTTGTAGACCTTTCGTTGAGAAGCATATCGCTCTTATTAACCCGAAGCTAATTATTCTAGTCGGTAGCACGGCTGCAACTAGCTTACTTGGAAAAAATTCAGGTATTACTAAAATTAGACAAGAATATTATTTTTATACCAATAAATATCTATCCGCTCCTATTCAAACTACGGCAATCTTCCACCCTGCCTATCTATTACGCCAACCTATGCAAAAACGAACCTCTTGGTATGATTTACTCAAGATTAAGGAGTATTTAGTAAATAATAGACTTCTTGCATAACTTGTACATTAATCTCGTACTCACAGTTTCACGTACTTTTTAAAATAATTTTCTACTGGACAATTAGTCGTATATATACGACAATATAATCGTCTCTAGTTAAGCTTAATATGCAAAAAACTAAACAAATACAATTTTTTATAACAGAAAATGGTAAATCTTATATTAAAGATTGGTTAGAAAAATTAGATATCGAGACGCATAGTAGAATTCTTAATAGATTAGTTCGCTTAGAATATGGAATTTATGGTGATTACAAACAGATAAAAGGAAGACTATATGAGCTTAGGTTTTTCTTTGGCAAAGGTTATAAAATATATTTTACTGAAAAAGATAATAAAATTATTCTGCTATTAAATGCAGGTAATAAAGATACTCAAGGCAAAGATATTAAAAAAGCCTTAGAAATAATAGAAGAAGTTTATAAACGAAATTGAGGGTGTTATATGGAAAAGTTTACAGATTATTTAAAAGAAAAATTACAAAATGAGGAAATATTAGTAGGATATATTAATGAAGCGTTAGAGCAATATTTCGTGGATCATAATAAGGAGCTATTTTTGGCTACTTTAAAAGAAGCCATTATAGCAAAAGGAGGTATAGCAAAAATCTCTAAAGAAGCTCATATAAATAGACAACATATATATAGAATGTTATCTAGCAAAGGTAATCCAAGTTTCGACAATATAGGATCTTTATTAAACGCTTTAGGCTTGCAGTTGAAAGTAGAAGCATGTGCGTTTTAAATTTTCATTAACCTTGCAAGTTGAGCAAGATATCAAAGAAAATTTTTAAATCCTAATAAATCATAATTCATTTCTAATTTCATTAAATTAGGGTTATACTTACTGATGTATAAAAATAAGGTATATCCGTATGACCAATGAAAATAATAATGATTCAGAATTTGCAGAATTAAAAATCAGAGGAAAAATATTTAAATTACCGATATTTAAAGCAAGTATCGGTGAGGATGTAATCGATATAAGTAGGGTATCTGCAGAAGCCGATTGCTTTACTTACGACCCGGGCTTTATGTCTACTGCTTCTTGTCAGTCTACTATCACCTATATAGACGGTGATAAAGGAATCTTGCGGCATCGAGGATATGATATTAAAGATTTAGCTGAGAAAAGTGATTTTTTAGAAGTAGCATATTTACTGATTTATGGGGAACTACCAAATAGCGAGCAGTATAATAATTTCACTAAACAGGTTGCTCATCATTCATTAGTGAATGAAAGATTACATTATTTATTTCAAACCTTTTGTAGCTCTTCTCATCCTATGGCTATTATGCTTGCGGCTGTCGGTTCTCTTTCGGCATTTTATCCTGATTTATTGAATTTTAAGGAAGCAGACTACGAACTTACCGCTATTAGAATGATTGCTAAGATACCTACTATCGCCGCAATGTCTTATAGATATTCTATAGGGCAACCGTTTATTTATCCTGATAATTCGTTAGATTTTACCGAAAATTTTCTGCATATGATGTTTGCAACGCATTGTACAAAATATAAAGTAAATCCAATAATAAAAAATGCTCTTAATAAGATATTTATCCTACATGCAGACCATGAGCAGAATGCTTCTACCTCAACAGTTCGAATTGCCGGCTCATCCGGAGCTAACCCTTTTGCTTGTATTAGCACGGGTATTGCCTCACTTTGGGGACCTGCTCACGGCGGGGCTAATGAAGCGGTAATAAATATGCTTAAAGAAATCGGTAGTTCTGAGAATATCCCTAAATATATAGCTAAAGCTAAGGATAAAAATGATCCGTTTAGGTTAATGGGTTTCGGTCATCGTGTATATAAAAACTATGACCCGCGTGCCGCAGTACTTAAAGAAACGTGCAAAGAAGTGTTAAAGGAACTCGGACAGTTAGAAAATAATCCACTTTTACAAATAGCAATAGAACTTGAAGCTATCGCTCTTAAAGATGAATATTTTATTGAGAGAAAATTATATCCAAATGTTGATTTTTATTCAGGTATTATCTATAAAGCTATGGGTATACCGTCGCAAATGTTCACGGTACTTTTTGCAATAGCACGAACCGTAGGCTGGATGGCACAATGGAAAGAAATGCACGAAGACCCTGAACAAAAAATCAGCAGACCAAGACAGCTTTACACCGGTTATGTACATAGAGAGTATAAGGGTATTCGGGAGAGGTAAACATTGTCGTCATTGCGAGCGACTGCAAGGAGCGTGGCAATCTCAAGAGATTTGATGAGATTGCCACGTCGCTTCGCTCCTCGCAATGACGTTGAAAATATAAATCATATGAATTTTATTGATGAAGTTAAAATATATATAAAAGGTGGGAACGGCGGCAATGGTTGTGTTAGTTTCCATCGTGAGAAATTTATTGACAGAGGCGGACCGGACGGTGGTAACGGTGGACGTGGCGGTAGTGTTATTTTCAGGAGTAATCACCATCTTAATACGCTAGTAAATTATCGATATAAACAGCATTTTACCGCAGAAAACGGTGAAAACGGTAAAGGTTCAAATAGAAGTGGTAAATCAGGAAAATCGTTAGTTCTTGATGTTCCCATCGGTACTCAAATCTTTTCCGAGGACGGCAATATATTATTGTATGACTTTACTGAAGATGACCAAAGCTTTGAAATAATTAAAGGAGGAAGTGGCGGTCTTGGTAACAGTCATTTCAAAACGTCGGTTAATCAAGCTCCAAGAAAGCGTACGGAAGGAGAAATTGCCGAAGAAATGTGGATTCATTTAAGCTTAAAACTTCTCTCTGATGTTGGGCTTGTGGGTCTTCCAAATGCCGGTAAATCTACTTTTTTATCGGTTGTAACGGCAGCCAAGCCTAAAATTGCCGATTATCCCTTTACTACTTTAGTGCCGAATCTTGGAGTGGTGTATGTTGATGACGAAGAGTTTGTTATAGCCGATATTCCTGGCTTGATCGAAGGAGCTCATCAAGGTCACGGACTTGGCGATAAATTCTTAAAGCATATAGAAAGATGTAATGTATTAATACATTTAATAGACGGCTTTAGTAATGATGTAGTTGCAGATTATAATACGGTACGTCTTGAGCTTGAATCATATTCCGATTATCTAAAAAATAAAATCGAAATCATATGTCTTAATAAATGTGATGTTCTTACCGATGAGGAAATACAAGAAAAAATAAATAAGTTGCAGAAAGCTACTAATAAAGAAGTTTTTCCTATCTCTACCTACACTAATACCGGAGTAAATAAAATAGTTAAACTGGCTTTAAAGACTATAAAAAATCAGGAGTAATACTGTTAGTATTAGTTACATGGATCGAAAAACCCGTTCAATGTCATACCGTGGCTTGACCACAGGATCTCAGGATACAGCCTGTGACACAAGAGCCCGTGGTCAAGCCACAGTATGACACAAAAAAAAGCACTGTATTCCTGTTTTTGCAAGAATGAAAAAAAACGGTAAACTTTAAATCAAAGTAATACGTTACTCTTCTACTTCTAGATATTTCTCTAGCTCTTCCTTAGTATATTTCTTTTCTTTAAGCTTTATTTCGTTATTAAATATATATTGTACAGCTTTATCTTCTAAGGCAAGACCTTTAAGTCCTTCAATTGCTCTAGGATTATTTTTATAAAAATCAAATATCATATTTTCCTGCCCAGGAAAATTACGTGCTTGTTGCATAATAACTTTTCTTAAATCATCAGGCTCTAATTGCAAATTTTTAGATTTTGCATATTCAGCAAGTAATAAGCCTATTCGCACACGGCGTAGGGCTAATTTATTATAATATTCTGTTATTTCTTTAGAGGATTTATCTTTTAATAATGATTCATCTTGGTCATTTTTATCGGTTTCGGACTTTAGAATATTTTTTTCTTGCTCTAATAAAGATTCCGGTACATCAAAATCTAACAATTTTTCTAACTTATCAAATAAGTTCATTTTCATTATAGTATTAATAGCTTCTTCCGACTCATTTTCTATTTGTTTAGTAAAATGTGTACGCAATTCTTCAAGGCTATTACTTTGGAATTTTTTAGCAAACTCCTCATCAATAACGGTAGGTTCTGCAGTATGTACTGCTTTAATTTGTACTGCAAAACGAGCATCTTTACCTGCTAAATCTTTAGCATGGTAATTTTCAGGAAAAGTAACATTAACATCTACTTCACTACCTGTTTTAGAACCTATTAATTGTTTCTCAAAACCTGGAATAAGTGTATTACTACCTATTACTACCTTAAAATCATTTAATTTACCGCCTTCAAAAGCTTCATCCTTGATGTACCCGATTGCATCAATAGTAACCTGATCTCCATCTTTTATTTTTGCTTTACTTTCTTTGGTATAGCTTTTTGTTAATGCGGCAAGTTTTCCTAGTTGTTCTTCAACATCTTTAGAGTTTACTTCTAATTTTGGACGATCTAGTGAGATTTTCTTTAAATCCGGAATAGTAATTTTAGGTAATAGCTCTATTTTTACGGTAAATTCTAAAGCTTTATCGGGTTCGTTTTGTAATTCTTCAATTTTGGGTCTACCGATTATATTTAGATTATGCTCTTTAATAACATGATTTACCGAATGGTTAATTTTTCTTTCTATTATATCATTCCTGACGGAAGTACCGTATTTTTTCTTAACAATTGAAACCGGTACTTTACCAGCTCTAAAACCCGCTATTTTAACTTTTTTGGTTAAATCAAGTAATTCTTTTTGAATATCGTCATCTATCTCACTTAAAGGAGTAGAGATTCTTGCATGAAAATCCAATCCTTCGTTTTTTAATACGGTAATTCCCATTTTAATAATCCATTAATTCTGTACATAGTTTGCTAATCAAAATAAACTAAAGAGCTGAAATATGCAATAGTTTTTGTAAAATCCCATTAGGATTAGGCATTGTTGACTGTGAGTTTCGCAGGACTCACCTTTGCCGGCATATATAGTAAATCACCTTAAATTAAGTGCAATTTTTAATTTTTAAAAAATATATCTCATACCGTAAATGGGCTAGCATTAACGGTATTCGTCATATTCTTAAAAAAATAAAATATTTCTTATAAATCTCACCTAATTCAAGGTGATTTATAGTCGTATATTTTTGCAATCACTAACTATTTAGAGTTAGCACTTAACAGCAATTGAGCAATTTCCATAGCAGTAAGCTCCTGCTTCTTATAATTTTCAAGAGCTTTAATAATTTTCTTATGATTTTTAAGGGCTTTAATAATTTTGGATTTAAGATCAAATGTCTCATAGCATTTATTATCATAATTAACTATGTTATTAATATTGTTAACATAACAATATCTAAACCAGCGTCCTCTCTTGGTTATTTTAATTTTCGGTTCTATTTTTTGTATAGCGTTCAATAGTTATTCAATTCATTTCTATAAATCATGATAATAATTTTTCTCTTTCTTACTTTGCTTTTTAGCGTTAAGTAATCGTTTATCATTGCTTGCTTCCTCTTTTTTCTTTGCTTCTTCAGGATAAGTATCAACTAGCCAAGTTGCTATTTTAGAAGCAGTAAACTCTTTGCCAGCATGAGTTTTAAGGAGTTTAATAATTGCAGTTTTGCGGTCAAAAAAGACATATTTGGTAATTATATTAAGTTAAAATTCATATTACTTATATTTTTTAGACATTGTTAAATAAAGATGGATATTGTCATGAGCTAAGCGACTAGCCGTAGTCGATTTTGTAGAAATACTTTTTTCTTTTTTGTTATTGCTCGTTTGTTCTTTATCTGAGTTAGCTTTAAAAGCTCAATAATTACAGCCTTACATTGAATATTTCATGGAAAAATAAATTATAAATTCTTCAAAGTAAACAAATTAATTATATAGAAATAAAAAATTAATATTATAGTGGTATAAAAATACAACTATTTTTTAAATTATATAGAAATAAGGTATTTATGGGGGTAAACCTTTATTTTTTAAAAAGAATTTAAATGGTTATATCTTAGTCTTTTTTTAGGGCATACTTCAATAAACTAGATGATTTAGGAGCAAAAGAGAGTAAATAAATTTGGTATAAGATTTGTGGCATTGTTAACCAAAGATGGATATCGTCATGAGCTAAACGACTGGAAAGCATTGTTACGTGGATATTATGTTATTCCTAGCTAGAAGCGGGAATCCAGAGAAATAACCTTAATATTGCTAAACATTATTGATAAAATAAACCTAAAAAACAAGTTTTTTATAGGTTTTTACTTCCTTCCCGCTTCCGTGGGAATGACGTTAAGAGAATTTTTTACTAGACTGCTTCGTCAATTACTTCGTAATTTTCCTCGCAATGACGTTAAGCAATAAGGTTCAAACGTACTTCTTCGTTAAGTTCTTTAGCAGAAGATAATTCTATATCAAGTTCGGCAAATATCTGTACTAAGACTATAGATAAATCATTGATCATTTTATCGGTATGGGCAGGGGTTGGGATGATTCGGAGGCGTTCCGTACCTCTCGGTACGGTTGGAAAATTGATATGTTGAACGTAAATACCGTATTCATTAAGGAGTATATTTGAGGCTTTCGCCGCTTTAATCGGATCACCAATAATTATCGGCACTATATGACTTTCATTTTTCAAATAAGGTATATTAAAACGTTCAAAAGAATTTTTAAGTTTTGTAACTACTTCTTGATGTTTTATTCGTTCTTCATTTGATTTTTTGAGATGTCTAATACTATGCGTTGCAGCGGTAGAAATTACCGGCGGCAATGAAGTAGTGAAAATAAACCCTGGAGCGGTTAGTCTTATAGCGTCGACTAAATTATGGTTGCTAGTGATATAACCGCCGATAGTGCCGTATGCTTTGGCAAGTGTACCTTGAATAATATCGATTTGATCACTACAATTAAGAAGTTCGGCAATACCGCCACCCTGTTTACCGTATAAACCGACCGTATGAACTTCATCGATAAAGGTTAAAGCATTATATTTTTTGGCTAAGTTGATTATATCTTTGATAGGTGAGAAGAAACCGTCCATAGAGTAAGCCGATTCAAAAACAATAATTTTCGGTCTATTAATATCGACTGATTGTAAAAGCTCTTCTAGATGCTTAACGTCTAAATGTCTATATATATATTTCTCGGCTCTTGAACTTGTAATCCCTGCAATTATTGATGCATGATTTAGCTCATCGGAGAAAAATACTATATCTGGCATGATTTTAGCAAGACTTGCAAGTGTTGTATCATTTGCAACAAAACCGGATGTAAAAACTAAAGCTGCTTGCTTTTTGTGTAAATTTGCAAGTTCTTTTTCAAGCTCAAGAATGGCGATATTATTACCACCGATATTGCGAGTTCCGCCTGATCCAACACCGTATTTTAGCAAGGCATCTATAGAAGCTTGCATTACTTTTGCATGTTTACTCATGCCCAAATAGTCATTAATGCACCACATAACTATTTGTTTATTAGCGTGTTCTGCAAAAGGAAAATTATCGGCTTGTCTTTTTAAGGCCTTAAATTCTCGATATCTTCCTTCGCTTTTGATCTTATCTATATGTTTGCTAAATATAGTATCGTAATAAAACATTAGAACTATTGATTTGTTAGAAATTTTTTATGTGAATTGTAAAACGTACTGTGTCATCCCGTGGCTCGACCACGGGATCCATAAAAACAATAAAAAATACTAGTATTTCTACTGGATCCCGCGACTTGATTGCGGGATGACAACAGATTGCGACCATTCTACATTAAAATTAAAAAAGTTTAAAGTTATAAATGGCTTTTTGTACAATATCGTTTAATCTCTTTGAAAATGCCCCTGTATCAGCAACCGGTTCACCCTCTAAAATACAGGCTTGATCAAATATTAGATTAACCAATTCTTCATTATTTTTATTATTTGCTTTTAGGTCATTAAAGATTTTCTCTATGATTTTATTTTTAGGGTTTAGCTCTAAATTTTTAGCTGAGGCATTAGCTATTTGTTTCTGCTCAATCAAAAATCTCTCCATACGAATATCCATAGCAGCGTCGCTAACGGCAAGACAAGCAGGGCTTGAAGTAAGTTTTTTAGAGATCTTAACTTCTTTTACTAATTCCCCGAGTGTCTCTTTAAAATAATCGGTTAGCAATTTATATTCATCATCAGATTTTTTACTATCTGTATTTTTCTTCTCAGATTGTGAAGTGGTTTGCTCTACATCGATATCGCTTCTAGTAGCAGATTTAATAGCATGTCCTTTATATTCGTTATTAACATTTACCCAAAAATCATCCACTGTATCAGTAAAAAGTAATACATCGATATTTTTACTTAACAACCCTTCGATTTGTGGGCTTGAAAGTAATTTATCGGGGTTATCACCGCTTAAATAATATATAGTATTCTGCCCTTCTTTAAAATTCGCTATATATTCGTCAAGGCTGATCATTTTATTATGCAAGGCACTTCTGAATATACATACCTCTAATAATTTTTCATGATCGGTAGTAGCCTCACATAAACCCTCTTTTAAAGCACCGCCGAAATTAGCCCAAAACTTATTATATTCTTCAGGTGATTCCTCTTTCTTTTTTCTAAGCTCGCCAAGCACTCTTTTTGTAATAGCATTTTTGATTTTCTCAAGCACGCTATTATGCTGCAGTGATTCACGGCTAATATTTAGTGGTAAATCTTCTGAATCAACTACACCTCGTAAAAACCTCAAATATGACGGGATTAAATCTATATTCTCATCAGATATAAATACTCTTTTTATATATAATTTTACTCGCCTTTTGCGATCAGGGTGAAATAAGTCAAATGTTTTGCTCGATGGGATGAAAAGTAGGTTAGTAAATTCTATAGCTCCCTCGTTTTTATTATGCATCGTTATCCAAGGGTCATCAACGGCATAAGATAAGCTTTTGTAGAATTCTTTATATTGTTCTTCCGTAATTTCTGATTTCGGTCTTGTCCATAATGCAGAAGCTGAATTAAGCTGGATTTCATTATTACCGGCTTCATCAAAGAAATATATCGGTACTGCTATGTGATCGGAATAGCTTTTAACGATGTGTTTTAATCTAAAATGATCAAGGAATGTATCTTCTTCCTTTTTGATATGTAAAACGATTTCCGTGCCTCTTGTGAACTCTTTATCTGAATCTGAGACAATATATTCACCAAGCCCGTCTGATTCCCAAACATGGACTTTATCCTCACCAGCTTTTCTTGAGGTTACAGTCACTTTATCAGCTACCATAAAGCTTGAATAAAATCCAACACCAAATTGACCGATTAGCATATTATCCTTTTTAGAATCACCGGAGAGGCTTTTAAGAAAATTTGCCGTACCCGATCTTGCAATAGTACCGAGATTTTCGATTAAATCCTCTTTATTCATGCCTATGCCGTTATCACGGATAATGATTTGTCCGTTATCTTTATCGACTTTAACCGTAATTTTAAAATTGTTATCACCTGCTACTAATGCACTGTTACTTTGAGATAAATAACGTAATTTATCGCAAGCATCCGAAGCATTGGAAATTAACTCCCTCATAAAAATCTCTTTATTACTATAAAGAGAGTGAATCATTAAATTTAAAATCTTGCCAACCTCGGCATCAAACTTTTTCTTTTCTTGTGTCATACTAAACCAATTTATAAATTCTTGTTTTTAGCTTTGTTACTAGGTCAGTTTTTTTGTCATTGCGAGGAAAAACTGTAGGTTTTGACGAAGCAATCTCGTGCTATAGTCCTGAGATTGCTACGCTCCTTTTAGTTGCTCGCAATGACGATTTTGGTATCTTGTAACAAAACTTTATTTATTTAATATAGGAATTAATAATCAAATTTAAATAGTCTTCATTAATATTTTTTATCAATATCGTTTTTAAGCTATGAGTATGACCTTTAATAATTTCAATATTACTACGTGATAATTTCCATTCTTTTGCTAAATAATTTATGATTTCTTCATTAGCTTTACCTTGCTCCGGTACTGCTTTTATAGATAATTTTAGATATGGGATATTATTAATAGTTATAAAATCGCTAATTAGATTCCGGTTAGAATTAGGTTTTACTTTAAGACTAAGTAAAGCCTGATTTGAAGAAGAATTGTAATTGTAGAATTTATCCATGAATATCTTTTATCACATTTGCTTATTATTTTTAATAAAAAAAGAATCCTTGAAAAACTTTGCTTAAACTGATATAAAGTTTACCGTAAATGTTTAGCACCCTTAGCTCAGCTGGATAGAGCAACAGACTTCTAATCTGTGGGTCAGAGGTTCGAATCCTTTAGGGTGCGCCATTCTTCGATTTCCGACGCTTTTATAAAGCTATCAAACGGCGGATACAGCATAAAATCAAGCTTTTTGCCGTTTAACTGGAATATTAAGTGTCTTTCACCAAATCTCTAAACTAAGCAGCTTTTCTCTTTCTTCTAAATAGTAAATTTATCACCTTATAAAAAGAAATATTAATAATTTAATTAAAAATATTTCTCAAGTTTATTAATATAAGCTTTAATTTCTTTTGTGTTAACTAATATAGGATTATCAAAATGCCAAATTCTTCAACTCAAGGTAAATTTAGACAACATGAAATTAACAGTAAACTAGAAAAGTTTTTTAAAGAACATAAAAAGAACATAAATTAACATTAAAGAACCCAGATATGCTAAAAGACTTTAGTGTTCTTATAGTCGATTCATCTAATAACCATGATATCACATATAGCTCCATATGTAGACACAATGGAGAATTTGCTAAACTCAATACCGAATCATTACCACAAAACAGAATTCTTAGATTATGTAACGAATATAGTACCAGATCATAAATATGAAAATTTGCTTAATGGAGATAATAATGGATTAAAAGAAGAAATAATTATTAATATCCTCAAAGAACTATCATCAGACCACTCTGATGTAATGCTTAATTTAAAACCGAGTAATAACGAAAAAGAGTTTAAAGAAAAATTAGACAAGATTATTAATACTTATGAAAAAGGGAAGGAAAATCCTGAAAACAAAAAAGCAATTTCTCAAGAAATCAAAAAAGAATTAGAGAATCTAGATACATGGTGCAAAGAAACAGCTAAAAAAGATAATTCGCATGTTTTTAAAAATATTGGACAAGTTATAAAACATAGTTTTAAAGCTTTGGCTAACATAGGAAATAAAGAAGCTTTCAAAAAAGAACAGAAAGAAGTAGGTAATTTATATGGAGGTTATAACACATGCTAATAAAAATACTAAACAAACACTAGAACACATAAGGGCTACTATTATTAACAAACATAAATCTCCCCTTCCTCATTCTATTACTACTCTCAAGAATATATTGCGGGAAAGCAAGCGAGGATCTGTAGGAAGGTAAATAATAATTACTCGAAGCTGGTAAATGTGTCGATAATCGTCCACTAGGGTGTGTGTCATTAACCGAAAACCAACAAGCCGCCTTAATCTCATTTATCTTTAATTTTGGTAGCGGGAAGTTTCAAGCATCAACCTTGCCGCAGAAGCTTAACCAAGTTGAATATTTAGCGGCTGTCGATGAACTGCCAAGATGGATATACGCTAAAGGCGGTGTTAAGCTGCAAGGTTTAGCGACACGTCGGCAACATTATTATTTCCCTCTAATCCTCTATATATTAATAGATTCCCTGAATCAATCCTAATTTATTTATTCATACTTTTAGTTAAATTTCTATTGCTTTCTTAAAGCTCATTATTATGATTCTGTCTATAAGCTCATTTTTAACAAAATATTAAGATTTATAGAATTTAATAAGGATAAAGATATGAAAGAACTAATAGAATTTCTAGAAAAACGAGGTTTGAAATGGGAAGCCGATAGTTTAAGAAAGGGTAGTACAACTCTTTCTCTTTCTTATAACAACATAGGCGATACAACATTAAAGACAATTAGCGGATATCTGCAAAGAAATCAAACTATAGCCGAGAAAAAAGCAGAAAGCTTAAATGCAGAGGGTAATAATTTATGCAGTCAAGAAAAGTATGATGAAGCTATAGAAAAATATAAAGCAGCAATAAAAATCAAGAAAGGATTTGATGGATACTCATATAGGGCAGACAATTTATATGAAAGAAATAAAACAAATGCAGAAAAGGAATATAAAGAACAACAAAAACAAGTACTTTCTGCAAAAAATATTAATATTGTAGACGATAATTTAACTAAATGGAAAAAATTAGTAATAGATATAAAAGAAAAAAATCAAGTAGACATGCAAAACCTAATAAAACATATAAATCAGGATGAATTAAATAATTTTGATGATTAAACGGAATACTATATTAATTTCTGCTTTAGAAAAGGGCTTAGAAGTAGTTTATGAGCTGCTTATTAATACGTCCAACACAGCTATTAATAATAGAGAGATATTAGAAACTGCCCGTGATGGCTTAGAAAAAGTTTGTGAATTACTTATTAATAGAATGTCCATTACAGCTATTAATCAGGTTACTAATAATGGTGAAACAGCTTTAAGTATAGCTACAAATAAAGGTTTTAAAAATGTATGTGACTTATTGCATAAAATAGATGGTTTTCAAAAGTTGGTTGATGGGATAAATGATAAAGTAGCTACTAATATTGCGATAAATGCTAAAGCTATAATAAAAGACACTATAGAGAATATAGTAAACAACATTAAAGTCCTTAATAATATAACCGATATAGACAAAATAACTGCTAGTATGCAAAAGCTCATAGTTGATAAATCTACAAAATTTAAAATTATGACTATAGAAAACCAGCTTAACGAAATAATTGATAATCACAATATAAAGGTTAATAATAAAATGCAAAAAATATTTATCAATTAAGCAGACATCACTGAAGAAGGGGCAAAAGATTTTGTCGGATAATTTCCACTTTCTTTCTCCAATTTTTCAAAATGAAATATACCAAATCCAAATCCAATACTTGTTGGAATCATAATAATTAATACTCCCCAGTTTCCAAAGGTTTTTATTAAATGAGGAAAACCAAAAGAGCTAATAACATACATACAAGCAGCTGATAAAGCATATGTAAATGTTACGGAAGTAAAGCGTTTAAAGATTGGAAAATGTCTAAAACAATTTGGTACAGCCGGCATAACATTAAGGGCAAAAGCCATGATAAGTGATTGAATAATAAATATTTGATTTGGATTAGAAGCTTTATTTAATAAATATGGACATAGTAATATTGTAATAGTAAAGATACCTAATAATGCTTTTAGAATTTTTAAAGGATATATCTTATAACTTAATGCTGCTACTAAAGTTCTATTATAGATAATTTGAAATTTTGTTTTATAACTTGTTCAGGAGTACAGTTAAATTTGGTTACAAGAATATCGCCACAATAAATATATGCAAAATAAAAACATACAGGCCATGCACAATCCATTATAAATAGAGCTATTGCTGTCTTTTTATTAATTTTTTCTTTCCAAATAGGATTATTTTCTAATACTTTTATATCTCTATTAGCTTTTTCAAAAGTTTTAAGTAATTTAAGCTTTGCATTAGCAAATTCAGGAGTTTCTCGTAATGCGGTTCTTGCTAATGTTCCTACAACGGCAATAATTGCACCGATACCAAATGCATAACGCCAATTAAAGCCATAAGAAGTAACAATAGTAGCAACTCCTAGAGCTGCGAAAGTTCCTACAGTAGCGAAAACCGTAGCTAAGGCTACAATAGGATATTGTATTGGAGGCTTAGTAAACTCGGTTAAATAAACTTCTGGTTCCTATTACCTCTCCCATTGAGGACATACCTTGAACAATTCTACATAATATTATTATAATAGAAGCTGTTATACCAATTTCATTGTAAGTAGGAAGTAATGGCCATTACTATGAAGTAGCCATCATTATAGTTGTTATAACTACTGTAGTTTTTCGCCCATATGTATCACCTAAATATCCAAAAACGAGAGCCCCGACTGGTCTAAAGATAAAAGTAGCACATAAAGCTGCTATAGAGTAAAGCGAAGTAGCATAAGCATCAGCTTTTGGAAAAAAAAGCTCATTAAGAAGTACGGACATATGGACATAAAGCATAAGATCAAAATATTCCAATAAGGTTCCTACAGATAACAACCCTACAGCTTGTTTCTGTTCTTTTGTCAAATTTCTTTGTTCTCTTTTTCGTAGCCTAGCATAATTTTTGTATAAAAAATTAAATTGTAAAAAAATTATACTGTTTTGTATAAAAGTCAATAAAGGATTTTGTCTTATATAATTTAAATAGATTAATAATATCCCAATGCCTAATTACAAATCAGAGGAATATATAATATATTAGACCAAACTTTATCCCAACCTTTTGCATGAGAAATATTAGGAAAAGTTTGTTTTTTTACACATAGTGAGTTACTTGTTTTTACGTAAAGTTCTGCTATGAAAGGCGGGACTCTTTTGTCCTCCATGCCGGAGAGATGTAATTGAGGGATATTATTAACCTGCTTTGCATAATTTATCGGGTTTAACGATTTAACTAAGTAACCACGATAATTATGATATTTATCAAATTTTTCAGTATCTAAATTACCGGCAATCGTTATAATATCTTTAACATTACTATTTTGAGCGGCAATTAATATTGTAAGCCCGCCGCCACCGGAGAAGCCGACTAAGCTAAATTTTTGTCCGTTGTTGATAATATTTATGACATTGTTAATTGAATCTACGACTTCCTGCCCCATTCTTTTATCTAACCAATAATCGCTAATGCATTTTGAGTTCATTTCTAAAGGAGTATATTGGCAAGGTCTTGCTATATAAACAATATTCGGTCTTTTATCCATTGTAGCAAGCTTTAAGAGCATCGGATTAACGGGAGTAGGGTTGTTGGAATTAGCCGATCTACCCGCAAGATGTCCATCTCCCTCAATATAGAATACAAAAGGTAGGTTACGGTCGGTAATACGCTGATAAGTCGTAAGAGTAAAATCACCTCCGTTTACTAGCTGCATCTGAAAGTTATTTTGAGTTGCTATATCTTGCGAATGCTTTACCCTACTAGCTACATCATGGGTAGTAGAACACCCTGAAAGAAATATTGATGTAAGGAATATTATACAAAGAAGTTTTTTCATAATATTTAAGGTAATATTTGGTAGGAGTTATTTACATGGCTTTAATGACATTCCTGTGTGGACATCAAATCGTCATTGCGAGCGGACATTGTTACGTGGATCAATTGCACCTCTGTCATCCCGTGGCTTGACCACGGGGTGACACAGTGGATTTTATCGAACCACGCAGGGCAGGCAATACCTGCTCGCAATGATGACAGAAAATAATTAAAACGGTATTTCGTCGTCTAAGTCGCTATGATCAAAGGAATGATTTTTAGTTTCAGGATGTTTATATTCGCTATGCCCTGAATCTTGAGTATGATTATTAGAGCTTTTACTATCTAATAATATTAATTGTGAATTAAAGTTTTGTAACACAACTTCCGTGGTATATTTTTCTTGACCTGAATTATCATTCCACTTACGGGTTTGCAATGAACCTTCAATATACAATTTACTACCTTTTGTGACATAGCGTTCTACAACAGATACTAACCCTTCACTAAATATCACTACTCTATGCCATTCAGTTCGTTCTTTTCGTTCGCTGGTAATGCGATCTTTCCAAGTTTCGGTTGTTGCTAAGGAAAGATTAATGATTTTTTTCCCTTCGCCCGTAGTTCTAATTTCCGGATCACGCCCTACATTACCTATTAATATTACTTTATTTAAACTACCTGCCATAGATTACTACCTATTTTAAAATATTATTTATTGCAATAATAAAATAAAAGAGCCTATAATACTACAGGTTTTTTAAAAAATATCTCAAAATTTTTGTAGTGAAGTGATTATGAACCAAGAATATATTAAGGTACGCGGTGCTAAAGAGCATAATCTAAAAAATATAAATATTGATATTCCAAGGAATAAATTTGTTGTTATCACCGGTCTTAGCGGTTCAGGCAAGTCTTCTTTAGCTTTTGATACTATTTATGCAGAAGGTCAAAGGCGATATGTTGAAAGCTTATCTTCATATGCAAGGCAATTCTTACATTTACAAAATAAACCGAATGTGGAATCTATTTCCGGATTATCGCCTGCTATTGCAATTGACCAAAAAACTACTTCTAAAAATCCTCGTTCTACGGTTGGAACTATAACGGAAATTTACGATTATCTTAGGTTATTATATGCAAGGGTGGGTATTCCTTACTCTCCGGCAACCGGTCTTCCGATACGTAGCCAAACGGTTTCCGAGATGGTAGATATAATTAATGAACTACCTAAAGGTACGAAAGTATATTTACTCGCTCCTATTGTTAGAGGACATAAGGGTGAGTTCAAACGTGAAATTATGAATCTGAAAAAGCAAGGCTTTCAGAAATTAATAGTTAACGGTGAGGTTTGCGAAATTGATGATTTACCGAAACTTGATAAAAATAAGAAGCATAATATGGAAGTCATCGTTGATAGAATAGTTCTAGACGAAAGTTTAGGTAATAGGCTTGCAGATAGCTTAGAGAGTTCGTTAAATCTTGCCGAGGGTATTACTTATTTGGAAATTGTAGAATTGCCGCCGGCAGTTAAGACCGAGTTTGAAAAAAATCAGCGTATTACTTTTTCCGAAAAATATTCTTGTCCGGCATCGGGTTTTCAGCTTACTGAAATAGAACCTCGAATCTTTTCTTTTAATAGCCCTTTTGGGGCATGTCCTAAATGTGAAGGAATAGGTAAAGAGTTTTTCTTTGATAGAGATTTAATAGTTCCGGATCAAAGAATTTCTATTAAAGACGGTGCAATAGTGCCTTGGGGTAGTACATCTTCTAAATTTATCCTAGAAACATTAAAGGCTCTTGCTGATCATTATAAATTTTCTATTGAAGTACCTTTTGTAAGTTTATCACAAAATGTTAAGGATATTTTATTTGAAGGTTCAGGAGAAGAGGCAATAAAGTTTGAATTTCACGACGGTTCTAAAACGCAAATAATAAAACAACCTTTTGCCGGTATAATACCAAGTTTGCAAGAAAAGGACCGTACTATAGAATCGGTTTTAATTAAAGAAGAACTAGCTAAATTTAAGTCAGAACATAAATGTACTGCCTGCTCAGGGTTTAGATTAAAAGACGAAGCATTATGCGTTAAAATAGCGAATCTTCATATAGGCGAAGTAGCAGGTATGAGTATTGCAGCCTTGCAAAAATGGTTTAGTCACTTAGAAGAAAAATTAAATAAAAAGCAATTATTTATTGCCGAACGTATACTAAAAGAAATTACCGAGAGATTAAAATTTCTTATGAATGTTGGGCTTGATTATCTAACGTTATCACGAGAAGCAGGTACTTTATCGGGAGGGGAAAGTCAGCGTATTCGTCTTGCATCTCAAATAGGTTCAGGGCTTAGCGGTGTTTTATATGTACTTGATGAGCCGTCTATCGGTCTTCATCAACGAGATAATACAAGATTAATTGAGACACTAAAAAGGCTTAGAGATCTGGGTAATACCGTTTTGGTAGTTGAGCATGACGAAGAAACAATGTATGAAGCAGACCATATTATTGATATAGGACCGGGAGCCGGTATTCACGGCGGTCGTGTTATTGCGGAAGGAAATGCTGAAGAAATAAAGAATTTTGAAGAAAGTATTACAGGTAGGTATCTAAGCGGTCGTCAAACAATCAAAGTGCCGTCTGAAACAAGAGTAGGGCATGATAATAGGGCAATTGAATTACTTGGGGTGGTTTCCAATAATTTAGATAATGTTGATATCAAAATTCCGCTTGGTACTTTTACTGCTATAACGGGAGTATCGGGAAGCGGTAAATCAAGCTTGATGATTCATACTCTATATAGAGCGGCTCTAAAGCATTTAGAGCCAACTAGCAAAGTATTTCCTGGCAAATATAGAGAATTAAAAGGACTTGAATATATTGATAAAATTATCGATATTAATCAATCTCCGATAGGTAGAACTCCTCGTTCAAACCCTGCGACTTATACAGGTGCCTTTACCCATATTAGAGATTGGTTTGTGGAATTACCTGAATCAAAAGCTAGAGGGTATAAAGTAGGCAGATTTTCGTTTAACGTTAAAGGCGGTAGATGTGAAGCATGCCAAGGTGACGGGCTGATTAAAATTGAGATGCATTTCCTACCTGACGTATATATGAAATGTGATATTTGTAATGGTCACAGATATAATAGAGAAACGCTTGAAATAAAATATAAAGGCAAGTCTATTGCTGATGTTTTGATGATGACTGTAGAAGATGCAATGCAGTTTTTTGAAAAAATACCGTTAATCTATGAAAAACTAATTACCTTAAATGAGGTGGGTCTAGGTTATATCAAAATCGGTCAGTCTGCTACTACTCTTTCAGGAGGCGAGGCACAACGTGTTAAGCTTGCTAAAGAATTATCAAGACGTTCAACCGGTAAAACGCTTTATATACTTGATGAACCGACTACAGGACTACATATAGACGATATTAATAAATTGTTAAAAGTATTACATAAACTTGTTGATATGGGCAATACCGTTTTAGTTATCGAGCATAATTTAGATGTTATAAAAACGGCAGATTATATTATTGATGTCGGTCCTGAAGGCGGTGACAAAGGTGGTAAGATAGTTGTATGCGGCACTCCTGCCGATATCGCTGCCTGTGAGGAAAGCCATACCGGTAGATATTTAAAGCAATATTTGAAATAAGTATAATGCCGTCAGCGTTCACGGGTGTTGCGTGTGACCTATTATTCCTCTCTGTCATCCTGTGGCTTGACCAGCCTTGTTTCATAGATACCGAATCGTCATTGCAAGCAGCCGTAGGCTGCATGGCAATCCAGAAAAATAATAAAAAATTTTTACTGGATCCCGTGAATAAATCACGGGATGACAGAGAGAAATAATAAGCTACGCAATACTCGTGAACGGTTACCTAATGCTTATGATCGTGGTGGTGGGTATAGAAGCCTAGAGAAGAAAGTGCATTTGAGAATTCAGAGTTAGGAGTTATTTCGTTTGGTATTCCGCTACAACATATATGACCGTTTAAGCATATCACTTGATCGGAGTTTTTTATTACGGTAAATAAATCATGAGAAATCATAAAAACCGTAATATTTAGCTTTTTACGAATCAAATTAATAAGCTGATAAAATTCTTGTTGGCTTGTTACGTCTAAAGACTGTAACGGTTCATCTAAAATAATTAAGTCGGGATTATTAACTATTGAACATGCAAGAACTACCTTTTGAAACTGCCCTCCTGAGAGCTTAGAAATTTCTTGATCTTTTATATGTTCCAAATCAATAAATGATTTAATCTCTTTAATATTGTTATTAAAATTACTAGGTGCTAACAAATCTAAAAATTTTTTTACTGTAATAGGTAGATCAGGGGTTAATCCGAACTTCTGCGGTACATATCCGATTTTTAATTTGGGATCAATTATAATCTCGCCGCTTGTAGGTTTTTCAAGGCCAAGCATTAATCGTACTATGGTAGTTTTACCTGCACCGTTAGGTCCAATTAAAGTAGTTATATTATTTTTTTTGACAGTGAAACTAACGTTATTTATCGGCAATTTATTACCGAATTTTTTAGATACGTTACGAAACTCGATTATAGGTTTTTGCATGTATCGGTTCACTCCTGTCATCCCGTGGCTGCATTATGTAGAATAAATGCCGATTAGTTCTGCTTCGGCAAGTAAATGTTTTTGCAAAGCCAACACTAAATCTTGTTTACTAGCATTCTCATCAGGCTCAAGATAATCATTTAGAGCGTATAGTTTAAAAAAATAACTATGAGGTTTGCCGGCAGGTGGACAAGGACCGCCGTATTTTTTTTCTTTCCAGCTATTATTTAAAATTTTAATATTGCTATCTATTTGTCCTTCTGAAAGCTTAGTAACAGAAGCAGGAATATTATAGATTATCCAATGATCCCATATACCGTGCGGTGGTGCTATTTCTACCGGTGCATCCGGATCATCCATGATAAGTGCAAAAGATTTAATATCTGCAGGAGCATTATTCCATTCTAGATGCGGTGAAACATTTTGTCCTTTACAAGTAAATTTATCAGGAATGCGGTCATTATGTTTAAACGCAGTACTTGTTATTATGAAAGTCATGATTACTCTCTTAGTTTAAGGGATGTCATCCCGTGGCTTGACCACGGGATCTTGTGTCACAGGCTGAGTCCTGAGATACCGCGATCAAGTCGTGGTATGCACAGGAATTGATCCACGCAGGCAATGCCTGCTCGCAATGACGTTTGGTCTATCAATTCACAACTTGCCATTGTCCATCAGGTTGGCGGCATGCATTACCATATGCTTTTTGTTGTTTTCCGCCTATTACAACTGTTTGAGTGTACTCACGGCAATATTGACCTGTACTATTTCTATAAGTTTTATTAGGTGTTACGTAACCGTAATTGCCGTTATCCGGATTACGCCATTCTGTACTACTACCGCTAGGAGCTGCTTCTAAAGCTCTTTGTGAGGTGAGTTCTGCAAGTCTTCTATCCTGCTCATCCATACCTGCACCGATTTGTCCACCAAGAACTGCTCCAAGTAATGCACCTACACCTACTCCGACAAGCTGTCCTTTACCTTTACCGAATTGAGAGCCAAGTAATGCGCCGCCGGCACCGCCAAGAAGTGTTCCTGTACCTTGTTTATTCATACCGCCCGGACCGTTACAGGCTTGTAACATAGAAGTTGCAAGAGCTATAATCATAATTTTAGATAATAGTTTCATATAATTCTCTCTAAATTAATATATAATTTAATAAGTATATGGTTTTTAGAATTTTGTAAAGTTAAAACCAGATTCTGTAAACAAAATTTAAATTATTTGTATTTTAAAATATTATTTTTAATTTTGTTCACGGAACCTAATTATAATTGAATTTTATATTTTCTTTGTTAAACTACAAAAAATAAATTGGAAAGATTTGTCATGGATACTAATAGCCGTAATCGGTTAATAAAATCGGTATCTTATTTATCGGTTACTACGGCATTAATTATTTTAAGTATAAAATTATATGCTTGGGTTGTTACCGATTCGCAATCAATCCTTGCTTCTTTAATTGATTCGATGCTTGATATAACTTCCTCCTTTATTAATTTAATAGCTTTAAGATTTGCCCTGCAACCGCCGGATCATCATCATCGATTCGGGCATGAAAAAATTCAGGATTTAACAATTTTTTCTCAATCGATATTTTTCTTTGCTTCAGCTTTTTTTGTAGGCTTTTCTTCGGTTAAATCATTATTTGAAAAAACAAAACCGGAGAATATTAGCGACGGCACTACTGTAATGTATGTATGTATATTCTTAACAATTATTTTAGTACTTTATCAAACTTATGTAATTAAAAAAACAGGATCGGAAATAGTAAAAGCCGATAAGCTTCATTATTTCACAGACTTACTAACTAATGTTATAGTAATTATCTCTATAAATTTAAGTGATTATTTTTGGTTTGTTGACCCATTATTTGGTGTAGTTATTTCGTTATATATATTTTACTCTTCTTATTCTTTATTTAAAAAGGCATTTAAAAATTTAGTAGATCATGAATTACCCGAACAAGATAGACAAAAAATTATCTCGATAGTTAATAACCATTTAGGCGTAGAAGGTATGCACGAAATGAAAACTAGATATGCCGGTCAAAAAGTTTTTATCCAGTGCCATTTGGAAATGGACGGCAATATGTCGCTTTATAATGCTCATAAAATTAGCGATGAGATTGCTTTTGAAATATTGCAGGAATTTCCGGAGGCTGAAATAATTATCCACCAAGATCCTTTTGGAATCGAAGAACACGTAAATTACCGTGAATATATTGTTAGATAAAGAAGCTAATTTTAATAATTTTTTCATGGAGCAAGCTTTAAAACAAGCATGGATTGCTTTTGATAAAAATGAAGTTCCGGTCGGAGCGGTGATTGTAGATAGGTTAAATCAGAAAATTATTGCTAGTACCCATAACAATACGGAAGAAAAAAATAACGCTCTTTGTCATGCTGAAATTATTGCTATTAATGAAGCATGTAATCTTATATCTTCTAAAAATTTAAATGATTATGATATTTACGTTACTTTAGAACCTTGTGCTATGTGTGCGGCAGCTATAGCTCATAGCAGGTTAAAACGTTTATTTTACGGGGCTTCTGATTCCAAGCACGGAGCAGTCGAAAGTAATTTACGATATTTTAACAGTAGTGCTTGTTTTCATAGACCGGAAATATATAGCGGAATTCTTGCCGAAGATTCGGGGCTATTAATGAAAGAGTTTTTTAAAAGGATACGATAATCATGGTAGAGCATTGCCTGCGTGGATCATAAAGTATGCTCGGTGTCATACCGTTGCTTGACCACGGTATCCATAAAAATAACTTAAAAATACTAATTTAGTATTTTTAACTGGATCCCGCGATCAAGTCGCGGGATGACAAATGAAAAACCTATACACGCAACAATGCTTTTGCGGGAATGACATAGAGGATTGCAAGAATGAAATAAAGAAGTAAGAAAATATGCTAAAACTATTAACCCCCTATTATTTTAATAAATTATCGAAGGTTATAATACTTATATTAGCTATATCTACTTTCCTAATGATGATTATAGGTCTTTATTTAGCCCTCATAGTTTCGCCGGTAGATTATCAGCAAGGTGAGTTTGTACGCATTATGTATGTTCATGTTCCTGCTTCTTGGATGGCCCTTGGTGTTTATGTTTTCATGGCAGCATGCAGTTTTAGCTATTTAGTATGGAAAACTACTATTAACTATTTGCTAGCCGTAGCTTCTAGTTACGTTGGAGCTACTTTTACTTTGATTAGTTTAGTAACAGGTTCTTTATGGGGAAAACCTATATGGGGGACATGGTGGGTTTGGGATGCAAGACTTACCTCCATGCTCATATTATTTTTATTATATTTAAGCTATATTATTATAGTGAATAGTGCGGATAATATAAGAAAAGCACAAAATCCTGCTTCGATTATTGCTATTATCGGACTGATTAACATACCGATAGTAAAATTCTCGGTAAATATTTGGTATAGTCTGCATCAGCCTGCTAGTGTTTTAAGGTTTGGTTCTCCTACTATTCATTCTTCAATGTTAAAGCCTTTAATTATTATGTTTATAAGTTTTATACTATATTTTTTGTTAGTATTACTTTTAAGAACCTCTATATTAATCGATAAAATTAAGAATCGATAACAAAATGACCTATGTTGTAACCGATGAATGCGTAAAATGTAAATATACCGATTGCGTTGAAGTATGTCCCGTAGATTGTTTCTATGAAGGTGAATTTATGCTAGTTATCAATCCTGATGAATGTATAGATTGTGGCGTGTGTATTCCTGATTGTCCTATAGATGCTATTAAACCCGAATCACCGGAGTTAATAGAATGGGTAGAACGTGCAAAAGATTTTATAGAAAATAAAGGATGGAAAAATATTACCAAAAAAAAACCTGCTTTGCCTGATGCCGATAAATTTAAAGATGAGAAAGATAAGTTTAATAAATACATAAATAACATGAATTAACTAATATGTGTTTATTTTGTCACAAAACTTAATAAAAGCTTTATTATATGAATCTAATTGCCGATTAAATATAGAACTAAAAAATATAATATGTTATATATGCTATTAAGATAATGTTTAATTATTAATTTGAGGTGCTAATCATGAAAAAGTTACTTTTAATAGTTGCAAGTACAACAATTTTATCTTCTAGCGTATCATTTGCCGAGGGCATGGATAATGAGTGGTATTTAAGAATAGATGCCGGTGCAGCAATGTTTAATAAAGAAAAAGATAAGGCAACCGGTGTTAAATTAAAATCTAATACAACTGTTCCAGTTGATTTAGGTATCGGTTATTATATTTCCGAAAACTTTAGAGCCGATTTAACTTTAGGTACTATAATCGGTGGGAAATTAAAGAAATCCGGAGCTGCGACTAATGCATCTTTTACCGGTACTAATGTTTCAGCAAGTCATAAACCTACTATTACACGTTTACTTATTAACGGTTATGTAGATTTAACTAATTTTGATATGTTCGATGTTTTTGCTGGTGCCGGTGTTGGTCCTGCATTAGTTAAAGAAAAAATTACATATAACGGGATAACTGGTCTTTCATCTAACACTAAAAACAGAACTAATATCTCTTACAAGCTAACTTTAGGTACTTCTGCGCAAATTGCCGACGGTGTTAAAGCAGAACTAGCTTATAGCTGGATATATGATGGTAGAACAAAAAGTAAGAATGTAATTTACCAAGGAACAAGTGTACCAACCGGTGGCATGCGTTATCAAAGCCACAACTTAACAGCCGGTATAAGATTTGATATATAATTAACAAGAATATATTATAGTTTTAGGTAATAACCTAATGCCATACCGTGGCTTGACCACGGTATCTAGAAATACAAAATAAAGACTGGACTCCGTGGTCAAGCCATGGAGTGACATTAAACGACAACTCAGAAATGTCACTTAAAACTATTTTTTATCGAATTTAGGTAAAAATTGTAGAATTATTATCTAATATCGTTTTTACTAACAACTAATAAAATTTAAAGGAAAAATTTAACAATATGAAAAAATTACTTTTAATAGCAGCTGCAAGCACAGCACTTTTAACTTCCGGTCTTTCATTCGCTGATTGCGATATGAATTCTTCTGTAGATTCATCTAGTAATTCATCGATGTCATTATCTCTGGAAAATCAATGGTATTTAAAACTTAATGCCGGTGGCGTGATTTTTGATAAAGCGAAACCTTCAAATAGCAGTGTTAAGTTAAAATCCAATACAGGTTTTACCGGTAAT
The DNA here is from genome assembly GCF_000751075.1 of Rickettsia tamurae. Lineage (GTDB taxonomy): Bacteria > Pseudomonadota > Alphaproteobacteria > Rickettsiales > Rickettsiaceae > Rickettsia > Rickettsia tamurae. The sequence continues at coordinate 10,169 of NZ_CCMG01000011.1, read as the reverse complement.
ATTGGAGCAGGTTATTATATCATGGATAATTTAAGAACTGATTTTACAATTGGAATGGTAACAAATAATCACATGAAAAAATCTACAGATGTTTCAACCTTTAGCTCTACTGTTACTACTGTACCATCGGTTATTTCAGCAGGTGGACAACTTATTATTAATGGTGTTGTGATTCCAGGAGGTGTGTTTACAAGTGGTACTACAGTATCAGTAAAACATAAACCTACTATTGTAAGTGCATTACTTAACGGTTATGTAGATTTTATTGATTTAAGTATGTTTAAAGTTTTTGCAGGAGCAGGTGTCGGTGCTGCGTTAGTAAAGGAAAAAGTAAATATTTCAACTAAGATTGTTGCTAATAATAATGTTATTAGTAGTACTAATTTTTCAGGAACCACTAAAAACAAAACCAACTTTGCTTATCAATTATCTTTAGGAACTTCATTTGAACTAGCACAAGGTGTGAAAGCAGAACTCGTTTATAGCTGGACAGATTACGGTAAATCAAAAACTAATACTAAAAATGTTGCCGGAAATAAAGTTAAATTTGGTGGAGCCCGTTATAAAGGTAATAACTTAATGGCAGGATTAAGATTTGATATGTAATTAACTCTCAAATCTTTTTACAAGCTAAAAAGGAGTCTTTAATCAAAGACTCCTTTTTTTGTTTGTGTGCCTTGGTATTGCCTACGTGGGTACTGAGGCGTCATGAGCTAAGCGACTGCAAGGTATTATCGCATGATTCAGCTTTTTCGTCATTTTTACAGAATTTTTTTAATTATTTTCTGGATTGCCGCGTCGCCTACAGCTCCTTGCAATGACGACTTGGGTATCTACGCAACAACGCCTGCTCGCATTGACGATTGAGTATTCACGCAGGCAATGGTCATAAGATTTGTGGGAACGCATGCAGAATATGATAAGATAAATGTTAAGGAGATTTAAGTATGGAAATAAATATTATAAAAACAGAAAAAGAATATAAAGAAGCATTAAAAGAACTAGATAATTTATTATATGCAAAAGAAAATTCCTCAGAAGCTGAAAAATTAGAAATATTATCAATATTAGTAGAAGATTATGAGAATAAACATTATAAAATAGAAGCACCTGACCCAATTGAAGCAATTAATTTTAGGATAGAGCAGCTTGGACTTTCTAGAAAAGATTTAGAAAAGAGCATAGGTTCAAGAAGTAAAGTATCTGAAATTCTTAATAAAAGAAGACCTCTTACTTTATCTATGATTAGAAAATTACATAAAAATTTAAATATTCTGGCGGATATTTTAATTCAAGAAATCCACACGAAGAGAGCATGACTTAATTCTCATACTTTAGGCTTTTGCTTATAAAACGTTACGTTCATTTGATGTATTGCTTCAAAGCCTAAATAAATTTTAATACGTTCTAGAATAATATCTTGATAATAAGGTAATTCTGCTGCCGTAGCATTATCTTCTGCTTGTATAAACAGCGTATTAATCTTTTGTTTTTTATAAGTATAGGTGGTGATTTTTAAAGGTAATACTTTAGTACTGAAGTTAAACCCGACTATTTTATTCCAGTTAATCATGATTTCAGGCAGCAATGGATGTTGTTTGGCAAATATACGTCTAACTATTTTATCAATATCCTCTTTAATTAGCTTCATTTTAATAAACTCTGCACTGTTAAAGTTATGACGGCTAAAGCAAGCATTATAGATATTACAGGAAAATGTAAAGATGTAACCGATATGATCATTAAAAATATATTACAAACTGCTATAATCGATACTACTTGTTTATGAGACTTACCTTTTTGTACTGCTTTTTGGAAAAAATGCTTTAAATGAGGCTGCCAAATTTTTTCTTTATTGAGTAGCCGAATTAATATGGTTAGTACGGCATCGGTAATGTAATATAAGCTAGCAATAGCACAAGCTATAAATAAATTAGTGCTTGTAAGAGCAAGCAGGAGCAAGCAAAGACCCGTTAAGAATCCAAGGCTAATACTTCCCACATCTCCTAAAAATATTTTTGCCGGATGCCAATTAAATATTAAAAAACCACAAGAAAAACCAAGAATAATAACATTTACACTAGATATAAAATACGAGTTATCAATAGTAGGAAATTGTAAAAAACATAATATAAGCATAGTGCTAGATAGATGAATAGATTCTATGCAGCTCATACCGTCTATACCGTCCATAAAATTATATATATTAATAAAGCCGCTTAAAGCTATAACTAAAATAGAATATATTAGTATATGGACGGAATTTACCTGTGAAAAAAGAAAAATAGCAAAAGCTGCACAAATTAAGTGGACTATTAAACGAATTAGAATAGGTACGGCTTTTAAGTCATCTAAAAAAGAAACCGAGGAAATTACCAATAATAAAGGTAGTATTTTTGTTGAATTAATAAGATTATTGCTTGTTATATATTCAAATCCGCTCAAAGCAATCATTACGACAATTACAATAGCAAGACCGCCGCCGCGCGGTGTTATCTTATCATGAGAGCGACGACTACTCGGTACATCAACTAAACCGATTGCAGGAAGATATTTAGTTAATATATATGTTAATATAGCGGTTGCTATAAAAGAAAAAATAAATAGTAGACTTCCTGCATAACTTACTCCTAAAGGTAATTTGTGCGTCAATCCGGTACTCGCATCCTCACGTACTAAAGTGTACGCTGCGGTGGCAAGCGCTTCCGTGTTTCCTGCAAATTCCTCTTTATTAGCTACGTTATGCAGGAAGTCTAAAGTGCTATAGCTATTTATATTCATAGTAACATATTAGATTTAAAACTATAATATTTGTTATTACTTATAATGACGTGATCATGTACTATAATATTTACGGTTTGGCATGTCTCTACTATCTTATTTATCATATGAATGTCGGCTTTTGAAGGTTCAGGGCTACCGCTTGGATGATTATGCACAAGTATAAGGCTGCTTGCTTCGTTAAATAAAGCTCGTTTAATTATCTCACGTGGATATAACGCAGCTTGGTCTATAGTTCCTTGACTTAAAACCTCATCGGTAAAATATTTTTCTTATTCAAAAATAATATACGAAATTGCTCGAGTCGCATATTGCCCATATTAACTTTTAAATAATCAATCAAAGAACTCCAAGAAGCAATAATATTTTTATTTATTATTTTTTGTTTCAATACTCTATTTATCAACTCACGTATTAGAGCAAAATTAATATATAAATTTTCATTAGTACCTTTATACTAAGTAGCCTTTCTTTATCAAGATTAATTAAATCCGTAATATCAAAATGGTCAAGTAACTTTTTAGCAAGAGGCTTTACGTCTTTACGAGGGATAAAAATAACATTACTTCAAGTAATTCGTAATCGGAAAAATGTTCTGCTCCGGCAGTAACGAAGCGTTCTTTTACACTTTTACGGTGACCTATATAATGAGGCGTACCTATTTCATCATTACCGAATTCTATCAAATTATTTTCTAACATTGTGTGAATCAAATTGAATATGGAGGGTATTTTAATTTTTTCGGTGATAACGTAAATATTTCAAAACCGTCTTTAGTCACGCCTATAGTATGCTCAAATTGAGCCGATAATGATTTATCACGTGTAGTAACCGTCCATCCATCTAGTTTACTTAATATAGTGTCGTAATTACCGGCATTTATCATAGGTTCAACGGTGAAAAACATCCCTTCTTCTAACGTTATACCCGTGCCGCTGCGACCGTAATTTAATATTGACGGTTGGTCATGAAAAACTCTTCCGATACCGTGACCCGTATAATCTCTAACCACAGAATAATTATGTTTCTCGGCATAGCTTTGAATAGCATGTCCGATATCACCGAGTTTAGCACCGGGTCTAACTACTTCAATCCCTTTCATCATTGCATCATAAGTTACTTGAATAAGACGCTTTGGCTTAATTGCTACGTCACCAACATAATACATACGGCTAGTATCACCGTACCAACCGTCTAAAATTACCGTAACATCAATATTTACTATATCACCGTTTTTTAATGGCTTATCGTTTGGAATGCCATGACAAACCACATGATTTATAGAAGTACAAATCGATTTCGGAAAGCCTTTGTAATTTAACGGTGCAGGAATGGCATTATTAGAAGTAATAAAATTATGACAAAGGTCATTTAAACTATTAGTAGTGACGTTCGGCTTTACGTAATCAGTAATAAAATCGAGTATCTCTGCAGCTAATTTTCCAGCTGCTCGCATCTTTATGAAATCTTTTTCCGTATGAATTTTTATGGTCATGAATTTTGGTTACCTTTCACTCAAGTAAAAAAATGTATTTTTTATAATACAAAATGGTTCTTTTAATGTAAATAACTTATCCTATTATTGAGAAGTGCGGCTATGTTACTTGATTTAGGTTTTGGATATTATATAATTGCTAATATAATTATTATTTAACATAATGGGTGTAGTTAGGTTATTAATTTACTCTTTCTGTTGTGGCTGCACATTCAAATTCTCATCCATTTCTTAAATTTGTAGGTTTAGAAATCGCAGTACAATCTTTTTTCATGATTTCCGGCTTTTATATGGCTATGATTCAGAGCAATTATACAAGCAAAATAAAATTTTGGAAAAGTAGATATTTAAGGCTTTATCCTACTTATATCTTTTGTATTTTAACTATTTTCCTCTTGCAGCAAAAATTTTCTTTTTTAAGGCAATTGTATAATCTTCCATTTCCGGCTGGTTTTTTTAATTTTTACAAATCTAACAATGTTGTTTCAAGATGTAACAATGTTTATTGGAATTAATAATAATACAGTACATTTTACAAAATACTTTACTGACTCCACGCCTCCTCTTTATCAATTTTTGTTGATACCTCCTGGTTGGTCAATTGGGTTAGAAATTTCTTTTTATTTAATAGCACCTTGGATTCTAAAAAAGAAAAATATCTATATTTTATCCATAATTTGTATATCTTTAATTACTAGAATTATTCTTCAGTTTAACGGATTTATAGGAGATCCTTGGTCTTATAGATTCTTTCCTTCTGAACTTGCAATTTTCTTAATCGGTAGTCAAGCATTTTATATTTATTCTAGTAAAGAAATAAACGAAAAAAAGCCTTGGCTTAGTCAATTACTCTATTTATATTATATTAATAATTATTACTTTTCCGTTTATCCCAATAGAGCCTCAACTAAAAAAATTACTTTTTTATTGTTTATTTGCTCTATCTTTAGGAAAAATATTTGACTTAACCAAAGATAATAAGTTAGACAAATTAATTGCTTTACTCTCTTACCCAATATATTGTTGTCATTTAATTGTCTTGTATAACATATTACCTGCATTTCATATTGGGCTGATAATGGGAAATTTCTTAGTACGTTGGTTACTTTTATAACAGTAATAATTATTCCTTTATTGAAAAGCCTATAGAGTATTAAAGGTATAAAACTCATAATTTAGCTTAATATTTAAAACTATGCTATATTACATAAATAAAATTCTTTCAAACAATAAGGTACAAGCTGTTATCTTAGGGATAATCGGGCTTGGTATTGTTACTGTTCTCACGTCATATAATATAGACGATCCGTCTTTTAACTCGGTCACAACAGAGTACCCTAGTAATTTAGTCGGAATTTTTGGCTCTTATTTATCCGATTGTTTATATCAATTTTTTGGATTGGCTGCTTTTATTATACCGCTTGCTTGCTTTGTTTGGGTGAGAAATTGTTGGTATGGAAGATATCGCGGCTCATTTATCCGTATATTTGTAATGTTGCTCGCTCTCGTTAGCAGTAGCACGTTATTATCTAAGATTAAGCTAGAATTCATACCGGCAAATGCAGGCGGAGCTATTGGAATAATAGCTTCTAATTTTTTTGAGCGATTTACAAATCAACTATACTTATTATTAATATTTTTTACCTTTATTATATTAGTTGTTTTACTTGAAATTAAATTTACTTCTTTAAGTAATTTTATTATTAAGCTAGGTAAATTTTTAATCTATCGGGTACAATCTTTTTTACATAATGTATTTTCACGATTGTCGTCGATAAGATTATTCCCTACTAAAAAAAATGATAAAATAAATATAACTTCTTCTTACCAAAAGCCTGTAAGTGAAAAAGTAAAATTCACTGAAGAAGCAAGACCCATACCTGCAAATCCTATAAAATTCTTTAGCAAACCTGTTAGCCCTAAAATATCTCAAAGCGAAATAGCAGAATTGCCGCCTATTTCCTTATTACGTGATCCTGAAAACCATCATGTAAAAGGGGCTTCTTCCTCAGAGCTTAAACAAAAGGCTGAAGAGTTATTAACCGTGCTTAATGATTTTGGAGTTAAAGGGCAGATAATTAATATCAATCAAGGACCGGTGGTAACTCAATATGAATTTGAGCCGGCAGCAGGTACTAAAACATCAAGGGTAGTAGGATTATCTGACGATATAGCACGCTCACTATCTGCTTTATCAACAAGGATAGCAGTCATACCCGGCAAAAACGTACTTGGTATTGAGCTTCCTAATAAGCAACGTGAATTCTTTTGTTTGAAAGAGCTTATAGAGACTCCCGAATACCAAGACAAATCAACTTTATTGCCGTTAGTCTTGGGTAAAGATTTAGCAGGTAAGCCGTTAATTGCCGATCTTGCTAAAATGCCTCATTTATTAGTAGCAGGAACCACCGGCTCAGGTAAATCCGTCGGTATTAATGCGATGATTGTATCGCTCTTATACCGCTATACTCCCGAAGAATGCCGCTTTATCATGATCGATCCGAAAATGCTTGAATTATCGGCTTATGATGGAATACCGCATTTGCTAACTCCCGTGGTAACCGAGCCTTCTAAGGCGGTAGTTGCTCTTAAATGGGCAGTTAAGGAAATGGAAAACCGTTATAGAATGATGAGCAATATCGGTGTTAAGAATATCGCAGGTTATAATGCAAAAATCTTAGAAGCGGTTAAAAAGAATAGAGTAATTGAGCGTTCGATTCAAACGGGTTTTGATCCTGAAACCGGTAAGCCTATTTACGAAACCGTTACGATGAATATGGAAAAACTACCTTACATTGTGGTTATTGTTGATGAGATGGCTGATTTAATGCTAATTGCCGGTAAGGATATTGAAATGCTGATTCAAAGGCTTGCTCAAATGGCAAGAGCGGCAGGCATTCATATTATTATGGCAACGCAAAGACCTTCTGTAGACGTTATTACCGGTGTCATTAAAGCCAATTTTCCAAGTCGTATTAGCTTTAAAGTTACCTCTAAAATTGATAGCCGAACGATTTTAGGTGAGCAAGGCTCCGAGCAGTTACTCGGTATGGGTGATATGCTATTTATGGGTAATACTTCAAAGGTAAGTAGGGTACACGGACCATTTGTTAATGAAGCTGAAATTGAGAAAATTACGGAATATTTGAAAGAGACTGGTACGCCTGAATATATCTCTGCCGTTACCGAGCAGCCTGAAGAAGACGATAGTAGTATTGATATCGGTGACGGCACATCTGATGAAGTGTTTTACAAAAAAGCCGTGCAGATAGTGCGTGACGAGCGAAAATCTTCCATTAGCTATATCCAAAGGTCGCTTAGAATCGGCTATAACAAAGCCGCCAACTTAGTTGAGAAGATGGAGAAAGAGGGAATAGTCTCACCACCGAATCATACAGGTAAAAGAGAGATATTATTGCCTGAGAGGTAAATGTCATTCCCGCGAAGGCGGGAATCCAGTACTTTTAGCTGTCATCCTGTGGCTTGACCACGGTATCTTGTATCACAGGCTGCGTGGCAATCTCGTCAAATATCCTGAGATTGCTTCGTCAATTACTTGCGTAATTTCCTCGTAATGACGACTCGGTATCTACATTTATCATTGACATTATTAATATATTTTAATAATTGCCGCCGCAATATATTAAATAATGGAAATAATTCAATGACTACCTCTAACACTGGAACCAGACACCCAAGTTACTATGCCTCATATGTAAAAATTACCCCTAAAGATTATATAATATCACGTCTTAAAGCTTTAAAAGCTAAGATAGCGAAAGTAAACCCGATGGCTATAAGAGATAATAAATGGTCGGATTTACATATAGTGGTAAAGAAATAAAGTTAGTAGAAGCTTTGTGTAATGAAAAAAATATTAATGCTACAGATGCTAAATGTAGAACTCCTTTGGAGTTAGCAATACTTGGTCATGATTTAGAAACAGTAAAATTTTTAGTTCAGATGGGAGGAAAGATTGCTCCTAACATGTGGTTGGTCTGCTATTCACTTAGCAATAAAAATCGGTAATGTGTAGAAATGGTAGAATATTTATATGAGAATACGGAATTTCAAAAGTACGATAAATATGGCTATACTTTACATGATTGGGCAAGAGCAATGGGGAATGGTAAAATAGCACAATTTTTTCATGATAAAAATCATCATAATAATAATAAAACGCCTCTAGAGCTAGCCGTAGAATCGAAAAATATCTCGTCAGTAAAAGCGTTAATTAGCAAAGGTGCTAAATTTGATATTAAAAGCGAGCTCGGTTATAAGATTTTTGAACTTGCTATCGATTCTGAAGATTTGAGATTAATAGAGTATCTAGTAAATCATACGCTAGTCGGTAAAAACACGGGGCAGCAAACACTTTTAGAAAAAGTAACTCAAATTTATGACAAGAATATAAACACCTCAAAAACTAGTAAAAATTTTGATTAAAGATTACGCCGAATTTGATAAAGCTTTAGGACAAAAGCTTTTACAAAAAGCAATATATGCCGGTGATTTAGAGTTAGTAGAAATATAGTAAAGGTGTTGATGCTACAAAGACCAATTAGGACGTCTAGCTCTGCATCATGCTATAAAAGCTAATTGCGGTGAAGAATTAATACAGTTTTTAATTGAACACACTACGGATATTAATTATCGTGATGAATCAGGCTTAAATCCTCTAGGCTTAGCAAAGAGTAATAATTGTACAGTAGCTACAAAATTATTACTCGAAGCCGGTGCTTATGAAGGTTATATGTATGATGATGTTATTAAGGTGTTAGGAGAGTATGGATACTAAATCGTCATTGCAAGAGGTATTGCCTGTGGTGTATACCGAGTCGTCATTGCGAGGAAATTACGCAAGTAATTGACGAAGCAATCTCAGGATATTTGACGAGATTGCCACGCTCTCTACGTTCGCTCGCAATGACGATTCGGTCCACGCAACAAGGTCTGCTCGTAATGACGAAGACCGGTCCACGCAGGCAACGCCGTTATGAAATGACATATAATCTATACAAATGCCACATATTCATACTAAATTTGTAAAAATATCATCTAAATTATTAATTATAATAGACATATTTAAAAAACTATATTAATATTACAACATTTTCTAACTTTCTAAGTTATTTAATTTTTATTAAGGTTTACATATGGCGAGTATTTATCCAAAATTATTTCAAAAGGCAATTCAAAAAGGTCTTAAAACTGCTTTATTCACCACCTCAACCGCAGCATTAATGCTGAGTAGTAGCGGGGCGTTGGGTGTTGCTGCGGGTGTTATTTCTACTAATGATGCAGCATTTAGTGATCTTGCTGCTGCCGGTAATTGGAATGAGATAACGGCTGAAGGAGTAGCTAATGGTACTCCTGCTAACGGTCCTCAAGACAATAAGGCATTTACTTACGGTGGTAATCATAATATCACTGCAGATGAAGTCGGTCGTATTATTACGGCTATAAATGTTGCGGCTACTAATCCTGGAGGCCTAAATATTACTGAAGATACCAGCGTCGGTTCTATTGTTACAGGGGGTAACTTGTTGCCTGTTACTATTAATGCCGGCAAAAGTTTAACTTTAACCGGTACTGCTACGGTTGTTGCAAATCATGGTTTTGATGCTGCTGCTGATACTTATACTGGTTTAGGAAATATAACTTTAGGGGGAGCGAATGCTGGACTAATTATACAATCTGCAACTCCGGCAAAGATAACACTTACAGGAAATATAGATGGAGGAGGTATAATAACTGCCAATACAGATGCTGCCATTAACGGAACAATAGGTAATATTAATCCAGCAGCTCAAATAAGCGTTGGGGCAAGTACCCTTTCTCTTGGAGGGGCGGTTATTAAAGCCACTACGACTAACTTAACAAATGCTGCGTC
>NZ_CCMG01000010.1 GCF_000751075.1 Rickettsia tamurae | reverse complement strand
GGTAATGCAAATAACGGTGTAGCAACATTTACCGGTGATAGTACAGTAACCGGCAATATAGGTAATACAGCAGCATTAGCAACAGTGAATGTAGGAGCAGGAATAACATTACAAGCCGGAGGAAACTTAATTACAAATAATATAAATTTTGGAGCAGGCAGTACGTTAGAATTTAACGGTCCTCTTGATGGTGGTGGTAACGTAATTACTTATGGGTTTAAAGGAGCTATAGTAAAAGGTAATAATGCTACATTAAATGTTAATACAAAGTTACTTGTAGCATATGATCCAACTGCGGGAACAATCGCAACAATCAATATTAGAGCCGATAATAATTTTGCATTTGATGCAAGTGCCGGTGATGTTACTATATTAGATGGTCAAGCGATTGTTTTTGAAGATGCAAATTCTATTTTAACTCTTTCTAACCTAACCGGAGGCGGAGTAAATAATATATTATTAGCAGCTGATTTAGCGGCACCTGGTGCCAATGAAGGTCATTTAATCTTTGATGGTGGGGTTAATGGACTGAATATCGGAAGTAATGTAGCAGGTACTGTTAGAAATATTGGTGATGCAGGCGGTGATAAATTTGAAAATTTACTTATTAAGCATGTGGTTACAATAACCGACGATGTAAATTTAGGTATACATGACTTGGTTATTAACAATAATGCAGATTTTACTAGTAGTACAGCATTTAATGCTGATGCTATACAAATAAACAATGCTACTTATAGGATTGATGCAAATGGTGGTGATTTAAATGTACCGGCAGCAAATATTGAATTTGCCCATGCAGATGCAGAGTTAGTATTACAAAATAGTTCAAATGCAAATGACCGTACAATCACATTAGGTGCAGATATAGATCCTAATAATGATGATGAAGGTATAGTAACCTTAAATTCCGTAAACGCAGGAAGAAAATTAACAATAGACGGAGGGGTTACATTCGGTGGAGCTAAGAGGTTACAAGCTATAAAATTTCAAGGAGCAGGAAATTTGGGTACAGTAGGTATCACTTTCAATACAGCAAATATAGAGCTTGATACTACAGGTGTGCTAGAGCTTGGAGCTACTACGGCGAATGTAACATTAATTAATGATGCCGTTCAGTTAACTCAAACCGGTAATATTGGCGGTTTCTTAGATTTTAATGCAAAAAACGGTACGGTAACATTAAATAACAATATAAATGTTGCGGGAGCAGTCCAAAATACCGGTGGTACTAATAACGGTACGTTAATAGCTTTAGGTGCAAGTAATCTTAATAGCGTAAACGGGATTGCTATGTTAAAAGTCGGTGCAGGAGCTGTAAGCATAACCAAAGGCGGTAATACTAGCATCACCGAGATCCAAGGTAACGGTAATGCACTCTTAACATTACCTGCAAACTTTAACTTAACAGGCAGCATAAATAAAACCGGCGGTCAGGCTCTGAAGCTAAACTTCACGAATGGTGGCAGTGTTAGTGGTGTTGTAGGGACTGCGGCTAATTCGGTTGGTGATATCACAACGGCAGGTGCTACAAGTTTTGCAAGCAGTGTTAACGCAAAAGGTACGGCGACGCTCAGCGGTACTACAAGTTTTGCCGATACATTTACTAATACAGGTGCTGTTACTTTAGCCAAAGGTTCTATCACTAATTTTGTTAAAAATGTAACGGCTACCAGCTTTGCAGCTAACAGTGCTACTATTAATTTCGGCAATAGCCTAGCCTTTAATAGTAATATAACAGGTAGCGGTACTACACTTACTTTAGGTGCAAATCAAGTAACATATACCGGCACCGGTAGCTTTACCGATACGCTAACCTTAAATACTACTTTTGACGGAGCAGCTAAGTCAGGTGGTAATATCTTAATTAAATCAGGCAGTACTCTTGATTTATCAGGGGTTTCAACTTTAGCACTTGTTGTTACTGCTACTAATTTCGACATTAATAATATAGATCCAAATACCAAATATACGGTAATATCTGCAGAAACAGCAGGCGATTTAAAGCCTACTCCCGCAGATAATGTTAAAGTAACCGTTAATAATGACAACCGCTTTGTCAACTTTACTTTTGATGCATCAACTTTAACGCTATTTGCAAAGGATGTATCTCAAGAAGTGATAGATAACAACTTCAAACCGGGCGGACCACTTGCAAATATCCCAAACGCTGCAAATGTAAAGAAATCGCTTGAGTTAATGGAGCAAGCACCAATCGGTTCGGATGCACGTTTAGCTTTTGGTAACTGGGGAAAACTGACTCCAATCCAAGAAGCAGATGCTATAACTCACCTCATGCAAGACGTTGTAAAACCTAGCGATACTATAGCTGCTATTAATAATCAAGTTATACTAAGTAATATCTCAAGTAGCTTAATTAATCTAAATGCTAGAATGGATGCAATACAGCCGGCTGCTGTAGCTGCCGGTGATGAGGACAAAGATGCTAAGTTTGGTGCATGGATAAGTCCGTTTGTCGGTAATGCAACGCAGAAGATGCGTAACAATATAAGCGGTTATAAATCTAATATAACTGGTGGCACTATAGGTTTTGACGGCTTAGTTAACGATGATCTAGCACTCGGGCTTGCATATACAAGAGCCGATACTGATATCAAACTGAAAAATAATAAGACGGGCGATAATAAGGTAGAGAGTAACATCTATTCCGTATACGGTTTATATAATGTACCTTATGAAAATCTTTTCGTTGAAGCTATAGCATCTTACTCGGATAATAAGATAAGAAGCAAATCAAGACGTGTTATTGCAACGGCATTAGCGACTACTGCTTATCAAACTGCAAACGGTAAGTATAAATCCGAAAGTTATACAGGTCAGTTAATGGCTGGTTATACTTATGCAATGCCTGAGAACATTAACTTAACACCGCTAGCTGGGCTTAGATATTCGACTATCAGAGATAAGGGCTATAAAGAAACGGGTACTACTTACCAAAATCTTACCGTTAAAGGCAAGAACTATAACACTTTCGACGGTTTACTCGGTGCTAAAGTATCAAGTAATATCAATGTAGGTGAAGTAGTGCTAACACCTGAGCTTTACGCAATGGTTGATTATGCATTCAAGAATAAAGTTCCGGCGATTGATGCAAGATTACAAGGTATGACTGCTCCTTTCCCAACCAACAGCTTTAAGCAAAACAAAACAAGCTTTGATGTCGGCGTTGGTGTTACTGCTAAGCACAAAATGATGGAATACGGTATTAACTACGATACAAATATCGGAAGTAAGTATTTCGCTCAGCAAGGTAGTGTAAAAGTTCGTGTGAACTTCTAATATGCTTGGTGTCATCCCGTGGCTTGTCCACGGTATCCAGTCTTTTTTTATGGACTACGTGGTCAAGCCACGGGGTGACACTGAGGATCTTAAATAAAAAATTATGTTAGATAATATTAGAAAAACTGCCGATAGTTTTATAATGCGGGTTTTATTCGCAATGATAGCTTTTGCTTTTGTCGGCTTTGGTATTAAAGATGTATTAAACGGAAGAAGAAGCGGTGATATTGTTACTTTTTCTCATGTGAAAAATATCTCCCAGGAAGATTTTTTGAGAGCAAAATCTTTAGAAATTAATGCTATAAGTAAGCAAACGGGAACAAGTTTAGCCGATGAAGAAATAGCACAGTTAAATATTGATAACCGAATCTTAAAAAGGCTTGTTTATGATAATGTCTTAGATTATCTAGTTAGCTATTATGACTTAGATCTAAGTGATGATACAGTTAAAATTTTAGTTAAAGAATCACCGGTTTTTAAAAATGAGCAAGATGTTTTCGATATAAAAATTTTTAAAACTTATTTTAGAAATTCTTATATGGATGAAGAAAAATATTTATTAAACTTCAAAGAAAAAGCTCTAAAAAATATTTTTGTCGGTACTTTTGTAGAAAGTTTCTATGTTCCTAAGGCTATGACTGACAATATAGTAGATTATATGGCTGAAAAAAGAGAGGTAGAATTAATACAAATAGATTTACAAAATAAACCAAAAGATTTACAAATTCCTACTCCTACCGATCAGCAATTAAAGGATTTTTACCAAGATAATAAAACCTCGTTTGAGGTACCTGAGAAACGCAGCTTTTCTTATATTAAAGCTAATATTAAGGATTTAAAAGTCTCAGTTACTCAAGATGAGTTGTTAGAATTTTATAATGAAAATAAAGATGAGTTTGGGAATCAAAGTTTTGAATCGGTACAAAAACAATTACATGATTTATTAAAGGATCAAAAAATCGACATACTTAATATGGAGTTTGCTAAAAAGCTGGAAGATGAGACGGCAGCTGGTTCTAGCTTAGTTGAAATTGCCGAAAAATATAAGCTACCAATACAAAACGTTAACTATGTCAGTTATGCAGAACTTATTGAAGATAAAATAATTGCCGAAAATGCCGATAGTATTTTTGAGCTTTCGGAAGGAGAATTATCTTATCCTATAGAAGCAGAAGATAAAAGCTATCTTATATTGGTAGAATTAAAATCTATTCAGCCAGCAAAAATACCTGAATTTGATGCTATTAAAGAACAGGTAAATAAAGTTTGGATAAAGCAGAATATCGCAGATGTAAACTTAAAGATTATCAAGGATTTAGCAAAGGAATATAATTCAGAGCAAGAGAATATAAAAGAGCTTAAAGCTAACGGAATAAAAATAAGCAAAAAAAATTATATTAGATCCGAAATGGAAAATGATTTAACACTAACTCCTGAAATATTATTATCAATTTTTAATACTAAAATAGGAAGTAATACGCCTGTATTCCAAGTAGGTGATGAAGTATATTTTGCACATATTAAATCTAGAAGTATAGATGAATTAACGGCTAAAAATATTCATGTCAATTCAGAAAAAAATATAATATATAATATTAAAAATTCTGTAATTGACGAACTAATTAACTACACAATTATTCAGAATGATATGCAGGTAAAGGCTAATTTTAGTAAGTAGGGAAACCCATAGAGTCATACCATATCGTCATTGCGAGGAAATTACGAAGTAATTGACGAAGCAATCTCAGGATATTTGATGAGATTGCCATGCAGCCTACGGCTGCTCGCAAGGCATTGTTGCGTGGACCGGTAAAATCCACTGTGTCACCCCGTGGCTTGACCACGGGTCCATAAAAACAATAAAAAATACTAATAATTTTAGTATTTTTAACTGGATCCCGCGATCAAGTCGCGGGATGACAATTAGGAAACTGGTCCACGCAACAATGCCTGCTCGCAATGACGATAAAATAAGCCGCACATTATAAACAAAAAAATAGAACTATGAGCTTTAAAGATTTACCGGAGTTTTTAAAATTTTTAGAAAAAAACGGTGAGTTAAAGCGTATTTCTGTTGAAGTTAAAACTGACCTAGAAATTACTGAAATTAGTAGAAGAGTATTAGCACAAGGCGGACCTGCATTACTTTTTGAAAATGTTATAAAAGCCGACGGCATCAAGTCCGACATACCTATTCTAACTAATCTTTATGCTAGTATAAATCGTATTTGTATTGGGCTTAAACTTAAGTCACCCAAAGAATTAAGAGAGCTTGGTGTTTTACTAGCATTCCTTAAACAGCCGCAACCTCCCGCATCTTTTAAAGAAACATTGTCAATGCTACCGCTAGCTAAGCGTATATTTGCTATGTCTCCTAAAACCGTATCAAAAGCAGCTTGTCATGAAATCGTCATTGATAAACCGAATATCAATATATTGCCGATTCAAAGATGTTGGCCTGATGATATTTCGCCTTTAATTACTTGGGGGATAGTAGTTACTAAAGGACCAACAAAAGATAAAATCGATAATTACAACCTTGGCATATATAGAATGCAGGTTATTTCAGAAAATAAGCTATTGATGCGTTGGTTAAAGTTACGAGGTGGAGCAGAGCATCATAAAAGTTGGAAAGAAGCAAAGAAAGAACCGTTTCCTGCTGTTATCGTTATTGGAGCAAATCCAGCGGTAACTTTGGCAGCGGTTACGCCGATACCTGAGAATATCTCAGAGTATAATTTTGCAGGTTTACTCGGTAATGAAAAAGTAGAGCTGGTGCAATGCAAAACTATTGACCTCAAAGTACCTGCACATAGTGAAATAGTGCTGGAAGGCTATGTAAGTTTAGAGGAGTATTTGCCTGAAGGTCCTTTTGGAGATCACACCGGATATTATAATGATGTTGAGGAGTTTCCGGTATTTACCGTAACGGCAATAACGATGAAGAAAAATCCCGTATATTTAAGTACCTATACTGGAAAACCGCCTGATGAGCCGTCAATCTTAGGTGAAGCATTAAATGAAATTTTTATTCCTATCTTGCAGCAACAATTTCCGGAAATAGTCGATTTTTGGCTTCCACCTGAAGGTTGTTCATATAGAGTTGCAGTAGTATCGATTAAAAAATCCTATCCCGGTCATGCTAAAAAAATAATGCTTGGGATTTGGTCTTACTTACGGCAATTTATCTATAGTAAATTTATTATCGTTGTAGATGACGATATTGATGTTCGTAATTGGCAAGAAGTAATTTGGGCAATAGCAACAAGAAGCGATCCAAGGCGTGATACGAGCTTTATAGATAATTCCCCGATAGATTATTTGGATTTTGCATCACCTGATTCAGGGCTTGGTAGTAAAATGGGAATAGATGCAACCGATAAAATATACCCTGAGACAAATAGAAAATGGGGTAAAAAAATAGAAATGAGTCAGGAAGTTATCGACAAGGTTGATAGTATATGGAATAGTTTAATGACATAAGGTATACTCGTTTAATTTGAAAAATTGGCGTTGTTGTTTTATATTTTTTGATCCTCACGTACTAGTATGTACGCTGCGGTCAAAAAATATAAAACGCCTTGCTTTTTTCCAAATTAAACTTCGTCTACGTTTGTATTAATTGTTAACTTTTTAGAAGTATCTTGGAACTAACATCCCGCACGAGACGATAATTAATAATTTCAAAAAAATTGCCGATAAATATCAAGAGCTTATTTTACATTTCATGCAAGGTAGGGGGAGTATGATCCCTAGGAGCCTAATTGATAGTGATAAAAACAGAATTATAGCTTCTTTAATGGTAGAACAGTTTTGGGCAAATCCTGAAAAATTTTGCTTAATATTGAATATATTGATAAGTTAAGAGAGCTTACAGCAAGTAGCTTTGCAAAATTTGTCGGTAGTCCGGCAAAAGCTGTATTTTCTCCGGATAATAGAGATAAAAGATTTAAAGATTCTTCATGGGAGGATAATGCTTATTTTGACTTTGTTAAACAATATTATTTACTATCTAGTGAGTGGCTTAAGAAGAATATAGAACAGTATGAGCTATCAAATGATCTCAAGCAACATTTAGAGTTTGTAACTAAATATTTTATCGATGCTTTTTCACCTTCAAATTTTGCTTTTTGTAATCCAAAAGTTTTACGTGAGACATTAGAAAGCGGCGGTCAAAATCTAGTACAGGGATTAGAAAATTTCTTAAGAGATATAAAAGTTCCGGTGATATATTAAATATCAAAACTACTGATAAATCTGCTTTTAAACTCGGTAAGAATATTGCTGCAACAAAAGGAAAAGTCATATTTCAAAATGATTTAATGCAATTAATATGCTATGAACCGAAAGAAAAAATTCATAAGATTCCGATATTTATTATTCCGCCATGCATAAATAAATATTATATACTCGATTTATCTCCGCATAATTCTTTAGTATCTTTTTTGGTAGAAAATAATTTTCAAGTTTTTCTTATTTTATGGGTTAACCCTGATATCTCTCTATCGGAAAAAGGCTTCGAGGATTACTTAAAAGACGGTATTTTAGCACCTTTTGAGTATGTGAGAAATCTTGGTTTTAAAAAAATTGATTTTGTTGGATATTGCATGGGAGGTACATTCCTTGCTATAATTATCGCATACTTTAAAGCAAAGAAAATAGATTCCGTTCATAGTGCTACTTTCTTTACTACTTTGCTTGATTATACTCATCCCGGTGAGCTTGGAATATTTTTTAATGAAGCTACGATTAACTACATTAAGGAAGATATAAAACTAAAAGGCTATTTTGATGGGCAGTATTTATCAAATAGTTTTAGTTTGCTAAGGGCTAATGATTTAATTTGGACATTTTTTGTCAATAATTATTTACTTGATAAAAAACCGATGCCTTTTGATTTACTATATTGGAATGCGGATTCTACTAACTTGCCGGCAAAAATGTATGAGGAATATTTACAAAATACATATTGCAATAACTTGCTAAAAGAGTCTAATAATTTAGAGGTGCTCGGAACAAAAATAGATCTTAGAAAAGTTGATTGTAACTCTTTTTTTGTAGCCGCAAAAGAAGATCATATAGCTCCATGGCGCTCAATATATGATGGAGTAAAATTATTAAACGGACATAAGATCTTTTGTCTCACGGATTCAGGGCATGTAGCAGGTGTAGTTAATCCTCCTGCGATTGCTAAATATAATTATCGGCTTAATGACGACTTAAGTTTAAGTAGTCATGAGTGGCTTATAAAGGCTACGGAATATGAAGGCTCATGGTGGAATTATTGGCTTATAAAAAATAATGATAATAAGCTAGTAGATTCTTTAGATTATCAGAATCTAAAGGCTATTGAAGAAGCACCGGGCAGTTAAGAAGATAGGTGTTGGATCTTTTTATTGTCATACCGCGACTTGATCGCGGGATCCAGTCTTCTTCTTTATTTTTTTATGGATACCGTGGTCAAGCCACGGTATGACATAGCGGAATGCAAACCATGCAGATAACGCCTAAAATATAAATAAGTCATGAAGAGAAAAAATAATAAATTTATAGAAATATCTATTGCCTTTATCTTGGGAGTTGCTTTAGGTATTTATGGACAGAATCCGGATTATTTTACTAATCTAATAAATCAAAAATCATTAGCTTTATCTGCACCTCAAATAAAGCATTACAATATTTCAGAGCTTTCAAGAAGTAAAGTTAGTACATGTTTTACTCCGCCTGCCGGTTGTACTAAGTTTATAGCCAATCAGATAGATAAAGCTGAAGAATCTATTTATATGCAGGCATACGGTATGAGCGATGCGTTAATTACTACTGCACTTATTAATGCACAGATGCGAGGAGTAAAAGTTAGAATATTACTTGATCGTAGTAATTTAAAGCAAAAGTTTTCTAAATTACACAAATTACAACGAGCAAAAATTGATGTAGGTATAGATAAAGTACCCGGAATTGCTCATAATAAAGTTATAATTATCGATAAAAAGAAAGTAATAACCGGTTCGTTTAATTTCACGGCTGCTGCCGATAAACGTAATGCTGAAAATGTGATTGTTATAGAAGATCAAGAACTAGCAGAGTCTTATTTACAAAATTGGCTAAACAGAAAGGCGAGCAACTGAGAGGAGATTTCCACAATGTTATTCCTGCGAAAGCAGGAATCCAGTAACTAAAAGATATAAATATATTTAATTTTTTATATTAAAAGCTCAAATAATTTCGCTTTTTTCTGGATTCCCGCTTTCGCGGGAATGACATTAAATGCATTTTTCGATCTATGCAACAACGCCTTCAGTTGCTCGCAATGACGTTGAAAATTAAGCAGATTTCTTATTGAAGTTTTTTTGTACTTGTTCTGCCATATTCTGCATATTATTAGAAGCATGATGAACATTCTCGGCAATATGCTTATTTGCGGCTTCTAATATTTTGGTTGAAGACTCATAAGCAATACTTGCTAATTCCTTAGCATTATCCATAGATGTTTCATAAATAGATTTTAAACATTTTTGATGACATTCACTAGCTTGTTTGAAATCTTTAGAATTTGCTGCTTCTTTAGTAGTATTCAAAATAGTATTAACATTATTTTGTATAATCTCGGAATTTTTCTTAAGCAAAGATTGCATGCTTTCTGTAGCAATTTAGTTAGTTGTTAAAAGAATATTCATAGCTCTTTGCATTATATTTGTGATAGATGAAAGATCTACACTAGGGATATTTTTCATAGAACTCATATAAAATTCCGGATTCATATAGGATTTCATTAAATCTAAAAATTGTGTATCATTTAACATTATTCATTCTCCTAAAATAAATTAAATTTTTTACTTAAAAAATTTTTTGTGTTTTATAGGTTACGTATATGTAAACATAAACCCTCAATTCATGCTAACATTTATAAAATTATGAGTCAATAATTGTTAGCATTAATAATAATATTAAAAATAGTTAAGTTTTTATAAATGTTAGATATATCAATTCAAGAATTAATAAATAAGTGGCAAAAATACCTCGTTTTGCAAAGAAATTACTCTAATCATACAGTAATTTCTTATAATAATGACCTTAAGCATTTCCTTGAGTTTATGAATTATTATAATTCAGAGCTTGTAACGATAAATCATATTAAAACCGCAGATATAAGATTAATCCGAAGTTGGCTTGCAAAACGTAACTGTGATAATTTTACCACTTCTTCAATTTCACGTGGTTTATCTGCAGTAAAAAATTTTTATAGGTTTTTAGAGAAAACAACACAATTAAATAGTCATATAATTTTTTCTATAAAATTTCCTAAAAAAACTAAATTGTTACCAAAAGCTTTATCGGAGGATGATGTAGTAATATCACTTGAACATATTGAAGAATATGGGAATGTTAAGTGGGTAGAACTTAGAAATAAAGCCCTACTTGTTCTTATATATGCTTCAGGTCTACGTATATCGGAGGCATTATCAATTACGAAACTTCATCTACAAAATCTAGAATTTATAAGAATAATAGGTAAAGGTAGTAAAGAAAGAATAATTCCGTGGTTACCGATTGCTAAAAATTTAATTACCAAATATTTAGAAATATTGCCGTATAAGCTAGGGGATAATGAACCGATATTTAGAGGAAAGCAGGGTAAGAAATTGCAGCCACCGGTATTTAATCGTGAATTAATTAAATTAAAGCATTTTTATGGTTTACCGCAGCATTTAACTGCTCATTCATTTAGACATAGTTTTGCTTCACATTTGCTTGAGCATGGTGCAGATTTACGCTCTATTCAAGAGCTATTAGGTCATAAAAGTTTATCTACTACACAAAATTATACTAAAACAAGTATAAAGCATTTAGAGGCTGTATATACCACCGCATATCCAATTAAAAAATAAAATATATTAATATTCATAATCCTCTTGCGTTAATTTTAAGTTATATATTATATTATTTTAAAAACCTTATAGACATAATATATTAAGCTAATATTGAGATATTAATATGCTAGAAACACCTAAATTACCTATGGGATATAAACCTTCTAAAGATGAAGAATATATGTGTCCTAATCACCTAGAATATTTTAGACAAAAACTTTTAAGATGGAAAGAGGATTTATTAAAGGAATCTCAAGAGACTTTAGATCATTTAAAGGAAGAAAATTTAAAAGAATCCGATCTTAACGATTGTGCTACTCATGAAACAGAAAGAGCTTTTGAGCTTCGTAGTAGAAATAGATATTGTAAATTAATGAGTAAAATAGAAGAAGCATTATCACGTATTAAAAATGGGGAATATGGTTACTGTGAAGAAACAGGCGACCCAATAGGTATAAAAAGATTAGAAGCACGACCTATTGCTGCATTATGTATTGAAGCTCAAGAGCGTCATGAAAATTATGAAAGAAGTCATTTGGATGAGCCTGGAAACTGAGTAGCTAAGTAATTTATGTAGTGGATACTGAGTCGTCATTGCGAGAAGAAACTATAAGTTTCGACGAAGCAATCCACTAAAATGCGTAGCATTTTTATTATTTTTCTAGATTGCCACGCAGTCTTTGACCGCTCGCAATGATGATTTTGTCTCCACGCAACAATGTTCACGACTATTAGCGTTTATATACCTAAAACCTAAAGAAGTTAGAGCATTTACCGTTTCAAATAAAGGTAATCCCATAACATTTGAATATGAGCCGGAAATAAATGAGATAAAAGCTTCTGCATAACCGGAAATTTTGCACCCGCCGGCTTTGTCTATTCCCTCATCCAAAGAACAATAAAAATTAATCTCTTCATCACTTAATTTTTTGAACTTAACAATAGTCTGAACTATTTTTTGTCTAACTGTAAGCTGATCATTCTCTTTTTTGATAATACATAAACCGGTATGGACACGATGACGACGTCCGGATAACATCTTAATACAATTCTTGACTTCTTCGTAAGTAGTAGCTTTCGGCAATATTCTTCTACCTACTGCCGCTACGGTATCGGCAGCTATAATTATAGCTGATTCCTCTATTTGAGATGCAACTTTTATAGCTTTTTCGTAAGCAAGTCTTATGGCTAAGGGAGCGGGTAATTCACGCAAATTAGGTGTTTCGTCTATATCTGCTGGAATAATTTGTGAAGGAGTAATTCTTATTCGGTGTAGTAATTCAATTCTTGCAGGAGAGCTTGATGCTAATATAATCGGTAGGTTTTTTTTGTGCTGCTTCATACTTATAAAGATTAGTGACGATGAATCACACGCCCTTTAGTTAAATCATAAGGAGTCATTTCTACCGTAACTTTATCTCCTAGTAATATTCTGATACGATTTTTACGCATCCTACCGGAAGTATGAGCAATAATTACATGATCATTCTCAAGCTTTACTCTGAAAGTAGCATTAGGTAAAAGTTCAAGTACTGTACCTGTAAACTGAATGAGGTCGTCTTTTGACATTAGGTTTAAATTTATATTTATGGTCGGGGCGGAGAGATTCGAACTCCCGACCCTCTGGTCCCAAACCAGATGCGCTACCAGGCTGCGCTACGCCCCGAGAATTAATTATGTCTATACTATATACTCTATTATTTGTAGCAAATCAATTTATTTATGTAAAAATTTATAGATTTTGCTCAATAAAGAAAGATATCGTCATTGCGAGCAGACATTGTTGCGTGGATCGAAAAACGCATTCGGTGTCATACCGTGGCTTGACCACGGTATGACACCGAGTGTGCTTTATGGTCCATGTGTATTTCTTAAGTTTTATATACGATTTACCGAATTTCTATAAAAAATACATAAAGTTAATTTATTTTAAACAAGAAAAAGTAACTTATGACTACTTTCTATATGTAGAAAATACTTTATTTTATAAGTATTTTTATAGATATTTTAGTATTTAATTAATGTTTTTTAACTAAAAGTAACGTGTTATTTATATAACAAAATCATAAGTTAGAAAATTTTTTGTTCTTTTAATAATTATTAATCATTTCTTCTTACCCTCTTTTATTATTTAATATTAATTAAAGACCTGAATAAAAATTTAATTTTATTATTAACTTTTTTTAAAAGTGCAACATAACGAAAATATTAAGAATTTTTATCTTAATCTCATTTTACTAAAGATTTTTAAAAATCTTCCAAAAATACATAAAATTTATATTTGTTAATGAATACTAGTCTCGAATTTATAATTTAGAAAATTAAGTCCAAATTTAGGAGATGTTATGTCAAGTCAACGAAAAAATACTCTAAAAAATTTAATAAAAAAAGCATGTTCGCATCAACTGCGGCAGTGATGCTTGCTAGCACAAGTGCACTCGGGGTTCGAACCATCATAGGTCCAAATGCTGTGTTATCCACAGGCTTTAACCTTGATGGTGGAACGCCTTTTGCCCCAGGGGATGATTTAGCACTTGGAGGAGTGTTTAATTTCACTGCTAATGTTTCAATTGGCTCTTTAAATATAGGTGCCAATAATAACGCAGTTATGACTGTACCGGCCAATACCGCAATAAATCTCGGTAATGTTACATCTAATGGTGCCGGAAGTGGACTAAATATCGATTGTCCTAATAACGGGGCGGCTTTAACTTTAACAGGTAACACTTATTACGTTAATAATATGAATTTTAACAACACTGTTAGTACTTTGACTATTGCTTCTACAGTTGTTGCTCCTGCTGATCCTACCGTTCACTTGGATGAACACACTATTATAACTGATGTTCAGGGGCAAAATAATCTTACAATAGCTACTAATACGCCATTCGTTGTTAAAAATCCAAATTGGAATAAAGCGAATGCTATTAATATTGGTAACCTTAATGGATCAAGATATAATCTTGCAACCGATACTTCAGTTTACTTCCCAGGAAATGAAGTTGTAGATATACAACCTACAAAAAATATCAATTTTTCCAGCTCAAATTCTAGTTATATAGTAAGTAATGAATCAAAAAATGAAGCAAAATTTATAGCTACTGTGAAACTAATTCCGGCACAGGATTTATGGGGTCAATTAGGAGTACACGTGGCTTCTGGTAAACGAGAAATTGCACTTGATGCAGGTAGTGGCAACGGAACAGGGGGAACAAAAAGGCTTAACATATTTAGTACCGATGGGATAGCCGATGAGCCGGGACAGCTTCTAAATCAAAATCTGGTTACAATTACAGGAACTATCTTTGCACAAACTATTCAGATAGGAAACCAGTATCAGCCTCTTGTTGGAGGTGACACCCCTTATGGTTTAGATTGGGAAACGGGAATTGATACAGGAAATGGAGGGTTAGTACAATTTACGCACAACTCGTTAACACGCTTTCAAAAAAGCGTAATTTCTGATATAGATTTTAAAGGTACTGCTGCACAAGTAACAATAGCTGCCGGTGCGAATGTCGGCGGAGCTACCGGTGGGAATATAATTAATTCCGTAGCCGGAGGAAATAATACATTAAATTTTGCCGGTGGTAGTACGGTTACCGTTCCAGGAAATTTTGCCTTAGGAGGTACGGTTAATATAGCTACTGCTGGCTCACAATTGATTATAGAAGCACCAGCTGGAGGACAAACAGTGAACTCGATGAAGGTAACGCTAATAATTCCGCTTACGGAGTATGGGTTAGCCCATATTACGGCAAAACGGTACAAAAAGCCTTTAACGGACTTAGCGGTTATAAAGCTAAATCTACCGGTGGTTCGATACCGTTATAAACGATAATATAGTTCTTGGTGCTGCTTATACTAGAGTCGATACGAAGTTACGTTACCAAAATGCTAAAGCCGGTAATACTACTAAGGTCGGAACTAACATGGGTTCTATATACAGTTTATATAACTTTATAAATAACTGGTTTGTAGAAGGCGTAACTACCTATTCACGAAGCGATATTAAAACTAATGAACTACGTAATATTATAGTATAGGCGGTTATGAAACGGCACACGGTAAGTATCATTCAACTTCTTATAGCGGTCAAGTAGTTGGGGGTTATAATTATCTATGGAAAGAAACTTCATTTGCACCGATGGTAGGTTTAATACTTACTAAGATTAAAGATTCCGGTTATCAGGAATACGGTACTTCTTTCCAAAATCTAACTATTCAGAAGTGTCAATATTAAGGTTGAGGGTATACTCGGCGGTGAAATTAAAACAACTTTCTATAAGGATGAGTTCATAATTAGACCGCAAGTTCATGCCTTTATTAATTACGACTTTAAAGGTAAAACACCGGCAATCATTGTAGATCTTAACGGTCTTAATGAGCCTCTACCGGTACCGTCACCTAAACCTACTAAAATAAATGCTATATGATTTAGTAGCAGGGGTAGTACTTAAGAAAGGCAGAATGGAGTACAGAGTGCATTACTGGTTGAACTTAGCTAAAAAATACCATGCTCAATCCGGTACGCTAAGACTTAAAGTAAACTTCTAAAAATCCACTTACTAATAGCAAATTACATAAGTAATTTGCTATTAGTAATAATTTAATGAACTATAACATATCTAAATCAACATTTAGAACGGTACTTAGTTTTTTTAGTGTATCTATTGTGCCTTTTCGTAATCCTTTTTCAATAGATGATATATATTGCTTAGTTTTACCAATTTTAATAGCTAATTGTTCTTGAGATAACCCTCTATATTCACGATAAACTTTAATAGGATTTTCACCATCCAGGATTTTTTGTACTAATTCTTCAGGAAAATATTCCTCATTTTTGGCTATAGCTTCAGTGTATAATGTTTCATCGGTAATACATTGTTTTTTATTGATAAGTTCCTGATATTCATTAAAAGGTATAACAACAAAAGCAGGCTTTCCTTGATATTCTATTATATGTTTATTACTCATTTATATACCTCTCCTCTAACATCAACATTAATTACTAGAATTTCTAACTTTCCTTTATTTATTCTAT
Source organism: Rickettsia tamurae (assembly GCF_000751075.1). Classification (GTDB taxonomy): domain Bacteria; phylum Pseudomonadota; class Alphaproteobacteria; order Rickettsiales; family Rickettsiaceae; genus Rickettsia; species Rickettsia tamurae. The sequence goes on along the minus strand of NZ_CCMG01000010.1, from coordinate 6,030 downwards.
ATATAATTCTATAGTCCCCAATCCTTAATCTATAACCATCGTGTCCTATTAATTTCTTGATATTATTATTTTCCTTATAAGGACTTAGCTTTAGTTGTTCTAATTTTTCTAATATAGCTTTTCTTTTGTTTGTAGAAATTTTGAGTAAATTTTTTAAAGCTGTTTTAGAAAAGCTGAGTTTATATTGCATTTAGAGATGAGAATAGATTAAATTATAATATACTCTATGTAAGAATAGAAGTCAACATATTGTTGACCAATGCAAAAGTTAATTTAAAATTTGGTTTTATCAGAAAAATTATAATCTTAATGCTAAGTAAGTATAAAACTTAATTAAATAATAAGTTGAATTTATGTAAGATTTATTATATTAGTATTTGTAATTATTTTTCAGAAACTGCGATAGTTTTTATGGTAATTGCATGTAGTTTTGTATTTAATATTTCAGATAAGGCATTTTTTACTAATTTATGTTGATTAATTAAAGAAAGTCCATTAAATTGAGCATCTGATATTTCTAATGCATAATGGTCTTGATCTCCTACTAAATCAGTAATTTTTATTATACTGTTTGGAAAGGATTCCTTAAGTATTTTTTCTAGCTCTTCTGCAGATATTGCCATTATTTTATCACTTTTTAGATATAAAAGCCTAAATATTAATTAAAGTTTTTTTGGTTAAAGTAAAGCTTTATATGAATTTTTATTATAGAATTTTAAACATTCATTGATAAACTCTACTCTTATGCATATAATAATTAATATTATTATATCATTTATTAATTATTATGAAAAAAGAAGCTGAAGAATTAAAATTATTTATCTTAGAATGTTTGAGTGAGAAAAAAGCAGAAGATATTGAGGTAATTGATTTAACAGGAAAACATAAATTAGCCGATTATATTATATTTGCTAGCGGTCGTTCGACTAAAAATGTTGGAGCAATTGCCGAATATGTAGCTTTAGAATTAAAAAATAATGCCGGTGTAAATAGTAATATTGAGGGGCTTGATAAATCAGAGTGGGTACTAATAGATGCAGGTACTATTTTAATTAATATTTTTTATCCTGAAGCACGGGAGCATTTTAAGCTAGAAGAAATTTGGAAAAGATGAACGATCATATTCTTATTAACGTTATAATTTTACTCGGTACTGCGGTTTTTATCGTGGCTATACTTAAGCGTCTTAGATTAAGTCCAGTACTTGGTTACTTAATTGCGGGAGCTGCAATAGGTGATCACGGTTTAAAAATCGTAACATATGACCAAACTAAGTTACTAGGTGAACTTGGTGTAGTATTTCTATTATTTGCAATAGGTCTTGAGTTATCCTTCGAGCGATTAAAAGCTATGAGACGATATGTCTTTGGTCTCGGTAGTTTGCAAGTTTTAACGACTGCTATAGTAATTGCCGGTGCAATGGTACTTATAGACGGTAATAGTAGTGCGGCTATCATTACCGGCGGTGGTCTGGCCCTTTCATCTACGGCACTTGTTATGCAAGTTATTGAGGAAAATCGTAGTCAATCAACGCAAATAGGAAGAGTTTCTTTAGCTATTCTATTACTGCAAGATTTGGCCGTAGTTCCATTGCTTGTGATAGTTCCGTTACTTGCCGGTAACAATAAAGCCTCGCTTGCAGCGGCTCTTGGTATTGCACTCTTAAAAGCCGTAACGGCCTTACTTACAATATTTATTGTTGGTCGTGTTTTTCTTCGTCCTGTATTTTCATTCATTTCATCAGAAAGTAATAATGCAAGCGAGTTACCTATTTCGATGACTTTGTTAATAGTACTTTCTGCTGCTTGGGCTACCGAAACATTTGGTTTGTCTTTAGCTCTAGGAGCATTTGTTGCCGGAGTATTAGTTGCGGAAACTGAATTTAGATTGCAGGCAGAAGAAAGTATTTATCCTTTTAAAAGTTTATTTTTAGGATTGTTTTTCATGACCGTCGGTATGAATATCGATGCCCTAGAAATGTATGAAAAAATATCTCATATTCTTACTTTATCTATTGCTTTAATAGGTATAAAAACCTTAATCATAACGGCTTTTTGTATTTTATTCGGTTTTAATAAAGGAGTTGCTTTTTATTCAGGCTTATTATTATCGCAAGGCGGAGAGTTTGGTTTTATATTATTCAGTTTAGGTAAAGATAGCGGAGTATTAGAAGAAAGTACTGCCGATATATTATTACTCGTAGTTACTTTTACTATGGCACTTACTCCATTACTCGCAGCTTTAGGGAAAAAGATTGCCGAGAAGGTTGATAAAGGACTAGGTAAAACTCCGACTCAAATGATTGAGCTTGGTGCAAGAGATTTAACAAACCATATTATTATTGCCGGACTCGGTAATACCGGTAAAATGGTAGCAAGAGTTTTGGAAGCAGAAGGTATAAGTTACGTAATACTTGATTTAGATGATGATAGAGTCAAAGAAGAGCTATCAAACGGTTTACCGGTTTTTAAAGGTGATGTATCGCAAGCCGATACTCTAAAGGCATTGGGTACGGAAAGAGCATTTGCTATAATACTTACTATGAATAATCAAGTAACTATTAAGAAATCGCTTAAAACAATTAGCGGTAATTATCAGGATATACCGGTTGTCGTTAAGTTAAAAAATTTAAAAAATGCTAGAGAGTTTTATGATTTAGGCGCCACAACTATTATTCCGGAAAGTTATGAGACTGGATTACAAATCGGTGGAACAGTCCTAAAAAATATAGGTATTAGCGAGCAGGAAATTAATAGAATAAAAGTACAATTTAGGCTTGGTAATTATATAATAGCAAAAAAAGAAGATGCTTTATCTGAAGCGGAAGATAATGATTAAAATTCTTATTACTTTAATTATTGTAATATTATCAACAACAATTAACGCCGATAATAAAAAATTGCCTATTCCGAGATTTGTTTCAATAAAATCTAATGAAGTAAATGCAAGAAGCGGACCAACTACTAAATCTGCCGTAGAATGGGTTTTTGTTAAAAAAGGCGAACCGGTAGAAATAACTGCAGAGTACGAGCAATGGCGACAAGTACGTGACATTAACGGCGAAGGCGGTTGGATACATTCAAGCGTCTTATCAGGTAAAAGATCAGTAGTTATTACTTCTGATAAGGAAGTAGAACTTACCAAATCCGCAGACCCTAAAAGCCGAGTTATAGCAAAATTAATGCCCAAGGTTCGCTGCGGTTTAAAAAAATGTAAAGAACAATTCTGTCAAATTACATGTAAGGATTACACAGGTTGGATTTCCAAGAAAGTAATTTGGGGAGTATATGATGATAGTGATAGGTATTAATTTACTATAACATTTAATAATAAAATTGTTTACTACCTGAGGTTAATTTACTATATAAAAACTTACTAAAGGTATAATTATTTATGCAAAGATATTTAGACGGTACAAATGATGTCGCATTTAAAAAATTATTTAGCGATAAAGTAAAATTAATAAATTTACTGAACTCTCTTCTTAGGTTATCGAAAGGAGATAGAATCATAGATTTAAGCTATATAACTACTGAACAATTGCCTTTATTTCTTGAAGGGAAAAGAAGTTTATTCGATCTAAAAGTTAAAGATGAAACTGGTAGATGGTATATAATCGAGATGCAGCGTAAAATGGAGAAAGATTATCTAATAGAACGCAGCTTTACGGTTGTTATACCTACATTAATCAAATTAAGAAAGGTATGAAACATAGGGATTTATTGCCGGTAGTAATAATTTCTATCATAGGAACAAAAGCTTTGCCTGATGAATTGCCGTATATTAGCTATCATCATATAAAAGAAAGCAATACTCATAAACAATATTTGTTTTCATTAACTTATGTATTTATTGAACTAGGAAAATTTAAAAAAAATGATTTTAAAGATGATATAGATGAATGGTTGCATTTATTAAAATATGCTTTGCAAGAACAAGAACCGCCAAAAGAGATTAAAAATGAAATTGTGTTATCGGCATATGCAAGTTTAGAGCAATATAAATGGACAGAACAGGAGTATGATGATTATTTTAGAGCTGAAATGGCTATACAACAAGAAATAGACAAGTTTGAAGAAAAATTTAAAGAGGGCGAAGTTAAGGGTAAAGCTGCAGGAAAGGTTGAAGGAAAAGCTGAGGAAAAAATTGAAACAGCAAAAGAAATGCTAATAGAGAACGAACCTATAGAGAAAATAGCACGATATACTAAGCTTACAGTAGAAGAAATAAAAAAGCTAAAAGCTAAAGATATTTAAATGAAGACTGTATCCCCCGAACGTTCTATTAGAGTTAGAGCAAAGATTAGTTATATTGTAGGCCAAATTTTAGGCGTCGCAAGAGATAAAATTGCTATGATTATCTTATATGGCTCTTTTGCTAGGGGTGACTGGGTGCGTGATCTACTCAATGGTTATCATAGTGATACCGATATTTTGGTAATTCTAAAAAAAGTAAATATAAAGGGCATGCTGCTTTAAGGCTAGAAGATGATATATATATATATATCAGGCTAGAAAAAATGGGAGTAGTAAAAGATTACATTATCCCATACGATTCAGAGATATCAATAATTCTTGAGTCAATAGAGGAAGTAAATAGGCAGTTAGAAAAAGGACGTTATTTTTTCACCGATATTAAAAAAGAAGGTATTCTTTTATACGATAGTGGTGAATTTACACTTAGTGAAGCTAAAGATTTGCCTTGGAGTTAAATGAAAGAAATTGCTAAAGATAATTATGATTATTGGTTTGGTAGAGGTAAAGGTTTTTTAAAAGGGGAAACTACTTATTTAAACGATTTGGAGTATGCTTTATCAGCCTTTTCACTTCATCAAGCTACCGAAAGTTTTTACAGTACTATTTTATTAGTTTTTTCTAACTATAAACCTAAATTGCATGATATAAAAAAGTTAGGTAGTAGAGTAAGAAAATATCATATTGAGCTATTGCAGGTATTTCCTATGGCAACGCCGGAGCAAGAGGAATGTTTTAAATTACTACAAAAAGCTTATGTTGACGCAAGATATGGTAAAAATTATAAAATTACAAAAGAACAACTACTTTATCTTATTGAAAGAATAGAAAAATTAAAAGAAATCACCGAAAGAATCTGTACAGCAAGAATTAATCAGTAGTAGGTTAGGGTCATTCTTAGCTCAGCATTGCCTGCCTGGATACCGAGTCGTTATTGCGAGCGACTGAAAGGAGCGTGGCAATCCAGAAAAAATAACAAAAAAATTCTGTAAATCAGAATTTTTTACTGGATTGCTTCGTCAATTACTTACGTAATTTCCTCGCAATGATGGAGAAGACGATCCACGCAACAATGCCTCGCGGGAATGACATCGAGCCATGCAACAAAACCTAAATTATGCAGCTATTACAGCTCTGTTTTTAATAGATCAAGAAGATAATGCAAAGGAACTACTTCAACTTGTGAATTAAGATAATATTTATCCTTTTCCGGGTATACTATATAAGCTTTCTTTGGTTTTAAGTCTTGCAATGCATTATAGAAACCTTTTGATATAGAAGGAGTAAGGGATCTTTTAATTTCAATTGCCGTAAGATTATTTATGCTTGATTCTAGTATTAAATCTACCTCTGCCCCTCCGGCAGTTCTATAAAACCAACTATTCATTTTATTTTTAACTGTAGGTAAAATATTTTCTATTACAAATCCTTCAAAACTTCCTCCGAGAATATAATGTCCGAGTAGCTCATCATAAGACTTAATAATGCATGTAGGATACCGCTATCACGAATATATAGTTTGGGGGCTTTGACTAATCGCTTCTTTACATTACTAGACCAAGGTCTTAGCAATCTTATAAGGAATAAATCCTCAAAGAGATCGATATATCTCATTATAGTAGGGACTGATATCCCAAGGCTTGCTGCTATTTCTTTTGCCAAAGTAGTTTTTCTCACTTATCTTGGGCCTAAAATAGCTACAGCTGAAAACTCATTTAAAAAAGATTTAATATCTTTTGCTAAAAAACGCTCGATCATTATCCATGTAAATTTAACA
>NZ_CCMG01000009.1 GCF_000751075.1 Rickettsia tamurae | reverse complement strand
TGTTAAATTTACATGGATAAAATTAATACGTCAAGATGTTAGTTTAAAGCTTAACTGAATTTATAAATAAAAAATAATATGGTACTTTTATCCTTATTAAAAATAAGGTAAAAATAACATTCATTGTATTATTAATATGGTAAAAAGAAAATAAAAGATAAGGCTCATAAAAAAGAAAGTATGATTTGTACTACTACTTCAAATCAAGCTTTAGCAAAATTACAAGCAAAAGTGTAAGATTATATAGATACTACAGGAGAAAAAATTTCTCTAGTAGATGAATTAATTAAGTTAAGAAAAGCAGATGGATAGTGCTTTCGGTTTATTTAAAATTTGATAAAATTATCTAAATATAGTATAAAACTTAATTTATAATATTAAAAATTTTATGAGTAAGAAGCTTTATATTAAGACCTACGGATGTCAGATGAATGTTTATGACTCCGTTAAGATGCAGGATTTGCTTTATCCCTTTGGCTATGAACCCACGGAAAATATTGAAGATGCTGATGTTATTATTCTAAATACCTGTCATATCAGAGAGAAAGCAGCCGAGAAAACTTATTCTGAACTCGGTCGTATTAAGAAAATACAAGATACCAGAAAAAAACAAGGCTTAAACTCTGCAATAATAGTTGTAGCCGGTTGTGTTGCACAGGCGGAAGGTGAAGAGATTTTCACAAGAACTCCTTATGTTGATATTGTTGTCGGTCCGCAATCTTATTATAACCTACCGGAATTAATCTCAAAAGTCGTTAGACACGAAAAGCACTTAATCGATCTTGATTTTGTTGAAGAAGCAAAATTTAATCAGTTACCTGAGCAATTATATCCGCAAGGAACAAGTGCCTTTATATCGGTACAGGAAGGGTGCGATAAATTTTGTACTTTCTGTGTAGTGCCTTACACAAGAGGTGCTGAATTTTCAAGGAATGTAGAGCAAGTTTACAGAGAAGCACTAAAAGTAGTTAGTAGCGGTGCTAAAGAAATTATGTTACTTGGACAAAATGTCAATGCATATCACGGTAAAGGTCCTGCAGATAAAATATTTAGTCTAGCCGATTTACTCAAACATCTAGCACAAATTCCAAATTTAGAGAGATTACGTTATACCACCTCACACCCGATAGATATGAATGATGATCTAATAAAACTGCACGGCACCGAACCTAAATTAATGCCGTTTCTACATCTACCGGTGCAGTCAGGTTCAAATAAAATATTAAAAGCCATGAACCGCAAACATGATCGGGAATATTATTTTGATATAATTAATCGCTTAAGAGAAGCAAGACCCGATATAGTTTTATCCTCTGATTTTATTGTCGGTTTTCCCGGTGAAACAGATGAAGATTTTGAGGATACTTTAGATTTGGTCCGCAGAGTAAAATATGGTCAGTGCTATTCGTTTAAATATAGCCCACGTCCTGGCACACCTGGTGCAACTAGAACCGACCAAATACCTGAACATATAAAATCAGAGAGATTAACTATATTGCAAAAAGAACTTATGGCTCAGCAACTAGCTTTTAATGAAAGTTGTGTTGGTAGTACTATGAAAGTTCTATTTGATCGCGATGGTAAATTCGACGATCAGATAATAGGTAAAACTCCATACATGCAGTCCATATATATCCAAAACCCTAATAAATCTTTACTTGGTAAAATCATTGATGTAAAAATTACTAAGGCTTCACTTAATAGTTTAACCGGCGAAATATTATAAGTCATGTATAAATTTCTATTTTTTTGTTTAAAAATTTTTGCCTTCCTTATTTTAGTAGGTTGCGGGATTACTGCTTATATAATATATCACTATTCACGTGATTTGTCGGATTACTCACAGCTTGCACGTTATTATCCACCGTCGGTAACGCGTATTTATTCCCGTGACGGCAAATTAATGGAGGAGTACGCTTTTGAACGTCGTGTATTTGTACCGATTAATAGCGTACCGAGTTCGCTAATAGAAAGTTTTATTGCAGCTGAGGATAAGAATTTCTATAACCATCCCGGCGTTGATTTGCTTGGAATAGTTAGAGCGGCATTTTTAAATATATCTAATTATTTACATCATAGGCGTATGGAAGGAGCATCTACCATTACTCAGCAAGTGGTTAAAAATTTTCTGCTAACTAACGAGGTTTCTCTTGAACGTAAGATTAAAGAAGCGATTCTTTCTTATATGATTTCAAGAGTGTTTACTAAGGATCAAATCTTAGAATTATATCTTAATCAAACATTCTTTGGTCGCGGTGCATACGGTGTTGCGGCAGCTGCACAAAATTATTTTAATAAATCCGTAGAGGAACTTACCATTGCAGAATCAGCTTTTATTGCGGCACTACCTAAAGCCCCTTCCAAACTTAATCCGGAGAGAAACTACGCTAGAGTAAAAGCTCGTCGTGATTACGTAATAATGCGTATGTTTGAAGATGGTTATATAACAAGAGATGCTGCGAAAGAAGCTATGGATAGCCCGATAGTTTTACGTAAACGAGCTAAAGAAGAAACTGTTATGGCTGATTATTATGCCGAGCAGGTGCGAGAAGAAGTAATTAAGATGCTAAATAGTAAAGAGGAATTTTATACAGGAGGTCTTACTATTATTACTTCTTTAGATGCAAAGATGCAGCAATTAGCCGAAAACTCTCTAAGAAAAGGACTTAGGGAGTTTGATAGGAAGCGTGGTTTTAGAAAACCTATTGCCAATATTTCTCTTGATAATTGGCAAGAAGAGTTTAAAAAATTACCTACACCTCAATCGCTTTTAGAGTATAAATTAGCTGTAGTTCTAGATGTGACCGATAACCATGCAGAGATTGGACTTATAGACGGCAGCAAATCTAAAATTCCTATTGCTGAAATGAAATGGGCAAGAAGTAACCTTAAATCAGTTAAGGCTTTGCTTAAAAAAGGTGACGTGATAGTGGTTGAGGCTATAAAAGAGGGGTATGCTCTTCGTCAGATTCCTGAAGTAAATGGGGCTATTATGGTTATGAACCCAAATACCGGACAGGTACTTGCAAGCGTCGGGGGGTATGATTTTTCCACAAGTAAATTTGATAGAGTAACTCAAGCACTTCGTCAACCGGGTTCTTTGAGTAAAACCTTTGTTTATTTAGCAGCCCTTGAAAACGGTGTTAAGCCGAATCAGATTTTTAACGATGGACCTATTGAGATTTTGCAAGGTCCGGGTATGCCTAGCTGGCGTCCTAAAAATTATGAAGGTAAGTTTTTAGGTGAAATCACTATGCGTACCGGGCTTGAAAAATCTCGTAATCTCATAACCGTAAGAGTTGCGACTGCTGTAGGGCTTACAAAAATCGTTGATATAATTAAGCGATTCGGTATTAATAATGAACCGAAAAAAGTTTACTCTATGGTACTTGGTTCAATTGAAACCACACTTAGCAGAATGACTAATGCTTATGCAATTATTGCTAACGGCGGTAAAAAAGTTGAGCCTCATTTTGTAGAATTAATTAAAGACCGTAACGGTAAAATTATTTATAGGCGAGATGATAGAGAATGTCTTTCTTGTAATGTTTCAGATAGCAATTTAGATACCGCAATATTAGAAATACCGAAAGAATATATCTATAGAGTTACGGATGAAGCTAGTGATTATCAAATTACTTCGTTTTTAACCGGAGCAATAGATAGAGGCACCAGTTATGCTGCGAAGAAGCTAGGGAAAATTATCGGTGGAAAAACCGGTACTAGTAACGATAGTAAAGACACATGGTTTGTAGGTTTTACGCCCAAGATAGTAGTTGGCAGTTATGTTGGCTATGATACACCGAAAGAGCTTGGAAAAAGAGCAACAGGTTCAAACGTAGTGTTGCCGATTTTTATTGATTTTATGAGTAATGCTTATAAGGATGAACCGTCGCTGCCTTTCAAAGTCCCTGATTCAATAAAATTATTAGCAGTAGATAGAGCAACCGGTAAAATTACGCCAAGCGGCACGGTTATAGAAGCATTTAAAGTCAATAATTTTCAGATGCTTGAGAATGAAGATATGATCGATAATCACGATAATAATGATATTTTTGATTATGTACCGAGTAAGGAAGATCAGTCTCAAGAAATTTATTAAATTGTATACACTTAGTTTAAGCGGATGTCATTCTCGTACAGCATTGTTGCGTGGATCAATATTTCCCTCTGTCATCCCGCAAGCTTGTAGCGGGATCCAGTTTAAAATACTAAAATTATTAGTATTTTAAGTTGTTTTCTGGACCCCGTGGTCAAGCCACGGGATGACACTAAATACATTTTTTGATCTATACAACAAAGCTACCTACCTACTTATTCATTTATTTGGAATTTTAATTATATGAAAAAAATTATTTTACACCTAACTGTCCTAATATCACTTACTATACCTTTTATAACTCAAGCGGATTGTTTTTTAGTTAAAGAAAATGATAAATTTATTAAACGGGAAGGTAATTGCGAGTCTCGTTATGCTCCATGCTCAACATTTAAAATTGCTATAAGTTTAATGGGTTATGATGATGGGTTTTTAATTGATGAAACTCATCCAAAATTACCTTTTAAAGAAGGATATGTTGACTATCTTGAAGTTGGAAACAATCCCAAACACCTAAAGATTGGATGAAGAATAGCTGTGTTTGGTATTCTCAGGTTATTACCAAAGAATTAGGTATTGAAAAATTCCGTGATTATGTAACAAAATTTGATTATGGTAATCGTGATATTTCAGGAGATAAAGGAAAGAATAACGGTTTAACTAATGCATGGCTTTCTAGTTCTTTAGAAATTTCACCGGAAGAACAATTAGCTTTTCTTCAAAAACTAGCAGAGAATAAATTGCCTGTAAGTGTTAAAGCCCAAGAAATGACTAAAAATATTTTGTTTATTGAAGATTTTGTAGACGGTTGGAAGCTTTACGGTAAAACAGGCAGCGGTAATAAACTTAGCCAAGATAGAACTGTAAAATTAAAGGATCGTAAAATCGGATGGTTTTATAGGTTGGCTACAAAAAAATGACAGAACAGTTTTCTTTATATATTTCATTGAAGATAATAAAACTTATGATTCCTTATGCAGGACGACGTTCTAAAGAAGCAGCGAAAGAAAAGCTAAAAGAATTGAAATAAATCTCAATTTTTATTTTCGAGGAACAACCAACAGTGAATTTGCTATTGGTTGTTGATTAAAAAGCAATACTATAAGTTATCTATACTAAAGTACCTTCTTCTTAATAGGAGACTCCGGTCATATCTACCACAGCATGATCATTATCAAGTAGAGTGTTATTTTCAGTAGTAACATCTTCATTAATTTCAGCAGCAAGTTTTTCAGCTTCAATTTCATCAATATATTGTTTTAATTTAGCTTTTTTTTGCGTTTTTATTTCTAACATACCAAGTTATTCCTGCACCTATTATAACAGCTATGGAGGCAACTACAGCTGTGCCAATGCTTATATATGGAGCAACTAAGGAATTATCGTTATCACTCTAATCAAACATATTTTCTTGAGAGTTGTAAGTTGTATTGAAATCAGTATTAGTAAGGTTTGCTACGGTGTTATTAATTAAATTTATTCCCGTTTCAGTCCAACTTTCAGTGTTATTGGAAAAGATTGATTCAGAAATTTTGGCAGTAGAGCTTGTTATTGTGTTATTAATCGTATTAGATGCTATTTCAGGTAAGTCTTTTGTTATGAGTTCTACTAAGTTTTCTATTGTGCTAGTACCTTGAGTAGTGCTAGATATCGGGTTAGCTATTAAATCCTTTATTTCTGAAGAAATTCCATTCAAATTATTTCCTTTAAGTACCTCAAATATTTCGCATCCTTTACCCTATAGTAATAGAGTTATTAGTTGCTGCAGTATTAAGTATATACTCAATAGTAGGGTTTAAAATTTTAGTATAATTTTGTGGATCAAAATAATAACGAAAATTTTCTTGACATATTTTCATCAATGCTTCCTCATACACAAAAGTATTATCACCTTGTTTTTTAAATATATAATCTCGTATATCATCTCCATTATCATTAACTGCAGTAATAGTAGCCTCGTCTATAGTTAGCGCTTTCTTTACTTTGAAAAACCCTCTAAATATTAGGTTCATGATATCGCTATTTAATAATTCAATTCCTTTGTTACACTCCATCGTTGCCATATTGTTTTTAGGACAATTCGATACAATTAAATTTTTTGTAGTAGGATCTTATAATAATTTTCTCCGTTATATCCTATTTGAAGCATATTATATTCTTGGTCTCCCCTTGTTGCTCTTGCTGTAGTAATTCTTGCCACAGTGGTTAAAAATGAAGTTAATTGATGTATTTTGCTATTCTTTTGGATTTTTAAAATTGAAGGGCATGATAAGCAGTACTTATTTGATAGTCAAGAAATTATTAACAAAAATTAATAATTAATATATAATCATTGCAATTAGGTGAAATTATATAAATTTCAATATCGCTTGAAGTATCTAAAGAAATGTTATAAAGTCAAAAAGTTCATAGAAATTTGAGGGTATTATGCAAGTAGTAAAAGCTTTAGAACAAATTTTAGCAGATAGTTATGCTTTATATTTTAAAACACAAAATTATCATTGGAATGTAGGAGGAGCAGAGTTTAGAAGTCTACATTTATTATTTGAGGGGCAGTATGAAGATTTAGCTGAAAGCTTAGATGAGCTTGCTGAAAGAATAAGAAGTTTAGGTGCTAAAGTCCCCGCATTATCAGATTTAATAAAACTTGCATCTATAGATGAGGCAAATCCAAACGCAACAGCAAATGAAATGCTTAAAAGTCTAACAAAAGATCAAGATATTATTAGAGATACATTATATAAGGGACTCAAAGTAGCACAAGCAGAGGGCGATGAGGGTACAGCCGATATGATTATTGGACGAATTAAAGTGCATGAAAAAAACAGATGGATGCTGAAGAGTAGTATACTCTAGTGTCATTTCCTTCGTCATTGCGAGCGACTGAAAGGAGCGTGGCAATCTCAGGAGATAGTGTATGATTCCTGAGATTGCCGAGTCGATGCTATGCATCTCCTCGCAATGACGTTAATGCTCATAACAAACAAACTAACAAAATAAAAATAAAATGGAACAATACGATGTAGTCGTTATAGGCGGTGGTCCAGGTGGATATGTTGCAGCAATTAGAGCAGCACAATTAAAGAAAAAAGTTGTATTAATAGAAAAAGAACATTTAGGAGGGGTGTGCCTTAATTGGGGATGTATACCGACTAAATCCCTGCTTAAATCTGCTGAGGTTTTTGAATATATAAAACATGCTAAAGATTATGGAATTGATTCTAAAGGTGCTGAAATCAACATTAAGAAAATAGTCGAACACTCAAGAGAGATTTCAAATAAGCTTGTAGGCGGTGTTAAGTTACTACTGAAAAAAAACAAAGTTACCGTGATAGACGGAGTAGCAAGTCTTGCAGGAAATAAGGTAATAAATATAAATGATAAACCTACAGTAAAAGCAGAAAATATTATTATAGCTACCGGAGCAAGATCTAGGGTTTTAAAAGGCTTTGAGCCTGACGGTAAACAAATTTGGACGTCTAAGGAAGCTATGATACCACAGCATGTGCTGAAATCTATGATTATTGTCGGCTCAGGTGCAATAGGTATAGAATTCGCTTCATTTTATAATAGTATCGGTGTGGATGTTACCGTAATTGAGGCACATAATAGAATATTGCCGGCTGAAGATATGGAAATTGCCGGAATCGCTCATAAGAGCTTTGAGAAGAAAGGTATAAAAATTATTACAAATGCTAAGTTAATTAAGCAAACAAAAACAAAAGATACGATAGAAGTTGAGTTAGAGTTAGCAGGTAAAACACAAAAATTACAAGCTGAAATTTTACTTATGGCAGTAGGTATTACAGCTAATACGGAAAATTTAGGTCTTGAGAAAACAAAAATTAAAGTAGAAAACGGCTATATAACTACTAACGGGTTAATGCAAACTGCGGAATCAGGAATTTATGCTATAGGCGATGTAGCAGGAGTGCCTTGTTTAGCTCATAAAGCAAGCCATGAAGGTATTATTGCAGCGGAAAGCATAGCGGGCTTAAAACCGCATGTTATTAATAAACATAATATTCCTGGTTGCACTTATTCTTCGCCGCAAATAGCAAGCGTCGGTTTGACTGAAGAAGCAGCAAAAACCTTAGGTTATGAGCTTAAAATAGGCAGATTTCCTTTTATAGCTAACGGTAAGGCTTTAGTAAGCGGTGATAGTGATGGCTTAATTAAAACTATATTTGATGCTAAGACGGGTGAGTTGCTCGGAGCTCATATGATAGGTTCGGAAGTTACGGAATTAATACAAGGATATGTGGTTTCAAAAAATTTAGAAGGAACGGAGTTGGATTTAATTAACACTATCTTCCCGCATCCGACTTTATCGGAAATGATGCATGAATCAGTACTCGCCGCTTATGATAGAGCAATACATATTTAAATATAATTAAAAAAATGAACAAAGGTAATTTAATCGAGAATTATGCAGTAGCGTTATTTAATAACGCTATGGTTGATAATATACAAGATAAGATCTTTGAAGAAATTACTTCTATAAACCGTATAATTACCGATAATTTTGATATTAGAGAGTTCCTATTTTCTCCTATAGTAAATAAGAACGACAAAATTAACGCAGTTAATTCGTTAGCAAAAAATATCAAAATTAGCACAATAGTACAAAATTTTTTATTGTTATTGGTAAAAAATTCTCGTACTGCTATTTTATCTAATATAGTAGATGCTTATAATACTTTACTATATGGAAGTAAAAATATAAAGATAGTTCAGGTTATTTCTGCAAATAAGTTACAACCTAAAGAGCAGGAGTGGATTAAATCTCGTATAGAAAAAGAATTAAATCAAAAAACAGAAATATTATTTGATATAGATAGTACTATTATTGGTGGTATTGTAATTAAATATGATAGTATGTTGCAAGATTACTCAATAAAAGGTAGTTTAGAGAAAATAGCGAAAGCTTTAAAGAAAGTTAATATTGCTGCATAGATATTTATATAGTCATTGCGAGGAAATTACGAAGTAATTGACGAAGCAATCTCAGGATATTTTATGAGATTGCCACGCAGCCTACGGCTGTTCGCAATGACGACTTAGTATCCGGTAATGCTCGTTCGCAATGACAAGAAAATTAGGAGACGTAAACCACATGAAACTAAAGCCTATTGAAGTAGCTGAAATATTACAAAAGGAAATAGCTAATATTAATTGCTTAAGTGAGCTTGAGGAAATAGGGCAGGTAATAACCGTCGGTGATGGTATAGCCAAAATTTACGGTCTTGCTAATGTAAAATCCGGTGAAGTGGTAGAATTTAAATCCGGTGTTAAGGGTCTTGTTTTAAATTTGGAGAATGATAGAGTCGGTGCTGTAATTATGGGGGATGATAACCAAGTACAGCAAGGCGATAATGTCAAAAGAACTAAAAAAGTTTTAGAAGTACCGGTAGGAAAAGCTTTGCTTGGTCGTGTTGTTGATGCTCTAGGTAATCCTATTGACGGCAAAGGCGATATCGCAAGTAAAGAGTACAGACATATCGAGATGAAGGCTCCGGGAATAATAGAAAGAACGAGCGTAAGCGAACCCGTACAAACCGGAATAAAGGCTATAGATTCGTTAATCCCAATAGGTAGAGGGCAAAGAGAGTTAATAATCGGTGATAGGCAAACCGGAAAAACAGCTATAGCCGTCGATACTATTATCAATCAAAAACAAGCCCATTCACTTACTAATGAAAGTGATAAAATTTATTGTATTTATGTAGCTATTGGGCAGAAAAGATCAAGTGTTGCACAGATAGTAAAGAAATTAGAAGATGCCGGAGCCATGGACTATACAATCGTTGTTTCGGCTACTGCATCAGAAGCTGCGGCTCTTCAATTCATTGCCCCTTATTCTGCCTGTAGCATGGGTGAATATTTTCGTGATAACGGCATGCACGCACTTATTATTTATGATGATTTAAGTAAGCATGCCGTTGCATATAGACAAATCTCATTATTACTTAGAAGACCTCCTGGGCGAGAAGCGTATCCTGGTGACGTGTTCTACCTGCATTCAAGATTGCTTGAGCGAGCTGCTAAAATGTCAGAGGAAAAAGGCAGCGGTTCACTTACTGCTCTTCCTATAATTGAGACGCAAGCAGGTGACGTATCCGCATATATCCCAACAAATGTTATTTCAATTACCGACGGTCAAATTTTCTTAGAAAGCGAGCTATTTTATAAAGGCGTAAGACCTGCCGTTAATGTCGGCATTTCGGTAAGCCGTGTTGGTTCTGCAGCACAAATAAAGGCTATGAAGCAGGTAGCAGGTTCGGTAAAGCTAGAACTTGCTCAATTTAGAGAGCTTGAGTCTTTCTCGCAATTTGGATCAGATCTAGACCCTGCCACTAAAGCACAAATCGATCACGGTAAAAGATTAGTTGAGATATTAAAACAAGCTCAATATCATCCTTTTCCGGTAGAAGAACAAATAGTAAGTATTTATGTTGGGACTAAGAAATATTTAAATGATGTACCGCTTCAGAAAGTAAAAGAATTTGAAGATAAAATGCTTACGGAGATAAGGTTAAATAAAAAAGATATTTTGGAATCAATAAAAAACGAGCAACGTATAACCGAAGAAACCGAGCAGAAACTAAAAGCATTTTTAGAAAATTTCGTAAAAGCCTACTGTGTCATGCCGTGACTTGATCACGGCATCCAGTAAAATAAGTTAAAAATACTGGACCCCGTGGTCAAGCCACGGGGTGACAATGGAAAAACCAAAAAACTATTATGTTAAATTTAAAGCAGTTAAGAACTAGAATTAAAAGCGTTAAATCTACACAAAAGATTACTAAAGTAATGCAACTAGTATCAGCTTCTAAAATGGCAAAAATAAAAAGTCAAATAGCCAATTCAAATTTTTATATTGAGGCTATTAGTAAAATGATGTCTGCTATATTGTCAATTGATATGTATGAGTTATCTATAGAAGAGCAGAAATTTTTTAATACCGTGCCGAATAAAGCAAATTTATTGATAGTTATGACATCACAGCGTGGTTTATGCGGAACGTTTAATTACAGTATAATTAAACAAGTTAAGAATGATATTAAAGAGTTAGAAAATAAAGGCGAACAAATAAAACTTATCATTATTGGAAAAAAAGGTTACGAAGCACTAAAAAGGCAATATGTAAATTATATTGATAGTTATTTTGAGTTACCCAAAATTCATGATGAAAATCTGATGCTACAAGTAAAACAAAAAATTATGTCGGCAGTAGAAAATCTAGAAGTTAGTAATTGTGTTATATATTTTAATAAATTTAAGAATGCAATGACTCAAATTATGACTAAGCAGCAGATTTTACCGGTAGAAAAATATCAAGATGATTCTGCAGTAGAAAATGATCATTATGAATATGAGGGGGAGAATCTAATTTCTAATCTAATTAATTTATATGTGAATTCCCAAATAAATTATGCTTTACTACAAAGTAGAGTAAGTGAGGAGGGAGCTAGAATGACCGCTATGGAAAATGCAACAAATAATGCTAATGATTTAATAAGCAAGTTAGTTTTAAAGTTGAATAGATCAAGACAGGCTATTATTACTACGGAGTTGATAGAGATTATAGCTGGTTCTGAGGCGGTTTAGGTATAAGGCTGTGTCATCCCCCCGTGGCTTGACCACGGGATCCATTAAAAAGTAAAGAGAAGCCTGGATCCCGCAATCAAGTTGCGGGATGACAAATTATAACAAAAGAAAAAATTATGACAAAAAATATCGGTAAAATTACTCAGATTATTTCAGCGGTGGTGGATGTAAAATTTACGAATAACGGTGAGTTACCGGAAATTTTAAATGCTCTAGAGTGCTATAACGATAAACAAAGGATAGTACTGGAAGTAGCACAACATATAGGCGATGATACGGTGCGTTGTATTGCTATGGATTCTACTGAAGGATTAGTGCGGGGCGTAGAAGTAATAGATACAGACAGTCCTATTCGTATTCCTGTAGGTACTGAGACGCTTGGGCGTATTATGAATGTTGTAGGTGAGCCAATTGACGGTAAAGGAGACATTAAAAGCTCAAGTATTTCTTCTATATATAAGCCTGCTCCTGATTTTACCAATCAGTCAACCGAGCGTAATATATTAGTAACTGGTATTAAAGTTGTTGATTTACTTGCTCCTTATACTAAAGGCGGTAAAATAGGACTATTCGGTGGTGCAGGAGTCGGTAAAACCGTGTTAATTATGGAGCTTATTAATAACATAGCTAAGGCCCACGGCGGTTATACGGTATTTGCAGGAGTCGGTGAGAGAACTAGAGAAGGTAATGATCTTTACCATGAAATGATTGACTCGGGTGTTATTAACCTTGAAGAGCCTGAAAAGTCAAAAGTAGCTTTAGTTTACGGGCAAATGAACGAGTCGCCTGGAGCAAGAGCAAGAGTTGCGTTAAGCGGCCTGACCATTGCAGAAAGTTTTAGAGATATGAATGAGGGGCAAGATGTTTTATTCTTTGTAGATAATATTTTCCGTTTTACTCAAGCAGGTTCTGAAGTATCGGCGTTGCTTGGTAGAATTCCGTCAGCGGTAGGGTATCAGCCTACTCTTGCTACTGATATGGGAGAGCTACAGGAGCGTATCACCTCTACTAAGCACGGCTCAATAACTTCCGTGCAGGCTATATATGTACCGGCAGATGATTTAACCGATCCTGCTCCTGCTACTTCTTTCGCACATTTAGATGCTACAACAGTACTTAGCCGTCAGATAGCCGAGCTTGGAATTTATCCGGCAGTTGACCCGTTAGATAGTAATTCTCAGGTACTTGATCCGATGATTGTTGGCGAAGAACATTATAGCGTAGCAAGACAAGTGCAGCAAGTTTTACAAACTTATAAATCGTTGCAGGATATCATCGCTATTTTAGGTATGGATGAGCTATCCGAAGAAGATAAACTAACCGTGTCGCGTGCTAGAAAAATACAGCGTTTCTTATCGCAGCCTTTCCATGTCGCCGAAGTATTTACCGGAGCTGAAGGCAAATTTGTTAACTTAGCTGATACTATCGCAGGCTTTAAAGGAATTGTAGAGGGTAAATACGATGATTTACCGGAAGCTGCTTTTTATATGGTCGGAACTATGGACGAGGCTATTGAGAAAGCAAAGACGTTGAAGATGTAGACATTGTCATCCCGTGGCTTGACCACGGGATCCAGTGAAAGTAGCAATATAGCAAGTCGTTTTTCTGGACCCCGTGGCGTGGTCAAGCCACGGGGTGACATTAAGGATAAACCAAAATATGAACGAAACAATTCTAGTCAAAATAATTACTCCTTTAAGTATTGCATTTGAAAAGCAAGCTAAAATGGTAACAATGCCGGGTGAGGAGGGTATGTTTGGAGTGCTGCCGGGTCACGCTCCGATGATTGTTAGTTTAAAAGCCGGTTTAGTGCAGGTTTATATAGATGATATGCATAAATCTGAAAACACTTATCTTATTTCCGGCGGTGTAACCGAAGTAACGGCAAATTATATTAATATAGCTACGGAAACGGCTATTAACGTTACGAATTTAAGTGAAGCAGAAATAGCAACTAAGCTTCTAGAACTTCAAAAACCTTTATCAGATCAACATTAATTTGTTTGAAAAATCTACGTTTTGGGATAAGGTTATTTTGATGTCATTGCGAGGAGAATTACATAGTAATTCGACGAAGCAATCTCAGGATATTTGACGAGATTGCCACGCAGCCTACGGCTGCTCGCAATGACGATGTTCATTCCACATAATCAAGTGAGAAACAAATGTCAAAAGTGCATAATTCAGAATATCTTAAAGAATTATCAGTCGATAATGCTTCATGCAAAATTTACGATATAAATAAAGCGGCAAGCGATATCGAACTTCCCTTAAAAAAGCTTCCATATAGTTTAAGAGTGTTATTTGAGAATGTATTACGTTCTAATGGTTCAAAGCAAAACTTACTTGTATTTAAAGAATGGCTAAAAACTAAAAAATCTAATGCGGAAATAGATTTTATGCCGGCAAGAGTTTTGATGCAGGATTTTACTGGTGTGCCTGCTATTGTGGACTTGGCTGCTATGCGTGATGCGATGAAGAAAATAAGAGGCGATCCGTTAAAAATTAATCCGCTTATTCCTGTTGATTTGGTAATAGACCATTCCGTAAGCGTTGATTCTTACGCAGCTAAGGATTCATTCGATAAAAATGTTCAAATGGAAATGAAACGTAATATAGAGCGTTATGCATTTCTTAAATGGGGGCAGCAAGCATTTAATAATTTTAAAGTAGTGCCGCCAGGTACGGGTATTTGCCATCAAGTAAATTTAGAATATTTAGCAAAAGTCGTGTGGTATAAGGACGGGCTTGCTTATCCTGATAGTTTAGTTGGAACGGATAGCCATACAACTATGGTAAACGGATTATCGGTGCTTGGTTGGGGAGTCGGCGGAATAGAGGCGGAAGCTGCAATGCTTGGACAACCTCTTACTATGATTCTACCGGAAGTAATCGGTGTAAAACTAACAGGAAAATTAACAGGTATAGCTACTGCAACCGATTTAGTTTTAACCGTTACTGAAATGCTACGTAAAAAGAGAGTAGTAGGTAAATTTGTTGAGTTTTTTGGTGAGGGGCTAAAAAATCTAACGATTGCCGATCGTGCTACCATTTCTAATATGTCGCCTGAATACGGTGCTACTTGCGGCTTTTTCCCGATTGATCAAGAAACTATAAAATATCTAGAGCTAACAGGTAGAAAAAAAACGCAAATCAAATTAGTAGAGAAATACGCAACCGAGCAGAATCTTTGGTATGATTTTGAGCATGAGGCAGAATATACTGAGGTTTTAGAGCTAGATTTATCTACGGTACATAGTTCACTTGCCGGTCCAAAACGTCCGCAAGATCGAGTAAACTTAAACGATGTAGCAAGTAATTTTAAACATGAATTACCGAATTTTGCTTTAGAAAATAAAGACATTGATAAAAAATATGCCGTAGCAAATCAGAATTACGAAATTGGTAACGGCGATGTGGTAATTGCAGCAATTACTAGCTGTACTAATACTTCTAATCCTTCGGTTATGATTGGTGCAGCACTTCTTGCTAAAAAAGCATTAGAACACGGGTTAAAGGTAAAGCCTTGGGTTAAAACTTCTCTTGCTCCTGGTTCAAAAGTCGTAACGGAATATTTGAATCTTAGCGGTCTTGATAAATATTTAGATGAATTAGGGTTTAATCTAGTAGGTTACGGCTGCACTACTTGCATCGGTAATTCCGGACCTCTAAATCCGGAAATAGAGGAAACTATTAACAAAAACGGGCTAGTTGTTGCTTCTGTTTTATCTGGTAATAGGAATTTTGAAGGGCGAATTAATCCACTTACTAAAGCAAGCTATCTCGGTTCGCCTATTTTAGTCGTAGCATATGCACTTAGTGGCACTCTTAATATAGATCTAATAAATATGCCTATAGGAGAAAATATTTATTTAAAAGATATTTGGCCAAGCAAAGAAGAGATAGATGAAGTTATTGCAAATTCAATTAATTCCTCTATGTTTATAGAAAAATATTCTGATATATTTAGCGGAACAAAAGAGTGGAAAGATTTACAGGTTACTACTAGCTCTAATTATAATTGGGATAAGAATAGTACCTATATTAATAATCCGCCTTATTTTGAGGATATAGGCAGCGAGAATAGTATAAAAGATATAAAATCTGCAAAAATTCTAGCAATTTTCGGCGATTCTATTACTACCGATCATATTTCGCCGGCAGGCAGTATTAGTAAAACCAGCCCTGCTGCTAAATATTTAACGGACCATCATATAGAGCCTCTAGATTTCAACTCTTACGGATCACGTAGAGGAAATCATAAAGTGATGATGCGTGGCACATTTGCTAATATCCGTATAAAAAATGAGATGTGTAAAGGTGTAGAAGGCGGTTTTACTATAAATCAATTAAGCGGCACGCAGCAAACTATCTACGATGCAGCTATGGACTACAAAGCTCATGATGTACCGGTAGTGATTTTTGCAGGTAAAGAATATGGTAGCGGCTCATCTAGAGACTGGGCAGCAAAAGGACCTGGGTTGCTTGGTGTAAAGGCAGTGATTGCCGAGAGCTTTGAACGAATACATCGCTCAAATTTAGTAGGTATGGGTATTTTACCGCTAACTTTTACCGGCAATAATACAAGATTAGATTTAAAGTTAGACGGTTCAGAAACTATTGACATTATAGGCTTAAGCGAGAATATAAGACCTTATAATCCTGTTAAATGCGTGATAAAAAAACAAACCGGTGAAATAAGAACAATCGATTTAATATTGCAAATATTTACGGATAATGAGATAAATTATATAAATCACGGCAGTATTATGCATTTTGTGGTAGAGAGTTGAAGGGGTAGTTTGCTGGTATCGTCATTGCGAGGAAATTGCGTAGCAATTGACGAAGCAATCTCGGGAGTTTGTTTTATTTCATGAGATTGCCACGCAGCCTACGGCTGTTCGCAATGACGACTCAGATGTCCATGCAACAACGCCACACGGGAACGACATAAAGAGATAAAAATATGGACAAGCATCTTAAAGAATATACCGAGAGCGGTAAGAAAAATTTAATAGTGGTATATATATTATATCTATGCGGGATAGTAGCACCGATATTACCGTTAATTGGAGTATTTTTTGCATATCTCAATAAAGATAAAGGTGATAACTTTGCTACTAGTCATTACGTGTTTTTATTTCGTACTTTTTGTCTTGGAGTTCTTGGGTGGATTGTATGTTTCATATTTACGTTTATCATTATTGGAGTAGTATTGTATTTTGCACTCGCTGTTTGGTATATACTTCGTGTTGCTATCGGTTTTAAATATATGATAGAGGATCAAGCTTATCCGAACCCTATGACTTATTGGATAAAATAAAAGATGATAAAACTTACTATAGACGGTTCTGAAATAGAAGTATCAGAAGGCAGCACCGTTTATCAAGCCTGTACACAAGCAGGTAAAGAAATTCCTCATTTTTGTTATCATGAGCGTCTAAAAATCGCCGGTAATTGCCGTATGTGCTTGGTTGAAATGGAAAAATCACCAAAGCCTATAGCTTCTTGTGCAATGCCTGCCGGTAACGGTATGGTTATTCATACCGATACGCCTATGGTAAAAAAAGCACGTGAAGGGGTGATGGAGTTTTTACTTATTAACCATCCTCTAGATTGCCCTATTTGTGACCAAGGTGGGGAGTGCGACCTGCAAGATCAGGCTTTTAGATACGGCAAAGGTACTAATAGATTTCATGAAAATAAGAGATCTATTAAAGATAAATATATGGGTCCGCTGATTAAAACAGCAATGACTAGATGTATAAAATGCACTAGATGCATTAGATTTGCGAGTGACATAGCGGGAATAGAAGAAATGGGAGCTATTCATCGAGGCGAGCATATGGAGGTAACTTCATATTTAGAGCAAACTTTAGACTCTGAAATTTCCGGTAATATGATAGATATTTGTCCGGTCGGTGCTTTAAATTCCAAACCTTATGCTTTTAAAGCCCGTAAATGGGAACTAAAACATACCGCTAGTATTGGAGTGCATGATGCTGAAGGCTCTAATATTCGCATTGATAGCAGAGGTGGTGAGGTAATGAGAATATTACCTCGTGTTAATGAAGAAATAAATGAGGAGTGGCTTTCTGATAAAAATCGCTTTAGTTATGACGGTTTGAAATATCAGCGTTTAGATCGTCCTTATATCAGAAAAAACGGTAAGTTAGTAGAAGCTAGCTGGAGCGAAGCTTTAAAAATTATAGCGGATAAAATTAAATCCGTAAAACCTGAGAAAATTGCCGCTATTGCCGGCTCTCTTGCTTCTGTCGAAGCAATGTTTATGCTAAAAGCTTTACTGCAAAAGCTTGGCTCTAATAACTATAGTGTTAATCAGTTTAACTATAAAATAGATACAAGCGAGCGAGGAAACTATTTATTTAATACAACTATTGCCGGTGTAGAAAAAGCTGATTTATGTTTACTAATCGGAGCGAATCCAAGACAAATAGCACCTATATTAAATAGCAGAATAGGCATGCGAGTACGTGCCGACTCATTAAAAATAGCAAAAATAGGCGAAGGACATAATCAAACTTATAGAATTCAGGATTTAGGAAGCAACCCTAAAATAATTGAGGAGTTAGCTAGCGGTAAACATGAATTTGCAAAAGCCTTTAAAGCAGCAAAATATCCGATAATTATACTAGGTGACGGCGTATATGCAAGAGATGACGGATATGCTATATTGTCGCTTATTTATAAGATAGTGGCTGAATATAATATTATGCGTGATGATTGGAAAGGCTTTAATATATTGCATAATCACGCTTCTATAGTTGGCGGTCTTGATATCGGTTTTAATACTCCTATTAAGCTCGAAGAGTTGGAACTTGCTTACCTGCTTGGAGCTGATGAAGTCCCGTTTGATAAGCTGAAATCGGCTTTTATAATATATCAAGGACATCACGGGGATTCAGGTGCTGCGAGTGCTGACGTAATTTTACCTGCAGCTGCTTATACCGAGCAGAGCGGAATTTATGTTAATTTAGAAGGAAGACCGCAAATAGCAGAAAAAGCAGTATCGCCTGTAGGAATAGCTAAAGAAGATATAGAAATTATTAAAGAGCTTGCCAGTTCTTTAAAAATAGATATCGGAATGGATAATTTGCAAGAAGTAAGAGCCAAGCTTGCTAAAGAATATAAGATATTTGCTAGTATTGATAAAATTACAGAGAATAAATTTACTAAATTTAGCTCTAAAGATAAGTTATCAAAAGAGCCTATAACTGCGGAACCTATTAATTATTATATGACAGACGTAATTAGTAAAAACTCAGTCACTATGGTTAAGTGCGTTGAGGCTAAGGAAGCAAGAGACGAGGAGGCAGCATGACAATAATATCATACCGTGGCTTGTCCACGGTATCCAGTAAAAATGTTGATATAGCGTGTATTGTACTACTGGATACCGTGGTCAAGCCACGGTATGACACCGAGGTACTCTCATGACAGAACTCTTTTTTGAATATATTTTTCCGTTAATTATCATCGCTCTAAAGGTAGTTGCAATCACTATACCTTTAATAGTGTGCGTTGCGTACTTAACATATGCAGAGCGTCGTGTTATTGGGTTAATGCAGCTCCGACGAGGACCTAACGTTGTCGGTCCGTTTGGATTACTTCAGCCTATTGCCGATGCGGTTAAGCTCTTATTCAAAGAGCCGATCATTCCAACCAATTCCGATAAAATATTATTTATTTTAGCACCGATGATAACTTTTATATTAAGTTTAATCGGCTGGGCAGTTATACCTTTTGCAAAAGGCGTAGTTCTTGCAGATATTAATGTCGGTGTTTTATATATCCTTGCTGTATCTTCATTAAGCGTTTACGGCATTATTATTGCCGGTTGGGCTAGTAACTCAAAATATGCATTCCTTGGTGCTATACGCTCATCTGCTCAAATGATTTCTTATGAAGTGTCGATGGGGCTGGTTATTATTACCGTGCTACTTACTACCGGTACTCTCAATTTAAGTGGGATCATTGAAGCACAAAGAACAATGCCGTGGTGGATTGATTTAATGCTACTACCTATGGGCGTCGTGTTTTTTATCTCAGTGCTTGCTGAAACAAATAGATTACCTTTTGATTTACCTGAAGCAGAATCGGAGCTAGTCGCCGGCTATAATGTTGAATATTCCTCTATGGGATTTGCTTTATTTTTCCTAGGGGAATATGCTAATATGATATTAGTTAGTGCAATGACTACGACTTTTTTTTTAGGAGGTTACTTGCCACCCTTTAATATATCGTGGTTAGATTGTATTCCGGGGTTCTTTTGGTTTGTATTTAAGGTCGGATTCTTATTGTTCTGCTTTTTATGGATTAGAGCGACCTTGCCAAGATATCGTTATGATCAATTAATGCGACTTGGCTGGAAAGTATTTTTACCTCTAACTTTATTTTGGGTGGTGTTAGTGTCAAGCGTGCTTATGTATACCAATAATTTACCGAGTATTTAGAGGGGGAGGGTATCATTGCTCTCTATTGTCATCCCGTGAGCTTGACCACGGGATCCAGAAAAAATATACGAATTAAAAGCACTATAAATTATTTTACTAGATCCCGTGGTCAAGCCACGGGATGACAGGTATTTTTTTAATATTATGATAAACTATTTAAAATCGTTTTTTCTATATGAGATAGTACGAGGGATGGCTTTGACTTTAAAGTATTTCTTTAAGCCCAAAGTTACCATAAATTATCCTTATGAAAAAAGTCCTGTTAGCCCTAGATTTAAGGGTGAGCATGCACTGCGTCGCTATGAAAACGGCGAAGAGCGTTGTATTGCTTGTAAGCTCTGTGAGGCGATTTGTCCGGCACAAGCGATAGTGATTGAAGCGGACGAACGAGATGACGGCAGTAGACGTACTACTCGTTATGATATCGATATGACAAAATGTATTTATTGCGGGTTGTGTCAAGAAGCTTGCCCTGTAGATGCGATAGTTGAAGGACCTAATTTTGAGTTTGCAAGTCTAACTCATACTGCACTTACTTACGATAAAGAAAGATTACTGCAAAACGGCGACAAATGGGAGCAGGCACTTGCTAGTAAACTACACAAAGATTACGAGTATAGGTAATATACTCGTTTAATTATTCTTCATTTATTCGGAATATATACGTATATGCTATTGACTCTGTTAATAGGTTCATTTCAAAAAAGTTAAATTAAAAAAATGTATCATGAAAATTCGAACCTTGCATTCAAGATTTCATAAACCTTTGTAATTTAATTATTGCTTTTCTTTTTTTGACTTTTATTCTCTTAATTGTAAATAATTATAAAAACTAAAAAATTATGTTTATAAAACAGATTTATAGTATGGTAGTTTGTTTTGTTACTACTATAGTTTTATTGATAACGCTCTCTATTATATTTAATGCATTCATTACATTATTTTTGCCGGAATATACTAATAAAGAGGAACTTATAAAATATAGTACTAATGAGCAATATTTAAAGCTAAAATCATATGATAAGGATTTATATGAACAATTAAAAGGGTTGCCTCCAAAAAAGAGCTAGAAGAAAAGAGAATTAGTTATAAGAATGAATATATAGAAGTTACTAAAGCACGTGCTGTAAGTACAATAATTAATTGTTCAATTTGGATTATAGTTAGCCTTATATTTTTTATTGTACATTGGAAGATTTATAAGAATACGCAAAACAATAATAATTAATCAAGTTGTAATGTCTGTGCAGATTTTATAGAGCTTTCTAGATGAGAGGATAGAAGAACAATACCACCGCTATTTGCTTTCATAACAATTAAATTATTTAGTAAATCCCTATTTTCTTTGCTTAAATTAGTTTCAACTTCATCAAGTAGCCATAAGTCAGATTGGCAAGCAATAAGCCTTGCTACGGCTACGATTTTCTGCATCCCGCTAGACAGACTATAGCATTTTTCATCTAATAAATCGTGTAATTTGAAGTAATGAATAGCAGCGTATAGGGTTTCAGCGGAATTATAAATTTCCGACCAAAATTTTAGATTCTCAAAAACAGTCATTTCGAGTTTTAGACCTAAATTATGACCGATATAAGTACAATAGGGTTTAGCGATATTGTTAATATTACAGTTTCTATAGTAGATATTACCGCTACTAGGTTGCATAATTCCCGCTATCATTCGTAGCAGTGAGCTTTTACCGCAACCGTTAGCTCCTTTTATATAGGTGATAGAAGAAGGAAGAAAAGTAATATTTAGATCAAATAAATTTCTTTGTGCCAAGTTAAATTGTAATTGATGAAGTGATAGCATGTCCTTGTCATACCGTGGCCCCCGCCACGGTACCCATAAAAGCAATTTAAAATACTAATAATTTTACTAGATACCGTGGCGGGACCACGGTATGATATCTGTTGCTTTTCAATAAATTTAATTTTCATGATGCTCTTCTGATGTGGTCCCAGTTAATTCTGTATTATCTTGTTGATTATTATGACCAATTCCAAGTTTGTCACGAGCACCTCTTAAAGCTTCTTTATGATCTGATGCATCAGGATTTACCACATGACTTATATCTATGCCTGTTACCTTATTAGCTTCTTGGCCTAGTTTTTTAGTTGCGTTGTCTAATTCATGATTTACTTTTTTAGCTTCTTTCTCTATTCTTTTTTTCATATAGACCTCACTTTTAAGTTCTATAATTAGAGTAGCATTTATATTTTTTGTAAGCAATTAAAATTTTACTAGCAAATTCTCCACCGATAAACGAAATACGTTTAAAATAGAACTCGGCATTAGACCAAAGTAAATAATTAGTAGTATTAAAGGAGTTATTGAGATTATTTCATATTTATATAAATCTCTGAAATGCATAATTTCTTTGTTGATAATCTCACCGAGCATTACTTCTTTATATAATTTCAGCATATAAACCGCCCCAAGGATTATGCCGAGAGCTGCTATAAAGGTTGCTATTACGTTCACCTTATAAATCCCAAGTAGGCTTAAAAATTCACCGATAAATCCGCTAGTTCCGGGTAGCCCGACAGAGCCGAGCATAGCAATCATAAAAAATGTGGAAAGTACAGGCATTTTACTCGCTACACCACCATATTTAGCTATTTCTTTAGTATGCAATCTTTCATATAAAGTACCGACTATTAAGAATAAGCATGAAGAAATAACGCCATGGCTAAGCATCTGAAATATTGCTCCGCTAACTCCGGCTTCAGTAAAACTAAAAATACCTATCGTAACATATCCCATATGTGCAATTGATGAATAGGCTATCATCTTTTTCATATCTTTTTGAGCAAAAGCAACAAGGGACGCATATATTATAGCAATAACGCTAAGGTAAATTACGTAAATTGCAAATTCTTGTGATACACTCGGAAATAGCGGTAGTAATACTCTTAAAAAACCGTAACCACCGAGTTTTAGCAAAATACCGGCAAGAATAACCGAGCCGCTAGTTGGAGCTTGTACGTGTGCATCGGGTAGCCAAGTATGAAACGGAATCATAGGAATTTTAACGGCAAAAGCAATAAAGATAGCCCACCATAAAATTTGCTGAGCAAATAACGGGATGTTATAGGTAAGTTCAGAAATATAGGTTAAATCAAAATTATGAATTTTGCTGTAAATATAAATTAATGAAAGTAGAAAAAATACTGAACTAAAGAAAGTATATAAGAAGAATTTAAGAGCTGCATATATTCTATTCTCACCACCCCAGACGCCTATAATGATATACATCGGCACTAATATTGCTTCAAAAAAGAGATAGAATAATAATAAATTTACAGAGGTAAATGCCCCTATACAAAAAGATTCCATTAATAAAAAACATACTAAATATTCTTTAATATATTTTTTAACGGTAAATAAGCTTCCGATTATACAAATAAGAGTAAGAAAGGAAGTTAGAGCCACGAAAAATATTGATATACCGTCAACGCCAACATGAAATTCAAGCCCGATTTTATCAAGCCAAGCGTAGCGTTCAACAAATTGATAAGCGGGGTTTGAGGAGTCAAACTCTATTAAAATATGAATAGTTGAGATGAATGTTAAAAAAGAACTAAGCACTGCAACATACATTACATATATCAGTTTATCTGCCTTTTTACTTTGACTAATAAACAGCAAAATATATAGCACGCTTATTAGCGGCAGAAAAATACTGATAGATATAATAGGTAATTCTAACATTCTTTTAAGATTTTATGAGTTTTTTTATTAGTATATGTCATTCCCGCGAGACATTGTTGCGTGGATCAATTCCACCGCTGTCATCCCGCGACTTGATCGCGGGATCCAGTCCTTTTTTAATTTTTTTCTGGATACCGTGGTCAAGCCATGGTATGACACTAAAAACCTTTCCAAACAAAATAACTAATTGTTACAACAATAAATGATACTATATACAAAGCATAATTAAAAACATATCCTGTTTGTGTTTTGCCGGTAAGAACGCTAAAGCAATTAACGACTCGTGAAAAACCGTTCGGTCCAAAACGATCGATTATTTTCTGATCGCCAAGATAAAATAAAGAAGCTAAACAGTTAATAGGCTTCACAATTAAGAAATTATATATCTCGTCGAAGTAATATTTATTTCTTAGAATGTTGGAAATTAATCCAAGGGGTGTCATCCCGCAGCTTGACTGCGGGATCCATTTTTTTTGGATTCCGTGGTCAAGCCACGGAATGACAGTACTTGACTTATATAAGTAAATCCCAATAACAATTCCCACTATACCGACTGCCATAGGTAGTAATTTTATATATAAAGGTGGGTGGCTAATTAGTAATTTATAAATATGTAAATTAAATAGGCTTTCATGGAAATAACCGTTTGGTTTGTCCATAGAGAGTAAATAATAGCCGATCATACCGCTAAAAAAGCTCCCAGCGACAAGTAATATAAGTGGATTATTCATTACTTTAGCCGGTTCGTGAGCATGCTCAAAAACATCTTTTTCTAGCTTAGTTTTGCCATGAAATACCAACATAATAATCTTCATTGAATAAATAGCGGTAAGTATTGCTGCTACTATCCCAAAAATGAACATAAATGAGCCGCTACTATAAGCCGCTTCTAAAATCGAGTCTTTAGAGTAAAACCCTGCTAAAGGATAAATCCCTATTAGTGCAAGTGAGCCGATTAAGAAATTTCCGTAAGTTACCGGCATTTTATTTCTTAAATCACCCATTTTAAAAATATCCTGCTCGTGAACGGCATGTATTACGCTGCCGGCTGATAAGAATAATAAGGCTTTAAAAAAGGCATGAGTTACTAGGTGAAATATCCCGCTATTATAGGCAGATACCCCGCAAGCCATAAACATATAACCAAGCTGGCTACAGGTAGAGTAAGCAATAATCTTCTTGATATCGCTTTGCATAATAGCAATGCTTGCAGCAAAAAGACAAGTAACACCGCCGATAATCGTAATAAA
>NZ_CCMG01000008.1 GCF_000751075.1 Rickettsia tamurae | reverse complement strand
CCGCCGATAATCGTAATAAATTGTAGAATTAAAGGGCTATATTCAAACAAATACGAGCAGCGTGCTACTAAGAATACTCCTGCCGTTACCATGGTTGCTGCGTGAATAAGTGCGGATACCGGAGTCGGTCCTTCCATCGCATCAGGAAGCCATACATGTAAACCAATCTGTGCAGATTTACCCATACAGCCGATGAATAATAAGAAGCAAATAATATCTAGAATAGAAAACTGTAACAATATTTTTGTATTAGATAATAATTCTGCAGATGAAAATACATCTTTGTAATTTGCCGAACCACAATAAACAATAATCGTTATTACGCCTAAGATAAAAGCAAAATCGCTGGCTCTATTTGTTATAAAAGCTTTAATCGCTGCTTTATTGGCGGATTCTTTTGAATACCAAAAACCAATTAGTAAATATGAGCAAACGCCGACGCCCTCCCAACCGAAAAATAACTGTAAGAAATTATCGCTAGATACTAGCATTAACATAAAAAAAGTGAATAAAGAAAGAAAAGACAAGAAGCGTATAATCCCCTTATCTTCGGCCATATAGCCAAGCGAGTAAATATGCACGACGCTAGATACCCATGTTACGACTATAAACATTATGCTAGTTAGCTGATCGATATAAATCGACCAATTTACTTTAAAATTTCCAACCTCAATCCATGGTAATAATTTAATATGGATTATATTTCCGTCTAAGCCCGCATCACAAAATATTATTAATGAGAATAAGGCAGATAAAGATAAAAAGCCGGTTGTAATTACTTGAGCTAATTTTTTGTCTATTATCCTTACGAATAACTCGTTTATTATTGCAGAGGCAAGCGGTAACATGATGATCATTATGGAAATATTTTGATACATCATTATCCCCTCATCTGATTAATGTCGGTAATTTCAATTGAGCCTTTATTACGGAAATATATTAGTAATATTGCAAGCCCGATTGAGGTTTCGGCAGCTGCTACGGTTAAGATTATAATACTAAAAATTTGTCCCGATAATTCTTGCATATATACGGAAAATGCAACAAAATTTATGTTAACTGCAAGCAGCATTAACTCAATAGACATTAATATATTGATAATATTTTTGCGATGCATAAATAATCCAAACATTCCGATAGTAAAAACTAAGCTGCTTAAGATTAAATAATGATTAAGCGAAATATATTCATTCATATTTAATATTCTCAACACCTTTATTTAGAATAGGCCTTGTCATTAATACGGTATTTTCTTTATTGTGACGTAGTTGTTTTGATATATCTTGACGTTTTACTCCCTCACGCTTCTTTAGTGTTAACGTAATACATGCAATCATAGCGACAAATAAGATAAGGCCCGCCATTTGAAACGGTAGCATAAAGTCTGTGTAGAGTACGCCTCCTATTGCTTTAGTATTTGAGATATTATTTGTTATGGCAAATGATATATCGGAGCTGAAATTAATATTTTTGGTGCCAAGTAAAATAATTGTTACTAAATCAGCAAACATTGTTAGAGCTATAAAAATACTTAAAGCAAGATTTTCTTTTAACTGTGTTATTGTCTTATTAAAATGCATATCTAGCATCATTATCACAAATAAGAATAATACTGCTACAGCTCCAACATAAATCACTATCAGCATCATAGCTAAAAATTCTGCTCCAAGCAAAATCATAAGCCCTGCACCGTTGATAAATGCAAAAATTAACCATAATACCGAATATACGGAATTCTTGCTTAAGACAACGCATAAGCTACTGATAGTTATTAATGTTGCAAATAAATAAAAAAATATAGGCATGGTGTTTATATAGGTTGTGTCTTATCTCTATTTTATCCTCGTAAAACTCGTTTTACAACATTAGGTTCTTTCTCAATAATCTTAAGAAGTAATTTTGCAGCTCCGGTAGGTAATCTTCTTCCTTGTTCCCAGTTTCTTAAAGTTGCAACACTAACTCCAAATGTTGTAGCAAATTGTTGTTGTGTTAATTTTAACTTATCTCTTGCTTCATGCACGTCCATATTAGATAATTTTATATCATGTTTATTTGCTTTTAATTTTCCTTTAGCGTATAAAACAGCCTCTTGCATTCCAATTAATATACTTTTTTCGGTTTGATTAGTATTTTTATTATTCATTTTTGCCTCTTCCGACATGTTTTTTGCATGATTTCGATGTCATTCCCGCGAAAGCGGGAATCCAGAAAAATAACCTTAATATAAATACATATTTGACATAGTAAGCCTATATTCAAACATCAAACCAACAAAGCATTAGAAGAAAATTTCTCGATCATCGGAGTAAATAAGCTTTCTAGTTCTTTGCGTATTTCTTCTTTGTTTTCTACCTTTTGACCTTCTTTACTTAAAGTTAGCTCGCCTTTTTCTACATGACCAAGTACAGCCTCAATGATTGCTTTTTTATCATGTTTACCGTCCATATATCTAAGTGCAAACTTCTCAAAGAAATTAACGCCGATCGGTTCATGTTTTAAATTTGTAACCCACATAGAAGGTGTATGGGTTGCTTGATGTATTACCATTTTTGTTGTTTTAGGCTTATCAAGCTCAGGGTTATTTCGATGCTTCTGATTTGTAATACTAATATAACCTTGTAATACTAGCTTCATTGCATTATTTAAAAGCTCAGCTTTAATTTCGTTTAATTTAGTATTATGTAGCTTTTTATTAGCTTCAGCGGTTATTTTCTCAAAGCTTAACGGATTATTTAGATTCTCGCTGAAAGTGTATAAAATAGCTTTCATATAAGGCGAACTAGTTGTTAAGTTAGAGTCTTTATTACCGTTTAAGAAGAATTTTAAGGATTCTGAAGCATTATTAAGATCTACTTCTTTGAGTGGTTTTTCAGGCACTATATTAAAGATCATATTAAATTTCGTTATATCATCATTGTTAATATTTCTATTAATTTTCACATCACTATGACATAACAAAGTGGTTCTAAAACGACGATTCGTAATGAAATCCATATATTGTTCAGTTCTAACTATATCGTTCACCGCTTTTAACTGCTCTACTACTTTTGGTGGCATATTACCAAGATACATAGTCGAAAGATTACAATCGGCTAAATATTGTAAATTGTGCTTTCTTGCTTCATTCATAAATTCATGGAAGTAGAATTGAGCATTTTCTTCTTCTAGATGATCATGACGTAAATAATGATCGGTTTGTTTAGCAAGCAGCCCTGCCTCGGTTTTTAATACTTCTGCATAAGGAGTTTTAGAATTCTCTAAGCTATCCTTAACAAATTCTAGTAACAATCTAGATTGAGCTATTCTATCCCGTACATTTGCAAATGAGTTAGAATGATACATCATCATATCTCTAATAGTACGGACCATATTCCAACCCGGTAGCGTATTATAGCTAATATATGCTATTCCGTTTGGGCTAAGATTTTTATTACAAACTTCAAAAATTTTATCTCTAACGGTTTTTGGCACCCAAGAAATTACGCCATGGCAAATTATATAATCAAACTTACCGAAAGAATCATCAATATCGGTTATCGAACAATGATGAAATTCTATATTTTTCAGTCCAAGTTCTTTGACATTTTTATTTGCTTCGTCAATTTGTACCTTAGACAAATCAACCCCAACAAAATGAGCTTTTGGATAAAGAACTGCGTGTGGTATTAAATTACCGCCTGCTGCACAACCAAGCTCTAATATTTTTGCATTCTCGACTTCAGGAGCATTTACATCGAAAAGAGTTGCAAGTGTACTTAAGTGATAGGGGTGGGTAGTGGCATACGGGTAGCTCTCATATGGTACTTCATCATAAGTGTTATGATCTGAAACCGCACCGTTAAGAACTGATTGTATGGAATGTGATTTTTTTGCCGTCTTATCATGACCGTTAGGGGTAGAAGAAGAGTTAGTAGCTTTTTGGGACATATTTTTTCCTTATATAGTTGGATTATTCGTGTCATCCCGCGGCTTGACTGCGGGATGACATTGCAGCTTTCATATAAATATTTCACAGAATTATTAAAATGGCAATCTATAAGTAAATCCTACACCAAATTCTCCAACGGCTATAGTTTTTTTGATAGGATTTGCCGGCACAAATTGCCCCGTTTTCATATCAAGCGTATCATAATTAATTCTTACTCTATATGCCGTTTGTAATTTTGCAGTTGCATCAATACTTAAATTTGAAGTTACATCTTGTGAAATCCCAAGACCTGCTTGCCAAGCAACACAATTTTTATGAGTTCTTCTTACTTTAAAATAATCGCTATTTATAACACTCCACCTAGAAGAGGTAGGCTTAACTTTTATTTGTGCTATTCCACCTCCAAGTATTACAAAAGGTGTGAAAGTTTTTATTTTTTCTAAATCATAAATAAGGTTTAGCATATATATTTGATAATACGGTAGTATTACCTGGGGTTTTAGGAATAGTGAGACCATTACTTAAATTTTGCTGAGGTAATACGTAATGCAGACGATATTTAGGTTGATAAGTTGCTGAGAATTCAATAGCTATCTGTGGATATATTATATAGCCTATTTTCCCACTATGCATACTTGATTTTTTTAAAATTATTTCGGTATTTGAGTGTTTATGTCGGAATTTACTAACGACCGGTTCAACTATTCCGCCTTCTGCTCCTATATAGAACCCTGTTTCTTTTGCAAAAGCAATGTTATTAAAAATTATGATAGTAATAAAAAATAATTTTAGTAATTTAGTCATTATAATTGCTTAAAAAATAAAAAAATATTATATACCCCTTTTATTAATGGTCAATCATATTTTTCCTAATTATGGAAGCAATTATACCAAATAGTAATAAAGTAATAGTTACAGTGAGCGAAACATATGCCGGAATCGCTATATAATGATGAATAAATATTTTAAAGCCGATAAATATTAAAATTAAAGCCAAAGAATATTTTATATGACTGAAACGTTCTACAATTTCTGCTAAACAAAAGAATAACGCTCTAAGCCCTAAAATAGCAAAAATATTTGAAGTATAAATTATATAAACATCATTAGTAATTGCGAATATTGCCGGTATACTATCTATAGCAAAGACTAAATCTATTGCTTCTATCAGTATTAGAGATATAAAAAGGGGGGTAAAATATAGTTTGTTATTACGTTTAACAACAAATTTATCCCCTTCAAGATTAGGAGTAATATTTAGATTTTTTACTATTGACTTGTAAATATAAGAATTCTGTATATCAAAAGTTTTATGTGATACATAAAAAGTTTTTATACCGGTAGCAATAAGTATTACGGCAAAAATATATAATAACCAGGCAAATTTATTTATAAGAATAATACCGCCGTAAATCATTATGGCTCTGAATATTATTACGCCTATTATACCGAAAAATAAAACACGATGTTGATATTTCCCGGGAATTTTAAAAAATTGAAAAATAATAGAGATAACAAAAATATTATCAAGTGACATAGCTTTCTCAATGAGAAAGCTAGTATAATATTCACGAGCATGATCTGCCCCCGTATTATAGTAAACATAGATACAGAATAAACAAGCTATTACAAAATAGAAAAGACTAAAAAGTACGCTTTCTTTAAAGCTCATTACGGTATTTTTTTTGTGTATTATTCCCAAATCGAGAATCAGTAAAGCAGCGATTACCGTATAAAAAATAATCCAACTCATTTATTTATCTCTTCATTTTATATTGCATGTGGAAATATAACCCCCCGCCAAACATAACTCTTAGCTGGAATTTTATAGTATTTTCTCCTTGTTTTAAATAACGCTTTATATCAATCGGTAAATTCTTAGCTTGTAATGCTTGACCTTGGTCATTTCCATTGTTACAGTACCTTTTCTCATCTAGAGAATCAACGTTAGTAGGGAGGCTAAGTAGCTTTGTGCCGTTGACATATATTAATGTGCAATCATCATACCATAAATCTTTTACCTCAAAATACTCAATATCGTCCATTATTGCATCTAAAGTTACTTTGAATTCTACAGTATGCAATATTGTATTGCCCGGTTCATTTGTTGCATCTATAAATGCCCCATCCTTTGGAAATGCCATAATGCTCCCCTGTGGTAACGGTTTTTTGTTTAAGATATAGTCACCTATTTTAGTTACCGGATTATAAGGGGTCTCAGGTAATTGGCTTGATGGAAAGTCGTTATAACCAACTTTTATAGGTAATCCTGTAGATTCTCTACAGCCGACATCTTGACCTAAAGGTTCAAACTCGACAACCTTTCTATCAAAATATGACAAACAATGGCGTTCTAAAGGTTTACTAGGATCAATAACTATCCAATTCGTTGGACATTTTCCTTTTGCAAGTTCTCCTATATCGCTTTCAGGCCATTCTGCATTACCGTGATTGTTACCGGAAGGAGCTCCCGCTGTGCTAGGAATTTTAGCACAAGTAGGTACTAATATAGGAGCACAAAGATTCAGCTCTTGCCAAGTTTTATCTCTTACATCCTCAGTCTCAGCTTTATATGTCGGCTCAGGAGGAGTGTTTTCATCTCTTTTTGTATATGTCACTGTATAATATTTTGAAGGATCTACCGGTACTAATATTGGTCCTATGTTAGGTTCCGGCTTAATTCTATCTGTATAATCCCTACTTAAAACACATATTGGAGTATTAGCCTTATCGTTATTGGTATAGCATTTACTCGGAATCTTATTTATATTGCAAGTATAAATTGTAATACCTCTTCCTGGACCTGACACTGTTTCTTCTAGAGTACAGCTCGTTAGATCTGTATCTTTTTTACATAAGCCAAGATTTGGATATTTAACGTTATATTTATTTTTAAAATCCTTACAATTTATAGTATCGTTGTTGTTTAGTTTAGCAAGTACACAATTTGTCGAGTCATTATTGTAACCGGGAATAGGTGATCCATCAGGTAAAGTAGGAAGCGGCATAGGATTACAATGTTGGAAATTTTTCGGCATCAAGCAGGCATGCGTTCCACCTTGGATATATTTACCGTTTATATATTCTAAATATTTTAAATATACCGCACTTGAGTCAGGATTTCCATTACTATCATAAGGTTCTTTATCATCTTTATATTTACCGTGAATAGTCAACTGATTTAGAGCATTCTCTCCTGAAAACGGCATAGCAATATATTTATCTTCCTTCGGATCTTTAGGTATAAACGCAACGGAAGAACTATACTTATAACCGGCAAGCATTACTATGCTTTCTGTGTCAGTGGGGTTGGGAGGTGGAGGTCCGGCGTATGCTAACGGCGTTACAAGAGTGCTTGTTTCATCTATGATATTGTTGCCTTCTCTTACTTGTACTGAAGCAATGAATTGCGGTTTATAATAAGCATCGTTGAGATTGCTATCATTAGTACAGGTAATTCCGGCATATTGTTTTGCACATTCATAAGCAGCTAAGCTGTAAGAATGATTTACTCTCGGTACGCAATCTATTAAATTACCGGATTCAAATAAGCAAATATTATTAGGATTTTGCTTATCGTCTTCGGTATTACTAATAGAGACATAAAGCTTCCTATCTTTACCGTTATTGTCTTTTAAGGTGACATCTGTCTTTATAGGCATTAAGCTAGTTGTATCTTGTTTTTGTACCTCAGGAAATTTTACGCTTACATCCTTAAATTCGCCGATATTAACTCCCCATACTTTTTGGCAGGTAGTTGAATTAGAACTTGGACAGTCCGGTATATCGCTTATGTAGTAATCGCTAGGTGTTTCTACATTTCCAATTTTCTGCGAATATACTATTCTAAATCCCTCATTACAACCGTTAGCCGTAACACTACATGGCGTAGGAATTTCTGTATTAATACATGGAGTGCCGCCTGAAGTATTCTTACACGATTTAATTAAATCTTTAAAAGCCGTATTAGTATGAGTAATTTTTGCTGAAGAAAAATCTATATTACGTGGTTCTACACAAGTTTTGAGATCAGAGGTAGAACTCGTGCAAAGTGGAACAAGATTGCTAAAGCTAACACGTATGGTATTATTAACAATATTGTTTTTAACATTAATATTAGACGGCACTACACAAGCCGGACTAGTAGAAGATTGGTCAAACTTGCCGTTTGCATCTTTTATGCTACATACATTATTAGCACTAGCATTAATGCTAATATAATCTAAATTTGGACAATATGGCGGTGGAAAAGGTCCTAAAGGAAATTGTACACAACCAAAAGAATAGCTATCTACAGAACCGTTTAATGACCCAAGTGCTTCAATAATTTTTATTATTAAATCAGGAAAAAAATTAAAAATCTCTCCTATTGCATTAAGTATTGATTGAAGTACTTTTATAAATTCTGAATTTTGATCTATCATACCAAGAAGCTGCCCTAATAAACTTGGTAAACTTGCTCCTTTTACCGTTTCAACTAAAAATTTTAATACTTTTGCAATAGGGCTAAGTTCATTAGTTTGATGAAGAGGTTGACGATTAGGATTCCAGTCCATCGGATCAAGATGTACACCGGAATCTGAAACAAGGTTAACAAGTCCAGGGTCGCTATAAGCACAAAGTTTAGGAGATTTTAAAGTAACTATTTTTCCGTCTACACCGATTATCTTATTATCACTTTGCGTGTAACCGACTTTATTGAGATGTACTCCATCGGTATAACCTGGATCTGCAGGGGAAGGTGTAGCATTTATTCCGGGAGGCGGAGGCATATCCGGTACGGCAATTCTAGCACAAACTCTAGTTAGAGGTAGACCGTAACCTGTAGGCCATAATACACATTCTCCATCCCAATTTAAAGTAGAGTTTTGGTGCCAACAAGCTGCGGCATTACAGCTTTGAACTCTAATACGAATTTTTGGAGTAAAGTAACTACTATCAGGGGCTTCTTCCGCACATCTATTGAGTAAAAAACCGATAAATGTACCTGGGTAATCAAATTTTAATAAACAAGTATCATTATCGCGACCGTCGCTTTTATTCCAAGGAGGACACAATGTGCCTGGTTTAAAAGGCCCTCTTTTTACTTCATTTTTGCTGCCCTTATTCCAAATTTCCGTTCTCTCACTTTGACCGCAATTACATGGATCGCTAAGACAATCGACTATATCACCCCAAATAGATGCATATACATTAAATGAGAAAAATGAAAATAAGAAAAATAGTAAATATTTTTTTAACACTTTGAGTATTCTTTATGCTCGTTGTTTTTATAGTTCATAATAAATTATTGTCATCCTGCGAGCTTGTAGCGGGATCCAGTCCTTTTTAGTTTTTTTGGATCCCGTGAATAAATCACGGGATGACAGAGTGAAACATTAGTCCGTATTTAACTCATTATATAGGTAATTAACCCAATTATCCGGAGGACCTTGGTGTTGTTCAAGTATTTTTTTATAAATATCCATTTCCTCTTGTCTGCTTGATAAAATACGGACAATTCCTATTAAAGCGGCAATACTTAATTCAGAAGCTATCGATTCATTATCCTTACTAATTAAGAACATTCTTGCAGAAAGTATTAACTGTGATAATTTTCGTATTTCCGGCTCGCTTAAACCTAAAATTTTATCTAAATCTTCTATTTTAACGTCAGACGGTAGAATAATTTTAGTATTAATTAAATCAAGCCAAGGTTTTATAGTATATTTTGGATATGACTTAAGATAAATAAAATTGAAATTACTGAAGAAAATACCGTTATTTTGAGATAAATTATTATAGATTAAATTTATATTATCATAATAAACCTCAGGTCTGTAAAGTTTATCAAAATTATCGGCAGCAAATATTTTAGGTTTTCTGCCAACTAGGCTTAAATGATAAGTAAAAGCATAAATTACTGCTGCACTAATACTTTGGTGTTTCTTTAAATTATTATTAAATTGTTCTAAAAATTTTCTCTCCGTCGGGTAAAATTGTTTAGAAAACGGCTCATCAGAAAGTTTATATAAATTAAACCCTATAACTTTCCCTTCTTCAATGTTAAGAGACGGTCCATCAAATAATCCATAATATAATTGTCCTTCGGTAAAAACTTTAAGTTTATCAAGTATTTGTATTCCTCCTTTCTCCTTAAAATCTTCTAATTTTAAAATATCGGAAAAAATACGTTTTTCTTTTTCAATTGATAAAATTTTATTTTTTAAGTTCTCTAGAAAAGATATCTCTATTTCACTAAGAGGTGAAATATAATGACCACTGATTAATTTTAAAAATTCTAAAATGAAGGCTTGTGATTTTTCTGTATCATCTACTAAAAATGGATTTATAATTTGTTTGTCCGGTTCTAACCATTTGCCTTCTATTGCCTCGATAAAAATTTTAGAATCATTATTATTAGAGATATAAATTATTGTTGGATCGTATTTAGTCGATTCTGATATTAAAAAGTTCAATAATACGGTTTTGCCGGTTTTTCCCGTACCAAAGATGCAAGTATTGCCTTTATTCGTTTTATCATGAAAATTCATGAAATATGGAGTACCTTTCTCGGTTCGTAGTAAAGTTATAGCCTTACCCCAAGGATTATATTGATTACCGAGTGTAGTATTATGAAGAGCGGTAAGAGAAGCAATATGTTCTACGGATAATGGTGACATTCTACGTATAAAGGCAAAGTTAGCAGGTAATTGCGACCAAAATATTTGCTCAATATTAAGATCTTCTTTTACATGAATAATACCAAGTTTAAAAAGTTCGGTTGATGCTTTAGTTACGGCTGCATCTAGTTTATTTTCATCTTCTTCTATAACGGCAATTGAAATTTGCTGATTACAAAATTGAAAATCTAAATTAGCTGCATCAAGCTTATTAATCCCTTTGTGATTAAGTAAAGTTGAGTCGTTAGTAATTTTTAGAATATAATCTTGACCATGCAATTTGGATGTTACTTGTTTTTTGCTAACAAAGTAAAATATTTCAGTTATTATTAATTCAATCGGTAACTGTAAAAATTTATCCAGTGTATTAGAAGGAGTTTCTTGATATTCTTTTATAGATAGTAAAGAAGCGAATTTATTATTTTTCTCATGATCCGTAACTACCATTTTATCGCTGCTAATTTTATAAATACTTCTACCTAGTGCATCGGATAAATCTATTATAGGTACCAAACAATCATTATTATTAAGATTAGCTATTCGATTATATAAAAATAAAGGATTAGAAAAAACATTATCATTTTCAAATATTATGCCGAGTTTTTCAGCACCGAATTCGTTTAAATCGTTTAAAATATTATTAGTGATATTTTCTAGTTTTTGAAAAGCTGAATCTAAGTAGTTATTTTCAAAATCAGTAATTAATTTACTAGATAAAGAATTTATTAAAGAGTTAAAATTTTTGATGTCAACTTTAGCAGAATTATGTACTATAGATATATATAAAGTATTAACGAATTTATCATTCCAATGGTTTTTTCTTTGCCATAGTGCATGAATATTTGCCGGTAATAATTTTTTGTAAGGAGTGGAATCGTCTAAATTTTGTTTTTCTCGTATTGTATGTAGCCAAAAAGCAAAATCATAATCGGTTATATTCTTTTTTATAGAAACTCTAACCATTTCACGTAAATTTTGTATGTTATCGCTTATTTTCTCTGAGTTAATGCCGTGTATTTTGATAATTTGTAGTAATTTACCGTCTTTGGTAAGTAAAGTATTTTCATTATAATGACATGCTATAGGTATAAAATTAGGAGCATTATAATTATATATATCTTTGTCAAATTTTCGTAAATCACTAAACACAAATAACCTGAATTTAAATTATCGTTTTGTATACTATGTAACATTCGGGATGTCATCCCGCGACTTGATCGCGGGATCTAGAAATAACTTAACAATACTAATCATTTTATTATTAGTAACTGGATACCGTGGTCAAGCCACGGTATGACACAGAGTCACACAACGCCGTTTCCTACATAACGATGCCAATTTTTCAAATTAAACGAGTATACCACAAAACTTTACCTTATTATTTATATTTAATAAACAATTATTCACTATATGTAGTGATTTTTTGTAACCCTCCCATGTAATTTATCAAGACATCAGGTATAGTTATTGATCCATCTTCATTCTGATAATTTTCAAGTATTGCAACCATAGTTCTTCCGATAGGTAATCCTGAAGCATTTAAAGTATGAACTAAG
Source organism: Rickettsia tamurae (assembly GCF_000751075.1). Classification (GTDB taxonomy): domain Bacteria; phylum Pseudomonadota; class Alphaproteobacteria; order Rickettsiales; family Rickettsiaceae; genus Rickettsia; species Rickettsia tamurae. The sequence goes on along the minus strand of NZ_CCMG01000008.1, from coordinate 307,628 downwards.
GTAGTTTCGTTACTGCCGAATTTCTTATATCTTGCTTTCATTCTACGTGCTTGAAAATCTCCACAATTAGAACAGCTAGCAATTTCGCGATATTGCTTTTGTCCCGGAAGCCATACTTCTATATCATAGGTTTTTTTTGCCGCAAACCCCATATCTCCGGTGCAAAGTAACATAACACGATAAGGAAGATTCAGTTTTTGTAAAATAGTCTCTGATGCATTAGTTATATATTCATGTTCGGTTTTTGACTCTTCCGGAGTAGTAATAGATACAAGCTCTACTTTACCGAATTGATGTAATCTAATCATACCTCTTGTATCTCTACCGCTGCTACCTGCTTCTGATCTAAAGCACGGGGTGTAAGCAACATAACGCATCGGTAATTTTTCTCTCGGTATAATAGTATCGGCGACTATATTTACTAAAGATACTTCTGCGGTTGGAATTAGTCTGTAACCATTTGTTGTTGCAAAAGACTCTTCGGCAAATTTAGGTAGTTGTCCTGCATTATACATAGCATTATCTCGAACTAATACCGGAGGTGATATCTCAAAGAAGTCAAACTCTTTAGTATGAACATCAATCATAAAATTAATTAAAGCACGTTCTAGCTTTGCTAAATCACCTTTTAACGTTACAAATCTAGCTCCTGAAATTTTAGCAGTTTGTTCAAAATCCATTAAATTTAATTTTGTACCTAGTTCAAAATGCTGCTTATTCAAAGCATTTGGATTTGTCTCTCCGTAAGTACGAACTAATTTATTCATACTTTCATCAATCCCGTAAGGTGCTTCTTCGTCCGGAATATTAGGAAGCATATTTAATAGTTCATTTAATTCGTTATTATTATTTAGATCATGTTCGAGTTCTTCCAATTTCTCATTTATATGTTTGACATCTCTTTGTAACCCTTCAAACTCTTCGCCGCTTTTAGAGGCCATATTACCTAAAATCTTTGATTTTACCTTACGTGCATGCTGAAATTCTTGAATTAAACTCGTAATTCTTCTTTTCTCTCCGTCGAGCATAGCAATTTTACTAGACATAGGTTCAATAAATCTTTGGCTAAGCTTTTCATCGAATAATTCTTGATTTTCTCTAATCCATTTGATATTTAACATTTAGTGTCCTCGGTTTTTCTATAAAATTACATATCATTATTGAAGTTTCATATAATAAAAGTAGCGGTATTGCAAGAGCAAACTGGCTTAAAATGTCAGGAGGCGTTAATATTCCTGCAATAATAAAGTTAATTACCACGGCAATGCGTCTTTTTTGCTTAAGTGTTTGTACCTTAACTATTTTTAGTATATTTAATATTATTACCACGACCGGTAGTTGAAAAGCAACTCCAAAAGCAATAATTAAATGAATAACTAAATTTAGATACTCGCTAATTCTTGCTTCCAAAACTATCGGTACTATCATATCACGTTTTTCAAAACTAAGAAAAAAATTCCAAGCTTTCGGCATTACAAAGTAAAAAACAAAAATACTACCGCACCAAAATAAAATAGGCGACATAAAAAGAATAAAAGCGATAATTTTTTTTTCATGGCGGTGTAACCCGGGACTGATAAATAAATAACACTCCAAAGCAATTATAGGTATAATAATAGTAAAAGCAGTAAAAGCTGCAAGTTTAATATAGGTAAAAAATGCTTCTGTAAGCCCTGTATAAATTATATTTCGTACCGTATCACCGCTTAGCTTAGCAAGCGGTTTTAATAAAAAACTATAAATATTGTCGCTAAAATAATAGCAAATAGCAAATATAATTATAAAAGCAGTAAATATTCTAAGAAGCCTTATTTTTAATTCTAATAAATGTTCTTGAAAACTATATAGTTTCATAAAAATTCTGACTCTTCATTTCGCAGAAATATATATATATGTATATATATATCAATATTATAAACCTTTTTTAATAATTGTCATATCTTTTTAGAAATATTCACAAAGCCTAGTTTCTTTCTATATATTTTATAAAATATCGGTATAAATAACATGCTAAACAGAGTATTACTTAAAAATAATGCAGGCCAAGTAAGATATTTTGCACAAATACCGCCAAGGCTAGCTAGAATAATACGGCTAAGAGAGCTAAAAGATGCAATAATAGAATATTGTGTGGCAACAAATTCACTATTGCAAAGGCTAGCAAAATAGATAGAGATAATAGTTCCTGCAAAGCCTGCACAAAAATTTTGTACTGTAACGGTTATTATAAATGCCTTTATATCATAGCCGATAGTAGCAAGAATCATAAACATAAGAGGTGATAATAATTGAATAACTCCACCAATTAAGACACTATGAAATATACCCATTTTTGTAGCTAAAACGCCGCCTAAAGCTCCCCCGACGATCATGATTAGTAACCCGTAAGCTTTGTAAATAACGGCAATTTCATGAGTAGTAAAACTTAAATCTAGAAATAAAGGAAAACTCATAGCCATAGGTATAGAATCCGCAGCTTTATATAAAAAGATAAACAATATAATTAGCAGTAAATATTGCTGTTTATTTTTTAAGGAGATAATACTTTTTTTAATAACTTCAAAATATTGTTGTAATCCTATTAAATTAGTAGTTGTATGACGTATTTCTTTTGATTGTGGTTCTTTGATACACAAAATTACTATAGGTCCAATTAGAGTAATGAATAGAGCAAATTTATATACTGTATTCCAGCCGAAAATAATTGATGAATATAAAGCACCGACGCTACCAAGTAACATACCTAAACGAAACCCTATGCTACTAAAGGTAAAAGCCATTGAAAGCTCTTCTTTCGATGTAGGTCTCTCAATTCTATATGCATCAAGTACAATATCTTGAGTAGAACTGCAGAATGAAATAATAAATAAGATAACGGCAGTAATATATAAATTATTACAAGGGCTTATGTTTAAGAACCCCGTCATTGCTAGGATTAAACATATTTGTGCTACTAATGCCCAGCTACGCCTGTGACCGAATTTAGAACATAAAAAAGGTATAGAGTATTTATCTATAAAAAGTGACCATATGACCTTTAAGCAATACGGAAAAGCAGCTAGTGATATCGAACCTATTATATCAGTAGTGTATTTTGCTTCGGATAATTGATATGGAACTGTAAAAAAAATTAAATTGAACGTAAGACCGGAAATTAAGCCTAAAAGTAAAATACCGATTAAATATGTATGGTTATTTATGTCATTCCTGCGTGAATTGATCTTCAACGTCATTGCGAGGAGAAACTGTAAGTTTCGACGAAGCAATCCAGTAAAAAATTCTGATTTACAGAATTTTTTATTATTTTTTCTGGATTGCCACACTCCTTTCAGTTGTGGCTTTGTTGCATGGCTCACTTCCACCTCTGTCATCCCGCGAGCTTGTAGCGGGGTCCAGTTAAAAATACTAATATTATTAGTATTTTTAGTTGTTTTCTGGATACCGTGGTCAAGCCACGGTATGACACCGAACACGTTCTTTGAGCCATGCAACAATGCTTTCAGTCGCTCGTAATGACAATTAGGTACACACGCAATAATGCCTCGCAGGAATGACATAAAGGAATGATTAAAAATTTTGTACACGAAATCTAATAGCTTTAAATAGTTACTTAATATTTCATTTTTAGGGAGTAAGGGGCTACTTTGGAAAATATTTTACCGACTACCGGTATTTTAGTTACAATAGTGCTAATTAAGAAAAAGGAAGGAATAACATTTCCTTTAACCATAATTAATTGCTGCTTGGTATCAATATTACCTTTCATAGTAAAATCAAAGAACGGTCCATGTGCTTCCGTATCAAAAATTGTAATTATATTTCCTCTATAATTAAATTTACCGGTCATATCTTCAAATAAAATATTTTTATTATTAGTTATTGAACTAAGAAAACCCGGCAATGAAACAAAGGAAACAAGGCGTGTTAAAAAAGGAGTATCGACTACCGTAAAATGTTTTATAGAAAATTTGCCGTCTAATATCGGCACTATTTCACCTTTTTTTACTTCATATCTTTTTGTATTTAAGTTGATATTAATCTGACCATTTTGCATAGTGGTATACATTCCGAGTCCCTTAAGCAATGCTCCGGCATTATCGGATTCAATTAGCCATTGTTCAAAAGTGTCCTTAGCGGTAAGCGACATCTTAACTTTTTTATTGTCGATATTAGCATTTAGAAAACCGGAGAAACACCGCACTTTATCACATTTAATTGCTAAATCAAGATTACCTAGAATTATATTATTTTTTAAAAGTATTTTTGATATATTAGTTTTTAAATTAATATTACGTGTAGAATCTCCCCCTTTTTCTAAAAACTGCATCATATTAGCATTTGATAAATCTAATCCGCTTCCATAAAGTTCCGTATTAAGATTATGGTTATCTATGATTATTTTTCCTTTTAAATCCGTATGATTATGTTTAACAGAGGCTAGATTAATATTATAAATATTTTTCTTAATTAAGGCATTACCGTTAATTTTTAGATTATCCTGCCCTGAAAGGTTAAATTCAATATTTCTATCGAAATTTTTATCATTTAATTTAGTATATAAATATAAATTAGCTTTTTTATATAATTTTTTATGAATGGATACTTTATCTATATAAAATTCTAAATTATCAAGATTAGAATTAACGGTAATAAAACTCTCATTATTATGCTGTTTTTTATACTCAAAATTTAAAACGGTGCTGCCTGAAATTAATTTAAATACTCCTAATCTTTGATTATTTGCCGCAATATTACTTTTTATTTTAAGTAAACACTCATTATTCTTATCCGATATATCATGATCATAAGTAAAGCTGCTTGCATAATTATTAATTTTACCTTTACCGCTAATATTTAGTTTATTATCTTTAAAGCTACCTTTGGCTTCACCGTTTTGTAATAGGATATTATTGTCTAAGGTGTTAAAAGAGATATTTGTTAATGTCGACAAAACATTATAGCTATTAGGGATATTTGGGCTAATAGGAATTATTAGCTCTATTATTGAATTTGCCGTTCCTTTGATTTTTTTAAGATCAATATTTTGATATGCATCATTTGGAACAAAGGCAATTAAGTCGTTAATTTCACCTTTAGCAGTAGCATTAAAAACAAATTGCGATTTATCTGGTCCTTCCCATTTGAAAGTCATAATACCGTCTGAAACGACACTTTTACCGCTATATGCTTCATTAATTAGAAATTTTATTTCCGGTCCTGAAATGATTATATTAGTATCAACTTTAGTTAAAGGTGGTAAATCTTTATGATATTTATATTCAAAATTCGAGATATGTAAATTTGCTTTTAAATTATCTTCTACTAAAATATTTTTTTTAAAAAATTTTTTATCTAATTTAATATTTAATTCTCCGTTTTGGATGTAACCTTGTTTTATATGTTCTCGCAAATATGAGATTATAGGATTATCCGGAATAATTTTTTCGACTGTTTGATAAATTATTAAAGGCATATTTGCGGCAGCTGCACTTGCGTCGATATTTTTATCGGTTATTATACCGTTTAGTGATAAAAAAGCTTTATCCCCAAAGGTGAGTTTGCAATTAACGGTCTTTGGATTATCTTTAGAATAGGTGGTTTTATATGAGCATAAAGCATTTCCTAGCGGTAAGCCCGCTCCTTGCTCATCGGTTAAGATATCACTTTTTATTGAAGTTAACCGTATGTCGGTTAGGGAATCTTTTTTAATTATATTTAACGAATAATCACCGGTCGTTGAAGTATTTATAATCTCTTCATCGTTATTTGAGATTACGGAAATTTTATCAATATTAAAATTAGCTTCTATTAATGAATTAGAAAAGAAATTTTTGAAATTAAAGAAAAGATTAAAATCATTAATTTTTCCTCTAGCATTATCTATAAGACTTAAGGAAATTTTATCTATGAATAATCGGTTTTCTTTAAATTCTAAATTATGTAGTACAGCCTTTATATCATTTTTACTTAAATAAAATTCAATTATTTTTTTCAAAGGTTCATTTAAGTGTCCTTTATTTGCACTATAAACAGTTAGAGTTATAGCCAAAGATAATGAAATTAGAATTATAAAAATACTAATAAAGGTTTTTTTAATAAAATTCATTTGAGCTTGTAAATCTATTGAAATATGATAAAAGCTTTATATACTCGATGAACTTCAAAAATTGGCTACGTCATCCTACAAGTACTGCGGTACTCACGTATTAAGTATACGCTCCATTCCTCGTCTTGTGGATTCCTCGCTCTTTTTGAAGTTGATCTTCGTCTATACTACTCTTCATTTATTTGAGGTATACACTTGGAATATAACGTATAATTTAAAAATTTAATATAAAAATCACAAAAAATTATGAATATTACATTTATCGGTAGCGGATATGTGGGATTAGTCTCAGGTATTATTATGGGCTATTTAGGTCATAATGTTACTTGTCTTGATAATGATGAGGTTAAAATATCCAAATTAAATAAGCAAATATTACCGATTTATGAAGTTAAACTTGATGAGTATCTTAAGCAAGCTTTAGAATCTGATAGGTTAAAATTTGCAAATATTTATAATAATGAACTTCAAAATGCCGATGCAATATTTATTACGGTCGGCACGCCTTCAAAAGAGTCGGGAGAAGCAGATTTAAAATATGTCTATGATGCTATTGATAAAGTTTCTATGCATATAAATAAAGATTGTTTAATAGTCATAAAATCTACTGTTCCGCCTGATAGTTGCAGTAATATTATAGCTTATTTAAAATCAAAAGGCTTTTCATTTAATGTTGCTTCTAATCCTGAGTTTTTAAGAGAGGGCAGTGCGGTAGAAGATTTTTTATATCCTGATCGTATAGTTATCGGTGTGAATAATAAAGAATCAGAGGAAATATTACGAAAAATTTATGCACCTTTAGTAGAACAAGGTGCAAAGTTTGTGGTTACCGATTTAGTGACGAGCGAACTTATTAAATATGCTTCAAATAGTTTTTTAGCTACCAAAATTGCTTTTATTAACGAAATGGCTGATTTATGTGAAAAAATCGGCGGTAATATTAAAGATTTATCTAAAGGTGTAGGACTTGATCAAAGGATCGGTCAAAATTTTTTAAATGCAGGACCAGGTTTTGGTGGTTCGTGTTTTCCAAAAGATATTCTAGCATTAAATAATCTTGTAGAAAATCATCATATCGATTGTAAGATTCTTAAGGCAGTAATTAAAAGTAATAAGCAGCGTCCAAGTAATATGGTAGATAAGATAGCTACTTTGTTAGACGGAGATTTAAAAGGTAAAAATATAGCAATTTTAGGCTTAACATATAAAGCAGAAACAGATGATGTTAGAGCAAGTCCTGCCATCGAAATTGTAAAGATCTTATTAAATAAAGATGTATATGTTAAAGCATTTGATCCTATCGGTCTTGAAAATGCTAAAAAGAATTTGGAACATAAAAATTTGCTATATTTAGATTCGGCAGTTGAAGCTTGTAAATCAGTAGATATTATAGTTATTGCAACTGAATGGTCAGAATTTAAAGAACTTAATTGGCAAGAAATTTATGATTTAGTAAAATCTCCGATAATCATTGATCTTAGAAATATACTAGATAATGAAGCAGTGAAAAAAATCGGTTTTAGATATTATGCAGTCGGAAGTAAAATTTAGTCTTTGTAATTGTCATCCCGCGACTTGATCGCAGGATCTAGTCTTTTTAAATTTTTTTCTGGATCCCGTGATCAAGCCACGGGGTGACACAATGACATGAATACAATAAAAACTTTAACATTAATTTAAAATGCGACCTGAATTTATTCATTTAAGAACTCAAAGCTCTTATTCTTTTCTAGAAAGTGCATTAACGATCGAGAAGGTAGTAGAGCTTGCTTCATCGAATAAAATGTCTGCTATTTGTTTGGCAGATAAGGGAAATTTATTCGGCTCATTAGAGTTTGCATTATGTGCAGTAAAAAAAGGACTGCAGCCGATACACGGAGTTATTCTCAACATAAAATATAATATACAGCTAAATTCAGCAAGCTTCAGACAAGATGAATTTAAGAGCAAGCCTGCGGAGCGTACAAAAGTACGTGAGCAAAGGCTTGACTCAAAAAATTCGCTTGTATCAAGCTTGCTGAATGATGCTGGAGATATTTTTGCTCAAATTTTACTTATAGCTAAAGATGAAACCGGCTATAAAAATTTACTCAAACTATCAAGCCTTACTTTTACTAAGAATGATCGTAAGATATGCGATCACATTGATTTTGAAGATTTAATCGAATATCAAGAGGGATTAATAGCGTTATGCTGTTATACCGACGGTATTGTCGGGAAATGCTTGCTAGCTCGCAACGAGGAGCAAGCGATGCTATTTGCACGTAAATTACAGGAAATTTTAGGAGATCGTTTTTATTTTGAGATTATGAGACATGATCTACCTGAAGAACAGTTTATTGAGGATAGTTATATTAGAATTGCTGCCGAGCTTGCTATTCCGCTTGTTGCTACTAATAAAGTTTTGTTTAGTGAGAAAAGCATGCATGATGCACATGATGTATTGTTATGTATATCAGCTGGTGTTACTAAAGAATATCCGGATCGAAAAACAGTTAGCGAAAATTGTTATTTTAGATCACCGCATGAGATGATAGAGCTTTTTTCTGATCTACCTAGTGCCATCCAAAATACCGTGAATTTAAGAGAGCGTTGTTATTTTGCAGCACATGCAAACCCGCCGATGCTGCCTAATTTTGCCACCAAAGATATTAGTGAAACGGATTTAATTAGAAAAGATGCAAAAGAAGGGTTGCTTGCAAGGCTTGCTACAAAGTTTAAATCTGAAAATATTTCGTTAGAGAATCAAAAAGAATTGAAAACCGAATATTTTGCTCGTCTTAATTATGAGCTGGATATTATCTGTAATATGAATTTTGCCGGTTATTTTTTGATTGTATCCGATTTTATTAAATGGAGTAAAAAAGAGGGTATTTTAGTCGGACCAGGTAGAGGTTCGGGAGCAGGTTCGGTTGTTGCTTGGAGCTTGCTTATTACTGATCTCGATCCGATTAAATTTGGCTTATTATTTGAAAGATTTTTAAATCCTGAACGTATTTCAATGCCTGATTTTGATATTGATTTTTGTCAAGAAAGGCGTGAGGAAGTAATTAATTACGTACGCTCTAAATACGGTAATAATAGAGTAGGACAGATTATAACTTTCGGTAAGATGCAGGCAAAGGCTGTAATTAAGGATGTCGCTCGTGTTCTTAGTTTACCTTATAAATTCGCTGATTATCTAACAGAACTTGTACCTTTTAGTGCAGTTAATCCCGTTAGCCTAGAACAGGCAATGCGTGAAGTTCCGGAGCTTGCAAATGCCGCTAAAGGTAATGGACTGTATAATTTAGAGGGTGAGGCGGAGTTAATTAAGCTAGTGCTTGATACTTCGTTAATTCTTGAGGGGTTACATAGGCATTCCTCAACTCATGCCGCAGGAATCGTAATAGCAGGTACTGATTTAGTCGATATAGTACCGGTATACAAAGATGCTAATTCCGATATGCTGGTAGTCGGTTATTCTATGAAATATTCTGAAATTGCCGGTTTAATTAAATTTGATTTTTTAGGGCTACAAACCCTAACGGTTATTACCGATTGTAAGAAACTGCTTAAAGAGCAAGGGATAGAAGTGGATTTTAACAATATGACGTTTGATGATAATAAGACTTATCAAATGTTGTGTAAAGGTAAAGGAGTCGGCGTTTTCCAATTTGAAAGTATCGGGATGAAAGATGCACTTAGACGCCTTAAACCTGATTCTATACATGATTTGATAGCTCTTGGTGCGTTATACCGTCCCGGTCCTATGGAAAATATCCCTACCTATATAGCTTGTAAGCATAAATTACAACAGCCTGATTATTTACATGAGCTATTGAAGCCAATCTTAGAAGAAACTTACGGAGTGGTGATATATCAGGAGCAGGTACAAAGAATTGCTCAGGTTCTTGCAGGTTATACGCTAGGAGCTGCCGATTTACTTCGTAGAGCAATGGGTAAGAAGATAAAAAAAGAAATGGAGGAGCAGGAAGAAATTTTTGTTAAAGGAGCAATTGCTAATAATATTTCGGAATCTCAAGCTAAATCCATTTTTGCAACCGTGGCTAAATTTGCCGGATACGGTTTTAATAAGGCACATGCTGCGGCTTACGGTGTTATTTCATACCAAACTGCATATCTTAAAGCTAATTATCCTGCTGAATTTTTAGTAGCATGCTTAAATCTTGAATTAAATAATCATGATAAAATTAATTTATTTCTGCAAGAAGCAAAAGATAACGGCATAAAAATTACTGCACCTAATATTAATATTTCTGAAGGATATTTTAGCGTAAAGTCTTCGGACACTGTCATCCCGCGAGCTGCGACTTGTCATCCCCAAGGTTCTCTATGTCATCCCCGCGAAAGCGGGGATCCAGAAAAGGTAGAAACTGCTCTGAATCATAAAAGTATGAAAATGGATTCCCGCTTTCGCGGGAATGACATAGAAGGTATTGGATATGACAAAGAAGAAAATGCAATAATCTTCGCCTTAGGTGCTATTAAGGGAGTCACGCCGAATTTCGGTAAGTTAGTAACGGATGAGCGAAAAGCAAGAGGAATGTTTAAATCAATTACTGATTTTATTGAAAGATTACCCCCAAAATCTATTAACAGTAAATTATTGGAAAATTTAATTAAATCAGGCTGTTTTGATGAGTTACATGATAATAGATTGCAATTATTTTCAAGTATTTCAAAATTGCTTTCTTATTCAACTTCATATCACGAAGAGCAGGAATCTAATCAATTTAGTTTAATTAAAGTTTCTACTTTAAGTCCAACTATTTTAGTATCAAGTGATTATGCCGATAAAAATACCTTAGCTTTTTACGAATTTGAGGCTATGGGTTTATTTATCTCTAATCATCCTCTTACGCAGTATCAAGAAATATTTAGTCGTTTAAATATTTTAAATACTGCGGATTTACATAATAACTTACCTGAAGGTACTAACCGAGTAAATCTTGCCGGTGTAATACAAAAAAAGGATTCTCGTATGTCAGCAAGAGGTAGATTCGTTACACTCGTGCTTTCCGATCCTGAGAATATCTTTGAGCTTAGTATTTTTAGCGAAGAAGTCTTAAAAGATTATGTACATTTACTTGACGTTAAAAGTTTGGTAGTCGTTAATTGTGATATAATCAAAGATGAAGGAGGAATAAAACTAACGGCAAAAAGCTTTTTATCAATTGAGGATGCAATTAATAATAAACAATTCGAACTACAGCTTTACCCACAAAATCATGAAGAATTACTGCAGATAGTAACCTTGCTTGCAACCCGCACTAATAACGGGGATCAGAGTAATGCTAAAGCTACGATCTATTTACAAAGCGAAGATGTAAAGAATTTTGTAGCAAAAATTACATTACCGGAAAAGTTTTTTCTCCAAGGGCAAGATTTTGAGATTTTAAAAGGATATAGTAAATAGCGGGGTTGTTGCTCGGCTTTCTATGTCATTCTCGCGAGGCATTGTTGTGTGGATACCGAGTCGTCATTGCGAGCAGCCATAGGCTGCGTGGCAAACTCCTGAGATTGCTTCGTCAAGTACTTCGTAATTTTCCTCGCAATGACGAAAAAAACGAGCCATGCAACAAAGCCAATGCCTCGCAGGGATGACATCGAAACCTTGAGTCAATTTTTTATAGGCAATACCTGAATTGACGGTAAAATGAATCTATAATTGAGTAATATTCTTTGATGTTTTTTTATCGCTAAATACTGCATTATTATTTTTATTATCGCTAAGTTCCATATATTTTGTTAGTCGATGTTTGTCTGCTATTAACTTTGCTTCTTTTTCTAAATTGATATTTTGCTCAAGATTTGGATCTTTAATTAATTCTTTAAAATAATTACTTATGGATTTTAATCCCAATTTTCCCGTTAATTTACTTAAATATTTATAAAATTTATTTTGGATCGTTTGTTTTTTAGGTTCTGAATTTTTATTGAATATATTATCGGTTTTAACTTCTTGTTTTTTATCGTCTACCACTTTCGTACTATCAGGTGGATTTTTATTAGCTTCAGTTATTAGTTCATTTACTAAATTTTGTTTTTCTTCTTTAAGTACAGCGTCATTCAAAAAGCTTGATACAAGCGAATTTTTTGAGTGTATTGTATCCAAGTTAAGGTTAGTAGTTTCTTGTTTTTCTACATTCGGGAGCGGTATATTAATATGCTCGTTTTTTGTTTCAATTATAGGTGAATCTATTAATTTATTCTCTCCAAAAATATCTAGAGCTTGCTGCATAAACTCATCTACTAATTTTTGAGTTTTTATAGGTGTTATTTCTTCATTAAATTTGTTTTCACTATAGTCTTTAACTACTTGAGTGATTTCTTCGGATGCTTTTGCTTCCGGTATGGTCATTTTGTATTTTTGTGCCATATCTTTTATGACATCATCCAATTTCTTATGTTCTTCTGATAACTCTAGCGGTTTAGGGTTAGTATTACTTTGTTTCATTTGCCGGAAAATATCTATAGTCGTACGGTTTTCTATTTTTGCTTGTATTTGTGCTTTGATAAGTATATTTACATCTTTATCATTTAAGCATTTTTCTGATAGCTCTTTAATGATTTGTTTTTTGTTAGATTTATATAATCTATAATTTTCTAAAACTTTTTTTGAGGGAGCTATTTCGTGCTCTTCAAAAACAAGTTTGAATATGGTTTATGACAGGCTTTAAAAGATCCTCGGTAATAGGTAAATCAGTGTCCTTATAGGGAAACACGGTAGATAAAAAATCTACTAGATCAATCTTGACATACTTTAAATTAGATTCTTCAGCAACTTTATTAAATAACTTTTCTTTTGTGCTTGGTGTATGCCCTTCATTATAAAAAAAGTATCAAAATAATTAGTAGCTGAATTGGCAATATCTTTTTGAAATTGATTTTGATGAGTTGTATTTGAGATACTTTGTTTTTTTATTAAAGGTATATTTAAGATATTTGCTAAATTTTTTTGTTCGCTTTCTAAGTTTGATATTATTTGAGATACTTGATTTTGTGTAATAAAATCATATATTTCACGAAATTCTGAATCCGGTACTGTCTCTTAAAGCTTCTCTTATTGGCCTGCTGCTACAATTCCCTAAAGTTTGTCCAGTAACTGTTCTTCTTGAATCAACTGTTAATAAGTTATTCCGATTTGAATCTGTTGATTTTGTTATTATGAGCTTTTATTGCTTCTATTTCATTTATAGATAATATACTATCTTTTACTTCTTTATCTGTTTGATTTTTGAGTTCATATTTAATTGAGCTGAATTTTGCTTTACTTCTTGCTTCTATTGTTTCATTTATTTTAGATAATTGATCTTTTGGTGTTTGATTTAGCTTTGAATTATCTGCTCTTACCCCAGCACCGGCATTATATATAATACGATAATTTTTTCCGTTTTCTTTAGAATATTTTATAACATTTGCATGTAATCCTGTATTAGTAGGAGCATTAGAATATGATAAATATGCCTCTCCGGTTTTTTGCAGTTTATCATATATTTTATCCGTAGTTTCTTCTAAAAATTTTTTTAACTGTTCTGCAGGCGGTAATTTATTTGAGTTAGTTAAATTATGTACTGAAAAGGATTGCTTATAAATCTCATCTAAGCCATCCATAAAATGGTCTAATTTTTTATCTGTATTTTCGTCAGGATTTAAAGCTTTATAAGCTCCAAGTAAGGCTTTATAACCGCTAGCCGTTATAAAATGAGCTGAGCCTAAATTATAATCTTTTGTGGATTTATCATAGGTACGGGCATCGTCAAGCATTTCGCGGTACTGAGTTGCTTTCGCTTCATACTCATATTCCCGTATGTTATTTAAGGCTTGAGTGATATTTTCATAATGCTCTCTCAGCTTATAATGACCGTAAGCAGCCGTTTTTTGATAACATGGAGTGCGAAGCTTAAGATGTTTAATAATTCTGCCTGGACGCATATCAAAATGCTGTGTTATGAGCTTAGTAATTTGTTCGTTGCTTAATTTGCTAGTACCGAAAGTTTCAGCGTAAATAGATACGGGAGCAGCAACGCCTATTGCATAAGATATTTGTATTTCACAGCGATCGGCAAGTCTTACTCCTACTATATTCTTAGCAATATAGCGTGCCATGTAAGCAGCCGACCTATCTATTTTGGTTGGGTCTTTTCCTGAAAAGCAACAACCGCCGTGTCTTGCCATTCCTCCATAGCTGTTCACGATAATTTTCCTACCGGTTAAACCGCAATCTGCAACAGGACCGCCTATAACAAACCTACCTGTCGGGTTAATTAGATATTTAGTGTCTTTATGAAGTAAATGGCTTTACTGCTTCAATAAGGTCTTTTTGTTGTATTTCCGGATGATGCTGAGTTGATAAAACTACCGCATCAATGGCAATCGGTTTGTTATTTTCATATCGTAACGTGACTTGTTATTTTGCATCGGGTCTAAGCCAAGACAAAACATTTTGTTTACGCAAATATGCTTGTCTTTTCATTAAAAGATGAGCGTAGTAAATCGGTGCAGGCATTAAACTATCCGTCTCGTTACAAGCATAACGGAAAACCATACCTTGATCTCCTGCACCTATTTCATCGTCATTTGCATTGTCAACACCCATAGCTATATCGGGTAATTGTTTAATTATAGAAGAAATTACGGCACAACAGCTACCGTCAAATCCATAATTTGGATTATTATAGCCAATTTCTTGTACTTTACTCCGTACTATTTGCTCAATATCCACATAAGTACTAGTAGTAATTTCACCTCCCACTAGAACTAGACCGGTTGTTACAAAAGTTTCGCAGGCAACACGACCGTTAGGGTCTTGTTTTAGAATCTAATCAAGTACCGTATCTGAAATTTGATCGGCAATTTTGTTCGGATGCCCTTCAGAAACTGACTCAGACGTAAATATAAAATTTTTCATAAATTACTCTCCTTTTAAAATTCTTGAAATGACTTTATTAAAGTTTTAGCGTCAGATGCTTCATAACTTATCAAATAAATTCTACTTTACCGAATAGTTCTTCGGAAGCATTAAAATGTACTGATCCTAAATAACCTTTATAGTTCATCAAACATTTTTTATCATATTAATCTTTTTTTATAATTTTAGTTTTACTTGATGATTTTGATGTCATTCCTGCTTTCGCAGGAATGACATCAAAATCATCAATGCAACAACACCTAAGGCTACTTGCAATGACAACTTAGCTTCGCAGGAATGACCAACTATTCAATGAATTTCCATCCAGTTATTACCTGCTCTAATTTCGGTTATAATCGGTACATCCATATTAGTAGAGTTTTCCATGATTTTTTTAATAATGGGTATTATAATTTCTACTTCTTCAATCGGTGCTTCAAATAGTAATTCATCATGAATTTGCAGTACTAATCTTGTTTTAAGTTTACGTTTTTCTATTTCTTGATCTAGATTGATCATGGCAATTTTAATTATATCGGCATTAGTTCCTTGAATCGGAGCGTTAATAGCCGCACGCTCTGCAAATTGTTTAAGCTTTTTATCATGAATTAGAGGTACAAAACATTTTCTGCCGAAGAAATTTGTGACATAGCCGTTGCTACTTGCAAAAGCTTTTGTTTGCTCCATATATTCTTGTACTCCTTTATATTCGGCAAAATATTTCTTGATATATTCGGATGCTTCGCCGTTAGTAACATTTAATTGCTTAGCAAGCCCAAAAGCACTTATACCGTAAATAATACCAAAATTTATAGCTTTTGCTTTACGTCTATGTTCGCTAGTTAGTTCGTGTTTTTGTAAGTTAAAGATCTGACAAGCGGTTTGAGTATGGATATCGTCTTTATTGATAAATGCTTGTTTTAATGCATCTATATTTGCGATATGGCTTAATATTCTAAGCTCAATTTGAGAATAATCGGCAGATATTAATTTATAACCTTCTTCAGCGATAAAAGCTTGTCTGATTTTATTCCCTTCACTAGAGCGAATCGGTACGTTTTGCAGATTAGGTTCTTGTGAGCTAAGTCTTCCTGTAGTGGTAGAAGTTTGTAAAAATGTCGTATGTACCCGCTTAGTTATATTATCTATCTGTTTCGGTAAACTATCGGTGTAAGTATTCTTTAATTTTGTAAGCTGTCGCCACCTTAGCAATAAATCAGCTATGTTATATCCATGCTCACTAAGTTTTTCTAGTATTTCCGCCCCTGTTGAGTAAGAGCTTGCTGCTTTAGCCGAAACTTTACCGAAAGGTAATTGCATTTTTTCAAATAAAATCTCACCTAATTGTTTTGGCGAACCAATATTAAATTTAGTTCCGCTAAGAGCAAAAATTTCTTCTTCAAGTTTTAGAATTTCTGCTCCAAATTCAGTGGATAATTGTTTTAGGTAATTAGCATCTACTTTAATACCCACTTTCTCCATTTTATCTAAAATAAAACAAATAGGTAAATCAATGTCGCTATAAAGTCTAAAGGCTTTGTTGTCTTTAAGCTCCAATATAGTTTGCTTATAAAGTGAGATAAAGTTTATTACTATTTTTGCTGATTCGATAGTTATATTTTCTATCAAAGTTTCTTCAAATAAATTTTTCTGTGATAAACCGGCAGATAACGCATATTGCATTAGTTCTAAATCCTCTATAGCCGTAATTTTATGAGATTGGTTTGCATAAAATTTCAGTAAAGGTTTAAGAGAGTAAGTAATTTTTTTTATAGATTTATCGACTAGTAAATTGAAGATTATATCCGAAAACCAGTTGTTATTAGTTTTAGTATTATAAGAAAATAGATCATGAGAAGTGTTAGAAATTTTAATAATATAGCTTTGGTTTTGCAGTGATAAAATAAAAGCAAGATTATCTCCTTTATGCTGCAGTAAGTATATTCCAAATATTCCTATTTTCTCAGCTTCTTTAGCAAAATTTGCTAACTCACTAGCATTACTAATTTCTTTTGCTTCGGTTACTTTATTATCTGCTATCTCTTTGTGGCCATTAATTTTAATATCGAATAAATTTTCTGCTCTTTTATATAAAGATTTAAAACCGTATTCTTGTAAAAATCCTGTTAATTTATCGCTATTTGGAGGTGACCATTCTAAATTATTCAGCTGGAAATCTAAATCAACATTAGAATCAAGCCCTATTAACTGCCATGAAATTAATGCCGCTTCTTTAGAATTTTGTAAAGTTTCACGTTGTTTTACGCTTGAGACTTGGTCTAAAGAGTTAAATATATTTTCTACAGAACCAAATTGTGTTATAAGACTACTTGCCGTTTTTGGTCCGATAGATGGCACACCCGGAATATTATCCGATCTATCGCCGATTAAAGCCATCACTTCACGTAATTTATCAGAAGTAGTACCGAATTTTTTAACAACATCCTTCTCTGTAATATATTTCCCTTTTAACGGATCATATATTTTGATGTTTTCACTCATTAACTGCAATAGATCTTTATCGGAAGAGATAATAACGACCTCTTCTCCAAGCATGACCGTTTTAGTAGCAAAGGTTGCGATAATGTCATCGGCTTCATAACCGTTCTTCTCTAGAATAGGAAAATTTAAACTACTTGCAACATCACGAACTAAAGGTAATTGTACAATTAAATCTTCAGGAGGAGGCGGACGATTAGCTTTATACTCAGGATAAATATGATGACGGAAATTTTCCCCGCCGCTGTCGAATACTACAGCGACATGTTTAGGCTTAAAATCACTCAGTAATTTTAGTAGTATTGAAGTGAAGCCGTAAAGAGCACCGACAGGCTCGCCTTTCGGCGAAGTTAAAGGCTGTTGTGCATAATAGGCTCTAAAAACAAATCCGTATCCGTCTATGAGTAATAAGGTATTTTTTTGAGTCATTTTATGATTTTATTTTTAATTAAATCGTCATTGCGAGGAAATTGCATAGCAATTGACGAAGAAATCTCAGGAGTTTATTATTACTTCATAAGATTGCCGCGCAGCCTACGGCTGCTCAAAATGACGACTCAATATTCGTGCGGGCAAATGACGTAGCAAAACCTCACAGTCCCACTAGACTTTTAGCAAAATCATGTCGGTTGAATATTTTTAAGTCCTCTATCTTCTCGCCTATACCGATAAAGTATACGGGTAAATTAAATTTTTGTACTACTCCGACAAGTACTCCGGCTTTAGCACTGCCGTCTAGTTTAGTCACGATAAGTCCCGTCAAATTAGTAGCATCATTAAAATGTTCTACTTGGTTATAAGTATTTTGTCCGGTAATAGCATCAATTACTAAAATGCTATGAGTGGGTGCATTCTCGTCTAGTTTTTTTATAACTTTTACAATTTTAGACAGTTCATTCATCAAATTTTTCTTATTATGAAGTCTGCCTGCCGTATCGATAAAAAGTATATCGATATTTTGTTTTATCGATTCTTCCATAGCACGGTAAGCAACACTCGCAGGGTCAGCCGATTCTTCACCGGTAATAAGTAGTGCATTTGCTCTATCTACCCAAGTACTTAGCTGATTTACGGCAGCTGCTCTAAAAGTATCGCATGCCGCAACTGCTACTTTTTCCCCTTGTGCTGAGTACATTGCAGCAAGCTTACCTATAGTCGTGGTTTTACCTGCTCCATTAACACCGCAAACTAAAATTACGTTTAATTTATTTGCATCTAAAGTAAAAGGAATTTCTGATTTTGATAGCTGCTGTTCTACTAATTCAGCTAGTGCATCTTTTACTGTATCACTATCTATTTCTTTGTCAAATTTTACCTTTTTAAACTCTTCAATAATATTAGTTACTACCGAAACACTCATATCACTTGAGATAAGTAGCTCTTCTAGCTCTTCTAGAGTTTCTGCATCTAATTTTTTCTTGTAAAATATTTTGTCGATACCTTCCGATATTTTATTAGAAGTTATAGATAAACTTTGTTTTAATTTACTAAATATCGAAATCATATTAGATAGTTTTTTGTTTTATGGGTGTTAGTGTTACGCCTGCTTCGGCGTCATACCGTGGCTTGTCCACGGTATCCAGAAAAAATTAAAAAAGACTGGACCCCGTGGTCAAGCCACGGGGTGACACAGTGGTGGAATTGATTCACGCAGATAAGCCCCCTTACAATGACGATTAAGGTACTTATCTCTTCTTCTTATTTTTGCTTTTGTTTTTATTTCCGTCGGTGGTTTTATTGAATCTACCTAAATTTTTAACAAATTTTTGTAATCCGTTAAGTTCCGTTCCATATGTCCTAGTATATTCACGGACTGTTTCTATATCTTGTCTATGAGAATCATCTATTACTACTACTTCCTGTATAAAATTATTAGTATCAAACGTAATTTTTACTATTTTTTGCTTTTCAATTTTTGGATTAAGCCAAGCTCTTTGAGACATAACTCTCTCAACATAATACCAGGTATTTTGGGAATATTCCGGTACCATAGTAGGCGTACCTATTAATTCTACGACTTCCGCTTTGTTTAGTTTTTTATACTCTAATTTTACAAGTGCCGAATCATCTATGGATTGCCCTCTATTTTCGATAGTTTTGCAGCCGCTTAAGGAAAAAAAGGCTAATATACTAAAAATGTATGTTATAAAAATTTTCATAAGTTTAATTTTATCTAGATTTTATTACAAGATTATAATATACTGCTCCACTAATTTGACAAATACTTTTTAATTTATATTTAGAGAGGCTAATAATGGCAGTTCCAAAGAAAAAAACATCAAAATCAAGACGTAATATGAGACGTTCACATTTAGCACTTGGTAAAGTTAACGTAATAGTTGACTCGCAAACTGGTGAATATAAGCTTCCGCATCACGTTTCTTTAGTTGACGGGACTTATAATAATCGTCAAGTAGTAACGAAAAAAATTGAAACTGAAGAAGAAGTAGCCTAAAGCTATGACCTGCAAAATTATTGGTTGCGGCGGGTATCTTCCTTCAAAAATAGTTAGTAATGACGAACTTGCAAAATTTGTAGATACTAATGATGAATGGATTAGAACAAGAACAGGTATTACGCAGCGTCATATAGCAGGTGATACAGAATATACTTCCCATCTTGCTTTAAAATCGGCTGAAAAAGCTATAGTAGATGCAGGGATATCAGCAAATGATATTGATTTAATTATTACATGTACTACTACTCCGGATAATAGCTTCCCTTCGGTCGCCTCTAAGCTTCAGGGTTATCTTGGTTTAACTAATATACCGTCTTTTGATTTACAAGCAGTATGTGCCGGCTTTGTTTATGGTTTACAAGTAGCGAATTCTCTTATCTCATCAGGTAAATATAAAACTATTTTGCTTATAGGGGCCGAGAAAATGACGTCATTATTAGACTGGAATGATAGGACTACTTGCGTCTTATTCGGCGATGGAGCAGGTAGCGTAATATTACAGCGTAGTAGTGATGACTCCGGTTTAATAGATAGTAATATTTTTGCAAGCGGAGCTGATTATGAAATATTATACACAAACGGTGGTATAAGTATGAACGGTATTAGTGGCAAAATAGTTATGCAAGGGCAAAAATTATTTCGTCATGCAATAGAAAAAATGCAACAATCTATAAAAGATTTACTGCATGCTAATCAATTCAGTGTAAGCGATATTGATTATTTTATACCTCATCAAGCAAATATCCGTATTATTAATAAACTCGCCGAATCATTAAACCTATCAGAACATAAGGTAATAAAAACCGTAGAGAAGCACGCTAATTGTTCAGCGGCTTCTATTCCGCTTGCTTTGAGTACTCTTAAAGCATCAGGTAAAATAAAAAAAGGTGATATTCTACTATTTTCAGCTATCGGTGCAGGTCTTACTTGGGGCAGTGCATTAATAAGATGGTGAATATAATCGTTTAATTTGAAAATTGGCAGCGTTACTTAATTTGCTTATAATCCTCACATATTATATATACGTTGCGGTTATAAGCTTCAAAATCGATTCCTCTTTTCTACATTAAACTTCATTTATCTATATATCCAAAGTATCTACTCGTATTATAAAAATGATATTTTTACCACATTTATACATGAGTAATTGCATTTTATAATATTTTAGCCTTTAAACTAATAAAATAATGATATATACTAACTCACATAGCTTTTGGTTAGTTTAGTTTTATGAACTAGCTAAAATGAATTCAATATTAATAAATTATAATCTCAAGGAGTTTAATTATGAAAACAAAAATTACATTAGCTTTTCTTGCATTATTTGTGCTTGCAGGGTGTAATACAACAAAAAGAGCACCGCAATTTGACGGTAATATGAACCAAGGTGAAGAAACCTCATTAATGAAAGATTTCGAGAAGCATGCAGGAAATGCAGTATGGTTTGCTTTTGATAGCTCTGCTTTATCACCAAAGGCTAAAGAAGAGTTAGAGAGACAAGCTTGCTGGTTATCAAAGCATCCTGAAGTAAAAGCTACTGTTGAAGGACATTGCGATGAAAGAGGTACCAGAGAATATAACTTAGGCTTAGGTGAAAGAAGAGCAGCAGCAGCAAAAAAATTCTTAGCTCATAAAGGAATCGATCATAACAGATTAAATACAATCTCTTATGGTAAAGATAGACCTGCTATGATGGGTAATACTGAAGAAGCTTTTGCTTATAACCGTAGAGCTGTAACAGTTGTACATCAATAAAATTATTTACTAATTATAGTATCCTAAAAGGTCGAGTTTACTACTCGGCCTTTTTTTATTTATAACTTGATGTTATTATTGCGAAAGCGTTGATGAGTGGACACCAAATCGTCATTGTGAGCAGCCATAGGCTGCGTGGCAATCTCATGAAATAACAACAAACTCCTGAAATTGCTTCGTCAATTACTTTGTAATTTCCTCGCAATGACGAAAAAACTGATCCACATTGCCCTGTTTTTTAGGCGATACCTCAAAAATATAAAAATTTTACTAGACTTAACTGCATAATAATTATATAAATTTCAAATGAAAAGGGGCTGTAGCTCAGTTGGTTAGAGCACGCCGCTCATAACGGTGTGGTCGTAGGTTCAAGTCCTGCCAGCCCCACCACACAAATTCTTATTTAAATTCGCATTAGCACTGAATTTATAATGATTAATCTAAAAACACTTTCTTGGTATCTTACTAAGTTATATTCTAAGTGTTTCTTTATTATATTATTTCTTTTAATCGGGCTATTAATTATCTCAAATATTTTTGATCTTTTACAAAAATTCAAAAATATTTATGTTCCTTTTAGTTTTTTTTGGAGACTTATTTTATATAAGATCCCTTATTTACTAGGTCAAGTATCTTCGTTAATTAGTTTTACCGCTATGTTATTTTTTCTTAGAAATCTAACAAAAAATAATGAATTAACGGCTATGTTATCTAGCGGTATTCATATTTGGCAAGTGCTTGTTATTCCATGTATTGTAACTTTAATTTTAGGTGTAGTTTTTACGACTATATTGAATCCTATCGGTACTATAGGCTTACAAAAATATGAGTTATTAGAAGCAAAACTAACTAAAAAAGCCTTGAGTGAGGGTATAATATCTAAATCTGGTTTATTATTTTTTGAATCTTTAAATGATGGAAATCAAATTATCCAAACACAATTTATTAATGTTGCCGAGAAAAAATTAAATAATATTACAATTTTATTTGTTGATAGTAATAATTCTTTTTTAAAGAGAATTGATGCATTATACGGTATTATTGAAAATAAAATGTTACATTTAAATAGGGTTAAGGTTTTCACAAAAGAGGAAACTAAGGCTTACAACAATTTAACTATACAGGCAAATTTATCAATTAATAGTTTAGTAAATAAATTTATTCGTCCTGAAATGGTTTCTATTTGGGCTTTACCTAAATTAATTAATGAATTATTAAATTCAGGTTTACCGACTATTAATTATCAAATTTATTATTACAAGCAATTATTTAAGCCTATAATGATGATGGCAACCGTAATTTTAGCAAGTTGTTTTATTAGTCTTAAACAGCGTGATAATTCCCAAGAAAAAATACTGATATTAGGTTTATTTTCAGGTTTTATAGCATATTCGTTATCAGAAATATTATTAAAAATACTTACTTATAATAATTTGTCTTTAATTGCTGCTATTTTATTACCTAGTATGCTAATATTTTTTATTAGTAACTTTATTATTTTACATTATAAGGAGATTTGAATAAAGTATTGATGCTATGTCATCCCAGCGGAAGCGGGGATCCAGTTAAATATCGCGGTATCTTAGGACATAGTCTGTTATACAAGATCCCGTGGTCAAGCCACGGGATGACAATAAGAATCAAAAAATAAGTTTTTAGAAATTAGAGAGAAAAAATAAAATGATAATGAAATTTTTGGAAGGGTTTTCTTCCGGTATGGCTATAGATCTTGGTACGGCAAATACTATTGTCTATCAAAAAAATCGTGGAATTGTTCTAAGGGAACCTTCTGTTATTGCGTTAATAAAAAAAGACGGTGCTTTTGTGCCTTATGCTTATGGTCATGAAGCAAAAATGATGCTTGGGCGTACTCCTACGGATATTGAAGCAAAAAGACCTTTAAAAGACGGTGTTATTGCCGATTTTAAGGGTGCAGAGGAAATGATAAAGTATTTTATTAGAATGGTGCATAATCGTCGCTCTTTTTTTGGTCCGACAATTGTTATTTGTGTGCCTTCTGGTTCTACGCCGGTTGAGCGTCGTGCTATCCAAGAAGCAGCAGAAAGTGCAGGGGGTAGGGATGTCTATTTAATTGAAGAACCTATGGCGGCAGCGATCGGAGCAGGGCTACCCGTAACGGAAGCGACCGGTTCGATGATTGTTGATATTGGAGGAGGCACTACGGAAGTTGCAGTTTTATCACTAGGGGGCATAGTATATGCAAGGTCGGTAAGAGTTGGCGGTGATAAGATGGATGAAGCTATTATCTCATATATAAGAAGGCACTATAACCTATTGATAGGTGAGGCTACTGCTGAAAAGATAAAGCAAGAAATAGGTACGGCTTATGTAGATGAAAATGTTGAGCCGAGAAAGATGGAAATTAAAGGACGTGATTTAATTTACGGTATTCCTAAAGAAATGATATTGAACGAAAGACAAATTGCTGATAGTCTAATTGAACCGGTAAGTCAAATTGTTGAAGCGGTAAAAGTAGCACTAGAAGCAACACCTCCTGAGTTATCTTCAGATATAGTTGATAAGGGAATTGTTTTAACAGGCGGCAGCTCATTATTACGAAACCTCGATTTTGTTCTTAGTGAAGCCACTAAATTGCCGGTGATAGTTGCAGATGATGCCCTCTCTTGTGTAGCACTTGGAACAGGAAAAGTACTTGAAGATTTTACAAAGCTAAAACATGTACTATTTAAACAGGATTAAAAATGGCAATACTTGCAAATAGAGTAAAAAATTCTTCAAATTCATTAGAATTAATAAGAATAATATCAAATACTCTTAAGCGTTTTTTTGTTATATTTGGGTTTGGATTGTCTGTATATTTATTTTTTACTACGCCTAAAAAAATATCTAGTATATCACTTGAAGTAACCGGTAGTATAGTATCAACCGGTTTAGCAGTTTATGAAGATATATTTGAATATATAAATTCAATAACACAAAAATTTATTTATTTTCAAGATTTAGAACGAAAAAATATAGAACTTAAACTTGAGATAGCAAGATTACAACATTTGCAAAGTGAAGTAGAATCGGTAAGAGCCGAAAACATTGCATTAAAAGATTTGTTAACGATTGCTGAGGAAGAAGAATTTGAATATATTACTACTAAATTACTGAGTGTTTCCTTTAATCCATTTTCTAGAACAGCTTTGATTTCTGCAGGTAAAAAGCAAGGCATTGAACCTGATCAAATCGTTGTTAATTCAGGAAAATTAGTAGGAAAAGTAATAGAAGTGAGTAATAATTATGCTAAAGTAATGTTAATTAGCGATGTTAATTCTAGAATACCTATTAAAGCTAATTCTTCAAGAGAACAAGGTATTTTAGCAGGTAATAATAATAATAGTAAAATTTTATACTTGCCTAACAATCATTTAGTACAGAAAGATGAGGAGATAGTAACCTCTGGGCACGGTAATATTTATCCTGCAGGTATTTTAGTGGGTTATGTGTCTAAAGTTACGGAACATGATGTTATGGTAAACGTAGCAGCTGATCTATCTAAAACGGAATTTGTACAAATATTATTGTCTAAAGAGTAATTTCTGTTTTTTTAATGTTGTACTCTATGTCATTCCCGAATAGGCGGGAATTCAGTAAAACCTATAAAAAACTTGTTTATTTTATCAATAATATGTAATTTTTGTACCGATATTAAGTTATTTATTCTGGATTCCTGCTCCGCAGGAATGACATTAAGAGCATGAAAAAGGATTATTTCGGCATTATTGTCGAATATATTTGCATAATAATCTGTAAATTAAAATTTTATCAAATACTACATTATAGAAAACGTTATTATGTCGGTGAAATAGATATTATTGCGTTACGTAATAAAGAAATTGTTTTTATTGAAGTCAAAGCAAGAAGCTCTGAAATTGATGATAGATTTGTATCTTTCAATCAGCAAAGAAGAATTACTAGGGCTGCTGAAATGTTTTTAAGTAGTAATTCTAAATATAGAAATTATAATATCAGGTTTGATTTGGTAATTATAAGATCTTATAAATTACCTATAATTATAAAAAACGCATGGTAGTATAATTCAAAAAGCTTTTGTAGGTCTCGCCTTTAAATTCGTCTTGTCTGAAGCTTTCTGAATTATACTACATCAATATTTAATTTATTCGGAGTATGTGATATGGCACTTGCTACTAAAGTAAAAGAATTTTTAGAAGAAAAATTAAAACAAGAAAAGATAGATCGTAAATATCTTGCTCAAGTTACTGATATCCCTTACACGACCGTTAGCAGAATTATGAGAGCAGAAGTTAATCGTGAATTTAATCCTGAAATAGATACTATTTTAAAAATAGCAAAATATTTTAATTGTACTATGGATGAGGTAATAAAAAGAAAAGTACAGAATAATTCATAAAACTTGATACAAGCGAATTTTGCATGACTCGTCTGTACTCACGTAGTTTACCTACTGCTTTCGCAGGCTCGCATTTAAATTCATCTTGTCTGAATCTTTCTGAAATATGCTGTACCTACGAAATAAAACATAAAATATGACAATAAAAAATAAAGGACTGATTATAATTTTATCTTCCCCTTCAGGTACAGGTAAGTCAAGTTTAGCTAAAGCATTATTGAAAATAGATAATAATTTGCGTTTATCTGTTTCGGCAACTACAAGAAAACCACGTTTAGGAGAAGTAGAGGGTATAAACTATTACTTTAAGACCGGTCTAGAGTTTGAAGAATTAGTTAAGCAGAATAAATTTCTTGAATATGCTAAAATATACGATAATTATTACGGTACGCCTAAAGAATATGTCGAAATGTTATTAAATCAAGGCTTGGACGTTTTGTTTGATATTGATTGGCAAGGAGCAAGGAGTATTAAGAAAAATGCTACTAATGTTGTTGCTATATTTGTATCGCCTCCTAGTATTGAAATACTGGAACAACGCTTAAGAAATAGAGCGACCGATAATGAAGAAGCAATAAAATTACGTATGCAGTCGGCACAAAACGAAATGTCACATGCTAATGAGTACGATTATGTAATTACTAACGATGATTTCGACCAGACGCTTAAAAAAATATATGCGATTATAGTTGCAGAACGAGAAAAAGCGTTTTGACTTTATCGTTTTTTCTTTCTATACTGAAAATTAGAAGTTATGTTTCTAATTTTCATGGTACTAGTTTAAATGCTTAGAAAACAATTCCTTTCATCAATAATAAAACATTTTAAAACTCATAAAGTTTGTGCCTTGTTAGGACCAAGGCAGTGCGGAAAAACTACCCTTTCTAAACAGTTCGCAGAAGCTTATAATATTCCTAAAATCAATATTTTTGATCTTGAAAATCCCTTAGATTTAGCAAGATTAAATGAACCAATGCTTGCTTTGTCTGATCTAAAAGGATTTGTTATTATTGATGAAATTCAGTATAAACCGAATCTATTCCCTATTTTAAGAGTTCTTGTTGATACAACTGATATTAAATTTTTAGTACTAGGCAGTGCATCAAGAGACTTAATTAAACAAGGTTCTGAAACACTAGCAGGTAGAATAGGTTATATTGAAATGACACCGTTTACCTTATCTGAAGTGTCAGGTACTCAGCAATTATGGATACGCGGCGGATTTCCTTTATCATATCTTGCAGATGATGAAGAGTTAAGTGCTTTATGGCGTCAGAATTACATTAAAACATTTTTAGAAAGAGATATACCAAATTTAGGTTTTACAATTCCGTCTATGCAGTTACGTAGGTTTTGGTTAATGCTTTGCCATTATCACGCTAATATATTTAATGCCTCAGAACTTGGAAATTCTTTATCTATCTCATATCATACCGCAAAGCATTATTTAGATATTTTAGAGGGAACTTTTATGATCCGTATTTTGCAGCCTTGGTATGAAAACCTTAAAAAAAGACAAGTTAAAACTCCAAAAATCTTTTTTAGAGATAGTGGAATATATCACGCTTTATTAGGCTTAAATAATTATGAAGCTTTAAGCACTCATCCTAAAATAGGTGCATCATGGGAAGGATTTGCCTTAGAACAAATTATTAGATATTATAAAGCAGAACCCGAAGAATGTTATTTTTGGTCATCTCATAATGGAGCGGAAATAGATCTTTTAATTTTTAAAAATGGAAAACGTTTGGGGTTTGAAATTAAATATACAAATACACCAAGCATTACAAAATCAATGCAAATATCTTTAGAAGATTTAAAACTTGATCAAATTAATGTAATATTTCCAGGTGATATTAGCTTTAAATTGTCAGAAAAAATACAGGCAATAGGTCTTTCGAGCTTAATTAAAAATGATACAAAAGCTGCAACTATATAGTTACAGCTTTTAGAATGTTATATTATTTCACATACGCCTTTTTTAGCACCTTTGCCGGCAAGTTTTGTTTGCTGAGCTTCATAATCATTATGTATTTTATCAAAATTTTGATCAACTGTTAAATATGTTGTTCCGGTACTATTAGGTGGGCTTACCATATTTTTCATAGGTTGAGATTTTATCTCGTTTGATAAAGTTGTTGTTTTAGCTTTAATTCTTTGTAATGCCGCTAATGTATCCATATCATTACGTTGTTTACTCATATTTCCTCCTATATTTTATTTGTTAAATTTTATCTTATCCACACGTTATTTTGTTTTTTTTGTTGAACTTGGTTACTTTGCTCAACTTGGTGATTTTTTGGGGTAGCTATTGGGTTATTTAAAGAATCTTTTATTTTATTAGCTTCACGTTGAGTATTAATTTTACTACATATATTTTTACGTACATCTTGATCTTCACTGATTAAATTTTTATTATTGACTATTGCTTTCTGTTGGTTATTGAGTAAAGAATGCTTCTGTTTAAATTCTTGATGTTTGTTAGGATCTAGAGTATTTTTTGATTTCTCTATAGCATCTCCAAGCTGATTTATTTTTTCTTGATTTTCTTGGTGAAATACATTAACACTTTCTATTTCTTCTTGAACGTGTTTTTGAACTTTTTTAGCTTCTTTTACTACAGTGTTTTTAACTGCTAGATTTTCTTTCTTTACTTTTAAATTCTCCTCTAATTCCTTAATTTGTTCAGGTAATAAATTTTTATCTTTTAATTTCTCGGTTAAATCATTAATTTCTTTTTCTATAATCTCTTTTTCTTTATTAGCTTTTTTAACTATTATATTTACTTTTTCTTGTTCCTCCTTAAGCTCTGCAAGTTTTTGTCTACGTTCTTCTATTTCTTCTTTAGTTAGAATATTTTTATTAATCGCCTGTTCATCGATTATCTCTTCTCCATTTTCATTTATTCTAACCATTGTTGCTATAGGAGAAGATAATTTTTTATATTCTTCTGATTTTCTCTTAAATCCATCATGGATAGCATTAAGTTCTTGAATTTGCCTTGCAGCTTCCATTTTATATTGTATTATTGCTTCTTCCTGTTCTCTTTGTTTTTCTAACTGTTCTAGCTCTTTTTGAGTAATTTCAGAATTAAGCTGGCTTTCTGCTAGTTCTTGCTTTTTTAATGCTATAGCCTCTACTTTTTCTGCTATATCATTAATAAAAGAACTATCGGATTTAATATTTCGAGCTGCACTTACTAATCTACTTAACTCTGCAGGGTTATTAGTAGCGGTAATTTGAGCAAGAATAGCTTTGATATCATTAAGTGCTTGAGGATCAGTTGTTTTTTCTTTTTGTGGATATTCTTTATTCATAATTTTACTCACAATAACCTTTTATGTGTGTTTCCACTATCCATAAAACGTTAACAAAAATTAATTTTGTATTTCTAGCCATTGATTTAATAACTCATCTAGCTTCTTTTTATCATGAGTTAATTGATTTGTGATCTGAGTGTATTTTTGAGGATTATCTAAATACAGATTAACGTCTTCAAGTTCTTTTTCTAAGTGTTTGATGGATATTTCTAGCTTCTCAATATCATTTGGTAATGTTTCAAGCAAACGCTGGTATTTATAAGATAGCTTTTTATTTAGAGGTTCTTTTTGAGAAGTTAATGGTAGTGGTTTTGAAGCTTTTTTAGTTATAGGAGAGGTAGTAAAATACTGCTTATAATCTTCATAACCTCCTGTCAAATCATGAATTTTACCTTGAGCGAAAACTAAAGTTCTAGTAACTAACCTATCTAAAAAATCACGATCATGGCTCACGACTATTAAAGTACCTGAATAATCTGCAAGTATATCTAGTAAAATTTCCAGACTATCCATATCGAGGTCATTAGTCGGTTCATCTAAAATTAACAGATTTCCAGGGTTAATTAGAATTTTTGCAAGTAATAATCTATTAGCTTCACCGCCTGATAAAATAGCAGTTTTTGCATTAAGTAGTTTAGGATTAAACATAAATTGTTTTAAATAACCGGCAACATGCATGGTTTTACCGTTTGGCAAAAATACTTGATCACCGCCTGTAGGACATAAAGTTTGTTGTAATGTATGATTAGGCTCTAGTTTTTCTCTATGTTGATCAAAATATGAAATATCTAAATTACCGCCATATATAATTTTACCCAAGTCAGGTGTAAGTTGCTTTGTTAGTAATTTGATAAAGGTGGATTTGCCTGAGCCGTTTGCACCTATTATACCGATTTTCTCGCCTTTTTTTACACGAAAGCTAAAATTATCAATAATTTTAGTATTTTTATAACTAAAAGTAATATTATCTGCTTCAATAATGAATTTACTTTTAGCTATATTTTCGGCAAGCTCTGCCCTAACTCTTTGTTTTGAACTAGCTAGTTTTTCAGTCTGTTCTTGTGTTATTGCTCTTAAAGCTTTCAACTCCGCAAGTCTCTTTTGATTCCGCTTACGTCTAGCAGTAACACCGGCATTTAACCATTCATTCTCTTGAGATAATTTTTTATTTAATTTCCGAAGAGCGGCTTCTTCTTGTTCTATGATAATTGTTTGCCATTCATCAAAAAATTTAAATCCTTTATCGGATTTACGTAAAATCCCTCTATCAAGCCACCAAATTTTATTAGTAACATTTGAGAGGAATGTTCTATCATGACTAACGCAAATAATAGCACCGTTATAAGATTTAACAAATTCTTCTAACCATTCGATTGTTTCAATATCTAGATGGTTAGTCGGTTCATCAAGTAGTAATATTTCCGGCTCTAATATTAAAGCTTTAGCAAGGCTTGCTCTTCTAAGCTGACCCCCTGAATAGGTTGATAAGTTATCTGTTCCGTTGATTTGTAATTTTTCTAGAATTATATCGATTTGGTATTTATCTATTTCTTTTGTACTATCTGTTTGTTGTAAGACAAAATCATAAACAGTTAGATTAGTTTTTATAGAAATATCTTGTCTTAAATAACCGGTTGTAACTAAAGGATCTTGAAATAACTCACCGTTATCTAGCTCATAATTACCTGATATTACTTTCATTAAGCTTGATTTCCCGCAGCCGTTACGTCCTATAAGACAAATCTTATCGCCTTTGTACAAATAAAGCTCTAAATCAGATAAAATTACTTTATCTGCAAAGCTTAGATTACCGTTTTTGATGTAATAAATTGGGGTCATAATGGTGTCATACTGTGGCTTGACCATGGTATCCAGAAAACAATTTAGGATATATATTTTTTAGCATTTTTAAGCTGGATACCGTGGTCAAGCCACGGTATGACAATGATTTAGACTAAACCTTCTTAATCACTAAACTGGCATTAGTACCACCGAATCCGAACGAGTTGGAAAGCACGTAATCTATTTTAGTTTTCTTAGCTTTAAGTGCAACTAAATCTATCTTAACCTCATCCATAGGGTTATCTAAGTTTAAGGTTGGCGGTGCAATCTGATCTCTAATTGCAAGAGCTGAAAAGATAAACTCAACACTTCCTGCCGCACCAAGCAAATGTCCTATTGATGATTTAGTAGAAGACATTAAAACTTTGGGATTCGCTTCTAAAAATAATTTTTGTACGGCTGCTAATTCTATTTCATCACCAAGTGTAGTAGAAGTACCGTGTGCATTAATATAATCAATCATATCGGGCGTGATAGCTGCATCTAGCATTGCGTCTCTCATCGCTCTATAAGCTCCTCTACCTTCAGGATGTGGGGCTGTCATATGATATGCGTCACCTGTAGAGCCGTATCCTATAACTTCACCGTAAATTTTAGCACCGCGATTTACAGCATGCTCATATTCTTCCAAGACTACAACGCCTGCTCCTTCACCCATAACAAAACCGCTGCGGTCTTTATCCCAAGGTCTTGAGGCTTTTTCAGGATTATCGTTATATTTAGTACATAATGCTCTAGCAGCAACGAAACCTGCAACTCCAACAGGTGTAACTGGAGCTTCTGCACCGCCTGCGATCATAACATCGGCATAGCCGTGCTTTATCATACGCATAGCATCGCCTATAGCATGTGCCCCTGTAGAGCAAGCTGTTACTGCCGCTTGGTTCGGACCGCTAAAACCGTATTTTATAGAAACAAGACCGGATAAAAGGTTAATTAATGAGGCGGGAATAAAGAAAGGGCTAACTTTGCCGTTATTTTCTTGATAAAGTTTGATAGAGGTATATTCGATCATTTTAAGCCCGCCGATTCCTGAACCTAATATCAAGCCGGTTCTATCACGAGATTCTTCATCTTCGGGTAACCAGCCGCTATCTTCAACTGCTTCGGTTGCGGCTGCTACTCCGTAATGGATAAATTTATCCATTTTACTTAGTCTATTAACGTCATCTGCTTGTGTGAAATTTTCAAGTTTAAATCCATCTTTCTCAGAGTTATCTATAAGTCCGACAATTTTACACGCAAGTTTAGAGGTGTCAAATTCCGTAATAGTTTTTATACCGCTTACTCCGGTTACAATATTTTTCCAAGATGAGCTAACATTAAGCCCAACAGGAGTAACAAGTCCAAGTCCGGTAATAACTACTCTTTTATTTACTCTTTGATTCGACATTTTTAATTATCTATTAGGGATTTAATTTATGCAGATTAAGATTGGCGTTCTTTGATATATTTTATAACATCGGATACGGTTTTAATTTTAGTGGCTTCATCATCAGGGATATCAATACCGTATTCAACTTCTATTGCCATCATTAATTCTACAGTATCAAGGCTATCGGCTTTCAAATCTTCTATAAATCTTGAATCCGTAGTTATTATCGATTTATCTTTATTTAGCTTTTCAGCAACCATTTCAATAACTTTCTGTTCGATCTTGTCCGTTGTACTCATAATTTTGAACTCCATAAATCATTTAACTTTATATTTATATGCCGTATAATAGCGGTTATTCGGCTATTAGACTTTATTTTAACTGTATGAATATTTATTTAAAATATTCATAGCATTTTATCTTTAAAAGAACTTCTAGCACAAAAAATTATTTTATGCTAGCACAAAATAATCTTATTAATTTTTATACCATTAGCATACCGCCGTTTACATGTATAGTTTGACCGGTAATATATGATGCCTGATCGCTTGCTAAAAATGCGACTGCATTTGCCACGTCTTCCGGCATACCGTAAGTACCTAGCGGAATTTTTTGTACTATGGCTTCTCTTTGTTTTTCGTTTAGTTTATCGGTCATATCTGATTTAATAAATCCTGGAGCTACTGCATTAACCGTAATTCCTCTGGTTGCAACTTCATAAGAGAGCGATTTGGTCATGCCTATTAAACCTGCTTTAGAAGCACAATAATTAGCCTGCCCAGGGTTACCTGAAATTCCTACTATTGAAGATATGTTAATAATGCGTCCATACCTGTTTTGCATCATTTTTTTTATTGCTTCACGATTTAAAATAAAATTTGCTTTTAAATTAATATCAATAACTTTGTCAAAATCTTTATCTTTCATTCTAATTGCTAGCGTATCGCTAGTAATACCGGCATTACATACTAAAATATCTAGCTTTGATGCTTTAGATATTAAATTGCTGCATTCTTCCTTATTTGCAAGGTTGCATATTTCTATCGTGTAATTATCTTTTAAAACATTTCCAAGGGATTTTAATTTTTCCTCATTACTACCGCTAATAATTACATGGCTTCCGAGTTTGTGTAGTAACCTTGCTATAGCTCCGCCTATGCCTCCTGAAGCTCCCGTAATTAAGGAAGTTTTACCTGTTAAATCAATCATTTTCTTCCTCCGTTTGATCAAGATTTATATTAGTAATTTTTGACGATTTTTCACGTATTATTTTCTCAATTTCGTTGGAAATTTGTGGATGTTCTTTTAAATATTGTTTGACGTTTTCACGCCCTTGACCTATGCGTACGTTATTGTAGGAAAACCAAGAACCGGATTTCTCAACAATATCAAGCTTAACTCCAAGGTCGATTATCTCGCCTTCTTTTGAAATACCTGAACCGTACATTATATCAAAATCTGCAGTTTTAAACGGAGGAGATACTTTGTTCTTGACTACTTTTACTTTGGTTTGGCTGCCTATTACTTCTTCTTTATCTTTAATGGAGCCGATTCTTCTTATATCGATTCTAACAGAAGCATAGAATTTTAAGGCATTACCGCCTGTCGTAGTTTCAGGACTACCGAACATCACACCTATTTTCATTCTGATTTGGTTGATGAAAACAGTAATACAATTGGTACGATTAATTGATGCGGTAAGTTTACGCAAAGCCTGGCTCATTAATCTTGCCTGAGAAGCCATTTGAGCATCACCCATTTCGCCCTCAATCTCTGATTTCGGTACTAAAGCCGCAACACTATCTATTATTATCATATCAATACCGCCGGAACGAATTAACGTATCGGCAATTTCTAGGGCTTGTTCACCTGTATCGGGCTGTGAAATAATAAGCTCATCAATATTTACGCCTAATTTTTTAGCATAAGCAGGGTCTAATGCATGCTCAGCATCAATAAAAGCACATGTGCCGCCTTTTTTCTGTGCTTCGGCAATTAAATGTAGTGTTAAAGTGGTTTTACCTGAGCTTTCAGGACCAAAAATCTCGACTATTCTGCCTTTAGGAACACCGCCAATCCCAAGAGCTATATCTAGCCCAAGTGAGCCGGTCGATACGGCCTCTATATCAACATTTGGACGCTGCCCTAGTTTCATTACCGAACCTTTACCGTAGCTTTTTTCGATTTGTGCGAGTGCTGCGGCAATGGCTCTTTCCTTATCTGTATTTGACATAAATTTCCATATTATAAACTTATCAATTAAAATATAAGCTTGAGAAAGAAAAATCAAATTTTATTTATGTTATTGTGCTTGTAAAATTAAATCTTGACTTCCATACTAGGTGATGCTTAGATGTTAAATTTACTTGTGTTATAAATTTTAAAGCTAATTAAATTACTTGTTAACAGTCGCATAGTTTCCAAAAAAGATAGATTTAGTAAAACCCTTATTAAACAACTTATCACATATGGTATCACAATTACTCACGAACTGAATATATCGCTAAAGATAATTCAGCATCTACATCTTATAAATTTAGATGGCATATTTTAATTATTTTAAGCATTTACTTACTTTTGGTATCGATGGATGCTACAATCTTGCATGCTGTTATGCCTACTATAATCCTTGATTTAAAACCATCTAATTTACAACAATTATGGATAATCAATGCATATGCATTAGTATTATCAGGTCTTCTAATTACCGCAGGTGCATTAGGAGATAGATTCGGTCGTAAAAGATTATTACTTTGGGGGCTTTTAGTTTTTTCCATCGCTTCAATGTTAGTTTATGTATTTGATAGCTCATGGGGATTAGTATTATGTCGTGCTTTACTTGGGTTAGGAGGATCAATGATTATGCCTTCCACTTTATCGATATTGCGTAACATTTTTACTAATACACATGAACGTATGATCGCAATGTCCGTGTGGGGAATAATGGCAACCGTAGGAGCAGCTATAGGACCCGTACTAGGAGGAATATTGGTTGAGCTTTTAAGTTGGCAATTTGCATTTTTTATAAACGCACCTATTGCATTAGTAATTAATTGCTTTTGGCATAGTTTGGATTCCTGAATCATCTAATCCTAGTAATGAACCATGGGATTGGATAGGAGTATTTCAATCGTTTTTTGGGATGGCAGCTTTAGTTCAAGGTATTAAGATGTTGGCTAAATACGGTATTATGAATCTAGCATCCGGCGGGATGCTATTAATTGGCATTGTGTTACTAATAATATTTACCTTACGCCAACTTAAAAGTGATGATCCGTTAGTGGATATGTGTTTATTCTTGATTAGCAATTTTAGTATGGGAGTAATAGTTTATTTGCTGATTACTTGTGTTTTAGGATCCATAATGTATCTTATGTCCTTATGGTTACAGTTTATCAAAGGGTTAAGTCCTTTGTATGCAGGTCTTTATATGTTGCCTACAGCAGTTTTTGCTTTAATTGCATCTTTAGTTATGCCATATTTACTCACACGATTTACCGCACGTGTAATAATGTTTAGTGGGCTTATCTTTACTACTATATCATTGATTTTACCTAGTATATTAGACTATAGAGATTTACTATCGAATACTATATATCTTGGATTGCTTGGTATAGGAAGTAGTCTATGCCTCTCTACCACCGTAACAGTTATGATGAATGCAGTGCCGGCAGAGAGATCCGGAGGTGCAGCAGCATTACAAGAAACAGCATATGAATTAGGTAATGTATTAGGTATAGCTGTTATTGTGAGTATTACATCTTTTATATATAGTAACAATCTAGTAATTCCTCACGGTGTTTCTGTATCAATGGCAGAAATAGCTCGTGACTCAATCGGTGAAGGAATAATTATTGCTCAATAACTACCACCTTCATTTGCTCACGAGTTAATTAAGGAGGTTAATATTGCTTTTATAAATGCATTTAATATAGTAGGTATTATTCTAGGAATAATCATGCTAATATTGGCGGGTGTGATTATGTATGTTCTTCCTCCTTTTAAAGTATCTACCTCTCTACATTAATAGCTTTATTACATAGATGAAATTGGTATAGAAACCTTACCGTCTTTTGCTCCCGATTGATTAAACTTAAATTGCTCAAGTTTCAACCACCGAAGAGAAATAAACTCTTGGTGGTCGGGGAGGTCGAAAACTGCCAAAAGTCAGCCACACTAGGTTTTAAGCTTACAGTAACCCTTAAGCTCTAGGACATACCTAATATCTCCCCGACCGTGAAGTCGAGGATTACATCAGTTTTGTGAGAAATGCTCTCACTTTTGGCAGAGGTTTCGATACCCCGAAATAGTACTTTGCTACTCCAAGTATCATTTTATATATAACTTTCAAAAAGTCAATGATGGTTTGTTATGGTACTAACAACGTTCTATGCTTCTATACCTTAAGAGTCAGATGGTGATGATACATCGGCTAATAACGGCATTTTGCAATTTTGATAGTCAATATCTGTGTAACGAGGGTTAAATATCTCAAATATTTCTGTAATGCTTTCTTTATATTCTTCAGACTTGGGATTTGCTGTTCGTATAATTGTTATTAAGCTTGCAAAGTTGCTGATAGTCTGAAAACTATCATCACCGCCAAGACTCTTACATATTTCATGCAATATTCCGCTTGAAGAATCTAAGTTTATTGCTATAGCGGATGGGGAATTTAATTTTACAATTTCATTATTTAAATTAGTTAGTGGTAGTATTGAGAATTCATATTTCTTAATAGATTTTGCTAGTTTTATAATATCATCTAAATTATTAATTTTTATAACTTCATCTAATATAACTGCATTATTCTTAAAATTTTCATGTAGTAGTTCTACAAATGCTAATTCTTTATTCTTCATTACTAAATTTTCATTTTTTATATTTCTTCCCTTATACCAATCCCATCCATATTTAGCTGCAAAACCTAGACTTATTACTCCAAATACCGTAGCGGTGATATAAGCACCGATATATCCACCGCCATTTGTATCGTCGTTAGGTTTTTCTGTAGTGGAAGTGATTGCCTCAGTGAAAGGTTTACTTAGTAGATCTAAAATATTTTTACCTACTTCTGTAGGGGATATATCGTCCAAAGTTACGTTGAAAGCATCTAGAATAACCTTAAGATTATCAGTAGTGAATTTGACTGGTATATTCAATAAATTAAAAATTTCTACCCCTGCTTCTTGAGCATTTTTCAAAGTTATTTCCGAATGATTTAAAATATCTCTCAAATTATTAACAAGTATTTTGGCATTATGCTCTTGTAAAACAGCTTCGCCTTCAGTGGTAGTGCATTCCTTTAATTCTACTAGGGTATTGTTTTGAAGTAAGTGCTTACCTTCTTCTAAAATAACGCTAGTACTGTTTCCATAAGTAACAATAGATTTTATAGGGATTTTAATGCCTGTACACTCCCTAATTACTGCTGATAAATCGTTAGGTACATCTGTTAAATGATTATAGATTCCTGCCCAATTACATTTTATATTCTCAACTAAATAACCGTTAGTGAAATTTCCTTTAACAGTATTATATACGGATGAAAGTATAGTATTGCCTAACCTATAAATAATATGCTTTGTATTTCCAGGTAAGCTACTCACCATTTCATTTGCGAATATAGGCATGAAACAGTTTAAGTTTATATTTAATATAGGTGCCATAATATTACTTCTTTAATTTATAAAACCATAAAACGTGGTTTCTAGAGTATGTTAATGTTTTTGTCAAGATAAAGTTAAAATAAATTAATATATGAAAAGATTTGAGAAAGATGATTGTTATGCTGTAATGTTTCGTTTTTTCGTCATTGCGAGGAGAGGCAAAGCCTCGACGTGGCAATCTCAGGCATTTTGTACTATACTTCTTGCATAACCTATTATAAAGAGGAATTTGAAGGAAACACGGAACGCAGCACCGGCAGCGTACACTTAGTACGTGAGGATGCGAGTACCGGATTGACGTACAAATTACCTTTAGAAGGAGGTTATGCAAGAAGTATAGTACAAAATGCCTGAGATTGCCAAGCTCCTTACAGTCGCTCGTAATGACGATTTGGTGTCCATGCAATAATACCTTGCGGGAATGACATAGAACGAGCTATACAACATTACTTACCTATACAGAAATTTTTAAAGATCTCGCCTAGTATTTCTTCTACGTTGATAACACCCGTAATTGCACCGATGCAGCGTGCCGTCATTCTAATATCTTCAGTTGCTAGGACTAAATCATTATCTAAGCTAAAAGCCGTTAAATGTGAGAGAGCTTGTTTTAAATAATGACGATGACGCTGATTTGTTATATAAGGAGTTTCGGTAAATCCTGCCATATTTTCGGCAATATTTTCAATATTTTTTAATATACTTGAAAGAGCAATATTATTTTTTACTGAAACTCTTAAGCATTTATATTTATTTTCAATAGAAAAGATTTTACTAGCTTCGATTAAATCGATTTTATTAATTATTGTGATAGTATTTTCATCAATTAAATTAATAATATCTTCATTTATAGAGGAGTCTAATTTTTCGGCATCAAACATTATAATTTTAATATCCGCTGTTTTAGCCGAATTAATAGCTCGTTTTATACCTTCTTGCTCGATAATGTCACTATTTTCTTCTCTTATACCTGCTGTATCCTGTAAAATAATAGGATAGCCGCCAATGTCTAAATGCCCCTCAATTATATCTCTAGTAGTTCCTGCGATATTTGAGACAATCGCTATATCTCTCTGCATTAAAAAATTTAGTAAGCTAGACTTACCAACATTTGGTGGACCGATAATTGCAAGCTTAAGACCGCTATTTAGTAATTCTCCCCGTCTATTATCGTTAAGATAATTAGATATTTCATTTACAAGGTTTTTATGAGTGTTATTAACGTCATTAAGGATGCTATCCGGTATATCTTCATCAGGGAAATCTATATAAGCTTCAAGCAGAGAGATAATTTTTAAAAGCTGACTACGCCAGTTATTATATAATTCTTCAAGCCCGCCGCTTGCTTGTCTAATTGCTTGCCTATGCTGCATAATGGTTTCGGCATTAATTAGATCAGCTATCCCCTCTGCTGCCGTTAAATCGAATTTGTTATTTAAAAAAGCTCTTTTGGTAAATTCTCCTGCTTCTGCCAAACGAATATCAGCTATATTTAACAATGCATTAATAAGCATTATAGAAATAGCTTTACTACCGTGCGTATGAATCTCAACTACGTCTTCACCGGTAAAGCTACCTGGTGATTTAAAATAAACAACCATAGCATTATCAATTAGCTCCTTAGTTTCAGGGACTGTAATTTGTTGATAATACATTAATCTCGATTTAAAGTTCTTTCTACCGGTAAGTAGTTGTAAAACTTCTAAGCTTTTAGGACCGGAAATCCTAAAAACCGATACGCCTGCTTTACCGAATGCAGAGCTTTGTGCAAATATCGTTTCCACTTATTTTCTATGCCTCTTGCTTAAGTTATTTTATATAATATAATAACAAAAGAAATAATCATATTATTATTACTTGAGAAAATCATGACCCCAAAAACAACCTCTTTAAATTTTAGTCGTTTAAATTGTCAAATTCCGAATTATAAAACTAAAATTCTAGAACTTAGCAAGGAACGTGAGTCAAGTTCCATATATATAGATTTTGTTCAAAAGTTTTTAAATTATATTCCGATAGATTATGATTTTGAGAATAGAGAAAAATTATTTCAAAATTTTGCAGATGAAGCCTTTAAGTTTTTTAAGCAAAGGGTAGAAAGAGCAAGAAAAATAGCAATAACAAAGGCAGTTATCGAAAATGATCCGGCAATAAATGTCTTGATATTACTTGATAATAAGCCGCATATTGTTGATTTTATCATATGTCTGCTTAAAAACATGAATTTGCAAACTAAGTTTTTACTCCATCCGGTAATAAACTGTGTCCGAAATAGTAAAGGAGAATTAGAAAAAATATTAGAAAATTCTGTGTCGGATGAAAAATCAGAATCGATACTACATTTAACCATTTTAGGAAATTTTGATGATAAAACTGCTACATTTTTAACTGAGGCTATAAATGAAAGATTAGAAGAGTTAGAGCAAAGCTATAGCCATTTACCGCAATTACTCACAAAATTACAAGATTTATCTAAAAATATAATTGATAATGATAAATTAAATTTTGAAGAGGCTAAAGAATTCTTAAATTGGTTACAAAACGATAATTTGGTTTTATTAGGGACTCTTGATTTTGAGGTAAAATCTTTAAAATTAAGCAATGAAATAGGAGCAGCAAAAATATGGCAAGAAGTAAAAGACGAGATTGATGATATTATAAAATGTTCTGCTAATCCTTTATATCAGAATCAATTAATAATACTCGGTAAAATAAATAGTGCGTCG
Organism: Rickettsia tamurae; assembly: GCF_000751075.1. Taxonomy (GTDB): domain Bacteria; phylum Pseudomonadota; class Alphaproteobacteria; order Rickettsiales; family Rickettsiaceae; genus Rickettsia; species Rickettsia tamurae. Next base: position 266,565 of record NZ_CCMG01000008.1, on the reverse strand, counting down.
CTTATCCATTCAGATAATTTAATCGACTATATCTTAGTGAAAAAATTTAACTCTTCGGGTGAATATATTTCGGGAAGTATAATTTTCGGCATATATAATTCAAATATGTATTACCATTCAATAAGTAATATTCCAATCCTACGGCAAAAGTTTAATTTTGTAATTGAGAAAGCCGGTTTTGCATTATCCGGTTATAATGCCGATAAGTTAAGAATTTTAATGGAGTCGTTACCGAGAGAAGCTTTAATACAAATTGATCAAGGCGATTTATATTGTATGTGTTTACATATGCTCTCAAGTATGATGAGTAAGAAGCTTAAATTATTTATTCAATATGATTGGTCGAGTTCTTTTCTTAATATCATAATTTTTCTGCCACGAGAACGTTTAACGGCTGAAATACATAATATGATAGATTGTTATTTAGCGGAAAAATTCGGCAGTAAAATTTTATCCAACTATATCACCGAAGTAGCCGGTAATTTTTCTTATCTTTTTGTAACGCTTGAAGCGCAAGGGGAACATAAAATAAATTTTGAAGCAGAAATAATACAGCAAGATTTAGATCGTATCTCTACACGTTGGAGTGAAGATTTTTATTTTAAGCTTTCTAAAAAATTCGGCGAATATCAAGCAGGTATTAATTTAAAGCTTTTTGATAATGTTTTTCCGGCAGACTATAGGCAAAAATTTTCTCCAGAGATAGCTTTAGTAGATATTGAATATTTAACGGAAGCAAGCAAGTCACAAGAATGTATGTTTAATCTAGTTTCTGTAAATGAAACGGAATTTTACTTAAAAATATATAGTCCAAAAGTAAAACTTGCCCTTTCTAACATATTGCCGCCAATCGAAAATTTAGGTTTTAAAGCAATTGATGAACAAACTTTTGCAATTAAGGAGGCTTTGGGAATCAAAGAAAGCTGGATATATAATTTTATCTTAACTTCTATTGTACCTGTAAAGGATAATATTACCGAATTAAAAATAAATGTTGAAGAAGCTTTAGATAAAATGGCACTTGGGGTGCTTGCTAATGATTCTTTAAGTAAATTAATAGTACTTGCCGGTTTTAATTGGAAGCAAGTTAAACTCGTCAAAGCTTTAACAAGATATTTACATCAAACAGGATTTAGTTACGGTAAAGGTTATGTACAGTTAACGTTACTTAAACATCCCGAATATACAAAAATGTTGGTAAATTTATTTGATATAAAATTCAATCCTAAATACTCCAATGATAGAAATCTTTCTAAACCAGCTTATAGAGAGGAATTTAAAGGAGACACGGAAGCACTTGCCGCCGCAGCGTACAAAGAAGTATGTGAGGATGCGAGTACCGGTTCGACGTCTAAATTACCTCTAGAAGCGAAGCTTTGGAAGATGTCTAATAATTGTGATGTAATTAAAGACAAACTAAATAACTACTTAGTAACCGTTGAGATGAGTAGTGAAGATAAAGTACTACGTAATATGCTTGGTATAGTTAATGCTATTACTAGAACAAATTACTATCAACCACATAAACATATTTTTTCATTTAAGTTTGATTCTTCAAAAGTACCGGATTTACCTAAACCTGTTCCGTTTGCCGAAGCATTTGTTTATTCTAGAAGTTTTGAAGCTGTTCATTTAAGAGGCGGTCCCGTATCGCGCGGGGGGCTTAGATGGTCGGATAGAGCAGAAGATTATAGGCTTGAAGTCCTTGGGCTTATGAAAGCACAAATGACGAAGAATTCCGTTATTGTCCCTGTCGGTTCTAAAGGCGGCTTTTATGTTCATTTTACTGAGGAAGGGCTTACTCGTGATGAATATATGGAAAAAGTGGTAGAATGCTATAAGAATTTCCTGAGAGGTTTATTAGACATAACCGATAATATCATTGACGGTAAAGTAGTACATCCGAAAGAGGTTATTATTTATGATAAAGAAGATCCTTATTTAGTGGTTGCTGCCGATAAAGGTACAGCTTCATTTTCGGATTATGCTAATAGTGTGGCAAGAGAATATAATTACTGGCTTGATGATGCTTTTGCTTCCGGTGGTTCTGCAGGTTACGATCATAAAAAAATGGCTATTACTTCCAAAGGAGCTTGGATTTCCGTAACTAATCACTTTAAAACTTTAGGGTTAGATGTCCAAAAAGACCCTATTACCGTCGTAGGTATAGGAGATATGTCGGGAGACGTGTTCGGTAACGGTATGCTAAGATCAGAGACTATTAAGTTAGTCGCCGCCTTTAATCATAAACATATATTTATTGATCCTACTCCTGATCCTTTATCAAGTTTTAATGAGCGTTTGCGTTTATTTAATTTAAAGGGTTCTAATTGGTCCGATTATGATTCTAAGCTGATTTCTAAAGGAGGCAAAGTATTTGAACGCAGTAGTAAATTAATAAAATTATCACCGGAAATTAAAAAATTACTTGATATAAATGATAATGAGATGTCACCGGAAGAATTAATTAAAGCTATTTTAAAAGCAGATGTTGATTTATTGTGGAATGGCGGAATAGGCACTTATATCAAAGCTAAAACGGAAAATAATTTAGAAATCGGTGATAAAGCAAATGATAACCTTAGATGTAACGGTGAAGAAATTAGAGCAAAGGTTATAGTAGAAGGCGGTAATGTCGGTGTATCACAGAGAGGTAGAGTTGAATATGCTAAAAAAGGCGGACGCATAAATGCCGACTTTATTGATAATTCAGCAGGTGTTGATTGCTCTGATCATGAAGTAAATATCAAGATTGCTTTAAGTAGTGCGGTAACCTCAGGAAAAATTACTTTAGAAGAACGTAATAAACTTCTAAACGATATGACAAAGCAAGTTGAAGAGTTAGTATTGCTTGATAATTATAAGCAAACCGAAGCAATAACAATTATGCAACTATCTCCTACTTTAACCGTTAATATACTTAGTCAATTTATAGATATTTTAGAAGAAGAAAAAGTATTAGAGCGGGAAAATGAATTCTTGCCTAGTGCAGAAGAATTGAATAGAAGAGCTATTAGTGGTGAAGTATTAACTCGTCCTGAGCTTTGCTTACTACTATCATATAGTAAAAGGTCGGCTTATCACGAGTTACTTAATTCTACTTTTTCCCATGATAAATATTTTGATGCATATCTTATAGATTATTTTCCTGAAATGATGCAAAAAAAGTTTTATAATGAAATTTTATCTCATCCTCTTAAACATGAGATTATTAAAACCGTTACTATAAATAAAATAATTAATCAGCTTGGAGGACCGCTTATTAGTATTGTAAAGCGTGAGATTGGGGCTCCTCTTTGTGATATAATAAGGTCATATACCATTATTTGTGAAATTTTTGATCTTGATGATATATGGGAAACGATAAGTAAGCTACCTACTAATATTGATTACAATGTAAAAATCGACATGTTTACCGAAATAACGAAATTAATGCGTCGAGGTATTTCGTGGTTTATTAAAAATTTAAAACATCCTATTAATATTAGTGAAACTATAGAAGAGTTTAGAGTTCCTGCACAAAACTTAAGAAAAACGGTAGGTACTTTATTAGTCGGAGAAACTAAAATAAGATTTGAAGAAAAATTAAATTATTATACAACTAGCGGGGTAGAGGAATCATTTGCTGCTACTATCGCTACATTTGACAATTTAATTTCAGTATTTGACATTATATATGTAACAAAACAGACTTCAGGAAATAATAAAGAGATAGCAAAAGCTTATTTTGCTATAAGTGATATGTTTAGTCTTGATTGGTTACGTAAAGCTTGTGATAGGCAATTGAACGATTCATTTTGGCGTCGCTTAGGTATTCAATCGCTAAAAGATGATTTATATGACAAACAACGTAGATTATTAATAAAAATAATTAATAAATCTAAAACAACTATTGATTTAGATTTATGGATTGATAATAATAATAATAACTTAGTTAGAAATTTTCTTGATTTTATTAAAGAAATTAAATCTCAAGAAACTATAGACTTAAATATAATTATTTTAGCAAATAAGAAATTTGAAATATTCTTACAAAAACTTGAGTAAATTATGTCGTCAATGCTTAAGCAAATTAGGTTAGATTCGGGTAAAACTTTAAATCAGGTATCTAGTGATTTAAAAATTAGAAAAAAATATTTAGTAGCTTTAGAAGAGGGTGGTTTTGATGTTTTACCGGGAGAAGTATACATAAGAGGTTACTTAAAATTATACTTGGATTATCTTAATGTAAAAGATCGAAATGCAGAGCAGATAGAAGCTACTAAACAGAACGAAACCGAAAAATTATTAAGTAATAAAAGAGCTACGGCATTGATAAATTATAAACGTAAAAAACAATTAGTACTTATATCTATTATAATGTTATCGATTATTATTGTAAGTCATCCATTCATAATTAACGCTTAAACGAAAATGGATAATGAAATATTAGACTGCTTACAGAACGAAGCTAATAAAGAGGAATTTGAAGGAGACACGGAACGCAGCACCGCAGCGTACAAAGAAGTACGTGAGGATGCGAGTACCGTATCGACGTACAAATTACCTTTAGAAGTAAGTTATGTAAGCAGTCTAAAGAAATTAATGGAAGAAGTAGAGCATAAACTTGATGAGTTATTGAAGATTCATGAGTATGATCTAAATGAAATTAAAAAATTACAAAACGAAAATAAAGAATTAAAAGATAATTATATAAAAATGCTAGATCAAATTAACATTTATATTAATGAACTCGAAGAAATAAAAAAACAGCAAAAATAATTATGTCAATTGTTACGGTAACATTAAATAACAAGAGTTTTCAATTATATTGTAATAATGGAGATGAGGAAGAATTACTATCTTTAGCGAATAAATTGAATGATAAAATAGCGGAAATTAAACTTGGTAGTCCCACAGCCCCTTTTGAGCTATTATTAGTTATGGCATCACTTAATGCTCAAGCTGAAATAGCTAGTCTAACAGAAAAACTTAATAAAAACGGCCTTCAAAAAAATCATCCCGACGAAGAAAAATTCGCAGAAACCTTAACTACTATAGCAGGTTACCTAGAAAACCTTGCATGTAAAATGAGAAAGTGATATATTAGCTCTTGGCTGCTTGGTTCGTGAGCTTAATATTAACCTAGGACTACCACTAACTTTTAGGACATCGTCCCTGTCTAATACTAATTCAGTTTAGATATATGAAGTCCACCTTTATATAAAGGTCTTTGAAGGATTTTAAGTAACGGCCAAAGCGGTCATGTATACCTATGTCATTCCCGTATGGGTAATACCTAATCATCATTGCGAGCGACTGTAAGGAGTGTGGCAATCCAGAAAAAATAATAAAAAAATTCTGTAAATCAGAATTTTTTACTGGATTGCTTCGTCGAATTACTACGTAATTCTTCTCGCAATGATGGGAAAACCTATCCATGCAACAACGCTGGACAAGCCACGGGATGACACCGAAAATGACATATATCTTTAAAATGAAACAAACAAAATCAAGCAATAAAGTTCTCGGTGCTTTTTTAGGTACTATCATTGAGTATTACGACTATAGTTTATATGGTTTTTCAGCGGCAATTATCGCCGATAAATTCTTTTCAGCCGGTACTGATCCATTAACAAAGCTTGTAAATGTTTTTGCTGTTTATGCAGTAGCATATTTATCAAAACCTATAGGTGCTTATATTTTTGGACGTATAGGGGATATATACGGTCGAAAAGAAGCCTTAAGTTTTACGATTATCGGTATTGTAATCCCTACCTTAATAATCGGTTTATTGCCCGATTATTCCTCGATAGGAGTTTGGAGTACAATAATTTTAGTTTTATGTCGTTTCATGCAAGGTATTTTTATTGGAGGGGAATATGACGGTGCAGCGATTTATGTTATTGAACATTTAGGAGCAAAATACCGATTTACTGCCTCGGCAATAACTAGATGTATAGGAGTAATGGGTTTATTATGCGGGATTGGTGCAACTAATTTCTTCAATTCTCATATTTTTCCGGAGTGGGGTTGGCGTATTCCATTTTTACTAAGTTTACCGCTTGCAGTAATAACTCTTTATTATCGTCGGGAATTTGATGAAACACCGGAGTTTAAAGAAGCACACCATGGCCAAGATTCTATTGAAAAACTTAGCTCTATAATTAAAAAGCAATGGAAAAATATTGCACGGTTAATATTCTTAGCCGGAGGTTTTGGAGCAACATATCAAATTGCAATCATCTTTATGAAGCAATATTTACCGATTGTATTACCTTCAGTCGGTATTATTATGAGTTCTTTTTCAGTCTTAATAATAATATGCTTTGCTGTTTGTATGCCGATTGCCGGTTTTATTGCCGACCGTTTAGGAATTAATTTGGTATTAAAAATCGCATTTATATGTATTATTACAGTAAGTGTATTTTTTATAATAGCAGTAAAATATCAAATGACTAATTTAGGGCTTGCAGCTAGTTTAATGTTAGCTGCATCGATTGCTCCTTTTAATGCTCTTGCTCATAGTATAGTTATTAAGTCTTTTGTAGTTAAAGAACGCTATCGTGTTATAAGTTTAGGACATAATATCGGTTCAATGTTAATGTCCGGTACTGCTAATTATATTTGTGCAAAGGTAATAAAATTATTTGATTTTAACCTATTTCCGATTTTATATCTTTGCATGTTTGCCATACTTGCTTATTCTATGACCATATTATTTAACCGTAATAGGTAAAAAATAAATCTTGACGAAAATAATGAATTTAAGTGTCTTTATTTGTAATTTTTTTAACTTTAAATTTAAATGTTATGCATAAAATTTTTCATAAATCTATAATTTTTATTATCTTAGTTACCTTTATTAGCGCTTGTGCTCGTGACCTATCTTCAAATGTATATACTAGCGATTCAACATTAAGTTTAACGTTAGAAGGAGAAGTAGTATCCGTACGTCCTGTAAAAATAAAAGAATCAGATCGTTTATCGGATAATGCAGGTGGTATGGCAGCAGGAGGTATAGCAGGAGGTGTACTTGGTAGTACAGTAGGTCAAGGAAACGGTACTACTGCTGCGATTGTCGGAGGTGCACTTGCAGGGGCAACTGTTGGAACTATATTACAAGATAAACTCGGACAGAGTAAAGGGTATGAATATTTAATTAAAGTTGATACTTCTAAAATAAAAAGTGACTATTATGAAGGTAGTACTGCTATGCGTAATGTTATCTCTGCTGCAGTTACAAGCGGTTTAATTACCGTAGTACAAGGTACAGACGTAAATATAAGAAACGGTCAAAAAGTATATGTTATTTTTTCCGAAAAGCGTACTCGTATAATACCGGCTAATTAATAGGTAATAATTATGCAATTAAAAAATCTAGTATTGTATGTTTTATTAGTTTTTATTACTTCAGGCTGTACAAAAGTAACTTCTGTGCGTCATGTTAGCGGATATAATAAAAATATGATCGCTCACAAGGAAATATTAGTTTTACCGATGCAAACGGAAGTATATACGTTAGATATTGGTAATTGCAAAGAACGTAAATATGACTATGAAGATCATTTGGAAGAATTGTTGAAGCAAGAAATTTCTTTAGCAATGCAGAAGAATGGTTTAAGAGTTAAGCTATTGCACAAAAAAGATACAAAAGCTTGATGATTTAGTATCTCGTTTCCGTAGCTCCTATAATAATGCTTATACTGCTTTATATACGCCTTTATTATGGCCTGAAGAAAAAGCTTTCTCAATTACTCAAAATATAGGTGAACCTGTTATAATTTTAGGAGAAAAAACAGGAGCTGATATATTTGTATTACTTAATTATGTGCAAATGATAAAGACTAACGGAGCTCGTACACGTGACTTTTTAATGAGTGCTTTGGGTTGTTCAGTAAGTAATGCAGATAATATATTTATGTCTATAGGAATAATAGAAGCAAAAAGCGGTAGAATATTATGGACTAATGCAACGCTCCAAGCACAACCATTTAGTAGCTCTATTTTCTCTTCTCGTGATAAATCAGAAATTGGCAATTTTCATTCAGTAATAAATATGCTTTTATCTCCATTATAAACTGAATTTTGTGTCGTTCAGGGGTGGTTGGTGTGGCTTATTATTTCTCTCTGTCATCCCGTGATTTATTCACGGGATCCAGTAAAACATATAGTATGGGTGACAAAACACATCTAATTCAAGTTAATACACTATAAATCGTTTTCATCAAATAGAAAAAACTCACCTATTTCAGGAATAATAAATTTATTTTCATCAATATTATGTTTTTTTCCGATCTCTTTAAAAAGAGTATCGTTATAACCCGAATCACCTATAAAACAAAAATATCTCCTATCTTAGTTTTAATGATAAAAGTTCCCCATAATGCTTTATTTTTATCAAATATTCCTCTAGCCGACCAATGCTGTGCTGGTTCTAAATAAAATTCTACATCGCCTTTAAATTCATCTTCTCTGAAACTTTTTGAATTTAGCTGTATTTCTTGTTCTTTATATGACTCTCCCCATCCTAAGGTAACAATTTCTGCATCGCTAATATGTTTTGATTATTACGTCATTCATTAGCGGTGCAATAATCTTAGGCTTATCTCGTACCCATAAATCTTTAATTGTTCTGATGTCTAAATGGTCATAGTGATTATGGCTTATTAACATCTATTTTAGGTAAATCGGTAAAATTAATACTGGGTTTTACCATTCTCTTTGGTCCTGCAAAAGTAAAAGGGCTAACCCGCTCCGACCATACCGGATCGGTTAAGATATTTAAACCATCTATTTGAATTAAAAAGGTTACATGCCCTACATAACTTACTCGTATATAGTCAATTGATTTGGACTCGCCTACATCGCTCGTCGCTCTCCTATTAGTTATAGGCTTCACTTCTCGCTCCTTGTATGCAAATCCAACTGAATTGACTATACTCTTTCTGCCTGAAAAATTGGCAGCGTCGTCTTTGTAAGTCCTCGGATGCTCACGTACTTCTGTATGCTCCGCTCCTCGTCTTATAGACCGATTACTCTTTTCCAAGTTGATCTTCGTATCCCAACTCTTCATTTCACAGGAGTATATATTTTCGTTGCTAGTTATTTTTTGGGGTGGAATATCAGTAGAAGTAAGTGGCAGTGTTGTCGGCCATTTTGGTCGTTTTGAAGTTATTTTCCATTTTAGAATATCAAGTAAGGTTTTAGGTTTTATATTTTATATTAGGATCAATATTGAAAAACATATTTTTATTTAGATAGACCTTCCTTTCGGTTTATTAGAGCTTTTAACTTGTTCAGCAAAGGATTTTGTCTCTTTATTTGTTGGTTTATGAATAAATCCTCTAGTTTTTTCTCCTATCAACATGGCTTCTTGAAGTATGTCTTTTGGTAGTTTAGCTATAGATGCTGATATTTCCGGAGTTTGTTTTATTTCTACCGTTATCTTTTTTTCTTTATTTATATCTCTGCCTATTACTTCATCTAGTGGAACATTTTTATAATCTGCAAGAGCAACAATTGCTCCCATGTCAGGCATTTTTGTACGACCGTCTAGAAAATTTTTCCACGCTGTTTCATGGGTACCTGTTTTTTCACTTAACTTATACGGGGTTATATTGTCTGTTTCTAATATATTCAGTACAAATTTTTTAAAATTATTTCTGATTTCTTCTGGACCATCTTTATTTGTTTCTGATATATCGTTAATCCGATTAAATCTTTCTTTTGATCTTATATCTTCGCTCATTATTTTTTCCTGTAAAATTTACTCCTAAAAATTGAGAGTTAATTTTTTTAAATGATAAGAATTTATGATTTTTAAGAGGCTATCTATGAAATTATTTTAATTGATAATTAAAGAGATTTTATAGCGAAAATTAATAAGATTTTTGAAGGAACAGCTACTCCTATTTCAAAAAAATCTTATAATTTATAGCAAAAAAGAATTTAATTAGCTTTAATAGATAGCCTCTTAGACTTATTTATTAATATATAACTAATAAATAGTAAATAGAAGATAATTATAATGAAAATAATAAATTTAAGTTATTTAATTAAGTATTTAGGTCTTATATATGAAATTTAAATTAACCTATTTTAACTTTTTTTGTCACAGATTATAAAATTTTTCTGTAATAGGAGCCATGTCTTTTCAAAATCTTATAATTTTAATATAAAATAACCTAAGATATATAGTAAAAGAAGTTGAATTATGTTCAATTTATACATTATCTTTTAATTTTTTAAAAACATATCTCATACTGTAAATGGGTTAGCATTAGCGGTATTCGCTATATTCTTAAAAAAATAAAATATTTTCTATAAATTGAACATAATTCAACTTCTTTTACTATAAATTAAATTTCAGATGCAGAATCTAAGATATTTTAAAAAGATTATATAAATTAAAAATTGTTTTTTCTGCATCTTGATCATTTATTAATAAGGTAATTTTAACTTCTGATAATTGTATCATGTTAACATTTATATTATCTTTCGTTAACTTTGATAATATCGTTTCAAGTAATTTACAATCATTTTTAATCCCATAGCCAATAAGAGAGATTGTAGCAATTTCGGTATCAAAAGTAAAATCTTGTATCTGCTTATCATCTTTTAAATTAGTAAGTAAAGCTTGTAAATTATTTTTACCGGTTAAATTTGTAATAAAACTATATTCTTCATTATTTTTTATCTCTTGCATAAACTCAATATGATTATTATTTTGTGTAATCATATTTGCAACTTGCAAAAAACTTAAAGAAATGCTCTTTACAGATATTTTTAATAAATTTTTATTAGAAGTAATGCTGTTAATAATTCCATTCTCCATATTTTTATCCTTTGAAGTAATTAACGTACCTTCTGTATTCGGCGAAAATGTTGAAAGAACACGTATATCTATTTTATACCGCATTACTAACTCTACGGCTCTAGGGTGTAGTACTTTTGCTCCACTTGATGCTAGTTCTAACATTTCTAAAAAATCTATTTTTTTTATCTTCTTGGCATTTGGGATAATTCTTGGATCAGCAGTAAATATTCCCTCTACATCGGTATAAATATCACATCTATCGGCTTTCATAGCTGCAGCGATTAAGGCGGCAGTAGTATCGGATCCTCCTCTGCCCAAAGTGGTTAACCTATTGGATTTGTTAGTTCCTTGAAAACCGGCTATTATAGGGACGGTATTTAACTGTAAATATTTTTCTAGTAAATCTGTAGTAATTGATTCTACTAAAGCTTTACTATGATTATTATCGGTGAGAATCGGTAATTGCCAAGCTAGAAATGATCGTGCCTTTATGTCTTCTTCTTGAAGAGCTAATGCAAGTAATGAAGCAGTGACTATTTCACCGCTAGAAAGTGCTACATCATATTCTGCAAATTGAGAAATGTTGTTAAGGCTTGATACTTCATTACACAATGTGACAAGTTGATTAGTAACACCTGCCATAGCCGAAACTACTACAATTACTTGGTTATTTTTAGCTATTTCGGCTTTTATGATAGGAACAATTTTTTTTATTCTATCAATATTTGCAACGGAAGTGCCACCGAACTTTTGAATTATTAAGGCCATAAGTAAAGGAAGCCTAATAGAATATTATGTTATATAATTAATTTCCGCCTGTCGTCTCGCTTGGCATTGCGTGGATTGAAAAACACACTCGGTGTCATACCGTGGCTTGACCACGGTATTCAGTTTAAAATACTAATAATATTAGTATTTTAAATTGCTTTTATGGACCCCGTGGTCAAGCCACGGAGTGACACAGTGGATTTTACCAATCCACGCAACAACGCCATAAAAAGCATTTTTCGTTCCACGTAACACTAGTAGATCAAACCGCAATACTTAAGCACTTGCAATTTCTTTAACATTCACGATTTTATGATTTCGCTTAGTTAAAAATTCTACTTTACCTTCTATCAAAGCAAATATTGTATGATCTTTGCCAAGCCCTACATTCGTTCCAGGATGAATTTTTGTACCGCGTTGTCTAACTATAATATTACCGGGTATTACATATTGTCCATCGGCTTTTTTAACTCCCAGCCTTCGACCAGCCGAGTCTCTTCCGTTCCTAGAACTACCACCGGCTTTTTTGGTTGCCATTTTATAATTCCTTTTAAGTTATTATTATTGTTTGGTAATATCTAATATTTTTAATTCCGTCAATTCTTGACGATGACCGGCTTTACGACGATAATTTTTTCTACGCTTTTTCTTAAAGACTATAATTTTATTATCTTTAAGTTGGTTAGTAATTTCAGCCGTAACGACAGCCCCTTTAACTATTGGAGTACCAATAAAAGAAGGCTTTGAGTATTCACCAATCATTAAAATTTGATCAAACTGAATTTTAGAGCCAAGTTCTCCATCAATTTTTTCGACTTTAATAATACTATTTCTGTCTACTTTATATTGTTTTCCACCTGCTTTTATAACTGCGAACATGAAAACTATCTCTTTAAAAATTTATAAATATTTGTCGTATCATATTATTATATTAGAAATTAGTCAATGATCTTTTTTTATAGCAAATCTATTGTCGAATATCTATTAACACAAATATAATTGCGTATTGAGTTACCGCAGCAAATATTGCGGCTAGCAAATCATCAAGCATAATGCCGATACTGCCCTTAATATTTTTGTCAAACCAATTAATAGGCCAGGGCTTTACTATATCAAAAAATCGGAATAGACAAAAAGGTAATATGAAAAGTAATATAATATTTATTGTTAGCGGACTAAAGTATTTAATTAAATGCGATTCATTAGCAAATAAAGTGGAAAAAAATACTAAAACGATAGTTAGCATTTGCCCTACTACTTCATCAATTACCACTTCTTTAGGGTCTTCTGAATTTGTATAATTTAAATATATTTTAGTAAAATAAGTGCCGAGTATTAAGAGTATCAAACATATGCTAAAGCTTATAATAAATATACTGACAAGTTGAGCTTCACCGAGAGTAAGACTTGAGAAAGGAATGATTATTTTGTTATTAATAATAAAATATATTAAGAAGTAACTTAAAGGAAAAGCAGTAATCGACCCAAAAGTGCCTGGGCAGTATTTTATTTTTCCGAGATAAAAAAAAGTAGCAAAAAATTCTGAAAATTGTTTTTTAGTAAACATTTCTTTAATTAATTTTATCCTAGATTAGAGCTATAATATCTTATATAATAAAATTTTAACTTATACAGCAAAAATATCATGGGAATGAGCTTTAGCCATTTATTAATAGTTTTATTAATTATTTTTGTATTATTCGGTGCCGGCAAATTACCGCAAGTCATGTCCGATCTTGCTAAAGGTCTTAAAGCTTTTAAAGACGGCATGAAAGGCGACGGTAGTGATAATGATAAAAACAAATAATTAACTCGATGTCATCGCCTGCGTGGATACCAAATCCGTCATTGCGAGGAAATTGCATAGCAATTGACGAAGCAATCTCAGGAGTGTGTTATTATTTTATGAGATTGCCACGCAGCCTATGGCTGCTCGTAATGACGACTCAGGTATTTACGCAGGCAACGCCCTAATTCCCTGAAACAGTAGAATATACACCATTCTCTTTCCTAATAATATCATATCGTCTCTGAGCTACTCCATCGATGAAATGAATATTACCGGATAAACCTATATAAGGTTGTCTACTGTTTATTCTATTTAGAAACCTTTCGGATGCAAATTCATTGCCTATATAGTTTGTAGTCATACGTCCTAAATCATAAGAAAGGAGATGCATGAAACCCATATGGTTAATACCTAAGTCTTTTGCCCTATCTGGAACGTTGCTATTGAGTAAATTTAAAGAGCCGGTAAAGCTAATATCGATATTTTCAGGGTAATCGATATCAATACGATTATCACCGATTAAAATAGCTTTTTTATCTAAATTATATTTACGAATACTATCAGCGAGTAGGTTTAAATTTTTTGGATCGTCTGATAGATAAATAACCGGTTTTGTCGTGTCGCTACGTTCATTTATAATATCGGTATTGTCTGAAATATTTCTTGCGGCTTTTGCTATAGATTCAGGATTATCCTCATAAAATTCAGTGCGTGATAATGATGCATTTTTCTGAATCAATATATTTTGCATTACTTGACTAATAGTTTGCGAATGCTTCCCTTTAGGTAATAATGCCATAAAATCTTTATGGTCGTTACTTGCGTAATAATTGATGATGCGTATCAGTTGTTTTAAAGGTGCATGACCGAATACAAATAATTTATCTTCTGCAAGAGCCGGATTATTTGACATAGTTATTATAATAATATCATTTGCCTTTGCTTTTTCGGCTATTATAGAGGTAAAGTTAGAATATAGAGGACCTAAAATAATCTTAGTTTTACGTGCTACTATTTTATCCATAGCGGCTAAAACGTTTTTTTCGTCTGAACCGTCGTAAGAAGTAACATGTATGTAAGATTTGATTCCGTCGTTAAGTCCCATTTTAATTAAATCTTTATATTGTTTCCCGACAATACTATCAGGACCCTGATTTGGCATTAAAATTGCAATCTCAATTTCTTTTTGTTCTTTTTTAGGAAAAATTATAGGTTCTTCTTTAGGAGTTTGACAGGATGTTAAATATATCAAACAAAAAAATGATAGAACAATTCGTAGTTTATGTTTTATACTAGCCATAATATTACTTAAAATTTAAAAATTATGATTAGACATCTTTCTAGACCAGCTTATAGAGAGGAATTTAAAGGAGACACGGAACGCAGCACCGCAGCGTATATAGACATACGTGAGAATGCGAGTACCGGATCGACGTCTAAATTACCTCTAGAAGCGAAGTTTGGAAAGATGTCTTTAAAACCGGGATTATATATTGTTTCAACACCAATCGGTAATTTTGAAGATATAACGCTTCGTGCTATATCGACTCTAAAAAACTCAGATATTATTTTATGTGAAGATACTAGAATATCACAAAAATTGCTAGCAAAACATGACATTCATACAAAATTACAAATTTATAATGATCATAGTGACAAGAAAGATAGAGAAAATATTATAAGTTTAATAAAATCGGGTAATATAGTAAGTTTAATTTCTGATGCAGGGACTCCTTTAATTTCCGATCCTGGCTATAAGTTAGTTAGAGATATACGCAATCTTAATTGTCATATAGACGTAGTACCAGGGGTATCTGCACCGGTTACTGCTCTAACTTTATCAGCTCTTCCTACTGATCGATTTTTATTTCACGGGTTTTTACCTAAAACTATAGAAAGTAAAAAAAAGATTTTTTCTGAACTAGTAAATCTTAAGGCTACTTTGATTTTTTTTGAAACAGCCCCTCGCTTGATAAATACCTTATCGGTAGCTAAAGAAATACTGGGGAATCGAGAAATATGTGTAGTTCGTGAGTTAACTAAGCTATATCAAGAAACAAAAACAGGAAATATAGATGAAATAATAGAGTTCTATCAAAATAATATTTTAAAAGGTGAGATAGTATTATTGATTTCAGGAAATATACAAGAACAAAACCAACAAAAAAATTTAGAAAAATTTATAGAACTTTGCTTAAGTAAAAACTTAAGTAGCAAAACCACTACCGAACTTGCTTATGACAAATTCAAAGATGTTTATAGTAAAAAAGAAATATATAGATTGGTGAATGATAGTAAGTAGAGTAACTTGCTTACGTTATTGTGTGAATCAATTCCACCACTGTCATACCGTGGCTTAACCACGGTATCCAGAAAGACAATATTAAAATACTAATAATTATTAGTATTTTAAGCTAGATCCTGTGGTCAAGCCACGGGGTGACAATTAACAACACACAGCAAGCGTACTAATGACAGCCGCAACCTTTTTTAGGCTTATTTCTTTCTGCTGAATCTTCAAGTTTTTTACCGGCTGCCTGCATATCTTGACCTGTACCTTGCATTGTATTACAAGCACTTGTTAAGAAAGCTACAGCTACTAATATAGAAGTTATAAGTGCTGAACGCATAAATTTTACCTTTATCAAATTGAGCTTAGATATTATGAAGTAAGCAAGAAATTGTCAACTTGAAAATGCATTAATATAATACTCACAATACTCTTTAATAGGGCAGATATCGCAATCGGGTTTTCGGGCTTTACAAATATATCTGCCGTGCAGAATTAACCAGTGATGGGCATGCGTTAGCCATTTCTCATCGATAATCTGCAGTAGCTCTTTTTCTACTATTTCAGAATTATTACCTTTAGCAAGCCCAATCCTTTTGGCTACTCTAAACACATGCGTATCAACTGCCATTGTCGGCATACCGAATAAGCAGTTTAGTACAACATTAGCAGTTTTTCTGCCAACGCCCGGTAGTTTAACTAATTCCTTAAAATCATTTGGTACTGAAGCTTGATAATTGCTTATCAATATTTTACATAATGCGATAATATTTTTTGCTTTGCTGTTAAATAGTCCGATAGATTTTATATATTTTTTAAGCCCTTTTTCACCGAGTTCTAGAATTTTTTCCGGTGTATCGTAAGTTTCAAATAAAGATTTAGTCGCTAAATTTACCGATATATCGGTGGCTTGAGCAGATAATATTACCGCTACTAATAAGGTAAAATCATTCTTATATATTAATTCGGTTTTCGGATTTGGATTATTCTTGCTAAAAATCTCAAAAATTTTATTAACTATTTGTGCTTGCATATATTGCTATAGAAAGTGTATTCTAGGTTCTGTAAGCATTTCTAAAAAGATTTAATTTTAGTTATTTTTTGCTGCAAATTATAAGATTTTTTGGAAATAGGTATACTATTCCTGCAAAAATCTTATTAATTTTCGCTAAAAAATATCTTAAAATAGTAAATTAATTAGAAATGCTTACAGAACCTAGAAGATAAATTATTGAGTCTTAAAATGCTAGAAAATAAAATTTTTGAATTTATAAAAAATGAAATAAAAAACAATAAAGTAGTATTGTTCATGAAAGGTACTAAAGAGTTGCCTGCATGCGGATTTTCAGAAACCGTAGTAGCTATCTTGAATAAATTAGGTGTAGAATTTCGTGATATTAATGTACTTTTTGATGCTGAATTACGTGAAGATTTAAAAAAATTTAGCGACTGGCCGACATTCCCCCAATTATACATTAACGGAGAATTAGTCGGTGGGTGTGATATTGCTAGAGAGTTATATCAAAGCGGCGAACTTGAGAAGATGTTGAAAGGTTGAGATGTCATCCCGTGGCTTGTCCACGGGATGACAAGCTTTATAAAAAAAAACATGAACAAATATTTAGAATACCCAGAAGTAGAAAGTAAAGAGCAGCCGGCAAAGAAGCTAGTAGTATTACTGCACGGTGTCGGTTCGGATGGACACGATCTTATAGGACTTGTGCCTTATATTAAAAACGATTTACCTGACTGTCATTTTATTTCCCCGCACGGCATCGAGGCTTATGATATGATGCCTTACGGTAGACAATGGTTTAGTTTACAAGATCGTAGCCCGCATATTATAGCAAAGCTAATTGCAAATAATGTTTCTAAACTTGAGGATATAATAAAACAAAAACAAGAAGAGCTAAATCTAACTAACAAAGATACTATCATTATCGGTTTTTCTCAAGGTACTATGATTGGTCTATATTTAACTCTGATTCGGCGAGAACCGTTTTTTTGTACTATAGGTTTTTCGGGAGCATTAATTCCGCCTATGGAAGTTAATAATAAGCTTACTCCTATATGCTTGATTCATGGGGAATTAGATGAAGTGGTCGGTGTTAGTGAGATGTATAATGCTTCAAACTATTTATCTAAGCTTTATATAGAGCATAGCGGACATAAATTAACGTCTCTTGCTCATTCAATAGATGGACGGGGGCTTGAGATTGCGATTAATTTTATAAACACATGTCATACTGTGGCTTGACCACGGTATAACAATGAGAGCGTTGAGGCATGCAACAAAACCAAACCAAACCATATGAGGATGAATGAATATTTTTAATAATAATTTACATGAAACGGATAAAGAGATTGATGAAATAATAAGGCATGAAAAGCTACGTCAAAGTAGTGTAATCGAGCTTATTGCATCAGAAAATTTCGTAAGTCCTGCTGTGCTTGAAGCTCAGGGGTCTATTCTGACTAATAAATATGCGGAAGGGTATTCAGGTAAGCGTTTCTATAACGGTTGCGAGGAAGTAGATAAAGCTGAAAATTTAGCTATAGAGCGAGTAAAAAAACTCTTTAACTGCAAATATGCAAATGTGCAACCTCATTCAGGCTCACAAGCAAATCAGGCTGTATATCTTACTTTATTACAGCCGGGCGATACAATTCTTGGTATGTCCTTAGATAGCGGCGGACATCTAACACACGGTGCAGCCCCTAATATGTCCGGTAAATGGTTTAACGCCGTTTCTTATAGCGTAAATAAAGAGACTTATTTAATCAATTATGATGAGATTGAACGTTTAGTGGATTTACATAAACCAAAATTACTTATAGCTGGTTTCTCTGCCTATCCTCGTAATATTGATTTTGCAAGATTTAGAGAAATAGCGAATAAAGTTGGAGCATATTTTATGGCAGATATTGCTCATATTGCAGGACTTGTTGCCACAGGCGAGCATCAAAGCCCTATTCCTTACGCTCATATTGTTACCTCTACCACTCACAAAACACTTAGAGGACCGCGAGGTGGTTTAATTTTATCTAACGATGAAGAAATAGGCAAAAAGATAAATTCTGCATTATTTCCAGGACTACAAGGTGGTCCGTTAATGCATATAATCGCTGCAAAAGCCGTAGCTTTTTTAGAAAATTTGCAGCCTGAATATAAAAGTTATATTCAGCAGGTAATAAGTAACGCTAAAGCTTTAGCAAGTAGCTTGCAAGAAAGGGGATATGATATATTAACAGGTGGTACCGATAATCATATTGTTTTAGTGGATTTGCGTAAAGACGGAATCACGGGTAAGCTTGCAGCAAATTCTTTGGATAGAGCAGGGATTACGTGTAATAAGAATGCTATCCCGTTTGATGAAACTTTGCCTTTTATCACTTCAGGTATTCGCCTTGGTACTCCCGCATGTACTACTAGAGGCTTTAAAGAAAAGGATTTTGTATTAGTCGGTCATATGGTAGCAGATATTTTAGACGGCTTAAAAAATAATGAAGATAATAGCGAGCTTGAGCAGAAAGTATTAAATGAAGTGACAAAATTAATTAAATTATTTCCGTTTTATGGCTAATTTAAATAAACGACCTGATTGGATAAAAGTAAAAGCTCCTAATTCTACAGAGTACTATAATACAAAAGATTTAATAAAAAATCTGAGATTAAATACTGTGTGCGAGGAAGCTGCTTGTCCTAATATCGGTGAATGCTGGTCAAAAAGACATGCAACCGTGATGATTTTAGGTTCGGTTTGTACTAGAGCTTGTAGGTTTTGTAATGTCAAAACGGGTAGACCGGATTTACTTGACCCGCACGAACCGCAAAGGTTAGCGGAGGCGGTACAAAAGTTAAATCTTAAGCATGTAGTAATTACTTCCGTCGATCGTGATGATCTTGAGGACGGCGGAGCTTCACATTTTGCGGAGTGTATCAGCGAAATCCGAAAATCATCGCCAAATACTACTATCGAGATTCTAACACCCGATTTTTTAAGAAAAGAAGGAGCAGCTGAAATAATAGCAAACGCAAAACCTGACGTCTTTAACCATAATGTCGAAACAGTCCCGTCTTTATATAAAACGATTAGACCGGGGGCTAGATATTATAATTCTTTAAGCTTACTTCATAATATCAAAAAATTATCTCCTGAAATTTTTACAAAATCCGGTATGATGGTAGGGCTTGGGGAAGAAATAAATGAAGTAGTACAGGTTATGGATGATTTAAGGGAAGCAAAGGTTGATTTCCTAACTATCGGGCAGTATCTGCAGCCTACCAAAAATCATGCTGAGGTCGCAAAATATGTTACTCCGGAAGAGTTTAAATATCTAGAGCGAGTAGCAAAAACAAAAGGATTCTTGATGGTTTCGGCAAGCCCGCTAACCCGTTCTTCATACCATGCCGATGAGGATTTTCAAAAATTAAAAGAGAATTATCAGCAGCGTCATTACGAAGAGGCTTTGTTGCGTGGATCAATTTCACCTCTGTCATCCCGTGGCTTGACACAGCGGATTTTATCGGTCCACGCAATAATGCCTTTAGTCGCTCGCAATGACGAAAAAACAAGTCATGAAACAAAGCTTAAAAAATAAAAAATGATAAACGTAGAAATTGTAAGAAACTACAATAAATGGTGTGAGCATAAGCAGATAAATAAGAGTTTAATCAAAAAAATAACTCAAAATGTTTTATTGCGATTTGATAATTTTGGTAAAATAAAACAATTTGAATTATCAATTTTACTAACAAATACTGCAGAAATATTGACCTTAAACAAACAATTTCGTAATATAGAAAAAGCTACTAACGTTCTTTCTTTTCCAAGCAACGAATTAAATTGGCAGGATTTATATTCTAAACTTGAATTTTTAGGTGACTCTGATTATATGCATTTAGGTGATATAGCATTTTGTTATGAGGTAATATATAATGAATCGTGTGAGCAACAAAAAACTTTTGAGAATCATTTTATTCATCTTTTAATACATAGTATTTTACACTTAATTGGGTTTGATCATCAAAATGACACAGAAGCAAATATTATGGAAAATCTAGAAATTGAAATATTATCATATTTCGGTATTTCTTCCCCTTATTAACTAAATAAAAAAATTTATGTTAAAATCTTCAAAAAAAGAAGATTCTAGTAAAAAAAATCAAAATAATAAGTTAATTTTTACTGTACGAAAATTATTCTCTCCGATAAAAAATTTTTTTAGAAAAACAAAAACGCCTGATAATTTTTTTGGTGTCATAAAACGCCTTAAAATTAATAGCCAAAAAATGACTTTAGACGAGCGTAATATTTTAGTTAATTTATTGAAGCTAGAAGATAAAACTATTGAAGATATAATGGTACCGCGTTCCGATATTGCGGCAATAAAATTAACTACGAATCTAGAAGAATTAAGTGAGTCTATTAAGTTAGAAGTCCCACATACACGAACTCTTATATATGACGGTACTTTGGACAATGTAGTAGGGTTCATTCATATCAAGGATTTATTTAAAGCATTGGCTACAAAGCAAAACGGTCGTTTAAAAAAGCTTATACGTAAGCATATAATTGCAGCCCCTTCTATGAAATTATTAGATTTGCTAGCAAAAATGCGTCGTGAGAGAACACATATTGCAATAGTTGTTGATGAGTATGGCGGTACTGACGGTTTAGTTACTATTGAAGATCTTATAGAAGAAATAGTAGGACGAATTGATGACGAGCATGATCAGCAATTAGATAGCGATAATTTCAAGGTTATTAATAACTCAACAATTATTTCAAATGCACGTGTTGAAGTAGAAGTGCTTGAAGAAATAATAGGAGAAAAGCTAAAAAGTGATGATGATGAGTTTGATACGATAGGTGGATTAGTATTGACTAGAGTCGGTAGTGTTCCGGCTATCGGTACTAGAATAGATATTTCAGAAAATATTGAAATTGAAGTTACGGACGCAACTCCTCGTTCTTTAAAACAAGTCAAAATTAGACTAAAAAACGGTTTGAATGGTAAATGAATACGAATTTAGAGTCTGTTTGTCCTCTAAGTTCGTTAAAAATGTTTAGTCTTGATGGAGGTGTATACCATCTCCTACTAATTCAAGTCCTTCTTGGGTATTTGTTTCCATACAATAATTATAACAGGCTTCTCCTACTTTAATTGCAGCCAATGTTCCCATTATGCCGGCAGCACATGCCATAGCAATTTTTAAAGGTGGATCAATTACTACTACATAAATTCCAACAGCACATGCTCCTACTACCGCAAGCTTACCATACCAAGGGTTTGTATCATCACTTCTAAATAAATCGACTATTTTGTTAAGTATAAAAATAAACCTAATTAGTTAATATTAAATTTTAGAAGCATGATATATAACTGAGTATTAACTAATTGTCAATAATAATTACCATGAAACATGGTAAAATATAATTTTATGACATTATTTTCATTTGACTTAGCAGAGAAATTTGAGTTAAATATCGAAGCTCGATACATAAAAAATTATCATTATGAATGAATTACATATTAAACTACAAAATTACAGTAGCACATATCCTGAAGAAATTGTTACAAAAACAAAAATGCTTGAATTTTTAAATGAGTATGAAAACCCTTTTAGCCGAGATTTACAAATAGGACATTTCACAGCTTCGGCTTTTTTACTTAATAATGATAAAACTAAATTTTTATTGATGCACCATAAAAAGCTTGATAAGTGGCTTCAACCAGGCGGTCATTGTGATGGAGATAGTAATATATTAAATGTAGCAGTTAAAGAAGCTATGGAAGAATCTGGAATTAATGAGATCAAAACGATAAATAAGGAGATTTTTGATATAGACACCCATTATATTCCGCAAACTCATAAGGAGCCTGCTCATTATCACTATGATGTACGATTTTTACTAAAAACAGTAAATAATGATAATTTTATAAAAAATAACGAATCGAATGAACTTAAATGGTTTAACTTTTCTGATTATTCAAAATTAGATATTGAGCTAGAATGTTCCGTTACTAGAATGATAGAAAAGTTTATAAAAATTAACCATCCTGCTTGTTAAATATAAATTATTTCCCTATAATGGCGTTTTTTAAATAAAATGTAAATCAAATGCCATTATCTAGAATTTTTTCATTCCGTAGTAAGAACAAGAAAGATAATACTCCAAAAAACCTAGAAATTACGCATCCAAACCCAATTAATGAGAACAGGCATACGAACTCTCTAGCAGGCGAAGTTGTTACTATTAAACTTAAGGATCAGCCTCATAATTTTATAAAGAGTGAAAAAGTTACCCTAACTTCATTTAAACCGCCTTCTTCTCAAAGTAAAGACGAATTTGATCCTATCTTAAAAGATGTTGAAAATATCTTAAAGGATTTTGAGATTTTCTTAGATAATATAGAGACTAAAGCTTTAGGAGAGATTGATTCATAGTAGATCAATAGGTTGATGCTACAATATTCCTAGCTAAAAAGGGCATTGTCCGCGTGGATCAAAAAACGCATTCGGTGTCATCCCGTGGCTTGACCACGGTATCCATAAATACAACTTAAAGCACTAATAAGTTTAGTATTTTAAACTGGATCCCGAGATCAAGTTGCGGGATGACAATAGAAAATCGATCCATCCAACAATGCCTACAGTCGCTCGCAATGACAAGAAAACTGAACTACGTGGGCAATGTCGATATCATTATGCTATTTTTTGATATTCAAAATATATTTTTCTTACTGCATAAATCCACGCTAAGCATACAAAAGTAAATACTACCATTAGAATCGGTGAGATTGAGGTAAAAGTAGCAGTTGGAACTAAAGTAAAAATAATAGATTGCACAAGACCGCTAGAGGATTTGCCGACTTTCGTACTTATCACGTCAACTGCAGCTTTGCCTTTGGTTTTAAGCTCCTCATCAAGAGGGATATATAACATTTCTCTTGAAGTATCCCATATAGAATATTTAGTACCTTTAGCTAAAATATTTTGAATACCGCCGATCGAAACGGCAAGAGCAAGAGGTGACATTAAAATCGCTCTATCAAATAATGATAAAATTTGTTGATCAAATACAATAAGTACAAAGAACAAAATGCCGGTCACCATTATTATAACCGGTGAAATTACTGCAGCAACAAACCAATTATGCATACGCATAACGTTATTACCGATGATGGTCATAACCATTATTGCAACGCC
The DNA here is from genome assembly GCF_000751075.1 of Rickettsia tamurae. GTDB lineage: Bacteria > Pseudomonadota > Alphaproteobacteria > Rickettsiales > Rickettsiaceae > Rickettsia > Rickettsia tamurae. The sequence continues at coordinate 242,705 of NZ_CCMG01000008.1, read as the reverse complement.
TGTCCAAAGTATATACAGACTGTTAAATTCAGCATAGGTATTTACAGTCGGATATAATTCCTTAATTTTTGCTTTCCATACGGCTTCGACTAAGTTAATAGCAAATCCGAAAGCTGCCGAACAAATTAAAAGTAACCATAAATATTTTGATTTTGCAATATATTTAAAGCTTTTAATCAGTCCCATCCGTTCTGAAGTTGATCTGCCGCTTTTTGCTTTAGCGTAAAATAACGGGTTAGTGAAAACGTTCTTACTAATAAACCTAACTAACAAACAACAAACAATAGCAACAATCGCCGCAATTGTCGTGGATACTTGAACTAAAGTGATTTTACTATCCGAAATACTCATAAACTTTTTAATAATAGTATCTTCCGATGATAGATTCATCATTAAAAAGCCGACTAATATTAAAGAAGAGTTGCCGAATAGCGAAAAGAGAGTATAAAATCTTTTTGCTTCTTCGGTAGTAGTAAGTTCATTAGCAAACTGCCAAAATAATAATACGTAAAAAATATTAGGCCAAAGCTCGGCAAGACTATAATATACTATATAACCCCAATTACCTACTAATGAGATATACCACTTAAAATGAGGATAGCGTTCCATCCAGTCAGCTAGATTATCAGGATGTACATGAAAAATATGAATATTAGGATAGATTACAAAGGCAAATAAAACAAAAAAGCTGATAAAAAATGCACTTAAATAATAAAAGATCTTTTCAAAGGTAAGATGATTAATCATTTTAGCATAAATAATCACGAATAAAGCAGCGGCAGGCGTAACACAATAAACTTTAGCAAAACCTGCTATTTCTGCACTAATCTCGGAGATTAAAATACTATCTTTTAAGATTCGCAAAACATTTTGATTAAATAAAATACAAAACATTAAGGCACTCGTCGGAATAAACTTTCCGAGTTCGTAATTATGCACAGGCCAAAATGCCGCTCTGAATTTGTTTTTAAAAGATCGTGATGAGGTACTTAGCATTATAAATCCCTAAGGACAAAAAAAAAACTTAAGCACTTCAAGATTTTATGAAAAGATATTTCCCCTAAAACTTTAGAGCCTATATACTGTTATTACATTCTGAAGGTACTGAACTTATACAATATATTTAGCCTTTTGTCAAGAATTACTAATATAAGATTAGATACTCTCAATGCTAGATAGTAATAAACTACAGGAATATTTTGACCTTTATAATAATTATACAAAGACACATAATTTAGGTAATAAATATTTAAAATCCGGTAAAATAGTAATGCAAACAGAGCATTATAGGGTGTTGTATTACTCGGCGTTATCCCGTGGCTTGTCCACGGGATGACACGCATATTTTCCTAATCATCCCTTCTATCTTCAACTCACCGGAAATATTTTTTTTAGCTCGTGACAAAAGTTTTATTGAAAATTTGAGAAGTTACGGTGAAGTTTATTTAATAGATTGGCTAGAGATTGAGGAACCTAAATATTTACTAGACGACTATGTATATAAAATAATCGAAGTAATAGATAGTTTGAAAATTAAAGACATTAATTTAATAGGTCATTGTATCGGCGGTAACCTTGCGATAGCTACAAACGTACTTATGCCTAAATTTATAAAAACTCTAACTTTACTTACCTGCCCGTGGGATTTTTCTCATTTTTTCTATATAAGAATGTTGCATCGATATTTAAAACTAGATAGTGGCATAGAAAATTTACCGATAATTCCTAAAATTCATATTTAAATTCTCTATAACTTTCGATAAGGAGCAAGAATAAGAATTGGCTTATGTCAGGGAATAATATATATAAAGGTGTTTATAATCAAATCATACAAAATATATTAGATGAAAATATGTTTATAAATCTTAAATGGAAAATCGATAATTTTATTATTGATCCGAGTTTAATTCATTGTCCTGTATATATAGTAGCAGCAGAAGATGATCAAATAGTACCTAAATCTTCCATTTTACCTTTGCAAAAATTATTAAAAAACTCTAAGCTTATAAATGTAACAGGCGGACATATTAGTTATTTGATAAATGATAAGCTAGATAAATTATTTAAGGAGTATACATTATGACAAAACCGGTTTATATAACTTATGCGAAAAGGACTGCTTTCGGCTCGTTTATGGGTAGCCTTAGTACAACAGCTGCACTTATGCTTGCTGCTCATTTAATAAAGGATATACTGCAAAACAGCAAAATCGATCCAGCTTTAGTAGGTGAGGTAATCCTTGGACAGGTAATAACAGGCGGTAGCGGACAGAATCCGGCAAGGCAAACTCTGATTCATGCGGGAATACCGAAAGAAGTGCCGGGCTATACGATTAATAAAGTATGCGGCTCAGGTCTTAAAAGCGTAGCACTTGCATCAAATTCAATTATGACTGGTGATAATGAAATAGTTATAGCAGGTGGGCAGGAGAATATGTCGCTCGGTATGCACGGTAGCTATATCAGAGCAGGAGCTAAATTCGGCGATATTAAAATGGTTGATCTAATGCAGTATGACGGATTAACCGATGTATTTTCAGGAGTATTTATGGGTATTACTGCCGAAAATATCTCGAAACAGTTTAATATTAGCAGACAAGAGCAGGACGAGTTTGCCTTAAGCTCTCACAAGAAAGCGGCTAAAGCACAGCTAGCAGGAGTTTTTAAAGATGAAATCTTACCTATCGAAGTAACGATTAAAAAAACTACTAGTTTGTTTGATCATGATGAAACAGTAAGACCTGATACCAGCCTTGAAATTCTGAGTAAATTACGTCCTGCTTTTGATAAAAACGGTGTAGTTACGGCGGGTAATGCTTCCTCTATTAATGACGGTGCGGCATGTCTTATGGTAGTTTCCGAAGAAGCTTTGAAAAAGCATAATTTAACGCCGCTAGCTCGTATTGTTTCTTATGCTTCAGCCGGTGTTGACCCAAGCATTATGGGTACTGCCCCTGTTCCTGCATCCAAAAAAGCTTTAAGTAAAGCAGGTTGGAGCGTTAATGATTTGGAAGTTATCGAGGTTAATGAGGCGTTTGCTGCCCAAAGTATTTATGTAAACCGTGAAATGAAATGGGATATGGATAAGGTTAATGTTAACGGCGGAGCAATAGCAATCGGTCATCCGATCGGGGCAAGCGGTGGGCGTGTACTTATTACTTTAATACACAGCTTACGAAGAGCTAAAGCTAAAAAAGGCTTAGTTACTTTATGTATCGGTGGCGGTATGGGTATGGCTATGTGTGTTGAAGCGGTTTAAATGTGCATTTGATTATATAGGCATTAATTGCTTTATTTGCTAAAGAAGAAGGTTGTATTTATCTGAATTAACTACAGTTCATTGTAATATATATCTGATCTAATATCTCTACAACCTAATAATGCATCATTACAATATGTTATTGTATTTATAAACTCATGAAAGGTAGAAAAATTAGAGAATGCCTCCGGTTCATAACTCTCCCAATAATTTTCTGCTTCTTCTATATTATTACAAACACGCTTTAGTTTTTGACCAAAATATTTAGGAATATTCCCTAAATTTTTTGCCCAACTCCATACCATAAAATAGTTAGGATTAGAATCAGTAGGATCTATAAGAGAAGTTAGTTTAAAATGTTTCAATAAATTAGAAAAGTTATTTATGAGTTTGTGAGACGCTAACGCTTCATCTGGTACGTAATTCTCATCATCAAATTTATGAAATATTTTTAATCTTTTTAGGCATATAGGTATCTCTTTTGCAAGTTCCATATAACGAGAAGATGGAAATTGTGTATTATAAAAGATAAAAGTTTGATTGCTTTTAAGCCATTCCTGGTCATCATTTATTATTTGTGCATCTTCAAATTGGATATGCATCATTCCCATCAATTAAACAAGACAATATATAACTTAAGGTAGCTAGTTGCATGCTTGGTGACCAGTTTATAGGATTCCAAGAAGACCAAATGCTAGACACTATATATTTAATAATTTCCTTGTTGTTTTGCATTTATTATATCCTATTTTTTGGGTTAAGGAAATATATTAAATGAATTTATAAAAAGTACTAAAATTTTATTAAAAATCATTAATAATTTGGCGATAATTGTGTTAATTATACACATCTTTATATGCTATAAATAGTAACATTAAAAAGTTATTTACTTCTACTAGTTTCATACTTAGGATATTTCTATTTTAAGTGTAAACTTCTTTTTATGTACAATCAATCTGATGAACAAATCAAATCTATTTTAGATGTATGGAAGATTATTGAACTTTCTACTCCTCCTAAAAATGAAACTTTAAATAGTTACTTTGCTTATGCACAAAAAAATGCTACTCAGCAAAGAGAGTTTTATAAAGAAATTAATAAAAAAGAATCTCTTTTTCTGCTACAAGATGCACCTTTTGAAAAATTTAATAAAGAAAAATTAAAAGCAGAATTACCGGATTATGATATATGTGTTCATTGGCATCTATACCTTAGTTATTTAAATTAGACTGAAGCTGAAATTGCTATTGAAGAAAAAATCAATGAATTATTTAGTGTAAAACCTAAAATTTTGTATAGCTCTAAGAATCGCAAAAACCCTGTATTAACTCCGGTCGTTGCACTAACGCTTGATGAAGATATGAATCTTATAGATAATTCAATGGTTATATCTACCGGTGCTTATGTTCTCGGTAAAGTTGTACGAGAAGGATTTTCAGAAGATGATTTTAAAGATTTGATTGAGTTTGAAGATAATAGTGCTGCATTAATAGTAAATGCATTAAAAGATTCTTTTGATAAAACCGGTCAACAAAAGAAATTTAATTTAGAAAGAGTTAATTATATTGCTAATTTTATAATTAGTGAATTAAAGATCGATTGGAAATTTTTACTCAGTAATCCTGAAATATGCGTTAGAAAAATAACTTATAGAAAACTTAGGAAAAATGAAAAAACTAAAAATGCTTATACTAATCAAACAGTAACAGATAATAATTTAAAAGAGGATACTAAAAAGGAATTGGATTGGGCACCTGCGCCGGCTTTAGAAATGTTTAATAGTTTTTTTCTAAAAACTCTTGATTTAGTACGCAATAATATTGATAAATTTACTGCAAATTCTCCAATTACTAAATATCTTGGAGCTGATGATAAACCTGATATAAAAGATGTTTTGAGTGAGTCGTTATTATTGAAAGAGTTACTTGAACCTTCTAAAATGTAGTTTGCTAGATGGCCTTCATCACCAAAAAATTGCTTAGCTGCTTTACAAACTGCTGCTATTAATACAATACTACAAAAAATAGAAAATACAGAGCATATTTTTGCAGTTAACGGCCCACCCGGAACCGGTAAAACTACTTTACTATTTGACATAATAGCAAATATTTATGTCAAAAGAGCATTAAACCTTGCTAAATTAAAAACTCCCGATGAAGGATCTAGTGACGATCAACATTGCTTTAAAGTTTCAGGATTTGAATATAAAATAAAAGCTCTTGTCCCTTCTCTTCAAAATCATGAGATTGTTATAGCTTCTTCTAACAATAATGCAGTTGAAAACATTTCCAAAGAGTTACCTCTTTATGCAAAGATAGATAAAATTTATCATGAAGAGTTAAAATTTTTTGATTGGTTAGTAAACGATACGGATAGAAATACAAACTGGGGAATATTTACGGCAGTACTTGGAAGAAGTGCTAATCATCAAAGTTTTATGGAAAAATTTTGGAAACCTGAATTTCCTAAAGAACAGGAAGGCTACAAATGTAAAACAATGTTTCAATATTTAAATTTACTAAAAGGTAAATCTGAAGCTCATAGCTTAAAGTATTTAATGCCTAAATATTGTAACTCATATATAGATACTAAAGAAGAATGGCAAAAAGAATGTTTATATTTTAATGAATTATATCAAGATGTCTTAAACGTTAACGATACAATAGAAAAAGTTATTACTCTTAATAAACAAAAAAGTGATTTATTAAAAGATTATCCAAATAAAGATTTGTTAGCTATTTTAGATGAATATGTAGAAGAAATAAAAAATTTAGAATCAACATTAAAATATATTGATTCTAAAATCCAAGAATTTGATTACGAAATTGGTTCATTATCATTAGGGTTTTTAGAACAAAGAGATATAATAGTTTTATTCAAGATAACTTACGTTTAATTCGGTTAAAAAATGAACAATTAGAGTTAAAAGAAAAAAACAAAAGCGATATTAAAAAGCTTCAAGATAAGATAAATCCAAGCAATTAAAGCTCGATATAGAAAAGCTTACAAAAATAGAAGAATCCTTATTTGTTAGTATGGAGTTTTTAACCTCCAAAAATTTTGCCGTTACAATCTTTAACGATAATGATTTTGAGCAAAATTATTCTACCGATTATGACGCATTTCATAAAATTACACCTTATTTTAATCAAGAAGTAGAAAAATTACGGTCAAAATTATTTATTCAAGCAACTAAACTACACGAAATATTTATAAATGCTAATGCTCGTAATTTTTGGGATAGTTTAAGTTTATTTTCTGAAATAATGAATGGAAAATTTAGTAACATAGAACCGGGTATGTGGAAAGCCGTGTGGCAAAACTTTTTTATGATTGTACCGGTTGTCTCAACAACTTTTCATTCATTTGATAATATGTTTAAACATTTTAGCCATAATGACCGGCTTATTATTGATGAAGCAGGACAAACTCCGCCGCAATATGCGGCAAGTGCTATTTATAAATCAAAAAATGTTATAGTAGTCAGTGACCCAATGCAAACGGCTCCTATATCAATTTTAGGTCAAGCATTAATAGATAAGCTTTGTCAAAAACTTAAAGTAGATTACTCAACATGGTCACCTTCCGAAGTCCCGGTACAACACCTAGCGGATCGTAATTCTTTATATCAAACAAGATACGGTATTTCCGTGGGTTTTCCTTTATTGGTGCATAGAAGATGTCAAAGCCCAATGTTTGATATATGTAATAAGATTGCTTATGACAATAAAATGATTTTTGCTGCTCCTAAATCTGATTCTTATCTTAGAACAATTCTAAAAAAATCAAGATGGATTGATATTCAAGATGATCATACTAAAAAATCTCAATATGAATCAGAAGCCGAATTTAAAGAATTGTTTAAACTATTAAAATCAATTTTTGAACAAGATAATTGTATTCAATTATTAAATCAAATCTATATAATAACTATGTATAAAAATTATAGCTCTTATATAAAATTTAGGTTAGAACAAGAAGCCCGTAAACTTAAAATAGAAAATAAAGTTAGTAATTTTTGTAGTAGTAATATTGGTACTATTCACGCTTTTCAGGGGAAAGAAGCAGATACGGTTATTATGGTACTAGGGGCTCAACATCCTGAAGATTGGGGAGCAAGAAATGTTATGACCGATAAACCGAATGTGCTAAACGTCGGTATTAGCAGAGCTAAAAATAACCTTTATATTATCGGTAATCTTGAGATTTGGCTGAAACATAAATATATGCCGGAAATCTATAATATGCTTGGTGATAAAGATTATACTTAGATAGCACTACAAGAATTGGCTAACTGTCTAGACTGGCGGGGTACGTTATGCGAACCCTTAACCAGTTTAGATTAGCCTTGATTCAGGCTTTCATTAAACCTTTTTATGCATTAGTACCAGTTCCAAATATTTAGTTTAAATACATTTTGTTATATCATATCCTACACTTATTAATCCGGCTAAAATAAGCTCCTCATCATTATTATTAATTGCTTCTTGGATTAAATCAGAGCTTAGTTTATTAGCGACGGCAGCTTGTAGCAATTTTGGATGATTCAAAAGAGGTTTGTCGTAAATTATTTCCTTTGTTATAAATGTAATTACACTAGTGGATTCGTTTATTTCTTGAAGTATTATAGTATCAATTTTCTTTCTTAAATCTATAACTGTTCCTTTAGTAATTTTGCCATCTATAAGTTTTCCCATCCAGTTTGTTATTTGTTCTATACTAACATTGTTTTCTAAAGTTTGTACTTTACTTGATATTTCGTTTATTTGTGTTTGTATCACTGCACTATCTTTAATGTTAGCAGTTTCTAATTTCGTAATTATTTTTTTACTGTTTCGTTGAATATATTTAACTTTTTTTTGAGTTTGTTTTTCTGCCATTTCATTAACTTCATCTTCTAAATCTACAACTGTCCCCTCGGTAATTTCGTTTCCTATAAGCTCTTTTATACTTTGAGTTATATCTATTATGTCGTTTTTATCTGTTAGCTTCTGAACCTTATTAAGTATTCTATAAAGCTATTCTCTATTATGGGCTTGTCTGCTTCATCAATATTAGTACTATTTTGTAAGTTAAAAATTATCTTGCCTATTATTTGGTAAATATCTTCTTCCTCTTCAATAATAAGTTTTTCTTCCTCATTCTTATATATATTTGTTTTATTGAATTGATTATTTAGTTCATTTACTCTTAAAGTTAATAAGTTATATATATTTTTAAAATTATTTTTTATAACTAAACTTAATACTGTTTCACCTTTATTATTAACATGATGAATAGCTTGAATAGTCATTCTAGGTATTAATAACTCACTTACCTTTTCTAAGCCGTTCCATACAGCTAAGGTTAATGCTGTATCGCCGCCATTGGTTATATGATTAATAGCTTGATCCGGCATTCTTGAAATTAGTTGTATGCATACCTCGCCTAAGCCTTTCCATGCAGCACAAGTTAAGGCTGTAGTTCCATAAGTTCTGGTAATAGTATTAATAGTCGGATCGCTCATTTGAGGGATTAGTTGCATGCATACTTTACTTAAGCCTTTACTAGCAGCATAAGTTAAAGCCGTTTCGCCGTTATCGTCTATCTTATTAAGCGTAGTCGCATTTAAATTTTGGACTAAACTCGTTGCTTCTTCTTCCTTACTTTCTTTTATTGCTAAAATTAGTTGATTATATTTTAGCTCTTCAAGCTTTAGGCTCTGCTGCTGTTCTTCTTGTTGCTTTTTTTCTTGTTCTTCTTCTGCTCGTCGTTTTTCTAGTTCTCGTTGTTGCTGTTCTTCATATTTCTTTTCTGCATTTATTTTATTTTCTTCAAATAATTTGTTTTCTGTACGTAAAGATTCTTTTGTAATTTTTATTGCTGCTTTATATTTTTCTACAGCTTCATTATACTTTTCTTGACTGCATAAATTATTACCCTCTGCATTTAAGCTTTCTGCTTTTTTCTCGGCTATAGTTTTATTTCTTTGCAGATATCCGTTAATCGTGTCCAACGTTGCCTTATCTATGTTGTTGTTATCAAGATTAAGCCATATTAAAGAGTTATTAGCTTTAAGTGCTTCAGCGATTTCCCTTGCTCCAGCATCGCCTATGTTGTTAGCAGAAAGATCAAGAGTTGTGCCACCCTTTCTTAAATTATCGGCTTCCTCCTTTAATCCACTTCTTTCTAGAAATTCTATTAATTCTTTCATATCCTTATTAAATTCTATAAATCTTAATATTTTGTTAAAAATGAGCTTATAGACAGAATCATAATAAGGAGTTTTAAGAATGTAATAGAAATTTAATTAAAAGTATGAATAAATGAGTTGGGGTTGATTTAGGGAATTTATGAATATATTAAGGATTAAAGAAAATAATAGAGAGCTTTAATAAATAGAATTTAACTATTGTAAGAGGTAAAAAATGAAAGAACAAAAATTATTTATAAATGATATGAATTATATAAATCAACACTATACAATAAAAATTTTTGGTTTTATTCCTAACAGTAGTTTTCAAAAGAAAACAGAGCCATTTGTATATTTAATAATGAATCTTTTGGATTATCATACGTACCTATCACCGAAACTCCACAATTCCGATTAACAAGAAATTTCTTCGTAAAACTAGATTTAGAACCCATAAATGTTAATATATTAAATGCCCTTTCTTTCATGCGATGCTCAAAATCAATGGTATGCAGCAAAAGATGGTGAAAATGTTAGTATTCATTATGCTACCTTACAAGAAATAAAAGGATTAAGAGATTTAGTAGAAAGTGATAAAGTTAAATTATCATCTTATGATAAAACAGAAACACTTGAGCTTATAGCTCAATATGAGCAAACCTATCCAGACTTAATTAAATTAATGGGCGACGAAGATGATATTATCTAATCTTAAATAGTTAAAGTTTTTAATAAAATTTAAAAAGGTAAGGTATGAAAAGACATTTTACATGTAAATCTAATTGGACTGGAGTAATTATAGCTTATACTCTCAGGTAGTATGGTCTTAATAAGGAGGATATAGATGCATATAACATATTTAATAATGGAGTAGCTTTTGCAAATGCAAGCTATATTACAACTCCTGGAAATACAGAAGGGGTACAAGGTTGGTGTTGGTGTCACAAATATGATAGTAGTTTACCTTATGTTTCTTGGCGTACTAATGAAGATATAAATGATATAAGAAGGACAGTTTCGCAAGGAGTAAATAATATATTTAGTAATAGATGGTTTTCGCAACATAAGTGATATAAAATTTGCTACCTTAGAAGAAGTAACAAAATTAAAAGATTTAGTAGCAAATGATAAAGTAAAATTAGGATGTACCATGTGTAATAATGGCAGCACAGACTGTAGTAATAAAGAAAAAACGTTAGAATTTTTAAACCTTTATATTTCCGACCCAATCCTTGAGCTTTATTTAAATCCTCACTCAATTCCGGTAATAGGTAAAATTTTTATACACAAAAACTGAAAAATTTTGGTATAAACAATTAATTCTCTTAAAAAAAATTTTTGCAAAAAGTCTCCCAAATTCCTTATTTTACGAGGAATAGCCCCTCGTTTGTGTAGTGTACATATTTTTAGAAAAAAATGGCTAAAATTGGTGAAATTTGCAGAAAATAACGTATAAGTAACAGAAAATATTAGAGAAAAGTCTAGCGTAAACTAACATATGAATAGCATAGAACATAATTAGTAGGTTTGTATTAATAGCTAAAATCCTTGTTAAATAAAGGAAATAAGGCGATAATTTGTATTTGCGAACCTAAATTTGAAAGGCGGAAACCTTGATTACTCCTTGGCTTTCCCGTTCAATAAACTACAAGAATTGGCTCACTGTCCAGATTGGCGGAGAGAGAGGGATTCGAACCCTCGATACGGTATGACCCGTATAACGGTTTAGCAAACCGCCGCCTTCGGCCACTCGGCCATCTCTCCGGTTATGGCTTAACTTTATATCATCTAAATTATAAAACTTCTAGAATTATTTTAGAATTTTTATTATTGATTTAAATATTATTCATAATCATGGCTAGGTAGTTTTGAAGAAACTTCACCTATAGGAAGCATATCATTATAACACCAAAAAATAGGTAATCCTTTCCAAGGTTCTAAATAATCAATAAAATATTTATAACTTCAGGCTTTGTCGTATTTTTACAAATATTAAAAAGTTGGGTGGTTATATGACAAATAGAATCCGTGTTATCTTCAAATTTATCTGTCACATATTTTAAAATTTCAATTCGTTTTTCTAAATCGAGAGAGATAGAATTTAAGATTAATAATTTTACTATTTTAAGCTTTGTTGCATTATTGCAAATATTAAAAAGCCGAGTTATATGACAAGAATCAGTATCGCCTTTATATTTATCCATCACATAGGTTATGGTTTTAGTTTGCTTTTCTAAATCAAGAGAGATGGAGTCTGAAAGCAATGATTTTACAAAATCCTCATTATCGCTACAAATGCTAAATAGTATTTCTGAATGTTCTTCGCTAAGATTATCAAATAATTTCTGATATTTAACTAAAAATCTATTCCAAGTTATTGCTTCAATATTGACAAAACTCTTATAGTCTTTTGGTTGGCATTTTGGATTATATTTTTGTAATAGTACTATAAAGTTGATTTTATCTAAATTCTGATGAAAATTTTGTAGATCTTCAAAGTGTGTAGCCATAAAAATAATTGTACACTGAGTAATAAAAGAATCTATAAAATAAAATTGATGAATAAATTTGATAATCTTTGATAGTTCTGCTACTAGCTCACTATCTAGTTTTCTAATATCATTTACTATATCACCGATATATTTTAACTCTTCATTCGTGTGTTCTTCATATTTAATATTTAAATCCTTAAATGTAATAATTTTACCTTTAGCTATTTTATCTGTTATTGTATAGTTTTTAATTATAGGTTCTTCATAATTAGCAATAATATAAATTTCCGGATTATATATATCTTTGAAGTTATTTTGCAGCATATTTTTTACTGCTTTTACCGTATTTTGATTTAGATAATCAAGTTCTAATATATGAATTTGGTAAGTAGTAAACTTGTATGATCTATTTTATTAAAAGGAGCAACATACCATGGATATTCACCTCCTTTAATGCATCTTTCAATAAGAGCAATTTTTCTATAACATTCTTCTCTTAAAAATGTATTATTACCGTCTAATAAAGCTAAATTTTTCAGCTCTGTTATTCTGTCATTTAAATAGCTTCGCCAATCACTAGTTAATAATTTTAGCAATTGCTTAAAAAAAACTAAAACTAATTTTCATATAATAATATTAAGTTAATTTAAAAACTTTATAAGTCAGAAGTTATTAGAGACAGTTATTTGCTAACGTTATCTAAAAAATTCTGTAGTTCTTCTAAATTACTTATATTACTTAACTTATATGGATAATTAATTTTTCGGAGCATATTTGTTAGTACGCTTCCGGCACCTATTTCTACTATATGAGTTATATCTAAGATATTAAATAGTTCTAAAGTTTCACGCCATCTAACTCGCCCGCATATCTGAAGAATTAAATTTTGTTTGATTTCTGTAGGATCTAGAGTAGATTTTGCGGTATAATTTTGGATTACCGGTATCAGAGGCTTATTAATTACAGCTTTATCAAGAGCTACTCGCATTTTTTCTTCTGCCGGCTTCATTAAGCTACAATGAAATGGAGCACTGACTTTCAGCTTTATCGCTTTATAACCTAAATCTTTAATTATACTAATAGCATGATCTATAGCTGTAGTCTTGCCGCTAATAACTATTTGTCCTTCGATGTTATCGTTGGCAATTTGGCATAAATTTATTTTGTTGATATCTTCTAATATTTCTTCAAGTTTTTGAAGCGGAATATTGATACAAGCTGCCATGCTTCCCTCACCTTCAGGACATGCTTCCTGCATAGATGTACTACGTATATGAAGTAGTTTTGCTGCTGTCTCAATACTAATACTTTCGGTGCTACATAAAGCACTATATTCGCCTAGAGAATGACCGGCAGCATAATCGCAAAGACTATCCAAACTTTTATCGGTTTCAGCTTTGATAATATTTATTATTGCCATAGATACCGCCATTAATGCCGGTTGTGCGTTAGTGGTTAAGGTAAGTTCTTCAGAAGGTCCATTAAAAATTATATCAGTGAGTTTCCGGTTTAGTACTTCATCAACGATTTGAAAGGTTTCTTTGGCGGGTTTAAAATTATCGTAAAAATCCTTTCCCATGCCGGTCAATTGCGACCCCTGACCGGGGAAGATAAAAGCTGTTTTCATATTTTGTATTATCGATTGAGTTTATTAATAGATTTTATTAAAATTTTCTAAAATAGTCAAATTATTTAAAGTATTTTAAAACTGTTTTTCAATTGTTACGCTACATATAATTTTTACAAAAGTATTAATTTTTCTTAGCTTTATAACTTGATTACTTTCAACTAGTACTATAAATTAAACTAAGAAAATATAAACAAGGAAATTAGTTATGAAGTTAAAAGAATATTTTAAAAAGTTAGAAAGTACAGCTTTTGGTCCATGGCTTACTGCATTTAAAAAATTATTTACAGAAAAGGAATTAGAAGAGGAAATACTGAATATAAAACTAAAGGAGTCTGAAAAGCAAGAGGTTAATAAAAAAGATTTAGTTATTTTATCTAATAATGTTATTGAAATTGAACAAAAAGATACAATAGAGCATGAAATTTCAAGAGTTAACCAATATAAAGAAAATATAGGTTTGGTATTTACTCTAATTACCAATATTCAATTAGAAAAATTTGCAAGAATTTATCTCTAATTTACCGAAAAAACATAGTGAATTTAAGGATTACTTTCATAGTGAAGAACAAAAGGACGGGTTTTTTAAAGAAGATGCTTATAAAAAAGTTGTTAATAAAGGTAAATTAGTTGAAAAATTCCAAAACTCATATAAATATAATTATGAAAAAATAGAACAAAATGTTCATGAATTACAAGCTTATTTAGGTTCATATGAATATAATTGTGGTATTCCTAAATCTGATTTCATAATCATAATGCATAAATTATTATGCTATCTATTTTAGAAGTAGCGGTTTCAATAAAAATCTTATTAATTTTCTTATGACAATATCTAAATATAAATGATTTAAATTTAAGATATAGGAGTTAAATTGAAATAAAAAATATTTAAGTTGAAATTTAAATAAATGTTACTACTATTATGTAGTATCAACTAAATTCTGTGAAATTAATAATGTTTGATCAGTTAAATATCTTATATCCTCTGTTAATAAGTATTTTTATTTTTCTTGTTGTAGTCGTTATTTCTAAAATAACAAGGTATAAAAAACCTTAAAAGAAAAAAGTTTAAGTATTATTCAATTTTATCTAGATATAATCATTTGAATAAAAACCTTAAAAGTCCTAGAACTGAGAATTATGCTAATTCTTTTTTAGAAAATATCAAATCTTATTTTAAATTAGATGATATAAGAGTAATTTCGCAGGAAGAGCTAGAAAGTGATCAAGAGTTAAGTAGTTTATTTAAAGACAAGTTAGAAGAAGTTGCTACATCTTTTTTAGATGAAACAAAAAAAGATATAACAGCTTTGTATGAGATGCTGCATGCTAATAATGAGTCTCAGGATCCAGAAGAACATAGATTATATATATTTACCGCCTGACCAAATAAAGAAGCAAGACGCCAAAAACTTATTTATGTAAAATCCCCTTATAAATTTACTAAGGAGGAAATTGAAACACTGGATATTTATATACAATTTAGTGCAGTTATTTAATACTAGTTCGGAGTAAGCGGCTTTGTTGCATGGAACAAAAAAACTACTCGATATCATTCCCGCGAGGCGTTGTTGCGTGGATTGGAAAACGCATTCGGTGTCATACCGTGGTTTGACCACGGTATCCAAAAAACAATCTAAAGTATTAATAATTTTAGTATTTTAAACTGGATCCCGTGATCAAGTCGCGGGATGACAGCGTTAAAATTGATCCATGCAGCCGTCCTCTGACAATAGCTAATTGACTTTTTTAAAAAATTTATTAAAATCTTCCGTAAGAATAGCGGTAACGTTATTCCAGGGTGTAGAAGTCCTTTATCACAGATGATTAGCATTATCCATTTAAAAATGCTCCTCAACTTTGTCATGGTTGGGGTGATTTTAGCTATGTTCAGGGTTTAAAGTGCAAACTTTAAACCTAAAAGCTATTATAACTGTTCTGTGACGGTTCTTCTAACACCCCAACCACCCGAGGTTAAAATCTTTGGTGGTTGAAACTTGAACAATTTAAGTTTAATCAATCGGGAGTAACCGCATGTTCAACAAAAATAATAAATTATTATCTAAAATATTACCGATTTCTAAGAAAAATAAAGATTTAGAAAAACTGAGATCTAAGTTTAAACAAAGGCTAGAAGAACAGGTAACGGTAGATGAGATAAAAAGAATAGAGCACCGTTCATTATATTTAGAAAGTATAAAATAATTCTAGGTTTTGTGAAGGAAAATTAATAAGTTTTTTTGAAATAGGATTAACTATTCTTTCAAAAATCTTATTAATTTTTGCTAAAAATTTATTTTTCTTCTCCTTTTTTAACAATTTTAGATAAATTGGTTATTTGTTAAGCTACTCTTATTCTATGACTTCTCCGAGCTTATCTACTTTATTTTCAAATTCAGCACTATAATCTGCAGGGACATAATTTTTATTATCTTGAATATTCTTATCAATGCTATGAGATTGAAGCAGTATTTGTATTACTTCCTTATTAACTTTTTCATAAACATGATGCAGAGGGGTTTTACCGTTAATATCTTGCTTGTTTACGTCACATTTTCTATGTAAATATATTCTTATATCAGAAATATTACCTTCTGCAGTAGCTGCATGTAAAGGCGGTAATTGCTTAAATCTTTCTATTTTAATTCTTGCTTTATTTTCAAAAAAATTTTCTAAAATCTTCAACATAAGACGCTATTTTAAATTATAAGTGCGTCTTAATAGCATATTATATTTAATTAAGCAATTATTAATTGAAAGTTTTCTTGGTTATTTCATACCAACAATTTTCAGGAATAGCAGCTTTATTACTAAAACCGCATATAATTAGCTGGTCTTTAGCTCTCGTCATTGCAACATAGAGTAGTCTTATATATTCTTGCAAATCTTTTAATTTTTCAGCTTCTTTCAGCTCTTGTAAAAACCTAGGAGTGTTAGCAGCATTAGCAGAAAAAAACATTTCACCTTTATCGTCCCAAATAAATTTATTGCTACTTACCGGCAAAGTAGTAGAATCGCATAATATAACGATAGGAGCTTCAAGTCCTTTAGAGCCGTGTACGGTCATTACTCTTATTTTGTCTGAATGCTCCATATCATGTTTGATATAGATATCGTTATTCTCAAACCAAGCAACAAATCCTTGCAAAGAATTATCTATATCATTCACATAGTTTTTGCTTAACGTTAATAGCTCATTTATTATATTATTGTTATCATCACCGTTATAAGTATTAAGATTCTCTCGTAAATTTAAATTATTCACCGCTAAATCAAAGAAATTCTCAACAGTCGATATTTTATAAATTTCAATTAGGGAATTTAACTTAGCATATATTTCTTCATAAGCAGATAGATTATCCCATAAACTATTATCGTTTTTATTTACAAGAAGTTCGTATAATTGTTGCTCGTTCATGCCGATAATCGGCGATTTTAGTAAACCGGCAAGGTTTAAATCATCGTCAGGTAATAAAACAAATTTAGCCACGGACATTAAATCCATTATAGTTAGATTTTCTTTAAGATTAATTCTATCGCTTATTTCAACTTTAAGTTTAGCTTTGCTAAGTTTTTTAATCAGATTATTACTAAACTCATCTCTCTTTCTTACTAATATCATAAAATCTTTTTCAGATATTCTGTTTGCGGTAGACGGTAAAATTTCTTCGCTTTCTATTTGTTTTTTTATAAAATTTACGATTTTTTCTATGAGTAAATCGGCAGCAGATTTAGAATTTTCATAATCTTCGGGTAATGCCCAAAAAAGCTCTTCTTGTTTTTCACTTGTTACTAAGGGCCAAACCGTTACGATGCCTTGATGTGTACGGAATGAGGATATTAAAGGATTATCCGAAAGGAATAAATTAGGGTAATCGGATTTTATATTTTTTAAAACATTATGAGTAAACTGTAAAATTTCTGCACATGATCTATATGAATATTCAAGGGTGATATTTTTGAATTTCTTATTAGCATTTGTGAGATTTGCTTTTAATTTTTCATTGACTAAGCTGAAATTATGAAGATCAGCTCCTTGAAAGCTAAAGATCGATTGCTTATCATCGCCTACTATGAAAATTGTCATACCGCGAGCTTGTAGCGGGATCCAGTCTTTTTTTATTTTTTCCTGGATACCGTGGTCAAGCCACGGTATGACATTTTGTGGTTTATCTGCTGCATTAAATTCTGTTATTAAAGTAGTAATAATATTCCATTGCAGGGGGCTTGTATCTTGTGCTTCATCGACAAGAATATGATTTATCTCGCTTTCAAGCTTATGCAGCAACCACTCATGAGTAGTTTTATTATTTAGTAATTTCTCGGTGTAGTAAATTAAATCGTCGTAATCGAGTAAATTATTTTCTTCTTTATATGAATCGTATTTTTTTAAAATAATATGAGCAAGTTTAGTAAGTAAGTTCGTATGATATTCTAGCTCTTCTATGCGACGCAGCTCATCTAATCGGTAAATTTCAGAGGTAATTTTTTCTAGCTCTAGTAATAATTTAGGATATTTCCTTATTAATTCTTTCGATAAAAGGCTTTTTCGTTTTTTTCCGTCTTTGGTAAAAAAAATTTCTTTCGGTTCTATCTCCAAATCATATTCTGCAAATAAGTTTTTTACCTTATCGTAAATATTATTTAATTCCCCTAACGCTAATCTTTTATTATAAATCTCTTTTGGAATTTGAGTATTTATAAATAACTTTTTGAATTTAATTTTCTGCTCAATTATTTCAGTAAAAATATCTTGTAGTGTTATTTCATGGAAGCGGTTAAGTAAAATTTTAATTAAGTCATTATGCTCGTCGCTTAAGTAAATTTCATTTCTGATATTTAGGAAGATATCTTGTAATTTAGTTTCTTCAAGAATCTTAAACTCCGGTGTTATATCTGCTTCTACAGGAAAAATTTTAAGAATTTTTTGACAAAAAGCATGAATTGTATAGATATTTAAAGGCTCATTACTATTTAGTATTTTATCATATAAAGTTTTTGCGTTTTCTGTTTCTTGCGGCGACGGCTTATTGCCGCTCATTAAGAAAAGTTCTTCTTCTAGTTTCTCGGCGTTGCAAAGAGAAAGATATTTAAGTCTGCTATTAATCCTTGCTTGCATCTCTATAGCTGCAGCATTAGTAAAAGTAAGGCATAAAATATTTGAAGGTTCTACGCCCGTTATTAACAGACGTAAAAATCGATCGGTTAGGATTTTGGTTTTACCGGTACCGGCAGATGCCGATACCCAAACGGAGTAATTAGGATCAGATGCTTGTTGTTGTAGATCGCTCATTTATGTATCGATTTTCTACTGTCACCCCGTGGCTTGACCACGGGGTCCAGTCTTTTTAATTATTTTTCTGGATCCCGCGATCAAGTTGCGGGATGACATCCACAGCCATATAACGACGCCGATAAATCACATATATTACGATTAAGGAAATAGCAAGTCCAAACCAAGTTAGGGCGTATTCTAAATGGTCATTTCTGATTGCTGCTAAATGATTTATTGAAAGCAGTAATAAAATATCTAGATTGCTAATATCTTTTCCTTCCGCAATAATATAAAAATTCTCAAGATCTAAGCCTAACACTTTGGATGCTTCTTTTAAATCTAGTGTTAGCCACACATTATTTTTTATATCGTTAGCAGGTAAGTAGCTACGAGTTTTTTCTGATGGCATGGTAACACCGATAATCTCGTGCTGCTGGTCGTTTGTAGCTTGCGTGATAATATTTTTATTGCGATTACTGAACCAACCTCGTACTACTAAAATAACTTTATCTTCTATGGTTTTAAAAGGAGTAACTAAATAATATCCATCTTTTTCACTCGACCTTGACCTTCTACCATATAAATATATGTCTTTATTAGGCAAAAATTGACCGGTAATTTTTACTTTGTGATAAGGTAAACCGTCTTGAATTTCTGCTAAATTGATTGCAGGTGAGGTTAGGTTAGCTTGCATTGAAGCTAAAAATAATTTCTTTTCTTTTAAACGACTAAGCTGCCAAAAGCCTAAAGAGATAAGTATTGTAAAGGTTATAAGTACAAGAAAATTTGTTTTCATAGATAAGTTTTAAGGGGATTATTAAAAAAGCCTGTGGTGTCATGCTGTGGCTTGACCACGGCATCCATAAAAATAAAAAAACTGGATCCCGTGGTCAAGCCACAGCATGACACCAGTATCATAATTAAGCCGGTATTAAAATCTTATTTATGAACTCTTTATGTTTTTGCAGCTCTTCTTTTGTAGGTTTAATAACAATAGTAGCTTGCTCTGTTTTGTTATTTACTTGATTAGTTGCTAAATTATTTATTCCGGCAGATTTATCAACCATTTTAAAAGCGGATTGTCTACCGCCCATTAGCTCTACATATACTTCTGCAAGTAATGCTGCATCTTTCAAAGCTCCGTGAAGCTGCCTACTTGAATTATTAACTTTAAATCTTTTACATAATGCATCAAGATTATATTTTGAGCCTGGAAACATACTTCTAGCCATTACTAAAGTATCAATAGTATTTGCTAGTTCCAAGAGTTTAATTTCGGCTCTCTTTAATAATGATAATTCGTGATTTAGAAATTTAATATCGAAAGGAGCATTATGAATAATAAGTTTGCTATCTGCAATAAACTCTAAAAAATCATCGGCTATTGTATGAAATAGAGGCTTATCCTTTAAAAACTCACCGGATATGCCATGAATTCTATAAGCTTCAAACGGCATATCTCGCTCAGGATTAATATAAAAATGAAAAGTCCTTCCTGTTAATACCTTATTTACCATCTCAATAGCACCGATCTCAACGATTCGATGACCTTGTCGTGGGTCAAGCCCCGTAGTTTCGGTATCTAAAATTATTTCTCTTAAACTCGACATTCCAAATCCTTTATTAGTCTTTAAAATCGTCATTGCGAGCGGGTGTTGTTGCGTAGACCGATTTCACCGCTGTTACTCCGTGGCTTGACCACGGGGGCCAGTTACTAATAATAAAATTATTAGTATTATCAAGTTATTTTTCTGGATACCGTGGTCAAGCCACGGGGTGACAGCGAATGCGTTTTTCGTTTCATGCAACAAGGCCACATTTCCTCGCAATGACGAGAATTATCTTACTTCCAAATTCCTTTAATAGCTTCGCTATTTGTTTTTCCAAGTCTAACATATCAACGCCGCTATTTATAGCAAAATCTGCTTTTGCTATTTTGCTCTCTTGTGATAGCTGAATTTCTTTGATTTTATTATAAATTTCTATATCAAACGAAGATCTCGTTATTGCTCTTTGCATTCTTATTTCTTCAGAGCAGTATATTGTTACGACAAAATCAAAATATTTATCAAATTTAGCTTCATAAAGCAGCGGTATTTCGGCAAAGCCAAATTTGGAATTAGCGTTTTCTTTTTTAAATAAAATGAGTTTATCTATTAGTAAGGGGTAAATAAAATTTTGTATTTTTTCTCTAGCTAGGTCGTTATTGTAAATTAAATTACTGATTTTCCCAATATTGAAATACTCAAGTTCAGGTAATAACTTTAGAATCCGAGTTTGCACGTTCAAATCTTGATATAATTCTTTTATGCATCTATCGGCACAAAAAGTTTTATATCCTTTTTCTGCTAAATAATCCAAAATAAAAGTTTTGCCCGATGCATAGCTACCGGTAATACCTATTGCTAACATTTTGTTATAAAAATTTTATGTTCATTAGCGAGTTTTATAGTTAATTCTTCTTCGACTATAATTACGTTATTTTTCTGAATCGCTACTCCTTTGTAATTATATTTAGCAAGATTCTTTATAGTATTAGGACCGATCGTCGGCATATCTAGTCTATTATCTTGATCTAATTTCGGTATTTTTACTAATACTCCTCCATAAGGATTTTTACGTAAATCTGCACATCTCGCTATTAAATTATCCGTACCTTCGGCAGCCTCTATACCAAGTATGTAGCTACTTTCAACTATAACCGATTGTGCGATGTCGAATGAACTTAGATGATTCAATAATTTTATTCCAAGCTCAATATCATTTTTATCTGAACTTGTAGGGTTAGTATCGGTTATAATATTGGAGTTACCTTGTTGATTTTTATATATTTCATTACTTGAGATTACCTTGAAACCGTAACTTTCAAAAAAATCCGCTACTGTTTTTAGCAAACTATCATCTCCTCGAATTTTTTGCCCAACTATTTTGAAAAGTAATAAACCGCCTATTTTATCTACGGCTAAATTTTTAAAATTCGGTCTATTAACTCCGCCGATAAAAATAATATTTTTTACCTCATGCTCCTTAAAATATTTTATAGCTTCCCCGACCATACCGATTTTTAAAATCTTATATTCAAAATCTTTAATTTGATCTATATCAGCTTCGTCTTTAATTGCCGCTATATAGCAATTACCGCCTTGCTTTGTATAATTATCTGCTATTAAGTAAGGTAATGAACCTCTGCCGGCGATAATTCCAAGATTTGGTAGCATAATTAAGTTTTTAATTTAGAATTCTAAATATTTATTATAAGTCCATTTTTAATATAAATCTAGAATTCTTATTTGACCTTTACATTTTAATCAAATTAAGGCATAATATGTGGTGCTAATATAGCTATAGTAATAAACGTAATTTAGAATAGAGGTTGCGGACTCGGGGGCAGTACCCGACGCCTCCACCAATACATAAGAATGTTATTCCCGCATAGGGCGGATTATTGTTGCATGGATCGAAAAACCTACTCGATGTCATCCCCGCGTAGGCGGGGATCCAGAAAAATAACTTAAATATGGTACAGAAGTTACATATTTGATAAAATAAACATATAAAAAAACAAGTTTTTTATATGTTTTACTGGATTCCCGCCTACGCGGGAATGACATAAGCAAGCCATGCAACAACGCTTCCATATAAGAATAACATCAAAATCTTGGGGGCGAAATAGGATCGACGTGCCTAATAAAAAGATTGCTTTTACTCGGGATGATTCCGCCGATGGCTTTTGCCATATGGGTCAAAACAAAGAAACGCAAACGATAATAATCGTTCTGTAGGTCGTTTAGCTTTAGCAGCTTAACCCTACGCGGCTGGAGGGTTTGCCGGGCAACAGAAAAACCCTCACGTATATACTCAAATGATTTCAAGAATTGAATTTTATTTTGAGAGGTGAGCACCCGCAGCCTATAACTTAATAGGTGAGGATGCGAATCCTTGATAAAATGAAAGAGCAATTCTTGAAATCATTTGAGTATACTCGTTTAATTTGAAAAATTGGTGTTGCCTAAAAACGGTTGATATCGTCATTGCGAACGAACGTAGAGAGCGTGGCAATCTCATAAAGTAGGACTCCTGAGATTGCTTCGTCAAAACTTACAGTTTTTCCTCGCAATGACGTAAACTGTTCAAATTAAACTTCGTCGACCTATTTTTATTTATTTTTCTCGTATGAATATTGAATATAAAAAATTTGTGAATGAATATATGCTAGAATTTGTGAAAAAAATTCTAACAGAAATTCAGCATGAAAATTTATATTGGGATCAGTTAATATACATATCGTACAGAACCGATAACCCTAAGGTAATTTTACCTTCAAAAGTTAAACAGGCATATCCAAAACAGATAACAATAGTACTGCAATATCAGTTTGAAAATTTAATAGTAAATGATAAGGGTTTTTCTTTAACGGTAAGTTTTGACGGTGTTAAAGAAATAATTTACGTACCTTTTGATGCACTTATTAGCTTTGTTGATTCCAATAATAATTACAGTCTAACTTTTAATCAGTCGTTAAATATACAAGAAAATCCTCAACATGAAGAGGAAACAAGTAATAATAAAAGTTATCAGACTTCATCATCTTCAAATCCAAATGTTATAATGTTAGATAAGTTTCGTAATTCTTCTAAACCTAGTTAATGCATATTATGGATTCAAAAGTAGTGATATATACTGATGGTGCATGTGCGGGTAATCCAGGTCCCGGAGGATGGGGAGCTTTGCTTCAATTTAATGATACTAGCAAAGAAATATTTGGGCATGAGTTAGATACGACTAATAATCGTATGGAAATTACGGCGGCACTTGAAGCATTAAGGATTTTGAAAAAATCTTGTAATGTTGAGATTTATACTGATAGTAAATATTTGCAACAAGGAATTACCGCTTGGATTCATAATTGGATAAAAAATAATTGGTGTAAAAGCAACAATGAACCCGTTAAAAATGCCGATTTATGGCAAAAATTATACGCAGAATTGAGTAAACATACTATTATTTGGAAATGGGTAAAAGGTCATGCAAATAATAGCGGTAATACTGCTGCCGATAAACTTGCAGTGCAAGGAAGAGAAACTGCTATAGAAATTTTAAAATGTCGATAGATAAGTTTTTTATTACTTTTTTTCACAAAAAAGTAGGAGAAGATGAGTTTTTGAATCAATATTATGAAAGCCGTAATATTGATTATTTAGGGCGTCCAAGGAGGTTTGTTATTTATAAAAATGTAAATGAACCTACAAAAATTCCGCCGAGTTGGCACGCTTGGTTACATCATTTAGTAAATGAGATACCGAAAAATATCCAGCTTTTTCCATGGCAAAAGAATAATATAATAACTAAAAAATCATCTAAGATATCAAATCTTAAATATAATAGATGGCAGCCGTAATTAACTAGTATACGAAGATCAACTTCGAAAATTGGCGTCGTCGTTTTATAAGATCTGCGGTACTCACGTATTAGTATACGCTCCGTTCCTTGACTTATAAACTCCTTGCTCTTTTTGAAGTTGATCTTCGTATACCAATTCTTCATTTATCAGGAGTATAATATAAAAAACAATGAAACAGAATATTATTGAAACAATTATCGGCTTTGTAGTATTAATTATTGCTTTGCTGTTTTTGATTTTTGCCTACAAAACAGGTAGTTCTATAACTAGCTCAAAAGGTTATCAGATAACTGCTAATTTTCAGAGTGCAGAGGGTATAGCAGTCGGAAGCGACGTAATGATCTCAGGTATAAAAATCGGTAGTGTAAAGAAAATTACTTTAGATCCAAATAGCTTTTATGCAAGTGTATATCTAAATATTAATGATGATGTTAAAATACCTAAAGATTCTAAAGCCCAAGTAGTCACCAGCGGGTTACTTGGAGGTAAATATATTTCAATTGTACCGGGTAATGACGATGAAAATTTAGCGGCTAATGAAGAGATAAGATATACTCAATCAGCAATTAATATTGAATCATTAATTAATAAAATTGTTTCTTCATTCGGTAGTAAGTAAAAACTCTCTAAAATTCAACCGAATCTATTCTGGATTCGGTTTTCTTTATTTTAAAATCTCTAATATATGAATTATTAAAAAGTAGCATTAAGCAAGAAGAGAAATCTTATGGCAAACCATTTGTCTATTTTGTTGATATTCTAGGTTTAGTTTTAATAATTATTGCTAATTATTGTTATTGTTCGGATAGTACGGAATTTTATTTTCTTATGCAAAGCGGAATAATTTCTATTATATCTTCTATGGTTATTGAAGCTGTTAGATGTTATTTAAAATACAAAAATAGATATCGTACTTTAGATTGTTTAAGATCAAAAAGTAGAGAGTTAGTAGAAAGCATAAGTACGCCGTTTACTGACTTAGTCTCAACTAAGACCTTAATAAGATATTTACCTACGATAATTCGCTATGTTCCAAGTACCGTACTGATATTTTTAGTATGTACTTATATTAAAAGAAAATTCTTAAAAAATGTTACATATCCACTTTTAGGTAAGTAGTAATTTATTTCTCGGTTTAGGTAACTCTAAACCGAGCTTTAAATAACTCTGTCTTACTTAAAAATATAGTTTCAATATTAGATTCTGTGCACTTTTAATAGAATAATCATAATTATGGCTCTTTTTAACTGCAAATTATCAGATTTTTTTGAAATATGAATAACTATTCCTTCAAAAATCTTATTAATTTTCGCTTAAAAATATCTCATAATTATGATTATTCTATTAAAAGTGCACAGAATCTAAGCTCTTGATGCCGAATTTTGTAAGATTCGCTTATACGCTTCGTTAAGCTCACTCTTAAATTTGTTATTTGAGTTTCTGATTTTGTTTTTGGGAAATCTACATTATCTTAGCCAAGTGTATGAAAGTGTTTAAGCTTTCTTCGTCGTCTTTGGTCATTATATAAGGTACTTTGACATATATAAGCATTTGATGTGTTTTGTCCGATATTTTATTTTTCTCTAAAAACGCATATAATTTGTGAGTATTGTTATGTTCATCTTGTGTACTAAACGCTTTATTTGCTGCAACTGATTTATCGGATTTTGATATAAAATCATTAATAAAATAGTTTAAAGAATCTCTAAATAATTCGCTTAATTGCTCATCATTTCAAGTTCTTCATATGATAACGATCTTGTGGTTTTCAACTTAAAATATGATTTAATCATTTCAAGAGCAGAATATCTATCGCAGTTATTATTAAGAATTTTATATAACATTTTTTTATCAAAATATGCAGGTATTATTTTTAAATCCTTATTAATAATTTGCTGTTTGTAATAAGATAACTGACGCATAAAAACGATAACGGTAGCTGTAAGACCTGCAACTAAGATAGAGTATAAATTTAGTGATTGAAAAAGCATATTTTTAATATATTTAATTATAACTACCAAAGATAGTATAGTATTTTTTGCTTTTCAATCTAAAAATGAACCATTGCTGTATATTACTTATTTTTTTCTTTCAATTAGTTTATTTATCACATATTTATTGTGCTAATAAATAAAGTAAATGTTAAAGTACTAATATTAGTTTGTTTCTTGCTTTTAACGTTACTATTTGCTGGGGAATACAGTTAAATCTATATATTACAACTATAAAAAACATCGCAATATATTATAGCTTTTTTCTATCAATCCACGAAATATATTAAGTTGCACTTCATTTTCTTATTTATCGTGTAAAGTGAAATTCCCTATTGACTTTTATATAAAACAGTATAAGTTTCTTTACAATTTAATTTTTTGTAAAGAATTTATGCGAGGCTATGAAAAAGAACAGAGAAGCTTAACAAGAGAACAAAAGCAAGCGGTGGGTTACTATCAATAGGTACATTCCTTGAATATTTTGATCTAATGCTTTATGTTCATATGTCGGTAGTACTAAATGAGCTTTTTTCCCAAAGTCTGATCCACATACAGCAGCAATTTTTTCAGCTCTTACTTTTTGCTCAACTTTTGCTTTTAGACCTATTGGAGCTGTAATATTTGGGTGGATTGGTGACAATATAGGGCGGAAGTCTACAATTATTAATTACTACTATGTTGATGGCACTTTCATGTTTTATTATTGCTAACCTTGCACCATTTTCCCAAATAGGAGTAACAGCAGCATATTTATTAACTATATGTTGTGCAATACAAGGGATTTCATCAGTAGGTGAAGTGGTAGGAGCCTCTCTTTATCTAACAGAAATAACTGAACCGCCAATAAGATATCCAGTAGTATGTACAATAGCAATGGGGTCTTCTACACTAGGGGGCAGTGTAGCCTTAGCAATATCTTGGCTGTTTACTTCTTACGGGTTTAATTGGCGGTTAGCTTTTTGGTTTGGTCTTATAATAGGGTTAATAGGAGCAGTTGCAAGAACAGCACGTCGTGAAACTCCAGATTTTACGGATGCAAAACGTCGTTTGAAAAAAAATTCTTGAAGAAAAAAATAGTTATTTAAGGAAAACCAGCTTATTAACGAAAAACTTAATATAAAAACAGTATTAGCTTTATTCCTTATTTATTGTGCATGGCCTGCGTGTTTTTATTTCGTGTTTGTTCACTGTAGTAATATACTTAAGGATTCTTTTGGATATACTAGTCATGAGGTCATTCAACATAATTTTTATGTATCCTTAGTAAAACTATTTGTTCTTTTCATATTTGCGTATGCTTCTTATAAAATTCATCCATTAAAAGTTATTAAAGTAAGGACGCTAATTTTTTCTCTTTTCCTTTTTTATCTATTATATAATACTATTTACAGTAATCCGGCTAGTACACCATTTCAATTATTTATTATATAATCTTTTGTGATTGTTTTTGGGTTTGGTGATACTCCAGCACTTCCAATATTTCTTATTCATTTTCCAATTTTTAAACGTTTTACTTGTTCTAGTTTGGTATTTATCACATGCTTTAATGTAATGTAGTTACTTCTTTTGGTTTAGTGTATTTAATTAATTATTTTGAATCATGGGCATGGGGGTTAATAGCGATTATTATTCCTACAGGGATTGGATATATTTGGGGTATAAATCACTTTCAAAGATTGGAGAA
Source organism: Rickettsia tamurae (assembly GCF_000751075.1). Lineage (GTDB taxonomy): Bacteria > Pseudomonadota > Alphaproteobacteria > Rickettsiales > Rickettsiaceae > Rickettsia > Rickettsia tamurae. The sequence goes on along the minus strand of NZ_CCMG01000008.1, from coordinate 214,799 downwards.
AGAAGTGAATCAGTATCCTTAAACCTAAAAGAAATTTTTTTTGAATATCTATTTGTATATCTAAAAGTATTGTAGGGATCTTTATTTTTAAATAAATAGATAAAGGTACAAAATTTCTTAAAGTCTCTTCAATAATTTTTTTAGCCTTTTCAGGTGATTTAGCTGCTAATGTTTGTACATTATGAATACGATCAAATAATTTTATAAATGCGGTATCATATCTTTTTTGCTTAATTAATAGGTTTAAGCTTTCCTCGATGCTGATTTTTCCGTGAGGTTTAATTCTAGTTAAACCTTCTACATGTTTTGCTATTTCTTTACCAAAAATTTCGATGATCATCTTTTCAGTAAGCTCTGTATCCTCATAGTATCGTGAAGTAGAGCAGCATTTATCATATTAGAAGTAAAAAGCTTAGGAGCTTCGTCTGCCACAAACTCCGCAAGCATAATCGCTACCTCAATTGGGTGAGAGTAGTAAGGATCACCCGATTGACGCATTTGCGAGCCGTGATATTTACGGGCGTAGTAGATACTTTTTTGACTTCCTCTATATCAACAGGATTTTTTACTTTAGTGTTTAAATATTCGAGTTTATCAATCAGCTTTTTAGCGTAAATGCAAATTTCAAACTTTTATTTCCAAGAGCTTATATCTTCCATAAAAGTTATTTTATTTATGTTAATAATAGTTGATTACAATTAAAGCGAAAGTTAAAAAATCGCAATAACAAATAATTTTTAACTTTAAATAGATTAATAACTTTTGGTTATATTGTATTTAAACAACTTCATTCTGTTTTATTATTTACTTTTGCTTCTTGTTCTTGCTGTAATTTATACTCTGCTGCTTTTTCTTCTATATAGTTAAAAAAGAAATAACAAAAAGTTAAAAAACTAGTGAGAATAATAGCAAATGTTATTAATATTAACTTAAGCTCTTTCCTTGCATTTTGAGCTTTTAAACGCTTTTCCTCCTCTTCGTCTGTTATTAACTCAGAGGTTAAAGTTTCTTCTTCTTTATTTTCCATATTTTAACTCTTAAAAAATTAGATTATATCATGAATGACAGAATTTAATTATCATTTAAGAGAAGTAATCTATAGAAGTAATTAAAATAAGTCAATGACTATAATTATTGATTGTAATAATTATAGTTTTATAAATTTAGTTCACCTATAAATATAATTATTTAGAGTTGAAAAAATCATCATTGTTCCCGTGGGAATGACATAAGATCCGTGCAACAAAGTCGCTTTTAGCTAGGAATGACATCAAAGCGTTAAGCTCCAATACAAAGCAATTCTTTTTAGGCAATGCCGTCAAAACAATAATGTTCTCAATTGACTTTTGGAAAGGCACAGGTTTTTCGAGCCATGCAACAAGGCGTACGGCTGCTCGCAATGACGATATCAGCTGCTTTTAGGTGATACCTGTTTTTAGCCTTAATTTTTATATTCCAGGATAAATTATAGTATGCTAAGATATTGCTTTTAAAAATAAGTGGTTATCAGTGTCAAAATTTTCTTTTAATATTCATCATCAGAATAAAAAAGCTAGAAGCGGTATTATCACAACCGCACACGGTGAGATTCGCACTCCTGCCTTTATGCCGGTCGGGACTAGAGGAACCGTTAAGGCAATGCTACCTGAATCAGTAGCTGAAACGGGGGCGGATATACTGCTTGGTAATACGTATCACTTAATGCTGCAGCCGACTGCCGAACGTATAGCACGTCTTGGCGGTTTGCATAAATTCATGAATTGGGATAAGCCTATATTAACCGATTCCGGCGGTTTTCAGGTAATGTCGTTATCGAAGTTACGCAAGATAACCGAAGAGGGAGTAAGTTTCAGCTCTCATATTAACGGCGATAAATATATGTTAACTCCTGAGCGTTCTACCGAAATACAATATCTGCTCGGTAGTACGATTACTATGGCTTTTGATGAATGTACACCTTACCCTTCAACCTTTGAAGAAGCTAAAACTTCTATGCAGTTAACGACTAGATGGGCGAAGAGATCGCGTAATGCTTTTGTTAAGCGGGAAGGCTACGCACAATTCGGTATTATTCAAGGTAGTATTTACGAAGAATTACGTGAGCAATCGGCTAAGGATTTAGTAGAACTCGATTTTGAGGGCTATGCTATAGGCGGGCTTGCGGTAGGCGAGGGGCAGGAGCTTATGTTTAAAGTACTTGACTATGCTCCCGATTTTCTGCCGCAAAATAAGCCGCGTTACTTAATGGGAGTCGGTAAGCCTGCTGATATTATCGGTGCGGTTAGCAGGGGTATAGATATGTTTGACTGCGTAATCCCGACACGCTCAGGTCGCAACGGTCAGGCTTTTACCAAATACGGTACGGTAAATATCCGCAATAGCAAATATGCCGATGATAACGAGCCGCTTGAGCATGATTGCCTATGTCCTGCTTGTAAAAACTATAGTAAAGCTTATCTGCATCACTTAGTTAGAATCGGTGAAATACTTGGCTCTATGCTAATGACGTGGCATAATTTAACATATTTTCAAAACCTCATGAGCCGTATTAGAGAATATATTAAACTAGGTAAAGGTTTTGATTTTAATTCTTAAATTGACTAATTATAAAATATGTCTTATTATATGTACATGTACTTAAATATGTCATATTATGGAAGCAATATCTTACACTAAAGCAAGAAATAATTTTGCAGATATTATGGAAAGAGTTTGTGTAGATCACACTTCAGTGGTTATAACTAGACAAAAACAAAAACCGGTGGTTATTATGTCCCTTGAAGACTATAATGCTATGGAGGAAACTTTATACTTATTAAAAAGCCCTAAAAATGCTGCAAGACTAAAACGAGCAATTAATGATTTTGAAGCAAATAAAAACTTTAAAACAATGTCTTTATAATGGAAATATCATTTCACATTGATGCATGGGCAGATTATTTGTACTTTCAAAAAAGTGATACAAAAATTCTAGAAAAAATAAATGAGCTAATTAAAGATATTACACGTTCTCCCTTTACGGGAATCGGTAAACCTGAAGGCTTAAAGTACGATTTATCAGGCTATTGGTCTCGCCGGATTAATCACGAACATAGGTTAATATATACTATTAAAGGTAAAACCATTTATATATTACAATGTAGATATCATTATTAAATCCGAATTTTAAATAAAAGTATGAATTACTAGTGCAAAATATTGATTTAATATCTGAAGAAGAAGCAAAAAAAATACTAGAAGAATTAGCAGATAAAATAGCAGCATATAATCATGCTTATTATGTAGAAGATAATCCTTTAGTTTCAGATGCCGAGTATGATCAGCTATTTAATACCAATCTAAAGCTAGAGCAGAAATTTCCCCATCTAATTCTAGAAAATAGTCCTAGCAAAAAAGTAGGGGCTAAAATAGCAAATAAATTTGCTAAAGTTACGCATCAAGCACAAATGCTATCTCTTAGTAATGCTTTTGACGAGCAAGATGTAAGAGATTTTGTAGATCGTATAAAAAATTTCTTACGCCTTGATGAGTTTGTTCCTATCTTTTGTGAGCCTAAAATAGACGGTTTGTCTTTTTCTGCTATTTATAAAGATGGGCTGCTTACAACGGGAGCTACAAGAGGTGATGGATATGTCGGTGAAGATATAACGGCAAATATTAAAACAATCAAAAATTTTCCTCATAAAATAGATAATGCTCTGGAGTTTTTAGAAGTGCGAGGGGAAATTTATATTGAGAAACAAGATTTTTTAAACCTAAATAAAGAACAGGAAGAGCAGGGCAGAGATAAATTTGCCAATCCTCGTAATGCTGCTGCCGGCTCGCTTCGTCAACTTGATGCTTCTATTACGGCTCAAAGGCCGCTCAAATATTTTGTTTATTCAGGAGGGGTAACTGAACAGAATCTCGCTTCTTCACAAGATCAACTACTTACAAAATTAAAAGAATTCGGCTTTAGCGTTAATGAGATATCAAAACTTGCGTATTCCGAAGAAGAAATTTTTGCTTTTTATGAATATCTCAAAACAAATAGAGAAAATTTACCTTATGAAATTGATGGAGTAGTATATAAGCTAAATGATTTTGCACTGCAAAATAGAATGGGGTTTATTGCTAGATCTCCAAGATTTGCTACCGCTCATAAATTTCCTGCTATAATAGGACAAACGAAACTGTTTTCTATTACGGTGCAAGTAGGCAGAACCGGTACGTTAACACCGGTAGCCGAGCTTGAACCTATAGAAATAGGCGGGGTAACCGTTAGCAGAGCAACGCTGTATAATTTTCAAGAAATTATGCGAAAAGACGTACGTATCGGCGATTATGTATTTCTGCAACGTGCCGGTGACGTTATTCCTCAAATTACGGGAGTTGATTTTGATAAACGTCCTAATGATACAGCAACGTTTGATACTCCTTTATTTTGTCCGTCATGCAATTCTAAATTACATTATGTACCTGAAGATATTATTATACGCTGTGATAACGGTCTTAACTGCCCTGCTCAGAATTATGAGCGTATCCATCATTTTGTATCGAAAAATGCTATGGATATTGAAGGATTGGGGCGTAAGCAAGTTGAGTTTTTAATAGATAAGGGATTAATTAGCAATCCATTCGATATTTTCTTTTTAAAAGAAAAAAATGATTCTAGCTTAACAAAACTTGAGAACATGGATGGGTGGGGTAAAAAATCAGTAGAGAATCTTTTTAAAAATATAGAAAAATCAAAGAACGTTAGCTTACCAAGGTTCATATATGCATTAGGTATAAGGCATATCGGTGAACAAAACGCTAAATTACTTGCTAGAGAATTTGGTAGCTATGCTAATTTTATAGCTCAAATGGAATTACTTAGTAAAAACGATTCGGATATCTATCAAAAACTAAATGATTTAGAGGGTATCGGCTATAAGATTTTAGTAGATATTATTAATTTTTTTGACATTAAAGAAAATATTGAACTTATCAAAAAACTTGGTGAAATATTAAATATTGAAGATTATAAAGAGACTAGAGAACAAAGCAGTTTAACAGGCAAGATAGTAGTATTTACCGGTAGCTTACCGACGATATCTAGAGCGGAAGCTAAAGCAACGGCTGAAAAGTTTGGAGCTAAAGTTGCAGCTAGCATATCATCTAACACGGATTTAGTCGTAACAGGCGTTGATGCAGGCAGTAAACTTAAAAAAGCTAAAGAGCTGGGAATTAAAATTATTGATGAGGAAGAATGGCTTACGCTCATAAAAAATGTTTAAAACAATGAATAAAGAAATGGAAAGCCAGGTAGTAATTTGTCAAGATGAAAATGGGGAAGTTAATGTTGAGGTTAAGATAATAGACGAAACAGTTTGGCTGTCTTTAAATCAAATAGCAGAATTATTCGCCCGAGATAAATCAGTAATTTCAAGACATCTAAAGAATATATTTAAAGAGCAAGAATTAGAAGAGAAAGCAGTTGTTGCATTTTTTGCAACAACTGCCGCTGACGGTAAAACATACCAAGTGGAATATTATAATTTAGGTGCAATAATATCAGTTGGGTATAGGGTAAATTCTAAGAGAGGGATCGCCTTTAGAAAGTGGGCTACTAACTTACTTAAAGAATATCTCATTAAAGGCTATAGTATTAATCAAGATAAAATTACTCAAAAGAAATTAAATAATCTACAACAAACGGTAGAACTTTTAACAAATACTTTGATAAATCAAAATTTAGTAAATAGTACAGGACAAGAATTAATTAATCTTATAAGGAATTACTTAAAACATGGGAGATATTAGTTAAATATGATGAAGACAAATTAAATCCACCGACAAAATTACAAGCAGAAACTAATGGATTATTAAGCTACCAAGAATCTTTAGAAGCAATTAAAAAGTTAAAGCAAGAATTAGGCAAGCAAGAGAATGCAGAAATAAGTAATTTATTTGGAGCTGAAAGAGACAATAGTTTTAAAGGAATTTTAGGTAATATTGATCAAACTTTTGACGGCAAATCTTTATATAACTCGGCAGAAGAAAAAGCGGCTCATTTGTTATATTTCATAATAAAAGATCATCCATTTAGTGATGGTAATAAAAGAATAGGTTGTTTACTTTTTTTACTTTATCTTACCAAAGCAAAAATAGGGTTAAAAAATATTGGAGTAAGTGCTATGACATCATTAGCATTACTTATTGCAGAAAGCGATCCTATACAAAAAGAATTAACTTAATTATGAATTTAATAAATGATTAGTTTTATGGTTAGTAAAGCTCAATTAGTACGAGTGGTAATTAAGAATTACTTACGTGAATTAAAAGAAGATAGAGAAGATGCAGAAATTGCTTTAGCAAGAAGTAATAATCCAAATAAGAAATTATATTCTTCAGAAGAAGCAGCAAAATTGTTAAAAAAGAAATATGGATTATAATTTTGAACTATCGTCATATTTATCATGCAGGCAATTTTGCTGATATAGTCAAACATTTAGTACTTATTGCGATTTTAGAACAGCTCAAGAAAAAAGAAAAACCTTTTGCGGTTTTAGATGCTTTTGCTGGGCTAGGTCTTTACGATTTAAACTCGGAGGCGGCTTCTAAAACTTTAGAAAGCGATACGGGCATTAATAAACTACTGCAAGCTACCGATCCTATTCCTCAGCTTTTACAAACTTTCTTAAATATAGTAAACCTAGCAGGTCTTAATCATTATCCCGGCTCACCTTTTATAATTAAACAATTATTAAGACCAAATGATCGCTTAATTGCTTGCGAACTTCATCCAAGTGATTACTTGAGTTTAAAAAAACTACTACCGAATAATACACATAATATAGATGCTTATAATGCTATAAAAGCTTTTTTACCCTTTAAAGGGAATAGAGGATTAATTTTTCTTGATCCGCCTTTTGAAGTAAAAAATGAGTTTCAAAAACTGCTCGAAGCACTTAAAAAAATTAAGCTACGAGTTCTTAATAATACCGTCTTAATTTGGTATCCTATAAAAGATTTATCTTTAGTCCGTGATTTTTACCACAATTACAAGCATATCGGATTTAAAGAAACTATAATTATTGAATATGAGCTTTTATGTAGTGATAAAAATATGGTAAAGTGTGGGTTAATGTTAATTAATCCTCCAAATATTAGAGAAGAATTAGAAAAATTAACTGGTTATTTAAGCAATATTTTAAATTTAAAATTTACGTATACTTGCTGAATTTAAAAAATTGGCTTCGTTGTTTTTTGCTTTTAATCCTCACGTACTAGTATGTATGCTGCGATTAAAAGCCTCAAAACGCCTTGCTCTTTTCCAAATTGAGCTTTGTATATCAACTCTTCATTTCACAGGAGTATATTTACTTTTAATGTCTTTTCGAAAATATATCTTTTTACTGTTTATAGTTTTTCTGGTTCAAGGTTGTAGCAGTATTAAAGAATCTAGTGATACTACATTACTTTCTACCACTTCATCTCAATTAAAGCAAAAATATAAAATCAGCCATGCGGATTTAGTAGTACAGTATGATTTAACAAACAAAAATAGCAAATGTATATATGCAAAAAACTTAGGTCTAATAATTAATAATCCTAAACAGAATAAGATTTTTTTACAAAAATTCCATAATAAAAACCCGGCAGAATTTAATAAAGCAGCCGAAATAAAAATAGCTGATATAAAGGCAATTGTAACAAAACTAAATTCAAAATATAAGTTTCTCTCTAAACCGGAAGCTAGCTATTTTGCAAAAAAACAAACTCATAGGAATAATATCTCGAAATTAACCAAGCTTGATAAAATAATTAGTACAATACCGCTTATGATGCCGGAATATGAGCCGAAAATTACTAGCCATTACGGAATTAGAAAAAGTCCTCATAAAAAGAAAAGAAAAAAGAAATGTTTCCATAGCGGTATTGATTTACAAGCTAAAAAAGCAGCGCCGATATATGCAGCGGCAAGCGGAATTGTTATAAAAGCGGCAAGAGCACCTGATTACGGGAATTTTGTTGAGATTAAACATGGACGCAAATTGGTTACGAAATATGCTCATTTAAAGGAAATGTCAGTCAAGGAAGGAAATAAAATTAAGCGAGGTCAATTTATCGGTATACAAGGAAGAACCGGTAATGCAACGGGTGAACATTTGCATTTTGAAATTCTACTAGACAATAAAGCAATTAATCCTTTTGATTTTATTTTTAACTGCCGTAAATGTTAAATTATGATCAAACTTTTATATCCTAAATTTTGGCAGAAGCGAAATATTATAGCTTATTTGCTTTTACCTATAAGCTTGATATATCAATTTTTAGGCTATTTACGAGCTAGTTTAGCACGTCCTATTATATTGCCTGCTAAAGTTATTTGTGTCGGTAATTGTAGCGTAGGAGGTACGGGTAAGACGCAGATAGTAATGTATCTAGCCAAATTACTAAAAGTTAGAAATGTAAGTTTTGTAATAGTAACTAAGGCTTATGGTAGTAACCTTAAAAGTGCAACTACCATACATCAAGGACATACAGCATTAGAGGTAGGAGATGAGGGAGTAATACTTGCAAAGCATGGAACAGTTATTGCTACTAAAAATATTAAAGAGATTTTACCGTTAATTAACGAGCTTAAACCTGATATAATAATAGTTGATGATTTCCTACAAAATCCTTATGTTCATAAAGATTTTACTATAGTTTCAGTAGATAGCCAAAGGCTTTTCGGCAACGGCTTTCTAATTCCTGCCGGTCCTTTAAGGCAGTATCCAAATAAAGCCCTTGATGCAGCTGATTTAATTTTTTTAGTCAGTAGCACCAATGATAAAATACCGAATATTTTAACTTCTTATGTCAATAAGTTAATAAAAGCTCAAATAGTTCCTTCAAATAATATAGATAAAACTAAAAATTATTTTGCTTTTAGTGGCATCGGTAATCCTGAGCGTTTCTTTTCGACTTTAAAAAATTACGGATTAAATATAACCGGTTACAAAATTTTTCCTGATCATTATAATTATTTACAAGCAGATTTAGAAAATTTATATTCATTAGCTAAAGAGCATAACGCTACCTTAATTACTACAAGAAAAGATCACGTTAAGTTTAATGATTTAAATAATAATATTGTCTGTCTAGATGTAGAACTATCTATAAACAACCCTGATTTATTAAATGAAAAAATTTTTAAAAAAGCTCAGATATTTAATTGAGTATTTTATCGTCGTTATATTCCTTAAAGTAATAGGAATATTCGGTGTAGATAAAGCAGCAGATATTTGTAGTTTTATAGCAAGAAAAGTTGGTATATTATTTGCCGTTAATAAAATTGCTAGACGAAATATTAAAGCAGTATTCGGCGATATGTGTGATGTTGAAAAAATCATAGATCAGACTTGGGATAATTTTGGCAGATTTATCGGTGAATTTACATATGTCGACAAGATGGATGAAGCCGAGTTAGAGCGTAGAATCGAAATGATCGGCATAGAAAATATTAAAAAACTTGAAGGACAACCCTTTTTATTATTTAGCGGTCACTTTGCCAATTGGGATATTAGTCTTAAGATTCTTCATAAATCTTATCCGAAAGTTGCCGTAATTTATCGTAAAGCAAATAACCCGTATGTTAACAAGTTGGTTAATGAAAGCCGTGCCGGTGATAAATTAAGACTTATACCAAAAGGTCCTGAAGGTAGCAGAGCTTTAGTTAGGGCTATCAAGGAGGGTGAATCTATTGTTATGCTTGTTGATCAAAAAATGAACGATGGAATTGAAGTGCCTTTTTTAGGGCACCCTGCTATGACTGCAAACGCCATTGCTAAAATTGCTTTGCAGTATAAATATCCAATTATACCTTGCCAAATCATTAGAACTAAAGGCAGTTATTTTAAAGTAATAGTTCACCCGCAATTAAAGTTTGAGCAAACCGGTGATAATAAAGTTGATTGCTATAATATTATGCTTAATATTAATCAAATGCTAGGAGAATGGGTTAAGCAAAATCCTTCTCAATGGTTCTGGTTTCATAATAGATGGAAAAAATAAAACGTCATTGTGAGCGATTAAACGGTCTCATACGCTCGGTGTCATACCGTGGCTTGACCACGGTATCCAGTCTTTTTTAATTTTTTTTGGATCCCCCGTGGTCAAGCCACGGGATGACAGCGGTGGAATTGATCCATGTAACAACATTTAAGAAAGCATAGTCCGTAATTTTTCAAGTACCTCTTGAGCGTGATTTTTAGCATTTACCGACCGCCAAATATGCTTAACTATGCCTTCCTTATCAAGTAAAAACGTAGCTCTATCAATGCCCATATATTTTTTACCGAACATTGATTTTTCTATCCATATCCCTAATTGTTCACATAAATTTGAATTTGCATCAGAGGCTAAATCAAATCCTAAACTATATTTTTCTTTAAATTTATCATGAGAGTCAAGCTTATCTTTGGATACTCCGATAATTACCGTATTAAGTTTATCAAATTCCGGTTTTAGCTTGTTAAAATCTTGTGCTTCAATAGTACATCCAGGTGTATCGTCTTTCGGATAAAAATATAATACTATGAATTTTCCTTTTAAATCCGATAGTTTAATTATTTTATCTTTACCTATGTGTAAAGATAAATCAGGAACTTTTTTTCCTAGTTCTAATGTCATAAAATCCTCAAAGTTATTTGATACAAATAACTATATATTAAATATGTATTTTTTAAAATTGCTTTTTAAAGTTATATTATTTATGATTCTGATATAACACCTAAGTTTAATTTTTATTAACTATTTTCAAAAAGAGGTTTTATGAGAACTATAGGGGAAGCACTTGAAGAATTACATAATAATCTTAAAGGTTCTGTTAAAATTATTACTGCCGATTTTAATAAAAATGTCATGAAGTGGCGGATAAATTATCCGTTAAAATTAATGATTTAGAGAAATATGCTAAGGATAGTAAAGATCATTCTTTAGAAACTATAAAAGAGCAATATAAAAATTTAACTAAAGAGTTGCAGGATTATCAGAAAATTAAAGATGATAAAGTAGAAGAATATAGACAAACTCTTGTAAAAAAACTTGATGATTTAAGTAAAAAAATTGAACAATATAATAATAAACATAAGTAATTGGATAATATAATGAAAAAAATCTTAATAACACTAGGGGCTACCGCTACATTATTATTAACACCTAGCATTTTTGCAGATTCGCCTACCAAGGATGAAACAAAAGCAAATGAAGTGCAAACTGAAGAAGTAGCTACAAGCAGTACAAAAACAATTACCGAAAACTTACAGGAATTAAAAGACAATTTAACAAACCTAGCACAAACGGGAGCCGATAAATTTAATCAGACCTTAAGCAATACTTATGATCAGATAGCCCAAAGCGTTGCAGAGATAAAAAAGAATGTGAAAGATCAGAAAGATAAAAAAGGTGAAGAACTGCAAAAATCTATAGATGATGTAAAAGCAAAAATGGAAGATTATAAAAAAGCAGAAAGCAAGAAGCAAGAAAAAATACGTCAGTACCTAGTGGATAAATTAGAAGAGCTAAATAAAAATATTAATGATTAATGAATATAATAATGATAAAGAAAAAGCAGATTCGTAATTTTTTAACGTCATTGCGAGGAGATGCGTAGCATCGACGCGGCAATCTCATAAAGTAGGATAAACTCCTGAGATTGCTTCGTCGAAACTTATAGTTTCTCCTCGCAATGACTGCGGACAATATACCCTTAAAAATCGGTATTATTTATGACTATTACCAAAGAAAAAATTGCAGCTATGGTTAAGCTCCAAATTGGGTTTTTCAAATAATTTATGTGAAGAAATAGTTAATACGGTTTTTTCTAACATTTTAGAAATAGCAAAGAAACAAAAATTAACTTTAAAGAATTTCGGTAGCTTTGAGGTTAAACAAAAAAATCTACGTCCCGGAATAAATTTTCATACCAAATCATCGGTAATTATAGAATCAAAAAAGAATTTACGTTTTGTCCCTTCTTCCAAATTACCTTTAGAAGCAAGTTATGCAAAAAGTCTAACAAAAAATATTATACTGCTAATGATATTGATTTACTTCAAAAATCTTGCTGCAAAACGAGTTATACGAAGATTAACTTGGAAAAGAGCGAGGAGTCTGTAAGACGAGGAGCGGAGCATACAGAAGTACGTGAGCATCCGAGGGCTTACAAAGACGACTCAGCCAATTTTTCAAGTTCATCGAGTAGAATCGATGTATTACTTACCAATTTTCATAATTTATCTCTTCAAATAAAAAAAATTCTTGCCGATTCCTCGATGACTTGCGTATAGTACTTGTCATATCACGTTTTAAAGAAAGGAGCATATTATGACAATAAGACAAATGGTAAAGCCGGTAATTATAGGTATATCCGGTCCTGAATTAACCGATGCCGAAAGAGAATTATTTGAAGAGCATAATCCTTTAGGTGTAATTTTATTCCGTCGTAATATTAGAAAGAATGATAACGGTGAGCAGGATAAAGAAGCCCTTATTAAGCTTATTGCAGATATAAAAGAAGTATTAGGGGAAAATACTATCATCTCTATAGATCAAGAGGGTGGTAGGGTAAAAAGGCTCATAGCACCGACTTTTTATGACGCTCCGGCTGCTCAAACTTTCGTTGATATGCAAGAGTGCAAACAAAACTATAGCAATATAGGCAAAGAGCTAAGAGAAGTAGGCATTAATCTAGATTTTGCACCGGTAGCGGATTTGATCCACGAAGGAGCAGACAAGATAGTCGGGGATAGAAGTTTTGGCTCAGAGCCGGAAGTAGTCGTACCTTTATGTTTAGCTGCTATAGACGGATTACAAGAAGAGAAAGTCGCAGCTTGCATTAAGCATATTCCTGGTCATGGTAGAGCTACGGTGGATAGCCATAAAAAATTACCGATTGTTGATGCTGGTATAGAAGAGTTAGAAAAAACAGATTTTAAAGTATTTAAGGAGCTAGCGAAGCACGATAATATTAAGCTTGCTATGACGGCACATATAATTTACAAAGCTCTTGATCCAAACAACCCCGCAACTCTATCCAGAATAGTTATCGATTATATTAAAAATAATATTGGTTTTAAAGGGCTTATTATTTCCGATGCAATAGATATGAAAGCTTTAAGCGGTAGTATGGCAGATATTACCAAAGGAGTTTTAGATGCAGGCATAGATATAGTGCTTGAATGTACCGGAGAATTTAACAAAATGTCTGAAGTTTTAGGGTGTGTTTCGGAAGGTTCTATAGATAAATTTTCTGACTTGTTTATTTGCTGAATGCTATTATTTATTTAATGTCATACCGCGGCTTGACCGCGGTATCTTAGGACACAGTCTGTGATGCAAGATCCCGTGGTCGTTAGAGCCACGGGATGATAACGGAACTGCACAACGGCAGGTATTTAGCCGTAAAATGGCTATTAAGGAGCTTATTCAATTAATCTAAGTTAAAATTAATTAAACAATTATATTGAAAAAATTTATTTTTACTATTAATCTGTTTTTTAATTTTTTGTTAAAGAATTAATTTTATAAATTACTTGAATAGTATTATGAACAGTCTTGTGGATTTAAGTTCTAAAAGCTATAGGTAATATTTACTAAGAATAGAGATATATAGAATTTTAGGTAGCAGGAGGGGATTTGATTTGTGATATTATTAATCTGCTTAAAGAAGATTTAAATAAAGCGGATATAGAAAATGAGATATATATGCGTCTTAAAGAACCTTATTCTGTTTTAAAAAAGATGAAAAGGAAAGAAGTGCCGATTGATGCATTGAAAGACTTAATTGCATGTAGGATTATAGTTAAATCTAAAGCTCTATGCTATAATGCTTTGGACGTAGTTAAGAGTTCTCCGCATTTAGATTGGTTATACACCAAAGATTATATCAATAGACCAAAAAGCAACGGCTATCAGTCTCTTCATAATATAATGCAGCTTTTACACTCTAAGCGTAATTTTGAAATACAGATAAGAAGTGAAGATATGCATAAAGATGCCGAACTTGGTAGAGCGGCTCATTTAAATTACAAAGAAGAACAAGACCTTCATTTGAAAAAAGTTTTTGACGTTACTAATGACACGATACTTTCTAAAGCACGTCAAATGGTGAAACAATTTGAAGGATTAGAAGAGCAAATTGTAGAATATGAAAAAGAAATTATGTGTATTTGGCATACTAAATACGACGAAATGCTAAAATGGGAAAATACTGCTGAAGTGCTAATATTTAACGAAGAGTAGTTTTCTCGTCATTGCGAGCAGGCATTGCCAGCGTAACACCGCCTCGTCATTGCGAGCGACCGTAGGGAGCATGGCAATCTCGTTAAATATCCTAAGATTGCTTCGTCAAAACTTGCAGTTTTTCCTCGCAATGACAACCCCGAGACCACGGAAGGAATGATATAGTTGTGATAAAAATATAACAGTTATTAAAACTTTATAAAAAAACTACGGCGACGCTTGTAATTATATACAATATATATTATACTCAGCCCGTAGTTTAGAAACTATTGAAACAAAATATTAGGTTATTTCCTTATCAAATGTGGGGTATCTTGACTCAAGTTTGATAAGTTTGTTTTAATACTAGATACTAAATTTTAACTTAAATATAGGAAAAAAATTATGGCTCAAAAACCAAATTTTCTAAAAAAATTAATTTCCGCAGGATTGGTAACTGCTTCTACAGCTACCATAGTGGCCGGTTCTGCAGGCTCAGCTATGGGTGCTTTATTATCTACTAATGGTAATACAACTCTTAATGCTCCTGCTAACTGGAATCCAGCACAGGCTCCTGTTGCTGGTGATACTCTTAGAATTGCTAATAATGGTAATCAAGTTACCTTAGATTCTGTAGGGTTTAACGTAGCTGCTCTCATAATCGATACAGGTGGTAATGCAGGAGCTGTAACATTAAGTAAATCATTAAACATTGGTTCTATCGTAGGAGTAGGAGGTGCTGATTTAGCTAATATTACTGTCAATCAAGCAGGTCAACTCTTAACTTTGACAGGTACACAAGGTCTAGGTGCTGCGGCTAATCAAGTCAATATTTATAATGGTTTAGGTGCAATCGATTTCGCTAATCTTGCTTTCACATTAAACTTTAATCCTGCAGATACTACTAACGGTATTATACTTGGTGCTAATGCTAAGATTGCTAATGCAGCTAAGGCTGGTGCTGTTTTAAATGTCACTAATGCCGGTAGCGGCATTGGTAACCAAGCTAAAGGTTTAGAAGTACAGGATAATAGTTTTGCTGCTGTTAAAACTCTTAATGTTAACGATGAAAGCCTTTTACGTTTTAATTCAAATTCTGATGGAGCAGGTAATGTTAATTTAACATTACAAAACGATGGTAATGTTATAAATCTTCAAGGTAGCGGTACATTGCATCTTCTTGCTAAAGCAGGTGGTAACGGTAATGCTGCCAATTTTCTTGTCCTTAATGGTACTACACTTGGTGGTGGTGCAGGTGACGGTGGAGATAATAATGGTATAATACATTTTGATACTACAGCTGTAGCTGGTACATTTGGTACTACTGCTCCAGGTCTTACTGCAGTAGTTGGTACAAATAATGCAAATCGTGCTCAGCAATTTATTGTTACTGCTGTCGGTGGAAATAATGCTACAATTACAAACCAAATTTTTGCTAAAAATGTAACAGTTAACGGTGGTACTAGTACTTTCCAACAACAAGTTGATGTAGGTAACGGTGGTAGTACAACTTTCAAAGCAGCTTCTACAACTACAATGACTATTTCTTCAACACTTGGTGCTGTTGATTTTGGTAATACTGCCTCACAAATTATAGTTGCTGCTGCTAATGCTCCGACTCTTACAGGTAATTTTACAGGTGATGCGAGCAATGCCGGTAACACTGCAGGTGTAATAACTTTCCTCGGTGCCGGTACTTTAAACAGTGCGAATGCAAATACTCCGGTGACAAATAAGATTACGGCAATCGAAGCTAGTGCTGCTGGGATTGTTAATTTATCAGGAACACATACTGCCGAGTTACGTTTAGGAAATGCCGGTTCTATCTTTAAACTTGCCGACGATACAGTTATCACCGGTAATGTTAACCAAACTGCTCTTATTGGCGGTGCTCTTGCCGGTGGTGCTATTCAGTTAGATGGAAGTGCTACAATTACCGGTGATATAGGTAATGGTGGTGGTAATGCTGCGTTACAAGGGATTATTTTAGCTGGTGATGCTTCAAAAACATTAACACTTGGTGGAGCAAATATTATCGGCGCTGCCGGTGGAGCGATTAATTTCCAAGATGGTGGTACTATTAAATTAACAAGTACTCAAAATAATATTTTAGTTGATTTTGATTTAGCTATAAATACTGATCAAACAGGCGTTGTTGATGCGAGTAGCCTAACAAATGCTCAAACTTTAACTATTAGCGGTGATATCGGTATTATTGGAGCTAATAAAGCTAATAATAAAACTCTTGGACAATTTAATATCGGCTCAAGCAAAACAGCTTTAAATGACGGTGATGTTGCTATTAACGAGTTAGTTATTGGAAATAACGGTTCAGTACAATTCGCTCATAATGCTTACTTAATAACAAAAACTACAAATGCTGCAAATCAAGGTAAAATAATATTTAATCCTGTTGGAGCTAATAATACAATTCTTGCAGCCGGTACAAATTTAGGTAGCGCTGCAAAGCCACTTGCAGAGATTAATTTTGCACCTGCTATAAACACTATATTAAATGTAGGTCAAGGTGTTAATTTATACGCCACTAACATTACTACTGCTGCTGCTAACATGGGTTCTTTCAGCTTTAAGGCAGGTGGAACAAATATAGTAAGCGGTACAGTCGGTGGACAGCAAGGTAATAAGCTTAATACTGTAACATTAGATAACGGTACTACTGCTAAGTTCTTAGGTAACGCAACATTTAACGGTGAAACTACAATTGAAGGTGATTCTACCTTACAAATCGGTGGTAACTATACTGCGGACTTTGTCGCATCTGCCGATGGTACCGGTATAGTAGAATTCGTTAACACCGGTCCTATTACCGTAACATTAAGCAAACAAGCTGCACCTGTTAATGCTGTAGAACAAATAACAGTTTCCGGCCCCGGTAACATAGTGATTAATGAGATAGGTAATGCAGGTAATGAGCATGGTATGGCGACTGATACAATTTCTTTTGAAAATGCAAGTTTAGGTGCAGCTTTATTCTTACCTAGCGGCATCCCATTCAACGATGCAGGCAACGCAGTTCCTTTAACAATTAAAAGTACCGTAGGTAATAATGGTCCAGCAGGTAACTTTAATGTT
Source organism: Rickettsia tamurae (assembly GCF_000751075.1). Taxonomy (GTDB): domain Bacteria; phylum Pseudomonadota; class Alphaproteobacteria; order Rickettsiales; family Rickettsiaceae; genus Rickettsia; species Rickettsia tamurae. Next base: position 197,474 of record NZ_CCMG01000008.1, on the reverse strand, counting down.
CCTGTTGTAGTCGTATCAGATGTGGATAGTGTAATCGCTGACGATCAAGTAATCGGTGATCAAAATAATATTGTAGGTCTAAGTCTTGGAAGCGATAATGGTATTGCTGTTAATACTACTACATTATATGCAGGTATAGGAACTATAAAAAATAATCAAGGTACTGTAATTCTTAGCGGCGGTATTCCTAATACCCCTGGTACGATTTATGGCTTAGGTATAGAGAATGGTACTCCAAAGTTAAAGCAAGTAACGTTTACTACAGACTATAACAACTTAGGTAGTATTATTGCAACTAACGCAACAATTAATGACGGTGTAACTGTTACTACAGGCGGTATAGCCGGAACAGATTTCGACGGTAAAATTACTCTTGGAAGTGTTAACGGTAACGCTAATGTAAGATTTGCTGACGGTACATTTTCTGATCCTACAAGTATGATTGTTACTACTAAAGCTAATAACGGTACCGTAACTTATTTAGGTGATGCGTATGTTGGTAATATAGGTGCTTCAGGTACTCCTGTAGCTTCTGTTAAGTTTACAGGTAATGATAATGGTGCAGGATTACAAGGAAATATTTATTCACAAGTCACAGACTTTGGTACTTATGGCTTAGATGTTTTAAATTCTAATGTAATTTTAGGCGGCGGTACTATTGCTATTAACGGTGAAATCGATCTTGATACAAATATTTTAACATTTGCAAGCGGTACTTCAACATGGGGAAGCAATACTTCTATTGAAACTACTTTAACAGTAGCAAACGGTAATATAGGTCACATCGTTATCGCGGAAGGTGCTCAAGTTAATGCAACAACTACAGGAACAACAACCATTAACGTACAAGATAATGCCAATACAAATTTCAGTGGTACACAAACTTATACTTTAATTCAAGGTGGTGCTAGGTTTAGCGGTACTTTAGGAGGTCCTAACTTTGCTGTAACCGGAGATAATCGTTTCATAAAATACGGTTTAATACGTGATGCTAACCAAGATTATGTAATAACACGTACTAACAATGCAGCAAATGTAGTTACTAATGATATTGCAGGTAGCCAATTTGCAGGTGCACCGGGTATAGGTCAGAACATTACAACATTTGTAAATGCAACTAATACTGCAGCATATAATAATCTTCTTTTAGCTAAAAATAGTGCTGATTCTGCTAACTTTGTCGGAGCTATCGTTACCGATACAAGTGCGGCCGTAACTAATGTACAATTAAATGTAGTAAAAGATATCCAAGCTCAACTTAGTAACAGATTAGGTGCTCTTAGATATTTAGGTACTCCTGAAACTGCTGAAATGGCTGGACCTGAAGCTGGAGCAGTACCGGCTGCGGTTGCTGCAGGTGACGGGGCTGTTGATAATGTAGCTTACGGTATATGGGCAAAACCTTTCTATACTGATGCACATCAAAGTAAGAAAGGCGGTTTAGCTGGTTATAAAGCTAAAACCACCGCTGTCCTAATCGGTTTAGATACGCTAGCTAACGATAACTTAATGATCGGTGCTGCTATCGGTATCACTAAAACTGATATAAAACACCAAGATTATAAGAAAGGTGATAAAACTAACGTTAACGGTTTCTCATTCTCTCTATACGGTGCCCAGCAGCTTGTTGAGAATTTCTTTGCTCAAGGTAGTGCAATATTTAACTTAAACCAAGTGAAGAACAAAAGTCAGCGTTACTTCTTCGATGCTAACGGTAATATGAGCAAGCAAATTGCTGCTGGTAATTACGATAACATGACATTCGGCGGTAACTTAACAGTCGGTTATGATTACAATGCAATGCAAGGTGTGTTAGTAACTCCAATGGCAGGGCTTAGCTACTTAAAGTCTTCTGACGAAAACTACAAAGAAACTGGTACAACAGTTGCAAACAAGCAGGTTAACAGCAAGTTTAGCGATAGAACCGATTTAATAGTAGGTGCTAAAGTAGCCGGCGGTACTATGAACATAACTGATCTTGCGGTATATCCGGAAGCTCACGCTTTTGTGGTTCACAAAGTAAACGGTAAATTATCTAAAACTCGGTCTGTGTTAGACGGACAAGTTACTCCGTTCATCAGCCAGCCTGACAGAACCGCTAAAACATCTTATAATTTAGGTTTAAGTGCAAGCATAAGACCTGATGCTAAGATGGAATACGGAGTCGGTTACGATGCTCAGATTGCAAGTAAATATACTGCACATCAAGGTACTCTAAAAGTCCGTGTAAACTTCTAATCGCTCCCGATTAGCAAGTTTATAAGTTCCTTAAGAAAAAAGCTCTCTTTGAAAAAAAGGGGCTTTTTTTATTCTATATCCCAATTTTTGTTTATCCTCGTAGAGCATTGTTGTGTGGATACCGAGTCGTCATTGCGAGCAACCGTAGACCTTGTTGCATGGATCGGTTTTTCTCCTGTCATCCCGCGATTTGATCGCGGGATCCAGGAAAAATAGACTAATGTACATTATAAGTTGTTTTTATGGACCCCGTGGTCAAGCCACGGGGTGACACAGTGGGTTTTGCCGCTCCACGCAACAATACCTTCTCGCAATGACGTAAAAGCCGAACCACGTAACATAGTATACTAACACTTCGCCAAACCTAACTCAAAATTTTTATTGACTTTTAGTCGAAAAGATATAAAGCTTTACAGCTAAAAATTTAAAATTAATAAATATTATGAAAAAATATATATTAGTGATTATTATGCTTCTAATAAGCGGAAGTATATTTGCTCAAAGTCAAATATCTAATTTAGTTGTACCGGTTAGTTATTTCATAAATCATGTATCGCAATTGGAAAAGCTAAAAGAAAATCTTAATAAATATAAGCAATCTAGTGTAGTAGGGGGGTAAGCGGTATGGGTAAAACGCAGCTTGCTAGAATGTACGCTTATGAAAATAAAGATAACTATAACATAATTTGGTTTATTGATTGTAATCTAAATATAGAGCAGCAATTACTTAAATTATCTAAAGCTATTAATATTGGGGTAAAATCACCGGTGATTTCAGAAGATATGGCAGTGATGAGGAAAGATTTAATGGTTTATCTAGCAAGTAAAGATAAATGGTTATTGGTATTTGATAATTTAAAAATAGGCGAGAATAAGAAAATAGAGGATTTTATTAATTGGGAATATAATGGTAATATTATATTTTGTTCCCAAGACGCTGAATTATTGTCTAACATAATCAAAGCAAACGCTTTCACTAAGCCGGAAGCTGCATTACTTGCAAAAAATATATTGGAAAATAAAAATCCGGAATTAATAAATTTTTTGACTCAAGAATTTGGAGGTTATCCGATTCTCGTAGTTCAAGGAGCACAAATATTAAATCAAATACAAGGTTTGAACTTAGAAGAATACAAGAAAAAGATAAAAGCCTCTAAGGATAAAATTGAGCTAAATATAAAACTTGTTAGCAATGAATTAAAGCCTAGTGCCAAGAGATTACTAGATGGGATAGTATTGCTTAATAATCAAAGTTTTTCAAAAGAATTATTAAATTCTATTACTGAAGATAAGAATAGTCTAGACGATGATATTTATCAGCTTTCTAAATTTGCTTTGATCTCTAATATTGAGCCTAATGAAGTTAATCCGATATTTGAAATGCATGATGTTATAGCTGAAAAAATATTACAAATAAATGAAGATAAAGGAAATAAAGAATATCTTGAACGTAGTGTTACTAATCTTTTAAGTTCTATACCTAAAAGTTTATAAAGGGGCATATTTTTAGAAATGCTAAAACTATATCGGATAATATTGAAATAATTACAAAAAATGCAGAAAAATACGATATATCGATATATAAAATTTTAGAGTTAAAATTAAATTTATTAATACAATATGCTAATTCTTCCGATTTATATAACTCAAAAAAATTAGTAAATTGGTTTGATAAAAACGATCAAAAAGGTAAATTTAAATTATGGACAATGAATAATGAAGAAAAATTTGCTTATGCTGCATATTTAGGACGCATAGGATGGTATTATAGAACTTGGTTGGATCCTAAAAAAGCAATTGAATATGATACGAAAGCTAAGCAGGTATTTGATGAAGTGAAAGGATATGATTCCATAAAATGTAATATAGTTTTCGGTTAGGCTATATCCAATATTCAGCTAGGAAATCTAGAAGAAGCAGAAAAAATATCCAAATGATGGAAGATATGTTCAATCAAAATCTAGTAGATATAACTGATACGGCAACTATATATTATGCAAAATCTAAATTGTTTAGTATTCAAGGTAAAAATTATGAGGCCTTGAGAAGAATTGACGATAGTGTAAATACTTGTATCGAAAACGGCATGAAACCTCAAGATTTATTTCTTACCGGTTCATATCTCATTAAAGTAGATGTATTAAATAATCTTAAGAAACATCAGGAATCTCTTTCTTTATTAGAACAAATATATGATATGAATAAATCGAGTAAAAAAGAGGAAAATCAAGTATTTGGACGAATTTTTACTCAAAAATCAAGAGCAAAGCTAGGTTTAGGTGATGTTACCGAAGCTCTAGAATACGCTAAAAAAGCTAAAGCAATTTTTCTTAATGATCCAACTTAGACCTAACAAAGAGATTATTATATCACCGGATATAGATTTGGCAAAAACGTTTGTTGCTGAAGGGGATGCACTAGTGTTACTTAATCAAAATGAGGAGGCGGTAGATGCTTATGCTACTGCTGAAAATATATATTGGAATAACTATAAAGAAAATATGAAAAATGTGTATGAAATAAGTAATATGTATCTTGCAGCCGCTAAAGCTAGTTGCACTTTACCTAAGAAATTTTGGTATGAAAAATTCCGTAATAATCAAATAGAAAAATTCGGAGCTGATCATCCGAATAGTATAAAAATTTTAAACCTTAAATGTGATGGTTCACATTAGTTAGTGTTGTTGTGTGAATTCATTATTGCGTGGATCAATTCCACCTCTGTCATCCCGCGACTTGATCGCGGGATCCAGTTTAAAATACTAAAATTGTTAGTATTTTAAGTTGTTTTTCTAAATACCGTGATCAAGCCACAGTATGACACGAACGCGTTTTTTGATCCATGCAACAAAATATCACATTAGCTAGAATTTTTTCTGATTAGTGCAATAAAAAAGCCGGAAGCGGTGAGAATAATTCCAAGCCAAATAAAGCTCATCATTGGCTTGTAATATATTTTAGCATGGATTATATCGCCGTCTATATTACTTAAAACTGCGTAAAGATCATATGATAAGTAAGAGTATATATCGCTTTCTTGCGATAAACTCTTTTCAACTATATAAAGCCTATTTTCCGGTTTTAATATAGTTATATTACGGCTATCATCCTCAAGCCAAAATTCAGCGATTTGTCTATAATAATTTTTACCTTGAGCAAACTTAATATTTTGCAATGTTACTTTAAATTCGTTAAAAGTTTTACTTGTTCCTACTCTGCCGGTAAAATCCATTTCGCTTTGTAATAATGCATTCATAGTGATACTAAAGCTAATTAGTGCAAAACCGAAATGCCCAAGTATCATACTAGCGTTACTTGCTTTAAGTCTATTTCTAAAATAATTAGTTTTAACCAAAAGATAATGAACATTATGAAGCATAAGAAATATAGATGCGATTATAGTTAAAATCGATATAACACTAAATGTTACTTTTAATGATATTAAATAAGTAATTATTAGAGATAATATTAGAATTATAATATGTTTTTTAATAGAGATTCTGGTAGTAAATAATCCTATGGTACCAAGAATAGGGATAACGAATATAATAAAATTATTAACAAAAAATGTTTCACTAATAATAATAGGTTTATCGTCGAATAAAGAGTAAATTGGTGGATAAAGTGTGGCAGCTATTAGTACGATAAGGCTAAGTAGGAAGAATATATTACCGAGGAGTATGGCTTTTTCTATTGCTGTCATCCCACGGCTTGACCGCGGGATCCAAAAAACAATTGATAATACTTTTAACTGGATCCCGCGGTCAAGCCGCGGGATGACACACAATCCTCCAATCCCCATAATCAAAAATATTCCAAGCAAGTATATTCCTCTCTCAGGTGAGAATGCAAAAGAGTGAATTGAGGTAATAAAACCGGAACGTACTAAAAAAGTACTAAATATTACCAACAAAAAAGTAATGATAGATAAAATTATCGTCCAACTTTGCATGCGTCCGGTTTTTGTCGTTACAATTATAGAATGATGGAGCATAATTCCGGATAACCAAGGAAATAGTGAAATATTCTCTACCGGATCAAAAAACCAAAATCCGTCCCAGCCGAGTTCTCTATATGCCCACCAAGAACCAAGGCTAATGCCGATAGTAGTAAATAAGATACCGATATTGGAAAATGTTTTGAGAAGATGGATAAGTGTCATCCCGTGGCTTGACCGCGGTATCTCAGGACGCAATCTGTGGCACAAGGTCCCGTGGTCAAGCCACGGGATGACAGTGGTAAGTAACATAGCACAAACAATAGTAAAAGGTACTACATAGCTAACATAGCCTAAATAAAGCAGAGGAGGGTGGATGCTCAAAGCAATATCTTGTAGCATCGGGTTTAAGCCTAACCCTTCTTGAGGAACGAAAGAAAACACGTTAAAAGGATTGGAGGTAAAGTAAATAAAACTGCTAAAAAATAGTTGTATGGCTGATAATATGATAATAGATAAAAATTTAAGCCGGTTATCTTCAAGTAAAAATATATAACAGCAACTAACGATTTGTAATAAACAAAACCATAATAACATTGAGCCTTCATGGCCCGACCAACTACCGGCTATTTTATATATTAAAGGTTTTAAAGTACTGGAATTTAAGAAAACATTTTGTAGTGAAAAGTCAGAGATAATAAAAGCATAGACTAGGGTAAAAAAGGCAAGTATAGCACATGAGGCAGCTATGTAGAAGTAAATGTCATTCCCACGTAGGCGGGAATCCAGAAAAAATAATTTTACTATTGGTAAAGAAGTTAATTTTTTATATGTTATACTGGATTCCCGCCTACGCAGGAATGATAATAGTACCGACATCCCACTTAAGCACATCGTTGTTAGCAGTAAAAAATTACCGATTTCACTCACTGCTTATTGTTTCCTCGGTAGTAGGTAATACGGTAATTTTTACGCTATCAATCTTATTGGCAATTTTCTTTAAAATAATTACCTTTAAATTAAATATTTCAATTACTTCCCTTTGATTTGGAATTCTAGCAATTTTATGGATTATTAATCCTGCTATAGTGTTTGCATCCTCATCCGATAAATTCCAATCAAGTTCTCGGTTAATATCTCTAATAGTCGTAGTTCCTTTTATAATGAACTCGGTATTAGACTTCTTGATAATTTCATTATTAAGTCTATCATGTTCATCAGTAATGGGTCCTACGATTTCTTCTATAACATCTTCAAGAGTAATAATACCTAGTAGAGTACCATACTCATCTACAACACAAGCAAAATGATTATTACGTTCTCTAAATGCATGTAGCTGGTCTACTACAAGTGCATTCTCAGGGATAAACCAAGGTGGAGTTAGAAGTTTATTAATATCAACTTTTTTTGCATCATTATTATTTTCGTATAATGTTTTAAGCAAATCTTTTAGATTGAGAATCCCTATTATATTATCTCTATTATCTTGCCACAAAGGTATACGTGTATGAGCCCCCGATAATAAAGTTTTAATTATTACTTCATGAGGTAGGTCAATATTAAGGGCTATAATACTGCTTCTGTGAGTCATAATTTCCGATACAGTCATATTACGTATATCTAGTATCCCGCCGAGCATATTACGATCGGATTTATAAACTCCGCCTTCTTGATGGTAATGCTCAATCACGCCTCTTACTTCTTCCGTTCCTGATATTTGAGGATTTAAATTAATACGAAATATGAAGCAAAATATTTTTGTAATGTAATCAAGAGCAATATTAATAGGTTTGAAAAGTTTTAAAAATATTACGATAGTTGAAGCCATTTTTAATGCTAATTGCTCAGGTTTAGCAACGGCTATTGCTTTCGGTACTACTTCGGCAAAAACAATAATTATAAAAGCCATAACGCCGGAAGCAACAATGGGACCATTATCTCCAAGAAAGCTAATAAAGAGAGTAGTAGCAATAGTGGTACAAACAGTATTGATTAAACTATTACCTATTAATAAAGTTCCTATGATCTTTTCTTTTTTCTTAAGAACCTCTAAAACTGTTTTAGCACGCTTATTACCGGCGATTTTAAGCTTATGAATCTTCCCTGGGGAAGAAGCGGTAATAGCAGTTTCGGTAGCGGCAAATAAAGCAGATAAGGCAATCATTATTATAATAACGATCACAAGTATGGTGGTAGTCATTCTTTGTTAAAATATAAATTAACTATAAGTAATTATATTAGGAATTATAGCCAATTGCAAATTATTTACATAATATATACAAGTCATATAAATTTAGGAAGCTTTCATATTATTTCCGATATTGCCAAAGTTTTTGGCATTGATCTTATTACGGCAGAAAAATTAAAGGTTCTCTACGGTAATGCAATATTATCTTCGTTTGATAAAGATTCTATTATTAATTTAGAAGATTTAAATTGACAGTCTTTATAATCTTAATGCAGCAATTACTATTTATAAGCTTATTGAAATAATCGGACCAAGAGTAGAAGAGATATTATCAATGGTAAAAGCTGAATATGATAAAGCAACAAAGGGACAACCGCTAGCGTCTCGAACTATCATTACCAGTGGCGGGTCAATGCTTAGAGGTGTTAAAGAACTGGCAAATAAAATTTTTGAGCAACAAGTTCGTATCGGTAAACCGGAAATTATTGACGGCTTTGCTGAAGACTTATAATCCCACTATCTACTCGACCGTTATCGGTATGTTAAAAATTCATGCCTTAAAACAATAGCACGAATCTTTTCATGTTGGATTAAACGAAAATACCAGCTTTCTCAAAAAACTTTTCATTTAGCTTAAGGAGAATATTTAGTACTGGTATTTATAATAATTGATTTATACGTAAGTGCATTTAAAATTATTTATTACCTAAATCATTTTTTATGCAATTTCTTTTGTAGTAATTTTTTAATAGTTTGAGCATCAAGATTATTTGAGTCTAATTCTAATGCTTTATTTATTTCTATAAGTGCTTCCTTATATCTTCCTAAATCACATAATGCAAAAGCTTTAAACGAATAAGCCATAGGGTTAGTATTATCTAATGCAATAGCTTTTTCAAACGTCTTTAAAGCTTCTTTGTGTTTACCTAATTTAAACTCGTCTCCTTCTATTAAAGCATTAAGAGCTTCTTCCTTCTTTAATTTATATTCTCCTTTATCGGTTAATATAATATCTTGAGGAAATTTTTGCTCTAATGCTTTATATTTATCAAATGCTTCACTAGCTAACTTGTATTCACCTAATTTTTCTAAAATCATAAATTTTAACCAGTAATATTTAGAATTTTTAGGATCTAGGTTGATAGCGTTATTGCTTGCTTTTAAAGCTAATTTATTTTCGCCTAATTTTGTTAAAATAATACTTTTAACAAAATATGCATGATGGTTATTAGGCTCCAGCTCTATAGCTTTATCAATCTCTTTAAGAGCTAAATCAAATTTACTCATTCCAAACAAATTATCAGCTTTAGAAAGATATTTATTAGCCAATGATTGAGTTGTAAAAGTTAATAGAAAAATTGTAAGTAAATATTTTAAAAAGTTTTTCATATATCATAGCTCTTTCTTGTAACTTCTAGTAATATTCTCTACATGCTCCAAAATCTTTTCAGCAGCTTCGAAAGGTGATAAGTCACTAACGTCAAGTTTTAGCGGATTAGGGATGGGATATATTTATTAAAGAGTCTACAATTGTTTAAAATAAGTTTTAATGTCTAAGTTGATTACTGCCTTTGCTCTCTTGTTGCTGTTTACTAGTCCAACGATTAGATAATTGAGTTTTAGCTTGCCGCTCTTGCTGTTTATCGATAACGACCTGTGCATGCTTTTCTCTTAACTCCGGTCCTTTATTCAAAGCTTCGCTCTCAGTAAGAATTAGCTTGCCGCTTGCTTTTCTAATCATAGTCTCCACGGAGTAAGGACCACAATCAAAATTATTATTTTGCTGCTTGATTTGTTCATCAATAACAAGCGGAGGTCTTTTATTTTCAAATGCTTTATTTATTGTATCAGGTAATATATTATTATTACTACCTATAGGATGCCCGAAAGAATCATTAAAAGTTATAATAGTTTGATTATCTTCTTTACTATGAGTCATAAATAAATTACACCAATGTCCGGTACCCATCTCTATCGGTATCACTGCACATTCTTTCCCATTTTCTTGTATATCTTTAGCAGCTCTATTTAAAATATCTGTGTTAATTTTTTGTTTAGATTCTGCTTCTTTTAATAGTGCATTACTCTGTTTTTCACGTTCCTCATCCGGTAGAGTAATTATTTTTTCTCTAGCCTCAAGGTCTTTTAAAACGTTGTTTCGTTCTACTTCCGGAGCATCTTTAAACATTGCTTTTGTCTCTTGAATTTCTGCTAAGGCTCTCTCTTTCTCTTCGCCTTTTATGGTAAGATCTCTAAGCATTTCTTCCTTAACTACTGTATTTGTTAAAGTTATAGCCGGTTGTATTGAAACTTTTTTGTCATCTAACGCTGCCGTCAAGATATTTACAATATCATTTTCAGTATACCAATATTCAGGTTTTTTTATGTTATTTAGATCTTCTTGTGAAAGATCATATTTAAAATTATTAATATTATTACTTGGATTATCATGGTGCAAAGTAGTACTAGCAGCCCTCATCGCTTTATAGTCTTGTTCTGTCATACCAAATGGCTTATCTTGCTGCTTTTGACTTGAACCTATAACCGGAGAGCTTTTAGAAACGTGTTGTTGCGGTTGAGTTATAGAAGATGCAACAGTAGTTAGTGATTCTTCTGTTATTGTCGGCTTTGCTTCCGTAGTTGGAGTTACTTGAGTTTTAAGTTCTTCTTTTTTGTCGAATATTGCTTCTTTAAAACTAGTTACTATATCTTTAAAATAGTTAAAAACTCTTCTAAAAAAACCTTGCGGTTGTGGTTGGTTTTCTTTTGGAGGTTCATATGATGTTGTTTGTTCTACTTGTATATCCTTAGGGCTATCATTCATAACTTTCTTTGTATTAAAATTAAAGTCAATGGGATTTATCTCAGCTTTACCTAAATCTTTTTGAAATTGCCTGGATGTTTGTGATACATATTTTTTAAAATTTTCAGCAGCATTATTTGGATCTTTTAAGATTTCATTAATTTCGAGTTTCAATCCGTAAATTTGATCTTCAGAGGTAATACCGAATTTAGCAGTGATGAGATTTGTTGCTTCGTCTGCAGAAAGAGGCCAAGTTTCTATAATCACTCTACCGCCTTGATTTTTAGCATTTTTTATTATTTTATCTAACTTTTCTTTATCAGGTATTGTACCGGAAAGTAATTGATCAATTTTACGATCATATACAAGATTGTTAAAAACAGATGTTACTAAACTTATATCCGTAATTGTAGTGGTTTTATCTTTTGGTACTATACCATCGGCTATAGCTAAATTTTGATCTGCTTCATTTGTAAAAAAAACATGATCAACTTTTTCCATAATTTGCTTCCAATAAGCTTCTAGTTCAGAATTTTGGGGTAATGAATTATATTGATCAAAAGTAATAGTAGTTTTTATATTTAAATTTTGTGAATTAATTAAATCTTGTACCCGAAAAATTGGTTTTACATTATTATTAAGTTGAATATTAAAAATCGGTATTTTGCCCTTTTCGCGGGATTCTTGTAAGATCTCCGAAAAAATACGTTCTTTATCGGATATATGTGATTCTAGCCGGATAATAGGCAGTTTATTTTGAGTTTCCTGCTTGTTTATTTTCTCTAATATCCGATCTTTATCTCCGAGTAAAAGAGTAAATATAATAGGCTCAGCCATTACTAACCTTTATTAAAAGAATATTAGGTTCTGTGAAAATTTCTAATTTGCAGCAAAAAAGAGCCAAAATTAAATCTTTTTAGAAATCTTCACAGAATCTACATATAATTATTAAAATTTTTGAGCTTTAAATCAAGCTATATTTAATAATCCATGCTTTAGCTTATATAATTTATCCATTTTATGTGCTAACTCATGGTTATGTGTTACCATAATAACTGCGGTATTTTGTTCTCTTGCTACTTTTAAAAATAAATTAAATACTTCATTTGTGGTTTTGGGATCTAAATTACCTGTCGGTTCATCTGCTAAAATAATTTTCGGCTTGTTAATTAAGCTCCGAGCTATAGCGACCCGTTGTTGTTCTCCTCCCGATAATTCTCCGGGCATATTATAGAGTTTTTCCCCAAGCCCTAAATCATCTAATATCTTTGTTGCATCTTCTATTGCTTCTTTTTGATCAAGACCGCTAATAAGTCTTGGCATAATAACATTTTCAAGAGCGGTAAAATCTTTAAGTAAGTGATGTTGTTGATAGATAAAACCTAAATAATGAAGACGAATGAGATGATATTTTTGATACTTGCTATTTGGTATGATGACTTGACCGTTTGTAGGTTTATCAAGCAAGCCGGCAATATGTAGTAAAGTTGATTTGCCGCTACCTGAAGAACCTATTATAGCGATTAATTCACCTTCATTAACCGTTAGATTAAGATCATCTAGTACTCTAACAATAGTTTTGCCTTGGCTGTAATGTTTTGAGATATTTTTTAAAATGAGGACTGTATTATTCATATCTTAGGGCATCCACGGGATTTAATTTTGAGGCTCTATAAGAAGGATAAATTGTTGCAAGAAAACACAATATTATAGATAAAGAGGTAATTAAAATAATGTCCTCAGCTCTTACTTTTGAAGGTAAACTATAAAGAAAATAAATAGCTGCCTCGAAAATTTTAGTACCGGTTATACGCTCCAAATAATTCTTGATAGTTTGAATATTATAAGAAAAGGTAACCCCAAGGATTACACCTAGTGTTGTGCCAAGCAATCCTATAAACATTCCGTTATAGATAAAAATAAGCATTATTTGCTTAGTGCTTGCTCCCATAGTTCTAAGAATTGCAATATCTGAAGTTTTATCTTTAACAAGCATAAATAAGCTTGAAATAATATTAAAGGCTGCAACCGTAATAATTAAAGATAGAATAGTAAACATAGTCGTACGCTCAACAGCAAGAGCACTTAAAAATTGCGAATTTAAGGTTTGCCAATTAAATACATATAGGTTTGGACCTAATAATGATTGTATTTTATATGAATATGCGAGAGCTTTATCGGGATCTAGACTATTAATTTCGATTAAATTAATATCGTCGCCAAGAGATAAGAAATTTTGTGCTGCGGTAAGCGGCATTAATATCGTTGTCAAATCATAATCATACATACCGCTATTGAAAATTGCGATAACTTTAAATTCTTTTGATCTTGGCATACTGCCAAAGGCGGTAGAAACTGAATTCGGTGAAATTAATCTAATCTTATCCCCAACGGTTACGCCTAAATTGCTTGCTAATTGTTCTCCGAGTGCTATTACGTTTTTGCCGTGAAAATTATCAAAATTACCAAAATTTACATTTTTAAAAATTTCATTTCTTAAACTTAGATCCTTTAATTTCATACCTTTAACAAGTACACCGCTATTATTATTTTTACCAAGAGCCAAAGCTTGACCGTGGGCAATGAATGTTACATGCTTTACATAATCTTGTTTTAGGAGTTTAGCTTTAATCTCTTCATAGTTATCAATACTACCACCTTGCCGATTTATTACTATATCCCCATTTAACCCGATAATATTTTTAGTAAGCTCTATATGAAAACCGTTCATAACGGACATGACTACTATTAATGCTGCAACGCCGATCATTACGCCTACTAACGAAAAGGCAGAAATAATAGAAACAAATTTTTCGTTTTTCTTAGCTCTAAAATATCTGAAAGCTATCTTGAAGATAAAATTGTTATTGATCATTTTTTTATTTTTTCTTACATCCGTTTCTAGGTTATTCCTGCGTGAATCAGCTTTTTTGTCATTGCGAGCGAACGTTAGTGAGCGTGGCAATCTTATGAAATAATAACAAATTCCTGAGATTGCTTCGTCAAAACTTACAGTTTTTCCTCGCAATGACGACACAATTGATGACATAAAGACATCTACACGTTACTAAAAATCTCAAAGGCTTTATCGTACTTAAATAATTTAGGTAATGTTACTAACCCAAATAGCGTAACAATGGATATAGTAATGCCAAGAGGGGTAAAAGTACCGTTAAAAATCCTACTAATTGCAACCCAAATGCCGTTAAAATCAATCTAGCCGAAGTAAAAATAGCAGTCATACGAGCTTTACCGTCCGGAATAGCTTCTAAAAGCAGTGGCCATAATATGTTAATCGGATATATCACGCCAAGAGATAATAATAAAGTAACTATTGTTATGGTTAAAGGATTATTAATATTATATACAACTAATATGCTATTTCCTAGTAGGAATAGTATTATAAATATAACTCCAAAATAGAAGCAATTTCTAATACCGAATTTTTTAAAGCAATAACCGCTTGAAAAGCTCATAATTGAGAATAGAGCCGCCATTGCTCCTTGATAAAGTCCGAAATATTCTAAAGTTACACCTAAATCTTGCATATATAAAATAGGAACAATCCCGATAAATATCCAATATCCTTGTGCAAGAAATATCATTGTAAGTATATAATATATAGCTTTTGGCGATTTGAAGATAGGTATATATTCTTTTGAAGAAATACGTATTTTTTTATTGACTTCTCTTTTTGGAATAAATAATATACCAAGAATTAGACTAATCAAACCTACTATAAGCAACAAAACAAAATTGCCACGTCAGCCCCAAAATAAATTGATGTAGCTACCTATAACCGGTGCTATTGCCATAGAAAGAGCAATAGTGCCGTTTAAAATGCCCATTAATCTTTGCTATTCTTGTACCAAATAAATATCGGCAAGAACAACATATACTAGCACTGCAACCGATGATATCCCGCATTCTTGCAAAAATCTTCCAAATAATATAGCTTCATAATTATTTGCAAATACACAAAATAAACTACCAAGATTAAAAATCAGTAAACCGAGTATAAAATCGGTCTGCATCCGTATCTATCTCCTAAATTACCGACTATAAGCGAAGTAATACAATAAGCGGTTAGATTTACACCGAGTAGTAGTTCCGTCATAAAAGTTGAAAGGTTAAATGTATCTTGTATTTCAGGGAAACTTAGAACGAATAAATCTATTTCCGCTCCAGCGAGTATTTCCATGATGATTACGGTAATAAGTAATTGTTAGTTTTAGGTTGTTTTAGCAAAGTATTGTTAAATCTGAAATCCTGCTCGATGTCATCCCTGCGAGCCATTGTTGCGTGGATACCAAGTCGTCATTGCGAGCGAACGTTAGTGAGCGTGGCAATCTCAGGAATTCTTTCCAAGATTGCTTCGTCAATTTACTATTGTAAATTTTCTCGCAATGATGGAAAATAGCTCCACGCAACAACATTTTTGCGGGAATGACATAAATAAGGACGCAGGAATGACAGCAAAGCCACACAACAAATTAGCTTTCTATATTCTTATAGCTTACAATAATTAGTGTATTATTTTACTAAAGAAAGAATTTATACTCATCTAGCAATTTTTATTTATCAATGAGTATATACATGACACGATAACAGGAAGACTGAAAGGAAGTGAAAGCAGAAACTTTTAGTGATATATGTTAAGAATAATTATTCCTAACATATATCAATTTTAAAAATTAATTAAAATATTACTGATTAATTCCTAAAGCTTGTTTTTGAGCATCGGTAGTATTCTCCATTACCCACTTTTGAACATCAGGACTTAACATATTATACTGATTTGCTGTTAAACTAGCAACCCAAGCTTGTTGATCGTCAGTACTCATAGCTTGTATTTGGGTTGTTGTAACTGAAGCTGGGTCAGGCATTTGCATTGATGAAGCAAATACTGGGCTTGCGAAAGCTAGAATTAATAAAATCTTTAATAAATTTTTCATTTTGTAAACCTTTTTTGTTTTGTAACTACAATTATAACAAAGCCACGGCAGCTTTCAAGCTAAATTATATTAAACATTTAAATTTTTTTATACTAAGGAACTTTTATTGTAACAAATATATCAATTATCTACTTTATTGTCATTCCCGCGAAAGCGGGAATCCAGTAAAAAGCGTTCAGTGTCATACTGTGGCTTGACCACGGGATCTTGTGTCACAGATTATGTCCTAAGATACCACGATCAAGTCGTGGTATGACATTAAGGTTGACTGGATTCCTGCTTTCGCAGGAATGACATACCCCTTTATATTGTTAACTGCTCTCTACAGATATTGCGATAGATTTCTGAATTTTTAGATAAATCATTATGCGTTCCGCTAGCTGCTACTATTCCTTTATCTATTACTAAAATACGATCAGCTGATTCTATACTACTAATTCGATGGGCAATTGATATAATAATTTTCCCTTTCATTATTTTTTTTATAGCATTTAATAATTTCTGTTCGCTCATCGTATCTAAAGCACTCATTGCCTCATCAAGAAGCAAAATTTGCGGCATGCGTAGTAATGCTCTAGCAATAGCTATTCTTTGTTTCTGTCCTCCTGATAATCTAACCCCTCTTTCACCGATTTTAGCATTTATACCGTCATGAAGTTTAACAGCAAATTCTTCTATTCCCGTAATTTTTATTATCTCATTTATTTCGTCGTCGCTTGCTTCATTATTACCGAATATAATATTGGACCTTATAGTGCCGGAAAAAATACTAGCTTCTTGGGGAACATAGGCAATTAATTTACGAATTTCGGCAGGATTTAAAAGAATTATATCTTGATTGTTAATAAGGATAGTGCCGCTTTCTTGCCGGTAAAAACGCAGCAGTAACTGCATCAAAGTACTTTTTCCTGCACCTGATCTACCTACAATACCAAGAAACTTATTGGCATTTATCTTCAAAGACATATTATTAATAATCCTTAAATTAGGTCTTGAATGATAGGTAAAATCGACATTTTTAAATTCTATCGAGATTGGATCGGAATTATTTAATTCTAAATAATTATTATGTGCTATAGGTGTCTTATCTATAATTGTAATTATTCTCTCAAGGGCTGTAACAGGTAAATGCATTTCGCTTAGTAGCTCAAAAATACCGCCACAGCTAACTCCGGCAATGATTGCATAATAAATAAATGATATAATTTGACCGGCAGATAAATGACCTTTCACTATATCTGAAGCTCCGATCCAAACGACTAAAGTAATCGCAAGAAATATAACGGCTATTGAAATCGCAAAGAATAAAGCCCGGATTTTTAAACGGGTTTTGCAGTATATTAAATAGTTTTGTAATTTAGTATCAAAATCGGCAATTTTCTTTATTTGATGGTTAAAAGCATAAATAGCTCTAATATTATTAAAAGTTTCATCAATGTCCGATGCTAAAAGTGACTTAGATTCCAAGGCTTTTTTAGATAAAGCCTTAACATGTTTGCCGAATTTAATTAAAGGAATTAATAAGATAGGAATGGTAATAATTACTATAGAAGCGAGTTTAAAGCTTTCAAAAAACATTAAGGTAACGCCGCCAATTAGCATCACCGAATTGCGAATAAAAAAAGATAAGAAATTAACGATGAGAGTAGATATTTGATCTATATCATTTGTTAGGCGTGAAATTATATCGCCGATTTTTAGTTCTTCAAACTCTTCAATTTCATAATTAATTAAATTACTATAAGCTTCTTTTCTTATTTGATTAACTGCCTTTTCAGCAACATTATTGATAAAATATGAACGAAAAAAACTAGCAATACTTAAGATGATAATTAATAAACAAATATATAATATAGATTTATCAACCGATAAAATATGGTCTTTGCTCAAGCCTTTATCAACTAAATTTCTAAAAACACTACCGATTAGTAATAATGAAGCTGATACGCTAAGTAAAGAGATCATAACGATGATCAAGTCTTTTTTATAGAACCTTAGATATTTAGCCAGTCTATATAAAAGTTTGATATCCATTAGACCTCTTTCATAACCTCCTTCTAAAGGTAATTTGTATGTCAATCCGGTACTCGCATCCTCACACTAGTGTGTACGCTGCGGCGGCAAGCGCTTCCGTGTTTCCTTCAAATTCCTCTTTATAAGATAGGTTATGAAAGAGGTCTATTAATTATTTTGTATTAAGGGAAGAAAATGGGGCGAGTGACGGGATTCGAACCCGCGACCCTCAGAACCACAACCTGATGCTCTAACCAACTGAGCTACACCCGCCATAAATTAACAACGTAAATTTAGATTATCAGAAGGATTTAGTCAAGAATATTTATATGTTTTACTGGATTCCCACTTTCGCGGGAATGACATAGAGGCATTTTTTCGATATATGTAACAAAACCTTTAATCGTACGTAATGATGTTTAATCTATTAATGTGAACTCACCTCGTGTTAATTTCATTATTTCATCGGTAGACATGTTTGATGTACTCTTGCCTGATAATTGTTGTATTAATTTTATACCTTTTAGATTAAAGTTTTTTTCTTTTTTAATTAAAACACTGTCTTTATTTTTAGTAGTAATTTGTTCTTTAGGTAATATTTTCATAGTCATAAAAATTTCTATATTAATTTCTATTTAATTATATTATAATTATTTTTATAAGTAATTAGTATATATAAATGAGAGAAGCAAAAAAATCAGTTAATTTGGTTAGCGGCGGGGCAGACTCTGCTACGGTTCTTGCAATAGCTAGGGAAATGGGTTATGAAATTCATGCTATGAGTTTTAATTACGGACAACGTAATAATGCAGAACTTCGGAAAGTTAAGGAGTTTATAAAAGAATATAACGTCAAGCAGCATAAGATTGTTGATATAGATTTACGAGCTTTCGGTGGTTCTGCTTTAACCGATGATAATATAGATGTTCCGCATTATCACGGCGTAAACGAACTACCTGAAGATGTGCCGGTTACTTACGTGCCTGCTCGTAATACGATATTTTTAAGTTATGCACTCGGTTTTGCAGAAGTAATAGGAGCAAAAGACATTTTTATAGGTGTGCATACAAGCGATTCGGCAAATTATCCTGATTGTCGTCCTGAATATATTAAATCTTTTGAAGAAATGGCGAATTTAGCAACCAGTATGGAAATGCAAGGTAAAAAAATTACTATTCATACGCCTTTAATTGATATGACTAAAGAGCAAATAATTAGAACCGGTATTGAGCTTGGTGTAGATTACAAAAATACTATATCATGTTATGAACCTACTGAAGATGATTCATCTTGCGGTAATTGCCTTGCTTGTATGATAAGGCTTGATGCTTTTAAAAAGAATAATATACAAGACCCGATTAAATATGTTAATACTTAGATAGAACTTCAAAAATTGGCTACGTCATCATACAAGTACTGCGGTATTGAACGTTTAAGTAACGGCTTCCGTTTCCCGTCTTGTGGATTCCTTGCTCTTTTTGAAGTTGCTCTTCGTATTACTCATTATTTTAACCCTTCTTTAAAAATACTACTTTTCAAAGAAAAGAAGAATATGTATGATAAATAGAGAATATTTATATGCTCCTTTTCCCGTACTTGATTTAAATGATATAGTTTTACGTGCGTTAGTCGAAGATGATGCACAAGATTATTTTAATTATATGAGTAAGTCGGAAATGGCTATTTATATAACTGATAGTAATAGACCTAAAGACTTAGAAGAAGCTAGAGAAGAAATACGTTATTGGTCTAGTTTATATAAAAATCATAGAAGCTTTTATTGGGGAATTGCCCTTAAAGACGATAATAAATTAATAGGTACTGCCGGTTTTAATATAATAAATCTAGAGCATCATAGAGCAGAAATAAGCTATGATCTAGATCCTAATTTTTGGGGTAAAGGTGTGATGTTAAAATCTATAAAGAATATATTAAAATTTGCTGATTATATAGGCATTGTAAGAGTCCAAGCAACAGTTATTACAGATAATTTTCGTTCAATTAATCTTCTTGAGAGATGCGGTTTCGCTAAGGAGGGAATCCTTAAAAAATGCGAAATAGTTGCAAATGAGCATAAAGATTATTATATGTACGCAAGAGTACTATAGTAAGAATTGTTAAAATAAACATAAAAAAGAAAGTTAATGGTAGTAGAAGCTGATAAAAAAGAATTGATTTGTTCGTTTTGTAGTAAAAAACAACATGAAGTAAAAAAACTGATAGCAGGTCCTGCAGTATTTATTTGTGATGAATGTATAGATTTATGTACGGATATTATGAAAGAAGAAAGTAAAGTTACGTTAAAGCAAATTACTTCTTCAATTCCAACGCCGCAAAAAATATGTGCAATTCTAAACGATTACGTAGTTGGGCAAGATCAGGCTAAAAAGATTTTAGCAGTAGCGGTTTATAACCATTATAAGAGACTTGAATATGTACAATCCGGCAATAATGATGTTGAGCTTAATAAGTCGAATATTTTATTGATCGGTCCTACCGGTTCAGGAAAAACTTTACTTGCTCAAACGCTTGCTAAAATTTTAGACGTACCTTTTACTATGGCGGATGCTACTTCTTTAACGGAAGCCGGTTATGTCGGTGAAGATGTTGAGAATATATTACTACGCTTATTGATAGCAGCTGAGTTTAATATAGCAAAAGCACAAAAAGGTATAATTTATATTGACGAGGTTGATAAAATTGCCCGTAAATCGGAGAATCCTTCTATTACACGGGATGTATCGGGTGAAGGAGTACAGCAGGCATTACTTAAAATTATGGAAGGAACAGTTGCTTCTGTGCCTCCTCAAGGCGGTAGGAAACACCCGCAACAAGATTTCGTACAGTTAGATACTTCAAATATCTTATTTATTTGCGGTGGTGCTTTTATGGGGATTGATAGCATTATAACCTCAAGAACTAATCATAGTTCTATAGGCTTTGCAGCTAACGTAAATATAGATAAAGAGAAAAATAATAGTGAGATTCTTAAATCCCTGGAGATTGAAGATTTAACTAAATTCGGTTTAATTCCTGAATTTATCGGTAGGTTACCTATCGTTACTACTTTAGATGAGCTAGACAAAGAAGCTTTAATTACAATTCTAACTAAGCCTAAGAATGCTATAGTAAAGCAATATCAGAAACAATTTGAGCTTGATGATGCTGAGCTTGTAATTGACGATTCAGCCCTAGAAGCCGTTGCCGAAAAAGCTCTAGCTAAAAAGACGGGAGCAAGGGGACTTCGTTCAATACTTGAGCATCTTTTGCTTGATAGTATGTATAAAGTTGCCGAGCTAAAAAAGCAGCGTGTTACTATTACAAAAGAGGTAGTTAACGGTTTAGTAGAACCGATAATGACCTCTCTCATTTCTACAAAATCAAACAAAAAACAACCGATTATTGAAGATATACCGGCGTAAATATTATTTTTTCTATATGTCATTCCCGCGTAAGCGGGAATGACATATACGAGCCTGCAACAAGGCCTACGGCTGCTCGCAATGACGGGGTGGTATCCACACAACAACGCCGGCTTGACCACGGGACAATACTAATTTAGTATAAAATTTATCCTAAACTAGTATTATAGCGGTTTAAACACCATTAAGAAAAAAAATAATCAAACTGATAAATGCTGGCCAGCCTAGGTAGAACCATAATTTAAATAATTTATAATATTTTTTCGGTAGGGGAGTTCGCTGTTTTAATGCTTCAAGTGCCATATTTCGTAGTTGAATTTGAATCCATACCACCGGAAGCCAACAACTACTGGCGATTATGTATCCGATATAAGTTAAGGTAAGCCATAAATCAGAATAATTATAGCCAAGCATATTTACTAATATTATGCCGCTAACCGGTTGAATTATCACAGTTGGAGTAGTAAAAAGAAGATCAGCTATAACTGTAGTGCGAGCTGCATTGCCTTTGCATTCAAGTCGCCGGTTTTATTTGCCCACCACATAAAAAAAGCAGTACCAATTCCAGTACCAAATAAAATGGTAGAGCTAATAATATGAATAGTTTTTATAAAAAGATAATCCATTATTTATCTCGTTCTATAGCCATTAATACTAAAGTAAGTAATATTATTGGAATTTAAATATTGGACCAAGCGGATCTAGCCATAATATTGGCTTAAGATATGTTAATAGTAGAGTATAAGCTAGTATTAATAAAATTTGTAAACTACATATCCTACTTATTTTATTTTTGATAATTAGTAGAATTCCAAGAATAATATCTGTAAAGCAGCTTCCATATAATATGTAAGGTGCTATTTGTTTATCAAATCCTAGTGATATTATAATTTGCATACTAGCATCATAAGCAAAAATACTTGAAATAATTCCTGTCATTATCCAAAATAGCCCTAAGACAATTTTTATTATAGGTTTTAAAAAATAGAGCCTAGCGTGTCATATGGATTGTACGGTTAAAGGTTCGGTTGCAAAACATTGTTGCAAGTTTCTAGAGATTATAGAAGTAAAATCGATAAAATCTTTTTTATTAGCAATATTAGGTTGAAGTAACATATTATACGCAGTAGAATTAATGGGTCCTATTTTTAGAAAATCCCCTAATTTAGCTGCTATTTTAATGAATATTAGAGGAATTTTTATTAGTCGTCTTCCAGGATTAATTCCAAGCCATCTTCTAAATCCAAGCAAGATATCCTTCATGGTAACTATGTCTGGTCCAACTATTTTTAATAATTTGTGGATTTTTCCTTCCCTTTCTATACAGTGAATAATTACTTTCGTTAAATACATCAATATGAATAGGTTGAAATTGTTGTAAACCATCGCCTATTAAAGGAATAAAATACGGTAATGTTGCAAGAGCCCTAAATAGTGAGGTACCACCGTAACAACCGCTTGCGTAAACAAGAGATGACTGTAAAATTACCCAATCTATATTTTCTAATTTTTGTAAATATTCTTCAGTTGCTTTTTTAGTTAAAGCATAAGCAGTGTTTTTTTCATCATCTATTCCAAGAGCTGAAATATGAATAATTCTTTTTACGTTAGTAAGGGTGCAAGCCTTAAATAGAGCTTTTGGACCATTGACATGAACATTTTCAATATTATTAGCATGACTAGACGTTAATACACCTGATAACATTAATAACTATAACTATATCTATATTATTTAATCTATTTATCCAGCTTTGTGGTGTTAGGTCTATATTAAAATCACAATATATAACTTCTGCAGTAGGGAATTTTTTCTTGGTAGATTCAACATCTCTAACACAGCATGTTACCTCATAATTATTCTTTAATAATTCAGCTGTAATATATGATCAAATAAAGCCGTTAGCTCCTGTTACTAGTATTCTCATTATAATATAGACGATTTAGGTACTGACATTTTTTATATCATTAATCAGGTCCTGTTGCAAATAGAAGATAAAAAAGGATATGTTATATCCACAGCTATTGTTTTTTTGGTTAAAAACTTTTGTACCCCAATACTCTTCTCTCTTATCATAAACTGGCGTTGCCCGTGTGTGGTTTTAATGTTGTCTTATAGCAAAATAATTAACAATTATAAATAATTACATATAAAAGATTTGAATAAATATTAAGAGATTTTTATATTTTTTATTTTAACTTTGATATTTATTTAATTGAAATTATGAGTAATAAACTAGAAGTAATAATAAAATATTATAATGATATATCAAATTTAGGCGTAAGATTATGGAAAACTACTACAGCACTTGCTAGTTTTAATTTAGGTGAGGTATTGAAAGTATGGTTCTGTGATAAAAATTTTAAAGATTTAACAACACTAGATCAAAGTTTTATTTATACTCAATATTTAGAAACAATGCTAAGTAAATTAGCTACTACCGAAAAGTATCAAGATAAGAATATTGATCATTATCAATGGAGCAATTGTTTTGAAGAGATAAATAATCGAGATCATTTTTTATGTATGAAGCTACAGGAGCTAATAGGAGTAGAAAACAAGAATATCATTGATTCTATGCTAGATAATATAGGGGATATAAATTCACTAGAGTTTAGTACCCTTGTTACTAAAGCCCCAAGTATTTTTAAAAAATAATTTAGATCAATCTGAAAACTTGATTAAAGCAGCCAAAGAAATCGATGCTATGGCATATCCTCTGATGAGCGAGTATTTTTTATATCGCTATATAGCTAAAGCAATATTACTTACAAACACTTTAAATGTACCTTCCTCTTATGAAACCGAGTTTAATATAGTAAAAAACTCATTTAAATTTTGCAAATTATCTTAATTCATTAGAGCAAAGTCTTACTAAAAATTGCTTCTTGGTTAACCAAAAAATCAGATTTAGTTAGTAATCATTCAGGTAAAATAGCAATTACTTATGCTTCTCTTATAGTGGGTGTAATTGCTTTACGTTCATATGTAATTGACGAAGAGGATCCTTGGTATGAATTATGTGCTTTACCAACCACTAGCCTTGCGATGCTACAAATTTTATTATCTTTTCCCGGTACGGTCTTATCAAATAGACAAACTAAAGAGATTAATAATAATATGTTTCAAGCATTAGAAAATAACACTGAAAATGCTAAAGATATTAAATTTTTATTTGATCACACTACAAGCTTTGCTAATGATGCCGTAAATACAACTGAGATTTGTTTTAGATATGCTGCTAATTTAGGGTTGCAGCCTATTGATTTATTAAATAATGATATTATTAATCGTATAATTGTATATACGGCTTTACGATGGTCTGCAGCTGCAGGAGTAGTAGAAGAACAAAGTAAAGTTACAAATTTTATGCAAAATAAATTAATTAAATTTTTGCATGATAAAATTATACCGGCTTTAATTGAGAATAAGAAATTTACAGCTGAAGAAATTAAACCATATTTTCAGTTACTATATAAACATTCCGAAAAAGATAAGAATACGCAAATAAAACTTCAGGCAGTATATAATAAACTTACCAATCAAGATATAGATTTTAACAATATTGAATCAGACATTAGTACCTATCATGGATGGAAGAGTATTGCTATGTGTTCGGCAATAGCCACCTTGATTTTGGATTATATCTGTTTTACTTTCGTAATCCAGAATTAGAATTTTATGAAGATCCAATGTTTTATGCATCAACTTCTGTTAAATTAATGCGTCTTGCTTCTTTATTAGTATCAACATATTGCGGCAATAAAGTTATAGAAAATATCACCGGCGAAAAATTAACTAATGATGTGTTTTTTCAAAAGTTTTACTATAATGATGCGGCAAGACTGACTGTAGCGATAGTACCTTTAATAATGTTTGAGTCTATTAAAGATTTAAAATTCTTAAGTCTTGCGACTTTAATAGATGTTTTAACAACTACTATATCGGATTTAAATGTCGGCAAGGCAATTAGTAGTGCAGGCAAGAATATTGCCGAGAAAACCGCTACTACCCTTACTTGGCTTAATAAGGTTGCCTTAGGCACAAACGATGATACAGTTATTGATATTGATCCTACAGAAGAAGTACCATGCTTAGGTTTTGTGGACATTTCTAATTGATTTGCTATTTTGAGGTATTTTTAGCGAAAATTAATAAGATTTTTGCCGGAATAGTTATTCATATTTCAAAAAAATCTTATAATTTGCAGCTAAAAATACCTCAAAATAGCAAATCAATTAGAAATGTCCACAAAACCTAGATTAAGGTTGTAAAATTTACGTTATTTAATGTGCTCTTCCCATTTCAAATATAATTAAATGTTGCATGTATTAAAAAAGGCGAAGTGACATAGGCTTGCACTTCGTTATGCATAAAAGCTTGGTACATTACATTATCAATCTCTAAAGTAAGGTTTTTGCTATATTCAAGAAGTTTTTGAGCAGCTTTTAAGTGTATCAAATAACCTGTAGTTGTATTAAAGTAACCACCATGACCTATCTTCTTTAAATACGGGTTATTGTAAATATTATAAAATATTTTGTTTTTAGAATGTGACAAGGACAAATAAATTAAATCCCAGTCGGTAGGTAAATGCTTAAGCATTGTTAAAAATTTATTACGGAAATCGTCATTTAGTATAGCATCATCTTCTATTATTAGGGCATAAGGTATATTTTCTTTAACCATTTTAAGCCAAATTTCTCTATGGCTGCAATAACAACCGAGTTCACCTGCCGTTAAAGTATGATTTAATATTTTGCTATCGGAAAAATAATTTATATTTTCTGAAGGACAAAGTACAGTATAACCGTTATCAAGGGATAAAAGAGCAGGGTTATTTTTTACATCTAAGCCGGTAAATCTTTTTCCCGCTGCATCTTTTATGGATAAATTATAACCGTCTACTGCACTAAACCTTTCATAGGATAAATTATTATTGTTGAATTGTTTACTAATATTGTTATATCTATCAGTGCTGCGATCTAGGTTTACTATAAAAATTTTAATATCTTTTTCTTCAAGTGGAGCAGAACCTATTTGATAAGTTTTTAAAAATATGAAAATCAATGATAAACAAATAATTATAATTGATATTATAAAAAAATATTTTTTAATTTGTCGCATTATAGGTTATTTAATAAAGGTAATAATTTTTTTCTTAATTTTTCGTTTACTGCGATGTAATTATTTTCTGAAGTCGGTACAATCTGATTGTTATATATCTTACAATATTTTTCATCGTCTTTATCAACAGAAATAATATAATTATATAAATCTTCTTCTGAATAATCTTTAGCAAATATTACTGCATTAGGGTTTACATCTTTGATATAACTTTTATCTGCATAATATATAGGTACTGCTCCTGCTAAATAAGCTTGAAAAGGTTTTTCAGTAACATACCCCTCATATGTTTTATTTTCAAAAGCAATAACAAATTTACATTTAGATAACCATTCACGAGTTTTTTCTTTTGGTATAATTGTAGATTCGGTATTTAAATATTTACCACCGCTTACTACTTTTTTATACAGCGACAATTTATGAAAAAATCGATTTCTTGCTATGCAGCCGTCGTTTTCAGGATCTTCTAACCGTTAGAGACTAAGAAACAAGTAAAATACGGTTTGTTTGGATTGCATTTTGATCGTTTATATTCAGTACTGACTTTATTAGTAAAATACTATAATATAAAGGTATTCTTATATAATTTGGATGATCTATATAATCAAAACCTATAGATATATCATAATTTTCTAGCTTTGGTCTAACAGATTCACCGGTAAAAAATATCTTTATACTATCTTTATTACTAATATTTCTTTGACCAAAAACACTATCAATAATAAGGTCATAATTGTTATGATCTATAACAATTGTTCGTCCGTTTTCTTCAATGATTTCTTTTATCATCGGTAGCTCGTCTATTGTAAAGCCCGGCCACATATTAATAAAGCTCACTCTTATAACATGTTTGTTTTCTTTTTCAGGAGCTTTAATCTTATATATGCTTGGCTATACAAACTATGGGAAGTTTTTTTAACATTTAAATTACCTATTACGAGAAAAATTTATTTATAATTTTTCCTCTATTTGCGGTGGATTTTCTGCTTCTACTTCAATAATCTCTGATTTGGAGGAAACGATTTGATAACGCTCTAAGGTAGCCGGCATGGCTTTATTCCCTGAATCAATGCCGAGTTTTTGAATATTCTTTACTCTTGACATAAAATTACGATTAAACGAGGCAGCAAATTTATCATAATTAGTAACCATATTTTGCAGGTTATTACCGATCTTTTGAGAATAATCAGCCATAGTACCGATAGAACTTAACAGCTTTCTCACTTCTTCAATGATTACCTTATAATTTTCCGAGCGGCGATGATCGGTAATTTGAAATTTTGCAAATGATAGCATATTCATAAGTCCGCTAGGTCCTACCGGAAAGATATTACAGCCCCAAGCTTTTCGTAAAAATTCAGGGTCGGCTGCAATAACTTTCTCAACCGCTTGTTCAGTTGGCAAAAACATTAAAGTAATAACATTGTTAAAGCTCTGATCCTTTTTGTTTAGATTAGTTAAAATATTTTCGGCATAGTCTTTATTAGTTAGAGATTTTAAATGATAATTCATAGTTTTGCTAAGATTCCCGCTATTATCCTGCTCATCAACTAGAAATTTGGAAGCTTTGGAATCAATAACCATTAAATTACCGGAAGGAAGAAAAATAAGAGCATCGGGTCTTAACTTTCCGCTATCTGTTGTAGTTAAGCCGTATTGCATAATGAAATCTAAATTAGGACGTAAGCCCGAAGATTTTAGGATATTCTCAAGCGTAATTTCGGCAAGCAACCCCGCCCCGATCGGAGAAAGCAGCGACTGTTTTATCAAATCAACCGTACCTTTTGATTGCTCTATATCTTTATTTAATGCTCCCACCATCGTAATCAACCGCTCAAACTCACTATTAAATTTTCCTGAAGCAGTAGCGATATTTTTCTCGGCTAGCTCTCTTGCCGCCGTGTTTTCCATTTTATGTATCTCTATTAATTGCTTAGACAAATCTTTACCTAAATCAAATAACGCAGCTTTAGCCAATGAAAACGACTCTTCTCTTATTTTTTCTGAATCCTTAATAGTCTGTTCTTGATATTCTACTTCACACTTCAATTGCTCAATTTTCTGTAAATATCCTATCTTTTCTTGATTTAATAATTGGTTGTTATTGCTAATTTCTAGATTCTGCTCTGATAAAAATTGTAGCTGCGTCCTTAAGGTTTTAGTTTTTACATAAAACCAAATTATTAGAGCTAATAAAATAAGTAGCGTAGTTATAATAGTTGGTAATAAATAAGGCATAGAATGAAGCAAAGTTTAATGTTAAATAATACTAAAGTACCTCATACTTTGCACTAATTATTTTAAATATTAAAAAATTAATAATTTATTTTGTTAATAAACTGTATTATAGCAACTTCAAGAGCATTAATAAAATCTTATTTAAAATATATTGAGCAGCTTACTCCGTATATGCCTCAAAAAGGTGAGTATATGGAAATAGCAAATAGCACAGGTAAGCCTGAGGTTATTAGAATAATATCTAAGCATTTACAACCGTTGCTTGATGGTAGTATTGAACATCATCAAGAGAGTAGTTTAATTCAGGTAGATATTAATGAGTATATAAATGAAATTCCCCTGATGGGCGATCAGTTATAATAAAGTATAGCTGTTCAGTTTTGCTACCAAGTAAGACTATTTCGTTACTGATATCGAAATAGTCTTGACCATTTCGATATCAGCCTATAATACTTTTGTAAACTTATAGAAATATTATAATGGATAGGTTATATAAAAAGCAAGTTGAAGAATATCTAACAAACTATGGTAAACTTGTATTTATAAGCGGAGCAAGGCAAGTAGGAAAAACTACAATATCAAAACAAGTAATCAAGCCTAATCCCAATTCAATTTATCTAAATTGGGATTATCTAGAAGATAGAAATAAAATCCTAAACAAACACACCGAACTTTTTGAAAATCTACTGTCTACTATATCCGATAAGAAACCGTGCTTAATATTAGATGAAATTCATAAATATAAAGATTGAAAAAATCTTGTAAAAGGGTTTTATGATAAATTCGGAGAAAATATTGAATTTATTATAACAGGTAGTGCCAAATTAAATATATATAAAAAAGGCGGCGATAGCCTAATGGGGCGTTATATAAATTTAACCGTGTATCCGTTATCGGTATCTGAAATAGCTAAAAATTTTGATAATAATATTGATTATATAAAAAGCCCCAAAAATATCACTATAGATGAATTTGAAGCTCTAATAAATTTTGGAGGATTTGCGGAAAGCTATTTAAAAGCAACTGCTAAATTTTATAGAATATGGAGTAATCAAAGATTCGAACAATTATTTAGAGAAGATGTAAGAAATACTGAAGATATCAACAATATTTATGCGTTAGAATTACTTGCTACCGTTATAAACGAACAGGCCTTAATAAGCTATACGAATCTTGCTAACAAAGTTAGGGTTTCAGACCAAACAATAAGAAAATGGCTCTCTTTGCTAGAAAAGCATTATTATTGTTTTGCTATCAAGCCTTGGTCTAAAAATGTTGTAAAAAGCTTAATAAAAGAGCCTAAATACTACCTTTGGGATTGGTCGCAAATAAAAGATATAGGAGCTAGATTTGAAAATCTTGTAGCTTCTCACCTGTTAAAAGCCGTATATTTTTGGAACGAAACAGGGCTTGGTGATTTTGGCTCATACTATCTTCGTGATAAACAAAAACGTGAAGTCGATTTAGTAATAACAAAAGATGAGAAGCCTTGGATTTTAGTGGAAGCAAAAGTAAGTGATACAAG
Organism: Rickettsia tamurae; assembly: GCF_000751075.1. GTDB lineage: Bacteria > Pseudomonadota > Alphaproteobacteria > Rickettsiales > Rickettsiaceae > Rickettsia > Rickettsia tamurae. The sequence continues at coordinate 167,030 of NZ_CCMG01000008.1, read as the reverse complement.
CCTTTCTTCAAGCTTAAAATATTTTCATGAATCACTTAAACCTGAGTTTAGTTTTCAAGTAATTCAAGATGAACAAGCTATTTCCGACTCTTGCTTTGATAAACCGGGCTATGGATAGTACCGACTATTACTTTCTTATCTCAACTTGTTTGATATGAATTTTTGCAAAAAAGTAATCTAGTCAAATGTAAATCATATGACTATTTCGTTGCTTAAGTTATTACCAATTCGACATTTAATTATAAGCTGTATCCTCGCACATACCAATAAATGTAGCTGAATTGACTATATTCACTTTATCTTCTAGCGGTCCGAGCGGCTGAGCAGGTTTTAACAATTCCGGCGTTAATATAAATTTAGTTTTTTCTCGATATTCGATAAAAAAGTAAATGTAAGCTATGAGGGCTGTATATTATTGCATATTTATCCCATTCTAGATATTGTCTATTCAAATGCTCTTTAGATGGACCATATACTTCTATACTACCAAATTTATATTTTTTTAAAGGATATAGCTCATAATCATAAAAAAAATCATTTGGATATTTATTACGTATACTTTGATTAAAATGAACAAATTTATCATTTTCTTTATGAAATACGAAAATATCTAAGCATCTTTCCCCGCAAATTACATAAATTTTATTATGTTTAACACGATATCCTAATTGTTCAAATTGCGGTAATATTTGTTGTAGGCGTATTTCATCTTCATGCATAATACCGATATCTAAATCATTGTCAAAAGGAATTATGCCTTGATGTCTAACGGCTCCAAGCAGAGTGCCGCCTTCTATCCAATAATTAATATTATTTTTACCAAGTAGCTCATGAGTATATTTCATTAGCTGATAAAGGCTAAGTGCTTTTTTCTCACTAATTCTATATCTCTTTACTTGTTTATCACTTAAGGTTACATATCGCCAATTATGTTCTAGTAGATAAGCATAACACAATACACCGACGAAAATAGTAAGAATTAAATCGATTTTAATTTTATCACCTTGAACCTTAAATTACATTTTCCCTGCTGATATAATATTTTTTTAAATCTATATAAAACAACCGGTTATTACTTTTTTATCTCAACTTGTCTAAAAGCTTATTCTATCCTCTAAAGGACTAAAAGGCTGAGCAGGTTTTAACAATTCCGGAGTAAGTATAAATTTGGTTTTTTTCTCGATATTCGATAAAAAAGGTAAATGTAAGCTATGAGGGCTGTATATTATTGCATATTTATCCCATTCTGGATATTGCCTATTTAGATTTCCTATAGGATCAGCGGGACCGTAAACCTCTATACTACCGAATTTATATTTTTTTAAAGGATATAATTCATTATCATAAAATGAATTCTTCGGATACTTATCTCGAGTCGCTAAATTAGTATGTATAAATTTGTTTTGTTCTTTATGAAAAATGAAAATATCTAAACAAGCTTTTTTGCATATATTATAAGCTCTCTCGTAGGAAACAGTATAACCGAGTTGCTCAAATTGCGGTAATATTTGTTGCAGAAATATTTCGTCTTCATGCATAATACCGATATCTAAATCATCGTCAAAAGGAATTATGCCTTGATGTCTAACGGCTCCAAGTAGAGTGCCGCTTTCTATCCAATAATTAATATTATTCTTACCAAGTAGCTCATGAGTGTCTTTCATTAACTGATAAAGGGCAATAGCTTTTTTCTCGCTAATCCTGTATTTTTTTACTTGTTCATCACTTAAGGTTACATATCGCCAGTCATATTCTAATATATAAGCATAAAAAAATATCCCGGCAAATATAAGTAATATTAAACCTATAATATTTTTAAAGAATAACATTGACTTTAATTTTATCATCTTTCATCTCAAATTGTATTTCTTCTGCCGATGTGACGTTTTTTAAATCTTCTGCTAATTCTGCAGATAATACTATGCCGCTAACTTCAAGCAATTTTATTGGAGCTTTTATAGATAGATTCTTCTCAGCTTTGAATTTTCTGACGATATCTAGTATTTCAAGCAGCCCTTCTGCTCCTTTTGCATCGATTTCATAATTTAAGTCACCGTAATTAACCCAGCTACCTTTAACATGAATAGAATTTTCACTATATAATATTTGGTATAATTCTTCGGTAATATGCGGCATGAAAGGTGCAAATAGTTTCAGTAACGTTTGCATAACATGATATAAAGTTAATATGCTACTATATTGTCCTTGTGGATTTTTGTTTTCCTCGTCATAGCTTCTTGTTTTGCTTATTTCTAAATAATTATCACAAAATACCGCCCAAAAGAATTTTTCCGTCAGATGCATAGCATTTGCATATTCGTAGTTTTGTAACTCATTTGTAGCTAGCTTAACTAGTTCTACTAGTTTATTAATTATCCACTGATCAAACTCGTTAGTGATTTTTTCTTTAACATCTAAAAGCTTTGCTTTTTTATCTTCACCTTTCAGTTTATCAAAATGTATAGAAACAAATTTAGCGGCATTCCATAGCTTGTTAACAAGCCTTTTGCCGTTTTTCATAACGTCTTCAGAATAGGCGGTATCAGCACCTAGCTTTGAATTTGCCGACCAATAACGTATTACGTCGGAACCATATTGTTCTAGCAGCTTTTCAGGAACTAAAACATTGCCTTTAGATTTAGACATTTTACTTCGATCTTCAGCTAAACACCAACCGCTTACCATGATGTTTTTCCACGGCAAAGTATTTTGGTGTAAATGAGCTTTTAAAATAGTATAGAACGCCCAAGTTCTGATAATTTCGTGTGCTTGGGGTCTTAAATCCATCGGAAATAATTTATCGTGTCTATCTTTATTAACAGCGAAATCATCAGAAATGCCATGAGTAGAAAGTTGAGGCGAAACGGAACTTGTTGCCCAAGTATCCATAACGTCTAAGTCAGGCTCTACTTCTTCCTTACTGTAACCTATAGGTAAATCTCTTAATGGATTAACAGGTAGCTGTGAAATATCAGCATATAAAATCTTGCCTTCTTCACCTACTTTTTTAGAATACCAAACAGGGAAAGGCACGCCAAAATAACGCTGCCTACTTATGCACCAATCCCAACTAATGGCATTAATCCAATTCTCTAAACGAATCTTCATATTTTTAGGATGCCAATTTAACTCATTTGCTCTTTTAAGCAATTCTTCTTTATGTGATATAGTTTTAACGAACCATTGCGGTACGGTTAGTATCTCAAGAGGAGCACCTGACCTCTCAGCACATTTAACGGTATGAGTTATTTCTTCTTGTTTAATAAGCAACTCTTGTTCTTTTAAAATATCTATTATTTTTGTTCGAGCTTCTTTAATTTTCAATCCGTCTATAGAAATTTCATGTTGGAAGTCTATTGTACCTTTTTTAGTGATAATAGTTTTTAAAGGTAGATTATGCGTCTTCCACCAAGTAATATCCGTTTGATCACCAAACGTACAGCACATTACCAGCCCCGTACCTTTATCTTGTTGTACTAAAGGATCAGCAAGCAATGGAACTTTCTCATTAAAAAGCGGGGTTATAGCTGATTTACCTGCTAGATGCTTATAACGTCCATCGTCAGGGTGATAAAATACGGCTACGCAAGCCGGTAATAACTCAGGTCTGGTAGTTGCTATAGTAAGCGGGTCTCCTTGCTCGGTTTTAAACGTAATATAATTCATGAAAGAGGTTTCTTCCTTATCCTCAATATCGGCTTGGGCAAGAGCTGTACCATCTACTGGATCCCATAAAATTGGTTGATTAGCACGATAAACTTCCTCTTTTTGTACTAAATCAAGAAAAGACATTTGTGATATTTTTCGTGATAACGGACTGATAGTTTGATACTCTAAACTCCAATCAACCGATAAAGCTATTTGGGTAAATAGACTTCTAAACTTTTCTTCTTCACTTGCTACTACCTCTTCGCAAATTTTTATAAATTCAGATCGATCTATATTATAAGCTTTGATCTGCTTCTGTTTTTCAACAAGTCTCTCAGTCGGTAGCCCGTTATCGTCGAAACCCATAGGATAAAAGATATTTTTACCGATCATACGCTGGAAGCGTACAATAAAATCTGTTTGCGTATAGCTATAAACATGACCGATATGTAACTGCCCCGAAACTGTCGGAGGTGGAGTATCGATTACATAGGTTTCTTCTTTTGAAACGTTTGGATTATAAGCATAAATTTGTTTCTCTTGCCAAATTTGCTGCCACTTTTTTTCATTTTCGGTAAAATTATAATTTTTTGGAAATTCTTTCATAGATTTTGTAGTTGATTCAAGAATATTATTATAAAGGTTATATGTGATTATGACAATAGATGCTTTTCTTTGGAAGGATATGGAATTTAGGATTTGTGCAAGTGGTGCTTGCACAATTAATTACTTTTTACAATTGAGCGGACAACACTTTCTTTAAGATCGGTAAGTTCAGCAATCATAGGAATTTTGAATCCTTGAGAGAGCATTTTTTTTTGCTATAATTACTGCCTTATTATGTTCGCCTTTAGCCTCTCCTATCTTAATACCTTCTTGTCTTCCTCGTATCAGACCTTCTCCCATATATTTTTCTGCATATTTTTATGCTATAGTTTTCATAATGCTATCCTTATCTTTAGATGATAAATGCTTAGTAAATACTTCTACTAATTCCGGTTGTTTTTGTTTTGATAATTTTGCGTCAGTATACCATAAGAACGATCTTAGGTAAATATAAGCTTTTTCTTTATCCAATATTATAATATGCTTAAACTCTGTTAAAAACTTCTCCCATAGTTTTATCATATCCCGCATATGGATATGCTTTATCATATATTCTAGCATACCTAAATGTTTTTTCTTGACGATTTCATCATCTGTCATAGCTTGCAAATCTACTAATTGATAATCTTCCGTCATTAATTTCTTTGCCATCACACTATCAGTAAATAAACTCCACAAATTTCTTGGAGCATTATAAATTTCTTTACCGTTGTAAATAACTAAATTATAAACTAGCGGCAATTTATCCTTTCCTTTCTTATGTCTTTCACATAATAATAGTGTATATTTCCATAACTGCAAAGCCGTCCAATAATCAATTGTTGATTGGGCCTATACTAATACATAAACAAATGCTTCTTCTTTATTATTGGTGCTAATTTTATATATTATATCACTATATTTCTTATTTAAAGATTCCTCAATGTAGCTTTCTTGTTCTACCGTTATTTTTGATAAATCTACTAAACTCTTAAAATCATCGGGTAAATAATATTCCAAAAATTCTTGTGCTGCTACCGGGTCGTTCATTATTATTTTTACTAATGAATCGTGTTTTAATTTTTTAGCCATAAAAATCTAGTAGCTTTATTTTGTGGCGTATTTTATCTTAAATTATCTATAATATCCATATTTATTTAAATTTAAAGTTTAATATGCTAATTCTAGACAAACTTTTACTTACCATTAAATTAATACGGGCGGATAAGCCGGTAGCTTATTTGTTGGTTTTTTTTCCTGCTTTATTTGGGTTATTGCTTGCAAATCCTTCTAACACGGAATTAGCTCATTTATTACCATTATTTATCTTAGGAAGCATAACGACAAGGATTAGCGGATGTATTATTAACGATATATTTGATAGGAAATTTGATAAGCATGTCGCAAGAACTAAAGATCGACCTTTAGCTAGCAAGGCTTTATCTGTTTCTTATGCTATTTTTATACTCTTTATTCTTAGCGTTATCTCACTTTGTATTTTGCTACTTTTAAACAAAACAGCCATATATACAGGTTTTTTTGCGGTAATAATGATTAGCCTATACCCGTTAATGAAACGTATTACTTATTTCCCGCAAATCTTTTTGGGATTTACCTTTAAGCTAGGGGCATTAATAGCTTATGCGGCAGTTCAGGATAAACTTGATATGGCAGCGATTATTATGTATATAGCATGCTGTTTTTGGGCAATCGGTTATGATACGATTTACGGATATATGGATATAAAAGACGATAAGAAAATAGGAGTGAAATCGCTAAGTATATATTTAGAGAACAAGCATCCTAAGCTTTGGCTTTATATATGTTATATAGGTTTTATATTGTTATTTATTCTAGCAACAAAAATGGCTAACCATAATATCGACTATTTACCTATTTTAGCTGCTTTAATTATACTAATATTGCAAGTAGCAACTCTTGATATTGAGAACCCAGCTGAGTGTATGACAAGATTCAGAGCTAATAATTATGTCGGGGTACTTTTGAGTTTGGTATTTTGTTAAAAATGAATTATTGTCATACCGTGGCTTGACCACGGTATCCAGAAAAACAACTTATAATATACATTAATTGTCTATTTTTCCTGGATCCCGTGAATAAATCACGGGATGACAACAAAAAAACCGAGCTATACAACAAAGCCAATGCTACGCGGGAATGACATCAATCCATACAGGCAAAACTGCTAACAGCCCACAAGGTTACAATCGATATTACCGCTATATAAATCGCAATTGATAAAGAGCTGCCGGTTACATGCCATAGCATTAGACAGATTGACGGAGTAAGGCGTCCGATTAATGAAGCACCTATACTACTGCCGATACCTACTAACATATATTTATCGGCAGTTTTAAATAAATCATTTAGCCAGCAGTTCAAAGGTGCCAAGAACCCGACACCGAGTATTATAATCCAAATACGTACAAAATTAACATACCATATAGATGAATTATTCAAGAATAGCCATAAAGGAATTATGCTTAAACTCATTAAAATAAGAGTACCGTTTAGTATTTTAAGGTAATGTAGCTTTTTTGTTAGATGCCCTATTATCGGAATCATAATCATATCAAAAATCAGAAACTCGATATTAAATTTCATCATTATTTTCAGTGATATATCAGTGATAAGCGGAATAAAACTATTAATAAAGACGAAAGGCACTATATAAGTCATATATGAGAAACCTATGGCAAAACTAATGCGTAAGATACTTAGTTTACTGTTCCAAATTGTAGTTAAGTCTTGTAATAGTGATGATACTAAGTCATTGCGAGGAGAGGACTGTGTCATACCGTGGCTCGACCACGGTATCCAAAAATTACGTAAAGTAATTTTATATTTTTTATTGGATCCCGAGGTCAAGCCGCGGAATGACAATGAGGGCTTTACTACAATGTCCTCGCTCTTCCTTAAAAAATAACCTATAAGAGCCGTAAACCCGCCAAATATGAAGCATAAACGCCAATATTCATTATACTCTATATTTAAAACTATAGTGCTGATAAATGAAGCAAGAATAATACCAAGCATAGTAGATGTTTGATAAATGTAAGAAGCTTTAAACGCTTTTTTTTCTTCTTTATTCTCTAAAATAAATAATTTAGCAATGGCACATTCACCCTCGGAATATACTCCTTGCAACGTTCTAAGCAAAACTAATAATAGCGGTGCAAGCCATCCTATTTGAGCATGTGAAGGTATTAAACCGATTAGGCTAGTTGTTAAAGCAACGCCGATTAAAGAATGAGATAAAGCAAAAACACCGCCGTATTTTTTAGCGATAACACCGAAAAAATAAGAACCGATTGGGCGAGTAAATAAAGACGTAGCAAGAACACTATAGGTAAGTATTAAAGCAACGACTTTATCATGATTCGGAAAAAAAATACCTACAAGTAGAGGGGCTAGAAACCCATAAAGTGCGGTATCAAAATGATCCATTGCATTACCGATTAGGATCGAAAAATCCCTTTTGCTTAACGAATTGTTCATCTATTAATAATTTAAAATTTATAATGGATTATACTCGATGAACTTGAAAAATTGGCTGCGTCATCTTTGTAAGTCCTCGGATACTCACGTATTAATATACGTTCCGTTCCTCGGCTTACAGACTCCTTGCTCTTTTCCAAGTTGATCTTCGTATAACTGCTCTTCATTTTGTAGCATTTGTAGCAGTATATAAGTATGTAATCTTCCTTGTAAATATTTTTTTAAGAGATATGATTGTAAAGTTATAGCTTAAAGTAATTGTAATTAATGAATAATTTAAAACAAGGAAAGTTTATTACATTTGAGGGAGGGGAGGGAATCGGCAAATCTACCCAATCTCAAATGCTCTATGAATATTTAAAATCTCAAAATACTCCCGTTATTTTAACTCGTGAAGTCGGCGGTACCTTAGTTGCCGAAAAAATGCGTGAAATTCTAGTACATGAAGAATTACTACCCATGTCCGAGCTATTACAAGCTATGGCAGCACGTTATGATCATATGGCACGGAAAATTATACCGGCTCTACAAGAGAGACATATCGTAATATGTGATAGATTTATTGACTCAACTGCATGTTATCAAGGATTAGAGCTAGAAAACGGCATAGATTTAGTTTATAATTTGTACAAAACTTTAATGCCTTCTCTTATGCCGGATATTACGTTTTTTATTGATGTAGAGCCGGATACTGCTATTAAGAGAGTCAATTCACGAAATATGAGCAATAAATTTGACATAAGAGGTATAGATTTTTATAAAAAAATCTATGATTGCTTTAAAGAATTAAGTAATAGATTTCCTGAAAGAATAAAGACAATTAAAGCTTCAGATTTAAGTCCACTTGAAGTACATGAGTTAATAAAAAAGCATTTATGAACAATACTTACTACATTACTACCCCTATATATTACGTTAACGATGTTCCCCATATCGGTCATGCTTATACTAGTGTTGCAAGTGACGTAATCGCTCGTTTCATGCGACTTCGCAGTTTCGATGTAATGTTTTTAACAGGTACTGACGAACATGGGCAGAAAGTAGAAAAAGCAGCTATTAATAAAAATATTGACCCACAAAAATTTACCGATCAGACATCCGAGAGTTTTCGTCATCTGATGACTGCTATGCATATTTCCAATGATGATTTTATCAGAACAACGGAAAACAGGCATAAAGAAGCTGTAGCTGTTTTTTGGCAGAAATTACTAGATAACGGCACTATTTATGAAGGTTTTTATGAAGGATGGTATGCAGTGCGAGATGAGGCTTTTTATGGTGAATCAGAGCTAACTGAAGGTAAGCTTGCACCGACGGGTGCTCCAGTTGAATGGGTTAAAGAGCCTAGCTATTTCTTTAATCTTTCAAAATGGCAAGATAAATTGCTTGAGTTTTATGAAGCAAACCCTGATTTTATCAGACCTATATCAAGGCGTAACGAAGTAGTTAGCTTTGTTAAATCAGGTCTAAAAGATTTATCCGTATCACGTACTACTTTCAATTGGGGTATCAAAGTCCCAAATAATGAAAAACATGTAATTTATGTTTGGCTTGATGCACTGGCTAATTATATTTCGGCCCTTGATTATCCTAATGAACAAAGTAATTACGGTAAATTTTGGCCTGCTAATTTACATGTAGTCGGTAAAGATATCTTATGTTTTCATGCCGTTTATTGGCCTGCTTTCTTAATGGCTGCAGAAATTCCGCTGCCGAAGACAATTATGGCTCATGGTTGGTGGACGAATGAGGGGCAGAAAATCTCTAAATCTCTTGGTAATACCATTGATCCGATTAAGTTAATTGATGAATTTGGCGTTGATCAAGTTAGGTATTTTCTGATGCGTGAAGTAACTTTTGGTGCGGACGGTAATTTTGCTCGTAGTAATTTAATTACTCGGATTAATAGCGATCTATCAAACAAGATAGGTAATTTATTACAGCGTACTACAGCTTTTGTTTATAAGAATAATGACGGCAAAGTACCGCTACTTACGCAGGATGTCATAGATAAAATATATGAACTACCGATTTTAAAAAACGCAAGTAAATTTGCCAAGCAGAATATTTTATTGATGGATAAAACAGAGATTAATAAAATTCTTGAAAATATTATTAATTTGGCCGAAGAGGCAAATATCTATATTGATAGCGAAGCACCTTGGAATTTGAAAAAAACCGATCCTGATAAGATGCTAGAAGTGTTATACACTTTACTAGAAGTTTTACGTTATATTGCAATAATGCTTCTGCCTTTTATACCAAGTTCAGCAAATAAAATGCTTGATCAGTTAGGGGTAAATAAAGAAGAACGTCTATTTAAGCATTTAGTACGTGACTATGCTTTAACGGCGGGTAGCAATATTTTAGAACCTACCATAATATTTCCAAAGTTTGAATAGTGTGTCATGTTAATAGATTCACATTGTCACCTTAATTTACTTACCAAAGATACGGATTTAGACTCCGTCATTCAAAGAGCATTAGAAAATAATGTGCAGTATATGCAAACTATCTGCACTAAAATTGAAGATTTACCGATTATTTTAGAGATAGCTGAAAAATATGAAAATGTTTTTGCGAGTGTTGGGGTGCATCCGTGTGAAGTGAATTCTTTTATTAGTCATTGCAATGACGCTGAGGCAATTATTATGCTAACCCAGCATCCAAAAATTATCGGAATCGGTGAAACGGGGCTTGATTATTATCAGCAGCCTTACGATAAAAAATTACAGCAAGATTCGTTTGTAGCACATATACATGCGGCGTCTAGCACAAACCTACCTATTATTGTTCATACAAGAGAAGCAGACGAAGATACTATTGATATTTTAACCTCGGAAATGCGTAATAGTAAATTTCCTGGGCTAATCCATTGTTTTACCTCATCAAGAAATCTAGCAACAAAAATGCTAGATATCGGTTTATATATTTCAATGTCCGGTATTATAACTTTCAAGAATGCAACCGATTTGCAGGAAATAGTTAAATATATACCGCTTGATAGGTTATTAATAGAAACCGACACTCCTTACTTAGCTCCTACGCCTATGCGAGGCAAACAAAACGAACCGGCATTTGTTAGGTATGTCGCTGAAAAAGTTGCCGAACTCAAAAATATCACATCAAAAGAAGTAGCAAATGTTACTACTCATAACTTCAAAACATTATTTTCTAAATTTGAAAAATATATAAATAATACTTTATAAAATCATCAAGATTGATAATTTAAAGTTAAAATTTTTAAAATAACATGTATATTTTATAGTATTTCAATTATTAGTATATTTAATATGGAATTTAATCGCAAAAATGCCATCATTGGTTTTTTAAAAGAACATGAAGATCAGAAATTTACCCCCTACAAAATAGCAGAATGGCTTGTAGAAAATTATCCTGAAGAAGCTAGACGTAAAGCGGCGGCAAGTAGAAATAAGAGGATAATAGCAGCAAGAACTCAAGAAGAAAAAATTAAGGAAGTTATAAAGGCTTATGCAGGTGAAATTAGTAGAGGTAGGTTTAATGAGTGGAAATCAAAGCCTAATATTAGAATAGAGTCAGAACCTCAAGTAAGGTTGTACTATAGTCAGAATCCTGATTATCAAATTAATAAAGAACAAGTAACAAACCTTAAAAATAAAGTAAGCAAAGAAAATAATATAACTGAAGAAGCATATGAAGTACTTGAATTATATCTTGATGAATTAGGTATCTATAAATAATATGCAAATTAAACATAATTTTTCTTCAAACAAACAAGGAGCCGGAAGTAATATATGGTTACATCCTGATTGGGTAGGCATGGAAGTTCTTAATAAAAAATGGAGTCCGCTAATTAAAGATTGTGCTAAATATTATGGAGGAAAACAAGCAAGGCTTTGGTCCTTTGAAGTAAAAAAGAAAATAAGCCGTAGTAATGTAAGAGAGTCTTTTTTTCAGGCTTTATCAAGTTCATCATGGGCACATTATGGTTATTTAGTCGCACCTATTCTAGACGAAATTAGGTCCAATACTAGGCATGAATTCGAAATGTTATGTATTAGGCATGGGATAGGTTTTATTTTAATAAATATGGAATTTCCTGAAGATAGTGAAATATTAATCCCTGCTAGAGAAAAATCTGAAATAGATTGGAATATGGCTAATAGGTTGGCAGAAGAAAATAAGGATTTTGAGAATTATCTAAATAAGGTTGATATGTTTTGTAAAAAACCAACAAAAGAAGTGGTGGAGAGTATATGGTATAATATTGATAAACATGTGATTCCTAAGCAAAACAAGAAGAAAAAATAAACATATTTATATATAGACTATTATTATCACGCATTTATAAAAATTTAAGCCGTGAATCCTAAAATTAATGTTACTATGAAATTTTTGATGCTAAACTAGATATATATTAATTATTTTTAAATTTGTGGATAAATTATGATTAACTGTGATTTAAGTACTAATTATACATATTATATGTTAGAGGGGCTTAGAGCACAAATTGCTCCAATGCATTTAGGTATAAAAATTCTAAAAGAAGCATATGAACATGAGTCTCTAGAAGATAACGGTTTTGCAAGAATTATGTATGCTTATTTAACGCTTTGTGAACGCATGACTAGAAAATATGAAAAACCTGAATTTAATATTGTTGAAACAATTATTGATGATAAAACCTATAACATTAATGAAAAAGTTATACTAAAAAAGTCTTTTTGTGAACTAAGGCATTTTCAGAAAATAGGTTTTAAAAAAGAATTACTAAATTATTAATAGTAGCACCCATGGCGGGACATTACGCTACTTTACTTAGATCAACCGTACAAAAATTATTACCGTATACCGATATTTATATTACAGATTGGACGGAAGCCAGTTATGTGCCGCTTGAAGCAGGGCATTTTGATATGGATGATTATATTGATTACGTAATGGAGTTTATCAATTTTATAGGACCGAATGTTCACACTATGGCAGTTTGCCAACCTACTGTTCCACTGCTTGCCGCCATTAGCTTAATGTCGGAGAGTAATAGTCCAAATGTGCCGAGTTCGATGATTTTGATGGGCGGTCCTATAGATGCTAGAAAAAATCCCACGGCAGTTAATGAATTCGCTCAAAGTAAAAGTTTAGAATGGTTCTGCAAAATGGTTACAATGCAGGTGCCGCCAAACTATCCCGGACATGGAAGAAAAGTATATCCTGGACTCCTCCAACTTGCTGGCTTTATGAGTTTAAACTTATTCCGTCATATAGATTCACATTTAGAATTATGGCAAAGTTTATTAAATTCTGATTATAAAAAAGCCGATCATACTATTAAATTTTATGATGAGTATTTAGCAGGTATGGATATGCCGGCAGAGTTTTACTTACAAACTATAGATAAAGTATTCCAACAATTTTCGCTAGCAAGAGGCAAATTAGTTTCTGAGAAGCGTCCGATCAATTTAAAACATATTACTAAATGTGCTTTACTCGGTATTGAAGGGGAATTAGATGATATTGCAGCGGTAGGGCAAACAAAAGCTGCTTTAAAACTTTGTTCAAATATACCTTTTTTCGTCATTGCGAGGAAATTATGAAATAATTGACGAAGCAATCCAGTAAAAAATTCTGATTTACAGAATTTTTTTATTATTTTTTCTGGATTGCCACGCTCCTTGCAGTCACTCGAATGACGGGGTGGTATTCACACAACAATGCCTTGCTGGAATGACATAGCAGTTATACAACAAGACCATAATTAAAGGAGAAGTGTGGTAATCTAATATTCAACTCTTATTAGTTTTTTGAATTTCTTGTTGTTGCTGTTGTTTGTATTCTTCCGCTTTTTCTTCTATGTAATTAAAAAAGAAATAAGTAAAAGTTAAAAAACCGGTCAAAATAATACCAAATGTTATTAGTATTGCTTTAAGTTGTTTCCGTGAATCTTCTGCTTTTAATCTTTTCTCTTCTTCATCATTTTTGAATTCAGATATTATTATTTCTTCTTCTGTAGTATTTTCCATGTTGTAACTCAACTAAAGTGAACCTCTTTATTACTAAGTTGTTCCTATAACTTACAGATTTTTGAAGTTTATAAGATTAGCTATATTTTAATGATGAGGTTTAAGCCTCATCAAAATAGGATATATAAGCAATAATACTATGTCAATAGCCTTGAATATTAGCAGTAAATTATGTAATAATATGTGTTCAACCAGGGTTATACATATTATTATAATTTGGGTCTCCTAACATTGAAGTATTTAAAGTATCGGAGTAAGCAGCTGATAATATAGCATCATCAAAAGTGATATTAAGCTGTCCTATATAGTTTTGAATAAAATTGTTAACAGTAGATTCAAAGCTTGTATATTTTGTAGGATATGAATAAACAAGCTGTGTACATTCTGTATTTCCTAATTTACTTCCAATCAATGTTAATAACATAGAGTTATATTCATCTTGGGGATTACGATTAATTATTTAGTAAGTTTTAGCAAGAATATAACAAGCTTCGTTATTTCCTTTCATAATTTCTAATTTTATTTCTTCAGAAGATAAAATATTATTTAGAAAAGCTTTTTCATATATTTCATAATTCGGTGATGAATCAGATTTTTCGTTAAAAAGAGCGGTAAATAGGATTTTAGCTTTCTCTAGATCATTTATTTTTGATTTATCGGTAACCAAAAGACCGTTCATAGTATCGATAATTATGACATTGTCAAGACCTACTACGGTGGTTAATTTATTATTAGAACTAATGAAAGAGTTTGTGGTATTACTTGTTACTACGTTTCCCTCGCAATAATTATCGTTTATATTCCGGTGTTTTACCTGTAATAAGGAATGCCAAGTACCAAGATCGTTCCAAGCAAAATCGGCTTTTATCATAACCACTCCCGAAATATATTCCATTATGGCATTGTCTATAGAAATTGCTTCGATTTCATTATAAGCCTCATCATCTATTGCCAAACTATTCTCATTTTTTACAGCAGTATTAAATGCTTTTTCTGCAATACAAAATAAATCAGGTTGAAGGTTCATTGCTAAGTTTAAGAAGAAGTTAATATCGTATACAAAAATTCCTGAATTCCAAAAATATTCATTACTTTGAAAATGTTTTTTTGCTTGCTCTAATATAGGTTTTTCAATGAAATGATCAACTAGATAAACATTTTCTGCAATTGATAATCCTGTGTTTATATAGCCATACTCGGCACTTATAACATTTATAGGAATACCTATAGTGCAAATACCGAATTCATTAACATAATGTAAAGCCTTATTTATAGTATTAAGGTAATTTATATTATCCGCTATATGATGGTCTGAAGGTAGTAACACTACAATATCAAATCCTTGTGCTTTAGCCGATAATCCCGTAATAATGGCACAAACGGCAGTATTTTTTTGTAAAGGCTCGGTAATTAATTCTATGTCTACATCTATTTCTGCTGCTTGTTCTTTAGTGATTGATTCATATTTTTTGGAAGTAATAACAGTAGGTTGCCCTAAAAATTTATTTCGGTTTAATGTTTGCTGAAGTAAAGTTAGATCACTCAATATTTTTTTAAATTGTTTCGGTTTATCCTTAGATGACAAAGGCCTATAGTCTTTTACCGTTGCCTCCTGCCATAATCACCGGCTTTATTAGACCTCTTGCATAACCTCTTTCTAAAGGTAATTTGTACGTCGATCCGATACTCGCATCCTCTCGTACCTTTTTGTACGCTGCGGTGCTGCGTTTCGTGTCTCCTTCAAATTCCTCTTTATAAGATAGGTTATGCAAGGAGTCTCCTTCAACTATTAATTGAATAAGCAATAGAGAGCTTTATAAATAGTTTTAAAAAATATGTCAAGTGAATTAACTATATTGACAAGTTTTACAATAAAAAGTACTCCTGCCTGAATGTTTTGTCTTGATAATAGTGCTAGAGCAGCTTAAACAATTTTGTCCCTCTCTACCGTAAACCGTAAGTTGCTGGGTAAAATAGCCAGGTTTGTTATCGCCGTTTACAAAATCTTTAAGAGTAGTACCGCCGGCAGTTATAGCTTTAGTTAATACTTCTCTAATCGATTTAATTAAACTTTCTATTTCATCGTCATTTAAATCGTTACCTAATTTATCCGGATGAATTCTAGCTAAATGAAGACTTTCAGAAGCATAAATATTACCGACTCCAACTATAATTTTATTATCCATAATCAAGTTTTTTATCGGTATTTTTCTAATCTTTAGCTTGTTTTTTAAATATTCTAGCGTCAATGAATCAGAAAGCGGTTCTATTCCTAAATCATTAAAAAATTCTTTTTCCAAGAAATTAGTTTTAAAGCTATAAACCATTCCGAATCGTCTAGTATCATTAAAAATTAGCTTTTCACAGTTATTTAAATCAAAAATCACATGATCGTGTTTTTGAGTTTTATAATTAGCAGATTGCAGAGTAAATCTGCCGCTCATGCCTAGATGAACTATTAAAGAATAATCATTATTAAAATCTATAATTAAATATTTTGCACGACGCCTAACATCCAGTATATTAGTATTTGAGATTTCTGTAGCTAAAAGCGAGGATAGCTTATAACGTAAATTATCTCTTTTTAACTCTACATTTTCTATAATAAGCCCGATTAGCTTATCTTTTAGGGAGTTTTTAAGAGTTTCTACTTCAGGAAGTTCCGGCATTTGATGCTAATATTTATAATAAAAAACTATGAACCAAACAAATTTTGGCTTTAAAAAAGTAGACTACACTAAAAAACAAGGTTTAGTAAATAACGTTTTTTCTAACGTCGCTGATAAGTATGATTTAATGAATGACTTAATGAGTTTTGGATTACATCGTTTATGGAAAGATGAATTTATTAGGCAAATCCCAAATCTTAACTCTCATATATTAGACGTCGCTAGCGGTAGCGGTGATATTGCTTTAAAGCTTGCTAAAAAAGCAAGAGATAGAGGTAATAATATCGCTTTAACTTTAAGTGATATTAATGAAGAAATGTTAAAGCAAGCTAAGAAAAAAGCAATTGATCTTAATTTATTTCAGAACCTTAAATTTACTGTAGCAAGTGCTGAAGAACTACCGTTTCCGGATAATAGTTTCGATTATTATACTATAGCATTCGGCATTAGAAACGTACCTGACATTAATAAAGCTTTAAAAGAAGCTTATAGAATTCTAAAACCGATGGGTAAGTTTATATGTCTTGAGTTTTCAAAAGTAAAGGAAGGGTACATAAAAGATTTCTATAAATTCTACTCATTTAATATTATACCGAGTATTGGTCAAATGATAGCGGGTAATAAAGAGGCGTATGAATATTTGGTCGAAAGTATAGATTTATTCCCCTCACAAGACGAGTTTAGAATAATGATTAAAGAAGCCGGTTTTGAGGAAGTCGGTTATAAAAAATTGAGCGGCGGAATAGTTGCTATTCACAGTGCATATAAAATATGATAAGTAATTTTTTTAATTTAATACGTATTTTTCGTATCATCAGTAAAAAGCAAATCTTAATTGATTCAAGAAGCCCTAAATATTTCAGGTTTATCGGTTATATATTAACCTTATTTTTTGCTCCGGTCTCGTTAATAAAAAAATCACGGGAAGATTACGGCAAACGCTTAATAGATTGTTTAAGCGATCTTGGACCTATTTATATAAAATTCGGACAAACTCTTTCGACAAGAGCCGATTTAGTAGGAGCAGAAATAGCAGATTATTTAAGGTTATTGCAAGATAAGCTACCTCCGTTTGATGGTGGGGTGGCTAGAAAGTTGATAACGAAGGAGTTTTTATGTCATTCTCGCACTCCATTATGTCATCCCTGTGAAAACGGGGATCCAGAAAAAACAATACTGGATTCCCGCCTACGCGGGAATGACATAAGAGAGAGTAGCCATGACGCCCTCCCTTTCTCACACTTCGACGACACCCCAATCGCCGCTGCTTCAATCTCGCAAGTACATAAAGCACAACTTATAACCGGTGAATATGTTGCGGTAAAAATTTTGCGTCCTGATATTCATAAAAGATATAATAGAGATATTAAGCTGTTATATTTTCTTGCAAAAATTATCTCAAAATTTTCTAAAGCAAAAAGGCTAAAACCGACTAAAGTAGTCGATAAATTTCATGAAACTATGAAATTTGAGCTTGATTTACGTTTAGAGGCGGCAGCTAGCTCCGAGCTTATGGACAATATGCGTAATGATATTAATGTAATAATCCCTAAAATATATTGGGATTTAACATCAGAAAATATACTAACCACCGAGTGGTTAGACGGAACTTCTATATATGATACTTTGCTACTAAAGGAAATGGGATTAGAACCTGCAAAAATATCTCAGGATTTTGCCGTAATGTTTTTCAATCAAGCCTATAGAGACGGATTTTTTCATGCTGATTTACATGCAGGAAATATTTTAGTAAACAAGCAAGGTAAGATAATTCTACTCGATTTCGGTATTATGGGCAGACTTAAAGAAAAAGATCGTTTAGCCGTTGCCGAAAGTCTATTCGGCTTTTTAAAACGTGATTATAAATTAGTTGCTAAAGTACATTTAAGAGCCGGCTACATCCCATCAAATACCGATTTAGGTTTATTCGCTCAAAGTTGTAGAGCAGTCACCGAGCCTATAGTAGGTACGCCCACGAAAAATATTTCCATAGGTAAGCTGCTTGCACATTTATTTAAAATCACGGAAGATTTCGGCATGGAAGTACAACCGGAGTTGTTGCTATTACAAAAGACTTTGATAATGGTGGAAGGGATAGGCAGACAGTTAGACGGTAATGTTAATATGTGGCAGCTCGCCGAACCTTGGATTAAAAAATGGGCAGTGAAAAATCTAAGCCCTGAAGCGAAGTTGTTACGACTGGTAAAGCATTACCTAGATAGCCTAGAGGATATTATTTGACATATAAAAATTATTAATATTATAGCCTTATATATTAAGAAATTTTTTATTATGAAACTAAAAGATTTATTTATTAAATATGTTATTGAAACTCCTTTTTCGGTTGATTGTAAAAATGATAAATTAGTATTTCCTTCAGATAAAGAGCAAGAATACAAAAGTAGCCTAAAAGAAAAAATAGGAGAGGAAGAGTTTAAGAAATTAACGGCTTCAGATAGAATTGTTCAATGCCCCGAAAACTTAGAAAATATAGCTTTAGTAAGTATAGAAACGCATCCCGATATATCGCTTATAGCAACGGAATTTCTTAATGATGTACAACGTGAATATTATAAAATCTTTGTGGATACAAATAATAAGGTTAAATTGATTTGGCATTACTTGGAAATATATTTTATCGGTGATGTAGGGTGGATGCCGGTTAAAGCTTTAATGCCTGGGTATCGGACTGGTATTAGAAAAATAGAGCCTCTACCAAAAATCATCGAGCTATGGCCAAAGCCTTCCTATTACCATGACCCTAACTGGCTTAAGAAAAATACAGCGTGCAACAATCCAAATATAGACCCAAAGATAATGGATAATATTGTTTCATTATGTGGAGAGGTTAGTATAGATCTAGGTTTTGTAGACATTTAATAGAATAATCATAATTATGACTCTTTTTTGCTGCAAATTATAAGATTTTTTTGAAATAGGAGTAGCTATTCCGGCAAAAATCTTATTAATTTTCGCTTAAAAATATCTCATAATTATAATCATTAATCAAATGTCTACAAAACCTAGAGACTTTTTGAATGAAAGGGAAGAATTATAGTAAAAAATTCTATTGCAAGATAACCATGACTTTAAAAATTAACAAAAACTAAAAAGTAAAATTTTATAAACCTTTAAATAATTATAGTAAAATAATATTAAATTATATAAAGGTATTTAAATGTCTAAAAGCCAAGAGCAGGAATCCATAATATAAGGCAACAGCTTGATGAAGAATATAAAAACCTTTCGTGGGTTCAAGTTGGATATTTAGCTCTTGGGGCTGAAACAGGTAATAAAAAATATGATGAGTTAAATAAACGATATCTAGATCTTAATAAAGATAGCCGGCAAACATGCACCTGAATTAATTAAAATTGCCGATAAATTTAGCAAACATGAATACGGTAAAATTATAGTGCCGGCGTTAAAATTATTATCAGACCCGAAAGTTCTAGGAGTAGTAGCAGAAACTATAGTTAATTTAGGAAAAAGTAAATTTAGTAAAGATAAAGAAGCGGTAGGACCGCATACAAATAAGGTATTAGAGAAAGACAAAGAGAGATAGGAAAATCCGGTAGAGGAGCATAGAAAATCTTGCTATTATTTGATTAAAATTATATTGTAAATTCAAAGTATCATTATGAAATTACAAGGACGAAGTACCATAATGCTGGGAATAATACATATAAAAAAACAGAAAAAATAAGTGTAGTTGGAATAGAGAACTTATCTAATTTACAGCTTGGTTAAAGTGTACTAATTACGAGTCAATCTAATAGTGTTTGGAACAATCAGGCGGCTTGATAATCAACTAACAAGTTTTCTAGCAGTTTCTCTATACTATTGCTTTCTATACTATTGCTTTCTATACTAATAAGTATTATATTACAAAATAGTAATACTAAAGGAAAAAGTTTATATTAACTATAGAATGAATATTTTATAAAAGTAATTTTAATTTATATATTATTTCATTTATAAGTATTTCATTTAATGTTAGAATTTTATTTGCTTTACGTACTTTGAAATCCATTGATCTAACTTGATCACATAATACCGCCCCCTTTATTTGCTGAAAATCTATTATTACTTCAAAAGGATAATTTTTTATTTGACTAGTAATAGGAGCAAATAAAGCAAGACCGCTTTTAAGATTATATTTGTAAGGGCTAAGTACAACCGCAGGGCGTGTCTTTTGAATTTCTTTACCTTTTTGCGGTTCAAAATCAAGCCAAACTATATCACCTTTTTCAGGTATATAATTTACCATGTTTCATTACCTTTCGTCTTATCATTACTTAATAATTCATGATGACGATTAGAGTCAGTAATATTATTTAGTAATATATCTAATTCAGATTCTTCTGTGCTAATAATTAAACCGTTATTAGTTAATTTTAAATTAACTAATGTGCCTTCACTAACATGTAATTTTCCAGCTAAATATTTAGGTATTCTAATACCTAAACTATTTCCCCATTTTTTAATTTGACTTTGCATAATAATATACTTGATTATTGTATAAACAAGTATATACGTAAATTTAAATTTTGTAAATTAATTAATTTTAAACTACACATAAGGATTTTTAGTTTTTACGTAAGTGAATCTAATAGGAATGCCCGGCATGTCAAAAGCCTCACGCATATTGTTTACTAGATAACGAGTATAGCTATCGGTAATTTTTTCCGGGTTATTAGAGAATAATTTGAAAGTAGGTGGGCGGGTTTTTGTTTGAGTCATATATTTTACACGCACTCTTTTACCGCCTTTTTGTAGAGGTAGTGGATGTGCTTCCGTAGTAAAATTAAGCCATTCATTTAATTTGCTGGTAGTTATTTTTTTATTCCAAATTTTATAGATTTTAAGACAAGCATCTAAAACCTGCTCTATATTTTGTTTATTTATTGCTGAAATGAATAGAACTGGTACCCCTTTAACCTGAGGCAGATGAGTATTTATCTGATAATAAAATTCTTCCTGAAATGCTTCTTTTTCGGATTCTTTAACTAAATCCCATTTATTCACTACTATAACTATACTTCTTCCCTCATTTACCACATGGCTTGCAATATTTAAATCTTGCTGTTTTAAAGGGGCTAAAGCATCAATCATTAAGATTACGGTATTAGCAAATTTAATACTGTTAATAGCATCTGATGCCGATAATTTTTCTAAAGATTCTGTAATAGTAGATTTTTTGCGAAGCCCTGCCGTATCGATTAATTTAATATGATTATTTTTGTATTGCCAATCAATTTCAATTGATTCACGAGTAATGCCGGCTTCAGGACCGGTTAATAATCTTTCATCATTAATAAGAGCGTTTATAAAAGTAGATTTTCCGGCATTGGGTCTGCCGCTAACTACTATCTGCAAACAATCTCCTTTAATTGGATCGGCTATATTTGTCTCGATTGATTCTTCTTCAGGTAACTTGGCAATAATCTCGTCATATAAATTAATTAAGCCTGTGCCATGCTCGGCAGAGATAGCCACCACACTATCAAACCCTAATTTGTAGTACTCTTTATCAAAATCAAAAGCTTTCTCGCATTTATTAACTACCAATATAGCAGGCTTATTATATTTTCTAACAAAGCTACCAAGTAGCTTATCATCGGGCAATATTCCGCTTCTACCGTCAACCATAAAGCAAATTAAATCTGCTTCTAAAATTGCTTTAGTAGTCTGTTCCATTAACCTCTCTCCCATACTATCAGGATTCTCTTCAAGTCCTGGGGTATCAATTAACAAAAATTCAAAAGAGCCAATTTTGCCTTCTGTATATTTTCTATCCCTAGTGACGCCCGGCAAATCGTGAACGATAGCTTTTTTACGTATGCTTAATCTATTGAAAAGCGTTGATTTGCCTACATTCGGACGGCCAACTAAAGTAATGATTTTCTTAGTCATTATTAAATATTATTATGGTTAAGAAAACTAATAATGCCCCGATAAAACCTACTATATTTGCTATTATAATAGGTGTATTTTTTATTAATATGCCGTATATAAGCCAATTACAAAGAGCAATAGCACTTATAGTAAAGGCGGGCATAGAAACGGAAGCTGAAGATTTGCAGGTGAAAATCTTATGAGCCTGTATATAAAACATAAAATTGCCGATTATACCGACAATCGTCATATATTTTTCGTAAAATTTCATGAATTTTGGAGACATATATTTATTTCTTAAAAAGTGATTTATGTCATTTTCGTAGGTATTGTTGCATGGATAGCAAATCGTCATTGCGGGCGACTAAAAGGAACGTGGCAATCTCAGGACTTTAGCATGAGATTGCTTCGTCAAAACTTGCAGTTTTTCCTCGCAATGACGGTCTGGTATCCACGCAGGCAATGACATTCACTGACTATTTTTTAAAACTCGCAATTACCGGTATATGATCTGAAGGTTTTTCTTGAGTCCTTAGATTATAATCCATATAGCAATTTTCTAAATAGTCAATAGTATTATTACAACCAAGGATCATATCAATCCTCATACCTTTATTTTGTTCAAAACACCCGGCTCTATAATCCCACCATGAAAATTCTTGTTTACATGGATGCATCAATCTATATAAATCCTCAAACCCGGAATTTAGAATAGTACGTAATTTTTTTTGTTCAATCTCAGTAAAACAAGTAGTTTCAGCAAGTAGCTTAGGTGAATATACGTCTATATCGAACGGTGCAATATTGAAATCACCGCCAATGATAGTTTTTTCGTCAAAAGATTTTTTAGTTGATAGATAATTAATAAAATTATCATAAAATGCTAGCTTTGCTACAAATTTATCGCTACCGACAAATGAACCGTTAGGAGCATAGAGCGAGATTATATTACAGAATCCTATAGGTAATGATAATTTTATTTCTAAGAATCTTGCTTGATCACTGTAGTAATTATTCGGAAAATCCTTAATTATTTCATCGGCAGGAAATTTTGAAATTATAGCAACGCCGTTATATGATTTTTGTCCGTGAACATAAAAATTATAAGGTAGATCGGATAATTCATCAAAAGGAAATTTCTCGGTTTCGCATTTTATTTCTTGCAATAATAAAATATCCGGATTTTCTTTAGATAAAAAATTACGCAATAAATTAAGTCTTGTTTTTATGGAATTAATATTCCAAGTAACTATCTTCATGTTTGTTTTTCTAAGCTTGTGTTTTCATTACGGAATCGCCACTCAAGAAAACCAAAATGATAAGCTAAAAGATTAGTAATGAATGCTCCGGAAATTACTATAATCATTGAATATTTTATGGTATTGTAATTTGGATTACTGCCGTACATATCTAATAATACGCTAAAGGCTACACCCCATAATATACTTATTTCAATACTCACTCCTCTTGGTATTCTCTTAATTGAATGTTCTTTCATAATAAAATCTCGTAATATCGCACCGCAATTAGCTGTAATAAAAGCAAAAAACGGTCCCCAAAAACTTAGAGGCTCGATTTTGTGAATAATAACCATTGCAACTCCTATAATTATAAAAGTTGCTTGTCCGAATGAATCGCAAATTGCTACTATATTATTTAGTGATTGTTCTAAATAATTATCTTCAGTAATCTGTTTATTATAATAGCTGAATAATTTAATAATTGTAAAACTAAGTAAAACTACTATAAATATATAATAGAAATAAGAAGGAGTAAAATAGAAGTTTAAATGTCCGGTATCATGATTTACTATTAAGTCGAGTATTATACAGCTACTAATAGACGGTAATACTGCAAATAAAAATGTACCGAATAAAGTACTATTTTTTCTGCTACTTAAAATAATTCCTGAAAAAGCAAAAGCAAGGCAGCCAAGTAATCCTATAATATGACACCAACGAGAATCTATAGATTTAGGTAATAGAATATGGTATATGTATGTCTTAATAATTTTTTTATATTCGTTACTTGTAAGAAAATCATCTATCGCAAAATTAAATTGCTCAATTATATTTAAAGATACGGTTTTTTTGCTAAACATCAAATGTATAGGAGTTTTAATATTTAAAGGAACTTCTAATATGTTCCTGTCTATCGCTCTTCCGAGTATATTAACGGAACCGACTATTCTACCACTAATAAAACCGTCAATTTCTTTCTTTATTATTCCATTTACTAATTCTATATCATTTTGATATATTTCAATTATATCCCGATTTTTCTCATTATATAAAAAATCCGTAAATTTAGGGTCTCCGTATACGGTACCTTTCACTATTCCTAAATGAAGATTAAATAAGCGTATTTGTGCTGTTAGTTCATTAACATTTTGAAAATTTAACTTTTTGGCAAGTGGTTCAATAATAAATAATGATAGTTCTTCTAAGCGATAAGGTTTTGAAAAATGAGCGTAGTTACTTCTCTCAGCAGTATAAGTAGCTCCTGCAGCCATATCGGCATTGCCGCTTTGAATATCTAATTGATCTTGATACCAACTATCTTGATTATACTCAATATTGATACCTATTTTTGCGGCAATAGCGTTAATTAATTCTATATCCATACCGGAAACGGTAGTGCGACCGTTTGAAGTAGCAATTAAGTATTGGTAAGGCTCATTTACATACCATGCATTTATCAAAGTTTTTTTATCGGCTGTCCCTTTGCATTCTAAAATTGCTTGTTGTTCGTTTGTACCTATGCTCAAAGCATAAAAATTTTTAGAAATGAGAAGTATAAAAATAAAAAGCTTTAAAATTTTCATGGTTTGTATTTTTTAGAATTATGTTTTGTCATTCCTGCGAGAGCAGGAATCTAGTAATTTTTAATGTCATCCCGCAACTTGATTGCGGGATCTCAGGATACAGCCTGTGATACAAGATCCTGTGGTCAAGCCACAGGATGACATTTTTAATTACGAACTACTTTAATTTCGCCGTCAGAAAATTTAATATTAAAAATTTTTTCATTTGCAGCAGTAATTTTAGAAGATAAAAAATTACCCGTTTCTCCTTTAACTATAACAAAACCTCGTTTTAATACGTTATGATAATCAAGGCTTGCAAGTAACGTGCTATTTAATTCTAATTTATACTCAAAATTTTTCAAAGTATTATTTGCCGATTTTGATAGATAAGCTGTTTGATGTGTTAATTCTAATGTTTTGTAATTGAGTATTTTAGCAGGGTTAACTCTTTCTTTAGAAAAAGATTTAAGCTTTGTTTCTTGTAGTTCAATAAAGCACGGTAAAGCATCTAGTAAATTAAAACTGGTTTCGTCTAGTAATTGTTGCCTATTATTTATATAGTGAGAGAGATATCTGTGTATTTTATCGTAATTTACTATATTTTGTTCGTGATATTTAATTAACCGGCTAGTATTATTCAATAATATTTTTTCATAAGATTGTAGAGTATTATTTAAAATAGATTGTACCGGTACGGCAAATTCTGCGGCAGCAGTTGGCGTCGGAGCTCTTTTATCGGCTACTAAATCTATTAAAGTATAATCCACTTCATGGCCTACTGCGGAAATAATAGGAATTTTTGAGTTATAAGCGGCACGTACTAATATCTCATCGTTAAATGACCAAAGATCTTCTATAGAACCGCCACCTCTAGCAACAATTATAACACTTGGTTTATTTATCTCTTCTAAATTGTTAAATCCTTCAATTGCTTCAGCAATTTCATTGCTGGAATTTTCGCCTTGTACGCTAACCGGCCATATTATCATCCGAGTTGGGAAACGTTCGCGAATGCGATGAATAATATCTTTAATAACAGCACCGGTTATTGAAGTGATAACGCCTATTTTATCAGGTAAAAAAGGTATAGGAATACGTTTCTTATTAAATAGTCCCTCTTTTTCTAAACGAGCTTTGCGTTCATTTAGAATTTGCAACATAGCACCAAGTCCTGCAGGTTGCAAATTATCTACCGATAATTGATAGCGTGAATTACCTGCATAGCTTGAAAGCTTGCCGCTAATCACCACTTCCATACCGTCATTTAAAGGAAATTTGATTTTAGCAAGAATAGGACGCCAGCAAGTACAGGCTAAAATAGCGGTATTTTCTTTTAAGTTAAAATAAGCATGACCTGAGCTTGCTATTTTTAAACCTGAAATTTCTCCTTTTATCTTAATATAGCTAAAATTATTTTCTAATAATTCTTTAATTTTATTAGAAATCTCACTAACTGAAAACTCTTTAGTTGCTTGATTTGCAATGAAATTGTCTAGCATTTTATTAGTACTTGGTTTTTTGAGCTGAGAGTGGCTTTGTTGCATGGTTCTTGAAAAACGTTCCGATGTCATCCCGTGGCTTGACCACGTTATGACAGTAGTGGAATCGATCCACGCAACAATGTCCACTCGCAATGACGGTTATCATCTCCATAGAATAATCTTGCACTGCAAAAGAGCAAGCAAAATTTTTTATTATTTGATATATTGCTAATAGCTTGCTATTATTTTTTACTATTAAAATATATTTATTAATATAAATGCTACTGCGAATAATATGCTTGCTTATTATCATAATATTTTCTTTGGTAAGTTTTGCCGATCTTTCTAAGAATGGTCAAAATATTAAAATAAGCAATATGATAGCCGACTTCGTAGAGTATAATGAAAGTCAGGATTTGATATATGCTAAAGGTAATATAAGAATTATCACGGATGAGTATTTATTAACGGCAGATAATTTACTTTATGATATAGAAAACGATATTTTATGGGCAGAAGGTAATATCCGAATTAAGGATAAACAAAACCGGATAATAGAGGGAGACAAAGCGGTTTTAAAAGATGAATTTAAGAAAGGTATCATATCGGAATTCATTTTGCTTTCCGGTGATAATAATCTTTTAATTGCTAAACTTGCCGAAAGAATAGATGAAAATAATCTTAAGCTGCACCATGCCGAATTTACCCCTTGCGATGTTACTTGTAATAGAAACCCTATTTGGCAAATTGCTGCTAAGGGTACTTATATTCATTCCGAAGAACATAGAGTAGTTTATAAAAACGTATTTTTTGAAGTATATGGCGTACCGATTTTTTACTTACCGTATTTTTTCCATCCGACTCCTACGGCACCTGCAACTTCCGGATTATTAGTGCCTGACGTCAAAAATAAAGGGTTTGGTATCCCTCTATATCTACGTGCAAAACCTAATATGGATTTTACTCTCACTCCAAGGATTTTTAGTAAATATCAAACTTATGAGCTAGAAGCACGCTATCGCCCGAATGATACCGATAATATGAATTTTCAAGGTAGTTACGGTGAATTACCGTATTTTCTAAAAAAAGACGGAAGTGTAGTGAAAAATAAAAAAGTTTCTTCTTATCATTATATAGCAAGCGGTAATTTTATTAGTACCGATAAAGTTTATGATTACGGTTTCAGGGTGGAACGTACATCGGATAAAGCTTATTTAAAAAATTATTATAATAACTACGCTTCATATTTAACTTCTAAAATATTCTTAAATAAAATTCATGAGACTGATTATTTTTCGGCGGAAGGATTAAGTTTTCAAGGCTTAGGTAGTAATGATAGTAAATATACCGATCCTCTAGTATTACCGAAAATCAATACAAAAAACGTGATAAATTTGAATGATAATGACAACAGCCATATCGTTGTTGAAAATAATACGTTAATGTACAAAGAAAGAATAGGAAAACAACTTGCTAGAACCTCTTTACAATTATCCTTTATGCATAATGTGCTGACTTCTTCAGGGCAAATTTTTGATTTTGTAGCAAAAGATAGAGGCGATTTTTATCTTGCTAGACGGGCTTATTTAGATAAGCCGAGAGAAAGTAAATCATTTCAAAGGAATATACCGGAATTGCAAACTTTATGGCGTTATCCGTTAGTAGGTAATATAACAAAAACGATAAATTTACTTATTGAGCCGGTAGTTTCTTTTACTATGGGACGTAAACTATCTAAGAAAGATAAAAAATTTGTTATAATTGATCCTGCTAAATATGAATTATCCGAAAAAAATATCTTTTTATCCAACCGTTATAGCGGTATTGATTGTCATGATTTCGGTAATAGATTAAGTTACGGCTTAAATACTAGTATTGCTAAAGAAGAAAATTATTTAAAATTATTTTTAGGACAGTCGCGTAATACAAGATATAGTATAGATTTGCCTGCTGATAATACGGAAAATGTAGGGCAGGTTCTAGGTAATCTTTCTGATAATTTAGAAGTGTTTTATAGCTTTCGGAAAGATAGATATTTCAGACCTATTAGAGATGAAGTGGGAGGAAATTTTAACTATGATAAGATTAACTTTCTAGGTAGTTTTATTCAGCTTACCAATCTTAAAAAATATTATTCCGTAGAAAGTATAAAGGTTTCAAATAATAGAGTGCGACAATTTTATGGGGACATGAATTATCAGCTAGAGGAAAATTGGACTATAGGCTTTGGTGCACGTATTGATCTCTCTAGACGATCTCCAAATTTGCTTACTCGAACTATTAGGGTGACATATGCGAAAGATTGTGTTAGAATTACTGCAAAGATTTATTCCGATTATCTAGCCGATGGAAGTAGAGGAATCAAAAAGACTACCTCTTCGCCGACTATTTCTATCGGTTTAAAAGTTTTAAACATGTGAGTATACTCGTTTTATTTGAAAAATTTGCTACGTCGTCTTATAAGTTTTGCGGTGCTCACGTACTAAATGTACGCTCCGCTCCTTGACTTATAGACTCCTTGCTCTTTTCCAAATAAAACTTCGTCTACTTACTGGTCACTTATTCAGAGTATCACATGAGAAAATTATTATTAATCATTACCGTTTTTTTTACTTTTAATGTAGCACAAGCATCATTACCGAATATAGTAGCATCCGTAAATGATGAACCTATTACTCTTAATGAGTTCCGTGCTAGAAAAAAAATGATTATGGCACTAAATAATGTTGAAAGTCTAACGCCTGCTCAAGATAAGCAGCTAAGTGACTTAGCAATCAAGAGCTTAATTGACGAATCTTTGCTTTTTCAATATGCCGGAGATAGAGAAATTCCGCAAGAAGAGATAGATAACGCTATTAAATCTATTGAAGATCGTAATAAAATGCCTCACGGTTCTCTTCTTCAGTATCTAAAAAGCAGATCGGTTAATCCTGATAGTTTTATTTCCCAAATTAAATCCGAGTTGATTAAAATGAATATTTTATCAAGTCTATCAAGATCGGTACAAGTAAGTAATAAAGAAATAGATGTCGCAATTTTATCTAGCGATCAAAAAGACGTAGAAGTTTCAATGCAAGTATTTATATCTAAAGATGGTGGTAATAAAGCGTTTACGCAGATGAATAATTTGAAAAATCGACTAAAAAAATGTGCGGATGTTAAAAAATCGTTTTATGATAATTTTGCTACTATGCAAATTATTACCGATAAGCTTAGCAAGATAGAAGGCGTAAAACAAACTATTGTAAAGGACTTAACTCCTGATAAAGCAAGCAATGTTTTTGAAGTAAATAACAAATTTGAAATAATATTAGTGTGCAGCAAAAAAATCTTAAATGTTAATGAAGATGAAAATAATTATGTAGTAAACTTCCTAACCAATAAAAAGATTTCGCAAAAAGCACAAAAAATGTTTGAAAATATGCGTAA
This sequence comes from Rickettsia tamurae, assembly GCF_000751075.1. Classification (GTDB taxonomy): domain Bacteria; phylum Pseudomonadota; class Alphaproteobacteria; order Rickettsiales; family Rickettsiaceae; genus Rickettsia; species Rickettsia tamurae. The sequence goes on along the minus strand of NZ_CCMG01000008.1, from coordinate 136,993 downwards.
AAAGGCAGCTATAAAAATAATGTTGCCATCTTGAGGTACCTGTTTTTCGTCATTGCGAGGAGAGGCAAAGCCTCGACGCGGCAATCTCAGGATTTTATACTATTTCATGAGATTGTCACGCTCCTTTCAGTCGCTCGCAGTGACGATGAAAATCGATTCATGCAACTTTTTTAGCTAGAACAGCATTACTCCATGCTTCCTTCAATTGCAAAACATGCAGCATCTCATCAAATTAATCCTCTTAAAAAGCACGGACAAAATTTTATTTTTGACAGTAGCCTATGTGATAAAATTGTACGTGCGAGTAACCTTGCAGAAAATAGCCGAGTATTAGAAATAGGACCAGGCACCGGAGGGTTAACTAGGTCAATATTGCAAAAAAAACCTGAATCCTTAACTGTTATAGAAACAGATGAGAGATGCATCCCGCTCCTTAATGAGATTAAAGAATATTATCCTAATCTAAATATTATTAAACAAGATGCGCTTAAAATAAATTTAACCGATTTAAGCTATGATATAGTCAATTCAGTTGGATTTGCATACAAGGAGCGAGAAGCGAAGCCTATAACTAATAGGAGAGTGACGAGTAACGATGTAGGCGAGTCCAAATCAATTGACTATAAAGTAACTATAATTTCTAATTTACCGTATCATATAGGTACTGAGTTAGTGATTAGATGGCTGAAAGAAGCACGACTAATTACTAATATGACGCTAATGTTACAAAAGGAAGTAGTAGAACGTATTTGTGCTATGCCATCAACTAAAGCATATGGCAGGTTATCGGTAATATGTCAGTTAATTGCTAAAGTGGAAAAATGCTTTGACGTAGCACCGACTGCTTTCTATCCACCTCCTAAAGTATATTCTGCGATAGTCAAACTAATACCTTTAGAAAATCCGCCGTCTATTGCTCTGATAAATAAAGTTGAGCAAATAACAAAATTTGCTTTTGCAGGACGACGGAAAATGATCAAGTCATCACTGAAAAATCTTGTACCTAATATACATGAAGTATTAACTCAGTTGAAAATCAATGATAATTATCGTGCTGAAAACCTTACCCCTCAAGATTATTTGAAAATTGCTGAAATATTATAAGCTTGCATCATTCAGCTTTATCTAACTTTTTTGCTTCTGCTTCTTGCTGTAGTTTATATTCTGCTGCTTTTTCTTCTATATAGTTAAAAAAGAAATAACAAAATGTTAAAAAGCTAGTTAAAATGATTGCAAACGTTATTAATATTAACTTAAGTTCTTTTTTAGAGTTTTCAGCTTTTAATCGTTTTTCCTCTTCTTCATCAATTATAAACTCAGGTAATATATTTGATTCTTCTTTATTTTCCATGTGTTACCATATCTTAAGTTTATTAAAAATTAATGATAGAGTTTAAATATCATTTAAGTAAGTTATGGTATAAAGATACTTAAAATAAGTCAACAATTTTTAATTATTAGTTGTGATTTAATATGACTGGTGCTTTTTAAAATAATTTTCTAATAGACTAGACAGTTTTGAAATTAGTTATTCTTCTTTCTTGAGTTTCTGATTTTGTTTTTGGGAAATCTACATTATCTTAGCCAAGTGTATGAAAGTGTTTAAGCTTTCTTCGTCGTCTTTGGTCATTATATAAGGTACTTTGACATATATAAGCATTTGATGTGTTTTGTCCGATATTTTATTTTTCTCTAAAAACGCATATAATTTGTGAGTATTGTTATGTTCATCTTGTATACTAAACGCTTTATTTGCTGCAACTGATTTATCGGATTTTGATATAAAATCATTAATAAAATAGTTTAAAGAATCTCTAAATAATTCGCTTAATTGCTCATCATTTCAAGTTCTTCATATGATAACGATCTTGCGGTTTTCAACTTAAAATATGATTTAATCATTTCAAGGGCAGAATATCTATCGCAGTTATTATTAAGAATTTGCTGTTTATAAAAAGATATTTTGTTCATCATGGTCTAGTACCTCAAGAAAAAAAGTATGAAGTAGAACATATAGGGCAAATATCTAAAGAAAGTTGCGAAATATCTTAACTTCTTACATTCCACTACATGTGAAGTGCGTTAAGTTGCACTTCATTTCTCTATTTATCGTATAAGGCGAAAAATCCTATTGACTTTTATATAAAACAGTATAGATTTCTTTACAATTTAATTTTTTGTAAAGAAATTATGCTGACCTATAAAAAAGCAAGTAAGGTTAAATAGAGAACAGCGAGAAGCGGTAGGATTATTGTCTATTGGTACTTTTTTAGAGTATTTTGATCTTCTATTATATGTTCATATGGCAGTATTACTCAACGATATATTTTTTCCAACTTCAGATCCTCAAGTTGTTTTCTTACTTTTTGCTTTTGCCTTTTGTTCTACATATATTTTGTAGACCTGTAGGGGCAATAATTATAGGTTATATTGATCACTTAGGACGTAAATCTACTGTAGTTATAACAACTTATAATTATGGCTTTATCTTGCTTTATAGTGGCAATTTTACCTACATACGCTGAAATAGGGGTAAAAGCAGCTTGGATTGTTACAATGTATAGAATTGCTCAAGGTTTTTCGTCAATGGGTGAAACTGTAGGAGCAGAACTTTATCTAACAGAGCTTATAAAACCACTGGCTCAATATCCGGCAGTAGCTTTAACTTCTGTTTTTACTTCGTTAGGAGGGATGGGAGCATTGTTTGTAGCATATTTAACAACTACGATAGGAGCAAATTGGCGATATGCTTTTTGGATAGGTATAGGTATTGCAATGATTGGAGGATTAGCTAGAACACGCCTCAGAGAGACGCCTGAATTTGCTGATGCAAAAAGAAGAGTAAAAAATATACTTGAAAAAGCTAATTTAGATATAAGCAAATTAGAAGAAAATCCTTTATGGAACCAGAAAGTGAGTATAAAAACTTCCTTAGCTTTATTTTGTATTCAGTGTGCAGGTCCTGTATGTTTTTATTTTATATACGTACATTGTGGAAATATTTTAAAAAATTCTTTTAACTATACTCCTGCACAAATAATCCATCAAAACTTTTTAGTTTCTATAGTACATGTTGCTAGCTACATAATAATAACATATTTAAGCTATTACATTTATCCTTTAATTATACTAAGAGTAAAAGCAATTATATTTGGAATTTTTATACTGTTATTTCCATATTTATTAAACTTAATAGTACAAGCGGTTTTGATATATTATTAATTCAATCATTTATAGTTTTATTCAGATTTGGTGATACACCAGCAATGCCTATATTTTATAGACATTTCCCAGTATTTAAACGCTTTACTTATACCAGTTTTATATATGCTCTATCCCGTGCTATGATGTATGTTCTTACTTCTTTTGGGTTTATTTATTTAACAGAATTTTTCGGACATTGGAGAATGTTAGTAATTATGATACCTATAAGCATAGGGTTTATGTTTGGATTAAATCACTTTGAAAAACTCGATAAAACAGAAATTGATTTTAATCAAAAAATAGGTCTTTCAATTGCATAGCTTTTAAAACATAATTTTATAAATTCTTGTTCTAATTCACACACATCAAAAGACACTGCAAGTGATAAAAAAGATTGTAACGTTTCTTCAACAATTTTTTTTATTTTCTCAGGTGATTTAGCACTTATAGTTTGCATATTATGCATGCGATCAAAGAATTTAATTATTAATGCACTTTCATTAATATCCTTTATTAATAAGTCTAAGCTTTCTGCTGCACTAATTTTTCCATAAGGCTTAACCCTAGTTAACCCTTCTACGTGTTTTGCTACTTCTATCCCAAAAGTTTCGGTAATTATTTCTTTAGTAAGTTCTGTATCCTCAATTGTATCGTGTAACAATGCCGCTTGCATTATAACATGGGTAAAAAGTTTACTAGCTTCATTTGCTACAAATTCTGCTACCATAATCGCCACCTCAATCGGATGAGAATAGTAAGGATCGCCTGATTGACGCATTTGCGAACCATGATATTTATGAGCGTAGTAGATACCTTTTTTGACTTCCTCTATATCAACAGGATTTTTTACTTTAGTGTTTAAATATTCGAGTTTATCAATCAGCTTTTTAGTGTAAACGCAAACTTCAAACTTTTCCTTCCAAGAGCTTAAATCTTCCATAAAAGTTATTTCTTATTTTTGTTAATAATAGTTGATTACAATTAAAGTAAAAATTAAAAAGTTGCAATAATAAATAATTTTTAAATCCTAAAGAAGTATTAATAATTTTAACTTTTGGTATTTTAGCTACTATCATTCTGTTTTATTAGTTGCTTTGGCTTCTTGTTCTTGCTGTAATTTATACTCTGCTTCTTCTTCTGCATAATTAAAAAAGAAATAACAGAAAGTTAAAAAACTAGTCAAAACTATTCCAAGAGTTATTAGTATTAACTTAAGCTCTTTCCTTGCATTTTGAGCTTTTAATTTCTTTTCTTCCTCTTCATCAATATAAGACTCAGAGGTTAAAATTCCTTCTTCTTTATTTTTCATATTTTAACTCTTTAAAATTAGCTTATATATTAATGATAGAGTTTAATTATCATTTGAGAGAAGTAATTTATAGGGGGAATTAAAAGAAGTCAATAAATATAATTGTTAATTGTAATAATTATATATTTAATAAATCTATCTTACTCAAAAATACGGTTTTTTCTATTTACTAGGTAAATATGCATTAGCTCTTGAGGCTTGCAATGAAGCCATTAAGTTAAATCCTGGTTATTCTAAAGCATATAACAATAAAGGTATTGCTTTATACTATTTAGGTAAATACAATTTAGTTCTTGAGTCTTATAATAAAGCAATTGAACTTGATCCTACAGTTTTATGTAAATGCTCGTCTAGTAGAGATTAATTAAATAGCATTAACTCATCCATCGGGTTCGCTCATAATACTCGTGCTAATTCTTACTAATACCTCAGGATTATAGCTATGGCTAAATAACAATACCGGTAATTCTTCTATATCTAAAAACTCGTATAAATCTTCTTGAAAAAGACATAAAATTTGAAGCATTATATTTTTGTTAATACTATTAAAATAATACTAAAACATAATTGTATCTTTTGCTTGTTCTGATACTGAAAAGTTATTTTATAATAAATTTACAAAATGTTTTAGTGCAGTCTCTCGTCAAGCTCAAAGAAAGCTTAAGTTATTAAATTCGGCTATTAATAATTTATGTTCTCCTCCTGGTAATAATCTTAAATCATTAAAAGGTGATAGAGTAGATCAGCATAGTATTCGTATTAACGATCAATGGTGTATATGTTTTACTTGGCATGACGGAAACGCCCATAATGTTGAAATTGTTGATTACCATTAAGGAGGTTATATGCACCAATTACTAGATCTTGTAACGCCTGGTGAGGTATTAGAAGAAGAATTCATGAAGCCTTTAAATATAAGTCAAAACAGGTTAGCTCGTGATATTGATGTACCGCCTAGCCGTATCCATGCAATAGTACACGGTAGAAAATCAATTACTGCTGATATGGCATTGCGACTCGGTAAGTATTTTCAAACCTCGGCTCAAATGTGGATTAACCTACAATCGCATTATGATTTAGAGGTTGCAGAACGTAACGAGTGGTCTCATATTAAACATCGTATTCGTACTATGGAAGTAGCAAGAAAAGCTAGTTGATTATTTCCTAGCAACGGCAAAAGATTCAGGGTGTTTGATAGAAATGTTCGGTTTTTCTGTTTGTTTTAAGTGACCACGCAACACAGCATTATAGCTGATTCTTTTTACTACTTCACTTGATGCGTCACGCTCAAGTTCTGCACCCGTAAGTAGGACTGTTTAGTAACTACAACAAACTTTAGAACACAAATAAACTATACTTTTATTATGCAACAAAATTTATCAGAATTAGCTAATTGTTTTGAATAGCATGGAATATAATACAGAGAACCTTAAACTCTGCCTTGTCCTAATTTTTTAAGCTGCGTATTTTTAAGGATTGTTGTTGTAAAATATCCTTTTTGTTTGTTAATCTAGTACTTACCATTCCTACCGGAATTGTTTTTGCCTAGATTCTACTATTGTAAATACTTCTCATAAGTTCTAATATATACCGCTAAATCATAATTGCTATTAATGGGCTTTGGTAATATATCGTTTTTTACTAATTGCTGAATCCTATGAGTAGTTAATCCTAATGTTTTAGCTATGTCGGATAGTTTGTAACTATTGGTAATACTCATGATTTACGTTAAGGATCTTTTTAGTATATAAATTATTTCTGCATATCTAATAGTAATTGTTTTCTAGTACTTGCATCTGGATTATCAGGGTCCAATTCTAACGCTTTATTAAATGATTTGAGGGCTAAGTTATATTTTTTCCAATTAAATAGTGTAACACCTTTATCAATATGAGGTGTAGGATTATTAGAGGCTAATTCTATTGCTTTATCAAAAAACTCTAATGCTAAATCATATTGTTTTAGTTGCCTTAAAATTTGTGCTTTATTATGATAAGCATAAGGATGAGTAGGGTTTAACTCTATTGCTTTTGAGTAAGCATCTAAAGCCAAGTCATATTTTTTTAGCTTAACTAATACCATACCTTTATTAAGATATGCATGAAAATGTTTTGGATTTAATTCTATTGTTTTCTCAAATGCTTCAAGTGCTAGTTCATTCTTGTTAGGAAGTGCTGAATTTAAATTAAAGAACATCAGCCTCGCGCCATGTTCCATGTATGCTTCAGTGTTGCTAGGATCTAATTCAAGAGCCTTATTAAACCATTTAAGAGCTGCCTTATACTTTCCTAACTTTTCTAATGTTCTACCTTTATCATAATAAACTTTAGGGTCATTAGGATTTAATCTTATTTTTATACTATACAGTAAGTTTTGGGTTATATTGATTAACGATATTATCATTTATAATACATATTAACATTTACAACTTATTAAAATGTTAATTATACTCTATAAACTAATTATTAAAAAGTGTTATCTAGCAAAGGTAACCCAAGTTTTGATAATATTGGGTCTTTATTAAATCCTTTAGGATTATAGCTGAAAGTTGAGCCTTGTACGTTTTAATTTTAATGGTACCCGCGGCCGGACTTGAACCGGCAAGAGCTTACGCTCCACAGATTTTAAGTCTGTTATGTCTACCATTCCATCACGCGGGCAAGATCAGTGTATAGTATATTGTATACTATTTAATTCACGGTGATAGGTTAATAAAAAAAATACAAAAAAGCAAGTACTTTTATCGTTAATATATTAGTCTGATATGAAAAAGTTATTAAACACCTTTAAAATAGTTAGTTTACTCATTAATTTATTAGATAATTAACTTAAATAGTGACAAAATAGTAATAATATGATAGATTAGTTTCAGAAAGTAATACTTTCTTTTGCATGTTATTGACATGTTTATTGACAAATGCCGCAAGGTAAGGTAGTTTTGCATAATGAATTTTATCGGCTCTTATATTTAAGTAAGGCTTAAAGTAAAATTTAAGTTTTAGTTATTATAAGCGTGTGTTAAGTTCAAATAAGTAATTTCTATCTAATAAAGGTTTTTATGGCTACAAATATAGTAGGTAAAGTTAAGTGGTATAATTCTACGAAGAATTTTGGATTTATTGAACAGGAAAATGGCGGCAAAGATGTGTTTGTACACAAATCAGCCGTAGACGCAGCAGGTTTACATAGCCTTGAAGAAGGACAAGATGTAATTTTTGATCTTGAAGAAAAGCAAGGAAAAGCCTATGCTGTTAACCTCAGAATTAAATAAATTTTATAATACCAAAAGAAGCTATCCAAAATTGTTTATAATTTAGGGTAGCCTAGTCGTTTTTATCAAAATAGTAAATATTTTGTTTTTGTCTTATAATAACCTATATAATTTAAGTATAATAAATTATACAATAGACCTTTTGCATAATTTGTCTTATAAAAGGAATTAAGAGATTTCTACTTTACGCAAGCGTACTATAGTTAAGTGCGTGAGGATGAGAGGATAGAGTCGATGTCTTAATTATCTTTAGAAATGGGCTATGTAAGAGGTCTAATCAATAATGTGCATATTTTGATTTAAAACTATATTGGATTATATAATGAAAAATTTTAATTTATCTGAAGAATTAATTATTGCTCTTGAGACAATGAATATCACTGAGCCGACTGAAATACAAAAGCAATCGATTCCGGTTGCAATAGCGGGGTCGGACATACTCGCCTCTAGCCAAACAGGTTCAGGAAAAACTCTCGCTTATTTATTGCCGTTAATTGATTCATTTATTAAAAATAAAACTACTGCTTTAATTCTTGTTCCGACTAGAGAACTAGCAACACAAATACACAGTACTTTAAATAAAGTAACTACATCCTATAAAATTAATAGTGCAGTTTTGATAGGCGGTGAACCGATGCCTAAACAATTTATGCAATTAAAAAAGAATCCGAAAGTGATTATCGGTACGCCGGGGCGTATTATCGATCACTTAAATAGGGGAAGTCTAAAAATTGATCGCATAGGTATAACTGTACTTGACGAAATGGATAGAATGCTTGATATGGGGATGAAAGAACAGTTAGAAGAAATCAATAAATTTTTACCGGAAAAAAGACAAGTTTTAATGTTTTCCGCTACTATGCCAAAACATATTATTGCTCTTTCTCAAAAATATCTAAACAATCCGGTACGTATTACGGTAGGTGCTACTAATAAAGCAGCTGCAGAAATAAAACAGGAATCATTACATATTTCTGATAAAGAAAAATTTAGTGAATTAACTAAACAACTTGGTAATAGGGAAGGATCGGTAATTATTTTTGTGAAAACTAAACGCTCTGCCGATCAACTAGCTAAAATGTTGAAATATGAAAATCATAAAGCAGAATCTATACACGGTGATTTAAGTCAGCATCAACGTGAAAGAGTAATTTTATCATTTCGTAAGTCAAACCATAGAATAATGGTAGCAACTGATGTAGCGGCTCGTGGGCTTGATATTCCTCATACACAGCATGTTATTAATTATGATTTACCTATGTGTCCTGAAGATTATTTACATAGAATAGGTAGAACGGGTAGAGCAGGGGCTACCGGACATGCGTTGTCTTTTATTTCTCCTGGTGATGTTATTAGATGGCGTGCAATCGATCGTCTAGTAAATAAAGGAGAATCTACGCCACGTAGTGAGTTTAGAAGTGATAAAAATAATCGTAAAAGATCATTCGGTAAAAGAGCCGGCGGTGACGGTAAAAAGTTTAATTCTTTTGATAGTAGCCGTAAAAGAACCTTTGACGGTAACAGCTACGGTAATAAAAGAAAGAAAGTATCGTAGTTTAGATTTACGTCATTGTGAGTGATCTTTGATCGCGTGGGTGGTTATTACATTGTCACCCCCCGTGGGCTTGACCACGGGGTCCAAAAAACAACTTAAAATACTAATATTATTAGTATTTTAAACTGGATCCCGCGATCAAGTCGCGGGATGACAGAAGTGGAATTGATCTATGCAGCAACGCCGGTCAAGTCGTGGGATGACAAATATAAAAAAGGAGGATAAGTTCATAAGTTTAAATTTTTCACGATTTCAATATATATCTAATATTTTCTTTATATTAATAATTTCTTTTCCCGGAGGTTTAATTTATTTACTTACCAGTTCAACTCTTTCTTTTTGGCTTCGAGAATCCGGTTTTGATAAAATCACTATCGGGCTTTTTAGTTTAGTTAATTTTATTCATATATTTAAATTTTTATGGGGTCCTTTACTTGACAAAGTAAGTTTTGCTCCTTTAAGTAAGCGAGGATATAAATATTGTTTAATTATTGCTTTGGTTAGTTGTATTTTTTGTATATATGTTCTGACAAGTTTTAACCCTAACACTCATTTTATACCATTTGTTTTATGCTTAGTAGCTGTGGCATTTTTTTCTTCCATTTATGATATGTTACTTCAATCATCACAGATGTTACTGATTACAAATAAAAATTGGGGCATAAGTGAAGCAGCCTGTACTACAGGCTTTAGAATAGGTATACTTATAGCAGGTTTAGGAGCGTTATATTTATCTACTATCATATCTTGGCAAGATGTTTATCGTGTTATGGCAATTTTATGTATACCGTCATTACTATTAATTATATTCTATCCGCTTAAATTTAAAGATAAGATAATTATTAATGATTTTGATAGATTTTGGCATGCTTTTTATGACTTTATCAAGAAACCTAAATGGCTAATAATTGTTAGTTTTATGCTTCTATATCGTCTTCAAGATAATTTTCTTTCAATTATGCCGAATATGTTTTATCTCGATATCGGTTATACGAAAAAGGACTTAGCGCTTGGCTATAAAGCTTTCGGTATGTGTGCTGCAATCCTTGGAGGTTTTATAGGCGGGTTTTTGTGCCGAAAATATGAATATTCTTATTTGCTTAAAAGAGCATTAATATATCATGCTTTATCTAGCCTATCTTTTTTATTTCTCTATTTTTATAATCGAGATATTACAAGTCTGTATATAGCGGTCTTTTTTCAAGAATTTACCAATGGCTTAACTATGTCGCTGTTTTTTTCTTACCAATTAAGATGCTGTAGTTCTAAATATTGTATAACCCAAATTGCTTTAATTACTTCTATTGCTCATATTAGTACCATATTGTTTGGTAGTATTTCAGGTTATGCAGCTACTTATTTAGGTTGGACTTATTTCTTTATTGTAGCAGGATTTTGTTTTATACCTGCTTATATATTAATTAGATATTTACCGCCTTATGTTATTCCTAGCTAAAAGCGGGAATCTAAAAAAATATTTATACTTGTCATTGCGAGGAACGTAGCGACGTGGCAATCTCTCTTAAATTTCATGAGATTGCTTCGTCGGTATAAATGCTTTCTCGCAATAATGGGGATAGGCAGTACTGGATTCCTGCTTCCGCAGGAATGACATATACGGCTTTTGAGAGCCATGCAACAATGCCCAAGATAAATACAAATATATTGTAAAAGTAGTACTATCAATTTATAATAATCAACAAATTTATTAGTGTGCTTTAATTATGTTTATTCAAACTGAGGATACTCCCAACCCTGATGCAATAAAATTTTTCCCGGGGCAGGAAATAAGTAGTGATCAGCCGGTATTTTTTAGTGAGCTTGCTGAAGTAAAAGGAAGAAGCAAACTTGCAGAATCGCTATTTCATATTAATAATGTAAAATCAGTATTTTTTGGTAGTGATTTTATAACAGTAACTAAACAAGCTGAAGGTAATTGGCAAGTTATAAAGCCTGAAATTTTAATGGTTATTATGGATCATTTTGTTGCAGGATTTCCGGTATTTGAAGAAAGCACCAAAGCAGATAATGTAAATCATAGCCTTGATGGGCTTTCAGAAATAGAGAAGCAAATCGTAGAGATTATTGAAACTAGGGTGCGTCCATCTGTTGCACAAGACGGCGGTGATATAATATATAAAGGCTTTGAAAACGGTATAGTTAAATTAGCACTTCGTGGTGCATGCCTTGGATGTCCTAGTTCCACTATTACCTTAAAAAACGGTATTGAGTCCATGCTTAAACATTTTGTACCGGAAGTGCAAGAGGTTGAAGCTGTAGAGGAAGATTTTGAGTAATTTAGGCATTGACTAAAAAGAGTTAATCTAAAGTTTCGATGTCATTCCCGCAAAAGCGGGAATGACATCGAATATAAAATAACTTTTTCTAAGCAATGGCCAATGTAAATCCTTTTACTATACAAGTTTAAAAGAGAACTACTTCGATGTTCAAAAAGATTTTTTGGATTTAACGGGGCAATGTTTATATTGGTGTTAAAGAGTGACCGTTCACGGGTGTTGAGTGGCTTATTATTCCTCTCTGTCATCCCGTGATTTATTCATGGGATCCAGTAAAACATAGAAAAATTTATTTTTATATGTTTATTTTGTTAAACATGTAGTGTAGATAACAATGTTGAAGTTATTTTTTCTAGACCCCGTGGTCAAGCCACAGGGTGACAGTGAAAAACCCGTGAACGCTCACGTTAAAGAAGCTATTCTTCCTTTGCAGAATTGATTATATCATTTTGATGCCCAAATAACGTAATGTAGTTCAACATCTTTTGGAGCAGATACTACGATAGGTAGTTTGCTATTATATCTTAAAAATGTTTCATCGCCTAAAAATACACTAACCGGTTGTATGGTTGCTTTTACGTTTGGGCATACCATCATTGTACTAGCAGGGTGATCGCTAACTTGATCGATTACATAATAATTATATCCCCAACCTTCTAAAGTTTTTGTTTCCAGCTTACCGCCAAACCAAACACGATTACAATCTTTCATTGCATCTTTTGTAGCTTGTAATTCTACTTTCAACCTTTCATTATTAGGTAATCTAAAATATATTTCTGATCCGTTATTGGATTCAAAAAAATTACATTTATTATAAGCACCTAATAATAATAAATTATTTAATACATCTATGGTAACTTGTTCTTCAAGGTTTATAATTTTAGGAAATAATATGTAATTATTGTGATTATTTTGTATATTTGAAATAAGAATACTTTGAGAGTTATATTGCTGTTTTTCCAAATATATATTTTATATTTGCAAAATTATTTTGTTTTAATTCTGTAAAAACTAGTTCAGCCTTATATTTTTGTTTATCACTAGAAAAGTTAGGTAGTGTTTCTATTAAATTAAAATCAAGAGAGGTCCCGCTAAATCTTGTATTCAGCATATTATTTTTTAATTCGGTAAAATCTAATTCGGCATAGTATGTTGCTCCGTCAATGTCTAAACTATATACAGGCTTATCTTCCAATATCTCTTGTAAAAAATTTTGAGCATGTTCTTTAGTTTTACAAACATCAATTTGATTTGCAAAGCTTTTTGCTATAAAAAACTTTAAATCTTTTTGATCCGATAAAGATAAATCATGAATGTGACATTTAAATGTTTTATTTATATAATTTATTAGTGATGCAATATCTGCAGGAAAATTTTCAGTTATTTCTAATAATTCTTTTTTATTCTGTTCTGAAATTATATTCATATTCTAATCCCGTTTCTTTCTTAAAAAAGCCGGTATTTCATAAATATCAGATTCTTTATTATCTTGATCTAGAGTACTAACAACAACGTTTTTGCGTTCTAAAGTTTGATTATTTGAAGCACGCAGAGAACCCCATATTTTTCCTAAAAATGATGGTTTTGGTGAGTCATCTTCAGATTTGTTGAAAGTATTTGCATGTAACCCTAGCTCTTTTTCATTTCCGATAAAATTTTGATTCATTGGAGAGTCGGTAATTTCAATATTTTCGGTACTGTAGCTGTTAAAATCAGGAATTTCTTCTATTTGTGTAGGTTGTGCTATAGCTTCATTAGAAGAAATTCCTGAATAAGTTTCTTCAGGAACTGTATTGGTAGTTTCAGCTATTGCGGGTTTATATGTCGGTACTTTATCGGCATCAATACCGGTAGCAACAACCGATACTCTGATAATTCCTTTTAGTTCCGGATTAAATGTTGAACCGAAAATAATATTAGCATCAAGGTTATCTACTTCTTCTCTAATTCTATTAGCAGCGTTGTCAACTTCAAATAAGGTCATGTCGGAACCACCGGTAATATTGATTAATACACCTCTTGCACCGCACATTGAGCTATGATCTAGCAGCGGATTTGAAATTGCAGATTCTGCCGCTTTAATAGCTCTATCTTCGCCACTAGCTTCACCCGTGCCCATCATTGCTTTACCCATTTCGCTCATTACTGCTTTAATATCAGCAAAATCAAGATTAATAAGTCCCGGCATAATCATTAAATCCGTTACTCCTCTAACGCCGGCATGCAATACGTCATCTGCCATTTTGAAAGCATCGGCAAACGTCGTTTGTTCATTAGCAATACGGAATAGATTTTGGTTCGGTATTACAATTAAAGTATCAACGAATTGCTGTAATTCAATAAGTCCTTTATCGGCAGTTTTCATACGATGACCGCCTTCAAAATGGAAAGGTTTAGTTACTACCCCAACCGTAAGGATGCCTAGTTCTTTAGCAATGCGTGCAATAACCGGTGCAGAACCGGTACCTGTACCACCGCCCATACCTGCCGTAATAAATACCATATTGCTATTTTCTAGGTAACTACGAATTTCGCTTTCTGATTCTTGAGCAGCAAGTGCTCCAACCTCAGGAGAAGCTCCTGCCCCAAGACCTCTAGTCGTAGAAACACCGAGTTGTATTTTGTTGGTGCATAAAGAATGTTCAAGCGATTGTGCATCAGTATTAGCTACTACAAAATTAGCACCTTGCAGATTAGCACTAATCATATTATTTACTGCATTACTACCTGCACCCCCAACGCCGAAAACCGTAATGGTCGGCTTTAATACTATATTTTCAGGAGCTTTTATATTTAAAACCATGATAATCTTTTATTTTATATAATTAATGTTTAAGTATAATAAAAGATTTAGAAATTTCCATAAACTTTTTATGAAAAATGTGGATTATTTTCTTTTATAGTGAATTAACTTGAATTAGGGATGCTTTATCGTTAGTGGCCATAGGAAGTCCTTAATGCATGGCAGTTAATAAATAAGTTGTATCATATGCAGTAAGATTGTTGGCTCTTGCGGTTTGTATAATTTCATGTATGGAAAAATTAAAATTTGATATATTAAGGGGGATAGAATTATATAAATCTATAAATTTAACTGTATCTGCTATATGTAATCTATTACGTTTTTCTGATACTAATAGTGTATTAGTTATTTCAAGTTTCCAAAGATATGGTACTGTAGCTCCATGCTTCATACAATAATTAGCAGTCTAATATAAAAGAGCGGTTATTCATCTTCTACCTTCATCTCTAAGCTCTTTAATAGTATAAGGAGCTAATGTTTTACCCTTACTAAATTCAGCGAATTTTTCTACTATATTATCCATTTTAGGCTTTTGAGTTATAGGTATAATTTTTGCAACCGGCGTATTATGCTTACAAATGGTAATTTGCTCTCCGTCTTGCACACGTTGTATGAGGTTTAAGAAATGAGTTTTTGCTTCGAGTAGGTTAATTTGATTAGATAAATTTTGTTTCACATTAGGATAATATTAAATAGATAATATAATAAATAGATTAATTTAATATTATCCTATTTATAAGATTTTGTGCAGTAATATTAATAGTTTAAACTAATATCTTTATCTAAAATCTAGGATTGACCAACCATTTTTTCAGGTACTACTATTTTATCAAACTCTTCTTCGGATAAAAGATTGAGTTTTTTAGCTGCTTCTTTTAAAGTGATCCTGTGCTTATGTGCTTCTTTAGCAATTTTTGCGGCATTATCATAGCCGATATGCGGATTAAGAGCTGTAACAAGCATTAGCGATTTATCACGTAAATCATTAATGCGTGTTATATTGGGTTCTAATCCTTTAACACAGTGAGTAACAAAGCTATTTACGCTATCGGATAACAGCTCTATAGATTGTAGGATATTGTATATTATTACGGGTTTAAATACGTTAAGTTCAAGATGTCCGTTTGAGCCGGCAATAGTAACCGTAACATGATTTCCCATCACCTGACTGCACACCATTGTTAAAGCTTCGACTTGTGTAGGGTTTACTTTACCGGGCATAATCGAAGAACCAGGTTCATTCTCAGGTAAATGCAGCTCACCAAGACCGCACCTTGGACCGGAGCCGAGCAGTCTTATATCATTTGCTATTTTCATTAAGCTAACTGCTATAGTATTAAGAGTTCCTGAAAATTCTACTAGTGCGTCGTGGGCAGCTAGACTTTCAAATTTATTAGGAGCCGTCTTAAAGGGTTGTTTAGTAAACTCTGCCACTTTCTCAGCAAATTTTATATCAAAGCCTATTTTTGAGTTAATACCTGTGCCGACTGCTGTTCCACCTTGAGCAAGTAGATAAACTTTTTTTAGTGCATCTTCTATGCGTTCTAAAGCATACTCTATTTGTGCAATATATCCGGAGAATTCCTGTTTAAGAGTTAAAGGAGTTGCATCCTGCAAGTGGGTACGTCCTATTTTTATGATTTTATCCCAATCTTTTGACTTGTCTTGCAAAGAGGTAAATAAATTATTCAAAGCCGGTATAAGTTGCTGTTTAGTTGCAAGTACGGTTGCTATATGCATAGCGGTTGGAAAAGAGTCGTTGGATGATTGTCCTTTATTAACGTGATCGTTAGGATGTACTGGAGATTTGCCGCCTTTCTTGCTTGTTAATTCTTCATTAGCAATAGAGGCAATAACCTCGTTCATATTCATGTTTGTTTGTGTACCTGAACCTGTTTGCCAAACTACTAAAGGAAAATTATCCTCAAATTCGCCTTCTAAGATTCTATCCGTGGCTTTATCGATACTTGTAGCTATTTTAGCTTCTAAATCACCAAGCTCATAATTAACCTGTGCTGTACATTTTTTTAAAATAGCAAGAGCACGAATTAAAATTTCAGGCATTTTTTGCTTGCCTATTTTAAAATTTTCTAAAGATCTTTGAGTTTGAGCCCCCCAATAAAATTTTTCTTCTATTTGAATTTCTCCAAAAGAATCGCTTTCGGTTCTGTAATTTTTCATAAATTGTTAAATGTTATATAATTATCTATTTTTTTCATAAAATGATCACTTACTGCATTCAAGTCTAATTGCTCGGCTAATTTAGCAAAGTTGTAATATAATTTGTCTGTTAAAGAAGCTTTTTTTAGATTCTTAGCAATAAATACTAATGTGCTTTCTATCATAAGATTACGATTAAAACTATAAAATTTTTGCCAATGTTCATTATATTTAGGTTCGGAAGATTCTATATAATCGGAATATATAGGTTTAGTAATTACTGCTTTATATATATCAAATATAGTATTATTAATTAATCTTTCATTCTTGAGGTTATTTATCACTTTATCAAAAAAATTGTTTAATATAGCCGTTGTTATCTCTTCTTCTGTAAGTTCATTTATAAATATGTCTAATTGCTTTTCAAAACTCTCGATAATTTGTTCATTTGGTCCCCTTTTCATGACTTTTCTCTCAAATTAATTTATATAATAAAAGTTTATGACTTTAATTTTAGTAGACTAAATATTTATATCGAAGTAAATAAAAAACAATATTTGATTTATTAAAAATATTATTTATGTAATGAATGAAAAATTATAGAAGCGGCATTTGATACATTAAGACTTTCTACTCTCTTAGAAATAGGGATTTTGGCTAAATAATCACATGTTTCTTCAACTAATCTTCGCATGCCTTTATCTTCTGAGCCAAATACTAATGCTATTTTGTCGGAAATTAATTTATCGGTAAAGTAGTCATTTGCAGAACCTGTTAGGCCTATAATCCAAAAGCCGTGTTTTTTAAGATAATTCATACATGAGCGTAAGTTAGTAACTTTAATTATAGGTATTAATTCTAAAGTACCGCAAGCCGCTTTAGCAATGCCGCCGCTTTCATTCGGAGAATTATCTTGAGGTAATATTATAGCATTTATATCAAAAGCAGCGGCACTACGAATAATTGCTCCAATATTTTGTGTATCTGTTATTTGATCAAGAATCGCAATTTTACATTTTGGGTTTTTTATATCTATGTCCTCTAGATTGTAAGAAAAAATTGGTCTAACTTTTGCAGCTATTCCTTGATGTGTTTGGTTTTCCAGTAATTTAGATAAAATATCGTTATTAACAATTTCATAAGATCTAGTACCTATTGATTTTTTGTTTGTATCAAAAATTTCTCTAGTGCATAAAATATTTTCAATTTGACGTTTTGGATTATTTAGAGCAGAAAATACAGGATGTTTCCCATACATATAATAACAATTTTTAGAATCAAGTTTTTTATTTTGCATCTTATTGAAAACCGTCAGTAATTTGTTCTTGACAGAAATTACTATTTATTATAGAAAGTTACAACTAAATAAATGTGCAAGCTGCTATTTGTTTATTTGATGGTTCGGCAGGAAGTTTTATTAAGTCCTAATACTAATTATATATTGTATTTTACAGTGAATTAGTCTATTTAATACAGTAAAGTTCTTTAGGAGGGGTGGCCGAGTGGTCAATGGCAGCAGACTGTAAATCTGCCCGCGTAAGCGTTCGAAGGTTCAAATCCTTCTCCCTCCACCACTTAAATGGTTCAGGGAAGCATATCATTTTATTTTAAAAGATTTCATGTATATATGTTTAATTTTATTTAAAAATAAAACATAATTGTGTATATTTATAAGTCTGAATAAAATTGATATAGCATTGTTAACAAAATAGCTTTGAAATTATTTTATTAACAGTGCCACAATGCGGGTGTAGCTCAATGGTAGAGTTCCAGCCTTCCAAGCTGGCTGTGTGGGTTCGATTCCCATCACCCGCTCCAGAGATAGTGGTAACAAATAAATTTAGCAAAAAAATGCACTTATAAAAAATTAACTTGTATTAAACCTAAAAAATTGTAGAGAGTAATAATATGGCAAAAGCAAAATTTGAACGAACTAAACCGCACGTTAATATAGGTACGATCGGTCACGTAGATCACGGTAAAACTTCCTTAACGGCAGCAATAACTATAGTACTTGCTAAGACAGGTGGAGCAAAAGCTACAGCGTATGATCAAATTGATGCTGCTCCTGAAGAAAAAGAAAGAGGTATAACTATTTCTACTGCACACGTAGAATATGAGACTAAAAATAGACACTATGCACACGTAGATTGTCCGGGACACGCTGACTATGTAAAGAACATGATAACCGGTGCCGCTCAGATGGACGGTGCAATATTAGTAGTTTCTGCTGCTGATGGTCCTATGCCGCAAACTAGAGAGCATATATTACTAGCAAAACAGGTAGGTGTACCTGCTATGGTAGTATTCTTAAATAAAGTAGATATGGTGGATGATCCTGATCTATTAGAACTAGTAGAGATGGAAGTAAGGGAATTATTATCAAAATATGGTTTCCTAGGTGATGAAATACCTATTATTAAAGGTTCTGCACTTCAAGCTTTAGAAGGAAAGCCTGAAGGTGAAAAAGCTATTAATGAGTTAATGGATGCAGTAGATAGCTATATACCGCAGCCTGTAAGAGCTACGGATAAACCTTTCTTAATGCCGATAGAAGATGTGTTCTCTATTTCAGGAAGAGGTACTGTTGTAACCGGTAGAGTAGAGTCAGGAATAATTAAGGTAGGTGAGGAAATTGAAATAGTCGGTCTAAAAGATACGCACAAAACTACCTGTACCGGTGTAGAAATGTTCAGAAAATTACTTGATGAAGGACAAGCCGGAGATAATGTCGGTATATTACTACGCGGTACAAAAAGAGAAGAAGTTGAAAGAGGACAAGTTCTCGCAAAACCTGGTAGCATAAAACCGCATGATAAGTTTGAAGCTGAAGTGTATGTGCTTAGTAAAGAAGAAGGTGGGCGTCATACCCCATTTACTAATGACTATCGTCCGCAGTTCTATTTTAGAACAACAGACGTTACTGGTACAATAAAATTGCCTGCTGGTAAGCAGATGGTTATGCCTGGAGATAATGCTACTTTTACAGTGGAATTAATTAAACCGATTGCTATGCAGGAAGGGTTAAAATTCTCTATACGTGAAGGTGGTAGAACAGTGGGGGCCGGCGTAGTAACTAAAATAAATAATTAATTTTATAGATACCTATTATTTTTTAATAATAGGTATTTATATTTTAAGATGTAATAGACATCTTTCTGAACCGGCTTATAGAGAGGAATTTGAAGAAGACACGGAACGCAGAATCGCAGTGTACATAAAAGTACGTGAGGATTCGAATACCGGCTCGACGTACAAATTACCTCTAAAAGTGAAGTTTGGGAATATGTCTAAAAACATCTTGCTGTTTAAATATTAGGTTTACTGAATGAAAAATAAAATCAAAATTCGTTTAAAATCATTTGATCATCGTAGTCTTGATCAAGCTACAAAAGAGATAGTTAGTGCTGTTAAAAGAACATTTGCTAACATTAATGGTCCTATTCCTTTACCTAGAAAAATTGAAAGATTTACCGTAAATAGGTCTCCTCATGTACATAAGAAGTCAAGAGAGCAATTTGAAATTAGAAAGCATAAAAGATTATTAGTTATAGATGATCCGAATCCGGCGGTTGTTGATGCTTTAAGTAAAGTTGATTTAGCAGCAGGTGTCGATGTAGTAATTGAATTAGAGAGTGGGGAATAAATGAGAACCGGTATAATTGCTCAAAAAATTGGGATGACTAGTGTTTTTAATGATAAAGGAGAAAGAATTTCTTTAACATTAGTAAAAGTTGATGATTGTCAAGTAGTAGGGCATAAAACTCTAGAAAAACATGGATATAATGCTTTGGTTATAGGTGTAAAAGATAAAAAAATATCTAGAGTAACCAAACCTATGAAACAAGTTTTTGCTAATGCTAAAATATCTCCTAAAACTAAATTAAAAGAATTTAGAATTTCTGAAGAGAATTTTATTGATATAGCAGCAAGTCTAGAAGTAGATCATTTTACGGCAGGACAATTTGTGGATATAACGGCAACTACTATAGGTAAAGGGTTTGCCGGTAGTATGAAAAGACATAATTTTAGAGGTCTTGAAGCTTCTCACGGTGTTTCTATATCCCATCGTTCGCACGGTTCTACAGGACAAAGACAAGATCCAGGAAAGGTTTTCAAAGGCAAAAAAATGGCCGGTCATATGGGATGTAACCAAGTTACTATTCAAAATTTGAAAATATTTGCCGTTGATAAAGAGCGTAAGCTTATTATGATTCAGGGTAGTATACCCGGTCACAAAAATTCGTATCTTTCAGTAAAAGATGCAATAAAAAAGGTTTCAATAACTGTATAATAGATATTTAGACATGTTTGTTGAGGTTAAAGATTATTAAATTAACAAAACGCCATGCAATATTATTTATATAAAAGTTTTATATAAGACTGTATAAGGTTAAATAAAGATGAAAACTAAAATATTAAGTCTTGCTAATGAAGAAGTTGGTGGGATTAGCTTAAATGAAGATATATTTGCTGTTGAATTTATCAGAGATGATATAATAAAGCAGGTTATTGATTGGCAGAGAGCTAAAGCAATGTCCGGTAACCACAAAACTAAAACAGTATCAGAAGTATCAGGAACTACAAAAAAACCTTTTAAGCAAAAAGGTACAGGTAATGCAAGACAAGGCTCCATTAGATCGGTACAGATGCGTGGTGGTGGTGTAGCTCACGGACCTAGAGTACGTAGTCATGCAACAAAATTACCTAAAAAAGTACGAAAACTTGGTTTAATTCATGCTTTATCCGAGAAATTCGCTGAAGGAAAATTATTAGTAATAGATTCTTTAAAGCTAGATAAGCCTAAAACTTCTGCTCTTGTAAATATATTAAACAAGTTTCAAGGAAAAAGTTTCTTTGTAATAGACGGAAATGAAGTAGATATTAATTTTTCTTTAGCTGCAAAAAATATTTATAATACTATGATTGTTCCGCAAATAGGAGCAAATGTTTATGATATAATACGACATGAATATGTCTTATTATCACAAGAAGCAGTGAGCGTTTTAGAAGAGAGGTTAAGATGAGTTCTTGTAAATACTACGATTTAATTAGAAAACCTATTATTACAGAAAAAACTACAACCCTTTCGGAACAAAATAAATATGCTTTTTATGTAGATAAATTTGCTGAAAAACTTACAGTTAAAAAGGCTGTGGAAGAAATATTTAAAGTAAAAGTAAAAAAAGTGAATATTTTAAACGTTAAAGGTAAGAAGAAAAGATTTAAAGGAATTATAGGGACTCAAATCAATAGAAAGAAAGCTATTGTTACATTAGAAAAAGACCATAATATCGATTTTGTCGGAGGAATTAAATAAAATGGCTTTAAAAAACTTTAATCCAATTACTCCTTCTCTTAGAGAGTTAGTTCAAGTTGATAAAACTAGTTTATGGAAAGGCAGACCTTTAAAATCTTTGACCAAAGGTATATCTAAAACCGGTGGACGAAATAATCAAGGTAGAATTACTTCTTGGCACAGAGGTGGAGGACATAAAAAATTATATCGTGTTATTGATTTTAAAAGAAATAAAATAGATATTTCTGCTATTGTCGAAAGAATAGAGTATGACCCTAATAGAACTGCTTTTATTGCTTTAATAAAATATGAAGACGGGGAATATTCTTATATTCTAGCACCGCAAAAATTATCTGTAGGTGATAAAGTAATATCAAGTCAAGATGCTGATATAAAAATAGGAAATTGTTTACCTTTAAAATTTATTCCTATCGGTACTACTTTACATAATGTTGAAATGAAAGTCGGTAAGGGTGGCCAAATTGCAAGATCTGCAGGTACTTCAGTAGATCTAGTAGGTAAAGATTCAGGGTATGCTCAGATTAAATTAAGATCAGGTGAATTTAGGTTAGTACCTTTAGATTGTAAAGCTACTATAGGTAGTATATCTAACCCGGATCAAAAAAATATTAATTTAGGCAAAGCAGGTAGAAATAGATGGCTCGGTTGGAGACCGCATGTTAGAGGTGTAGCAATGAATCCTGTAGATCACCCTCATGGCGGTGGCGAAGGTAAAACTTCAGGAGGACGCCATCCTGTTACTCCTTGGGGATTCCCAACAAAGGGTAAGAAGACACGTAAAAATAAACGTACTTCAAAATTTATCATAAAGAAAAGAAAATAGATTTTAAATTAATTAGGTATTAGTATGGCACGTTCAATATGGAAAGGGCCTTTTGTAGACGGTTATTTAATAAAGAAAGTTCAAAAATTAATGGAATCAGGTAAATCTGAAATGATTAAAACTTGGTCTAGAAGATCAACGATTTTGCCTATTTTTGTAGGGTTTACCTTTTCTGTTCATAATGGAAATAAATTTGTTCCGGTTTCTGTAAATGAAGAAATGGTTGGAAGAAAATTAGGTGAATTTGCTCCTACTAGAACATTTCACGGTCATGGAGCAGATAAAAAAGTCAAAAGAAAGTAAAGATTTATATGGTACAGGAAAATAAAAATTTTGCTACGGCAAAAGCTAAATCTATTAGAGTAAGTCCAAGGAAGCTAAATTTAGTTGCAGCCTTTATTAGAAATATGAAAGTATCTGAAGCATTGGTACAATTAACTTTTTCTCCTAAAAGAATTGCAAAAGTTGTAAAAGATTGTTTACAATCTGCTGTTGCAAATGCTGAAAATAATTTAGGTCTAGATATAGATAGATTGGTTATTACTAAAGCGACTGTAGGTAAGGCTTTAGTAATGAAAAGAGTTATGCCAAGAGCAAAAGGAAGAGCAACTAGAATAAATAAGTTTTTTAGTAATCTTTATATAACTGTTACAGAAAAAGAGGATAATTAAAATGGGGCAGAAAGTTTGTGCACATGGTTTTAGAGTTGGGCCGACTTTAATTAAAGGTTGGGATTCCGTATTATATGCAGAAAAACATTATAAAACTCTTTTTATACAAGATTTAAAAATTAGGGATTTAATAAATAAGGGTTTTAATCAAGCTCAAATTAGCAGAGTTTTAATCGAACGTCCTTCTAATAAAAGTATTATAATTAATATTAATGCCAAAAAACCAAATGTCATTATTGGTAGAAACGGTAGTGAAATTGATAAGCTAAAAAAAGCTATCGAGAAAATGACTTCTTTAAAAGAAGTTTATATAAATATTCACGAAGTTAGAAAGTTTAATATAGATGCTGCTATAGTAGCTCAAACTATAGCACTACAGCTTGAAAAAAGAGTTTCTTTTAGAAAAGCCATGAAAACAGCAATTCAGGCTTCATTTAAACAAGGTGGACAAGGTATAAGAGTTAATTGTTCAGGACGACTTGGAGGTGCTGAAATTGCTAGAACCGAGTGGTATATAGAAGGAAGAATGCCGTTACATACTTTAAGAGCTGATATTGATTATTCAACAGCTGAGGCTATAACTGCTTATGGAGTTATAGGGGTTAAAGTGTGGATTTATAAAGGTGAATATACAGAAAATAAAAGATATAATTAATTTTAAGTATTAAAATGTTAGCTCCGAAAAAACAAAAATTTAGAAAAGCTCATAAGGGTAGAGTTGCTTCAAAAGCAAAAGCAGGTACGACGCTTGCTTTTGGATCATTTGGTCTAAAATCTATAGACGGTTGGCGTGTTACTGCAAGACAAATAGAAGCAGGAAGAAAAGCTGCTACTAGATGTATGAAAAGGCAAGGAAGATTATGGATTCGCATTTTTCCGGATGTTCCTGTTTCTAAAAAGCCTGCCGAAGTAAGAATGGGTAAAGGTAAAGGTTCTCCTGAATTTTTTGCAGTTAGAGTTTCGCCTGGAAGAATTATGTTTGAAATTGAAGGAGTAGAAGAAAATGTTGCACTTAGAGCTTTGGAGCTTGCAAGTGCAAAATTACCTGTTAGAACAAGGATAGTGAGACGTTATGAATGATTTGAAATTATTAAGAAGTAAGTTATCTACTGAAACAATAGAAGAGCTTTATAAAAGCCTTAATCTTTTAAAGAAAGAATTGTTTAATTTAAGATTTCAACAAGCTTTAGGTGAGTTAAAAAATACTAGTAGGTTTTCGTTAGTCAAAAAGTCTATAGCACGTATTAAAACTGAATTAACAAAAAGATCTAATAGTGAGGAATATTAAAATGCCGAAAAGAGTGTTACAAGGTGTGGTTATAAGTTCAAAAGCTGATAAGACGGTTACAGTAAAAGTAGAAAGAAAGTTTAAGCATCCTATTTATAAAAAATTCGTGAAAGTATCTAAAAAATATGCTGCTCATGATTCAGAAAATAAATATCAAGAAGGAGATAAAGTTAGTATAATTGAAAGTCTTCCTATCTCAAAAACCAAAACATGGATAGTGGTAAATGGGGAATAAAGTTTTTTAATCTTTGACTTTATAAGGTAGATTGTTTATTTTATCTCTCATGTATAAAAAATTGGAAGTAGTTTATGATTCAAATGCAGAGCATCTTGGAAGTTGCAGATAATTCCGGTGCTAAAAAAGTTATGTGTATTAAAGTTTTAGGTGGCTCTCACCATATGGTGGCAAAGCTGGGTGATGTTATAGTTGTATCTGTTAAAGAAGCTATACCCGGTGGTAAGGTTAAAAAGGGTGATGTTTATAAAGGCGTGATTGTTCGTACAAAAACCGGAGTAGTAAGACCTGACGGTAGTACAATAAAATTTGATAAAAACGCATTAGTGCTTTTGAATAAACAAGATGAACCTATCGGTACTAGAGTTTTCGGTCCTGTTACAAGAGAACTCAGAGCGAAAAAATATGTTAGAATAATGTCGCTTGCAGAGGAAGTGTTATAAATGATTAAATTAAAAGTAAAAAAAGGTGATGAAGTTGTTGTTATTACCGGAAAGCACAAAGGAAAAAAAGGTAAAATATTAAAAGTTTTTCCTGAGGACAGTAAAGTAATTGTTTCTGGAGTAAATTTAGTAAAAAAGCATACTAAACCTAATCAAATGAGTGAAGGCGGGATAATAACTAAAGAATTACCTATACATATCTCAAATATTGCACACATCGATCCAAAAACTGGTAACCCTACCAAAGTAGCTTTTAAATTCTTAGAAGACGGTTCTAAGGTTAGAGTAGCAAAGAAATCAGGGGAAATTATCGGTAAGGAAGGTAAATAATGTTAAGATTTAAAGAATTATATCAGCAAAAAATTATTGAATACTTACAAAAAGAATTTTCTTATAAAAATAAACACGAAATACCGCAAATTAAGAAAATTGTTATAAATATGGGAGTAGGGGAAGCAATAGCCGATTCCAAAGTAATTAATAATGCAGTAAATGATCTTACTTTGATTTCCGCTCAAAAGCCGGTTGTAACGTTAGCAAGAAAATCTATTGCAACCTTTAAGTTACGCGAAAATATGAAAATAGGCTGCAAGGTTACATTACGTAAAGATAGAATGTATGATTTTTTAGAAAGGCTAGTAATTGTTGCGTTACCTCGTGTTAAAGAATTTCGTGGTTTTTCTTATAAAAGTTTTGATGGTAAAGGAAATTTTACTTTTGGATTAAAAGAGCAGATAGTTTTTCCTGAAATTAATTACGATAAAATCGACACAATAAGGGGTATGGATATTACAATCGTTACATCTGCTAAAACAGATAAAGAAAGTAAGTTTTTGTTATCAGGGTTTAATTTACCTTTTTATAATTAATTTTTAGGAATATATATAATGGCAAAAGTAAGTTCTATAAAAAAGAACGAAAGTAGGAAAAAAAAATCACAAAGTTTACATAATAAACGTTTAGCGTTAAAAAGTAAAATTTATGATAAAAATATTTCATTAGAAGAGCGTTTTTCTTTGGTAATGTCGCTTGCACAATTACCTAGAAATTCATCATCTACTAGAATAAGAAATAGATGTGAGCTTACAGGTAGACCAAGAGGTGTTACAAGAAAATTCGGTATATCGAGGAATAAGCTTAGGGAATTAATAGGTAGAGGCTTAGTTCCTGGTGTAGTTAAGTCAAGTTGGTAAAAGTCGATAGGTAAATAATATGTCAATGACGGATAATGTAGCAGATATGTTAACTAGAATTAGAAATGCTTATAAAAGTAAATTAATAAATGTTTCTTTTCCTAGTTCTAAAATTAAAACTTCAATTTTAGATGTTTTGCAAAAAGAAGGTTATATAAAAGATTATGTAACTACTCAAAAAAATAATATTAGTTATACTGAAGTAGCTTTAAAATACTCTGTTAACGGTGATGCTTCTATATGCGAAGTTCATAGAGTATCAAAGCCCGGAAAAAGAGTATATTCTGCTATTAAAGATTTGAAAGGATATTATAATAATATGGGTATATATATTCTTTCTACTCCTTACGGTGTTATGTCTGATAGAGAAGCTCATATTAAAAATGTTGGCGGCGAAGTAATTTGTAAAGTATTTTAAGGTAAAAAAATGTCACGTGTTGGAAAATTACCGATTACTATACCTGAAGGTGTAAAAGTTGGTTTAAATGATTTAGAAGTAAAAATATCCGGACCTAAAGGCGAATTATCAAAAACTTTTAAAGGTAATATAGCAATTTCATTGGTAGAAAATGAGCTTTTAGTAAAACCTTTAGCCGCAAATAAAAATGCACGTGCTATGTGGGGTACTGCAAGAAGCATAATATCAAATATGGTTACCGGCGTTAAAGAAGGGTTTAAGCTTAAACTCGAAATTAACGGAGTCGGTTACAGGGCAATGATAAAAGGTAAATATTTAAATTTAATGCTTGCTAAAAGCCATAATACAAAAATTGAAATACCTTCAGATATTAAAATAGAGGTGCCTAAGCAAAATATTATTATTCTTGAGGGAACAGATAAAGAAAAGTTAGGACAATTTGCTTCAATTATTATAAAACAGAGACCATCTGAGCCTTATAAAGGAAAAGGGATTAAATTTGAAAATCAATTTATACCGCGTAAAGAAGGTAAGAAAAATTAAATTTAAGAGTTAAATATGCGTAGTGCTAAGCTAAAATTTGAAAAAAGAAGAAGTAGAATAAGACATAAAATATCTAAAACATCTAATAGAGTTAGATTATCGATATTTAAGTCAGGTAGACATATATATGCACAAATTATTGATGATTCTAAGTCTATAACAATTGCTTCTGCTTCAACTTTAGATGAGAAATTAAAAAAATCTCATTGTAATATTGAAAATGCTATCAAAGTAGGTGAAGAAATAGCAAAAAAAGCTGATTCTGCAGGGATAAAAGAAGTAGTATTTGATAAAGGCGGATATAAGTATCACGGTGTTGTAAAAGCTCTAGCTGATGCAGCTAGAGAGAAAATAAAATTTTAGGTTATAAGGTTGTAGTAATGTCTAAAGTTAAAAAAAATGAAGAGACTTTAAGTGAAGTTTTAGTTGATGTAAATAGAGTTACAAAAGTAGTAAAAGGCGGTAGAAGATTTGCTTTTTCTGCTTATGTAGTTGTCGGTGATAAAGTCGGCAGAGTTGGAGCGGGACACGGAAAAGCTAAAGAAGTAAACGAAGCTCGAGGAAAGGCAAAACAAGCCGCTAAAAAGAGAATGATAAAAGTGCCTTTATATCAAAATAGGACTATTCACCATGATGTTGTGGGTAAAAGTGGAGCTGCTGAAGTGATTTTAAGAAGAGCTAAAGCAGGTACAGGCGTTATAGCCGGAGGGTCTATGAGAGCAATTTTTGATTCTTTAGGCGTTCATGATATTGTTGCTAAATCAATAGGTTCAACGAATGTTTACGCAATGATTTCTGCAACATTTGATGCATTAAATAAACTTGCATCACCAAAATCTATTGCTATGAGAAGAGATAAAAAAGTAAATGAAATATCTGTAAAATCTTCTGATATTCAAGTTAATGAATAATGTTGCGTAAGTAAGGTGAAGTTATGAATAATAAGATCAATAATATAAAAATTACTCAAGTTAAAAGTGCTATAGGTCGTAAGTATGATCAAAGATTGACATTAGTTGGGCTTGGTTTAAACGAAATTAATAAGACCGTTATTCTTGAAAATACTAATTCAATCAAAGGGATGGTTGAAAAAGTAAAGCATTTGTTAAAAATAGAAAATATGTAATTAGAGTTTTTAAATGAAATTAAATGAATTATATAATAATATAGGTGCTAAAAAAAATAAGAAAAGAATAGCACGCGGTATTGGTAGCGGTAAAGGAAAAACCGGTGGTAGAGGAATTAAAGGTCAAAAATCTAGATCCGGCGTTGCAATAAAAGGTTTTGAAGGTGGTCAAACACCTATGATCAAAAGACTACCTAAAAGAGGATTTAATTGTATTTCGACTAAAAAATACAATATAATAAATATTTATAATATTGAAGAAGCATTAGCCGATGGGCGTTTAAGTGCTGATTATACTATTACGAAAGAAAAATTGGTAGAAGCCGGAGTAGTTAATAATAAAAATAATAGGAAATTAGTGAAATTATTATCTATTTGTAGTGATGATTTCGCTTCTCCTCTATCATTAAAATTAGATGCTTATTCTTCTAAAGCTAAGGATTTAATCGAGAAAGCAGGTGGAAAGTTATTATAGTATATGGGGCAGAATTTTTCTAAAAAATCCGGTAATGATTTAGTTAGTCGCATTGTTTTTACTATTCTCATTCTTATAATATGTAGATTTGGGTCTTTTATACCTATGCCCGGTATAGATTCAATTGCTTTAAGTAGTGTGGCTGAAAAGAATCAATCCGGAATACTCGGAATGTTCAATATGCTATCCGGAGGATCGCTAGGTAGAATGTCCATTTTTGCTTTAGCAATTATGCCGTATATTACCGCCTCAATTATTATCCAATTAATGTCAGTTGCATATAAACCTTTGGAAAATTTAAAAAAAGAAGGGGAAGTCGGCAAAAGAAAAGTAAATCAGCTATCGAGATATTTAACGGTTCTGCTTGCTTCTTTTCAGGCTTATGGAGTTGCTATAAGTTTAGAGTCAATTGTAACAAATACCGGTCCTGTAGTAATTTTAGCGGGTTTTTTCTTTAGAGTTACAACCGTAATTACTTTGGTTGTAGGTACTATGCTATTAATGTGGTTAGGAGAACAAATTACACAACGTGGAATAGGTAACGGTACGTCTTTAATTATATTTATAGGTATAATTTCGGGAGTACCTAGTGCTATTATTAGTATGTTTGAATTATCAAGAAAAGGAGCATTATCGCCTTTAATAGCGGTAGCTGTTTGTATTGGAGTAGTTGTATTAATAGCTATAATTATATTTTTTGAAAAAGCCCAAAGAAAATTATTGGTGCAGTATCCTAAAAGACAAGTAGGAAATAAAATTTATGGAGGAGAAGCAACGCATATGCCTCTCAAGTTAAATACTTCTGGTGTAATACCTCCAATATTTGCTAGTTCAATTTTACTATTTCCTGCTACGCTTGCTAATTTTTCTAATAGTAATTCAGAAACTATGGGCATGCTTACTTATTACTTAGGGCATGGAAAACCCGTATATATTTTATTGTATGTAGCATTAATTATGTTTTTTAGTTTTTTTTATACTGCAATAGTATTTAATTCTGAAGAAACTGCTAATAATTTAAGAAAATACGGTGCTTATATTCCGGGTAAAAGACCAGGGAAAAATACGTCTGATTATTTTGATTATATACTTACAAGGCTTACGGTTATAGGTGGGATATATTTAAGTGTAATATGTGTAATTCCGGAGCTATTAATGAATAAGTATGTAATCTCTCTTTCTTTAGGAGGTACGAGTTTTTTAATTGTAGTGAATGTGGTACTTGATACTATGACTCAGATTCAAACTTACTTATTTAGTAGTAAGTATGAAGGTTTAATGAAGAAAGTAAAATTAAAAAATTAAAAATGAGCTTAAATAGTGATAGTAATTTTTTTAGGTCCTCCAGGAGCTGGAAAGGGAACACAAGGAAAAAAGATAGCTAAAAAAATTGATTTACCACATATAGCAATCGGTGATATATTTAGAACAATTATTAAAACATCAACTAGTGAAGCTGAGTTAATTAATAATTATGTTAAGCAAGGGGAGCTTATCCCTAATGAAATAGTTAATCAAGTAATCAAAAATTTTTTATTATCCTCTGAATATAAAAACGGCTATATATTAGATGGATATCCGCGTAATTTAGAGCAAGCGAAATTCTTTGAATCATTTATTAAAGAAAAAATTAAAATAATATATTTTGATGTTTCAGATGAATTATTAATTAAAAGAGTTTTAGGAAGATATAGTTGTAAAAATTGCGGTAAAATATATAATAGTTACTTCTTGCAGCCTAAAACTGATAATGTATGTGATGTTTGCGGTTCAAGTACATTTGATTATAGAAAAGATGACAATGAAGAAGTAATAAAAAAAAGAATTGAAGTATATAAAACAGAAACATATCCGTTAATAGATTATTATAAAAATAGTGGTAATTTTTATATAGTTAATGGAAGTAAAAATGAACAAGAAATAGAAATTGATATACAGAAAATACTAAAAATAAATTGACTTTATTAAAGATTTTTATATTATTTTCTAGTTACCAGTAAAATTTTGGAGATTATTTGTGGCAAGAATTGCAAGTGTTAATATTCCCGATAATAAACGTTTAGTTGTGAGTTTAACTTACATTTATGGTCTTGGACCTATTATGGCAGCAGAGATCTGTAATAAAGCAAAAATATCGAAAGATAAAAAAGTCAAAGAACTTACGGATCAAGAGTTAATAAGCTTACGTAATATTATTGAAAGCGAGTATAAAGTTGAGGGTGATTTAAGACGAGAAGTTACGCTTAATATTAAGAAAAAGAAAGATATAAGATGTTATCAAGGGCTTAGACATATACGTAAGTTGCCGGTGAGGGGACAGAACACGCATTCTAATGCTCGAACTAGAAAAGGTAAAGCTATTGCGATAGCCGGAAAGAAAAAAGCTGTAAAATAATAGTTTAAGTATAGAGTATAAATAATGAATCAGACGGTTAAAGTTAAGAAAAAGAAAAAAACTATCACTCTTGGTGTTGTGCATATCCGAGCATCATTTAATAATACTATAGTAACATTTACTGATATCCAAGGTAATACTATTTCTTCTGCATCGGCAGGAGGTAATGGGTTTAAAGGGGCAAGAAAAGCAACACCTTATGCAGCTCAAGTAACAATTGATAGAGCGTCGGAAAAAGCAAAAGAATATGGTCTAAAAACTATTTCTATTAGGATTGGAGGACCGGGAGCTCAGCGTGAATCAGCAATGAGAGCTTTATTTGGACAAAGTTTTGTGGTTACATCAATTTTAGATGTATCGTCAATTGCTCATAATGGAGTAAGACCGCCAAAAAGAAGAAGAGTATAAGAGAATCATAGGTATTAAATGTTATCGTTAAGTAAAAATTGGAATACTTTAATAAAGCCAAATAAAGTCGCTTATGAAAATTTTCCGGAAACCAATAATAAAGCTAAAATTGTAGTTGAACCTTTAGAAAGAGGTTTTGGTTTAACACTCGGTAATGCTATGAGAAGAGTATTACTTTCTTCTTTACAAGGAGCAGCTATCACTTCTATAAAGATCCCTGCTATAGAACATGAATTTTCTTCTATACCCGGTGTAAAAGAAGATGTATCGGAAGTGATTTTAAACATTAAAGGTATTGAAGTAAAAATGCATGTTGCGGAAAAACGTATCATGAAATTAAAAGCAACAGGACCTTGTGTTGTAACGGCCGGTATGATTGAAACAGGTCATGATGTAGAAATACTGAATCCGGATCATGTAATTTGTAATCTAGCTAAGAACAAGCAGTTTGAAATGGAATTAACTTGTAAGGTTGGTAAAGGATATGTACTTAGCACAAATAGTTATGAGGATAATTTACCTATTGGTGAAATAGCTATAGATGCTTTATTTAACCCAGTAAAGAGTGTTACTTATAAGGTAGAAAATACTAGGGTAGGTCAGGTTACTGACTATGATAAATTAATTATGTTTGTAGAAACTAACGGTGATTTATTACCTGAAATGGCTGTAGGTTTGGCTGCACGTATTTTACAAGAGCAATTACAATTATTTATTTCTTTTGAAGAACAGGAAGAAGATAAGCAAGTTAAAACTGATGCTTTAACGTTTTCACCTTATTTACTTAAGAGAGTTGATGAATTGGAATTATCGGTTAGATCGGCAAATTGTTTAAAAAATGATAATATAATATATATAGGGGATCTAGTAAAAAGAACGGAATCCGATATGCTGAGAACTCCAAATTTCGGTAGAAAATCTTTAAATGAGATTAAAGAAATATTGGCAAAATTTAATTTAAGATTCGGTATGGATGTACCGGATTGGCCACCGGAAAATATTCAGGAATTATCTAAACGTTATGAAGATTCTTATAATTAAGGACTAATAAAAATGCGACATAAAATTAAAGGTAGAAAGTTAAATATAACAAGTAGTCATAGGCAAGCAATGCTCGCTAATATGGCTGTAGCACTTGTAACCCATGAACAAATTAAAACTACTTTACCAAAAGCTAAGGAATTAAGACCTTACATTGAAACTCTAATTACTAAAGCTAAAAAAGCTGATTTAACGGTAAGAAGAAGCGTTTTATCAAAAATAAAAGATAAAAAAGCAGTAGAAAAGCTTATAAATATTTTAGGTACTAGATATAAAGATAGACCTGGCGGTTATACTAGAATAATAAAAGCCGGATTCCGTTATGGTGATTTAGCACCGATAGCATATATTGAATTTGTAGATAGAGATATTAATGCTAAAGGAAATATACAGCAAGATGCTAATGAAGAAATTAAAAATTAAAATATAAGGGACTCGGTAATGGCTAATCATTCTTCAGCAAAAAAAGCTGCTAGACAAACAGTAAAAAGAACTCTAATCAATAAAAAAAGATCTAGTGCAATAAAAACTTTTATAAAGAAAGTTGTACATGAAATCAGTCTTGGTAATAAAGAAAATGCTAACTTAGCTTTATCTATTGCTCAGTCTAAAATAATGCAAGGTGTAAAAAAAAATATAATTAAATTAAATACCGCCTCAAGGAAAATCAGCAGATTATCAAGACAAATAAAAAGTTTGAATGAAAGTAAATAACACTTTATAGGTAATTTAAAAGCAAAAACTAATAAAATTTTGCTAAATTATAAATAATGTTATTTTACTAATTAATAAAAAATATGGGCGATTAGCTCAGCTGGTAGAGTATCTCGTTTACACCGAGAGTGTCGGCGGTTCGAGTCCGTCATCGCCCACCAATCAAAAGTTTTTAGTATTTCAACGAAAACATCAAACAATGCATGAAGCTTAAACTCAAGCTTTTCAGTCTTAAATGTTACAATAGTTAAACCTATCAAGAAAGACAGTACTTTTGTGAAATGGCATTTCTAACTAAGTATATATTAGTTAATAATTTAATGCCATTGCAGGAAAATTACGAAGTAATTGGCGAGACAATCCAGTAAAAAAATACTAAATTTTAGCATTTTTTATTACTTTTTCTAAATTCCCATGTTCTTTATAGTTGTATAGTAAGTCACCTTAAATTAGGTGCGATTTCTATTTTATCTTTCACCTAATTTAAGGTGATTTACTATAGTTTTTTGTTGTGTGGGTCAGGAGACACTTTCAGTGTCATACAATATACCTCTTCGGAAACTCTACTTCTAGAGGTAATTTGTACGTCGATCCTTACCCCTCATCCTTACGTACTAAGTATATATGCTGCGGTTTGAGGTTCAAATTCCTCTCTAAATCCTCATTTCCGAAGAGAGGCCTATAAAGTTTACGCAATTTGTTGACAAGAAGAAAACGAGAGGAGATTATCCATTTAGAGATTGATAGTTACGTATTTCATTATAAT
This sequence comes from Rickettsia tamurae, assembly GCF_000751075.1. Classification (GTDB taxonomy): domain Bacteria; phylum Pseudomonadota; class Alphaproteobacteria; order Rickettsiales; family Rickettsiaceae; genus Rickettsia; species Rickettsia tamurae. The sequence continues at coordinate 102,535 of NZ_CCMG01000008.1, read as the reverse complement.
ATTACATTACTTGGCTATTTTTTTTGGAACCTGTGGTCAGGCGAGCTGGCATTGTTGTGTGGATCAATTTCACCTCTGTCATCCCGTGGCTTGACCACGGGATCCAGTTAAAAATACTAAAATTATCAGTATTTTGTATTATTTTTGGGGTGACACAGTGGATTCGATCCACGCAACAATGCCAAGCGAGCTAGGATGATAGGATGAATTGATTCACGTAATAATGCTATATCGTGGTCAATAAGCCACGATATGACACTGAATGAGTTTCCTGATCCATACGAGTTTTTAGAATCTTTCATATACAGCGTAATTCATAAAGCTTGATACAAGCGAATTTTGTACTCTCGCCTTTAAATTTACCTTGTCGGAACCTTTCTGAATTCTACTGTAACTCTTTTCCGCATTATTTATTACTTTTGCCATTATTTTTGCTAGCTTTTCAAATGTAGAGGAAAAAATAGCAAAGTATAAATTGCAAGAGGAAGTAGAAATTAAAGCAGCTAATAAAGTAAAATGATAGTTGCTAAAATACAAAATAACCAAAAGTTGCTAATATATTTAAAGTTAAAAAATTGTTTGTTATTGCAATTTTTTAATTTTTGCTTTAATTGTAATCAACTATTATTAACAAAAATAAAAAATAACTTTTATGGAAGATATAAGCTCTTGGAAAAAAAAGTTTGAAGTATGCGTTTACGCTAAAAAATTACTTGATAAACTCGAAGATTAAACACTAAAGTAGAAAATCCTATTGATATAGAGGAGGTTAAAAAAGGCATTTACTACGCTCGTAAATATCATGGTTCTCAAATGCGTCAATCAGGTGATCCTTATTATTCTCATCCGATTGAGGTGACGATTATGCTTGCGGAGTTTGTAGCTGAAGAAGTTCCTAAGCTTTTTACGACCATAATGCTACAAGCTGCTTTACTTCATGATACTGTTGAGGATACAGAATTAACTGAAGAAATGATTAACGGCATTTTTGGAGCAGAGGTAGCGAAACATGTAGAAGGCCTAACTAGATTAAACCTTACGGGAAAATCACTGCTGAAGAAAGCTTAAATCTATTAATTAAACAGAAAAGATATAATACGGCACTTATAAAACTTTTTGATAGAGTCCATAATATACAGACTTTAGGAGCTAAATCACCTGAGAAAGCTAAAAAAATAATAAAAGAAACTTTAATGAGCTTTTTACAAGTTTGTGCATATCTTGAGATATATAAAATAGAATATATATTGGTTCAACTTTGTTGGAATATATTTAAACAACAAACTAACTTAAGCGAATTAAATTTGAAGGAACAGATTTTTAACTCTAATAATTATACCGAACTTTTTCAAGTGATTCAAAATGTGTCACTCCCCAGTGGAACGCTATACCTACCGGTATCATAATAAGAAGAATTCCGTAAGTTCCTAATATATTTACTAAGTAAGCTATGCCAAACGAAGTAACTACGTATATAAAAATTGATGAAAATGCATAAATTAAGAGTAGTAAACGTAAATCTTTTAAATATTGGAAAGTTTTTATAAAGTATTTATGCAGCAGTACTGGTAGTTATACTTGTTATAACTAATAGTAATTGAATTTTAGATAAACTTGAAGAAGTAGTTATATTATTTAGTAAATAAATACTAGAAGGCATACAAATTAAAAATATAATTGCTCTAACTTTTAATAATTTAAGAGGATGAAATTTTTTTGTTAACAAAACTAATGTAATCATTAAGATTAATTGAGCAATAGCAAGACAAAAATTATTTTTCATAATTTCGAGTGCAGTATAATTAAAATTTGTTTTTAATAATGATGCACAATAAATATAAGTAAGATAAGAACAAGCAGAACCAGAATTTACAAGAAAGAAATAAGCTAAAATAGTTTTTATATTAATTTTCTCTTCTACATATTCTTTAAATGATAATTCTTTATCATTTATTCCAAAATTTTCTAAAGTATTTTTTATTCGACGTTTTGCATCTATAAACTCCGTTGATTCACGTAAATTAGTTCTTGCTATAAAACCTACTAAAGCTATTATTAGTTCCTCCCCAAAAGGCATAATGCCAATTAAAAAGATAAGTAATACTAATAATACCAAATGCTAATGCCATAATGCCACCCCACTGAGCAGCTATATTTATTATACCAACATAGGTATATTGAACTGGCGGTTTAGTAGTCTCAGTAACATATAATATAACTCTGCTCCTACTATTTCTCCCATAGAAGATACGCCTTGAGACATACGACAAATTATCATAATCCACGAAACTACGATGCCTTTTTCTGCATAAGTAGGTAAAGTAGCCATAATAAAACATGATATAGCCATTATAAATGTGGTAATAATAACGGTTGATTTACGACCTATATTATCACCTATCCATCCAAGTACCAAAGCTGCAAATGGTCTTAATAAATAAGTAGAACAAAATGCGGCAGCAGATAAAAGCGAAGTAACTTGAGGATCAGTTTTAGGAAAAAATAATTCATTGATAACTACTGCCATATGTATATATAGCATTAAATCAAAATACTCAAAAAATGTTCCAAAACATATTAATCCTATTGCTTCTTTTTGATTACGTGTTAAACTTCTTTGTTCTTTCTCATAGCCGAGCATAATTTCTTTACAAAAGTTAAATTGTAAAGAAATTATACTGTTTTATATAAAAGTCAATAGGAAATTTCGCTTTATACGATAAATAAGAAAATGAAGTGCAACTTACTATTAGCTTATTTTTGCCTATTCATAATGACTTAATGATATGATAATAAACTAATTGAGAGAAAAAAATATTTGTACGTCAATCCGGTACTCATATCCTCACATATTTTTTGTATACTGCAGTGTGAGGTGAGTGTTTCCTCTTTATAAGATTAGGTTATGCAAGAGGTCTATTGATGGTTTCCTATTTTACCTTATTAACCCTAAATCTTTTTTTGCAATTCTTTTTATATAATTATTTGGCGTACCTGTATTTTTATTAGAAATAGTATTGTTATTAATTAATTGTTTCTCGATTCTATTTACTATATTTTCTGTGCCGCTTAGTTCTAATTTCTTTTGTAACTGTATTGTTTTATATTTCTTATGATCGTTAGTATTTGCATTTTCAACTGCTTTTGTTAACACGCTTTTATGAGTAGTTATTTGTTCCGGTTGTTTATAAAAAGGACTATGTGTTCTACCTATATCTTTCAGTATATCTACTATTATATTTTGTGATGTTATTTTTTTGTATCAGCATATTCTGATGCTGTCTTAATGTTATTTCTTTACTAAGCTGATTAAATCTCTGTTGTTTTTCTTGATCGGTAAATTTAAAGTAATTCTTATCTTGTAATAAAGCGGTTAATGCTTCGGTTTGAATAGTTTATTTATACCCTATCTCTGCTAATGCTTGTATATTTTTATAATTACCTATATCTGCTTTTTGTTTTTCTTGATTAATATTATGGTTTAGCTCCTTAATTAACTTTATCCTATCCTGGATCTGATTTACCGAATCTTTAGAACCTTTTAATGATTGCAATCCTATATTTATTGATGAAATTATTTGTGCTACATTATTACCGACTATAGCTGCAGATATCCCCGCCACGTTTACTATATTACTTATTCCATTTGTTATAACCGATGCTATAAATAATGATTTGGTACCTTTATTACTTTTGTCTTTCGTTTGCTGTTTATCATTATGTATATGTAAATCATCTTTTAACTTTGGATCAATTTTTAAAAGGGCTTGTTGTTTACTCAAATCATCACGATGTTTTTCTAATAATTTATTTTCTTGTGTAAGAAGACGTATCTTTCGAGTATGTACTACATCTATTATTGCTTTACCTACTATAGATGTTGCCATGGCAGTAGCTGATACAAACATAAATGGAGCTGTTGCAGGTGCTATAGTTGCCAGCATAATACTACTTGCTATCGAGTACGCTAGCTGTGGTTTTATTAAAAAGAATCTTTCCTGTTACGTTGCTTATTTTCTTTATTACCACATGTTTTTGAGGTCTTAATACTATTTATAATATTATAATATTGGATGTTCTTGAGTTAGTTTGTGCTTTATGCTCACTTTTATAAATAGTATTTGGGTGTTGTTCATGGTTTTTTAAGGCGTTTGTGCCTCTACTCATTAATTTTTGTATCTGTTCTTGCTCTATTATATATAAATCATCTTTACTTTTTACTGTTTCTTGAGAAATTATACGCTCAAGTTACGCCTTTGTATAATTTCTATATCATCCATACTTCTAAATATTGGAGGCTGCTTTTTAGGTACTGTGTTTATATTATTGGATTATGCCTTTTTTCTCTGTTCCTTTACAATATCTAAATCTTTTTCTAGTAATTGTGCATATTTATTTTCTTCTTCTATAGGTCTCGCCATTCTATTCGCTCTATTTGTATGCCTTTAATCTGTTTTAGGGTGCATTATAGATAATTATTAAAATTTGTTAATAGTTATCTATAATTAAATTACTTAAAATACAAATTTAGAGTAAATATTTGTGGTGAATTAGTGTTAATAGAGCAAAGAGAAATAAATAATAACATAAACTAACTAAAAGTTATTGTATTATTAAAAAATTCATATATTAATTAAAATACAAAGTTATTTATTAATCATTATGTCAAATACATCTAAGTTAGAAAATCACTATAATAAATTGTTACAAGATATCATGCTTAAAACATTAGAACAGAATAAAACTGTAGAAACCTATTTAGTACAAGAAGATGTTAGTAGTGCTTTAAGCGAACTACAAAAAATAAACGAAAAGCTTGAAGAATATTGTAAGGTTTTTTCTCTGCTTGAAATAATTAAAATCGAACTAGCTGAAGAAGATAAAGTATATAACTAATTTAATTTATATAAAAGGTGAAAGCCGCATTTCGCCTTTTATATTCAATAATAATTTCCTGCTTCAACTTCTAGCTTTTTAAAATGTGATATACCGAGGCTATACGCTATAATAATAGGAATTACTATCATCAATAACCCTAAATTATTAAAACGTTCTGTTAAATAAACAAGCCCGAAGGAACTAATTACATACATAGCGGCTCTTGAAGAAGCATATATAAAGCTAGCATAGGTAAATCGTTTAAAAACCGGAAAACTTTTATAAAATATTGGAATTGCCGGAAATTCACTTGGAGAAAAAGTAACTACAATTAGTTGAATTAAGAGAATTTGTCAGCCTTGCGTTATATTATCTAATATTAATGGACTAAATAGAAGAAAAGTTAAAAATATTACTAATTGCGTTTTTAAAATTTTTAGTGGATGAAATTTATAGCATAAACACGTAAGTGCTAGTGCTACAAAAAATTCTACTATAGCTACTAAGAAATAATAAAATTTTGATGTATTACTGCTTCAGCGGTATAGTGCAACGAATCTTTAAGTATATTACTACAATGAATATAAGCAAAATAAAACCACACCGGTTGTGCTAGTTGTATTAAAAAATAATAGATTGCAGTCTTCTTATTAACTTTTTCCTGCCATACAGGATTATTTTTTATCTTTGCTACATCAATTATATTACTATCTTTTATAGTTTCTTGTATTCTACGCTTAGTATCAACAAAATCCGGTGTTTTACGTAAAGTAGTCCTAGCAGCACTACCTATTAATGCAATTCCTGCACCTACCCAAAATGCGATACGCCAATTAAAGCCACAGGATGTAACTAAGGTTGCTACGCCAAGGGCCACAGTTAATCCTAAGCTAGCACATACTCCTACAAATGCTACGGCAGGAAAGCGTTTAGGAACTCCGACAGATTCTGTTAAATATAATTCTGCTCCTACTCTTTCTCCCATGGATGACATACCTTGCACTATACGGCATATGGTTACTATCCAAGCAGCACTAGCACCTACTTAGGCATTAGCCATAACGATGCAAGAAAACGACATTAAAATAGTGGTAATAATGACTGTAGATTTCCGACCTATATTATCGCCTATCCAGCCAAATAATAAAGCTCCTAAGGGTCTAAAAATAAAAGTAGAACAAAAAGAAAAAGCTGCAAGAAGGCGATTAACGTGATTATCATATTGCGGAAAGAAAAGCTCATTAAGTAGTACTGCCATATGAACATATAGCATAAGATCAAAATACTCTAAAAAGTACCTATGGATAGTAAGCCTATAGCCCGTTTTTGTTCTCTGTTTAAACTTTTTTGTTTTTTTCGTATCCCAACACAATTTTTTCTAAAAAGTTAATTTATAGAAAGGTTATATTGAGAAGATTTAAAGTCAAGGAAAAAGTTACAATATTTTATGATTATAGTTATTTAAAACTTCTTTGACTAATGAAGTTGTTATTTTTCTTTTGGAAATTAAAGCAAAATGGTTAATATTTTCTAATATTTCTATAATTTTAGAATATTCCCTAGGCAAATTTACTAAAAGAAAATCTATTATTTGTCTGGATATTGTTACCGAAGAAATAGAAAAATGCTTAAATATTAGAATTTTGATTAATTCATTGTCAGGTGAGTTTAACACAATACTAAGTACTGATTTAATACGTGAAGATAAATCGGGTAAAGTAAAATTTCTGCTTTTATCAGATGAGGTAAGTAAAAGATATTTTTGTTTTTCGTTAATAATATTAAATATATGAAGTAATGCCGGCTCTTGCCAGTTTTCAATATCTTCAATGATAAAAGCATTATATTTTTCTAAAATTTCTTCACTAAAAAAAATATCTTTAATAATATAGGCATTGCTTAAATTTTGCCATATTTTGGTTAAATAAGTTTTGCCTGACGAAGAAGGTCCTTTAATTAATAAAGTAAATTTATAAGGATTAACGCCAAAGCCGCACTGCCAATTTTTTATAATATTATAAGCTTGATCGTTAGAACTAGAAACAATAAACTCATCAGGATGATATTTATTAGAAGTAGTAAAACGAAATATATATTGCTGCACTGTTATAAGAATTTTTTAGCCGTCTGTTCGATAGAATTTGCTAGATTTATAAAATTTAATTAGATTCAGGAGTAAAATTTTTGTAATCCCTGCAATCGGTATAGCAAAAAATATTCCAATAATTCCAAATAAACTGCCGCAGGCAAAAATCGAGAATATAATCCAAAGAGGATGCAACCCTATTTTATCACCGATAATTTTAGGAGTTATAATATAAGACTCAAAAATATTCCCAACTAAATAAATTATCATTATATATAATAATTTTGCGGTCATGCCGAAAGTTAAATAACCGATAATTAGAGTCAAAAGAAACGATATAAAAGTACCGATAAAAGGAATAATAACTAAAAATCCCGTTAAAATGCCAAGTAAAAGAGAGAGATCAATACCTATTACGGTAAATGCAATACTATAATAAGTAGATAATAATAAGCAAATATTTAGCTGTCCTCTTATGTAAGCAGATAACAGATTATTAATTGCCGATAATATTTCAAGGATTTTCGGTCGGGTTTTTATAGGTAATAATGATTTCATGTTTGCAATAATTTTAGCCCAATCACGTAGGAAATAGAATAATATTATAGGTATAAGTAAAAATAAAACAAATATGTTAATGGTAATAATGGTATAACGCCAAAAATTATTAGCAATACTGCCAAGTATAGTAAATATACTATTTATAAAATTGCTTAAAGAATTCTTGATTTTACCGGCAATATCAGGTTCTATCGAATAAATTTTTGCCATTATAGGCGGTAATATTTCTGCTTGTAAATAATTTTTATATTTTGGAATATTATTTATAAAAGTAAAAATTTGTCCATAAATTATCGGCACTAAAATAGTTAAGCTTAAGAAAAATATGCTCAAAAATATCAGATAAATTATGCTTGATGCAAATTTATTTGATATTTTAAATTTTGATGCGATAAAACCTATAGCAGGTTGTAGTAAGTAAGATATTATAAATGCGATAAAAAATGGTTTTACTGTGTCTGAAATTAGCATAAAACCGCTTATAAAAAGCCCTAAAAAAACTAGCCAAAATATAGCGGTTCTATTCATATTATTTTTCCCATTTTCTATACGAAGATCAACTTCAAAAAGAGCTAGGAGTTCACAAGGCAAGGTGAGCTGCGTATACTTAATATAGTTCGAACCGAAGCTCTTGTAGAACATTGAGCCAATTTTTGAAGCTCTATCTTAGTATTAAGATTTTTTAGCTACTTGTACGGTAGCAGGACGAAGTAGTCTATCTCTAATTTTATATCCTGATTGCATTAAAGTAATAATGCTATTCGGTGCATGATCAGGATGTTCTATCTGTGAAATTGCATTATGTAAATTATAGTCGAACATTGAACCTATTTCCGGCTTTATTTCTTCAATATGATGTTTATGAAAGATTTTGTCCAGCTCATCTTTAGTCATCTGAACGCCTGCAATAATATTTGTGACTTCTATATCAGAATTTGCCGGTTTATGTGCTAATGCTCTTGAAAGATTATCACTAACATTTAGTAGTTCTTTAGCAAATGTAGCAATTGCATAATCTTTTGCTTCGTCACGTGCTTTTTCTAAACGCTTTCTTGTATTGTCTATTTCGGCAGTAGTTCTAATTAGCTTGTCTTTTAGCTCTTCAATTTCTGCTTTTAACGCTGTTATCTCTGGATTTGCTGTTTCAACTATCTCTTCAGCAATATCATTTATTGTTTGTTCATTATTTTCTATATTATCATCTATCATATTATTTACTTTATATTTATATTCTTTTTTGAGATATTATATAGATATAATAAAAATTTTTTCAATGGTAAATTAATATTATGAGACAGTCAGGAAGAAAAAGCAACCAATTACGTCCTATTTCATTAGAATTATCCCCGCTTGTTAATGCGGAAGGCTCATGCCTTATTAAAATCGGTAATACGCATGTTATGTGTAGTGCTACTTGTGAAACTACCGTACCGTCATTCTTGAGGGGACAAAATCAAGGTTGGATTACTGCCGAGTACGGTATGCTTCCCGGTTCTGCATCACAGCGTATTAAAAGAGAAGCAGCACTCGGAAAACAAGGCGGAAGAACGCAAGAGATACAGCGTTTGATAGGTAGGGCGATGCGATGTATAATTGACTTGAAGAAACTAGGGGAGAGGCAAATTATCATAGATTGTGATGTTATTAATGCTGACGGCGGTACTAGAACGGCATCAATAACAGGGAGCTATGTAGCATTGCACCTAGCTATTAGATCCTTGATGAAAAAGAGAGTTTTAAAGGTGAACCCGTTAATTAGTCAAATTGCAGCTATTTCTTGCGGTATATATAAAGGTGAGGCAATACTAGATTTGGATTATTTGGAAGATAGTGATGCCGAAGTGGATAGTAATTTTGTGTTTGCAGGTAACGGTAATTTAATCGAAGTACAAGGCACGGCAGAGAAAAATCCTTTTTCCAAAGAGCAGTTTTTAGCAATGTTAAAACTTGCCAAAGGCGGCGTGGCAGAATTGTTTAAACTACAAAATCAAGTACTACTTGGGTCTTAGAAAGTTGCTACGTGGATCAGTTTTCCCGTCATTATTGACGAAGCAATCCAGTAAAAAATGCTGATTTATAGCATTTTTTGTTATTTTTCTGGATTGCCGTGTCGCTTCGCTCCTCGCAAAGCATTGTTGCGTGGATCAATTTCACCTGTGTCATCCCGTGGTTAAGCCACGGGATGACACACAGTGGGTTTTACCGGTCCATGCAACAATGCCTCCTTGCAACGACGGTTCATGTATCCACGCAATCAAGCTTCCACAGTAATAACATATTTATTAAGCGTATAGATTGTCATCAAAAGCAATATGTTCACCTGATAATGTAATTATCTTATCTCGATTGGTATTATTTATAAATACCTTATGATTAAGGTCTGTTACTTTAACATTACTATGTGGTCCTAAGATCAATTCCTTAATATCACCTATGGTTTCAAACGTAACACGCTGATTAGCTCCAATTGTTATTTTATCACGGGATATATTAATATTTGCTGTTCTACTTTCTTTGGTAAAAGTAATAGTTCCATATTTCGGATCGTTCATATTTTCCTCTTTGAATGAATTTTAAGTTGTAAAATCATTACTACAATATGCCATATACTACTTCAATTAAAAATTTTTTTAATTTAGCTCTTTACTCAATTTATAATTACTATTATAGTGTATTTTTTTCAAATTTAAGCGTCTATGGCATTAAGATTATATTATTGTCTAATATGTCTTATAATTATTTTAAATATTAATAAGGTGCATGTCTCGGCATGGTTGTTAGAGCAGGGAAGATATAGATATATTGTAGGGGGTAATAAAGTTAATAAGATATCAAAAAACGAGAAAAAGCCGTTTTATACATAAGAGAAAGAGTAGCTTATCTATGGAAATACCTCAAAAAAGTGAGTGATCAGCCGAGTCTTCATGCAAAAATCTTACGACAAATAAAAAGATTAGAGCAGAAGATAGTAGAATTATCATCTTACCAAGAGAGCAATTTGTAAGTAGTACTGTAGAATACGGTATTACCGATAATCAAAATATTGGAGTACATTTTTTGTACAAAGAAGATAAATTTTTGAATGAAAAAAACATAAGCGCGGATAAACATAAGCACGGATAAACATAAGCACGGATAAACATAAGCACGGATGTTTCTATTTACTATAAATTGAAGCTATTTGAAGATAACGATTTTGTTATTTCGGCTCAGCCTAAAATTTTAATGAGTAAGAGTAAAAAACTTAAAGAAGATTTTTTAGAGGAAGTATCATTATTAATGGGAATGTCTAAAAATATCCGTTCTATTACTATCTTTAATCAAAATATATTTAGCCTTGGACATTCAATTAATAATCTCGGTTCTAAGAAAATGTATTATGATTTTTCTACTTGTGAGGGGATTAAATTAAAAAATGGCATAATGTTTACAAGTTTTACAAAATACCATACTCGGCAAAATTACGGCTATGTATGTGATAGTTCAGTTTATGAGCAGCTAGGAATTGCAAAGATAATTAATTTCGGTAAGGAAAATAAAAATTCAATCACTACTCAAATCGGTTATTTTTGGGATCGCAGCCTTTCAAATAAGAAATATAAAATATCAGGTATAAGTTTTTTAGCATGGTTAGATGTATAGATGAAGATATAATATTACAGATAATCAGAGATAAAAACTTATTAGGTAAAAAACAAGCTACTAATTTAAAAGCTATTATCGATAATGAGATAATGATTGATATATTATATGAAAATAAAATATTGCCGCTAATAAGCAATATTTCTTATATTAAAATTTATAATTATTCTTATATACAAGCCTATGTAGTGAATGGTTATTTTATATATGAAGATGTTCACGGTAATAAAATAACTGCTATAAATGATCTAAAAATATTGTTTAGTAATAATAATATTTTTAGATCTATAATGCTGATCAAGAAATATTATTTTTATAAATTATTAGAAAAAAATTTCGCCCATTTAACTAGTATCAAAGCAAAATATGCTCTTGAATTTAAAGTCAGACCGATTATTGCTAAGAATATTAATTATACCAATAAAATAATAATATTTTTCGTCGTGTTTATATCCACATTGATTTATCTGCCGGTTTTATTTCATGTTGCTAATAATATAAGCTATTGTTTGCAAAATATTTTAAAATCTCTGTTATTTATAAGGGCAGTAAGGGAATTGCCTTCGGTACAAATGTCATTCCTACACTCTTCTATGTCATTCCCGCTTTCGTGGGAATGACATGAGACCTTACATAGACGACAAAGCAAGTAGTATCCAAGATTATCAGGCGAAACCAAAAATTTCTCAGAATGAGGAAAAAGCTTTACCAGTTTATACAGTTTTAGTACCGTTATATAAAGAATTAAGTAAATTAAGGTCAATAATTAAAAATATTTCATTAATTAATTACCCAAAAGATAAGCTAGACGTTAAAATTATTATCGAAGATGACGATTATCTAATGATTAAAGAAGTAGCCTTATATAATTTACCGTCTTATTTTCATGTTATATCTGTTCCGAAAAGTTTACCAAGAACTAAGCCAAAGCCCTTAATTATGCTCTAGAATATTCACGTGGTGAGTATCTAGTAGTATATGATGCTGAAGATAAACCTGAACAGCTACTTAAAGCTCTAACAATGTTTAGAAGTTTATCTGATGAATATGTTTGTCTTCAAGCTAAGCTCAATTTTTATAATAAAAATGAGAATATTTTAACCAAAATGTTTAATATAGAATATAGTTTATGGTTTGAATATATCTTGAAAGGATTGAGTTTGCTAAAACTTCCTACACCTCTTTGGGGGTACTAGTAATCATTTTAAAACGGACATATTAAATAAGCTTGGCGGATGGGATGCTTATAATGTAACAGAAGATGCCGAGCTTGGTGTAAGAATTTACTCACAGAACTATAAAGTAGCTATCCTTAATTCCTATACTCTAGAAGAAGCTCCGAATAGTTTAGGTAATTGGCTAAATCAAAGATCACTTTGGATTAAAGGCTTTTTGCAAACATTTTTTGTATTTAAAGCACAAAAAGATAAATACCAAAAGTTTACTTTATTGCAAGTAATAACAATTTACATTTTTCATCGGCTTATCTACTTATAATTTTTGGAGTTTACCCTTTATAATATTTTCTATTGTTATAAATAAAAATTCTATAATTAATTATTTATGGCTTATTAATAGTATTTTTTCGCTTTTATATCTTTATAGTACTGCTCGTATATATTAAAAAATTCTTTAAAAAGCGGAAAAGTAAAATTTCAGGATATAGTAGCTTTGATCTTATGGGCTAGTTATTTTATATTATATACTGTAGCTTCATATAAAGCAGTATTTGAAATAATTTTTTATCCTTTCAAATGGAGTAAAACTAAACACGGCACTAGTTTAGAGGATTTTGAGAAAGAATAGACCTCTAATAAAAAAATTTTTATTCTTGCCCCTTGAATTAACAAAAATAGAATATATATAGTATGTACATTTAAAGATTTAATAATTGGAGGTTAAAATGTCTTTTAAACCATTACATGATAGAATTGCAATAAAGCCTATCGAACGCGAAGAAAAAACTAAAGGTGGAATTATTATTCCGGATACCGCAAAAGAAAAGCCGATGCAAGGTGAAATAGTAGCCGTAGGTAACGGTATTCGTAATAAAAAAGGCGAAATTCATCCTTTAGAGCTAAAAGTAGGCGATAAAGTTTTATACGGTAAATGGGCAGGCACCGAAATTGAAATTAAAGGCGAAAAACTGATCGTTATGAAAGAAAGCGACGTATTTGGTATTATTAATTAATTATTTGTTTTAAGGAGAAATTAAATATGGCAACAAAACTTATTAAACACGGTTCAAAAGCTCGTGAGCAAATGCTAGAGGGCATTGGTATACTTGCAGATGCAGTAAAAGTTACTTTAGGTCCAAAAGGCAGAAATGTACTTATCGAGCAATCATTCGGTTCACCGAAAATTACCAAAGACGGTGTGACGGTTGCAAAATCGATTGAGTTAAAAGATAAAATTAAAAATGCAGGAGCTCAGCTATTAAAATCAGCTGCTACAAAAGCTGCAGAAGTAGCCGGTGACGGTACTACTACAGCTACGGTACTTGCTAGAGCGTTAGCTCGTGAGGGTAATAAGTTAGTAGCTGCCGGTTATAATCCTATGGATTTAAAGCGTGGCATGGATTTAGCGGTAAATGCAGTAGTAGAGGAAATTAAAAAGTCTAGTAAAAAGATTAATAGCCAAGAGGAAATCGCACAGGTCGGTACTATCTCTTCAAACGGTGATAAGGAAATCGGTGAGAAAATTGCTGAGGCAATGGAGGAAGTCGGTAAAGAAGGTGTGATAACCGTTGAAGAAGCAAAGAATTTTAGCTTCGATGTTGAAGTAGTTAAAGGTATGATGTTTGATAGAGGTTATCTATCTCCGTATTTTGTAACGAATTCCGAGAAAATGGTTGCTGAGCTTGAAAACCCTTTCATCTTACTATTTGAGAAAAAATTATCAAATTTACAACCGATGTTACCTATACTTGAGGCTGTAGTGCAATCACAACGCCCACTATTAATTATTGCTGAGGATGTTGAGGGCGAAGCTCTTGCAACGCTTGTAGTCAATAGATTACGTGGTGGTTTAAAAGTTGCGGCAGTAAAAGCTCCTGGTTTTGGCGATAGAAGAAAAGCAATGATGGAAGATATTGCTATCCTAACTAAAGGTGAGCTTATTACTGAAGATTTAGGTATGAAGCTTGAAAATGTGAGTATTAAGAGTTTAGGGACGGCAAAAAGAGTAACAATTTCTAAAGAAAATACCGTAATTGTTGATGGTAATGGTGATAAGAAAAATATTGAAGATAGAGTATTACAAATTAAATCTCAAATAGCTGAAACTACTTCTGATTATGATAAAGAAAAACTACAAGAGCGTTTAGCTAAACTTTCCGGCGGTGTTGCCGTATTAAAGGTTGGTGGTGCTACGGAAGTTGAAGTGAAAGAGCGTAAAGATCGTGTTGAAGATGCACTTGCTGCTACAAGAGCGGCAGTTGAGGAAGGTGTTGTTGCCGGTGGCGGTGTAACATTACTTCATGCATCACAAACTTTAACAAAGCTTAAAGTAGAGAATAAGGATCAACAAGCAGGTATTGAAATAGTAATAGAAGCTTTAAAGGATCCGCTAAAACAGATTGTTGAAAATGCCGGTGAAAATGGTGGCGTAGTAGTTGGTAAATTACTAGAAGAACATAAGGATAAAAATTATGGCTTTAATGCTCAAGATATGCAATATGTCGATATGATTAAAGCAGGAATTATTGATCCGGCTAAAGTAGTGCGTACTGCACTTCAAGATGCTGCTTCCGTTGCTTCGTTAATTATTACCACGGAAACTTTAATTGTTGACGAACCTTCTGATAAGAAAGAGCTAATGCCAATGCGTGGCGGTATGGGAGGTATGGGAGGTATGGGAGGTATGGATTTCTAAGTCTATATCTCCCCATAAGATAGGTTATGCAATAGGTCTAATAAACCCGTTTTGTTGTATTGCTCGTTCCCCTCATTGCGAGGAGGCATTGTTGCGTGGACCGAAAAACCTGTTCAATGTCATATCATGGCTTGACCACGGTATCCAGAAAACAACTAAAAATACTAATAATATTAGTATTTTAAACTGGATCCCGCTACAAGCTCGCGGGATGACAATTAAGAAACTGGTCCACGCAGGCAATGCCTGCTTGCAATGACGATTTTAACAACGTGCCGTACAACACATTATCAAGTCGCAGCAGGGACACTGAAAAACTGATTTATGCAACAAATGGGTTTTAAAGCGATTCTTTGCTTAATTTGAAAATAAATTCTTTAATAAAACTCTTCCTCTCTTCCTCAAAAAATAAAATATAGAATTTCTTGTAATTATTTTAATAAATGATTGTAAATATTTTGTTAACAGTCTCATAGGATGATCAAAAGTTTAAATAAGAATAGATTTCTTGTTGAAGCTATAGGCAAGGTTAATCTATAGTGTATATATTCGTTTAATTTAAAAAATTAGTAATAAAAGTTTCTAGCTTTTGGTCGGTTAAGCTATGCTAACTAAAATTAGTAAGGTTTTAAAAAAATCTTATAATTTATACAGTTAAGAAAGACTAAAATAAGATAATTTAAATTTTATATATAAAACTTAAAAAATTAGGTTCTAAAAGAAATCTAAATAATGTGAATTTAGGATAAAAGATAAGATAATAGGGTAGGGTAGTGCGAAGCTCGCCACAAGCTTAATTTTTCTTATTAATATGCAACTAAAGCTAGGCTTTATTAATATTTACTAAAAATAGCAAATTAATTAGAAATATTAATAGAACTTAATAAGTTTATTGCTTAAATTGGTGTTTAGTTATTCGTAAGTATAGCTATTAACTGAATTAGTATAAATTAAGGAGGTAATTTTGCTCCAAAGGGTTATTAAACATTTAAATCATAATTTATCTAAACATGATATTGCTGCTCAAATAACAGGTAGGATCAAGCATCCAATATCAATTTTATATAAATTATATCGTAAGGGTATAAAGTTAGAAGAATTAACAGATATTTTTGCGATAAGAATAGTAGTAATAGATGAAGAGAAATGTTATAAAGCTTTAAAAGTAGTTCATGATCTTTATGAGCATGAAAAGGATAAATTTAAAAATTATATTCTTAATCCTAAACCAAACGGCTATCAATCTTTACATACTATTATTACAACTGAGAATAATTATAAAATAGAGATACAAATACGTGATCATAAGATGCATTATCATGCAGAGAGCGGTGAAGCTGCACACTGGAAATATAAAAATAATTTTTAGCTGATATACACTTTTTTTCTTTCTAAAGTAGTATTGCATACTCTTTAATTTATTTTGTATTATTTTGAAGTTTTAAAAAGAAATTTCGTAAACCGACTTTTTGAAATATTTCTTTTTATTCTGAAGGGAAGTGTTGCTTGATAAAATTAGTGCAAACATTTAATAGTTGTTGTTCTATGGTTCGTATTTCTAAATAAGTTGCTATGAGTAAGAAGCTTTCTATAGTTTCTTTTACTGTTTAAATTAATAGGTAAATTATGACTAAAAAACTAGTTGATAACAAAATAGCTCCTAATAAAGCAGAGTACGATAAGAAATTTTCGCATATCTTAGATGTTACCCCATATCATGGGGCAGTAACCTTACCGAAGACAATGGCTTTAGTTTGCGAAGAGTTAAAGTTGTTAAGATAGCTCACAGAAAAATGAGATGGAAGGAGGAAAAAAATCCTTTCCTGGTGATGTTGACTTTCCTGATGATACTCTAAGTGCACCGGCAATTAAAGAGGGACATCTTCTTAGCGGTGGAAAAGAAGATGAGAGAGATTCTGTTAATTATACTGATGCAGAAATGCGACAATTTTCATCTGACAAAACATTTGATTGGAGAGATGGAAGCAAGTACCATCATGTTCATAAAGTAAAAGCTGGTGACAAGTTTGATATACATTGGGATTATACCATGGCACATAAAACACGTGGTTATACATATGCGATCACTGATCATCCTACTGACTTTTTTAATGAGTTTAAGACATTTTTTGAAAATATAAGCCAAGAAAAACCATTTTGGAGTCATCAATTACCTGCTTCTACGGATCACTCAATAATTCTTCCGGAAAGAGAAGCAGGATTTCATGTTCTTGATGATACAGGCATGGCATTTCATCAATCATGGGTTCTTGAATATGAAGCAAGTTTAGGTGGTAAGGGACCTGGGGACATGGACACCATCATCACGATGCTTAATTAAGCTTTAAAGCAACTTAATAGCGTATCGTCATGGGTTAAGCGACGCAAGGTGTTATTGTGTGGATACCCAAGTCGTCATTGTGTGAGGAAAAATTGAAAATTTTGACGAAGCAATCTCGTGCCAAAATCCTGAGATTGCCACGCTTCTTTCAGTCGCTTGCAATGACGGTTTAGTATTCACGCAACAATGCTTGCTCGCAATCACGATGAAAAGCATTTCATGCAACAGCACTTAAATTCCGTTACTATCTACTCAAAGCTTTTAGACCTTCCTTTAGACCGTCTTTTATAAATGAAATTTTAGCTTGTTTACCGTCAGTGGTGATTAGTTCTAAATAATTATCATTAGATAAAATCATGTCTAGATCATCTTTTGTAATAATAGCTAAAGCCTGACAGCCGTTTACCGTACAATTTACGTATTTTCCGGCTGATATTCGTTTGTCACCGCTATTAATAACTGTACCTGCTGGAATTTGAACATTTGATGGGACTATTTCGATTATCTTTAATTCCTGTTCTTCTTGCTCCCCATTGAAATAACCTATGTGATAAATGGCTAATATTTCCTTTTCTTTATCTTTCTCTAGATTATTAATTTGTTGTGATAAGAAGCAAAGTTGTTTTTTCTCATTATTAAGAGTACAATTTAAAGTCCAAGCTCCGTACTTTTTTGGTGCCGTTGATGCGTTGACGTTTTCTATGCTATACAAAACAAAAGTGCCGGTTATTATAAATAACCCACTAAAAACAAAAGCAATTTTTTTTATACAATCTTTCATATAATTTTTAACCTTTTTAAAATATTTTCTTTTCCTAAAATTTCTGCAATTTCAAATACGCTAGGTGAAGCCGTCATACCTGTTATTAAAGCTCTTACTGGTTTCATAATGTCATTCAGCTTTAAGCCGTTTGCTGTTGCTATTTCTTTAAATTTATTCTGTACGGATTCCTTATCAAACTGCTCAAGTTCGCTTAAGTTTTCTATAACTTGTTTGATTAAATCCTTATCACAATTTTCTATAATTTCTTTTGCATCTTGGTTGTAGATGATAGGCGAATCTACGAGATAAATTTGAGCAAGGCGTGTTAGTTCTAGTAATGTTTCACTTCTAACTAACAAGCTTGGCATTGCTTGGGTTATATAGCTTATTTCCTTCTCGCTAACCTTATAGTTTTGTTTCAATATCTCTACAGTCTTTGAAGTTAAGCTATCATTGTCAAGCATTCTTAAGTAATGAGCGTTAAGGCTATTTATCTTAGCAAAATCAAGCTTAGAAGGTGATTTACCGAGTGAATCAAGATTAAACCATTCTATAGCCTGAGTCATTGAGATAATTTCATCATCGCCGTGACTCCATCCAAGACGCAATAAATAATTACACAAACTTTCCGGTAAATATCCCATACCCTTATAAGCTTCAACGCCTAATGCTCCATGCCTTTTGGATAATTTCGCCCCGTCTGCTCCATGAATTAACGGTATATGAGTCATGCTAGGTACTTCATAGCCGAAAGCCTGATAAATAGCGATTTGCCTTGCTGCATTGGTTAAATGATCGTCACCTCTAATAATATGAGTTATACCCATATCATGATCGTCTACTACAACGGCTAGCATGTAAGTAGCAGTGCCGTCTGCTCTTAATAGTACCATATCGTCTATATGAGAGTTTTCAATTATTACCTCGCCTTGTAAGGTATCATGAATTGTTATGCTGCCCTCTCTTGGAGTTTTTAGACGTATTACCGGTTTAATATCAGTAGGGTAGGTAGATGGTTCTTTGTCACGCCACTCGCTGTTAAAAATAAAATGCTGTTTATTTTCTAAAGCTTTTTGTCGCTGTCTTTCTATTTCTTCTTGGCTAGTAAAACAATAATATGCTTTACCGTCTTGCAGTAATTTTAGTGCAGCTTCTTTGTAAAGATTATTACGTTTAGACTGGAATATAACCTCACCGTCCCAATCAAGCCCTAGCCATTTTAGATCTGAGAATATAGCTTCTACTGCGATGTTCGTTGATCTTTCTTTATCAGTGTCTTCAATGCGAAGCAAAAACTTACCGTTATGATGCTTTGCGAACAAGTAGTTAAAAAGGGCAGTTCTTGCCGAACCTATATGTAAAAACCCCGTCGGTGACGGAGCAAATCTAGTAATTACGCTATTAGTCATTTATTATCTTTTTTAAATATATACTAAGAACTGTGTCATACCGTGGCTTGACCACGGTATCCGGAAAACAACTAAAAATACTAATATTATTAGTATTTTTAACTGGATCCCGCGATCAAGTCGCGGGATGACATATACTCTTTCTCCCCAAACACATAAAATAATTTACATCTATATCATCGCTTAATGTCCATTCATTTTTAATCGGATCATATACCAAGCCTTTTAGCTCTTTAATTTCAATATCGGTATCCGTAAGCATTTCGTAAATTTCCAATGGTTTTAGGAATTTGCTATAATCATGAGTGTTTTTAGGCACCCAACCTAAAACATATTCAGCAACTATTATTCCAAGTACATAAGCTTTTTTAGTGCGGTTAATCGTAGAAATTATTGCCATACCGTTGGGCTTAATATGCTTCACCAAATTCAGTATGAATTGCTGCACGTTTTCTACATGCTCAATAACCTCAAGACAAATTACCACATCATATAGTTTGTCACTCTGTAATTCTTCTATAGTAGATTGTAAATAATTTATTTTTACGCCGTTTTCCTTAGCATAAGCAGTTGCCGTTTTAATGTTACTTTGCAATGCATCAATGGCTGTAACGTTAAAACCTTGAGCCGCTAAAGGCGTTGCAATTAATCCTCCACCGCAACCGACGTCTAATATTTCTAATTTAGAAATATCGTTAGACATCTTCTCAAACTCTACTTCTAGAGGTAATTTGTGCGTCAATCCGCTGCTCGCATCCTCACGTACTTCTATGTACGCTGCGGTGCTGTGCTGCGTGTTTCCTACAAATTCCTCTCTATAAGCGAGTTTGGAAAGGTGTCTATTGTAATGCGTAGTTATTTTCTCTATTATATATTCAAGGCGAATAGGGTTTATTCGGTGTAAGATACCGAATTCCCCGTCCTTATTCCACCAATTGTGAGAAATTTTCTCAAATTTTTCTAATTCTTTTTTATCGATTGAAGACATAGTCTATGATTCTTTCCAATGTCATCCCGTGACTTGACCACGGGATGACAAGAGGCCATACAACAAACATATATAATATACTCAGATGACTTTAATAATACTAGCCTTAATTTTAATTAGCTGCATATTTGCTCCCCTTGGCTGTATTGCCCTATGGAAGAGATATATTTATTTCGGCGATGGGCTTGCTCATAGTAGTTTTTTAGCGGCTAGCATAAGTATTATAGCACATTTTCCATTAATATATTCAGGCATAATAGTTGCAATTCTTTTTTCGTTTTTTGTGTTTATTTTTAAAAATAATTCTGAAAAAAACGCAGTTATTAATTTGATTTCTAGCTTTATGCTAGCTGTTGCTTTAGTTATTAATTATTTTACTTCTTTGCAGAATAATATAGTGAATTTGTTGTTTGGGGATATTTTATCCGTGTCTTTTAATGATTTGATTATACTAGGGGTAGTCCTAATAACTATTATAGGCTTTATAGTATATTTTTATAATCAAATTCTTCTTATCATTATCAATAGAGATATTGCAGTCATAAAAGGTTTAAAGGTTAATATTATTGAGCTAATATTTTTACTTCTTCTCTCATTATCGGTATTTTCTGCTATAAAGATTGTCGGAGTACTTATGGTAACTGCTATTTTACTTATTCCTGCAATGATTGCACGGTTTGTAGCATATAGCCCCTCCCAGATGATTATAATATCAATTCTTATATCTTTATTTATTAATTTTTGTGCCGCATTTAGCTCTTTCTACTTTGATTTACCTTTAACTCCATTGTTTATTATATTAGGTACGTTTATTTATGGTTTGTTGTATTTAAAGCGATTATTATGAACAAAAATGAATTTACTGAATATGTCAAAGAATTGTTAGAACCATATGGTTCAGTAGCCGTTCGTGTAATGTTTGGTGGATATGGTATATAAGGGTGGTGTTATGATAGGAATTATTAAGAGCAATGAATTATATTTTAAGTCAGACCTAAGCACTTATGAATATTTTCAATCTTTCGGTTCTGAGCCATTTGTATATCAAAGTAAAGGTAAACTTGTAACTCTATCATATTGGAAGGTGTTACCTGAAATTATGGAGGATCAAGAGTTATTAGGCAAGTGGTTTAAATTAGCTTTGAATGCTGATATTAATAGTCAAAAGAAAAAATAAATGTCACCCCGTGGTCAAGCCGGTGTTGTTGTGTGAATCGGTTTCACCACCGTCACCTAGTTCGCTTGTCCACGGGGTCTAGTTAAAAATACTAATATTATTAGTATTTTTAGTTATTTTTCTGGATACCGTGGACAAAGCCACGGGATGACAATGAACGGGTTTTTCGAGCCATGCAACAATGCCGGTCAAGCCATGTGATGACGTTGTTGGTTTTTCATAATCTCAAGATAGTCAATTTTGCCGTTTGCAAGCAGAGGTATTTCTGAACCGGTAATAATTACTTTCGGTAAATGTAGTAAAGAAATTTGAGCTTTAGATACGGCATCTGCAAAATTCTCTCTATTTATATCGGAACCGATAGTAAGTAAAATAATCTTTTCTCCGTGTGTTTTGTCGGGGATAGAAATAGCAGCGTGTAAGGAATCAGGATCAATTTCGCTTGCAAGTTCTTCAATTTTTGTAAGAGATATCATTTCTCCCGCTATTTTAGCAAAGCGTTTTAAACGTCCTAAAATTGTTATGTATCCTTCAGAATCTATTTTGACTATATCGCCGGTGTCATACCATTCTTTATAAGTATAGTTGCTTTCTAAGTCTAAGTAACCAAGCATGATGTTAGGACCCTTAATGAATAAACGTCCCCCTTCATTTATTCCCTCTACTTTCTCAAGCTTATAATCAATTTTCGGTAATAATCTTCCTACCGTGCCTGCTTTATTATGCATAGGGGTATTGCAAGCTATAATAGGTGCGGCTTCTGTAATCCCATACCCTTCAAAAATACGTATGCCGTACTTATTAAGCCAAAATTGTCTTGTAGATTCTTTTAATTTCTCGCTACCGGCAAATATATAGCGTAATGAGTAAAAATCATATGGGTGAGCGTAATTAGCATAACCGTTTAAAAAAGTATCGGTAGAAATTAATATAGTTGCTCCAATATCGTATATAACTTCAGGAATGCTGCGATAATTTAGTGGAGAAGGATATAGAAACAGCTTAATACCGTTTAAAGTTGTAATAATTGCACCACCAAGACCAAAACAATGGAATAAAGGTAATGAGTTAAATACTATATCTTCAGGGCTAAAAGGTACTTTAGCAGTTATTTGATATCTATTAGTTTGTAAATTTCTGTGAGATAATAATACGGCTTTAGGTTCACCTTCAGTACCCGAAGTAAAAATTATCACTGCCGGTTTTTCGTCATCACGATTACGACAAAAATAATTGTAATAAGTTTGGACAAAATAACTTCCTATTTTTGCTTTTAGTTTTAGAGCTGTACCAATCTGATTTTTAAAATCTTCTAAATATATTATTTTAATACCGAAATCTAATAAGTTAGTTATTAATTCATGTAAATTTGCTTTCTCGATAAATTGTTTTGAAGTGTAAACTACTTTAATTTGTGCAAGTTTACAGGAGTTAATAATAGTACTTATGCCTCTGCTCCAGTTAATTATAGCAGGAACATAACCGCTAGATTGCATAGCGTAAAAAGTAATTAACGTATTCGTGGTATTAGGCAACATTAAGCCTAAATTTCTGCCAAAGATATTATTCTTTTTGATTAAATCACCTAGGATAAAAGATTTTAATATTAAATCTCGATAAGTAACCGCATTATTTTCAAAATCATCAACTATTTTTTTCTTAAATCCATGAATTTTAGCAGCTTCTATAAGAGATGAGAATAAAGTATTTTTATAGTCTGAACTCTCAAACATCATGTCAGCCATGATATCATAAAGAGTCCTAGATATATAACTGCGTCGTTCTTGATTGCTTGCAGCATCCATATTAGCGAATTTTACCGGCGGTAAAACGGTTATAGTAATTTTAGGAAATATTTTTCTTTTTAATATGTTTTTTAATTTTGATAAATGAGTAAATTGAGTACCGTCTATTCTAACCGGTAAAACGGTAGCACCGGCTTTATCGGCAATCATTCCCGGTCCTTCGTATATTTTCATTAAAGAGCCGGTAACGCTTATTCTACCTTCAGGGAAAATTGCTACTTTCTGATCCTTTTGTACTTCTTTTACTAAAGTCTTTATTGCCATTGGGTTACTTGGATCAACCGGCAAAGTTCTTGCCATACGTAAAAACGGTTTAATCCACCATATTTTTTGTATATCGGGACTAATTGCAAAAGTCATTTCTTCTCGTAAGTAAGTAGCAATTAGCGGCGGATCGAGATATGAAATATGGTTAGCGACAACTACTACTTTTTTACCTGCTTTTTGAAAATTTTCAAATCCTTTAACTTCAATCTTATACATAAGATCAAAACAGATTTGGAATATTCTTCGCAATAGCTTAAACGGAATAATTTTAACTTCAGGTATTAAACGGTAAATATGTATAGTAACGATTATATTAGTTAGGCTAATAAATAATATAATCCAAGGTATAGTGAAATTTAGATAAAATAATAAAGATAAAATAATTGTTGATCCCACAATGAAAATGGAATTGATAAGATTGTTAACGGCAATAATTCGACTACGATGAGCAGGGTTTGCGTAATGCTGTAATATCGCAAAAAGAGGAACGATATATAAACCGCCTATTGCCGCTAAGAAAAATAAATCTATAACTATTCGCCAATTATGTCTTTTCGATAAAAATACTAAAATACTTTTTAGCTGAGTAGGTTCGTAGTTAACTGAGCTAATTCTACTTGCAAAGAATAAATCAATACCGAAAATACTAATGCCTAGGGCTGAAATAAATAGATATTTAACGGTAATCTCATCTTCAAATATTTTGCTACATAAAAACGAACCGACCCCAACACCAAGCGAGAAAACCGCTAAAAATAAATTAGCAACATTCTCATCGGCTTTAAAAGTTATCTTAGCAAGTAAAGGTATTTGAGAAATTATAGCAGCTCCAATAAACCAAAACCATGAAATACCAAATATAGCTAAATATATATGTTTTTTTGCTTTGGTATATTTAATCATATTTATGCTTTCATCTATAATATTAAAATTTATTTTAATATCACGATTTGCGTTTTTAGATTTTGGGGAAAAAAGGCTTGTAATAAAGCCAAGAAAAGCGATGGTAATTAAGGAATAAATTATAAAATTATTGCTGATTGTATTATAATAGCTGCCGATTATAGTACCGATAAGAATACCGATAAAAGTTCCGGCTTCAACAAAGCCGTTAGCTCCAAGTAGTTCGTCTTTATTTAGGTGATCAGGTAATACGCTATATTTGATTGGACCGAAAAAAGTAGAGTGTATACCCATTAAGCAAATAGAACAAAACAGAATTAGCAGATTATTATGATGAAATCCATAAATTGCAAAGGCAATTATACCGATTTCACAAATCTTAATAATTTTAATAAGATTTGCACGCTCGTATTTATCGGCAATTTGTCCTGCTATGCTTGCGAATATTATGAAAGGTAGTACAAAAGTAGCATTAGCAATTAAAACAAGTAGATTATTATATTTACTTAAAGAACCGGTAATACCGTAAGTTATAAGGATTACTAGAGCATTTTTTAATATATTATCATTAAGACAACCGCATAACTGCACTATAAAATTTGGTAAAAATCGTCTATCTTTGAAAAGATATAATTTGTTTGTGTCCATATTATATAATACTCTATTTTAATACTTACAATTAACGAATCAATTTAATATCAGCATTATTTAATTTTAATTCTGCCCATATTTTATCTACGGTATATATAGGAACTTGTAGTTTGATACCTAAAGTAATACACGCTCGATCACCGAGTGATAAGCCTTTGGGTTGGGTGTATGGTTGTAATTGGGCTGTATGAGCGGCTTGCTCTAGATCAAATGGAATAATAGACGGTATTATTTCTGTAACTAAGGTGTAAGCTGTATCCATAGTAATTTTCATACGTTGCAATGAAGTTAATACTTCTGTAATATTTACTGTAGACATACAAGAAAATTGTATCAAAGGCTTAACTATTGTGCTACCTGGTTCATTTTGTAGTAAGGCTAAAAGTGCTGAAGTATCAAGTACTACTCTATTACTCATGACTTGCTTCTAAACGTCTTGATTTTATTAATTCATCTACAAGAGAGATTCTTTCTCCTGTAGAATCAGTGTAATTTTTTACCATTGCTTGTAGTTCAGCTAGAGCTTGATTTGGGGTTGTAATATAGATTATATTTTCTTTCATATGTAATACTATATCATCACCTGGTAGTAGGTGAAGATTCTGACGGAATGATGCAGGAATAACAATTCTGCCACCTTCTCCAAGTTTAGTACGCATAGTTTGCATAAATTACCATTTTGTCATATTACTTTAATTATGTCATAGTTCCTAACTATTACCCTAACCTAAGGTTTTTGTCAAATAATATTAGCAATTTTTATATTAATATGTCAAATTGCATATAGATAAATACTTTTTAATGAGGATTATTTAAATCTTCATAATAATCGCGCATTGCTTCTCTATTAGCAGGAATATTATTATTAGATTCCTCTATATCTTGTTTGGGAATAAAAAGAGAAAAATTTTACTAATTTTAATTATTACTTCATGTAAATTCATATTTTATTCTCCTCAAAATAACAAATCAATTAGAAATGTTCACAGAGCCTAGTATCAATTTTTTCTTTATTATTCTTTTCTTTTTGTACTTTCTTTCTTCTTTGTAAATTCTTTTTTAAAGCAGTTGATAAGTTATTAAATTTAGCTGCCGGTTTGGCTATTGAAGGTTTTTTTTTGGTATCTTCGGTAGATGACATAAATAATTATCTTTTCACATTAGCATTATTATATTATATTATGGATATTTTGGAAAATAAAACTATAAATAATCTATGAATCAAAGTAATATAATCTCTCCTGAGTTACTGGATGAGAGAAAAAATATTGCAAGGCAAGGGGGCGGTGAAGCTAGGATCAACGCACAACATCAAAAAGGTAAGTTAACTGCACGAGAACGCATAGAAGTATTATTAGATCCGAATAGCTTTACCGAAACAGGTATGTTTGTATCCCATAGATGTGATAATTTGGGGATGCAGGATAAAAAGTTTTTAGGTGACGGTGTTGTAACGGGACACGGTACGATAAACGGTAGATTGGTATTTATTTATAGCCAAGATTTTACCGTACTCGGCGGCTCTCTAGGCGAATATCATGCTAAGAAAATCTGCGATATTATCGATCAAGCTATAGCAACCGGTGCTCCCGTAATCGGTATTAACGATTCAGGGGGAGCAAGAATTCAAGAAGGGGTTGATGCTCTTGCCGGATACGGTGAATTATTTCAGCGTAATGTTTTAGCTTCGGGTGTTATCCCGCAAATTACCCTAATTATGGGACCTTGTGCCGGTGGTGCGGTATATTCTCCTGCCTTAACCGATTTTATATTTATGGTTAAGAATAGTTCTTATATGTTTGTAACCGGTCCCGATGTAGTAAAAACCGTTACAGGTGAAGAAGTAAGCCAAGAAAAGCTCGGCGGTGCTAGGATGCATACCACTAAAAGCGGCGTTGCCGATCTTGCATTCAACAATGATATAGAAGCATTGCTCGAAATTCGTAAGTTCTTTAATTTCCTTCCGTCATCCAATCGTAGTCCTCTCCCTGTTCGTTCGACTGTTGATCCTGCCGATAGAGTCGATATGTCTCTTAGCACGTTAATACCTAACACTCCTAATAAGCCTTATGATATGAAAGAGCTTGTTGAGCGTATCGTTGATGAGGGAGAATTTTTTGAGCTACAACCTGATTTTGCTAAGAATATCATTATTGGTTTTGGTTATATGGAAGGTTATCCGGTAGGATTTGTGGCTAATCAGCCTTTGCATTTAGCAGGATGTTTAGATATAAACGCCTCGAGAAAAGCAGCAAGATTTATTAGATTTTGCGATGCTTTCAATATTCCTATAGTAAGCCTTGTTGATGTGCCTGGATTTCTGCCTGGTACATCTCAAGAGCATGATGGTATTATTAAGCACGGGGCTAAGCTGTTATACGCTTATGCGGAAGCTACAGTGCCGAAGATTACCGTAATTACCCGTAAGGCTTACGGAGGTGCTTATATAGTTATGAACTCCAAGCATCTTAGAGGCGATATAAACTATGCTTGGTTTAATTCAGAAATCGCCGTTATGGGGGCAGAGGGAGCAGCCGAGATAATATTTAAGGAAGAATGTAAAAATCCTGAAGCTAAAAAACAAAAAATCGGTGAATATAGGAAAGTAGTAACATCGCCTTTTGTTGCGGCATCTAGGGGATATTTAGATGATATTATAAGACCGCAAAATACTAGATGGCGAATATGTAAGGCATTAAATTTCCTGCGTACTAAAAAAGTAGAACTGCCTTGGAAGAAACATGATAACTTGCCGTTATAACCGTTATTCCTGTGTGGATACCAAATCGTCATTGCGAGCAGCCGTAGGCTGCGTGGCAATCTTATGAAACAATAACAAACTCCTGAGATTGCTTCGTCAAATTACTTTGTAATTTTTCTCGCGATGACAAAAACTAAAATTGTAACAAAAAACTATGAATAAACCATTATTTGATAAAATTTTAATTGCTAATCGTAGCGAGATCGCCGTTAGGATAATACGTACCTTAAAAAAGATGGGGATAAAGTCGGTTGCAGTATATTCTGAAGCAGATACAAACTCAATGTATGTGCAGCATGCAGATGAGGCTTATTATATAGGTGATTCCCCTGCAACGGAAAGTTATTTATCTATTAAAAATATTATTTCGGCGATTCGTGAAAGTGGAGCAAGTGCAGTACATCCAGGTTACGGTTTTTTATCGGAAAATCCAAATTTTGCTAATATTCTTAAAAGAGAAGGTGTTGTTTTAATAGGACCGAGTGCCGGAACTATTAAAAAAATGGGCGATAAAATTGAAGCAAAAAAGATAGCGATAGAAGCCGGAGTTAGCACCGTTCCGGGTTATATGGGAACTATAAACGATGTTAAGCAAGCGGTGGATATTGCTAAAGAGATTGGTTTTCCGGTAATAGTAAAAGCGGCTGCCGGCGGCGGTGGACGTGGTATGAGAGTAGTGAATAATCCCGCTGAAATGGCAAATGCTTTTGAGTCGGCAAAGCTTGAAGCAGCCAATAGTTTTAGTGACGATAGATTATTTATTGAGAAGTTAATTCAAACTCCCCGTCATATCGAAATTCAGCTAATTGCCGATCAATACGGCAATAGTGTATGTCTCGGAGAGCGGGAATGTTCAATACAGCGTCACCATCAAAAAGTAATTGAAGAAGCACCAAGTTCTTTTATTACCGAAGATATAAGGCAAGAAATGTATCGGCAGGTAATATCCTTATCTCAAAAAGTGGGATATTATTCGGCTGGTACCGTTGAGTTTATAGTAGATAGCAATAAAAATTTCTATTTTTTAGAGATGAATACTAGGTTGCAAGTCGAGCATCCTGTTACTGAGCTAATTACCGGTATAGATATCGTTGAAGAGATGATAAAAATCGCAGCCGGCGAGAAATTATCATTTACACAAGATGATGTAAAATTAAAAGGTTGGGCATTTGAATCACGAATTTGTGCCGAAAACCCAAGCCGAGGTTTCTTACCTTCTAGCGGTAGAATTATAGCTTATTCTGAACCTGCAAAGAGTCCTAATATCCGTATAGATACAGGGATTGGGCTTGGCGGTGAAGTAAGTATGTTTTATGACTCAATGATTGCGAAGTTATGTACTTACGGTGAAACAAGAGAGCAGGCAATTGAAGTAATGCGTTCTGCTTTGAGTTCTTATATAATTAACGGTATTGCTCATAATATCAGTTTCTTAGAAGCGGTAATGCTACATCCACGTTTTGTTAGTGGTGATATTTCTACTGCCTTTATTCAAGAAGAATATCCTGACGGTTTTTCCGGGGCTAGTCTAACTTCAGAAGTAACTACCGTATTTTTAGCAACGGCTATTTTTATTTATATATCGGAGCAAAGACGTGCTTCTTTAATTTCCGGCAATATTAACAATCAGGCTAACAAAATAGGTACAAGGTGGGTAGTAACTATCGATGATAAACTATTCCCCGTATTAATTACACCTGTTGAAAACGGCTATAATATACGTCACGAAAGCGATAGAATATATATTCGTAGTAACTGGAATTTAGGTAATGAACTTTTCACGGCTATCATTAACGGTAAAAAGACAAATGTTAAAATTGAAAATATCAGAACCGGTTATTTATTATCGCATGCCGGTATTAGCGTAAAAGCCTTTGTACGCTCTCCTCGTATATCAGAACTTGAAGCGTTGATGGTCTCAAAAGTAGTGGTGGAAGAAAGCTCCGAACTACAAGCTCCTCTAAGCGGTCAGATTGCTGCAATAAAGGTAAAAGAAGGGCAGGAAGTGACGGCAGGACAAGAAATTATGATTTTAACTGCTATGAAAATGGAAAATCTTATTTTAGCCGAAAGAGACGGAAAAATAGCTAAAATTTTTGTTAATGAAAAGGATAGTGTTGTAAGAGGGCAGGTATTATTGGAGTTTGCATAAAGTAGTTGATATCACTCCAGCATGGATAGCAAATCGTCATTGCGAGCAAGCCGTAGGCTGCGTGGCAATCTCATAAAATAATAACAAACTCCTGAGATTGCTTCGTCAATTACTTCGTAATTTTCCTCGCAATGACGAATTGGGTATCTACTCAACAATACTTTCCTGTCTCCGTAGGAATAACATTATTCAAGCTCAGAATTAAATATATTTTTTATATCACCGCCTAAAGGAGTTTGACTTTCACTAAGTGTGTTAATTTCATCAAGTAAAAAGAATTTTGATTTAACAGTTTCTCCTAATCTAGAACCTGTTTTAGTTTCAATATTAGCCTCAGAAACATTTACATTATTTATGCTTGTTTCTTGTATTATTTCTGCTTTTAACTTTTCTATAATTGCTATATATTTCTTATGCTTATCATTATTATGCTTAGAAGTATCAGCTTCATGCTTAATTAATAATTTGCAAATATCTTTATATATAGGATTTTCCGGCTTATCTATAAGTGCATTTAATGCTACAAGGACTACTATACCTCTTTCTAAAATTAGAGCATTAGGATTGCCATCATGCTCTAATAAAAATTTAAGCATTTCTACATACTTAAGCAGATCTTGTTCTTTAGGTGGGGCTTTATTATAATTGGGTTCATAGGCTTCGATCGCACCGCATACTACTAAAGCAACAGGATCTTCTGAATAATCACCACGAGCTGTTGCACCATATTCAAACAACTTTTCTAGAATTTTGACATTAACTTTTATTATTGCGGATATAACACCTTGAGATGGGATAGCACCTTTTGTTAGAGGTAATCCATTACATCAGTATGCTCCTCCATAGTAGCAATACTTAATATAGGGATCATCAATTGTAGTATTAACATCAAACCCTTTTAAAATATTTAACTAAATCTAAACGACCTTGAAGAACCTCTTCATAAAGACTATCATTTTTGTTTTTCAGTTTTCAAAGAATCTCTTAGAGCTTTAAAAGAGAAGCTTTTATGCATAATTTACCTTAAATTAATTTATAGCGTGCGTACTATAGATTAATCTAAGTAAATTATCAATATCTTAATTGATAGTAAAATAATTTACGATCTCTTAACTTTAAGTTGTATTTGATGGTTCTCTAATTCTACTTTACTTACATAATCAGGCGTGAAATTTTTAGCAAACTCGCCTAAAGTTTGTTCTTTAATAAAGTCTCCATAATTATCAATTATCTTGGATAAATCAAACTCGCTTATTATCTCAATTAAAATCCTGTCAGTTATAGAGAAATCGGCATCTTTTCGAGCCTGTTGTATGAAGCGTACAATGTCTCTTGCGTATCCTTCTTCTATTAACTCAGGTGTTAGCTCTAAATCAAGTATTAACAAGCTACTATTATTCTCAAAACTTGCTGCTCCTTTAATATGTGAATATGGTTCTAAAACTAGCTTATATTCGTCACTATTTAAGGTTTCACCGCATATAGCTAAACCGCCTGCGATAGCTTCCCACTCACCTTTTTTAGAAGCGGCTATAATCTCTTTCATTTTATGCGGCAAACGTTTACCAAGCATTGGGAAATTAATCGATAGTTTTTTGCTTGCGTAATTCTCTAGGTCGTCACGATAAATTACCGCCTTAACATTAATTTCATCTTTAATTAAATCTTCAAAATCTTTAAGGTTATCATTATGTTTACTAATGGTAGTTATACTAGCTAGTGGTTGCCTTACTCTGATATTTTCAGTGCTTCGGATAAACAGGCTATTACTGCAAATATCAAGCACATTATCCATAGTAGCAACTAGCTCGTGATTTATTTCAAAGTCTGAGAGAGTAGGGTAGTTGCAGAGATGCACACTAATCTCGTCATTACGAGGCACTGATGGGGTGTCATCCTGTGGTTTGACCACTGGATCCAAAAAACAACTTGTAGTGTTGTTGTTTATTGATTTACTGGATCCCGTGGACAAGCCACGGGATGACAAGCCACTAGGGCCACGGGATGACAGAGTGTCCTCGCAATGACGTAATCCCTTATATATCGCCTCCGAAATCATAGGCACTAGTGCTGACATCGCAATAGCCATAGTTTCAAGGCATGAATACAGAGTATTATAAGCATTTTGCTTATCTGTATCTTTTTCACTTTTCCAAAATCTAGCTCTACTTCGCCTTATATACCAGTTATTCAATACTTCAAAAAATTCTGAAACTGCATGATAAGCCGTTTGCGTATCGAAATTATCTAAGCTCTCTTCAATTTTTTGTACGGCTATTTTAAGCTTGGATAATATATAAACATCAAGCACGTTTTCGGAAGCAAAATTAAGCTCGCCTTTAAGTGAATCGGCATTAGCGTACATCGTAAAGAAATGGTAAGCATTCCATATAGGTTTGATAAATAGACGAAGCGTATCAAACACCATCTTACCGTCTTTATCAATTAATAGCTCCTGACCTTTAACAACGTTTGAAGATAACATCGTAACTCTTAAGGCATCTGAGCCGTATTTATCAAATAGCTCCAGCGGATCGGCGTAGTTATTAAGACGCTTTGAAAGTTTTTGACCTGTAGCATCCAAAATTACGCCGTGGCATATACAATTTAAAAATGGTGGACGATCAAATAAAGCGGTAGATAGCACCATTAAAGTATAGAACCATCCGCGTGTTTGAGCTGAATACTCAACTATAAAATCAGCCGGAAAATGATCCTCAAACCATTCTTTATTTTCAAAAGGGTAATGGGCTTGCCCATATGGCATTGAGCCGCTTTCAAACCAGCAATCAAACACGTCTTCGATTCTACGCATTGTTGATTTACCGGTTGGATCATCAGGATTGGCCCTAGTAAGTTCGTCGATAAACGGGCGATGTAAATCAGTAACTTTAACTCCGAAATCTTTCTCTAATTCCTCTATAGAGCCATAAACATCTATGCGTGGATATTTTGGATCGTCTGATTTCCATACAGGCAGCGGTGTTCCCCAGAATCTATTACGGCTTATTGACCAATCACGGGCATTTTCAAGCCACTTACCGAATAAATTATCCTTAACGTGATATGGAATCCAATTTATTTGCTGATTTAATTCTACCATTCTATCTTTAAACTGTGTAACCTTTACATACCATGACGGAACAGCCTTATATATAAGAGGTGTATCTGTTCGCCAGCAATGAGGATAATTATGAATATACTGCTCGGTTTTTAGCCAATTTCCTTGCTCTTTCAGTTTGATAATTATTTTGTCATTTGCGTCAAATACTTGCAAACCCTCTAAATCAGGAATTTCTTTGGTAAACTTACCGCTATTGTCAACAGGGCAAACAAGTGAGATCCCTTTTGATTCACAAAGTATGTGGTCATCTTCACCAAAGCCTGGAGCCATATGAATAACGCCCGTGCCGTCACCCTCAACCACGAAATCACCTGCAAATATCTTGAAGCTGTTTGGATGATTCTCGAAATAGTCGAATAAAGGCTTATAACTTAATCCCTGAAGCTCTGAGCCTTTAATTATCTCAAAATTTTCCTCACCGCTAAGTCCTAATTCTTTAGCATATTTAGAGACGGAAGAAGCAGCTATAATATAACAAACACCATTTTTTGGGACTAATGCATAATCTATATCACTACCGACTGTGAGGGCTAGGTTCGACGGCAATGTCCAAGGCGTAGTCGTCCAAGCGAGTATACGGTATTCTTTAAAAGATCCCGTGGTCGTAGCCACGGGATGACATAGTACAAAACTCACCGTTATTGCTTTATCTGCTCTCTCACGATAAGAATTATCAAGCCTTGTTTCAAAATTAGAAAGCGGTGTTTCGCATGCCCAAGAATAAGGCATTACCCGCATTGACTCGTATAATAGCCCTTTATTATATAGTTCTTTAAACGCCCAAAGGACGGATTCCATAAAATTCTTATCCATCGTTTTATAAGAATTTTTAAAATCCACCCATCTTGCTTGACTAGTTACATATTCTTCCCAATTGCTAGCATATTTCATTACCGAAGCTCTGCAATGTGCATTAAACTTCTCTATACCGAAATTAGTTATTGCAAGACGTCCTGAAATACCAAGTTCTTTCTCTGATTGCATTTCAGCAGGTAGACCGTGGCAGTCCCAGCCAAAGCGACGCTCGACTTTCTTACCTTTTACGGTTTGGTATCTAGCATACACGTCTTTAATAAAGCCGGTAAGCAAGTGACCGTAATGCGGCAAACCGTTTGCAAAAGGTGGACCGTCATAAAAAATAAATTCCGCCTCTCCATTCCTATCGTCAATAGATTTTTGGAATATATTATTGTCTTGCCAAAATTTTAGTATCTCTCGCTCTAAGCCTGCAAAATCAGCATTCGAACTAACTTCAGGATAATATTTAGTATTTGTCATTATTTTAGAAATTATTATAATAGTTTGGTCTATAATAATAGATAATGACTAAGAGATAAATACATAATTTGTACTAAACTATTTAATTTTAATGAACAAATGAAAATCAGAGAACCTTTTAACATTAATATTATTAATAAGAAAATTAATAATAACCAAGCTATGTTATCTCCTATTCTGGATGTGGGAGGAATATTTTCAAAATATAAGAAAAATAATGAGCTTTCTTTTGAAGAAATAAGAGATAAAGCTTGGATAGAAAATCTTAAAGATAATTATTGGGGGAAAACAGCGGCAAATATTGAACAACAACTACAGTGGTTATCAGCAAAAGAATCAGAAAAGTTTTTTAAATGAAGCATTTAAGCTCTATAAAAATATTTTTTTGATAAAAATTAGCGAATCAAAACAATATTGCAACTTAATTGCAAGCTAGCCCAAGCTTTATCTGCTGTATATACGGGATAATTTTTGATAGTGCAAGAGCAAGACAAGCTCTATCACCAAGTGATAATCCTAGTTGTTTAGTTTTAGTTATTAGCTCTCCGCTTAAAAAAGCTTGCTCCTCATCAAACGGTAAAATTGTTGGAATAAGATTTGGTATTAGCTTATGTGTTTGCTCTCTTGTTAAACCTTTTCGGTCTATCAAGAATTTTACTACTTCTGCAATATTTACAGTACTAATTTTTTCCTGTCCTTTTTCTTCAGCAAGTAAAGCTATCAAGGAAGAGATATCTAGAATCACAGATTTATCGTTATGAGAAGACATTATCGAACCGCAAATTAAAACTTAGAATTTTCTTTATTTGCTTCTTGATATTTCTGCTTTAAAAATTCATCAACAAATAATTCTGATTTAGAGCCATGTTGTTTAAACAATGCTTGAGCTTCTTTTACAGCCTTATGAAGAGTTACTAAATGTAGTTCATTATTAACTTTATTTATAATGAAAGAATCGCCGGCTTTAAGTTTCATAGCGTTTCTAATTTGATGAGGAATTAATATAACCTACCGTTTTTATCAATGCTACTATGTAAAGCTTTCATAATTATATCACTTAATAAATTCTAAAGTAGAATATTATAATATACATATAGTGTCAATTATTAATCATGTATTTATTTAAAGCCTACCAAATAATTAATATTACACAAAAATATATTTTACCCCATTTAAGTATATCTACGTAAACATTCTAACTATGGGGATATTTGAAGGATCAAGTAATTTTTTCATCTGTGAGAAAGTTTTTACTATATTTTCTACGGCAGTCTCAATAAATTTATCAGTTTCAATATAATTTTCCGATTCGTCTTGGATATAAAAAAGAATAGATGAGACATAAACCGAGAGTAATAAGCCTCTTTTGGTATAATAGTTAAAATCAAGAGATTTATCGCCGGCATAACGCCAAATAGCATCACAACTACGGAATGCAACTTGAGTGCCTTGCATTGGGTTTAATGCAAAATAAGCGGCATTCTTACTATGAATAATAGGAAGCACGGTTTTGATTCTGATCTTTACGGCTAAAAATATTTTCTCTCTTATTTTTTTTGGTTCTTTTATTGTGTTTAAGCTTTCTAACATAATATTATCTAAGTAGCTTTCAAAGAATTCTACTATTTCAGATAAACCTTCCGGAAAAACTATTAAAGCATAACCTTTTGCAAAGCCGCATTTTTCTTCTGCTTCTTCGAGTAGCTTATTATTCCATTCATTAAACGGTAATAATTCTAATAAAGATTGCACGAAGCTTATTTTTTTGATATGGTGTTCTTCTTGAATGCTCATATTTTTAACCTTGACATATAACTTAATTATAGGGTATAGTTCAATAAGCCACAATATCTTTTAAGGAGAGTAATTTTAGTGATACTAGTAAATGTTCACGCCGGTAATTGTGATAATACGCTTAAGAATTTTAAGAAAAAGCTACAAAGAGAGCTTTATTTTCGTAAGATGAAAGAACAGCGTTATTATGAAACACCTTCAGCGAAGCGTGTTCGTAAAGCACAAGAAGCAGCGAGAAGACAGAGAAAATTTGCTCGTAAAAAAATGTTTGATGAATAAAATTTCAAACTATTTAAATACTA
The DNA here is from genome assembly GCF_000751075.1 of Rickettsia tamurae. Classification (GTDB taxonomy): domain Bacteria; phylum Pseudomonadota; class Alphaproteobacteria; order Rickettsiales; family Rickettsiaceae; genus Rickettsia; species Rickettsia tamurae. Next base: position 65,780 of record NZ_CCMG01000008.1, on the reverse strand, counting down.
AATATAAAGCTAGAAATATTAATACTTCTAGCTTTTTTGTTATGTATAGTCAATTGATTTGAACGAGGTAGCACGTTGTTCGCCCTTTCGCCTATTATTATAGGCTCTACTCTCACGCCTGTCACCAAATGGGGCTGAATTGACTATAGATTGCTTCGTAATTTTCCGTCATTGTGAGGAAATTGCATAGCAATTGAAGCAATCTCAGAAGCCTACGGCTGCCCGCAAAGCATTGTTGCGTGGATCAATTTCACCTCTGTCATCCCGTGGCTTGACCACGGGATCCAGTTAAAAATACTAAAATTATTAGTATTTTTTATTGTTTTTATGGACCCCGTGGTTAAGCGAACTAGGTGACACAGTGGGTTTTACCGGTCCACGCAACAATGCCTGCTCGCAATGACGATTAAGTACCCACGCAGCAACGCCTCCGCAGAAATACAATAAGGTACTTCTTGAAATATTCCCAATTGACTTTTTTTATGTTATAAAGAACGGTTATAGTCATATAAACAGTATCTATGCTTAGTTATCTTAAACAAAATTTACATTCTTATTTTTCTAGTAGAATGCTGATTTTTACTTTAATAGCGGCTGCCGTTATTTTTGCCTGTGCTACTTCTTATGTGATATCTTTAGAATCGAAGAATTTTAGTACGATTATTGGATTTTTATTAGTTGATTTAGCAATTTTTTTAATTTTAGGTGTTTTACTAACTCAAAAATTTTTTACTAAAAATAATAATAATAATGATAGTTCTAAATTACAAAATCGTATTGTAATTGCCTTTAGTTTAATTGCAGCTATTCCAACTATAATTGTTTCGGTATTTTCTGTTTATTTTTTTAATCTTAGTGTTCAAGCTTGGTTTGATAAGAAGATTTCTACAGTTCTTGACCAATCCGTGATAGTTGCAGAATCTTATATTGCTGAGCATAAATTACAGCTAAAAGAAACGGCTTTAGCCGTTGCTGAAGATTTAAGCGATATGTATTACGATTTAATTCACAATCCCGCTTTATTTACTAAAACACTTAATACTGAAGCAGAAATGCGTTCGCTTGATGAAGCTATAGTTTTAAACAAATCTACTAATACTATAGTAGCTAATAGTTATTTAAGTTTTTCATTATCATTTGCAACTATCCCTGCACATTTAATTAAAAAAGCGGATTTAGGTGAACCGGTGGAAGTAAAATCCGATCCAACCAAAATAAGGATGCTGATTAAATTAAAAGAATATAATGATGTGTATTTATTAGTCGGTAGATTAGTAGATAATAAAATTATCGACCATGTAGATGCAACTAACGGAGCAGCTGCCGAGTATAATAGCCTTAAAAATGAAATAGATAATATACAGATTAAGTTCTCTATAATGTTTATCTTTATTGCCTTATTACTTCTTTTTGTAGCTATAAGTTTCGGGGTTATATTTACTGCTAAAATAGTAAAACCTATTAAAAAATTAGTTACTGCAACCGACAAAGTTAAAGACGGTGATTTAACGGTGCAAGTACCTGAAAATGAAGTAGATAAAGACGAAATAGGAACGCTTTATGCGGCATTTAATAGAATGATTAAGCAGCTTTCCCGCCAGCAGCGCGATTTAGTTATAGCACAGAGGGCTATGGCTTGGTCGGATGTTGCAAAAAAAGTAGCCCATGAAATCAAGAACCCGTTAACTCCTATTTTACTTGCTTCTGAAAGGCTGCTTAAGAAATTTAGTCCTGAAATTAAGGAAAGGGCAGAATTTGAAAGTTATTTAAAAATGATTATTCGCCATACTAACGATATTAAAAATATAGTATCCGAATTTGTTCTTTTTGCACGTCTTCCTGCTCCTAAATTTACGAAGAGTGAATTAGTTTATTTAGTTAAGCATATTGTTGAAGCACGTAAATTACTTAATGATAATATTTTGTATAAATTTGAGTCTAACGTAGATCAATTTGATTTTATGTGTGATGCTACCCAAATAAATCAAGTTATGATAAATTTGTTGAAAAATGCAGAAGAGTCAATAGAAGGGCGAAAATCCGGAAAAATAGAAGTTACTATAGATGCTAAAGACGATTTTATTAGTGTTATTGTAATAGATAACGGTAAAGGATTCCCGCCTGAGCTAATAGGCAAAGCTACCGAAAGCTATGTTACGACCAGCAGTAAAGGTATGGGAGTAGGGCTTGCTATAGTCAAAAGAATAGTCGAAGAACATTGCGGCATTCTAGATATAGCGAACAGAGAAGAAGAGGGAGCAATAATCGATATAAAATTCGATTTAAAAGAGCTAGATTTGAAAGTCGGACGTTCGGGAGGTTAGAATTATAGTATCGGACAATTTTTGAAAAACCCTATATGTCATTCCCGTGGAAGCGGGAATGACATATAAGCTCATCTTGTTTGAACCTTTCTGAATTATGCTGTGCCAGATAATTTTATAAAATTTATTGCATAAAGTAATTTTTTATGTTTATAGTGACAAAATAACCATAAATTATTTTAAGATATTTGTTATGCTATCAAAAATTATCTCTATAATTATATTTTGTATAATAATAAATCCCGCTATTAAAGCAGATATGGATGTTAAGGATGATATTATACCAAGAAAGGCGTTATTTGCTTTATCTAAATATAAAGAATTAAATTTTAGTCCGGACGGTAAATATATAAGTTATATAGCAGAGAAAGATAATAAATCGTATATATAATAGTGATGATCCTGACAATATTATAACGACCATAGATATAAAGTGCGGTAATTGTAATTATGCTTGGGGCTATAATAATCATATACTTTACTTAGAAAGAGAAGCAAGTACTAAAAATCCTAATGAAGTATTGATTGGCTTAAAACAAACTGATCAAACATATTTTGATATTTATTCATTTAATCTTACTGATTACAGTAAAAAATTAGTATTGAAGAGTGATAAATTTTGGAATTTTCTTTTTGATAATAATTTACAAATTTGTTTTGGGATGGCTATGAATGAGAAAGGTGAAAAAGAATATTGGCGAGATAATGAATGGCAGCTTTTTACCAAAATACCTCTTAAGGATAGTTATGATACAAAATTTTTAATTGTAATTCTCAAAATAACAGTTCTTATTTATATGATAGTCGAGACCGTGATAATATAGCTATTAAATTAGTCAATTTAGCAAACGGTAAATCAGAATTAATTGCTGAAGATGGAAAGACAGATTCTTACAGCTTTACCTCTGATCCGATTACCAATAAAGTCCAAGCGGTTATAACTAATTACGATGAACCTAAATATCGTATAATTGATAATGCTATTAGAGATGATATTAAATTCCTTGAGGTCTTAAATTTAGGGGAATTAGAAATTATGCATCGTACAGTAGATGACAAAACTTGGTTTGTAATGTTTTATAGTGATACCCGCCCTACTATAAATATGATAGGAAAAACAAAGAAGTAAAACATTTATTTGCACGTTATAAAGCATTAGAGTAATATTCTCTATCAATCCGGTAATTATTAAATCTAGAGACGGTTTAGATTTAGTTAGTTATATTACTTTCCCTAAAAATACTGAGTTAAATAAGCAAATTTATCCAAAGAATCCATTACCGTTAGTACTTTTAGTGCATGATGGACCTGATCAAAGAGATAAAGGGGGTATGAACACCAATCATCAATGGCTTGCAAATCGTGGTTATGCGGTTCTAAGCGTTAATTTTAGAGGCTCGGAAGGATTCGGAAAGAAGTTTTTAAGTAGTGGTTACGAAGAATGGGGGCAGAAAATGCAAGACGATTTAATTGATGCCGTTAACTGGGCTATTAAAAATAAAATAGCCGAACCTAAAAAAATTGCTATTATGGGAGTCGGTTACGGTGGATATGCGGCACTTGCCGGATTAACTTTTACGCCTGAACTTTTTGCTTGCAGTGTGGATATTGCCGGTCCACCTAATTTAGCAACAATTTCAAATTACTTTATTCAAGATGCTCGTTTAGATAGGCTAGATAAAGTAAAATTGAGTCTTTTAGAAACGGCTGAGAAATTATACCGGTACTCTCCATTAACGCACGTTACTAATATCACAAAGCCTTTACTTGTAATGCAAGAAGCAAAAGATACAAGAGTGCCGCAAGCTGAATCAGACCAAATGGTAGAAGCAATGAACAAGCATAATATTCCGGTAATTTATACTTTATATAAAAATGAAATACATTTCTTTTTAAATGAATCAAATAAACTTTCCTTTTATGCTATTGCAGAACGGTTTTTAGCAAAACATCTCGGAGGGAGGTTTGAACCCTTTAGATAATGAGGTTTTAAATAATCCTAATTTAGTATTAAACGGTAGCACTCCATCCGAAAAATTGTTAGAGGATTTGCTAAATAAATAAGCTTAAGAGCCTGTTCACGATCTTAATTTTAAAGCTAATGAAAATCTTTTTAGCTGCAAATTATAAGATTTTTTTGAAATAGGAGTACTATTCCTACAAAAATCTTATTAATTTTCGCTTAAAAATCTGTTTAGTTATCAATTAAAATAAGATTGTGAACAGGCTCTTAATAAAAAAATAAAATAATTTCAAAATTGTAGTTGACAGGTCTGATTATATTGCATATAACTACACCTAATCTAAAGCGATAAATGAAAAAAAGTCGCAGCTGTTTTTAAAAGTAAATAATTAGATATAGATAGTGACAGTAAACATGTACATATCACAAAAGTGATAATTAAACCTGTCAATTTTTTAAAGTAAAACTGACAGAATCAAACTTGAGAGTTTGATCCTGGCTCAGAACGAACGCTATCGGTATGCTTAACACATGCAAGTCAAACGGACCAATTGGGGCTTGCTCCAATTAGTTAGTGGCAGACGGGTGAGTAACGCGTGGGAATCTACCCATCAGTACGGAATAACTTTTAGAAATAAAAGCTAATACCGTATATTCTCTACGGAGGAAAGATTTATCGCTGATGGATGAGCCCGCGTCAGATTAGGTAGTTGGTGAGGTAACGGCTCACCAAGCCGACGATCTGTAGCTGGTCTGAGAGGATGATCAGCCACACTGGGACTGAGACACGGCCCAGACTCCTACGGGAGGCAGCAGTGGGGAATATTGGACAATGGGCGAAAGCCTGATCCAGCAATACCGAGTGAGTGATGAAGGCCTTAGGGTTGTAAAGCTCTTTTAGCAAGGAAGATAATGACGTTACTTGCAGAAAAAGCCCCGGCTAACTCCGTGCCAGCAGCCGCGGTAAGACGGAGGGGGCTAGCGTTGTTCGGAATTACTGGGCGTAAAGAGTGCGTAGGCGGTTTAGTAAGTTGGAAGTGAAAGCCCGGGGCTTAACCTCGGAATTGCTTTCAAAACTACTAATCTAGAGTGTAGTAGGGGATGATGGAATTCCTAGTGTAGAGGTGAAATTCTTAGATATTAGGAGGAACACCGGTGGCGAAGGCGGTCATCTGGGCTACAACTGACGCTGATGCACGAAAGCGTGGGGAGCAAACAGGATTAGATACCCTGGTAGTCCACGCCGTAAACGATGAGTGCTAGATATCGGAAGATTCTCTTTCGGTTTCGCAGCTAACGCATTAAGCACTCCGCCTGGGGAGTACGGTCGCAAGATTAAAACTCAAAGGAATTGACGGGGGCTCGCACAAGCGGTGGAGCATGCGGTTTAATTCGATGTTACGCGAAAAACCTTACCAACCCTTGACATGGTGGTCGCGGATCGCAGAGATGCTTTCCTTCAGCTCGGCTGGACCACACACAGGTGTTGCACGGCTGTCGTCAGCTCGTGTCGTGAGATGTTGGGTTAAGTCCCGCAACGAGCGCAACCCTCATTCTTATTTGCCAGCGGGTAATGCCGGGAACTATAAGAAAACTGCTGGTGATAAGCCAGAGGAAGGTGGGGACGACGTCAAGTCATCATGGCCCTTACGGGTTGGGCTACACGCGTGCTACAATGGTGTTTACAGAGGGAAGCAAGACGGCGACGTGGAGCAAATCCCTAAAAGACATCTCAGTTCGGATTGTTCTCTGCAACTCGAGAGCATGAAGTTGGAATCGCTAGTAATCGCGGATCAGCATGCCGCGGTGAATACGTTCTCGGGCCTTGTACACACTGCCCGTCACGCCATGGGAGTTGGTTTTACCTGAAGGTGGTGAGCTAACGCAAGAGGCAGCCAACCACGGTAAAATTAGCGACTGGGGTGAAGTCGTAACAAGGTAGCCGTAGGGGAACCTGCGGCTGGATTACCTCCTTAAAGACTAAATTAGTATATTGCTTATATTTATATAAGTAATTGCTCAGTCCAAATATTTACTGTCACTATCTTTAACTAATTGTTTGCTTTTAAGACTATAATTTTCTTTTTTTCAATTTCCTATATCTCTTCTCAAAAACAATACTATCTTTTTTAAAGAAAGAATTAAAGTAATGAGTAACAAAACTTATTTGCTTATATACTCATTAGACTTCTTGCATATCCTCCTTCTAAAGATAGTTTGTCCACAGAATCTAGTAATTCTTGACATATTTTTATATTAATAATATCTTTCTATTAAAATTTTGGAGATATTTAGATTAACTTATGAAAATTTCTAAATCACAGGCAAAGATACTTTTTTCAGCATTAAATGAATGGAATAACACCGGTTTACTTGACGATAACGACTATATTACTTAAAAACGATATAGAAATATTAAATTTTGATTGGAAGAAATTAGCTGGATATTCTTTTTGGGTTTCTTTAATATGTATAGTTATTGCTATTAATGCTATTTTGTCTGATCGTTATCTACGCGAATTATTAGAATATATTCTTAATGCCCCGTATCTGCTGAAATTTATTACCTTATCAACTTTATCGGGAATAATTTATTTTGTTGGTTTTAAAAGACAACAACAAAAACTAGAGAAAATTTTTAGCGATGGGCAGTATTATTTTTAGGGGTCTTAACCACTGCTTGTGCTATTTATCAACTAGGAAAAGCATTTGATTCAGGGAGTGGACATTTTTCCATTTTATTGCTTTTATCTTTTATTGTTTATGCCATATTAGGATATTTCTCTAAATCAAATTTAATTTGGTGCTTTGCTTTAATTTCACTAGGTAGTTGGATGGGAGCAGAAACCGGGTATATGTCAGGATGGGGAGCTATTACTTAGGTATGAATTATCCATTACGTTTTATATTATTTGGAGGAATCTTAACATTCTCTGCTCTTGCACTAGAGGAAAATAAAAAATTCAATCACTTTACTCAAGTAACTCTTGTAATTGGTTTATTATATTCATTTATTGCAATGTGGTTATTATCAATATTTGGAAATTATGACCCTGAAGATTATTACTTGAAGTCGATAAAGCCGATAGAATTATTGCATTGGTCTTTATTATTTGCCTTAATGTCCGGAGCAGCTATTTATCACGGTTTAAAACAAGATAATTCGGTAACTAAAGGATTTGGAGTTACTTTTTTATTTATTAATTTATATACAAGATTTTTTGAATATTTTTGGAATACAACTCATAAAGCAGTATTTTTTACAATTCTAGGAATAAGCTTTTGGTGGCTTGGAAGCAAAGCAGAGAAAATTTGGAATCTTACTGCAAAAAAATAATTAATATATAAAGTTCTGCTTTTTTAAGGGACGTATATATTCAGATAGAACTTAAAAAATTGGCAGCAATGTTTTTTTAAGTTCTCGAATGCTGAACATTTAATAACCGCTGTCGTTCCTCGTCTTGTTGATTCCTTGTTCTTTTTAGCTGCAAATTATAAGATTTTTTTAAAATAGGATATATCCTCTCAAAAATCTTATTAATTATCAATTAAAGCTATTTTGTTAACAGTCCCATAAAGTAGTTTTTAAGCAATAATATATAAATTAATTATTTTTAATTCATAAAATATCTTAATAAAACATAATAAATATCCTACAATAATATTAAAAAATATTAAGGGTAAAATATATGAATTACTTAGGATACGGTGGTATTTCTCTTGGAACAATACCTTGCAATAGTAATATTGTTTAATGTTAACAAATCAATATTATAGGCTATCATTCATGGATTTTTTGGATGGTTTTATATTGTATATTATTTGTTATTTAGAAAATAGACTTCTTGCATAACCTCCTTCTAAAGGTAATTTATACGTCAATCCGGTACTCGCATCCTCACGTGTTACTTGTGTGTACGCTGCAGTGGTAAGTGCTTCCGTGTTTCTTTCAAATTTCTATTCATAAGATAGGTTATGCAAGAAGTCTAATAATAGGAATCATCTACGAGAATAAAAGCTTTAAGTTGCTTTAAAGAGTGAAGTTTGTTAATCTCTACAAAAACATATTTGAGATTATATGATAACTACATATTTAAAGGAAAATAATTCTATAGTAAAAAATGAAGAATATATTATTAATGAATCCACATTATGGATTGATTTATTCAATATAACCGATGAAGAAAAAGTAATAGTAAAAAATACATTAAATATAGAAATACCGACTTTAAAGGACATATCGCAAATTGAGATTTCCAAGAGGTTATATGTTGAAAATGAGGCGTTATATCTAACTGTTACGGAACTCGTTAATAAAGAGCAAGAATTTCCTGAAATACATTCTATAGTATTTATTTTGCATAAAAGTTGTCTTATAACAGTTCGTTACGTAGAATTAACACCCTTTAATGACTGTATAAATAAATTTGCTAAGCAGCTTAATAACAAACATAATGCAGAAAATATTTTATTTATGTTACTTCGTAATGTGGTAACAAGATTATCGAATATTGTACAGTTGATTAGTATGGATATTGATGATTATGGACGTTTAATACTTGATAATAACATTAATGATTTGCGTATAGATCATACTAATGTATTAAAGAAAATAGGTCGAAAAGGTGATTTACTTTCTAAAAGCCGTGAGTGTTTATTTTCTTTAACTATGGCTATTCAATATATTTTAAAATCTCCACAAATAACTCAAAATAAAGCATCTAAGGATCTATTAGATACATTGCTTCGAGACGTAGACTCAATAATTAATTTTTCACAATTTATATCTAGCGAGATTGCAAGAACCCTAGACGCAGCACTTGGTATGATTGCAATTGAACAAAATAATATTATTAAAATTTTCTCGTTGGTTACTATATTTTTTCTCCCACCCACTTTAATAGCCAGTATTTACGGCATGAATTTTACCGTAATGCCTGAACTTAAATCGCCGTATGGTTATCCTATAGCCTTATTCTTAATGTTATTATCTACAATTATTACCTATAAATATTTTAAGAAACGAAAGTGGTTGTAAGTTTTTATTGAGAATAGTTCGATAGAATTTTACATAAAAATTAATCATCGTATTTTATAGTCAATTGATTTGGACTTGCCTATTACGTTGCTCGTCGCTCTCCTATTAGTTATAGGCTTCGTTCTTTGCTCCTTGTATGCAAATCCAATTGAATTGGCTATATGACATTGACACTATCTTAATTATTATATTACCAAAAGTTAAAATTTCTTAAATTTCAATTTAAGAATAATTAGGATTTAAATATGAGCAAATTAGATTTTGAAGTAGAAAAGACGGAAGATCATTTTTTAGTTAAAGAGAAAATATTAAGTGCAGAAGAAATGAAAACTATTATTTCAAATCATGAATTGTTAAAAATACATTAGCTAGTTATAATGATATGGCTAGTGCAAATGCAGTAACAAAATTATTTAAAAGAAATAAAGGTTGAAGATTGTTTAGATATTCATTTAGACTCTATGAATACTCTTAAATTCATTGGTACTACCCCTAACTATAGCATCAGATGTGACTTTTAATAATATCTCATTCAATTCGTATGCCACCTTAATTATAGAAGCAGGAAGGTCTCTGAATATTGCTGGTCTACTAACTATAGGATATTGTTTTAAAAGGTATAATAGAAAATATAAATAATGGTCAATCAGTAATTCACAAAGGAATAACTTCTGAAATTCTTTTAAATAATACTATTGCACTCAGTTTAAATTTTATGGAAGAAAATACGGATAGTAATTCAGATATAACAATATTGGGAAATACTGATCTGGAGATTTAATAAACAATATTGCAAGTTCTTTCTAAACTCTATTTTTATTCGCAACTAGGGATAAGATTTTTTTAAATCTTATCCTTTTTTGCCGGTTACTTTATAGCCTTATTTTCAATGCTATTATCTATAATTATTAACTCTAAATTTTTATAAATACTATTACGTCTGAAGAAACTACTATAGATACAACACTTACTGTAGTAGAAGAAGTACCGGCATTAGGAGAGGGGATAGAGGGAGCATAAGTAATAAAATTCAATATTATTCCCGTGTAAGGCTTGCTTGCATGGATATCCAAGTCGTCATTGCAAGCGACTGCAAGGAGCGTGGCAATCTATAAAAAATAATAAAAAATCTGTAAATCAGAATTTTTTACTGGATTGCTTCGTCAAAACTTACAGTTTCTCCTCGCAATGACGGAAAAACCGAACCACGTGGGCAATGTTAAGCCATTCAATAAAATCTAAATATTTCTTAGAATTATTTTACTTAATTCATAATTCAAGTGTGAGAAGCTTATCTCTTTAAATCCTTTTCTTGGAATAATAATCATTGCGAATTTTATAGCCTTGAAGCTAGAATCACTAACAATAATTCTAATTAGATGTCGGATACGCCTTTTAATTTTATTGCGAACCACAGCTTTTTTATTTAGCTTCTTGCTAACTTTGATCCCTAAAAAGACGTTATATTTTGATTCAAGGAAAATTTTAGGAAGTTTTTTTGCTATTACCAAAATAAAATACCTTTCATGGAACTTCTTTCCAAACTTATTTATAAGTTCAAATTCTTTTTGATTTTTTAAAGAGGTAATAGACAATTTGATAAGTTAGATTATTTTAAGCAGATAATTTATGTCTACCTTTAGCACGACGCCTTCTTAAGATTGTTCTTCCGGATGGAGTAGCCATTCTAGTTCTAAAACCATGTCTTCTTTTTCTAACTAAATTGCTAGGTTGAAATGTACGTTTCATAATATTTATACCGAACGAAAATAAAAATTAATTATCATAAACATGTCATCCCGCGACCTGATCGCGGGATCTCAGGACACAATGTGATACAAGATCCCGTGAAGGGGCCACGAGATGACAATTAAACTAAATATGTGCTTTTGCTTGCTCTACGATACTTGCGAATCCATCACTGTTATTGACGGCAAGTTCTGCAAGTACTTTACGATCTATATCGATTTCTGCTTTTTTAAGAGCTCCCATAAACTGAGAGTAAACAAGTCCATGTTCTCTTACTGCTGCATTTATTCTTTGAATCCATAAGCCTCTAAAATCACGCTTACGATTTCTACGATCTCTATAAGCATATTGGAGGGCTTTTTCTACCTTTTCAATAGCTACTCTAAAACAGCTATTAGCTCTACCTCTATAGCCTTTGGCTAATTTGAGGATTTTTTTATGTCGATTTTTGGAAATTTTTCCTGATTTTGCACGTGTCATTGCTTTAGCTCCTAATTAATTAATTTATACCGTACGGTAAAAAATATTTTTTAATATTATATCCGTCTTGAGGACAAAGTATTGTAGTTCCTCTAAGGTTACGAATTTGAGTTTTAGTACGACGACGCATAAAATGTTTTTTACCTGCTTGAGATGCAATAACCTTGCCGCTAGCAGTAAGTTTAAAACGTTTTTTTACGGCAGATTTTGTTTTTAATTTAGGCATATTTATTCCTTATAATTGGTATTTACTAGATTTAAACTGTAATTAGGCATACCAAAGCCACGTACAGACTAGAAACCTAGATAATAGTTTTTTTTATTAGTTATTGCAAGATTTTTTTATAAAAATGTGCTATAATGTTTTTAATCAATCGATAATAATTTAAAAATGTTCGGACAAAATCCTAAAAGAAGCATATTAAATGGTGACGGTACTAAGTTAGAGGTGCAGTCTATTTTTAAGACTATACAAGGTGAGGGTATTTTTGTAGGTTGCCCTGCGATCTTTATTAGGCTTGGGGGGTGTAATCTTGCTTGTAATTTTTGTGATACGGAGTTTGAAGATTTTGATTTAGTAGATATAGATAAGATTTTAAATAAAGTAGAAATTTTGGCATTAAATTCTAAAAATGAAAAATCAATTAATTTAGTAGTAATAACCGGCGGTGAGCCGATGCGTCAACCTATAGAGTTATTATGTCATAAGTTACTAGACCTAGATTTTGAAGTCCAGATAGAGACTAACGGTACGTTATATCGCTCTTTGCCAAAAGGAGTGTCTGTAATTTGTTCACCGAAAGCCGGTAAAACCGGTTATGGTAAAATAAGAGAAGATTTATTGCCTAAAATTAGTGCAGTGAAATTTATCGTTGCTAAAAATATTTTAGAATATAGTCTCATACCGGAAGTAGGGCAAACATCTTATAATATACCGGTTTTTATTCAACCTATGGATCAAAACGACCAAAGACTTAATGACGAAAATAATGAGTTAGCAGTAAAATTAGCACTAGAAAGCGGTGCTAGGTTGTCTCTACAAACTCATAAATTTTTAAATATCCCATAGATCTAGGTTGCCGTATGATACCTTTTCATCACCTAATAATATTACTATTCCAACGTTACCATTGTCAGAATTAGAAAGGTAAAGCTCTTTAAAAATTTTAATTATATTTTCACCGGCTCCATCACTTTCAGAACGATATAATTTCCCTAACTGCCTTTGTTGTTCTACAGAAGGGAAAGGTAAGATAATTTTGTCAGCATCTATGTTACCTTTTGATGTTGATGTTATTATAGATTCAATTAAGCTTTCGGTACAGAATTGTTGGAGCTGTACTAATGTAATTACCTGCTTTTCATTGTCTAAATTAGAAACCTCCGCATTTTCTTCTTGTTCTTTAACACTTGCTTGGTAGCACATACGTAATATACCAACTAAATCTAAGTGAATTTTACATTCCGGTTCTTTAATTTTTAACAAGAGTATTGATGCATAAGAATCATCATCTTCACTCTTGCTCCCAATGTATAGTCAGTGTCAGAAGAGTGCATCATAGATTCAAGGAGAAAACCCTTGTTATATTCCTGTTTTGGGGCAGTAGACTTAATTTCTTCTCCACAGTTTGAGGGATTTGCAATACGCTTAGGTTGTATCTGTTTCATAATTTCCTTACAAAATAATTTCGGTTAGAACTAAATTTCTTTTTTATCCAATAAATTAAAGAATTTTAACTAAGGGATATATTACTCCTATATTCTAGTCAAGAATTAATTTACTTGAATTTTTAATTGTACTTAAGTATGATAATGAAGATTTATTATATTATAAGTTAATATGGAGTAATAATGAGTGAAATATTAGAACTTGAAGCGAAATCCCGCGTGGAATTCGGTACGGGAGCAGCAAGAGCATTAAGAAGAGAAGGACGTGTTCCGGCTATTATTTACGGAGCGGGTAAAACACCTGTTAGTATTTCTTTAGAAGAAAAGGAAATAACTAAATATTATAGAAAGTCGGCTTTTATCTCTCAGTTAATTAATTTAACAATTGATAAGAAAAAATATAAAGTATTACCGAAAGCCGTGGAGTTACATCCTGTTACGGATATAGTACGCCATGTGGATTTTGTCTTTTTAGAAGAGAAAACCCAAAAAATGGAAGTACCTGTAGTATATGAAGGGAAAGAAAGAGCTTTAGGCGTTAAAAGAGGCGGATACTTTAATATAGTAAAAAGAAGAGTTACTTTATTATGTGATGTTAATAATGTCCCAAGAAACGTAACTATAGACGTTACTAATATGCCTATTGCTACTTCGCTAAAATCTTCAAAAATAGAATTACCGAAAGGATGTAGTTTTGTTACAAAAAAAGAATTTGTTCTTGCAACTATTATAGGACGTAGAGGAGCAAAAACTGAAGCTGAAGGGGAACAACAAGCCGCTGAAGCAGGGAAGTAAGATAATTCTCACGATAAGGACTTGCTTAGATACTTAAATCGTTATTGCAAGGAGTCGTAGGCGTTGTTGTTTGGCTCGTTTTATGTCATTCCTAGCTAGAAGCGGGAATCCCAGTAGTCTTTAATTGTCATGCCGTGGCTTGACCACGGTATGACAGCAGAAAGTACTAGATTCCTGCTTTCGCAGGAATGACATTATTCTCTACTTCTTCCAAATCATATTTCTTCAAAAATTTTCCATTATTATTTATTAGGTAAATTATTATGATTCTTGTTATTGGTCTTGGTAATCCAGGAAAAGAGTATCAATATACGAGGCATAATATCGGTTTTATTGCTATAGAGAAGATAGCAGAGCAATATAATTTATCATTTAGTACAAAGAAAAAATTTAATTACGAGATTGCTGAAACTATTAGTGATGGACAAAAGATAATTTTTATCAAACCTACTACTTACATGAATTTATCCGGTAAATCAGTGATATCAGTGAAAACATATTATAATATCCACCCCGCAAAAATTTTTGTTATTCATGATGATATTGATTTAGAAACAGGTAGAATAAAATTTAAAACCGGTGGCGGTAACGGTGGGCATAATGGTTTAAAATCAATTGACGGTGTTATAGGTAATAATTATAACCGCATTAGAATTGGAGTCGGTAGACCGCAAAGTAATCAAGATGTAGCAGATTACGTACTTAATAATTTCTCTAAACCGGAGTATGAAACAGCGTTGCAAGCTATAGATAGAATAGCTAATAATTTTGATTTAATATTAGAGAATAAGTTAGAAGAATTTAAGAATAAAATAGCTTGATATATTAAGACTCTGATGTCATTCCCGCGAAAGCGGGAATCCAGAAAAAAACTTTAATATTGATACAAAAATTACATATTTGATAAAATAAGTATATAAAAAACTAAGTTTTTTTATGTGTTTTACTGGATTTCCGCTTTCGCGGGAATGACATAAAAAGCATTTAGCCATGTAGTAATTCAAGCTTTCTGCGGAACGACATAGAAAGGAAAAATTTATGACACTAAAACTTGGAATTGTTGGGTTGCCGAATGTCGGTAAGTCGACGTTATTTAATGCCTTAACGGCAAGTCAGGCTGCGGATGCCGCTAATTATCCGTTTTGTACTATTGAGCCTAATAGCAGCAAAGTTTTAGTGCCGGATGAGCGTTTGCATAAACTAGCAAGCTTAGCCGGAAGCGGAAAAATTATTCCGTCTTATATTGAGTTTGTCGATATTGCAGGGCTTGTTAAAGGAGCAAGCAAAGGGGAGGGGCTAGGTAATAAGTTCTTATCTCACATCAGGGAAGTCGATGCAATACTGCATGTACTGCGTTGCTTTGAAGATGAAGATATAACGCACGTATATAACAAAGTCGACCCAATTTATGACCTTGAGGTTATTGAAACGGAGTTGATACTTGCTGATATAGAGTCGGTTGAAAAGCGTTTAGCAACAAGTGAAAAACGCTTAAAGTCAGGCGATAAAACAATGGCGGAGCAGATAGAATTGTTAAAAGAGGTTTATAAGGTACTAGGTGAGGATAAACCTGCAAGAGTGTTAAATGAAACTTTAGGAGCTGATAATTTAAAACAATTGCAGTTAATTACTTCTAAGCCCGTTTTATATATATGTAATGTACTTGAAAAAGATGCTGCAGTTGGTAATGAATTTACAAAATTAGTAGCGGAAAGAGCAAAAAAAGAAAATGCTAAAAGTGTCGTAATTTCTTCAAAAATAGAAGCTGAGATTGCTTTACTTGAAAACATGGAAGAAAAAGAAGAGTTTTTTAAATTTATAGGTTTAGATGAAACAGGGCTTAGTAAAGTCATTAAGGAAGGATATAATCTATTAAATCTTAAAAGTTTTTTTACTATAGGTCCTAAAGAAGCCCATAGTTGGACTTTTAAAGACGGCACGCTTGCGCCGGCCGCTGCCGGTATTATTCATACCGACTTTGAAAAAGGTTTTATTAGAGCGGAAGTTATCGGCTATGAAGATTATATAGATCTTAGTAGTGAAGCAAAAGCCAAGGAAGTAGGCAAAATGCGTTTAGAGGGTAAAGAATATAAAATGCAGGACGGGGATATAGTACATTTTAGATTTAACGTGTAAATACTCGTCGTCTTTAAAGAATTATTTCTTTATTTTATCATGGATTCGTGTACTCATATACTTAAGTGTACACTCCGTTCGCTCACCATTCAAAATAAAGTCTAATTCTTTAAATACTTAAAGTATCAATATTATAGGTGATATTGTGAAAGAAGTTTTAAGCAAGGAAAATATTAAACTTCGTCGAATGTTTTGTTTAATAGATGATGATCAGTGTATTTGGAGCGATAAGGAAATTGAAGATATCGTATAAGGCTTAGAAAACAATATTATGTTCGTTGTATTTCAGTTTTTGATCATTGGTTTTCTGATAAAGAATGTGATGAACTAATGATATGGTATCAAAGAAAATTTAATTCTAAGGAAAATAAAGAAAAATATTATCAATATGAACAGTTGTTTGTAAAATTTTATTTATATTTATTCAATAACACAAAAGTTTATGCACGTTTTGATAGATTGTTTATATCATTTGATTCACAAGAAGAGTATTTATCGCACGTTTTATTAAGCATAAGAGAGAGATTATTCTTAAAAATTATTTTACCTGAATATCATGCTATTATAGATGGTGGTCATGATTTGACTGATCTATTAAAAGTAAAAAAAAAGACTATCCTCAAGGGTTAGAAGCAATAAGTAAAATAGTAAGAGAAAATGGTTTGTATATTTTAAATTAAAAAACATATTAGTATTAAAAATTAGACCATATCTAAAGTTGCTCAAATATTAGTTGAAAATTTATTTAAACTAATTTATCCTCAATTTTTTAAATTAGGTGTTTTATGTTTACAAAGTTTTCACTCGTATTAGTTATATTGTTTCTTGGTATAGTTTCCTATGCTAATCCTAAACCTATAGGGCTTGAATTAAACAAAGCAACCTTAGAAGAGGTGAAAGAAAAATCTATTGTAAATAATATTGAAAACTTTTCATAAATGTTTATTTTTTCTTAAATTAATATAGCGTATTAGAGTATTATAAAACTTATGAAAATTATTGCGAAGATTCCGGCATGGATGCTTCTATGCTTATTTATTTTATCACCGACTACGGAAACAATTTTATACTTCAAGGATTACCGAGTTTAACTAAATATTTCGGTATTGACGGCGGTATCACTCAAATTACGTCTACATTATATTTTCTAGGGTTTGCTCTTGATATATTATCGCTTGGCAGATTATCGGATATTTACGGTAGAAGACCTATAGCTTTATTAGGGCTTTTTATTTATGTTGTATCTTCAATTATTAGCATTTTTGCAGTTAATATAGAAATGCTGATGATAGCTCGTTTTGTACAAGCTTTCGGTGTAAGTGTAGGTTCTGTTATTGGGCAGGCTATGGCTAGAGACTCCTATCAAGGTTCGGAATTATCATATGTCTATGCTAGCTTATATCCGTGGCTGTTATTTGTCCCTTCTCTAGGTTCATCTATAGGGGGCTATATGGCTATATTATAGAATATTCAAGCTGGCATTATGTTTTTGTATTTTTTAGCCTTACCGGTACTATATTATTAGCTTTATATTATAAAGTTTTACCTGAAACAAATTCTTATATAGATTTTTCCCAAAGCAGTAAATATTTTGAGGTTTTGCAGGTAATTATTAAAGATAAAATTCTTTGGTTATATGCTTTTATCATTGGTGCATTTAACGGCATATATTATGTTTTTTTCATAGAAGCTCCTTTTATTTTTATTGATAAAATGAAAGTTTCGCTATCTTTTTACGGTAAATTAGCGTTTTTGTTATCTTTTGCCGCTATCTTTGGAGGGTTTTTAGGAGGGTATTTAATAAAAAACGCCATGTACACGATAAAAAAGTTATGGATTTAGGATTTATTTTTAGTCTGTGCGGTTGTATATTATTTGCGGTAAATGCTTTTATATTAGAAGTTGTTTCAGCGAGTCATAGTCTTGCAATCGCTATGATATTTGCACCGATGATGATTCATATGGTTGGGTATAATCTACTTATCCCTATGACGCTTCGTTATGCACTGGAGGATTATGCTAAAGTAACAGGTACAGCAGGATCTATATTCGGTGCAATATACTACGTAGTTATCGCTGCTGTAACTTATTTGGTTTCTAAAATACACGGCGAAACGATAAGCAATTTTGCTTTATTATGCTTCATTTTAAGTATTAGCTCTGCTATTTCGTTTTACTGTATTTGGATTTTATATAAGAAAAAGCCAGGTATTCCTAACTAAAGACAGGTGTCGTCATTGCAAGCAGCTGTGGGTGTTGTTGCATGGATAGGTTTTTTCGTCATTGCGAGGAAAAATTGAAAATTTTGACGAAGCAATCTCGTGCCAAAGTCCTGAGGTTGCCACGCTCCTTTCAGTCGCTCGCAATGACGATTTGGTATCCATGCAACAAAGCCGTTTTTAGCTAGGAATGAGACATTAAGAATTTTATTAGGGAGGCAAAAGAATATTATGCTACAATCTCATTATAACCCGGTACATCATCTGTATGCTCTTCACCCTCAAGAGTAATATTCTCTTTTAAGGCTTCCATACTGCAGCTACTAAATACATTAAGGTTATTCGGCTCGCTTTGCCATTTTGAACTAGCTTGTTCAAAACTGACAATACACTCTTTAATTTCTTCTAATGTATAATTTTCTGCTTTCTGTAAAAAGTTATCTATATCGTTTTTTAACGTTGGGTTCTGCTTACTAAATGCATTTAAAAATTTCTTAATGCCGGTTAATAATTCTTCTTTTTCATACTCTGGATCTTCTTCAAAACCTTCATCATCAGAGTCTAGAGCTTGAGCTATCGTTTTATTAATTGCCTCGTTATTGTTTTCTATATTCTCTTCTTCTTCAAAATTTTCATCTATCAACTCTACGTTTTGATTAGCTGCTTGTTCTTTATTTAAATTATCTATTAAAGTATCACATAATCTTTGTATTTGTTCGCTATTCTCTGCTACATATTTACGTCCTATTTCTTCTAATTTTGCTATATTCTCAGGACTTGCATTATCTAAGCTTTCAGTCTCTTTAGTAATAGGCAGTCCTATTTCAAAAAATTCATCTTTTTCCGGCAGATCATTTTTAGCTTCTGCAGTGGAAGATGCTTCTTTATTTGTCATAAGCCTGTTTATCAACTTTCCTTTCACAAGCCAACCTATTACTCCGTCAAAGCCGATTTTAGGTATGGAATTCGTAGGTTCGAGGTCATTACTGAAATTAATGGCACATACCATAGTATGATCTAATATCTCTTTCTGCTCTTCACGTGTGAGGGTTTTCTCTTCGCGTATATGATTTTGCTCTTTATGGAGATAACCTTTTTTAAGCAATTTTAAAACTTCATTTTCCGGTCTGTTAGTATCGAGACCTCCATCTGCATATGCGTATGTAGGACCTATAACAGGCTTAAAATAAGTAGGAGCAGCAGTTGTGGCAAGTAATACGTCTTTTAATTTTACATGAGGACCATAGCCGTGAAAGCTGTCAAAAATTTCTAATCCCGTACCATTAGTAGTCAAATCATTTACCGAAATAATAAGGCGGGAAGTAGGGCTATCCATCCTATTATCACTTATATATTTTTCTAATAATTCTTTTAAAGGTTTCTGACTATGTTTATGAGTAAATATTTGTTTAACCGAACCTAAGAAAGTATCGGGGAATATATCACTTGCACTTGATTTAAATATCTCAAATGCTTCTTTAGCACTATATTTTGCTTCTTTTGAACCCGGTTCTTTTGGAATTGTTAATAAGGTAGCTGCAAGAGCACCGGCACTAGCTCCTGCCATAATAGGGAATAGCTCGGAAATAGATTTCCCTGTTCGTTCCTCGAGTTCTATAAGAAAAGGAAACATTGCAGCGATTTTAATCCCGCCGCCGGAAAGCGTAAGTATTCTGTGGATTTTTATATTATCAATTTTTTCTGTCATCACAATACCGTATTTAGATTGTGCGGCAATATATAATAAAAGTTAATAATTGTCAATAAATTTATTTGTATAAACTTAACATTTAACCTATAAAATAAAATTGTAACTATTAGTAAAGAAGACTTGATTAATATTTAGTATATAGCTAATATTATAACTATAATGGTATGAGATATGCTTAAATCTAGTGATTATGACATCGACCCTAAGTTATTAGCTAAAGAAGTAAATATAATGATGAGTAAGGTTGGAGAGAAACTTAATAATATTGCTAATGATGAAGGCAAAATTATTTATGCAAAGAAAAAGTTACTTAAATATCTTGAGACTAATAATTTTACTAAAGTTTTAGCATTTAAAAATTGTTATGAAGGCAATACCGGTGAAACTTTGAATGTTATAAATATTACAAATGATTTATTATATAGAGATGAGTTTAGTTCGCTTACTGATACTGAAGATACTCTAGAGATTTTAACTCCGCTCCTTGGAATATTTTTTCCTGAATAATTTAACACTAATTATACTATAAATAATGACACTAAAATATGAAAACTTTGATAGCTCTTCTGAGGAAGAGGCAGAGGAAAATTATACTTCGCCTCAACATCTTGATTTTTTACTAAGAAATATACTAAATATTAATTATATACATAAGTCTAATGATCTTAAACTTAGAGTAGGTTTAATATTACATAATTTAGCTGATAGATTCTTTAAATATCCTACTATTAGAAATACTTATAAAAAAATTAAATCTGAAATATTAACCTTAGATAGTGATTATTACGAAGAAAATTTTAATATTATCAAAAATGTTTTTAATAAGCATTTTAATAAATTATTTAAAGATTATAACAAAGAAGATATAAGCAATACGGATTATCAGAAGCTATTGCATTTCATCATGTCAAAAAAGTATTATTACAAGAATTACAAAACAGTAATATCAACTTAAAAAGCATAAGTAATAACCCATTAAATTTTACAATATATAATTCTAAAGGATTTTTAGCTTTTGCTGAAATAATTGGCAGGAACAATAAAAATCAACTAAAAGCGTCGGATTTTAGAAGAAACAAACAATGATTTATCTACTATATGTAAGATCTCAAATACTAAAGAAGAAACTTTTACAATTAATCATATAGTACATTATAAAACCGGTAATGTACAAACAGATGTACCGGGCTTAGGAAAATATGATGAAATTTTATCTAAATTTGAGCAAGAGCAAAAATATAAACATGCTATTATAAAACGTATATTTGAAGTGGTACATGCTAAAGAACCGACACAAAATATAGAAGAATTGCCACGAAAACTAAATCACTTTGCTGAAAAGTTAACGCATTTGCTATTTATAGTTGAGATGAAATAATACAACCTTACTTACGGCTCCGATTTTTCTAGAACTTATTGATAAAAATAGTATATTTCTATTAAATAAGAAGCTTTTTCCTATGTCTGCAAAGCATGCTATTACTCAAACAAGAGACATAATTAAAAACTATAAATATGTGTTACCTGATTCCTATCCAATAGATTATGATACTACAAATGTACAAAACGGTCATCTATTACTTATCAGAGAAGGCAATATTTTAATAAAATGGCTTAGTGAAAACTTAAATAATTTTAAATTAGAAAATATAGCACAAAGTCTTGATATTATGGTTTTAGTACAGTTTAATAAAGGTAAAAATATAGATAATATAAGCCTTAATGATATCAAACATTTTTTAGAACAAGTTAATAAACTAAAACATTGTCCTATAGATTTGTTAAATTCATTAGACCAAAATTTAACTGCTTTAGTTCTTAAAGCAGGAGAACGTAATTTAAAGCTTACAAAAACTAAATTGCTTGAAAAAAAGGATTTTTCTCAAGATTTAAAGGATTTAATTGAAATAACCTACTTGGAATTTACTGAAAGCTTAAAAAATATTGAAAGGTTTTTAGCTCAAAAACAAGCATCTCTCAAGAAAGAAATAAAAAAATATTACCTGAAATTCTACAAATTTTATGCGGTAAAATAAAAGAGTGGTATGACATTGATGCACCTGAATATACCAAAGATGTATTACAAGATATTACAGCAAAATTTAACCAAACTATTTCCCCTGTATCATTTAAAACTAAATTAAAGCTTTCATTAAAGAGAAAAAACCTAGAAAATGAGGGTAATTATGACTATGACAGCAATAAAATATTAAAAACTCATGATGAAGAACTAGATAAAACTATAGAAGAAGCATTAAAGTTAATAGGAGTGGGAGAAAGCTTTGATGATTCTATATCCTATTTAAAAACAGTACTAATATTATAGTCTTTTTGAGGTCCTAGAACTTGGTAGCTAAGAGTAAATGAATCAGGATTTAAAAATATATAGGTACATTATATTGATCTTTACCACATAGATGACTACCTGTAGCTCTTGAATTATCTATAAAATCTAAACGATAAAATAAGCTATTTTCAGGAGCAATAAAATATTTTGTAATATTACTACTCTTAAAAATATATCTATATTCTTTATTAGCGTGGATTTGATAATCGTAGTCGTTATAGTGAATTTGCAATTCCTCTTTATAGATTAATTCATTTAAACTTTCAGATAGGAAATATGCTACCCCCTCGCCGTAACCATGATTATCTATAATTCTGTTAATCCAGTATTTTCCGGATAATCTTGAAAAAATTTCTTTTACTGAATCATTTTTTGAGGGCATTTGGTATATACCTATGTCATTCCTGCGACGTTTTGGCTTTGTTGCATTGCTGTTTATGTCATTCCCGCGAAAGCGGGAATCCAGTAATTTAAAGGTTATACACAATAAGTTTTTAAAATTAAAAGCTCGATTTATCTCGCTTTACCCTGGATTCCCGCTTTCGCGGGAATGACATCGAGTCGGTTTTCGGGCCATGCAACAAAGCCAGTTTGACCACGGTATGACATTTAGTTCTGCAGTATTTTCATCAGCAAATTAATCTCTTCACGTAGTTCTATATCGTTTTCCAGCAATTCTTCTACTTTCTTAATAGCATGCATAACCGTTGTGTGGTCTTTTTTACCGAATTTTTTACCGATATCTGCAAGGCTTTTCGGCGTTAATGCTTTACTAAGATACATAGCTATTTGACGCGGTCTTGCAACTTCTCGTAATCTTCGAGAAGAAGACATATCGGATAATTTAATATTATAACGACTAGCTACTTTTTTCTGAATATCTTCAACAGTAATTATTCTTTCATTAGAACGTAATAAATCTCTTAAAATATTTTGTGTATTTTCGAGTGTAATTTCTTTTAAAGTAAAATTAGAATGAGCTATCACTTTATTTAAAGCTCCTTCAAGTTCTCTAACGTTTGAAACGATTTTAGATGCTAAAAAATCAATTACGTCTTTCGGTATTTTAACGTTCATCTGCTCAATCTTAGATTCTAGAATACCGAGTCGTAGCTCATAAGTAGTACTATGAACGTCGGCAACTAAGCCCCATCCAAGACGAGATTTTATCCGATCTTCAATATTATCTAAATCTGAAGGCGACCTATCACAAGAAATAACCATTTGACGATTATTATCAATCAATGTATTAAAAGTATGGAAAAATTCTTCCTGCGTACTATCTTTACCGCAAATAAATTGAATGTCATCAATCATTAATACGTCAACCGAGCGGAATTTCTCTTTAAACGAGATTACTTCTTTATTACGCAGAGCTTTAACAAACTGATACATAAACTTCTCTGCCGACATGTATATAACTTTGCGGCTTGGGTTATTCTGCTTGATATACCAACCGATTGCATGCATTAAATGAGTTTTACCAAGCCCTACGCCGCCATATAGAAAAAGCGGATTAGACTCAGAAACCGCACCTGATGATTCCGCAACTGCTCTTGCTGCTGCATAAGCTAGCTCATTTGGGGCTCCAACCACAAAATTATCGAAAGTAAAACGTACGTCAAGGGTTGAAAAGATATTTCCCGAATTAAGTTCACTGCTGCCGATATCGGCAAAAGTCTTAGTAGGTAATTCTATAACTGTTTGGGTTGTTCCAGGTAACTCTTTAGTAATTATTTCAATCGACTTAATGGTATTATTATAATGTTGAAATAGTTGCAATATGACCATAGAGTACTTGGATTTTATCCAATCTCTAACAAAGTTAGTAGGGGCACAAAGAATAACGGTATTTAATGAAGATTCTATAAAATTGACTTTACTAAACCAGCTATTATATAGAGTTTCACCGTAATGATTGTAAAGATCTTGAGCCACGTGACTCCAGACATTTACATAATTATCACCTTGATCCGTTAAAATTATTTGATTAGTACTCACTTAAAACTGCCACGGTAAGTTATTTTGTTTCCAACCTTTGTCTTGATTATTTCCTTCAAAGCCGTCACTAATATTATAACTATATTAGTTATAAAATTTGCTGCGAAGGACCTCTGAACGGCACAGAAAAAATATTAACAAACTTCTTGCATAACTTGCTTCTAAGGGTAATTTGTACGTCAATCCGGTACTCGCATCCTCACGTACTAAAGTGTACGCTGCGGTGCTGTGTTCCGTGTTTCCTTCAAATTCCTCCTTATTAGCTGTGTTATGTAAGAAGTTTGTTGCACCTATTTTATCTTTAATTATAGATAAAAAATTATCTTCAAAATCTTTATTCAATTGCCAACTTAGAAAGATCACCTTATTTTTATTATCTAAATGAGGTATCCCCACTTGTTGCCACTCTTCTCTAGTTCTAACATCTACAAGAAAAGCATTATCATTTGAAATTAGTATATCATAAGCTTTTGTAGAGTAGAACAGATATTTTGAACCGACATATTTACGCTTTCTTGCTGTTATTGATAATAAAAGTTAATAGAATTTTACCCATGTAGAATGGATTTGTTAGAGTGCTTAATTATTAAAGCATTTTAAAATAATCTTGGTATCTGATAATTTTAATAATATTATTATAAAAAAATTTTGCAAGATGTTATAGATGAATAAATTAAATAAAAACTCTTTACAAAAGAAACTTTTTTACCGTAGTAAAAATCGCGGTTGCAGAGAAATGGATTATATACTCGGTAGCTTTGCCGAAAAGTACCTATCCTTAATGGATGAAAAAAAACTTGGAAGCTATTCTTTAATACTTGATCAAAATGATAATGATCTTTATAATTGGATTAATAATAAGTCTTCTGCTCCTTCTTATCTAGATGCCGAAATAATTGATAAATTACGCAAAATAGCAAAAATATAAACTCCTGTAGAATGTTACAACAAAAATTTCCGGCGGCTGCCAAATCTTTCTTTGCAATCGATAATTTTACTAAGAATCTTAAGCAAGATTTTATCTTGAGTGCAAGTAATGAAGAGGAGGCGTTGCAATTATACAAGCAAGCTTTATTTTTTTCTTCTAATGAAAATATTTATTACTTTCCAAGCTATGATACCATCCCTTATGACCATACGTCACCAAATGCAAATATCTTATCTAGACGTGCAGAAACATTAACCAAGCTAACAACAAATAATAGTAACGGCAAATTACTCATCACTCATGCAGCGAGCTTATTAAACAAATTACCTCCGAAAGATTTTTTTTCTAAATATTTTTTGAAATTATCCCCTAAAATAAAATTTACTACGGATGAGCTTGCTATGTTTCTAGTAGAAAATAGCTTTACAAGAAATGCGAGTAGCATCGATGTCGGGGAATTTGCGGTTAGAGGCGAAATAATTGATATAATATTGCCAGGTCCTAAAGCTTATAGAATTAATTTTAGCTGGGATTATATTGAATCAATAAAAGAATTTGATATTGATACGCAAATTTCGACTAAATCTTGTACGGAACTCGTTATTAGTCCTGCAAATGAGATAGTTTTAAACTCTGAAACAATCGGTAATTTTAAGAATAATTACTTACGAAGTTTTGGAGTTAATCATACCGATAATCCTTTATATGAGGCGGTGATATCGGGAAGAAAATTCTCGGGATATGAACAATTACTTCCGTTATTTTATAATTCCTGCTCTAACTTAATAGATTATTTAAACGATCCTATTTTCATATTCGATAATTTGTCAAAACAAGCCATTTTAGAATTTGAACACAGTTATAACGATTTTTATTCGGCAAGGTCAGAGGCAAATAAACTTAAATTTAATAGTTTCTATCCCACCCTTTCACCGACTAGCTTATATTTTACCGCTTCTGAAATAACGGAATTACTGGAACAAAAAAATAATAGACATCTTTCCAAACCAGCTTATAGAGAGGAATTTAAAGGAGACACGGAACACAGCACCGCAGTGTACAAAAGCGTACGTGAGGATGTGAGTACCGGTTCGACGTCTAAATTACCTCTAGAAGCGAAGTTTAGGAAGATGTCTAATATATTAATTAGTTATGAAAATTCCGAGCAGGCTAGCTTAATTGAAAATATTAGTTCTGCAAGTTTTATAGAAAAGAAAACGGTTTTCGATAAATTATTTGAGATTATTAAAGCTCATTCTTCTAAAAAAACCGTAATAGGTGCAGCTTCTTTAAGCGGTCTTGAGAGAGTTAAAAGTATCACCCAAAATTATGAATATAAATATAATGAGATAAATAAATTAGATGAGGCTAAGGCTTCAGTAATAAATGTCGGGATAATTCCTTTAAATCAAAGCTTTTATACGAAAGAATATTTATTTATTACCGCTAGCGAATTATTAGAAGAAAAACCTAGTTCTATAAACACTAACAAAAAGCTTAAAAATATCTTGCTGGAGCTTGATAATTTAGCTGAAGGTGAGTTTGTAGTACACAAAGATCATGGAATAGGGCAGTTTTTAAGGCTGGAAGCTTTAGAAATCAAAGGTAAACTGCATGATTTTTTAAAGATTCTATATGCCGGTAATGATAAATTATATATACCCGTTGAAAATATAGAGGTAATAAAAAAATACGGCAATGATAATGCGGAGCTTGATAAGCTTGGCAGCGTCTCATGGCAAAGAAATAAGGCGAAACTTAAAAACCGTATAAAAGAGATAGCACTGCATTTAATACAAATAGCAGCTAAAAGGAAACTTAATAGCAGTGCTTCCGTTGAATTTGACCTTGAAGAATATGATAAATTTTGTGCTAATTTTCCTTTCAGCGAAACGGAAGACCAGTTAACCGCTATAAACGATATTAAAGAAGATCTAAGAAACGGTATGTTAATGGATAGGTTAATATGCGGTGATGTCGGGTTTGGTAAAACAGAGGTAGCAATGCGTGCCGTCTTTATGGTAGCAAAATCTCTAAATGAACATTTACCTCAAGTAGCCGTAGTTGTACCGACAACTATTTTATGTAGTCAACATTTTTCAAGGTTCATAGAAAGGTTTAAGGGTTTTGGTTTAAATATCGAGCAATTATCTAGCGTTGTTAGTTCTAAAGAAGCAAAGATTATAAGATCGGAACTTGAAAGCGGTAAAATAAATATAATAATAGGCACTCATTCTTTATTACATAAAAATATAAAATTCTTTAATTTGAAATTGTTAATAATCGATGAAGAACAACATTTCGGTGTCGGTCAAAAAGAATTTCTTAAATCGCTAAAATCCTCTTCCCATGTACTTGCAATGTCGGCAACACCGATTCCTCGAACGCTGCAAATGTCAATGACCGGTTTAAAAGAACTTAGCATTATTGCAACGCCGCCTCTAAACAGGCTGGAAGTTCGTACATCGGTTATGCCGTTTGATCCCGTTATTATCAGAGATGCATTATTACGCGAACATTTTAGAGGTGGAAGAAGCTTTTATGTAGTTCCAAGAATTAAAGATATAGAGGATATCGAAAAACAATTAAAACAAATCGTGCCGGAATTAAGCTATAAAATAGCTCACGGAAAAATGACTCCGAGTAAAATTGATGAGGTTATGAGCGAGTTTTATGCCGGCAAATTCGATATACTAGTCTCAACTACTATTATAGAATCAGGAATTGATATAACCGAGGCAAATACCATGATCATACATAAGGCCGATATGCTGGGTCTTAGTCAGCTATATCAATTGCGTGGTCGAATAGGTCGAGGTAAAATGCGGGGCTATGCCTATCTAACGGTAGCAAGTCATAAAAAGATGACATCGCACTCCTTAAGACGCTTAGAGATAATACAAAATAGTTGTGCTTTAGGCTCAGGTTTTACTATTGCAAGCCATGATATGGATTTACGGGGCTTCGGTAATTTGATAGGTGAAGAACAATCAGGACAAATTAAAGAAGTAGGTACAGAACTCTATCAAGAAATGCTGGAAGAACAAATAGCTATTTTTAAAGATGAACCGGTTGTTTCAGAACAACCCTTTATCCCGACTATTAATTTGGGATTATCCGTCTTTATTCCGGATAATTATGTATCCGATTCGGCTCTTAAACTTGGGCTATATAGAAGAATAGGTAATTTAAGCAATGAGATAGAAGTAGAGAAATTTAAAGATGAGATGATTGATAGATTCGGCTCACTACCGATTGAATTTAATAATTTACTTGATATTGTAAAAATAAAGCTATTATGCTTTAAGTTAAATATTGAGAATTTAGATTCAGGAGATAACGGGTTTGTGATTAAATTTTATAAAAATGCCGATATGACTGATAAAATTTTAAAATTTGTTAGTGCTTACTCTAATCAGGCAAAAATCAAGCCGGACAATAAATTAGTATTTATCAGGAAATTAGTAGATAAAAATATAATTGTTGAGGTAAATCAACTACTTTGGAATTTAATAGAAATTTAAGTGTCATTGCGAAGAGAGGCAAAGCCTACTGTGTCATACCGTGGCTTGACCACGGGATAACACCTAATGTGCTTTTACTGGATTCCCGCCGTTGCTGGAATGACATTAAATATAATAATATAATAAACATGCTCCCTAACCTAAAGCAATTATTTCAACAACATAATGTAAAAGGTTTGTCGATTAATTCTAAAACCGTTAAGGATAAAGACATCTTTTTTGCGATTAAAGGACAAAATGTCGATGGAAATGATTTTATTAAGGATGCTTTAGATCAGGCGGCAGCATTAGTAATTACGGACAATAAAAAAAATATTGTTATAGATAAAGTAATTTACGTAGAAGATGTGCAAGCAGCTTTATATGAAGCCATAGAAATATTCTATCCTAAAAAACCAAAGAATCTAATAGCCGTAACCGGTACTAACGGTAAAAGCTCGGTAATATCCTATATAGCTCAAACATATTCATTACTTGGGAAAAAAGCAGCATCTATAGGTACGATAGGGGTAGAAATATTTGGCTGCGATAATCTTGTAAATGATGTACCGGAATTAACAACTTTAGATTACTTAAGCTTTAGAAAGATTGCTCATAATTTAGCTGAAAACGGTATAGAATATTTAGCTTTTGAAGCTTCTAGCCATGGTCTTGATCAAGCAAGGCTTGGGGAAATAAAAGTAAATATTGCATGTTTTACTAGCTTTAGTCAGGATCATCTAGATTATCACCATACAAAAGAAAATTATTTATTAGCCAAACTGAAATTATTTACTAGACATCTTTCCAAATTCGCTTATAGAGAGGAATTTAAAGGAGACACGGAACGCAGAACCGCAGCGTATACAAGCGATCGTGCAGATTCGAGTACCGGATCGACGTATAAATTACCTCTAGAAGCGAAGTTTGGAAAGATGTCTACTGATCATTTATTACATGGCGGTCTTGCAATATTAAATTCTGATATAGAAGAAATAGAGTTTGTTAAAGATTATCTACATAATCATAATATTAAATTTATAACCGTTGGGAAAAAAGGTGATTTAGAAATAACTAGAATTAACGGTTCTTTAAAAGGACAAAATATTAATTTTACATTTAGTAATAGAGAATATAATTTTAATACCCCGATAATTGGTAGTTTTCAGGCTAGTAATTTATTAATTGCTGCTCTTAGTGTTCATTATACCGGATTTGATTTTAATAAAATCATCAAAATTCTAACGCAAGTTAAACCGGTAAAAGGCAGAATGGAGCGAATAGGCAACACTAATATTTTCGTTGATTATTCCCATACTCCGGATGCTCTTGAAAAAGCTTTAACGGAGCTGAAAAATATTAAATTACGTGATAGTAAGCTAAGTGTAGTTTTTGGCTGCGGCGGTAATCGTGATAAGACAAAAAGAAGTATTATGGGGCAAATAGCCGCAAAACTTGCCGATACCATCATAATTACAGATGATAATCCACGCAATGAAAACCCAAAGCTTATTAGAACTGAAATCATAAGCGGTATAGATAAAGCAGATTATACAGAAATAGCAAATAGAGAAGAGGCTATTAAATACGGTATAAATAATTTAAAACAAGATGATATCTTATTAATTGCCGGCAAAGGTCATGAAAATTACCAAATTATAGGCGATAAGAAATTACCTTTTGATGATGCTGAGGTTGTAAGTAAGTGTATAAAAGCCTGTCATCCCGTAGCTTGACCGGCGTTGTTGCATGGATCGAAAAAAGCACACATTGTCATACCGGGGCTTGTCCCCGGTATCCAGAAATTTAATAATATAATGAAACAAAATTATGTATATATATTAGCTAGTAGACGTAATGGTACACTATATATTGGCGTGACTTCAAATATTATAAAACGTACTTATGAGCATAAACATAAAATAATCAAAGGATTTTCTTCTAAGTATAATATAAATAAATTAGTTTATTTTGAACAATATGACGATATTATAGCTGCAATTAGTCGTGAAAAATTATTAAAAGAATATAAAAGACAGTGGAAATTAAATTTAATTGAGTCTCAAAATCCAGAATGGCATGATTTATATGAAAAAATTATTTTATAATTTTTTTTACTGGATCCTGTGGACAAGCCACGGGATGACACGGAATGCTTTTTAAAGGCCATACAGCAACACATAAGTAACAAAAACACATGATTTGGAATTCTGAAACTTTAAATAAAGCACTAGGTATAACAATCTCTAACTCTATAAATTGTAATGAAGTGCAATTTAACTCCAAAGACGTTAAAAAAGGTGACTTATTTATAGCACTTCAAGGTAATAGAGACGGTCACGATTATGTTCTAGATGCAATAGATAAAGGAGCAGTAGCCGTAATCGTTAGCAAGCAAATAGATATAGCAGATAAAGATAAAATTATCTTAGTTGAGGATTGTTTTGAAGCTCTACAAAAAATGGTTTTATATAAACGGGAGAATTCAAAAGCTAAATTCATCGCTATCACCGGTAGCGTCGGTAAAACTTCTACCAAAGAAGCTTTAAAAACACTACTAACTGAGACTAACTATAAATCATTAGACCCCTTATATAACGAAGCTAATAAAGAGGAATTTGAAGGAAACACGGAACGTAGCACCGCAGCGTACACTTTAGTACGTGAGGATGTGAGTACCGGATTGACGTACAAATTACCTTTAGAAGCAAGTTATATAAGGGGTCTAGTTTTTGCTAGCCGAGGTAACTTCAATAATCACTTGGGATTACTTATTAATCTTGCATCAATGGCTGATGATACGGAATATGCTATTTTTGAGCTTGGCATGAACCATAAAGGCGAGATAAGGGAGCTGGTTCAAATATTAAAGCCGAATATTGCTATGATTACTAATATTTCGGAAGCTCATTTAGAATTTTTTAACTCGCTTGAAGAGGTAGCAGAAGCTAAATGTGAGATTTTTGAAAATTTTAGCAAAAATGATATTGCCGTTATTAATGCCGATACTAATTGCTATAACAAAATATTATCGATATTAAAAAAACTTTCTATCACCGATATACATAGCTTCGGTAGATCATCTAAAACTTCAGCAGAATTAGTTTTATATGAGAACCTAGGAGAGCAAGTCTACTTAAAGTATAAGATAAATAATAAAGTCTTAGATCTAACTATACCGTTTATTCCTCGGTATTTTGCCGAAAATTATACCGGTGTACTTTTAATTATCGATATATTAGGTAAAGATATAGAGATAGCTGCAAATAACTTAGCAAATATTTCTCCTACTAAAGGAAGAGGGGAAATTATCAATATACAAAATTGTCGTGTAATTTGTGATTACTATAACGCAAGTCCGCAGTCAATGAAAGCTGCATTAGAATATTTAAAACAGGTACCTGCCGAGAATAAAACTGCTATAATAGGCGATATGCTAGAGCTAGGGGAAAATTCTAAACGGTTACATGAGGAACTAGTGCCTTATATATTAGATGCTGCTTGTTCTAAGGTCTATTTAGTAGGAGCAAATACTAAATATATTTATGATTTACTACCTTCCAAAATAGCTAAAAAATACTTTAAAAATGTTGATGAATTAATTACGCATATTACGGATTTATTTGAAGGTAATGAGCTTATCCTAATAAAAGGCTCAAGAGGTGTAAAACTTGATAAGATTGTTGATTATTATAAATAAATACACTAGGATATTCTTAATATTGTATGTATCACTATGTCATTCCCGCGTAGGCGGGAATCCAGTAACCTTTAATGTCACCCTGTGACTTGATCACGGGGTCTAGTGAAAAGATGGATACCGTGGTCAAGCCACGGTATGACATCGAGTGCGTTTTTCTAGCCACACAATAATGCCTTAAATATACTTTTTAATTTAAATCTACAAATGTTATACAATCTTTTACTTCCTCATATCCATAATTTACATATAGCTAATTTATTTCACTATATTACTTTTCGTAGCGGGCTTGCTATTATTATAACTCTAAGCCTTAGCTTTATCATAGGTCCGATATTAATAAAATTTCTGCGATCTCTTCAAAAAAACGGTCAGCCTATACGTTCAGACGGACCTGAATCGCATCAAACAAAAGCAGGTACTCCGACAATGGGGGGCATTATGATTATTTTGTCTAGTTGTCTTTCTACTTTATTACTTGCTGATTTAACTAATAAATATATTTGGATTACGTTATTTGGTTTTATTAGTTTCGGTATTATAGGATTTATGGATGATTATGCTAAGGTAACTAAAAATAACCATTACGGGGTAAGAGGAAAAAGTAAACTTTTACTGCAAGGAATTATTAGCTTAATCATATGTGTTTTACTAGAATATACCGATAAAAATCCAAGTCATTTACTTAACGTACCGTTTTTTAAAAATTTAAGTTTGGATCTTGGTTATTTTTATATAGTTTTTGCTATATTTGTTATAGTTGGCTCTTCTAATGCCGTGAATCTAACGGATGGTCTTGATGGTCTTGCTACCGTTCCTATTGCTTTTACTGCCGGTTCTTTTGCTTTAATAAGTTATTTAGTAGGAAATCTAATTTACTCGAACTACTTACAGCTAACCTATATACCGAATACCGGAGAGTTAACGGTATTATGTGCGGGATTAGTCGGTAGCTGCCTTGGATTTTTATGGTTTAATGCACAACCGGCAGAAGTTTTTATGGGCGATACTGGTAGTCTAAGTCTTGGCGGTGTGCTTGGTATTATTAGCATCATTACTAAGCATGAAATAGTTTTAGCTATAGTCGGCGGCTTGTTTGTTATTGAAACGGCATCCGTAATTTTACAGGTATATTACTTTAAAGCTACTAAAGGAAAAAGAATATTTAGAATGGCACCGCTCCATCATCATTTTGAAAAACACGGCTGGGCAGAATCAAAGGTCGTAATAAGATTTTGGATTATTTCAGTCATATTTGCTCTTATAGGCTTATCATCCTTAAAATTACGTTAACTATACTCGTTTAATTTGAAAAATTAGCACAAAGTCTTATAAGCTCAATGATACTCACATATTATTACACTCTGCGTTCCTTGACTTATAGACTCCTTGCTCTTTTTCAAATTAAACTTCGTCTATCTACTTTTTATTTATCAAAAATACATTAACTTTCTCTTTGCTTTTGTACAAGAAATTTACTATAATTAATACCGACATTAATTTAATAGTAGGTATGGCATGACTAAAGAAATAGATATAAATAAATTATTAGCACAAGAAAATAATGCTTTAAATACTATATTAGGTCAAGTAAACGAATTATGCGAACAAAATAAGAAGTTGCAAGGTTTAATTGAAATACAAAATGAAACTAAAGAACTAGAAAAAGAACGTAACAGATCGCTGTCTTGGTTTAAAAGATTTGTAAAAACAGTTTCTAATGTAAAGTATATTTTTATAAAAAGTGAAGAACAGTTAACAAATGAAGCAATAAAGTATAATAATAAAATATTAAAAGATATTGATAATAAGATATATAATATAGCGGAAAAATCTGCACCTTTAAAGCAAGAATTACAAGAAGAAATCGAAAAAAATTTTAAGGATTTAACAAAGAAAGATTTATCTAAAGATCAAAGAGAAAGATTATCGGAAGTATTTTTTAGTTATAAGAGTAAGCCTGAAAGATTCTCAACTCTACATATGACAAATCCCTTACAATTCATTAATGCTGAAGAACTAGAGAAACAATATAATTCTTTAAATGCTACAAAACAAAACATCCAAAATTTAATATCCGAAAATTCTAATATCAAAGAACTTAAAGAAATACAAAAACAGGTTGCTGAAATTAGGGAAGAAATACCTTATACATTTTTTGAAAAGTTAAATAATATTTGGCAAAATGTTAAAAATGTTTTTGTAAATAATAATGAGCAGGTTTTAGCAAAAAACAAAGAAAGTAATGCTAGAACAATTAGAAAGATTGATGAACAATTATATAAAACGAAGCATAAATTTGAGGAATTAATTGAAAATAAAGAAAGAAATATTAATGATATAATTGCAAAGTTACCTGACAATGAGGAGTTACAAAAGATAGTAAGTAACCTTACAAATCACATGACTTCAAAAAAAGAACCAATATTAGTAAATTCGTCCCTAGCTAAACCTTTGGAAAATAATGTAATACCGCCGCCTCCTCCTTTACCGGGAAATAACATTCCGCCACCGCCTCCTATGCCTCCGGCTCAGACTGAGACATTATTTAAGCCTGTAGGAGCTACTACGGTTAAAAAACCGGAGAATCAACCACGTCCTTCTATAGATACTTCTGATTTAATGAGAGAAATAGCAGGACCAAAAAATCTAAGAAAAGTTGAAAAAACGGATGTTAAGGCACAAGATTCTAGAGATTTATTGCTGCAGTCCATAAGAGGTGAACACAAACTAAAAAAAGTTGAATTTGATCCTAATACAGGAAAACCGGTTGCACATTCTCATAGTAAGCCTGCTCAGAATCAGAATGTTAACAAACCTGATGGAGTTGCATCAATTTTAGCACGAAGAGTTCTTATAGAGGTGAGTGATAGTAGTAGTGGCAGTGAAAGCGATAGCGGTAACTGGAGTGATGTTAGTGTTAATAGTAATAAATCAAAAATTCTAAAAACTAAAGGAGAACGAGATGCTAAAACGACTACGCATGCTCAAAAAATTCTAAATAAAAATAATAGGAGCTCACAAAAACCATCATTTGTGAGAAGTTAATTAAGATGTTATTTCTTTGATTGGGTTTTGTTGCGTGGATCGAAAAACGCATTCGGTGTCATGCCGTGGCTTGGCCACGGTATTCATAAAAAAGTTTAAAAAGACTGGATCCCGCGGTCAAGTCGCAGGATGACAAGAGAAAAAGCGGTCCACGCAACAAAGTCTGCAGTCGCTTAGCTCGTGACGATTTGGGCTCTACCCTTTAAACTTCTTAGTTATTTCAACTATTCTTTTGCCAAATAAATTAGCAGTTTTTAGATCACCTTGAGTAGGAGTAATATCAGGAGAAGATTTGTGGTTAGATTGAGTCATAAGTCCTGACCAGGTTATCAATCCCAATCGATATTTTCAGGTTTATCTTTATTTATTTGTATAATAGAAACATTTGCTCCTGCTTCTTTTACGCTCTTATTTAGTTCTTCAGCTACTTTTGCAGTATGACCATATCCACTATAATATACGATAGCTACTTTAACCATTTTATTCTCCATATTATAAATTAACTATAAACTCGGCTTCAGTTTTAGACTTTATTTCCTCAATAGTAACATCATCAGCCTTTCTAACTAATATCATTTCATCTTTATCAATATCAAAAATTCCAAGATCGGTAATTATTCTGTTAACTACTTTTTTGCCTGTTAACGGAAAGCTACATTCTTTTAATAATTTAGCACTGCCGTCTTTTGCGTTATGTTCCATTATAATAACTACTCTTTTGGTGTTAGTGACTAAATCCATAGCTCCTCCCATACCTTTAACCATTTTGCCTGGGATAGTCCAGTTGGCAAGATCGCCTTTTTGTGAGACTTGCATAGCCCCTAAAATAGTTAAATCAATATGCGAACCTCTAATCATCCCGAATGAAAAGCTACTGTCGAAATAGCTACTTTCAGGAATAGCGGTGATAGTTTGCTTACCGGCGTTAATTAAATCAGGATCTTCCTCTCCTGCGTAAGGAAACGGTCCCATACCAAGCATACCGTTCTCGCTTTGAAATATTACATTCACTCCTTTAGTTATATAATTTGCTACATGCGTAGGCATACCTATACCAAGATTGACATATAACCCGTCTTTAAGTTCCTCTGCGGTTATTTGATAAATTTCTTCTTTGCTCCAAGCCATATCTTATTTTTCCCTGACAGTTAATTGCTCAATACGTTTCTCATATTTTTCACCTACTATTAATCTTTGTATAAAAATATTAGGTGTATGAATATTGTTAGGGTCAAGCTCTCCCACCTCAACTATTTCCTCTACTTCACAAACCGTAACTTTAGTGGCACCTGCCATGACTACATTAAAGTTTCTTGCTGTTTTATTGTAAATCACGTTGCCGCTTTTATCGGCTTTAAAGCCTTTAATAATAGCAAGGTCGGCTTGAAGGGCAGTTTCCATTATATATTTTTCGCCGTTAAACTCCTTTGTTTCTTTACCTTCCTCTACGATTGTACCTATACCTGTTTTAGTATAAAAAGCCGGAATTCCCATGCAAGCAGCTCTAATTCGTTCAGCTAAAGTTCCTTGTGGGTTTAATTCAAGCTCAAGTACTTTATCAAGATATTGTTGTTCAAAAATCTTATTTTCTCCGACATACGAAGAAATCATTTTTTTGATTTGTTTAGTTTGAAGAAGAAGCCCAAGTCCGAAATTGTCAACACCACAATTATTGCTTATAACTGTTAAATTTTGAACATTGCTTTTAAGAAGTGCATTTATTAAATTTTCAGGAATACCGCATAAACCAAAGCCACCGGACATTATAGTCATGCCGTCATAAAGAAGTCCTTCAAGAGCAGCTTCAGCCGAAGGATAGATTTTATTCATAAATTTTAAATTATTTAATATCTATTATTTAAGAAATTAGGAGGATTTTCAAAAGAAGTCAAGGACATACATACCTACGTTTGGTATATTAAAAAAATACTTTACAAATTTAAAATAGTATATATCGTGACTACTTAATTAAATTTAACTATTGCTACTTGTCTTTTATATTCATCATCAGTATTAGCAACTGCATCAAATATTGATGATGATATGACAGTTCAAGAAAATTCTAGAAAAAATTATAGCTATGTAGTTACTTATGATAAAGATATGTCCTCAAGAGCGAATAGCGATGCTGCTATGTCATTGATTGAAGGTTACCGTCAATTAGATGATGCTATATTTGCCGATTCAAATAATATAGCTATGAAGATCTTAAGTTATATTACAAGATTTACTGCTACATCTTGGATTATGGTAGGTAATCATGAAATAGGAGGTCATGGAGCAAGAGCAAGAGAATTTGACTTAAAAGTAACAAAATATGAGGTAGATCCTTTTGAGGGTACAACGTATTTTAAAGCTAAAGATTTTAATTCTTTGCAAGTTCATAAGCAAATTGCTATAGATACAGTGGGGATTCAAGCAAGTTATTTACTATCTGAAAATATTAAAGATAGATATATGGCAAGTAACAAAATTAATCCTACTTACGGTATAGGTTATTTATGGACAAGACTAGATCAAGCAAGTTATATTTTTAGCACTAAGTTTGATGGCAAAGATAAAAGCGGTAATGATATAAATGCATATGTAAAAGCGATTAACTCCATATACGGTAAAAATTATATTACTAAAAATAAAATTCGTTCATATGCTTTTTAGATTTATTTGATCCGTTTTTAGTTTATTCAGGTTATTCATTTGTAATGAATACTAACTTAAATGATATTCCGATGATTGATTAGGACCGGTTAAATATTTACCGGCTACTAGAGCGATACTTGCTCCATACGGTTTAGAGCGTGGTTTAGTTAACCATTTTGTTGTTGATAACAAATATATTCAAGTTAATGTTAATTACGGCAAAAATCAGAAATTTAAGTCTTACGGTGTCGGAGTTAAAGCTAATAACTTAGTCAAATTTGATTTTATCGGTTTAGGTTTAGAAGCGGCATTTTGGAATCAGCCTAAAATGTTAACCGCTACTCCTTTAAAAGAGAGCTGTAAACAAGGTGGACTTGGAGCAGTTAATTTTGAGCTTAGCTTAAATGAAACATTTAAGATAGTCGGCTCAGGCGGTTACAAAACAGCCAGATTTATCGAAGGTATGCCTTTAAAATCCTCAGCTATTCTTAGAGCAGGGCTAAAATTAGATTTATAAGCATTGCAAAAAACGTCATTACGAGCGGGCGTTGTTGTGTAGATCTAAAAATGCGTTCGGTGTCATACCGTGGCTTGCCACGGTATCCAGAAAAACAGCTTAAAATACTAAAATTTTAGTATTTTAAGCTGGATCCCGCGATCAAGTCGCGGGATGACACTGAAAAAACTGATCCACGTAGGCAATGCTTTCGTAGGCATAACATAAGGACACTTATTTTTTTATTAACTCTCTACTTATTTTAAAGTATATATGTAATCATGATATTAAAGTAATGATATATGACTATATATGCTAACTATTCTAGAAAAATTTTTATTCTCTTCTGTAAAAACGTTCATTAATATACGTGAAGATACCGTATCTGCTCTTAAAAGGCTTGGTATTAACAATATTCGGGATTTATTATTTTATCTACCCGTTTCTTATCAAAATAAAATATTATCACCTAATTTAACCGAAGTTAGAGACGGTGAAATAATCCAAACGGAAATTGTAATTGAGAGCATTAATTTACCGAAAAAAAGCCATCAGCCGTTAAAGATTACGGCTAGCAATGATACCGGTTCGTTGTTATTAGTGTTTTTCCATAAGCCCCCTCCATTTATTTTTAACAAGTTAAAAATTGGTACTTCTCATATTATCAGCGGGAAAGTACAATTTTTTGATCATTATTTGCAGATTTCACATCCTGAATTTATTACTAATCCTAAGCTTGCAAAGGAAATAGAGCCGATTTATTCCCTGACATATTTACTGAGTAACAAACAGCTATATTCGTATATCATAAAAGCAATAGAGATATTTGAAGAGAAATGTAAGAGTATAGAAGATAAAGAAGTAAAAGATTATTTAGATATTATATTGCAGAATTTGAAAATGTTGCATGTAAGTGAGGCTGTCATACCGTGGCTTGACCACGGTATCCATAACAACAACTGGATCCTGCGGTCAAGCCGCGGGATGACAACCCCAAGCAATACAATAAAGCCGTGGGATGACACTGAGTCGGCCAAAAAACAACTAGCAGCTAAGGAGCTTATCGCTAATCAAATATCTCTTTTAAATGTACGTACGCAAATAAGTAGAAGACAAGGTAATATTTACCCTAAAGCTGCAGCCATTCAAGCAAATATATTAAATGAGCTAGGATTTGAGTTAACTTCTTATCAAAAGCAGGTTATAGAAGAAATAGAGTTTGATCAAAGCGATAAAGTAGAAATGATGAGATTGTTGCAAGGCGATGTCGGCTCAGGTAAAACTTTGGTAGCTTTGCTTACGATGGTAAATACCGTGAAAGCCGGGTTTCAAGCAACTCTTATGGCTCCAACCGATTTGCTTGCTAACCAGCATTACGAGTTTTTTGTTAAAGCATTAAAAAATACTGATATAAGGGTTGCATTGCTTACCGGTAAGATTCTTGGGTCAGTTCGCAAAAATATTATGCTGCAGCTTGAAAGTGGTGAGATTGATATATTAGTCGGTACTCATGCGTTATTTCAAGAGAAAGTAAGTTTTAATAAGCTAGGTTATATAGTGATCGATGAGCAGCATAGATTCGGAGTGCAGCAGCGTTTGAATCTAATAAATAAAGGAGTAAATCCCGATGTATTAGTTATGACTGCTACACCAATCCCTCGGAGTCTTGCACTTACTATGTTTGGCGATATGAGTATCTCAAAGCTAATGGGTAAGCCGAGAAATCGTTTACCTATCGCTACGAACACTATGTCCGTTAACAAGATAGAGCATATTATCGAAGCAATAAACAAGAAACTTGTAGTAGGTGAGCGGGTATATTGGATATGTCCATTGATAGAGCAGGGAAAACCCCCTGTTGTCATACCGCGGCTTGACTGCGGTATCCAAAAAACAACTTATAATGCTAGTAATTTTGACTGGATCCCGCTACAAGCTCGTGGGATGACACCAGTGGAGGAAGAGGATAGTTTATTGATGGATGTGATGAATCGTTTTAACTCTATTGAAAATATCTATCAAGGTTATACCGGTATTATTCATGGTAAGATGAAGAACGAGCAGAAAGACCAAATAATGAAGCAATTTAAGGAAGGTGAAATTAAGATATTAGTTGCAACAACCGTTATTGAAGTCGGAATAGACGTACCTGAAGCCACCTTAATAATTATTGAAAATGCTGAGCAGTTTGGTCTCGCTCAACTTCATCAGCTTAGAGGTAGAGTAGGGCGGGGTAGTTTGCAGTCATATTGTATATTGTTATATAATCCTAAAAGGCTTGGAAAAGTTGCCCGAGGTAGGTTTGAGATAATGAAACAAACTAATGATGGATTTTATATAGCTGAGCAGGATTTAAAACTTCGAGGTAGTGGTGAGATTTTAGGAGTAAAACAAAGCGGCGAAATCGAATTTTTCTTTGCCGATTTAGCGGACGATTATGACCTACTTCTTAAAGCTCATAAATTTGCGGAAATAGGCTCAAAAGGTAATTTAAATTTTGTTAACTTTCAGATAAAGCTCTTCGCCAAATCGCAAGTAAGCGATTTGGTTTAGGTTTAGTGATTTTCGTCATTGCGAGGAAATTACATAAGTAATTAACGAAGCAATCCAGTAAAAAATCCTAATCTAAAGAATTTTTTTATTATTTTTTCTGGATTGCCACACTCCTTTTAGTCGCTTGCAATGACAATTTTTATTCACTCAATAATGCTTTCGTAGGATTTAATTGCCTTCTAGTATTTCTCCTGTCATATGGGTAGCACTATCATAATATGAAAGATTATAAGGTGGAGGAGAATCTAAATCTAAAGTATTTGAATCTATTCTGTTAGCAGAGGATTGGATTACTATTTTATTAAGATCATGAAGCTCTGCTATTTTATGATAAAGAATTTTTGAAACTTTTTTATTGTCTGCTGCTGCAGCAATATTATAAATTGTCTCACCGTTATTATTAGGTATTAAAGGAAATAATTTAAAATCAGTTTCTACTTTTGCCTTGCTAAAATAATTTTTTAGTAGAGGGGTATTTTGTGATTGAAGTATATTCATTAAAACTGAATTTCCTTGGGCGTCCTTATAATTAAGATTAAGTTGACCTGATGAAAGTAGTAGTTTTGCAGTTTTGTAAGAATTATTTTGTAATGAAGTTTTGAAAGCTTCATCTAGAGATATATTTACAGCATTATAAGCACGTATAGTAGTAGCTAAATCGTATTTATAAGTAAGTTTATTAAAAATGCTTTTTGGTGTTGCTGTTAGTACGCGAAGTATTGGCATAACTTAAATCCATTAATATTGTTTAATATTCATATAGCTTATATATTAAAAATTTTTAATATATAAATAAGCTTTAGTAATATACATATAATGGATTTAAATGTCAATTAATTAGTTTTTATTTACATTAGTTAGGTAGATAAAGCTAATCCTGTATGATTTCAGCAAGTCTAGTAAACAGAGCTTCAATCATATCCCAGCCTTTTTTTGAATATTGAGTAAAGAAGAATCATTAATATTTATTTGTTTTAATAAATCTATTCCCATTTGTTCATGTTCAGGATCAAGATGCATATGTGTTTTGAAATGTTTTGCTGCTTTATGATTAAAAAATATTGATCCTAATTTTTCATAAAATATAGTAGCACAAGACTCTATTACTAAATGGACAAGGACGGCTCTTTCACTATCTCCAAGAGTTATCATTTTTAGTGTAAACCAAGAACCTAAGGCCTCAAAAATAGAATCTGTAGTTTCTTCACCATTTTCTAGATTTTGGGATAATTCTATATTATGTCCAAATTCATCGGTAAGATGCTCCCATGCAAGTTGTTTAAATTCTTTTGTTTCAGAAAACACTACTCTTGCTAATACCATTTTTTGAAATTCGTCTGACCAAATCCGAAAATGTTTAAGAAATTTATTTTTTTGTAGAGTACTATCTAACTTAATTTTAAATAGTTTGTTTTTTCTAAATTGCTCTTTATATTGTTCATTATCCGAAATTAGACGATCTATCAAATCCATATTATCAACATTATCTAAATCATATTAATATTAATCTAGGACCACTGTCACTAATTATTAATGTTTACTTACCAATTTTTAAAACCATATGTGTATTTATAGATAAATATGAATTGTAAGATCATAATTTGTATGCAGTAAATATATAAAACATTTCGGCTTACCCATTTTAAATTTATCGGTATTTTTTGTGAATAATCGCTTATGATCATTAATATATAGGTAATTGTTAAAAAAGTGAGGTTTAAAATTAAGTCAGTATTTGAAAAATTAAACTCATTAAAGGAAATTGCAAGAGTAAAAAGAGTTGAATGCAC
The DNA here is from genome assembly GCF_000751075.1 of Rickettsia tamurae. Taxonomy (GTDB): domain Bacteria; phylum Pseudomonadota; class Alphaproteobacteria; order Rickettsiales; family Rickettsiaceae; genus Rickettsia; species Rickettsia tamurae. The sequence continues at coordinate 22,691 of NZ_CCMG01000008.1, read as the reverse complement.
GAAAGAAGCAAAAATTGCTATAAAACAGCAAAGTTTTAGATTTGCCTGTTCATGTTTTGAAATAAATCCAAGTATAATTATAGCAATTACAAGAGTCCCGTAATCAATCAAAGCCCAGCTAATATACCACAATATTACCATTATAATTGCATGACAATAACCGCTATAGAAAAAGCGAGTTAAAGAATTACGAAAATAATAAATATACCATTGCCCTAAATAGATAGAGATTAGAATATTTGTAGTAAGAAACTGTTTAAATAGCACAGTGGTATATATTTGTAGCAAAACACCGAATATTATTATATGGGTTTTTGGCTTATCATGAAAATTATAACCGGCAAAAAAGCAAAATACCGGCATAGCTGTACGACCTATGATCCGCATAATCGTTAATTCGGGATATAGATATAAACCCACATGATCAATAATCATGGCTATAATAGCTAAGGTTTTTAGCAAATCCTGATAATTTGATTGGTGCTTATTTCTTGTTATTATCATAATTAACCACTTTTAATAAATATGCCATGCCGAAAAATGCTCCCATTCCAACTGCAATTGTACTGCCTAGCATACAGACCTTAATCAGTAAATATTCCGAATAAAAATATTCTAAATAATAATGCTTTATTAAAGCAATTATAATAGACATTAATGTACAGCATAACAAAATTTTACCACAGAAAAGCTTTATACCGGCTTCTATATGTAGCTTATTTTGTTTTGTAGTATAGCTATATAATAAACCTAGATTATACCAAGCTGCAATAGATGTACCGACTGCAATACCGATATGTTTCAAAGAATCCATTAATAATAGATTTATACCGATATTAATTATTATTGAAAATAAGGTTATTTTGAGCGGTGTTTTAGTATCTCCGTTAGCATAAAAAATAGGAGTTAAAATTTTTGCCAAGACAAAAGCAGGAAGCCCAAGTGCAAACGCAGAAATAGCCTCAGCTGTATTTGTAGTATCTTGGCTCGTGAATACTCCTCTTTCATAAATTATATTAATAATCGGATGAGATAGAATTGTAATACCGAATGTAGCAGGCAATGATAACAATAGCCCCATTCTAATAGCGTTATTCTGTATTTTTTTTGCAGCTACTATATCATTTGATTTATATATTTTTGACAGCTCAGGTAGCAATATAGTAGAGAAGCTAGTACCTATTATCGATAAAGGAAATTGATATATCCGGTCGGCATAAGATAATATAGAAATAGCACCTTCAATAAAGCTAGCAATAGATTGGGATATGAAAAGGTTTAATTGCTGTACGCCGGAGCTAATGGTCGCCGGTCCCATATTAATCAAAAGCTTTTTTACATCGGGATCGCTTGGGTTAAAAATTATCGGAAAGTTTAAATCCGCTCTTTTCACACAGACAAACATAAAAGAAACTTGTAATATTCCGGCAATTATTAAAGATAAGCTAATTGAGATAGTATAATTGTCAAATGTTAGAGTAAAAATTATTACGCATACACTTAAAATAATCGGTGAAAAAGCAAAAGCTGCAAATTTCTTTACGGAGTTTAATATTCCGCCAAGTAGAGCCGTTAATGAAACAAATATTAAATAAGGTATTGTAATTCGGCATAAAAACACTGTAAGCTCAAACTTTTCTTTTTTACCGTGAAATCCAGGAGCAATAAACAGCATTAATTGTGGCATGAAGATTTGCATTAATGCTATTATTACTATTAATGTCAGAAGTAGAAGGGTAAAAACCTCACCTGAAAAATTATTAGCGGCTTTCTTAGAAATAAGCATTTTTTCATTATAAATAGGAATGAATACGCTTGATAATGCACCTTCTGCAAAAATTCTTCTAAATAGATTCGGTAGTTTAAAAGCAACATTAATGCTATCACCCATAGGCGTAGAGCCGAATAATGATGCGATAAATTGTTCACGCACAAGCCCGAATATGCGAGAAATTAGTGTAAAAAAAGCTACTACGACTCCTGAACGAAATAATCGACTTCTTGCATAACTTGCTTCTAAAGGTAATTTGTGCGTCAATCCGGTACTCGCATCCTCACGTACTAAAGTGTACGTTGCGGTGCTGCGTTCCGTGTTTCCTTCAAATTCCTCTTTATTAGCTTCGTTATGCAAGAAGTCGGCCACTGTTTGTTTTTTATCTTATTTTAATGTTATTGCATGGATCAAAAAACGTACGCGCTGTCATACCGTGGCTTGACCACGGTATGACAGCGTTGCTCTACGCTCCTGCCCTGTCTATACCTTCATTAATCAAGCTATCGGCTTTTGCTTTATTTTCCCATCCGGTAACTTTAACCCATTTACCTTTTTCTAAATCTTTATAATGCTCAAAGAAATGCACGATACGTTTCTTGAGCATGTCACATAAATCATCTAGCTCTTTAATATGATCAAAAGTAATATCGAGCTTAGAAGTTGGTACTGCGATTATTTTCTCATCAAGCCCTGATTCGTCTTCCATCATCAATACGCCGACTGCTCGGCATTTTATAACCGACCCAGGCACTACCGGATGATGAGCTACAACAAGTACGTCTACGGGATCGCCGTCATTTGAAAGAGTATGAGGAATAAAACCGTAATTACATGGATAGCTCATAGTGGTTTGCATAAAGCGATCAACAAAAACCGCTCCTGATTCTTTGTCAAATTCATATTTGATTGGACCACTATTCATCGGAATTTCAATAATTACATTTATTTCGTCATTATTTGCTTTTGCTTTGATTTTATCTATAAACATGTTTTTTGTTTTGTTTTTGTCATGCCGTGGCTTGAGCACACGGCATCCAGTTAAAAATGTTGAAACAACCTGTGTTTTAAGTTGTTTTTATGGATACCGTGGTCAAGCCACGGTATGACACCGAGTATTTTAACTCGGAGGTCTGTAATTCTCATCGTGCTTTGCAAGTAATTGTCTTGCTATAAATTTCCCATCCGATAATTGCCCGATGGCAATAATTCCTTGTCCTTCCCGAAATAGGGCAGGGACTACACCTTGGTATAATACCTCTAAATCCTTAATATTATCGGTAATAACAAAACTTGTCTTATCAGCAGCAATTTTATTTATTGAGTCTGTTTTAACAAGCCCACCGACTCTTAACTCTTTGCCTTGTTCTATTTCATTAATCTTTGACGGCGGCAAAAAAAATACTATATTTTTCTCTAAATTGTAAAGTATTATACTAATTCCTAAACATGCTGAGCAGAAACAAATAATTATTGTTATTAATCTATTTCTTACTCTCTTTTGCATTAAAGTTCTGTTTATTTTTCAATGACTTGTAATTTAAAAAACTTGCAATTAACAATATCGTTAAAACTAAAAAAGTAAATAAATATGCAGCTAATATATAACTACTCATTAATTGCCTTTTAAAAACTTCATAATTTCCTTAGGTGAAGAATCTAAATAGAAATGTTTCAGATATTTTCCGTTTGCATCGATTAAATAGGTAAAAGATGAATGATCAAGCATATAGTTCGGGTCGTCATCATCACCATTTACACGAGCATAGAAAACCTTGAATTTATCGGTTACATCTTTTATCTGTTGCTCGTTACCGGTAAGACCTATAAATTTTGGATGAAAATGTTTTAGATATTCTTTAAGTACTTCCGGTGTATCACGTTTTGGATCAATAGTGATAAAAACAGGTAGAATATCTATGTTATGTTTACTTAAAATTTCTACAATCTCCGTCATCTTATTTAGAAAGGTCGGGCATATGTCAGGACAAGAAGTGAAACCAAAGTAAATGAGACTTAAATTGCCTTCCAACTTATCACTATTAAATATCTTTCCATTTTGGTCAGTTAGCTCAAAATCGCCGCCGATTTTTACGTTATCTTCATAGATATTAACTTGACCGGCAAGCGGTTTGTCAGGAGTTTTTAAAGATAGCAATAAATATAATGCTCCTACTCCTATTAATAAGCTAATTACAATAATTATTTTTATAATATTTGACTGTATTTTCATAATATATTGTCCGTTTTTTCGTTGTCATTCTGTGGCTTGAGGAACGTTGTCAAAATCGTCATTGCGAGCAGCCGTAGGCGACGTGGCAATCTCATGAAATAATAACAAACTCCTGAGATTGCTTCGTCAATTGCTATGCAATTTCCTCGCAATGACGACTCCGGTACGCAACAATACCATAAAAATCATTACTGATAACCTCTTACACCAGACCTAGTTTTTTAGGTTTAAAATATTTTACCCAAATATCTATTAACAATTTAGTAATGATAATCGCCGAAAACATTGAAGATATAATCCCGATCGTTAGTGCAACGGCAAAACCTTTTATTGCCCCGACTCCAAATATATAAAGTAAAAAGGCAATGATTAAAGTAGTTAAGTTGGAATCAAGGATAGTAGCAACCGCAGATTCAAAACCGGTTTTAATAGCATAAAGATTAGAAACTCCCTTATGTAATTCCTCTTTAATTCTTTCATAAATCAATACATTAGCATCAACAGCCATACCCATAGTTAGTATTATTCCTGCAACTCCCGGCAGAGTTAAAGTAGCTTGGAAAAGTGAAAGTAAAGCTAAAATATATAACAATGCAAGGCTTAAGGCTATATTGGCAAATAAACCAAGCACACCGTAAGACCAAACCATAAATATACATACTGCTATAAATCCTATAAGTCCTGCCTTTTTGCCCGACTCTATAGAATCAGCACCCAAATTTGGACCTATACTTCTCTCTTCAATAATTTTAAGTGGGGCAGGGAGCGAACCGGCTCGCAATAATAGTGCAAGCTCATTTGCCGACTCAACGGTAAAATTTCCTGTTATTATACCGCTTCCGCCCATAATCGCTCCGTTTATCGTTGGAGCACTTAGTAATTTATTGTCTAAAACTATAGCAAGGCGTTTACCGGTATTATTTTTGGTTATTTCACCAAATATTTTACTACCTAAATTGTTGAAAGAAAAAGCAACTACCGCTTGCGAATTTTGGTCAAAAGAAGCTGAAGCGGTTGTAAGCTGATCTCCACCTAAAACAACTTTTTTCTTTATAACTACATAATATTCCCCATGACTTTCGCTATCTCCCTTAACTAGCATTGAACCTACCGGAACATTTCCTTTTACCGCTTCTTCGATATTGGCATTTTCATCAACTAAATGAAAAGTTAGCTTTGCAGTTTTCCCTAATATATTCTTCAGGTAAGAGGGATTTTCTTCACCGGGAACTTGCAGCAATATATGCTTATCGCCTTGTTTCTGTAGGGTCGGCTCTTTAGTGCCGGTACTATCAACTCTCATGCGAACGATCTCAATAGATTGGTCTACTACCTTATTAAGTAAGTCATTTAATCTAGATTCGCTGTAGCTAAGCTTTATTTTATTTTCATTTGCTTCAGCGATAATTTCCGGATCGATTTTATTAATTATTTTCTTTAACGGCTTTAATTCCTCAGGCGATCTTACTTCTAATTGAATGCTATTTTGTCTAACTAACAGATTTTTATAGCCGATTTTATCCTCACGAAAATTTTTGCGTAAAGTGTCGGCAAGATTTTCCATTGAATCATTTAAGTAGGTGTCAAAATCAACATCGAGTAATAAATGGGCTCCTCCTCTAAGGTCAAGCCCTAGATTTACTGAATCATGAGGCAGAAACTTAGAGTTTACCTGCATGAAATTAGGTAAGGCACAAATAACCGCAAAAACCGTACATATAATTGAAAGAAAAATTTTCCATTTAGGAAGATTTTGCACCGCTTACCTTCCTATCTTTTTTGTTATTTTCTTTTTTTACTGCTACTTCTTTTGTACGACTAGTTATATCGATAATAGCACTTTTTAAAGCTTTAATACGTACGTCTTTAGCTATTTCGATTTCAATATTATTGTTATTTTCACTTACTTTAGTCACAATACCGTAAATGCCGCTATTTGTTAGAACTTCTTCGCCTTTTTTAACTTCACTTACTAATTTCTCTCTTTCTTTGCGGCGTTTTTCTTGTGGACGTAATAATAAGAAGTAAAATACGGCAAAAATTAAAACCATCGGTATTAAGCTTGTTAACCCCGATTGTAGAGAATTTGTTTCTACAGGTACTGCTTCAGTTTCCTGTATTTCTATAGTGTCGTTATTGTTTGTCTGGTTATCTTGCGTATTTGCTAACATATGTAATTTCCTAATTGTTGCAATAGACTTCTTGCATAACTTGCTTCTAAGGGTAATTTGTGTGTCGATCCGGTACTCGAATCCTCACGTACTAAGTGTATGCTGCGGTTCGAGGTGAAGTGTCTCCTACAAATTTCTCCTTATTAGCTACGTTATGCCAAGAAGTCTAATAAAATAAAAATAGCTAGCTAAACGCTTTTATGCAAGGGTAAAATAAATAAATGGTTTGGAAGATTGAATTTATGATAAACTTACCGATGTCATTTGTGAAAGGGCGTTGTTGCCTGGCTCGAAAAACATGCTCTATGTCATTCCCGCGTAGGCGGGAATCCATCAATATTGAAGCTATTTATTCTGGATTCCCGCCTACGCGGGAATGACATAAAACGAGTTATGCAACAAGGCCTTGCGAAAGCAGGAATGACACCCTAAACATTCAGGTTAATACTGAAATAGTTTTAATATTTCTTAAGAAAAAATCACTGGAGCGGGTGAAGGGATTCGAACCCTCGACTTCGACCTTGGCAAGGTAGCGCTCTACCCCTGAGCTACACCCGCTTAAATAAAATAACGGCGTTTTAATGTAAAAAGTTTAAGGGGATCAAAATTAATTACATATAAAACGCCTTAGTGCTTTTTAATCTAAGCGAGTCTGAATATAAGTAATTATAAGATAAATTGCAAGTATTAAATTAGAAATTTATTGGTATTGCTAAATAAAGATAGATTATTTAATAAATTAACGCCATTGCAAGGAAATTACAAAGTAATTGACTAATCTTGAATATTTTGATCTCACACATGGCGGTACTACTTAACGAGCTATTTTTTCCTGAAGCCGATGCACGAGCTGCTTCTCTATATTCTGCCATTGCATGTTGTTCAACATATGTATTTAGACCTATCGGTGCTTTAATATTCGGTTGGATAGGAGATACTATAGGTCGCGGTCATTATTACAACTTTTTTAATGTCGCTTTGTTGTCTTATAATGGCTAATTTAAAAACTTATGCCGAAATTGGTATTACGGCGACTTTTGTAGTAACTGCGTGTCGGATCGCTCAGGGGATGTCCTCTATGGGGGAGGTAGTAGGTGCCGAGCTTTATCTAACCGAAATGACAAAAATTCCTCAACGTTATTAGGTGGTGGCTTCGCTTGTTGTTTTTGTAACTTTAGGTGCAACCGTAGCATTGGTGGTAGGAACACTTGTTACTTCTTTTGGACTTGATTGGCGTATTGCATTTTGGTTTGGAACAGCTATTGCTATAGTTGGTGCTGTTGCAAGGACAAATCTTAGGGAGACTCCGGATTTCATTGATGCAAAAAGACGAATAAAGAAAACTGTAGCACAAGCGGGGATAGATAATAATCGGCTAAAATCAAGCCCTATTTGGAGTGAAAAAATTAATAAACCAACAGCAATAGCTTTCTTTTTTATACATTGTGGAGCACCGTTATGATTTTATATTGTTTATATTTATTGCGATAATATGCTAAAAAACTCATTTAATTACAGTGCTGCTCAAGTAATTCATCAAAATTTTATTGTTTGTGGTACAGAATTAATAAGTACAATAATTGTTACTTATTTGATTTGTAAAATACATCCTTTAAAAGTCCTTAAAGTAAGATTAATAATGTTTTCTATTGTAGCTATTATGTCTCCTATCTTACTAAATAATATTTCAAATACTATAGAATTACTTTTATTCCAATTATTTATTTGTAGTATTTGCACCTACTACTTTTCCGGCAGGTGCAGTGTTTTATGCAAGATTTCCGGTATTAAAACGTTTTACATGCGGCAGTTTTATATTCGCTTTATCAAGAGCTTTAATGTTTGCAGTTTCTTCTTTTGGAACAATTTACTTGATAGATTATTTTAATCACTGGGGATTATTATTCCAATTCTAATTGGTTATACATTTGGAGTAAATCATTTTATAAAGTTAGAGGAGGAAGTAGAGAGTTATTATTAGAAAAAGCTTTTTGTCTTTCAAGTTCGATATTAAAAACTTTTAGGCATAACTCAGCAAATTCTCGTTCTAGTTTATAATTTATATTAGCAGCGACCAAAAGAAAATTTATTAAAGTCTCTTCAATAATTTTTCTAGCTTTCTCAGGTGATTTAACTCCCAAAGTTTGCACATTATGAATTCGGTCAAATAATTTTATTAATGCCGTATTATATCTTTCCGTAAGATTTAATTCTAGTTAGACCTTCTACGTGTTTTGCTACTTTCGGTCCAAAAATTTCGGTAATTGCTTCTTCAGTTAATTCGGTGTCTTTAATAGTATCATGAAGTAAAGCGGCTTGCAGCATAATAACGTTATAAAGCTTAGGTGCTTCTTCAGCTACAAGTTCCGCAAGCATAATTGCTACCTCAATCGGATGCGAATAATAAGGATCGCCTGATTGACGCATTTGAGAACCGTGATATTTACAGGCATAGTAGATACCTTTTTTGATTTCAAGTATATCTATAGGATTTTCTACTTTAGTATTTAAATATTCGAGTTTATCAAGTAATTTTTTACTATAAACACAAATTTCAAACTTTTCTTTCCAAGAGTTTATATCTTCCATAAAAGTTATTTCTTATTTCATTATAATTTGTGGGCTATTAATTAAAAAATTAGGCATTGCCTAGAAAAGTTGATAATTTGAAAAGTTTACGTCATTGCCACGCTCTTTGCAGTCGCTTAGCTCATGACGATATCAACCGTTTCGAGGAAATGCCAAAAATTGCAGTAATAAATAGCTGCAGATTAAAGATTATTGTTATATAATTTTAAATATTAATCCTAAAGTCAAAATGTCACTATGTTAAACCGTAATAGTTTAGAAGTACAAGAGTACGCACAAGCTAGTTCCTTAAATAATACTAATCTAACTGCATCACAGAGTGAGTTAATACTAACTGTTGCAAATTTATTGTTCAAAGAGTCGAATATTAATAATAATAATCAGAATATACAAAGAGATAATAATATATCTTATGAGAATAATATTAATAATATTACCGACTTTGAAAATCAGGATACAAGTTGTGGTATATGTAAATGTCTTGGAGCTATAGCTACTGTTTGCTGCAATGCGTACGTATTTTTATTTGAATAAACACCAAATTTTACACTAAAAAAATATGAGCAAGGCTTAAGAAAGTTAAGAAACCTAGAGCATCGGTTATGGTTGTTAGAAATACACCGGAGCCTGCAGCGGGGTCTATATCAAAATAATGCAGTATTATAGGAATAGCAGAGCCGAATAATCCGGCTACTAAAAAATTTAAAATAACTGCAATAGCAAAAATAACGCTAAGATTTAAGTCAAGCAACATCACAAAGCTAAGTCCTGCTCCGATAATTGCAAGTACAAAACCGTTAAAAGCCGATACGGCTATTTCTTTTAATATAACTTTATTGATATTATTATAATGAATATCTTTATTAGCAAGGGCTCTAACCGTAACGGTCATGGCTTGTGTTCCGGCATTTCCGCCCATTGAAGCTACAATAGGCATAGTGGCTGCAAGTGTTACAAGTTTTGCAATAGTATCGTTAAAATGGTTAATGATAAGTGAGGTCATGCAGGCAGTGATTAAATTAACAAAGAGCCAAGGAAAACGATGTTTAACGGTATAAAATACATTGAAGAAAGTATCTTGAGTGTGTACCCCGCTTAATGATAATATATCTTTTCCGGCTTGTTCTTCGATAATATAAATTATATTATCGATTGATACGCTACCTACTAACTTACCGCTTTTATTTACTACCGGTACAATAGTTAAAGCATATTGTCTAAAAATGAAGCTTAGTTCGTTTAAGTCGGTAAAAGCATCTGCAAGCTTAAAATCTTTGCTCATCAAATCTTTTATTAATTCATTTTTTTTGCCTTTAATTAGCGTGCTAAGAGAAATAATACCGATAGGGCGTAATTTATTATCCGTAACAATTGCAGCATAAAAGTCATTTTTTACGTTCTTGATAAAATTTAATGATTCCTCGACCGTCCATCCTTCTTGAAGATTAATAAAATCTCGCTCAATTACTCTACCTACCGTATTTTCAGGATATGTACAACCTACGGTAATTTGGTGTTTTTTTTCTTTAGTGAGATTACTTAGGATAAGGTCTTTTATATCATCGTCTAGATCGATTACTACTTCAATAGCATCTTCTATAACTAGCTTATTGATTAATTCTGCAGATTTTTTTATGCCTAAAGTTTCTATTATTAGAGGTTTACTATAAGCATTTAACGATACTAACGTTTCAGGCTTAATTTCATCCTGTAATAAGGGAATAATTATTTTATATGTTTTATTGTTAAGATTATCTAAGAAATCCGCTAAATCGGCATAATGAAGTTTGGCCAGCCTGCTTGCAGCAGCATCATAATTGTGATCTTCGATCAGATCATTAATTTGATCAAAAATTTCAGCAAATTGATCGTGACGATCAGGTAAGATGCTTTTAAATATATTGAAATTAGGCATGACCTATTTACCTAATAGTCTATTAGACTTAGTTAATTATAATTATTTAAAACTGATTTAGTTATGCTTGGCACAGAATTGTGTACAATTTACTAATCAATATAAATCACAGAGTACAAATAAGCAATAGTTTTTATTTTAACTCCTTTTCATTTATCAGGAGTATACAATTAGCACAAACATTTGCTAACAAGAAGAACTTAGGAGTAAATATAAAATCTGAAGTGTTAAAACAGAAAAGTTTTAAGGCAGTGACCTCAGAACAAAGAAAAGAGCAACCTGCAGCAAGAAGTCGCTAATCTGACTTTGTGAAAAACCGGCGAATGGTGCGGTCGAGAAGACTTGAACTTCCAATCTTTTTACAGAACAGCACCCTCAATGCTGCGCGTCTACCAATTTCGCCACGACCGCTTAAGTTTTACTCTATAGCAGATTATAAGTAAAATATCAATAGAGTTGTTGTTTTGACGTCATTGCAAGGGCATATATAGGTTTCCGTCATTGCGAGCGACTAAAAGGAGCATGGCAATCTCAGGACTTTAGCACGAGATTGCTTCGTCAAAACTTACAGTTTTTCCTCGCAATGATGGCAAAGCTATTCAAGATAAATCAACAACAAAACTAGGTGTAATCGATTGTTTAGCAGCAGCTTTCGTTAAACTATCTAGTTTTTCTTCAATATTATCAAAATTAATGTGATATTCTCTAGAATTTCCGGTTAACACTAGGCCAGAGTCTATACCGAGGCGATTTGCAGCAAGTATATCGGTGTAAAAAGTGTCCCCAATCATTAACATACGATTCTTAGGGGTATTATGACATTCTTTTAAAATCTTGCTATATATTTCTTCATATGGCTTACCGCTATAAATTACTTTTCCACCAAGCTGCTTTATTTTTTCAGCATAATAGCCGCTACAATATCTATAAACACTGTGCTGATTTATTCCAAGGTCAGGATTAGCACAAATATTGACCATTTTATGTTGTACAACAATTTTAAATAATTCATTGAACTCGTTTAAATCTAAATTTTCGTTTTCATCTCTATAGATAGTCATTAAGAAAATATTAGCTTTGTTAATATCATCAGTGATAGGACATTGAATTCCGTTTATTATATCATTTTCTAAATGTCCTAAGTGATATATTATCGGCTTTTCAATACCGAATCGTTTTTTACTTTCTAGGATCATTTGCACTGCTATTTCACCTGAGCTAATAATCATTTCAGGTAACACGTTTACTCCCCAAGATTTAATTGTTTGATGCAGCGAAAAAATATTTCGCGGAGCATTAGTAACAAAATATACTTTTTTCCGTTTAATAATTTTATTAATATTTTCTACGACGCCCGGATAAGTATGTCCTCCTTCGATTACTACACCCCAAAGATCAAATAAAAACACATCATAATCATCTATCACGTCGAAAATATTTTTTAACTTTAATGTATTCATTGTTATCTCGCTAATTTTAAATCAAGAAACTTTACTATTTTAATAAGTTACGTTATAGTAATTTTTATTGTTTCTAGCAACAAATATATAGAGCTAAATATATAAAGATTATGTCGGAAATTGAAGAAAAATTTAACGAATCATCATACGGTGCTGATTCTATTAAGGTTTTAAAAGGTCTTGAAGCTGTAAGAAAAAGACCCGGAATGTATATCGGGGACATTGGAGACGGGTCGGGTCTACATCATATGATTTATGAAGTAGTCGACAACGCTATCGACGAATCGCTCGTCGGTTATTGCGATCTAGTACGAGTAACATTAAATAAAAACGGTTCGGTAACCGTATCTGATAACGGGCGAGGTATACCCGTTGAAATTCATGAAGAAGAAGGAATATCGGCAGCTGAAGTTATTATGACGCAACTTCACGCCGGCGGTAAGTTTGATCAGAACTCTTATAAGGTTTCAGGCGGTCTACACGGTGTCGGTGTATCGGTTGTAAATGCTCTTTCTGAGTGGCTTGAGCTGCGTATTTGGCGTAATAATAAGGAATATTTGATTAGATTTAATAATGGTATAACGGAAGCTCCGCTTGCGGTTGTCAAAGAAAATATTGACAAAAAAGGTACGGAAGTTACTTTTTTCCCATCTGTAGAAACGTTTACTAATATAGAATTTGATTCCGGCACTATAGAACATCGTCTTCGTGAGCTTGCTTTTTTAAATTCAGGAGTAAAGATTTTACTCGTCGATAATCGCTTTGAAGAAGCTAAGGAAGTAGAGTTTTATTATACGGGTGGTATAGAAGCTTATGTAAAATATATAGACAGAGCGAAGCACGCTATTCATCCGTGTATAGTAGTTAATACGGAGAATGCTGAGTCCGGTATAAGTCTTGAGCTTGCGATGCATTGGAACGATTCTTATCACGAAAATATTTTATGCTTTACTAATAATATTAGGCAGCGTGACGGCGGAACTCATCTTAGTGCTTTCAAATCAGCGATAACACGTGTTATTACCTCTTACCTTGATACTACGGGTCTTAATAAAAAAGCTAAAAATGACTTTAGCGGTGAAGATACTAGGGAAGGGCTATGTTGTGTGCTTTCCGTTAAAGTTCCTGATCCTAAATTTTCTTCTCAAACAAAAGATAAGCTAGTAAGCTCCGAAGTACGACCGGTTGTTGAGAATGCAGTTTATACAAAGGTTCTTGAGTGGTTTGAAGAGCATCCGGCGGAAGCTAAGGCAATTATAGCTAAGATTATGGAAGCGGCTAATGCTCGTGAAGCTGCTAGAAAAGCAAGGGAGCTAACTCGAAGAAAATCAGCTTTAGAAGTCTCGAATTTACCCGGTAAGCTTGCCGATTGCCATGCAAAAGATCCGGCAATTTCAGAATTGTTTATTGTTGAGGGAGACTCTGCGGGCGGTACTGCAAAACAGGGTAGGGATAGTAAAATTCAGGCTATATTGCCTCTGCGTGGTAAAATTTTGAACGTTGAGCGAGCAAGGTTTGATAAAATGCTCGGTTCGGACCAAATCGGTACGTTAATTACAGCTCTTGGGATTAGTGTTGAACGAGAATTTTCCTTAGAAAAGCTTAGATACCATAAAGTTATTATTATGACCGATGCTGATGTTGACGGTTCACATATTAGAACATTATTACTTACATTCTTTTATCGTCATATGCCGGAGCTAATAAATAAAGGTTATCTATACATAGCCCAGCCGCCGCTTTATAAGGTAAAGAAAGGAGCAGCCGAGCTTTATTTAAAGAATGAACAAGCACTGCAAGATTATTTGATAAAATCAACTATTAATGATACAACCTTAACTCTAGACGGTAAAGAACAGTTAGTAGGCGATAATTTAGAAGAGCTAATTAATAAAGTAGTTAAGTTTAACAGCTTGCTTGATCATGCTAGCAAAAAATTTAATCGCTCAATTACTGAAATTCTTGCAATTAATGACTTACTTAATAACAAAATATTTGAAGCTGAAAGTGATTTAAGACTTGAAAAAACTTTAGATGTTTTAAATAGCTTAGAAGAGTCGCCTGATAAAACTAATTGGGAAATTTTAAAACATGAAAATAAAATAGAGTTCTTCCGCTTTAGTAGGGGTTTAAAAGAAAGTAAAATATTGTTGAAAGAGCAGTTGGAATCATTTGAGTTTGTACAAATATCAAAGCTTGCTTTAACAATTTTTGGTATATTCGGTAAGCAATTAAAGCTTATAGTGAAAAGTCAAGAATTCGATATTTTAACGCCAAGCCAGTTGTTAAATACTATTATAGAATGCGGGAAAAAAGGTATAAACATCCAGCGTTTTAAGGGTCTTGGTGAGATGAATTCCGACCAATTATGGGAAACTACTCTTGACCCTGCAAAAAGAACTTTGCTTCAGGTAAGAGTTGCGGAAGTCGATGAAGCGGAGGGCATTTTCTCTACTTTAATGGGTGACGTTGTTGAGCCTCGCAGATTATTTATTCAAGCGAATTCTTTAAATGTCGTGAATTTGGATGTGTAGTATAATCGGTGTCATACCGTGGCTTGACCACGGTATCCAGAAAATAACTAAAAATACTAATAATATTAGTATTTTTAACTGGATCCCGCGATCAAGTCGCGGGATGACAATATAATCAGTTTCTCCTCGCAATGACGTTACAATTTTATCAAAATAATTTATGCAAAAATTAATTATTCACGGCGGTAAGCCTCTTGAAGGTAGTATTAATATTAGCGGTGCTAAAAATGCCGTGTTACCCATTATGGCGGCGTCTATTCTTACCGATAAACTACATATTACTAATGTTCCAAAATTAACGGATGTTAGTACTATGAAAGATTTGCTAAGAAGTCACGGAGCGGATATTGAAATAATAGAACACCAAGATGAATTTGAGCTTATAATTAATACCGGAAATATAAATAACTTTACTGCAGATTATGAAATAGTCCGTAAAATGAGAGCATCGATTTGGGTGCTTGGTCCTTTGCTTACCAAATACGGTAAAGCAAAAGTATCGCTTCCGGGTGGTTGTGCTATTGGAGCAAGGCAAGTAGATTTGCATATTGCCGTATTAAAAGCTATGGGAGCTACGATTGAAATAGAAGACGGTTATATTAACGCTTCAAGTAAAGGACGCTTAAAAGGTACTCATTTTGTTTTTGATAAAGTTTCCGTAGGTGCTACGATTAATGCAATACTTGCAGCTGTTTTAGCAGAGGGAGAAACTGTGCTTTTTAATTGCGGTCGAGAGCCGGAGATAGTTGATTTATGTAATTGTCTTATTAAAATGGGAGCCGATATTGCAGGTGTCGGCACTAGCGAAGTAACGATTAAAGGTAAAGATTCTTTAAATAAAGCGAGCTATAAAGTACTTTCTGATCGTATTGAAGTCGGTACTTATATGTTTGCGGCAGCTATTACTAAAGGTGATGTGAAAATTTGTGGAATTGATTACCATATTATAGAAAATATAGCTTTAAAACTCATTGAAACGGGTATAAAAGTCGTGCCGATCAATAACGGAGTCCAAGTAACTTATGAAGGGAAGTTAAATTCAGTTGATTTAGAAACTAATCCCTATCCTGGGTTTGCCACAGATTTACAAGCACAATTTATGAGTCTTATGACGCTTAGCAACGGTGTTTCAATGATCACCGAAAATATTTTTGAAAATCGTTTCATGCATGTCCCTGAATTATGTAGGATGGGAGCAGATATAGTAGTACGAGGTAATAAGGCGGTCGTCCGAGGTGTAGAAATGTTAAAAGGAGCGGAAGTTATGGCAAGTGACCTTAGAGCTTCGGTATCGCTAATACTCGCCGGTCTTAGTACTAATAGCAAAACCGTATTACATCGAATATATCACTTAGATCGTGGCTTCCAAGATTTAGAAAAAAAATTAAGTAATTGCGGTGCGGATATAAAAAGAGTATAACATACTCGATGAACTTCAAAAATTGGCTGCGTCGTTCTACAATATCTACGGTACTCACGTATTATACGCTCCGTTCCTCGACTTGTGAACTCCTTGCTCTTTTTGAAGTTGATCTTCGTATACTCACTTCTTATTTATTCGTAGTATATTATTTTTAACGGAGAAAATTATGGCAAGAATTACAGCAGAAGATTGTAATAAAATTATACCGGATAGGTTTCGGCTTGTTGTTCTAGCAACAAGATATGCTAAATTATTAAATTGTAAAGTAGAAACTAGTCAAATAAAAAAAGAAAAGCGTGATAAACCTCCTGTTATCTCATTACGTAGAATTGCTGCCGGAAAAGTATCGGTAGCCCAGTTAGAACAAGACTTAATAAACAGTCTGCGTACAAGAACTATGATAGAGCCACTTGTTGATCAAGATAAATCAGAAGATGTAGAAGAAAAATTTGAGTATTTATCTGAAGTTTATATCGGGGAAGATTATTCTGATTTAGATGATCAAATCTTTATTGATGAGAATGGCGAAGATTATGAAACCGATAAGTAGATGCTTATCGGTGTCGGTACTGATATAGTACAAATTCCTAGAATCGAAAAGATATTACATTTATATCCGGAACTTTTTGCTAAAAAAATTCTAGCTTCAAAGGAATTAAAACAGTTTGCTTTGTTGGATAAAACAAACTGTGTTGCTTTTTTAGCCAAGCGTTTTGCTGCTAAAGAGGCTGTTAGTAAAGCCTTTGGAGTCGGTATAGGTCAAGGTATAAATTTTAAAGATATTACTATACTAAATGATGATTTAGGCAAGCCTATAGTAGAAGTTAGTTCAAACTATACAAACAAACTCCCTCCTTTTAATACTCACCTTTCTCTTTCTGATGATTATCCTGTATGCGTAGCATTTGCTGTGATTGAGAGTAGTTATAATGTTATGCCTGCGTAGATCAGTTTTCCCGTCATTGCGAGGAAATTACGAAGTAATCTCAGGATTTTGTTATTATTTCATGAGATTGCTACCCACGCAACAATACCCGCTCGCAATGACAAAATATAAATTACGATCCGGCTTTGCTATCTGCTTTAGGTAACATGATTTTTAAATCAGCTTTAGCTTCTAAATCAGAAATATATTTCTTTAGTATTTCTGTAGCTAATATATTATCAATAGTTACTTTTGCTTCTTCTTTTGTTGGAATAGGCACAGGTTTTTTCTCAAGCACTTTGATAATATGCCAACCGAAATCGGTTTTTACAGGAGTTGAAACTTCATTTACTTTTAAAGCAAAAGCTTTCTTTTCAAATTCCGGTACTAACTGCCCAGGTTGATTTAGTAGAATGTAACCGATAACGCCGCCGTTTGAAGCTGAAGCTTTATCAAGAGATGACTCTTCTGCAAGCTTAGTGAAATTTCCGCCTTTGCTTAATTTGGTCTTTATATTGTTAGCTTCTTTTTGGGATTTAACTAAAATATGAGCAACTTTTATTTGCTCTTTACCTTTAAGATTACCGACATATTTAGTATATTCGTCATCAAACATCTTATCTGTAATGTTAGATTTTATGTAATTTGCTAGTAATTCTTGTTGAGCTAATTGATTTTTTGCATTTTCAAGTTTTTCTTGGAATTCTTTAGATGAAGTAATGTTTGATTTAGCAACTTCTTCCTTTAACAAAAGATTATTAACATAAATTTTTATTAATTTTTCCTGATCTTGCGGCGGAAAATCATCAAAATTTTTGATTGTTTCACCTGATTGAAGATTAAGCTGAGGCTTAAATTCTTTCATAATTTGCGATTCTTTTACTTCACCGCCTTTATAGGTAGCAACTACTTTGTCTTTATCGGCAAAAGCAATACCGGAAAGCATGCTAACTGATAAAAATATAACAGATAATTTTTTCATTTATGACTCATAATTGTGTTAAACATAAGCTTAAATTTTATAAAAATAATATATAACCGTCAACAGCTATTTGAGAATATTTTATTTATTAATAATAATTTACAAATATTTGTATGTAGTAAAAAAATGCCTTTCAATAAAAAATTATTCATTTAAATAAAATTATAACATTTGATAATTTTATAAAATATACCTATATTTAAGTACTAAAATACTAAAAATATCATAAGGACTTTAATGCTTTCTATTTTAAAAAAACTTTTCGGTACTGCAAATGATCGTACTGTAAAAAAACTATTTTCCGAAGTTACAAAAATTAACTCGCTTGAGCCTGCTATACAAAAATTATCAGACGAGGAGTTGAAGAATAAAACTGTAGAGTTTAAAGAAAAGCTTAAAAACGGAGCAACTTTAGACGATATAGTATATGAGGCGTTTGCAGTAGTTAGGGAAGCGGCTAGAAGAGTTTGCGGTATGCGTCATTTTGACGTTCAACTTATAGGTGGTCTTATATTACATAGAGGCATGATTACCGAAATGCGTACCGGTGAGGGTAAGACCTTAGTTGCAACGCTTCCTGCTTACTTAAATGCTTTAACCGGAAAAGGCGTACATGTTGTAACCGTGAATGATTATTTGGCAAGCCGTGATTCTGCTTCCATGGGTAAAATTTACAATTTTTTAGGTTTATCGGTTGGATGTATTGTTGCCGGTATGCTTGATGAAGCAAAACGAGCTGCCTATAATGCCGATATTACCCATGCAACAAATAATGAACTCGGTTTCGACTATTTAAGGGATAATATGAAGTATAGTTTGCAAGAGCGAGTACTTCGTCCTTTTAATTTTGCTATCATCGATGAGGTTGATTCGATTTTGATAGATGAAGCAAGAACTCCGCTAGTTATCTCAGGTCCGGTTAATGATAATTCAGAATTATACGGTAAAATTGATAAAATTGTACGCCTGCTTAATGCAAGTGATTTTGAAAAAGACGAAAAATTAAAAACTATCAATTTAACGGAAACCGGCATTACGCATATAGAATCGCTTTTAAGTAAAGAAAATATTATAAAACCTGATACCGGTTTATATGATTTTGAGAATTTAACTTTAGTACATTATGTTAACCAAGCCTTAAGAGCTCATAATATGTTTACTGTTGATGTAGATTATTTGGTGCGTGAAGGTAAAGTAATGATTATTGATGAGTTTACCGGTCGTGTAATGGAAGGGCGTAGATATTCAGAAGGTCTACATCAAGCATTAGAAGCAAAAGAAAATGTGAAAATTCAAAATGAAAACCAAACTCTTGCATCCATCACTTTCCAAAATTATTTCCGTAATTATCCTAAATTATCGGGTATGACCGGTACGGCTATGACCGAAGCACCCGAACTAAAAGACATATATAATCTCGATGTGGTCGCAGTCCCAACCCATAATAAAGTCACAAGGCTTGACCTTGATGACGAGATTTACGGTAGTAAAAAAGAAAAATATGATGCTATCTTAAAACTGATTAAGGATTGTTACGATCGTGGTCAGCCTATACTTGTCGGTACGATAAGCATAGAAAAGTCAGAAGAACTTTCAAGCGTTTTAAATAAAGAAAAAATCCCTCATAAAGTATTAAACGCCAAATTTCATGAGCAGGAAGCTTTTATTATTGCTCAAGCAGGTAGGTTTAAGGCAGTAACGATTGCAACTAATATGGCAGGGCGAGGCACTGATATTATGCTTGGCGGTAACCCTGAAATGTTAATAGAGCAGCTAGATAAAGAACATAATTATGAAGCTAAAATAGCTGAAATAAAAGCTCAAATTGCCGAAGAAAAGAAGCAGGTTATTGAAGCAGGCGGCTTATTTGTGATAGGTACGGAAAGGCATGAAAGCCGTAGGATAGATAATCAGCTAAGAGGAAGATCAGGTAGACAAGGTGATCCTGGTAAAACTAAGTTTTTCCTATCGCTTGATGACGATTTAATGCGTATTTTTGCATCAGATCGTATATCAGGAGTCCTTAGAACACTTGGATTGAAAGACGGAGAGGCTATCCACCATCCGATGATTAGTCGTTCACTTGAGAAAGCTCAGCAAAAAGTTGAAGGACATAACTACGAGATGCGTAAAAATTTATTACGTTTTGATGATGTAATGAATGACCAACGTAAGATAATATACGAGCAACGTACTGAAATTATTAAATCTAAAGATAGTCACGGTTTCTTAAATAGTACTACTGAGGAACTCGCCAAAAAGATAGTATTAACTTTCATGCCGGTAGGCTCTTATAGAGAAGATTGGGATATAGAAAATTTAAGCGTAGAATTACATCGTGTTTTTTCTATAAAATTTGATCATAATTTAGTAAGTAAAAATGATGTAACGGAAGAAGAAATCACGAAGACCGTTATACAAATGGCTCATGATATATATAAGTCAAAAGAAGAAGCTTATAGTAGCGAGTTAATGCATAATGCCGTGAAATATATTTTACTAACTACCCTTGATCAAGTTTGGAAAGATCATTTATATAGCTTAGATCATTTAAGACAAGGCATATCGCTTCGAGCTTATGCTCAAAAAGACCCTCTTAGCGAGTATAAAAGAGAAGCACTTAACTTATTCGAGCAGATGCTTAATAATTTAAAAGAATTATTTATTCAAACAGTATATCACTTCCATATCGACTTAAAACATGTTCAAAAAGAAGATGTTTCGCTTGAGCATAAAAAACTTCAGAAAAATATGTGTGAGAGTCGGGAAGATCCGGCATTTAGTAAATATAATGCAGGAAGTAGCCTTGAGACTGACCTTAAACCCGTCGTATCACGCATTGACCCAAAAGATAGAAAACCTGAAGATCCTACTAGTTGGGGTAGGGTATCTCGTAATGAGCTATGTCCGTGCGGTTCAGGCAAGAAATATAAATATTGTCATGGTGCAAATGAGTAGATAAAAACCACTTTACCTGAACGTTCTCTAAAAATCCAAGCTAGGCTTAATTTTATAGTGCAGCAAATTTTAGATATTGCACAAGATAAAATCGCTATGATTATCTTGTACGGCTCTTTTGCGGGTACGTGATCTACCTAACGGTTACCATAGCGATACCGATATTTTGATAATTCTGAAAAAAGGTAAATATAAAGGGCATGCTACTTTAAGGTTAGAAGATAATATATATAAAAGATTAGAAAAAACAGGAGTAATAAATCCTAAGCAAATTATTCCGTATGATTCATTAATATCGATAATTCTAGAGTCAATTGATGAAGTAAATAGACAGTTGGAGATAGGGCGTTATTTTTACACGGATATAAATAAAAAAAGAAGGTATTTTTTTATATAATAGCGGTAAATTTACCTTAAGCGAAGCTAAGGAGTTACCTTGGAGCGAGATGAAAGAAATTGTTAAAGATTATTATAAAGAATGGTTTAAACATGCTAACGAATGTTTTATTGATGTTCATAATATTTTGCTAAGAGGTAATTTAAATAAATGTGCTTTTGAGTTACATCAAGCTACGGAAAGTCTTTATAGCACTATTTTATTAGTTTTTTCAAACTATAAACCAAAGCTACATGATATAGAAAAATTAGGTAGTATGGCAGAAAATTATAATAGTGAGTTATTGCAAGTATTTCCTATAGCAACCCCGGAGCAAAAAGAATGTTTTGAGTTGCTTCAAAAAGCTTATGTTGACGCAAGATATGATAAAAACTATAAAATTACAAAAGAACAACTTTTATATTTAATAGATAGAGTAGAAAAACTGAAAGAAATCACCGAAGGAATCTGCACGGCAAGAATTAATCAGTAGGAGTTTAGTGTCATTCCTGCAAAAGGCTCTTTATCACCTTTAAGAAATACAAATTATAAATAAGTAGAATATGATAAAGGAACTATTAAAGCGTAATTTAACTCTGTTATCAAAAGATATAAAGTCTTATGTAAATCGATATGGTTTTGAAAATATTTTAAAAGAGTCTATCTTTCTTGATAAAGTGGGCGTAGTAAGGAGTTTAAATAAATTACGTGCAGTATCTACTACTGAACTATTTTCGGCATCTACAAATAATGCGCTAAAAGTTGCTAAATGGTTAGTCGAAGAAAAAAAAGCAAATGTTAATATGTGTAGTGATATTTTTAAGGATACTCCTTTAAATTTAGCCGCACGTCACGGAAATTATAAAGTAGCAGAATACTAATATCAAAAGGAGATGCAGTAAACGGGAACGATGGAGCTTGGCTAGGATCACCTTTATATGAAGCGGTAAGCACTTTAATGTAGCAAAACTATTACTTAAGAACGGAGTTGTAGTTGATCAAAGAAAATCCGGAGAAAACGCCTTTGCATGCGGTTGCCAAAAACGTTCGATGTACTTCTAAAGATATTAAGGATGACGAAATATATAAGCTGTTAGTATCATATGGTGCTGATATCAACGCAAAAGTAGAATTTAGAGGAGTAGGGTTTAGTATATATGATGGAAAAACGATATCAGAAATAGTAGAATTTAAAATAGCATTAGTCGGTGAAAGTGAAGTAATAACGGAAGAATAATGATTGTTATTAAGCTTCGGTTTTTTTACTGTCACTCTGTAGCTTGACTCTATAGTGTACGAACGTTCAGGATGTCATTCTCGCATGGATTAGTTTCATCGTCATTGCGAGAAGAAT
>NZ_CCMG01000007.1 GCF_000751075.1 Rickettsia tamurae | reverse complement strand
TTTGTTATTATTTCATAAGATTGCCACGCAGCAGCCTACGGCTGCTCGCAAATTGTTGCGTAGACCGGTAAAATCTACTGTGTCACCTAGTTCGCTTGACCACGGGGTCCATAAAGACAATAAAAAATACTAATATTTTTAACTGGATCCCGTGGTCAAGCCACGGGATGACAGAGGTGAAATTGATCCACGTAACAATGGCTGCTCGCAATGACGAAACAACTGCTCCATGCAAACAAGCCTTTCGCAGGAATGACAATAAGGGATTTTTTATAAAACAAAACCACTTTTTTCTAAGCAATGTCTATTTATCGACACGGTAGTTATTGACAAGTTTAGGAAAAAGTTTTATATTCTTCACAAGTTTAAAAAAAGTTAATAGTGTATGTCTAAAGCGAAAGCAAAAACAGCTTCCAAAAATAACCCGACTTCTAGGGAACAGGCTAAAGAATATTTTCATAATGGTCAGAAAATCAAACCGGTAAAGCTTGTTGCTGCTCAAAATTCTTTTCTAGCTGCCGAATATGAATCTTCCGGAGATTTAGTCGTAGGAAGTAACGGTCAACCATTACCTTGGGGACTAGTTAAAAGCTTATCCTAATTACTTATAAACAATATGGGGGCATAGCTCAGGGGTAGAGCATCTGCTTTGCACGCAGAGGGTCAAGGGTTCGATTCCCTTTGCCTCCACCAGTTTCAACAAGGGTTTCAAGGCTTTTTGAAATTTAGTAAAAACTTTGAATGTTCCTTTTGTTTTAATTTTCGATCCATGTCTTGCTAAAAAAATATTCTGTACCTACTATTGGTTATGGGAAGTATTTACAACAGCAGAATCTAGGCAAAAACAATAATCTACATACTCAAAAGCTTAGGTTACTAAAAGCTCAAGCAGATAAGGCAGAGCTAGAAGTAGCCATATTAGAGGGTAAATATTTAGCAATATCGGAAGTAGAGCTTACTTGGTCAAATTTGTTGCTAGCGTTTAGAGCAAGGATCTAGGGCTTCCAAATAATCTAGCAAGGCAAATAATAGCTCTTGATAATGATTTTGCGGCAGTATCTAATTTACTTGAGAAAGAAATACACGCAGCTTTGCTAGAACTCAGTAATTATAGCGGTGAAGAGAATAATAAATTATTAAAATATTAAATACAATTTATTGACTTATTAATATTATTTTCTTATAAATTAACAAAAAAATAAGGACATAATATGAGTGGTACAACAAAAAATATAAATGCAAAGGGAGCGGCAAGCATGGGTCTTGATAGTTGGTTTGGCGTTACTGTAGGTGATAATATTACTCACTCTTTTAGTTTAGATACTAATAGTAATATTTTTTTTAGGTATCACCGATACTATGAATTACTATAATGGCTTAGGTAGTATTAAATAATGCACGTGTTAATTTTAATATAACTAATAGAGCTTTAGAAATAAATTCTAATAACAGACCTTTTAAATTGATTGTAGACGAGGATTTTTCTATAAAAATTGCAGAGTTTAACACCTATGATTCTCTTGTAATAGAGGTATATCAAGGCATTGCTCTTAGAATACTAGACGAAGAATGTCCTTCTATGCCTATAACTTTGGGGAAAAATGCTAAAGTTAATTTTATCTATGAAAATGAGCAATATACTTTTACAAATCATTATCAAGATAAAATGAGTTTCCAAGATATAAATACGTTAGCAAAAATAGCTAATCTACCTCATAAAGAATTTGCTAAAATTTTATCTAATAATTATACGCTAGAAGAAATAAAGGAGATTGCAGATAAATATAAAGCAATAGATAAAGAGGCATTAAATTTATTTATAGGACAAAATTATAAGCTTTTTTATAGCTCTTATCAAACTGAAAACCCTTTTAAAGATCATACTCCATTTTTAAATTTTAAATTAGTAGAAAAATCTTTAGAAGAAAGTCCAATCCTTAATCTACTGCCTGTTGACCTAAAATATCATATAGCTTCTTATTTAGAGGACGAAGTCGATATAATAGGCAATGACAGCTAAATCCTCTATATAATTATCCTCTATCTACTACAATGCAAGCCATACATATTGGCATGCAAGAAGATTTAAGCTACACGGCAAAGCTTGCCAATCACTTAATACATAAAAATGGTACGCACTGGCTTGATGTTCTAGATCGTGCATTAAACCTATATCAGCTAGGCTCACAAACTATGCAGATAGCAGGCGATATAAGAAAGCTAGTAGCAAGCACATCGTTGGTAGACTTAAAGAAAAATTTACAAAATCTTGACTCTGTAAGATTTGGTATGTAGGTATCAGGGGGAGTAAGTACTACAAATAATTTAGTAGTTGAGAGTTTGCAGGACGTAATACAAGAACGGATGTCCGGTATGAAGATGAGCGTTGGCTTTAATAATGCCGGAACATATAAGGAGCTAGGAGGTAAAGCTGAAGTAGCTAGCCGTAGTGCAGCTTGGACGAAAGCGGTAGGCAGCATTATCGGTACGCAAGTAACGCATGTGGTAGTACAGCAGACTCTAGAGATAGCGGGAGGATTAATTGCTAACGCCGAGGTAAATCCCGACGGTAGTTTAACTGATAAAGGCAGACTTTACGTTGAAGCAGGCAGCATAGTAGCAAGACAGTTACACGACTACGATAACGGCAAGAGCTTTGGGCTTGGGGTCACCTTAACGAAAAAAGCCGATAGTAGTGGCAAGCTTAAATGGGGTGTTGGCATCCCTGTCGTCTGCGGTTTCAACGAGCAGTCACGGGATATTCTGCCTGTTATAGGCATGGGTGAGATAAAGCTAATCGGCGGTGGTAATCTACCTCCTGAACTAAGCCGTAACGTTAACAGCCAAATCGGCACTACCACTGGCGAGTATGCCTCACTTCGTGCCACCGTCCTTGTTAGCGATATGGCGGAGTTTATCTCCTCTGCCCTCAAACCACAACAAGCTTCAGCAGTCTCTGCAGGAGAGGAAGAACTAACAGCTAAACAACAGGAAGAATTAAAGCGTCAAGAAGAGAAAAACTACAAGAAATTCTTGATGAGCCTGAGGTTGAACCGGTTTATCCAGAAATGCTTGTTCTTTCACTGATCTCAGCACCTTTTAGACTTGTTAAATCATTATATGGTTTATTTAAAGACCAAATAATTGACTTAGTTTCTGATTCATACAAAGATAAAGTTATTAAGCTCTCAAGAGAAATAGATAATAATACTATTGATGTTAGTAATAACATTACTGAACTTCAAAAACATATTGAAGATATTACAGGCGTAAAACGAGACAATCTTGAACTTGAAAAATATGGTAAATATCTTGAAGAATATGAAAATTGGGTACAACTTCCTGAAATTGTTAAAAAAATACCTGAAAAGCTTGGATTTCCTAAATTTTTTGAAAAAGGAATAGGTCTACGGTATGAAGATAAGGTAAATGGTATGAGAATAATGAAAGGTAGATCAAATGTTGAATTCTCGCATCAAAAAGTAGATTATGCAGCTATTGTTAATAAAGGTTGTAGAATTGATAAATATGGAAATCAATTAAGATATAATAGTAATACAAAGGTTACAGAAGTTATAGACCCTGTTAGCAACAAAATTATCAAAGAAATTCCAGGATTTAAGCCAAAAAAAATTCCTGAGGCACATATTAATTTAGAAGAATGGATAAAAAAATGGATTACTCACAACAAACCTTAAAATTTAAAATTAACTATCCAATGTTTAGAATGGAGATAAAAGATGCTTTTGAAGAATTAGCTGATTTTGAAAAACAACAAAAAACATGGCCTAAAAATAGCGAAAAACACCCGCATAGTTAAGTTATTGGGACAGTCTAATGTTTTATGTATTAGAGAATTTATATAATGATTGTGAGTTACACGAGTATAAACCAGAAAATATAGGAGAACTGTTTTATAATGAAGAAGAGGCTAAACAAGTTTATGAGTTTTGTAAATGGTTTAATAAATTAACAGAAAATATAGGAGAAAATCAACCTGATGCTGCATATCTCAATCACCCTGAATGCATAGGGTTTATAGCGGTGCAAAAAAGCTTTTTGAATTAATGGATAAAAACGATAAAAAATATAATTTTAGTGAAGAGTATGCAGCTTATAATAAAGCACAATGGGAAGAAACTTATGGAAAAAAATAATAATTTAATGTTCTAAAAGAGCTGAGGTAGCTAGCCGTAATGCAACTTGGACGAAAGGATGATCAAGAAAATTTACTTTACTCTATTAGTTAGTGGTACGATAAATATATGATAAACAAGTTTAGTAACTAAAAGAGAAAATAGGTATAAATAAAATTCATTTTTAAATTGCAATATAAGAAATATTATACCACTATTGATTGCATTAATTTAACAATGGTACAAATATGTTTTTTTCAATCACTAAACTTATCATCTATTTTATTCGCAGCTCTTACAGTTACAATTATCGTTTTTATGCGTCAAATATCTTTTTACAAACAGCAAATTATTAATAAGAATTTAAAAATAATACCGACATATTAGATATTTTTATACAAGCTTCTTAATAATAACTGTGGTAGATATTTAGTACTTGAAGAGGTTAGACAATATTTTCATCTAGAAGAAATAAGATTATTATCACGCATAGAATTTGAAAATGATTGTAAATTAAACAAGTTATTTGAAGATGTTTTAAACTGTTCTAACGATAATTCTGGAACAACTGTAATAAATAGAATTGAAAATAATATTACTCATAAGTTACTTATCTTTTCAGAAAAAGATAAAATAAATGACCAAGTAGAACAAATGCATATATATGTTAAAGTGCCTTATATAATGAGCGAAAGTGACGAAAAGACCTTATACACTTTCGTTTACTTGGCTAAAATGATGTGAATATAAATTCTATTATACCGTAGGCTATAAAGTAATCGGTTACGGGCATGTGATAGGACCGAACGAATATATAGGAAAGTGATTAATAAGTAGCAAGCCGAAGAGCTGTTTGAGAAAGACATACGCAAAGCTCAGGTAGTCTTAAGTAGATATTACAGCGTTCCACTAACCGAAAACTAGCAAGCTGCCTTAATATCGTTTATCTTTAATTGCGGTGGCGGGAAGTTTCAAGCATCAACATTGTGGTAAAAACTTAATAGAGGCGAGTACTGAAAGGTTGTTGACAAGTTAATTAGATTGGTAAACGTTGAAAATGTAAAACTACCTTTAAGATAATTTTGTCACTCCTAGAAATAGTTAATTATAATAATACCTAATTTATTTTACTATATATTATTAATTATGTTATATGCTAAGCTAAGCAGCTTAGAATTAAATTATTAGGCTCCGTTGAAATTTTAGTATGCTAACTCTAAAGTTTTATGTTTTTAGTAAATACTTAAGGGTTTTTAAATTTCATCAAAAACGGTATCAATTATGAAAGATAATATTGAATCTAGATCGATTTCCCCAGGTCCTATACGTAGAGAGAAGGCACAAAAGAATTAAACAATTGCATTGTTCAAAAAGAATATCAACAAGACCATTCTAAGCCTGTTATAAAACGTTTTGCAATAAATCCTGACCACACAAAATACTTAATTGATCAAAATGCTGCAAATCCCTGTCAATTAACGCAAAGTGATTGTAGTATTACAAAAGATAGCTTACACAGAATTGAAAAAGAAGCATTTGAAAATGCATTCAAAGAATTAAATACCCAGGGTATTTATAGTGTGTTAGTTGATACATTTGAACGAGAGGATATTAAAGGTACCAAAGGTCCTATTACTGGATGGAAATTTAAATATGATGAAAAGACTTAATCTACTGTAATTCATGCTATATGTTTGTGGAAAGAATTAGATACACAAGGAAATTATAAAATTTTTTTAATAGACCCTAGTAGTTCAAAATTTACTAGTTTTCTTAAGAATCCCTTACATTCCTTATTTACTATTCAAAAAAATCTATATTCCCAACAATATACTGGATATACTGCCATAGAGATAAAATCACATACTGGTAGCACATTTTATGCTCCTCCACTCGGAACAAATTATGAAGATTATAGGGATTGTATAGATATTGCTGTTAAAATCGCATTTAAATTAAATGAACAACAAGAATATAGATAGTATAAATGAGTTATCTAATCAGGTTAATTTAAATCCTGCTGCTATAGTTAATAAAATTCTTATAAAGGAGTTGCAAAGTTCAAACTTACAAACTCGCAAAGTAACTAGTACCTTACTTGAGAAAAATAAAGGGATAATAGATACACCACCTTAGAGCAACTAAAGTCATTAGATGAGTTTATAGAAAATTTTTATAAACAATTCTCTGATCTTGATATAAAGATTATAGGAAAAGAAAGCGAAGAAGCATATATGCGTATGTTATTTCAGTCAGTACAAGAGTTTGGCTTAGATTTAAATAGATTTGAGAAGTTTTTACATACAAGTAAATCAATTGAGGATTGTCTAGGTAATAATAATGATAAAAACGGTAATACATTATTAAATTTGGCAGTTGAAGAAAAAGAACACGAAGCAATTGATATACTTCTCTCTAAAATGAAAAGTGAGGATATAATAAAAAAACATCCAATGGTTTTACAGCTTTACACAGTGCAACCCTTAACAATGATAGTGTAGCAGTTACAAAGTTAGTTAACAGGTTTAATACACCACAAGAAGAAAGAAATTTAAATATTTTTTTAGAAACTCAGGATATTTCCGGCTTCACTGCATTACATTTAGCAACTGTTAAAAATTTAATGAACTTAAAAAAAGCTTTCCAAGATATTAAAGATTATGGAAAGTTCACTTTTTATACTGAGAATCTTGACTCTTATGAACCAGCTTGGGATTATGAGTTATTACGCTCAATAGCAAAAGCAGGTAATGAAGAAATCGTTAAAACATTATTGCAACCTTTATCTGATGCTCAAGTTTTACAACTTATAAATTTAACTGATAGTGATAAGCATAATATACTACATTTTGCAGTTTTAGGAGGTGCAGAAATAGTTAAATTATTTTTAAATAAAATAAATCCTGAAAGTCATGCCGAAATTATTACTGACACTAAATATGGTAATATATTACATTTTGCAGCAAGCAATAGTACTGCTGAAGTGGTTGAAGTATTACTAAACGCTATATCTACTCCACTTACCAAAGAACAATCATACAATGTATTATACACTCTAAACATAGACACTATTAACTCACTTTTGAGCAATCAAAATTTTGACTCTAATGCAATAAATCATGTTGATAGCAATAATAAAAACATATTACACCATATGTTACTTGGTAACCATAAAGGAAAATGAGCAATAGCACTACTAGATTTTTTAGAGAGTAAATTAAATTTAGAAGATAAGTCAAGTTTCTCAAAATTGTTAAATGACTCAGATATAAATGGTCAAACAGTATTACATTTTGCAACTGCTCTTGCAAGTACCGTAGGTTACATTAAAATAGTTGAGTGGCTTATTGGGAAAATGACCCATGAGGTTATAAATGCTAGCGATAACAATGGAAATACAGCATTATATACTGCCATTAAGGGAGGTAATGCTCAAATAATAAAGTTACTTATTGAAAAAGTAACTTTATGATACTAACACAAATAAAGTTACTTCATATTTAGATTTGATATATTCTATAGGAAACAAAACACCTTTAGAACTATACGATGATAATGGAATAGTAAAACAGGAATTTTCTCAAATATTAAAACAGGCATTTGCGCTTCTAATGGAACCTAAAGTAATAAAGGAACCATATGATTTTGAGGGAATAATATACCTAGTACATTCGAAAGTAAATGAACTTGAACAGTCTGGAGTAAAGGGACTAATTGATAATAAATTACAAGAATTACAACATATACAAGAAGAAGTAGCTCATCAAGAACTTTCTCTCCCCCTGACCCCACACTAGGAGAAGGCCATAATTCTACATCAGATGAAGTTAAAGATATGGGGTGGTAGCTCTAGTTTTACTCGCACAGCTTTAATCGAATAACAGGGCTTAAATACAGCCTGAATTAAGGGTAGTCTAAATAGTACTTTTACTTTGCTATTGGCTAAAGAAAAATATAAAAATTATTAGCTTATATTAATTCTTTAGACAAATTTAAAATAAACAGATGATAGAAACCAAATAATCAGTTTCTATCATCTGCCAAGAATTATAATTTATTCTATTTCGTCAATTATATTATCAATAAGCGGTAAAGTTATAGGTAAAAAACAAGCAAAAACCGTGCTTTCTTTTTCGGTATTTATAACGTCAAGCTCACCGCCCATTTCGTTTACTAACTGTTTTACTATAGCTTTAAATTTAAACCAAGTCTGACATATTCAAAAATTGAAACGGAATTTTTGTTATAGCAATATATAAGCTGCTCTTCCTCTTTAGATAGAATCGGTTCGGTCGACTTTATTATGAATTCTAAAACAACTTCTTTAGGCTTATCATATTTTACTTCTTGGTGAGCTTTATCAAATGAATTAACAGTTACTGTAATATCGCCCTTAGAATTATATTCAATTGCATTAGTGATTAAATATTTTAATATATTTCTAATCTTATAATAATCCCCAACTATAGTATGAGGTATATCCTTAGGTATATAGCTAAGTCTTAAATCCTTTTCCTTTGCTTTCTGTTTCATTAAATCTATTACATTGCTGAATATTTCTTTAGAGATAATCTTTTTGTGTAATAAAGGATTAGTATTTGACAAAGTATTAGTGAAAGTAATTAATTTATTACTATATTTTATTAGTGCTTCTATAGTATTTTTAATGTTTGTTAAATTAAGGCTTTTTTTTTATCACTTTCTAATTTTAAGAATTCAGTAATATTACTGTGTAGCATTTCGTAAAAACAAAGCAGTTCCCCTATGTGACGTGAAGTAAATTCATGTTGTGCGGTTTTTAAAGTCATTACTTCATGTTGTGTAGTTCTTAATTCATTTTGTAAAATCATACATTTATGAATATCACAATCACTTTCTGAATTATCTTCTTGTATATGGTTTCTGCCGGTATTACCTTCCATTAAAGCTTTTAAGCTAGCAACTACCGGTAAAAGCTTTGTTGGGTGTTCCCAGCTATTATGTGACTTTTGAATCACTTTGGAAGTATTTTTTGTAGTATTAAGGTTAGTTTTTTCGTGTTTTGATTGCGTAGTATTATTTTTTGTCATAATATTTGTTCTTCTGTTTTAGTTTGCTAAAATGGTGCGTAGGAATTAGGTTGGTTTGTCGACTTTAGCTAATTTCTACGTTTTATATTACCTTATGTAATATCACCGGACCTATATTTAGCTCAGGTAATTTAATATATCCAATATTATTTTACTTTAAATTGAAAATTATATTAAATATATTTGATCTATCGAACAAAATAGCAATAATTAATATAAATAAACTAAAAGTTATTAAAAATCGTTATAAGTGCTACAATATTCATTATTGAATAATTGGTATTTTCCCCTTGAGTGCTTGTTCCATAGAAGCTCTTACTGCTTTAACATTAAGCCTTGCGTAAATTAGAGTAGAATTAATACTTTGATGACCAAGAGTTTTAGCTATTATGTTTGTATCAATATTTTCACTCGCCATCCAGCTAGCTAAACTCCTACGAAGATCGTGTCCTGTAAGGTTTTCTATTTCTGCTTCATCAATAATTTTTTTCCATGCTTTTTTAGGTTCTTGTAAGTGTCCTGTTTTACTTTTTTTAGGACTTGGAAATACCCACTCACTAATTACTTCTTTTTTGTTTTTTGCTATTTCTTCAGCTTCTTTTTTAGATAAATTACTTATTTTTTCATCGCTAGCAATTTCCTCTTTAAATTCAATAGCTTTCTTTCGTGCTTTCGCAATTGATAATTTAGGAAAGCGTCCTATCCACTTTAATTTGTACCTATCGTTTATTTTTTTACCATAATAAAAAGTTTTACTACCGCTATAAGATGCTATTAATACTAAGCATTGTAATTTATCGTCTTTATATTTTACTTGACCTTCTTTGGGAATTTTAATTTTAATAAGTTCGCTATATGTAAAATTAAATGAGTCCTTAGTCATAATTATTTTTTTAATTTAAATTTTATATTTAATATTTAACTATAAGTTGATTGATATAACTCGGTTAAAAAGGATATGCAAGTCCTAATTTTAAAAAATATTATGGCATTGCTAACTAAAAACAGATTAGTTAATAAATTAACATCATTGCAAAAAAATTCATAGCAATTGACGAAATTATAATGTTCCCAATATGTTCCGTTTAATTGAAATTTAATGCGAGATTTAATAATAATTGACAGATAAGGCAATTTTGAATAGTCTACTGATATTAACTAAGATAATAGGTTAAAACGTTATGAGTATTAGGGTTTTAAAAGAAAATTCTGTTTTATATAAAGGACAAAAATAAGATAAAAATAGACCCTCTGCCTGTCACGCAGAAGGTCGCAGGTTTGAACCCCTTTGTATCCACCAAATATCTTCAGGCTTTCCAACCTTTCTAAATTTTCTAAAAATTCCATATGCTGCAAATAAACTAATTTTTCAAATTAAGTAAGTTTTTATTTATAACTAAATATTTTATTATTAATTTTGAGCTATAAACAAATATAATAGTTGAAAAAGTAATTGTTACCATCTATTTTTATGAAAACTAGATTGGTTGCTTTTCAATTTTTAACCTATATAATCTATCACTAGATAAAATAAATCAAATAAAGATATGACCGATCAAGTAAAACAAAAGCAAATAAATAGTGCTGCTTGGGCTGCTTGTGATACTTTTCGCGGTGTGATGGATGCAGCAAATTATAAAGATTACATATTAGTAATGCTATTCTTTAAATATATTTCAGATGTTTGGCTAGCACATTCAAAAGAATATGAAGAAAAGTATAAAGATAAACCTTTAAGAGCCAAACAACAATTGGATCGAGAAGAATTTGTAATACCGAAAGGTGCAAATTTTTATGATATCTTTATAAAACGAAATGAAAATAATATCGGTGAACTTATAAATAACGCTTTAATAAAAATAGAACAGAGGAACCTTGCAAAGTTGGAAGGAGTATTTCGAAATGTCGATTTTAACTCGGAATTTAATTTAGGTAAGACAAAAGAGCGAAATCGTCGTTTAAAAATGTTATTAGAAGATTTTAACAAGCCGGAATTAGATTTAAGCCCTGATAGAGAGATATTATAGGTGAATGTTATATTTATCTAATATCACGCTTTGCCTCAGATGCGGGAAAAAAAGCCGGTGAATTTTATACGCCTGCTGCCGTATCAACTTTACTTGCCAAGCTTGCTGCTCCAAAGCCGGAAAATATAATTTGTGATCCGGCTTGCGGTTCCGGTTCACTTTTAATTAAGGCAGCTGAAGAGGTAGGTAATCATAATTATGCACTTTACGGTCAAGAAATGAATAACGCAACATGGGCATTAGCACAGATGAATATGTTTTTGCATTCAAAAGCCGGAGCACATATTCACTGGGGTGATACGTTAAATCATCCTATATTGCTGGAAGGTGATAAACTCATGAAGTTTGATATAGTTGTTGCTAATCCGCCATTTAGTTTAGAAAAATGGGGGCATGAAAATGCAGCTAACGATCAACATAATCGTTTTTGGCGTGGTATTCCTCCTAAAACTAAAGGAGACTATGCTTTTATTTCTCATATGATTGAGACTACTAAGCCGCAGAGTGGGCGTGCTGCTATAGTAGTACCGCACGGCGTATTATTTCGTGGGGGAACCGAAGGTTTAATTTGTCAGAGTTTAATCGAAGATAATCTATTAGATGCCAGTAATAGGCTTACCTGCTAATCTTTTTACCTCAACTAGTATTCCCGTTGCTATTTTAGTATTTGATCGCTCAAGGGAAGTAAAAGGGGAAAACGAGTAACGAAAGGATATATTATTTATCGATGCTAGTGGATTTTTTAAAGCAGGTAAAGGGCAGAATTTTTTAGAAGACGAGCATATTAATAAAATTGTTGATATTTATAAAAATAGAAAAATCATTGAAAAATATTCTCATCTAGCAAATATAGAAGAAATTCGTGAAAATAAATATAATTTAAATATTCCTAGTTATATTGATACATACGATGAGGAAGAAGAAATTGACATTGCAGAACTGCAAAAAGAAATCCAACAGCTTGAAAAAGAGCTAGTAAATATACGCTCACAGATGGATATTCATCTAAAAGAGCTTGGGGTTGATGTATGAGTTTAGAAGCGGAAATGATGCATAAGGATTGGAAAAATCTATTATTAAAAGGCTGTATTATAGGAAAAGGTTCTTATGGTGCAAATGTAGCTGCTCTAAATTATGATCCTTTATTACCGAGATATTTACGTATTACCGATATCAATGAACAAGGTAATTTAATCGCTCATAATGCTAAAAGTATAAATCTTGCAGATGCGAAAAGTTATTATTTAGAAAAAGGCGATATTGTTTTTGCACGTACTGGTAGTGTAGGAAAAGCTTATTTACGTAAATCTAATGAAGTTATAGCGTATGCAAGTTATTTAATTCGTTTTCGTCCAAATCAAAAAATTATTCTACCGGAATATCTTTTTTTGTTCACTCAATCTAATGAATATAGAATTTGGATCAAAAAAATTTTACGAAGTGGAGTGCAATCAAATATAAATGCTGAAGAATACTCAAATTTACCTATTTTAATTCCTCCTCTCCCTGGCCAACAAAAAATAGCTAATATTTTACGTGTGTGGGATGAAAGTATAAAGATATTAACAAAATTATGTGATATCAAACAACAAGATTATAATGTAATTGTTAGAAATATTTTCAGTATCAAGGCAAGGGAAGAAAAGTGGCAAGCTGTTAAACTTTCTAGCATAGCTACTATTCGTAAAGGAAAACAATTAAATCGCCTTGATATGAAAGGCGGTATTTATCCTGTTTGGAATGGTGGTGTAATTCCTTCAGGCTTTACGGATCAATGGAATATGGAAGCAAATACTATTACTATTAGCGAAGGTGGTTCGTGTGGTTTTGTAAATTTATGTAAGGAAAAATTTTGGTTAGGCGTACATTGCTATTCAGTCACTAATTTAGCTGCTAATTTAAATAAATATTTTTTATTTTTTCAACTCAAACAAAATGAGCCTAAAATTATGCGGCTAAAAATAGGATCAGGTTTGCCGAATATTCAAAAACCCTCTATTGAGAATTATGTTGTATATATACCTTTGCTTGAGCAGCAAAGCCGGGTTGCAAACTATCTTAATAACTTGTGTGGTGAGTTACAAAAACAAGGATTAATACAGAAGTTACTTACCGGCGAGTGGCGTGTGCAGGTAGATACGTAAAAATTATAATTTGCTTTAAAAATAAAGAATATTCTAAATTTCATATTTGATAGCAAATTTACTAGGTAAATTATCTTTACGGTTAACTTACTTAGAAATCACAAAGAAATTTAGAAATAATTAAAATTATGTTCTCAAATAATAATGAATTGAATATCAACGAAAAATTCCTTTCCCATATAACAGCCGTGAAAACACTAATGGCATTCGGCTATAAACTGCTTAATCAAGAAAAGCTGAAGAAAGAACGTAGTAATTCACAAAACATATTGCTAGATAATACATTAATCGAAAAAATTAAGGAACTTAATAAGACAAAGCATAGTTTTAACTTAGAAGATGAGGATGCAAAAAGGCAGTGCGTCAGCTTAGAGATATTAAAAATTTCGGTTTAATGAAAGCTAACGAAGAGATATATGATTTACTAACTTTAGGTGCTAATATTAAGAAAAACTTTAAAAGCTATACCTTACAATATATTGATTGACAAGAACCTAAGAATAATACTTACAATGTTGCTTTTGAAGTACCTGTAAAAACCAAAATGAATACTGAACGTATATGTGATATT
Source organism: Rickettsia tamurae (assembly GCF_000751075.1). Taxonomy (GTDB): domain Bacteria; phylum Pseudomonadota; class Alphaproteobacteria; order Rickettsiales; family Rickettsiaceae; genus Rickettsia; species Rickettsia tamurae. The sequence goes on along the minus strand of NZ_CCMG01000007.1, from coordinate 118,901 downwards.
GTACTATTTGTTAACGGTATACTTTTCGTAGTAATTGAAAATAAGTCACCTACCGAGTCATTAGATCAAGCTATATCTCAACATATACGTAATCAAAGATCAGATGAAATATCGCAACTTTTTTACTATGCTCAAATATTAATTGCCGTAAATAAGAATGAAGCAAAATATGCTACCGTAGGTAGCTCAAAAGAGCATTAGAGAGAGGAAGAAAATCAAAATATCAATATTATACGTGATCTAATAAATATTCCTCTATCTAAAAAGGTAAAAAACACTCTTTACACAGGTGATTTTGCTTCTTATAGAAATTATTTTAATAAACAGGAATTAGCCAGTCATATAGAACCTACTGAGCAAGATAAAGTACTTTATGCTTTATGTTGCCCTGAAAGATTGCTTAATTTAGTCGCTAATTTTTGTGTTTTTGATAATTCAGTAAAAAAATAGCTCGTCATCATCAATTTTTACATGCAGCTATGAAAAGAGTAGAACAATATGACAAGGATAATATTAGAAAAGGCGGAGTAATATGGCATACGCAAGGTACGGGTAAATCTCTAACAATGATATTTATTGCTAAATCTTTACTTGAATTCATTAATATTGTAAGTTCACGTATCGTAATTATAACCGATAGAGTTGAACTTGATGAACAAATTAAAAATGCTTTTAAAAATTGTGGATTTGAACCTAAGCTTACAGATTCATCTAAAAATTTAATTGAACTGCTTAGAAGCGGTACATCTATTATAACTACATTAATTAATAAATTTAATAGAGCTTTTGAAAATGACTTTCGAGATTCAAGCAATAATATTTTTGTTTTTATTGATGAATGTCATCGTACTCAATACGGTGATTTAGCAAGTAAAATGCGAGCTATTCTCCCTAACGCTTGTTATATAGGATTTACCGGTACACCGCTTTTTAAAGAGTATAAAAATACCATAAAAAAGTTTGGTGAGTCAATTCATAAGTATAAAGGTACTTACTCACACAGAAGAAACTATTAAGGCTAAAGCAGTTGATATTTTAATGCACTATTTAGAAACATTTAAAGGCACAGGTCTAAAAGGTATGTTAATAGCTCCTTCTAGATTAATTGCTGTTCGCTTTAAAGAAATTTTAGATGATATAGGTCAGGTAAATTCCGAAGTTGTTATATCTTCTACCGATGATCGAGAAGATTATGAAGATATTGAGAGCGAAAACAAAATACAGAAATTTTTAAAAAACGTGAAGACAAGATATGGACTAGAATTTAATAATAGAATTATTAAAGAATTTAAAAGTGTCGGTGATCCTGAAATTTTAATTGTAGTTTCAAAATTATTAACCGGTTTCGATGCACCGCGTAATGCTGTTGTTTATATATGCAAAGGGTTAAAAGAACATACTCTTTTACAAGCTATTGCTCGTGCAAATCGTCTATTTGAGGAAAAAGGAAAAGTTAAAGAATACGGTTATATAATTGACTATGAGGGATTATCACAAGAATTAGAACAAGCACGTAAAGTTTATGAAAATGAAAATAATATAATTAATTTGAGGAAGTTAGATAAAGAAGATTTAAAAGACGCTATATTCTCCGTAGCCGATAAAATAGAAGAACTTTTTCCGTTACTGTAAGAAATTAAAAATATTTTTATAAATGTACCTAACAATTCAGATTTTGAGCAACTTGAGCAATATTTAGCTGATGAAGTTATACGCAGTAAGTTTTATTTATTGTTAGAAAAATTTAACCGTTTGATGTCTGTAGCCTCTAATTCTTATAAATTTTATGAAAAAAAGAAGAAGCTAATGAATTACGACATGAATTAAAAAGATTGAATAAACTCAAAAGAATAGTACAACAGCGTTATGAAGAAAAATCTGACAAAAAAAATATACTCGTCAAATTGTGAAACTGCTTGATGAGCATGTTATTGCCGGTAATATTACTAAGACCAATATTGTCAGCATTTTTGACAATAAAATATTTGAACAATTTATTGCTAGAACAGACATTACAGATGGAGATAAGGCTCATCAAATTAACGCTCAGATACAAGATACTATTAAGGATTATGTTAATATCGATCATGCCTTTTACCAAAAATTCTCTACACTTATAAATAACGCAATAGCACAGTATCATAATAAACGCTTATCGTATAATGATTTTTTAAATAGAGTTAAAAAAATAAGTGCTGAATTTAAAAATGATGTGCCGAGTGAATTAGGCAACAACAAAACAGTAATAGCTTTTTATAGAAAATCACTTAGTTTCTTACAAAATCAAACAGATCAAAATCAGCATGAAGCAAGTGTTAAAATTGCTCTTGATACCTATGAGATCATTAAGAAAAAAATAATTGTTCATTGGACAAAAAACACTAAAATTTTAAATGAAATGAGAAATTCACTTGATGATTATTTTTTTGATGTCGTTAAAAAAGAAATGGGGATTAATTTTAATACCGAAAATTTAAGTGATGTTGTGGAAAGCTTAATTGATTTTGCTAAAGATCATGAAGCTAAATGATTTGATTTAAATAACGCAAATAGCGAATTATTGCATAATTCGCTATTGTAGAATTTTTAAGCTATCAATATTTATATAATATCTGTAGTCGTATTATCGTAATATTTTCCTAATATGTCTAAAGCGTTTTGGTCATAGTCATTTTGATTAGCAGTGTGCCATACCGGTTCATAATTTTGATCTTTTAGATAAGCTGTTGCGTTTTCTACTAATAAATTATTATCTAATGTACCGCGTTCATATGAAAGTGTATAAGAAATATTAGGTTTAATCGGAGCTTTTTGTATTTCTTGCTGAATATAATTATGCTGTAATTCGTTTGTATTGCCTATAATGTGGATATGAAATTTATGCGTCTGTTGTAAATTATATAGCTCTGTTAGCTTTTCAGGTTCTACTATGCATATAGCATTCCAGCATTTATCAAATGTTTCAAGATTTGTAATAGGAGTGCCGCCTGCGTTTTCAATTAATTTATTCATTTCTGTACGAAATTCTTCGGTAGTGATTTTACCGGTTTTATACTGATCTATTACTCCATTAGGTTTTTCTTCTTCTTTTGCCATAGTAGCAATATCCGGTATACTTAGTCCGCTATCTTCGCTAAATTTTATTATAGCGAGTTTTCTCTTAGTTAAAATTACTTGAGAATATTTAAAAACATGAGCTTTTGTCATAATTAAGAGCCTATAAATTGTTGTATTAAAATATTAAAATTGTTAAATAAAAAAATCAATAGCTGAATTGTAATTAAATACTATAATATTAAGAAACTATATTTAGGGTAAAAAATGAGTTTAAAATCCGCTTGGCTTAATACTCCTCTTGGTTCAATGCTGGCAATTAGTGATGAAGAGAGGCTTTATTTGCTCGATTTTGCTGAAAGTAAAGGATTAAATTAAAAGACTTAAAATTAACGCAAAATCGGCTATTACTGAAGATCGCACTAGACCGATTCTATCAATTGAAGAGGAGCTAAAATTGTACTTTAACGGTACTTTAAAAAAATTTAATACTTCGATATATCTTTCAGGAAGCGAATTTCAAAAATTAGTATGGCAAGATCTAACAAACGTACCTTACGGTGAAACAAGAAGTTACTTCACTCAAGCTAAATTAATAGGTATGGAAAGATCTTATAGAGCTGTTGCAAATGCTAATGGAGCAAATAAATTTGCTATAATTATTCCGTGTCACCGCATCATCAATAATAACGGTGAGCTTGGCGGTTACGGTTCAGGGCTAGATCGTAAAAAATGGCTCATTGAGCATGAGAGACAGAATTATTAAATAAAAAATCAATACCTGAATTTCGGTTACAGGGGTTTTAAAAAGTTTATATAATATAATTATAAATTTATATTATAGGATAAATTAATATGTTTAATGAGCTTCAAAGGCAAGAATATTATCAGGCATTAATTAATAAAGATGACAGGTATGAAAATATCTTTTTTGTAGCGGTTAAAACAATAGGAGTATTTTGTAGACCGACTTGTCCTGCACGGAAACCTAAATTTGAAAATTGTGAATTTTATAAAACTGCTAAGGAAGCTTTGCATGCTTCATATAGACCTTGTCAGCGTTGCAAGCCTCTTTCACATCCTTGCGAAGTTTCGGATTTAGTTTGTACTCTTGTTAATGCTATTGAGCTTAATCCTGCTAAACGATGGAAAAATAGTGATTTTGATGAGTTATCAGTAGATGCTTCTACAGCACGTTGCCAATTTAAAAAACGTTTCGGTATGACGTTTATAGAATATGCAAGAGCAAGGCGTATGGGTATTGCGATGAAGCAAATTCGCATGAGTAAATCGGTAATTAATACACAAATTGATATGGGTTATGAATCAAGTAGCGGTTTTCGAGATGCTTTCTCTAAAATAATGGGAGGACCGCCGACAAAATTTAACCTGCATTTAAATATTTTAAAAGCAGCTTGGTTAGATACGCCTCTTGGTGCTATGATTGCAATTAGCGATGAAAAATTACTTTATTTATTAGAATTTGTTGATAGAAGAGGTCTAGAGCTGGAAATTGAAAGACTAAGAATTAAGACGAAATCTGCTATTATTCCTGGAAGTACTGAACCAATTTTAATGATTGAAGAGGAGCTTAAATTTTACTTTACCGGTACTTTACAAAAATTTAATACGCCTATATATCTTTTAGGAAGCGAATTTCAAAAAATGGCTTGGCAAGAATTAATTAGTATACCTTACGGTGAAACACGAAGTTATTTAAATCAGGCTAAAGCTTTGGGCAAACCTACTTCTTATAGAGCTGTTGCAAATGCTAACGGTATGAATCAGTTAGCAATAATTGTTCCTTGTCATCGTATTATTAATAGCAATGGCGAACTTGGAGGATATGGCGGGGGATTACATCGTAAAAAATGGCTTATTGAACATGAGAGAAAATTTACAACAAATTAGAAATATTTTACTTGAGATATTCCTTTAGAACGTAGAACGCTGTTCTTTAAAACTAGGAAAGGAGAGTATGGAAAGCATGACCGGTTTATTGGGGTTACCGTACCGACTTTACGTAAAATAGCTAAAAGTTATTATAATTTAGATGTGGGGGATTTAAGCCGCCTTATTACTTCAGAATTTAATGAAGAGAGATTTTTAGTGTTAGCTATTTTGATTATGCAATATCAGAAAGCACAAGATAAAGAGTTTTTTTATAATTTTTATTTAAACAATATAAAACACGTAAATAATTGGAATTTAGTGGATGCTTCAGCCCATCATATAATTGGAGCTTATTTATGGGATAAAGAAAAGGATTATCTTTTTACATTAACAAAATCGGAAATTCTTTGGGAAAGACGAATAGCTATAGTTGCTACTTGGTATTTTATTAAAAATAATGAGTTAGATACGACTTTTGAAATAGCAAAATTACTCTTAAACGATAAACATGATTTAATGCATAAAGCAATAGGTTGGATGCTACGTGAAGCAGGCAAAAAAGATGAAAAGCAGTTAATAGATTTTTTGGAGCGTTATATATTACAAATGCCAAGAACTATGCTACGTTATGCAATAGAGAAATTTCCTGAAGAGGTGCGTAAGAATATTTTGCAAAAAAAATAACTTATGCTAATATCCTATTTTAATTTATCATAGGTACTATTATGCTAAAAACTTTATTAGTTGGTTTTATAACTTTAATTTGTGCAGTAAGCTATGCTGATAACCAAACAGCTCAAAATCCTAATTCTACAAATTCTTCTTCTGATCAGCCCGATGATCTATTACCTGCAGAGGCAGCCGTTAACTTTGCACAGCCTTGGGCAAGACCTACAACAAATGTGCAAGGTAAAGTTAGCAATTCTGCTATGTATTTTACATTAATAAATAGTAGAAGTAAGAGTTATAATTTAGTGAATATATCTTCAGATAAGATAAGTGGAATAGAAATTCATCAAACAATTAATGATCAAGGGGTTAGTAAAATGGTAAAAGTGGATTATCCATTTTCAATTGCCGGTAATATTAACGTTGATTTTAAGCCTGGTGGCATGCATATTATGCTTTATGACCCAAAAGTAGATTTAAATGTAGGAGATGAGTTTAAAATAACTTTTTTCTTTGATGACAATACACGAAAAATAGTGGATGTTAAAGTAGCAAATGACAATCCGTATAATACAACGGGGAATTGAAGGTTATTGTTGCATGGTTCACTCTTCTATGTCATTCCCGCCTTCGCGGGAATGACATAGGAAACTATACACATGACCCTAGAAATTACCGGAAGTGAGTTAATTAAATCTAAACTTATAGATGTTCCTGAACGTTCAGGGGTTTATCGAATGTTTGACGTTAACAAGCAAGTTATCTATGTCGGTAAAGCTAAAAATTTAAAGAAACGCCTTACTAATTACATTAAAAGCGATTTAGATAATAAGACACTTCGGATGATTGCAAATACTTGTTTTTTAGAGTACAGCATCACTAATTCCGAAGTTGAAGCACTACTTTTAGAAGCACAGCTAATCAAAAAATTTCAGCCGAAATTTAATATTCTTCTTAAGGACGACAAGTCTTTTCCTTTCATCAAGTTACGTTTAGATCATGATTTTCCGCAATTGCTAAAATATCGAGGTAAAACTCTAAATGACGGAAAATTTTTTGGTCCTTTTGCCTCACCTACGGAAGTTAATACTACTTTGACCGAACTACAAAAAATTTTTAAATTACGTTCCTGCACGGATAATTGCTTTAATTCACGCACTCGCCCTTGCTTACAATATGAAATAAAACGTTGTTATGCTCCTTGCGTCGGTAAAATAAACAAGGAAGACTATAGAGACTTAGTAACGCAGGTAAAAGATTTCTTACAAGGTCGTACTAAAGAACTCCAAGAGAACTTATCTAAAAAGATGGAAGAGCTAAGTAGTCAGATGCGTTTTGAAGAGGCGGCAGAAATCAGAGACCGTATTAAGGCACTTAGTTATGTGCAGCTTAAGGCAGGTGTTTCAGATATTGTTAAAGACGCAGATATAATTGCTATTGTAGAAAAGAACGAACATTATTGTGTAGAAGTGTTTTTATATAGGGCAGGGCAAGCATGCGGTAATATTCCTTATTTTCCTACTTCTACCGAAAATAGTACTAAAGAAGAAGTATTAGAATATTTTTTATTACAATTTTATCAAAAACAACAAGTGCCTGCAGAAATTATAATTAATCATGAAATCAATGATAAAGAGGATGTGATAGAGGCGATTAAGAAAATCAATAATATTACTAAACTCAATATTATAATACCTATTAGTGGAGGTAAAGCCAAGCTAGTTCAGAACGCCGCAACAAATGCTTTATTCTCTCTAGAGCAATATTTGAAGAAATTTGCAAAAAATCAAGAGATTATGCTTGAAATCAAAGAGCTATTTGGTCTTTCTGAAATTCCTGAAAGAATTGAGATTTATGATAATAGCCATATTCAAGGTAAGTTTGCGGTTGGTGTTATGGTAGTTGCCGGTAAAGCCGGTTTTGATAAAAAGGAATATCGGGTTTTCTCATTGTCCTCCCGCACTTTCCCACTGTCCTCCCGCGAGCTTGTAGCGGGATCCAGTACATTAATAAACAATCTGGATCCCCGCCTTCGCGGGGAGGCATTGTTGCGTAGACCGGTAAAATCCACTGTGTCACCCCGTGGCTTGACCACGGGGTCCATAAAAACAATAAAAAATACTAATAATTTTAGTATTTTTAACTGGATCCCGTGGCTTGACCACGGGATGACACAGGTAAAATTGATCCACGCAACAATGCCTTGCGGGGATGACATGACTAAAGGTGACGATTATGAAATGCTCCGGCAAGTTTTAACACGAAGATTAACTAGACTTAAGAATGAGCCGCATAAATTGCCAAACTTAATGATTATAGACGGCGGCAGAGGGCATTTAGGCATTGTTAAAGAGGTAATGGATAAATTTAAAATGAATATTCCTTTTGTTTGTATGTCGAAAGGAGTAGATAGAAATGCCGGTCTTGAACAATTCCATATGACAGGTAAAGAAGTATTTACTTTGGATAAAAATTTGCCGATTATGAAATATTTACAAATCTTACGAGATGAAGCTCATAATTTTGCCATAAAGAATCATAGATTAGGTAGATCACGTGCTATAAAAATATCAAGCCTTGACGATATAGAGGGCGTAGGTGAAACTCGTAAAAAAGCATTGCTGCATTATTTCGGTTCATACAAAGCAGTATGCGATGCAACCATAGATGAGCTTGCTAAAGTAAACGGCATTAGTAGGTCACTTGCCGAGATGATTTTTAGAGCGTTGCATAAGGATTGATGAATAATTACTCATAATGTCCCCACATGCTAAGTATTTTTATAATTTTTTTATCTTCTAATATTTCATAAACTAATCTATGTTGTAAATTAATTCTTATAGAACGTTTACCAACTAAATTACGATAAAGTTTTTTACTATTTAATGGCATTGAATTTATTGTTAAGGATTTACATAAATTTTCTGCTTTATCGGCTAATTTAGCTGCTTTTAAATTTTGTATATATTCAATTGCTTTTTTTGTGTACAGTATAGTATATATCATTTCCATGCTTCTTCATGACTAATACATTCTTCTAACGGTTCTTTACTAGCTTCGAGAATTCTTTCTACTAAGCCTGGTTTAGAGTACAAATATAAAGTCTCTTGCAACCCCTCGTAATCTTGTTCTGATATGATTACCGCATTATTACGTTTTCCCTTTATATAAATAGGTTCATGAGTTTTATTTGTCTCATCAATAAGAGTGAATAATTTAGCTCGTGCTTGCGAGCTTGTATAAATAGCCACAATATTATCTCTAAAAAAGTTGTATACTCAAGTGTACCATATTATGTACGTAATAGCAATAACTGTTTTGGGTATCAGCTTTATATAGAAAAAAGTATATATAACTCATGATATGGAACTGGCAGAGTAAGGATTGGCCTAACTTTGAATATGATCAGAAACATATATTAGATTTAGAAAAAAATTTTGTTAAAAATAGCGGTATTCTTTTAGGAGCAACTAAATATCTTTCAGAAGCAGATCAAAATAACTTAATTGTTATGCTTGCAAGTGACGAAGCATTGAATAGTTCTGAAATTGAAGGTGAATATCTAAATAGAGCCAATCTTCTATAAAGCGTTACTTTAATATAGCAACGGATAATAGGAAAGCCTCACCTGCAGAAATTGGCATTTCCGAATTGCTAGCCGATATGTATTATTCGTATAAGCAGCCCTTAAGTCATGATTGTTTGTTTAGTTGGCATGAAATATTAACTAACGGTAGAAGAGATTTGGGTGCTATAGGAAAATATCGTACTAACGCAGAGACTATGCAGGTAGTATCGGAAATTACGTAAGTAATTGACGAAGCAAGGAAGAAAAAAAATGCATAGCATTTTTTTATTATTTTTCTGGATTGCCACGCAGCCTATGGCTGCTCGCAATGACGTTTCGTCCTAAAATAAATATTATCAGACTTGTCATTGTCCCTATAAATACTCCTTTCAGGTTAAAATATTTTAGGTATAAAGAATAATATTCCCACGTTAAAAAAGTAGCTGCTCCGCCGAGTGATGATAAAGCCATTGCGGTTTTAGATGTTCTGATACCAAAAAGTGTTGTTATTAACGGTACTAATATTACCGGTCCCCAAAAACCGGTAAAGAACACTACTAAGTCAATTACATTACTAAATTTTAAAGCTACAATTATTGCAAAACTTCCTATTATAACGTTAATAATTCGAGCAATTAATAATAATTTTTGCTGATTTTTTACTTTAAGTATAGGGTTAATTATATCCTTAACGAGAGCTATAGAAGTAACGTTTAAATCAGAATCGGCAGTAGACATAACGGCAGCTAAGAGGCCGCTCATTACTATCCCTTGAATTAAGGTCGGGATGATTTGGTTGATTAAATAAGGTAATACTAAATTTGACGGTTGGTTTGGATAAAGCTTATAAGCAATTAAACCGTTTAAAGTAATGCAAATCAAGAAGAAAAAATATATAGCAGATTTTGCATATATTGCTTTAGTTGTTTGCGTAGGATTTTTATTAATTAAAGCTCTTTGGATAAATGTAGGATATAGATTCATGACGCTAAAGCTTAAAGCTGCTGCAATCGTATAAGAAAGTAGGTTGCTCTGATCAAAATTCGTGCTTGATAAGCTACCGATAAAATCTACAAAATTAACTTTATTTAAACTGATAAAAGTTATGGTTGGTATAGCGATTATCATCGCCAAAAATTGTAGTAAATTAGTAAAAACAATAGATTGTAAACCGCCTATTGTAGTATATATAAGTACTATACTATAACTTAAAATTACCCCATTTACATAATTTATTTCTAAGATATATTGAAAAATATAGCCGCTTACGCTTATTTGAGCAGCCAAAAACCCCACTGAAACAATGACTGAGCTAACACCGCCGATAAAACGACCGATATTACCGTAATATGTACTCATAATGTCGCCGATACTTTCAGCTCCGTAATGTTTGGCAATTAAAGGCACTATATAGATCGCAATTAATATATCTATAGGTATTGTAAGTATAAGAGCGTAAGCATAATATTCATGTCCCAAAAAAGCCTTTTCCATAATGCCGAAAGTGGTAGCTCCTCCGACAGAGCTTGCAAATATCGTAGCTATTAATAACAGCTTACTATTTTTCGCTTTACTTTCGACATTTGCATAGTTCTTAAAACTACTATGTTTAGCTCGGTAATATATACCAATGAGTAGAATAGATATTAGATATATGAATACAATAACATTATCTATAGGTATTTTAAGCATAAATTAGGTTAAGTTTTTAAATGACATTCACTATAGGTTATTATTTTTTAATATACTATAATTAATTTAAACTTCAGATGCAGAACCTAAAATGGTAGTACTATATTTTTCATGAATATCTTTATCAGGATTATATTTATATATATTATCTTGATGCTCTATAAACTTATTTTCTTTTTTACTTAATAGCTCCATTGGCGTATAAGTGTTATCATTATCTTGGTCTAAAGTTTTTTTTACTATTTTTACAATATTCTTGTATTTTTAAAATAGCTAATATAGCAAAAATTACACAACAAATTGTTACTACTCCGTCTTTAGTGAATGATAAAAATGTTGAAGTAATTGAAGAATTACCGGACGGCATGTTTGAATCTTCTTTATCGAACATCATAAACCCGGCAGTATGTATTGTTGGTCCTAAAGCATATGAAGTAAAGTTTCTTAAATTGGCTTCAAAGTTAGCATTAATAATACAATCTTCAGTAGTATTAAAGCCTATAAAAGCCGGTATATTTGAATCTTTTATTATAGAGTTAATAGTATGTTTAGCTTCTTTCGGACATTTTCTCATTAAAATTCTTGCCCAGTTATGAATTCTATAACTTGCGTTGTCTTCACATTCTTCAAAATCTATAAGGGTATTAGTAGTATTATCTTTCATAAATGCATGATAGGGTACGGAAGTAAATAGCTTGTCGCCAATATTAAACAAATAAGGTAAAGGAAAGTTTGGTTGATAACTTCCGAGTGATCTAAGTATCGTGGCTATACATTCAAATTGCGGCATAATTAACCTTTATTTATGTTCAAAACAGAGTAATCATTAATAAAAATTAATAAATCAATATTTTTTGTATATTAAGCTTTAATTGTATGTACAGAATATTTAGATATGTAAGTATCGCAAGTTAATAAGGTTAAACCTTCTACTATTGCTTGGGCTATCAATAGTCTATCAAACGGGTCTTTATGATATAAAGGTAAATTTGCAATATAAGTGCTATGTGCTATAGAAATCGGTAATTTTTGAAATTCATTAGCCTCAATGGCTTTTTCTAGGTCATTTGGAGCTTCTAGTTTTCCTAAAGATTTTTTAATAGTAATCTCCCATGTATTTACACTGCTTACGAAAATTATATTATTAGGATTAGCTATAATTTCTGCTATTTTATGCGGCAAGGTTTTATCATTATTTAGCCACTGCAATAAAATATGTGTATCTAATAGGTATTTCATCTGAGACAATTACTTAAAAAAATCCATAAAATCATCGGGTAAATCATCAAAATCCTCTTTTACAACAACTTTACCTTCCCAATAGCCGGGTTTACGCCGTTGTTTCTTAGGATTATATTGTATAAGTTTGACGGTAGGCTTGCCTGATTTACATATAATTATTTCTTCGCCGTTTGCAGCTAATTTTATTAATTCGGATAAATGAGTTTTTGCATTGTGAATGTTAACTATTTGCATTTTAAACCTTTAATTTTTTAACTGATTTAAACTAGCTTAGTTTAGTTCAGTTTGAAATATATGTCAAGATTTTAAATGTTAAGTTATTAGGGCATTGTAAAATAAAGAATGATATCGTCATTGCGAGCGACTTGCAAGGAGCGTGGCAATCTCAGGATTTTGGCACGAGATTGCTTCGTCAATTGCTATGCAATTTCCTCGCAATGACGGAAGAACCGATCCATGCAACAATGCCAGTTCGTAATGACAATAAAGACACAAGTTAATAATTTAACTCCTACCTGTTAAAAACGCTTGACTACGTTATATTCCTATAATATCCTATAATTTTCCATTAAATCCCAAATTAACCCAAATTATACCAATGAATGTATTTTTATCTAAGTATGTAAATGGTGTTGATAAAAAGAGTAGGGTGTCGGTGCCGGCGAATTACCGTGCGGTACTAGGGAAAGAATTATTTAACGGTGTGATTGCTTATCCGTCGATTAGGAATAATTGTATTGAAGCATGCGGTATTTCGCATATCGAGAAATTAAGGCAGATGATAGAGACGCTTGATCCTTATTCCGAGGAGCGTGATGCCTTTGAGACTATGATATTCGGGGAAGCAGTGCAGCTTTCCTTTGATGGTGAGGGAAGAGTTATATTGCCGCAATCTTTAATGAAGCATGCAGGAATCGAAGAGCAAGCATGTTTTGTAGGTAAAGGGGTGATTTTTGAGATTTGGCAGCCGCAGAATTTTGAGAAATATTTAAATTCCGCTCAAAAAATTGCTCATGAAAAGCGTTTAACTCTAAGGAATGCTCATTAATGATACAATCTCATGTGTCTGTAATGCTAAATGAAATGTTAGAGGCCTTAAGCCCAAAAGACGGTGAGTCTTATTTAGATTGTACGTTTGGAGCAGGAGGATATAGCAAAGCAATATTAGAAAGCTGTGACTGTTATATCACAGCTTTGGATCGTGATCCGAATGTGATTAAAAGAGCCGAAGAAATTAAGCAAAATTACGGTGAGAGGTTTGATTTTATAGAAACGAATTTTGCGGATAGCTTTACAAAACTTAAGAAAAAAAAATTTGATGGGATAGTGCTGGATTTAGGCGTTTCATCAATGCAGTTAGATATAGCAGATAGAGGATTTTCGTTTTTGCATGACGGACCGCTTGATATGCGTATGAGTGGGCAGGGACTTAATGCCGAGGAGTTTGTAAATACGGCAGAGGAAAAAGAGCTAGCTGACGTAATTTACAAATACGGAGATGAGAGCTTTTCACGAAGAATTGCTAGGAGAATCGTAGAATATAGAAAAACGGTGAGAATTGATAGCACGGACAGGTTAGCCGAGATTGTTAGAAGTAGTATAGGATTTAGAAAAGGCAAAATTGATCCTGCCACTAAAACCTTTCAAGCTATTAGGATTTATATAAACGATGAGTTTGGGGAGTTAGAGCGGTTTTTAGCGAATGTAAAAAATATATTAAAGAAAGACGGACGTTTAGTTGTGGTGTCTTTTCACTCTTTAGAAGACAGGATAGTTAAGAATTTCTTTAAAGAAAATTCGGAAAAGCCGGTAGCAAGGTCAAAATATGCTAAAGACGATATGGCAATTGATCCAGATAAATGGCTTAAGATTATTACTAACAAAGCTCTAGCACCGTCAGATAAAGAAGTAGGGCTAAATATTAGAGCGAGATCGGCAAAACTTCGAGCAGCAAAAGCGATACATGAGTAATTAATTATGAGTATAAGAAAGTTTCACTATTTAACATTATTGATAACAATTATAGCAATATGTAGTTTGTTCAGCATAAAGGAGCGAGTCTCAACTCTTGATTATCAATTAAGTAGTGTTGTAAAACAGATAAATAGTGAGAATAATAATATTCATATTTTAAAAGCAGAGCAAGCTTATCTACTTTTGCCGGCTAGATTGGAAAAACTTGCGGCAGCTTATTTAAAATTAGAAACAGTTAAATCTTATCAAATGATAAAAGATCCGTTAGGGCCAAATATCGATCAAAATATTAAATTTAATCATAATATTAGTATTTCAAAGAGTAGTAAATGGCGTTACAAAAGAATTACGAATAATAAGTATATACAGACTGTTTCGAGTAGGACGAAGCCTTAAACGTCATTGCGAGCGGACATTGTTGCGTGGACCGGTAAAACCCACTGGTCACCTCGTGGCTTGACCACGGGGTCTATAAAAACAATAAAAAATACTAATAATTTTAGTATTTTTAACTGGATCCCGTGGTCAAGCCACGGGATGACAGAGGTGAAATTGATCCACGCAACAATGCCTCCTCTCATGACGGGATCGCTACCCACTTAAAACACCATAAATAACATATGAAACAAATTTTGGAAAAATGGAAACCTGCAATTAAAAGTCTGATAATTTGGAATGTTTGTAGTAAAAATACAAAAATCCGATTATTAATAGTTATTTGTGGCTTTTCTTTTCTTTTTTGTACTTTATCTTACCGGTTAATAATCGTTGCTACAAATGTTTACGATAAAAACCAAAATTCTTTTAAAAAAAATCATCAATTTAGAAAAGAAATAGTTGATCGGAACGGTAATTTATTAGCCGTTAACCTACCTTCAGCATCATTATTTGCTAATCCACAAATAGTACTTGATCCTGAAGCTTCCGTAAAAAAGCTAGCAGAAATTCTACCTGATATTAATAAGGCTAAATTACTTGCAGAACTTAAGTCAAATAAAAGCTTTATATGGGTAAAAAGAGATTTATTACCTAGTCAGCAAGAAAAGATAACTAGCCTTGGGTTACTTGGTTTTGAATTTGAAGAAGAGCAGAAACGAATTTATACATTTTCTAATTTATTGTCGCATGTTGTCGGTTATGTAGGTAGAGATTCGGTAGGGCTTAGTGGCTTAGAACTCGCTTACGATAAATATTTAACTAATTCCGATTATGAATTAAACGAACCAAAGAATCGGAAAGAACCACTTCAATTATCTATTGATATCAGATTACAAAGTATTTTAAGTGAAGAGATTGATAAAACTTTAAAGCAATTTAAGGCTATAGGAGCAGTAGGTATTATTGCTGATCCAAATAACGGCGAGATTTTAGCATTAGTAAATAAGCCTGATTTCGATCCTCATCATCCGAGTTTAGCAAAACCGGAAGAGTTGTTTAATATAGCAAGTCTCGGCATTTACGAAATGGGTTCGGTATTTAAGGCATTAACTATGGCAGTCGGTTTTGATACCGGTGCAATAAATATGAATGATGCTTATGATATAAGCTATATGAAAGTAGGAGGATTCCAGCTTAAGGATTATACGCCAAGGCAAGGGTGGCATAGTGTACCTGAGATTTTTCTATATTCTTCAAATATTGGCACAAGTCAAATTATGCTTGAAATCGGTAAAAGCAATTTTAAAAAATATCTAAAAAAATTAGGTTTATTAGATCAGTTACAAATAGAATTACCTGAACGAGGTACTCCGTTATTTCCTTCCGAGAAAAGATGGAATGAGTTAACTAGTGTTACTATGTCGTACGGCTACGGCATTTCGATTAGTCCTTTGCATTTTGTTAGAGCAATGTTACCGGTTGTTAATGGCGGTACTTTATATGATCTTACTTTATTAAAAAGAAAGGATGAAAAAGTAATAGGTACAAAAGTTTTTAGTGAAAATACCTCTACCCAAATGAAGAAATTATTTAGATCGGTAGTAAAAGAAGGTAACGGTAAAAGAGCAGAGGTCAAAGGCTATCTTATCGGTGGTAAGACCGGTACGGCAGAAAAACTTTCACAAGGTGCAGGGGGTAAAAAGAAATATCTAAAAAATAGTAGAGCTTCATCGTTTTTAGGAGTGCTACCTGCATCTAACCCGCAATATGTTATTTTTATTAGATTTGATGAACCAAAGCCCACTAAAGAAAGCTTTGGCTTTGCAACGGCGAGCTGGACTGCTGCCCCTACTGCCGGTAGAGTGTTTGAACGTATGATATCTTTATATGGTTTAGAGCCGATAGAACAAAGTGAAGAGGAAAGTTAAAAATTAAAAATATTACTTACCGTAGCTTGACCACGGTATCCGGAAAACAATAAAAAATACTAAAATCATTAGTATTTTTAACTGGATTCCCGCCTACGCGGGAATGACATAAAACGGTCTGTACAACA
The DNA here is from genome assembly GCF_000751075.1 of Rickettsia tamurae. Taxonomy (GTDB): domain Bacteria; phylum Pseudomonadota; class Alphaproteobacteria; order Rickettsiales; family Rickettsiaceae; genus Rickettsia; species Rickettsia tamurae. The sequence continues at coordinate 102,375 of NZ_CCMG01000007.1, read as the reverse complement.
AAGCCTAATTTTCCTCGCAATGACAAGTATATAAGCTAAAAAGGAGGTTTTTATGTCAAAAAATAAAAATATAACAGATAAACCTAATATACCTATCCCACGGCTTAAGTCTTTTGATCCTACGATAACAAGAAATAATATTATATTAAAACAAGCCATTTTTCTCCACCACAAGTATGTAATCCTAGTTGTTGTGAGTTATTGTAGAGTCCATATTCATTTTTTAAAACTGTACAAAATAGAAAATTAATTTATATTTTGTATACGGTTGATATGGTTATTGGGTGGATACCAAATCGGTATTGTTGCATGTATCAATTTCACCTCTGTCATCCCGTGGCTTGACCACGGTATCCAGTTAAAAATACTAAAATTATTAGTATTTTTTATTGTTTTTATGGACCCCGTGGTCAAGCGAACTGGTGACACAGTGGGTTTTACCGGTCCACGCAACAATCTCATGAAATAATAACAAACTCCTGAGATTGCTTCGTCAATTACTTTGTAAGTTCCTCGCAATGACGAAAAAACTGATCCATATAACAACTACAAACAAAACACATAACAAAAAACTATTTATGTTAAAGATAAAACAGGAAATATATAAAAATAGCTTACAAATAATATTGAAATTGCTGTTTGCTTTATTATGTTTTTTTATAATATTATTTCCGTTGGTGAGTTATAAAATAAATATTCAAAGCAGAATTTTTCCAGCGATGGAAATTATATTTATTTATTATTTTATGTCGTTATATTCCTTAAATATTTTTAGCATATTTTTCCTCGGTCTATTGATAGATCAAGTAAGCGGTATGCCTATCGGTACAAATTCGTTAGTTTTTTTGTCGGCATATATAATATATAAACTCTCTTCAAAATTTTTTATAGCTAAAAACTATTTGATAAATTTTGTTGTTTTTTGTGTTTATTGTTTATTTATATTGAATTTTAAATATTTACTAGTAACAATCAAGAAGCTAGAAGCAGACGGATATTTAATAATTTTCTTTCAATTTTTAACAACTATATTTTCTTATAATATAATTCGTCTTATACTTGACTCTCCTATGAATTACTTTAAAAAAGTATGCTAAATAAAAAAATACTACATGGTGAGTTAATTTCACGAAGGGCCTTTATAATCGGATTAGGTAAACTCGGATTTTTATCACTGCTTGGAATAAGAATGTTTTATTTACAGCTTATTAAAAGTGAAGAATATAAGACTTTATCAGATAAGAATCGTATTAATTTTGTTGTACTTCCTCCTAGTAGAGGAAGAATTTACGATTTAGACGGCAATATTTTAGCTACTAATAAACCATGTTATCAGCTAGTAATAGATAGGAGCATTAATAATAATTATAGGGACGAATTAGAAATAATTAGTAATATTTTAAATTTATCTCCGGAAAAATATAATTATATTAAGCAAAAAATTAAAAAATCTAGTCGCCACACTCCTTTAATAATACTTGATCAGCTTGATTGGCAGCAAGTATCGATGATTGAAGAACAAAAGCATAAACTGGCTTCGATATTTATTGATATAGGATATTTAAGGTTTTATCCTTTTTCAAGCACTACTTCTCATTTAATCGGTTATCTCGGTCAGATAAATGAGCAAGAGAAGCAAGAGTTAAATATACATAGTTTAAGTGATTTTAATATCGGTAAATCCGGTATTGAAAAATATTACGATAACAAGTTACGAGGAGAATTCGGTTATAAAAAAATTGAAGTAAATGCTTACGGTAAGCAGGTAAGAGAAATAGCAGGAACCCCTACTAAATCAGGCGAAGATATGCATTTAAATATCGATGCGTTTCTTCAGAAAAATATACAGCAATATTTAAATCCTAAAGGTTCTTCGGCAATAGTTATGGATACTAGAACTGGAAACATACTAATTTGTGCTTCCACACCGGGTTTTGAATCAAATAATTTCAGTAAATTATCGGAAAATTATTGGCAAAGTTTAATGAGCGATCCTTATAAGCCTTTAATTAATAAGGTAATACAAAGCTCGTATCCCCCAGGTTCGGTTTTTAAAATAATTACCGTACTTGCAGCCCTTGAAGTAGGCATTAATCCTAATAAAACCGTTTTTTGTGACGGTAGCTCTGCTCTTGGTACTAATAACTTTAGATGTTGGAATCATAGCGGACACGGGACGGTAGATATGATGTCTGCTTTAAAGCATTCTTGTAATATTTATATGTATGAATTAGCAAGAATAGTAGGTCCAGATAAAATTCTTGAAGTTGCAAGAGAATTTGGCCTCGGCTCAAAAACCGGTATTGATTTAGCTCCTGAAAGTAGCGGGTTTGTACCGTCAAAAGAGTGGAAAAAGAAAAAATTAAAGCTTCCTTGGTCAATAGGGGATAGTTTTAATCTAGCAATCGGACAGGGATTTCTAGGGGTGACACCAATGCAGCTTGCAAGGTTTATTACGGCTATTGCAAGTAACGGCAAGCTATATACTCCTAGAATATTAAAAAATGATCCGGAATTTTATAATGTCAATATTAAGCCCGAAAATATCAAAATAATACAAGAAAGCTTGTATAATACCGTTAATGTTGCGGGAGGTACGGCGTATTATAATAGAATTTTAGGCGAAAATAGGCAGCTCGCCGGTAAAACTGGTACTTCCCAAGTACAAGGTAAATTAAATGCTAAAGATGATTTAAGCCGTGATTCTATAGCTTGGGAAAGACGTAATCATGCCTTGTTCTTAGGCTTTGCTCCTTATCACGATCCTCGTTATTCCGTCACCGTCTTTGTTGATCATGGCGGAGGGGGTAGTAAAGCCGCCGCTCCAATAGCTAGAAAAATCATGTCGGATGTGCTGGATAAGTATTTATAGCTTTTTTCAGTATTATGTGTCGTGATGTGTTATCAATTAAATATAGGTCAAAAGATGGCAAGACTTAATTTAAGTATTCCGGACGAACTAAATAATAGTTTAGCATGGTCAGCAAAAAACTTAGACAGATCAAAAGGGTAATATAGTACGTAAAGCAATTGAATATTATCTACAGGAAATGCAAGAAGATATGGAAGACGCTAAAATTGCTTTACAAAGAGTTAACGCCCCTGATTTTAGAACTTATACTACTGATGAAGTTAGGGAATGACATAAACAAGCTATACAATAACGCCTTTAGTCGCTCGCAAGGCATTGTTGCGTGGACCGGTAAAACCCACTGTGTCACCCCGTGGCTTGACCACGGGGTCTATAAAAACAATAAAAAATACTAATAATTATGTAATTATATCTTAACTCATATTAAAAAATACTTTATTTTATTTAGTAGTTTGTGTTATTAATAACTAGGCTCTGTGAAGGAAAATTAAATTAGTCTATTTTTGCTATTTTTTGCTGTAAATCATAAGATTTTTTTGAAATAGGAACAACTATCCTCTCAAGAATCTTATTAATTTTCTTCACAAAACCTAGGAATTATTATAGAGGTATATATGTCTAAGAAAAAGCAGGACGATCAAATAATAAAAGAATTAGAAGAAAGACTAGCAAAACTTAAAGGCACTCCTCCAACACTTGAAGAATTAGAAGAAAGGTTTGCAAAGCTCCAAGATAGACCTTATATCCCCACAAAAAAATCCGGTAATGAAGTAGACGATCTAATTGAGCAGATGCAATCTGAGCTTAAACTAGAACAAAAAAGTAAAAGCCTCAATGATCAAAAAGACCAAGCAATACGTGATAGGCTAGATAAATTAAGAGAAGACAGCCCTATAACGCAAAAAAAGACACCTATAGATCTTTCTTTTAATGATACTAAATCAATAATTACCGATACTATAGATGCTCAGGCAGATATAGCTAGTTTATATGCTAATCGATCTACCGAGCTAGAAGAGAAAAAAGCATTACTTCATTTAGCTAATAATATAACTGAAGCTAGAGATATTATTAGGGATATACCCCCTATATCTAAAGAACATGAGCCTAAAATATTAGATGTTATCGCTAGTGGGTTAGGTAAAATTTATGAAGGAATAAAGAAAATAGCTTCGCCTGCAGTTAATATTATAAAAGAAATAGGTAGTAGTCTTGTTAATTCGATTAAATCACTTCCTCAAAAATCTTCCAAACAACAAATAAAAGAATCTAAAATAAAATTAAAGAAGTTATATAAAACATATGTTGATTTGAAAGGAGTAAAGCCAAAGATAAAAGAAGAGTTTCTTAAAAAACATTATGAGCGAATTGATCAACTACAAACTCCTAAGGAAATATTTGTAGAAACTGCCAAAATTACTAAATCTATAAGGATAGCCGGAAAACAAAAGATAAATAATCTTAAACAACAACAAATTATCAATAGAATGAAGAAGCAAAGTCCTACTGCTTTTATAAATAATAATTCATTTACACCCTCTAATACACCTACTAATAAAGGAAAATCTTCAAAGAGCAACCAAAGGTAAATTCTATGTCATTCCTGCGGGGTATTGTTTGTGTGGATCAAAAAATGGATTCGGTGTCATACTGTGGCTTGACCACGGTATCCAAAAACAATAAAAAATACTAAAATTATTAGTATTTTTAACTGGATTCCGCGATCAAGTCGCGGAATGACAGCGGTGGAATTGATCCATGCGGGAATGACATACTGAATGTTCGTATAGGGATCAAGGTATTTAAAGATTATCCACCCCTTTCATTCCGCTTGTCTTAGCTTTATCAAATGAAGTATCTTTAATTGTTGCTTCGGTAAAATCGGCATTTGTTAGGTCAGAGTTACTAAAGCCCGCCTGATCAATTTTAGCTGATTTAAATATGCTATCTGTTAATATTGAGTTTGAGAAATCTGTTTTAGTAAGTATTGCAGAAGAAAAATTAGCTTTTTTTAGAATAGAGTTTTTTATTACCGTATTTGTTAAATTAGTATTTTTAAAGATATTATTTGAAAAATCTACTCCATTAAATACTAAACTACTTAAGTCAAGATTTGTTAAATTTATATTTGTTAAGTTAGTTATTTTTTGCAAATCTTTTACCGAACTTATTACTATATTATTTGGTGGAGTTTTACTCGAATTATCACTATTTAAAATAATATTATTAGAAACGTTAGTATTAATAAAACCGGAATATGCTTGGTAGTTAATATTATTTATTTGTGAATTAGAAAGGACGGAGTTAATAACCGTAGTATTTGTTAGATTAGAATTTATTAGAGCTACTTGGTTTAAATTACCTAAAGTAATTTTAATATCTGAAAAATTTACGTTTTGTATTAAAGATTTAGAAAAATTTACATTATTAAATTGCCCGTTAGTTATATTTGAGTTTATTATTTCACTGCTGTTTAAGTCAGTATTAATCACTATAAATTGTTTAAAATCATTATTGCTAAAAATAATATTAGTATAACTAATATTATCTAAAGTAATATTTGAGCCTTTAGTTTTATTAATTCTTACAAAATTAGCATTACTATTTTTTATTGATAAATTATTAAATTTATTATCGTTTAGACTCATATTATTTAATATAGCATTATCGATTTTAAAATGATTTAAAACTGAACTACTAATTGTGCTATTTTGTAAATCACATTTAGTAAGGCTAATATTTTGTAATGTTGAATCTTGAAAGGAAGCGTATGAAAAGAAAGAGTTATTACTTTGTACGTTATTAAAGTTTACTTCATTAAAAATACTTTGTGTGAAGTTGGAATCCTTAATTATTACTGCTGTTAATTTAGTTTGACTTAGGTCGCTAGATTCAAAATAATTATTAGTAAAATTGGTATTATTTATTACACTTTTTTCTAAGTCCGTACCGTAAAATATTGAATTTGTTATATTAGTATTTTTAAAGCTATTATTCTTTAGGTTAGCTTTTTGAAAATTAACACCGTCGATAGTATTATTGCTCCATAATACATGACTAAATTTAGAATTTTCAAAGTTGACATTTATTATAGTAGTTTTATTAAAAGCAGTATCACTAAAATTTGATTGAACGAAATTTGTATTTTGTAATGTTATATTGTTAAAAATTGAACCTTGAAAGTCGGAATTATATCCGGAAATATTTTTTATTACCGAATCTGCAAAATTACTTTCTTGAATTATAGCATTTGTAAGTATAGCTTTTTCTAAATTACTACCTGCAAAATCAGCACGTAATATTTCGCAGGAAGTTAAATCTATTCCTGATAAATCTTCATTTATTAGCTTTACTCCTATTAATTTTACTCCTTTTAAATTTGAACCGAACTTCTCTTTAAGGTTCACTTTAAGGTTTTTAGAATTTTGCGATATTATATAATTTTGAATTACCGTGCTTTGGCTATCTGTAAGTAATCCATTTGCATCACGAGTAGATTCGGAACAGCTGCTTAATAACAAATAAATAGTAATTATCGATACGACTTTAAGCATTTGCTTCCTCATATTCTTCTTCATTTATTCTATTTGTAGGAGGTATATGTAAGCTTAATAATTTTAATTTACGATGCAAAGCCGATCTTTCCATACCGACAAATGAAGATGTTTTTGAAATATTATTATTAAAACGACTCATTTGTGCCGATAGATATTGACGTTCAAAAACTTCCCTAGCTTCTCTAAGCGGCATAGATAACATATCAAAGCTATCTTCAAGTTTTGTGAGATTAGCACTATTGGCTAATATTTCCGAAGGTATCATATAAGGTTTGATAATGTCATTATTGCCTGTAGTTAACGGATTCATAATTAAAGTCCATTCAACAACGTTACGTAATTGTCTAATATTGCCTGGCCATTCATAGGATTGAAGAGCTGCAATAGTTTCATCTGCAAAGCTACGCTCTTTTAAACCTGAAAATTTTGAAAGTTGCTTAACAAAATATTTAACGAGTAGCGGTATGTCTTCTTTCCTTTCATATAATGAAGGTACTTTTAGAGAGGATACATTAAGACGATAATATAGATCTTCTAGGAATTTGCCGTTATTAACTTCATCTTGGATATTTTTAGAAGTGCCGGTAATAATTTTTATATCAACTTTAATATTTTTTCCGCAAGGTTTTGTAATAGTTTGATCTTTAAGGAATTTTAATAATTTTACCTGGATAGGAATAGGAACATTACTGACCTCATCTATATATAAAGTACCGTTATTGGCGAATTCTAAGATAGTAGGGCGTTTATTATTTTCCTGCTTTTCCGATTCGCCGAATAATTCTTGATTAATTTTTTCTGTAGTCATACAGGTAGGGCTGAAAATAATGAACGGATTATTAACCCTTTTAGATTGTTTATGAATTAACCTTGCGGCAAGTTCTTTACCGCTACCGACTTTACCGTGAATCATTATACGACTGCTAGAGCTAGCTGCCTTTTCTATTTCCATTTTATATTTTAAAGTTACCGAACAGCCGCCTACTAATTCAGTTTTATCTATAACCTTTGATTTTAAATCTATATTTTCACGTTTTAATTTCGTTACTTCACAAGCTCTTTTAAGTAAAATAACTAATTTATCATTATTAAACGGTTTTTCTATATAATCGTAAGCCCCCATTTTTATAGCATTTACCGCTGTTTCTATAGTGCCATGACCGCTAATAATTATTACCGGCATTAAAGGATAGCGTTTTTTAATTATCTCTAAAATCCCAAGCCCATCAATTTCGCTTCCTTGAAGCCAAATATCAAGTATAACTGCAGAGACCGGTTTTTCGGAAAGTATTTTAAGGGCTTGAGTACTATTAGCGGCAACCTTAGGGTTAAAACCTTCATCTTTCAAATTTGCAGCAATGAGATTTCGTATACTCTCTTCATCGTCTACTATTAAAACATCTAGTTGTGACATTACAATTTACCTTAAAAATATTAATCAAAACCTAAATATATACGTATATACGTTAATGCCGAATGTAAAAGAAAGCAACATTTTTTTATAACATTTTTGTCACAATAGCTATTTATAGTGTAAAGGTTGGCTAAGATTACATAATATTAAAATTATTTAAGGAATTTTAATTAATTTTATTTGCAGTTTGTAGTGTTATAAATGATTATATATAATGAGTGGTGTGTTGATACCGAAATCGTCATTGCGAGCGACCATAGGGAGCGTTGCAATCCAGAAAAATCATTTTACTGGATTGCTTCGTCAAAACTTACAGTTTTTCCTCGTAATGACGGAAAAACCGATTTAAAAAATTATGCTTAACATCTTTTTAATTATTATTTCATTATTTATTTGCTTAATAACCTACCTATTTATCAGAAAAACGGATATTTTTACAAATTTATTGATTTTAAATAGCTTCACGACTTTAGCGAGTTTATTTATTTGCTGTTTAGGTTTATACTCAGGAAATAGTTCATATTTAGATATAGCAATTATTTATTTTCTTTTAAGCTTTATAGCCACAAACGGTTATTTAAAATATTTCATAAATGAATCGAATGAAAACAAAGCAGATTGATACGATAATCTTAGGATGTGGTTTGAGCGGCATGCTAACGGCACTTTCTTTTGCACAAAAGGGTATAAAAACTACTATATTCGAGAGTAAATCGGTAAAAAGCCTGGAGTTTTTTAAAGATATAAGAACTACTGCTTTAACGCCGCATTCTAAAAATTTCTTATTCTCTATTGATATATGGGAAGAGCTTAAGAAGTTTGTGGCAGAAATGCAAGACGTATATGTAGTAGATAATAAGGCTTCAGAGATATTAGACTTACGAAATGATGATGCTGTACTTGGATATGTGGTTAAGAATAGCGATTTTAAAAAAATATTATTGTCAAAAGTAACTAATAATCCGTTGATAACCTTAATTGATAATAATGAATATCAAGAAGTTATAAGTCATAGTGATTATTCAATTATAAAATTTGATGATAAACAAATTAAATGTAATTTATTAATTATATGTGACGGAGTAAATTCAAAAGTAAGATCTCATTATTTCGCTAATGAAATTGAAAAACCTTATCAAACAGCTCTTACATTTAATATTAAGCATGAAAAGCCGCATGAAAATTGTGCTATGGAGCATTTTTTGCCGCTTGGTCCTTTTGCTTTGTTACCTTTAAAAGATCAATATAGCTCTTCCGTAATATGGTCAACTTCTGCTAGTCAAGCTGCTTTAATTGTTAATTTGCCTATAGAAGAAGTCAGGTTTTTAACTCAAAGAAATGCCGGTAATTCCTTAGGTAAAATTACTATTGATAGCGAGATTAGTAGCTTCCCGTTAAAAGCCCGTATAGCAAATAGATATTTTCATAACCGTATAGTTCTTATTGCAGATACTGCCCACACAGTACATCCGCTCGCCGGACAAGGGCTTAATCAAGGTATAAAAGATATAGAGACTTTGAGCATAATCGTTAGTAATAATGGTACATTACAAGAATATCAAAAGCTAAGGCAAGACGATAATTTTATTATGTATAAGTTGACTGATGAGTTAAATAATATTTTCTCAAATTATTCCAAAAATTTAAGATGTATAAGACAAATAGGGTTTAAGGCGATAAGTAATTTTAAACCTATAAAAAACTTGATTACTAGCTATGCGATGGGAAGACGATAAGATGTTAGTTTTTGTTGTCATACAGTGGCTTGACCACGGTATCCAGTAAAAACATCAAAGAATACACGTTATAAGTTGTTTTTCTAGATACCGTGGTCAAGCCACTGTATGACATAGGAGTGTTAATACCTAAAAAAGTTAGAGAGCATTCATGAGTAAAGAAAATTTAAGCAGTAACTATTAATACTCCTGAAGAAGGAATAAAAAATGCAGCAGAAGATAATAAGCTTAAATCTTCAATAAATACCCCTGAAAGAGTAGAGCCTTTAGAAGCAGCACAAACAAAAGCTTCTGAGCCTCCATAGGAACGGCAATCGCAAAATAAGCCAGCAGGAAAAAGAACGCTGAAAGAGGATACGGCACTTTACGGTGCTAGAGTTGCTCGTGCCGGAATTGCTGTAGGTGGGGTAGCTGTAGAAGTAGTAAAGGGAGTTAGTAAAGTTGCCATTACCCATAATCTTACTCATATAGCAGACGGAGTAGTTAATGTCGGAGAAAAAGTAGCAAAAGCTTATGATCCGGTTGATAAACTTCAGCAAGGTGCAAAAATTAAAGAAAAAGGTCCCCCAAGTCCCGGTTTAGCCGATAAGGCATTAAATAAAATCAGGACACTACCCGGTGGTGAAACTGCAGTAAATGTTCTAGAGAAAACATATAAAACATTAGGTAGTAAAGCAGTAAGACGTGCGGTTAGAATTGACGGCGTTGCAGTATCGTTAGTCCTTAATCCCACTCCCGTCGGGGTTAGGCTTGCTGCACTTTCTTTATCAGCCGTTGCTTACAATGTTGGAAAAGAAACTTTAGAAGTAAAAGAAGATAAGCGTTTAGATAGAAAGAAAAAAACTTTAGAAAATATTAAAGCTAATTATGTGAAGTAAGCAGAGTTAGTAGTTACTACTCAAATAGATAAAGCAAAAGATAGCCCTGAACTTAAAAATTTCTTGGATACTCAATTACCTAAAATTTACCAAGAAAAAGTTGAACCTGAAAAATTAAATACAACTAGAACTAAAGAGATTTTAAAAGCAATACGAGTACTCCTTAGAGACGGTATCTTTAGTAGCACAAGCAAGCTCTGTAGGCGGTATTATAGGTGGTTTGGTAGCAGGTGCTATTGGAGGAGGAGCTAATGTAATAGGTGAAGGAGATGCTAATTTAGTGCGTATGGAGTGACACAAAGATAAAATAAATCAAATAAATAGTTTAAAAACATCAATAGGAAATTATGAAAATAAGAAAGACTTGCTTAAAAAAGAAAGGCAAGCAAAAATAGATACCAAAGCATTAGAAGAGTTTGTACAGCCTAATAATATTGAAAATTTTAAAGGTTTAACTCAAGAAGAAATACAGCATATATTTAATGAAAATAAAAAAGAGGTAGCAGATCGTCAAGAATTTGCTCCTCCGCCTGAAAAAACTAATTTTGAGAAAGTTAAATCGGTAGTAAAAGCAGGAGTCGGCTATTTTGTTGAATCGCAATTTGGGGTTTGGGGATTTAAAAGAAATATACGGTAAAAAGGAAGAAACATCTCAATCTTTTATAACTCCAAATGTTAGCAATAAAGTAAAACCTGAGCAAAACAAAGCTCATGAGCAAGCACAACATATGCAAGAGAATTTGTCACACGGCAAGGGGGTTCGTTATGGTGCTAGCTCACCATCATCACAATCAACACCGAATGCTTCTAAACACCATGAATCTTCAAGAGGATTTTAATTGTTAATAAAGACTTATAATTATCTTATAGATTATATCTTGCCGCAGAGATGTTTAAGCTGTTCGGAGATACTAGGGGGAGTGGTGAATTTTGTAGCGATTGTTGGAAGAAGCTAGAGTTTATAGCAAGACCCTATTGCAGTATATGTGGACAAAGATTTAGTATAGAAATCTTAGATAACTGCATTTGTGGAAATTGTTATAGCAACAAACCTAATTATGAGCTTGCTCGCAGCTTATTTAAGTTTAATGAGCATAGCAAAAAAATAGTTCATCAGTTTAAATATCAAGATAAGACGATATTTACTAAGCTTTTATATAATAGTATACATGGTGGTACCACTACCCAATTAAAGGCATTTCATCATTGGAAGTGGAACCACCAACTGCAACTAAAAAAGTTACAGTTTATTAAATTATATTACTTTTTATTTAGATTGCATTTGAGAATATTTAATTTATGTGTTAACTTATATAAATATCTTATGATTTATTTTAAAAATAAATACTCATCTAGCTTAGCTTCCTAGTAAAGTATAAAGTCAGAATAAATTATTATTTTTGTTGTCAGATTATGATTTAATTATAATTGTAATGGCAATAACATTTATAGTTATGTTTGGCTTATTAGTGCTTAATATGGAGTCTTATTATGAAAGATCAATTTACGTTGCTAATTAGAACATATTTTCCATTCACTGCAAAATTAAAAATTTCCTACAATTCTCAAACCATATCTAACTTAATTACTTAAATATAATTAGAAGAGATTATCAGTATAATCTCATAAAAATAAAATATAAGTTGAAAAAATGTTAAAAATTTATTAATGATTCTAAAATAGAAATACAGAATTAGAAAAATATTATTAATTTAAAACAAGAGTTTAATATGAGAGAAGCGGCACAAGAGTTAAAGAAAAGAGAAAATTTAAAACGTCCTATAGAAAAAACAACTACATCCCTCGATAATATTAATAAAGAAGAGTCTAATAAAAGACAAAAAATTGACCTCAGTCGAAATGATTTATTGTTGCAGAAAATTAAGAATAATGATCCTGAAATTGTTCGTGTGGAACTACCTTATGAAGAAGATAGTAGTTTTTTATCAATTGTAATTAAAACTTTAGAGAAAAATACTGTAGTAAAAAAATTGATTTATATGGCAGCAACCTTAGTAATGATGATATAAAAAATCTAAGCAAAATTGTAAGGTTAAATAAAATATCACATTTAAACCTGAATTCTACTTCTTTAGATAGTGAAAAAATAAAAATTCTTATCGATGCTTTAGCAGATAATACCTCCCTTGAATATTTATCTTTAAATTCTATTTCGCTGAAAATAGAGGATTTAAGAATATTAATAGATGCTATTAAAAACCACCCTAATTTAAGTTCTTTAGCATTAGGTAGTAGTGAAGTAGGAAATAAAGGAGCAGCAATTATTAGTGAGTTGTTTCATTCAAAACTACCGTTAAAATCCTTAGATATAGGACAAATTAATATTACTGCCGAAGGGATAGACTTTATCGCAAATAATATTAGCAGTGCAAAATTAATGTCATAAAATTACTTCATGCTTTAATGGTTAATCAATATATTAAAGAATTAATATTAAATGAAACAAGAATCTCCGAAAAAAGTGCAGAAGTAATTGGAAGCTTTTTAACCTCAACCCCCATTGATACTTTAGATTTAAAAAAAATAACTTAGGGGATGAAATATATAGCATCTGCTTTAAAATTAAATCCATGGTTAAAAACTCTAAATCTTAATAACAATAATTTAACCCATAATAATATAAAAGAACTTACTACTGCATTAATCGAAAATAAAGCGTTAGAAACTTTACTAATAAGCAATAATATTGAAATAGGAGATCTAGGTTTTGAAGCAATAGCGAACATGCTACAAAAAAACAATTCTCTAAAAAAATTAGCTCTTATGAATATTAAATTAGGAGATCTAGGAGCCGCCTATCGTGCTACAGTATTTCTTTATCATAAAGATCACCTACAACAAAGGAATTAGATCTAAGAGATAATAACATAACCAATTTGGGTGCGGAAAGCTTAAAAAGCATTCCAGGTAACATGACGATTTTAGTAGACGGTAATGATATTGATAATTCAATATTTGAGGAAAGCGTTGAGGTTTTAGGAGAAAATAATTAAAATTATAAAATAATATTTATATGGCAAATCTAACAAATGCACAGAAAGAAAGGTTAACAGTAGAGTTTGTTAAATATGTAGATAGCCAGACAGTAGAGGATATCATAAGAGATAAAAAATCGAGAGAGGCTTTATTAAAAAGTATTATATTAAACGAATCTATATCTGCCTTAAAAATCCTTACTGAACACCATAAGAAAATACACAAAAATAATAGTGAAGCACTTGATGAAAGTTTTGAAAAATTAGCAGTTCTAGCGGTTTTGGCAGGTAAAACAGAAAAGATTATTCCAAAAGAACTTGTTCCTTATATGGCATTTCATGTTGGATTTGCTGAAGAGAATCCTACCCACGGACTATTAAATGACAACAACAACTCAAATCTGCAGAATTTTGCATATGCTTTTCGTACTCGACTTAACTCAAAGATTATAAAAGAAAATGATACTCCTTTACAAAATAGACGCTTTGATGCCTTAGGTAGGTTAATTCAATATAATAGCCAATGTAGTGCCATATGTTTTGACGGTAAGCAAATTTTAGTAGCTTTCAATGAATTACATAATTCTAGTGTTAACACAAAGAAAGTTGAACAAATTGAGACACATACCACAAAAGTTTTTAAATATTTACAAGATTATGCTACTTACACAGCTTTACCTAAAGAAGAGCAAAAAAATTTTCTACAACAACAAAATCTATCTACTCAACGAAAAGAGCCACTTCTAGATGCTGCACAATTATAAAAATAATAGTGACCATAAGGATATATTACCACGCATTTTGCAAGAGCTAGAAAAATATCCGAATAATAATCAAGAGGTTCAACAAAAAGTCTGTAATGTAACCAGTGCAAGTCCAGAAGTAGTTAAGGTAGTAGCTAGAGCTAGAAGAGATTTGATGAAATTAGAAGATGAATTAAACCCTGATACTATTGATGCAAGTAAAAAATTTGCCCCTTCAATTATTGAAGCTATAAAACAACCATATAAAATTGTATTAGATGGTCCACTTAGCGATAAAGCTCATGCTGAAATGAGAATAATACAGTATATAAAAGAACAACTTCAAGATCGTGATAATCAATTAAGTGAAGAAATATACATAGGATTGTCTAAACTTTGTTGTATTAGTTGTGATTTAGTTATAAATAAAGAAACGAAAAATGTAGATTTTCATTTTACTGATAAGAATAAACAAAAACACTTAATACCGCTTAATATTACTACTAGAGGAGGAAATGGAGTAGGATATGAATGGGCTTTAATAGATGCTATAAGAAAAAATCCTGACTGGTTAGAAGATTTTCTAGGTAAAACAGCATATGAAAAATATAACGCTTTATCAGAATAGGAGAAGAAAATAGCAATTAACAGTATAGTAAGATATATAGGAAAAGGGGAATTAAAGATTAAGGACACCCCACTTAAAATAAACCCGAAGAAAGCATAGAAAAGATAAAGAAAATGAACCTTTGAAAAAACAGAGACAAAAGAAATTGACTGCTGACACTTCTTCTAGTGAAGGCAGATAATTGCTGCTACAGTTTATGGCTCCACCTTTCCTGCAGTACAAATACAGCCTATCATTTCTACAATACAATCAAATGTACCTACTACACTTGATGCAGCATTAGAGGAAATAAAAAAATTGCAAGCTGAAAAAAACGATGCAGTGAAGCAACTTAAAAATCAAAACTTAGCTTTTGAAAAAACAAAAGCAGACCTTGTTTATGCACAAGAAAATACCATAAAAATCTTTCAGCAGATGGGTTATACCGGGAGCTATTAAGACATCCTGATGTATCGGTAGAATTTCTTCAACTTCTTATTTCAGAAAAACAACAGTTAAATAAGAAAAAGAATGACACACCTGATCTACAAAATGATCCTAATCCAGAAGATAAAAAAATGCTTATAATCAAAGAATTAGTAAGCCAAATAGTCTTTCTTATCTTTATCAACATCCTGATTTAAAAGCAATTGCTTCTCAACTGATCGATACAACGAAAGTAAATTTTAAAGTTTTTGTTGAGGATCAAAATCTAAACATAAAAAATATTGAAATAATGTATAAAAATATTATTGACCCTGCAAGAGTAATAAACTTTATCAATCACTTTAAAGAATACAAATTTTCATCTCGTGAAGAATCAGATAAAGCTAGACAAAATGAGTTTGCTGAAAAGTATGTCATAGGTACATATAACGAATTACTTAATCAGGAGTTAAAAAATATTGTAAAATCATATATTCATCAGAGGCATCAATCAGAACTTAAATCAATTAATAATTTATTGAATAAGACACTGCAATCTCTTCCAACTCTAGAAATTGCAGGATGTGAAATATTGGATTATAACTCTGCATTTTCAATTGTTAATCATAATGAACCTAAGTTATATTTAGAAATCAGTAATATACAACAAGAAACGGAGAAGTATAAATATGAATATTGTATATCTATTCCTAAGAATTATGCAGAAACTGCAGAAAAATTTCTACAGAATTCTAATTTTAACCTAGAAAAAAAGAAGATATTACTGGAGGAGGACGTTATACAGTTACTTCTAATGAAATTGAGAAAATACCTAATTGGTCTGAGGAAGATTTTAAGGAGGTTAAGAAAGCTTTTGAAAATGATAACTTAAAAAATAAGATAATTAATGATATGCTACCGACAGCACTCTATGTTGATTCCAATTCTCTAGGAGAAATAAAAGAAATAATTAACACCGAAGAAAAGAAAAAAGAGCAGTTAAAAGCCGATACAAAACTTAGCCAAGATATGGCGACCCCTAGTGATAATATATTTAATCAGGATACACAAATTTTACCACAAAAACTTTCAACTTCATCACATAATAGTAGTAACAGTGAGGAGGAACTAGTCATAAGTCACAGAAATTGGGTAGATAGTAAGAACTCAAATATATATGATAACATTATGGCAGCTCCTTCAGAAACTCTAAGTCCTACTTCTTCTCGCTTTCGATCACTTGGCAGCAGAATTCAATCATCATTATTACAATCACCTCAAGACACCCCAAGCTCTATGCTACTATATTTTTTGATCGCCTAAATTACTGTAACTAAAATCCAGTTTTTCTAAATGCAGACTTGTTTTTAGAGCCTTAGCAATAACCTTTATACCCTTATCGCTTAGTTGGTTACCTGAAAAATTAACAGTAGTAGTGGTTTTAATGCTTTTTAATTTATCAGCTATTAGCTCTGCTAATTCATCACTTATTTCTTGATAACAAATATTAAGAGAAGCAGGATTGCAGAAAATTTGTTCTTCATATTTCTTTTCTGCATTTGTTTTATTTTTCTTGACTGCATAAATCATTGCCCTCGGCATTTAAGCTTTCTGCTTTTTTCTACTATAGTTTTACTTCTTTGCAAATATCCGTTAATTGTGTCCAACGTTGCCTTATTTATATAACCCAAAAAATACCTATGCTGTTATACCTAAGATTAAGCTCTGTAATAGTAGAATTATCTTTTAGCATTAAGGCTAATTCCTTTACTCCTTGCTTGCCTATTTTGTTCCATCTAAGATCAAGCGACGTTAAAGAGTTATTAACTTTTAAGCTTGCCGTTAAGTCTCTTGCTCTAGCCTCGCCTATGTCGTTATAAGAAAGATTAAGCGTTGTATCACCCTTTCTTAAACTATTTGCTTGTCTAGTAAATCCTCTTTTTTCTAGAAATTCTATTAATTCTTTCATATCTCTACCCTTATTAAATTCTATAAATTTTAGTATTTTGTTAAAAATGAGCTTATAGACAGAATCATAATAAAGGGCTTTAAGAAAGCAATAGAAATTTAACTAAAAGTATGAATAAATAAATTAGGATTAATTTAAGGGATTTATGAGTATATAGAGGATTAGAGGAAATAATAAGAGGTGTTAATAAATGATAATAATTATAATCTATAATGTTGCCAATGTGTCGCTAAACCTTGCAGCTTAACACCGCCTTTAGTACGCATCCATCTTAATAGCTCATCGACAGCTGCTAAATATTCAACTCGGTTAAGCTTCTGCCACAAGGTTGATGCTTGGAATTTTCCCCCTCCACAGTTAAAGATAAATGAGATTAAGGAGGCTTGTTGGTTAATTAAATTATTAATATTTCTTTTTATAAGGTGATAAATTTACTATTTAGAAGAAAGAGAAAAGCTACTTAGTTTAGAGATTTGGTGAAAGACACTTAATATTTCAGTTAAACGGCAAAAAGCTTGATTTTATACTGTGTCCGCCGTTTGATACGTTTGTAGAAATACTGAAAAATGAAGAATGGCGCACCCGAGAGGAGTCGAACCCCTAACCTTATGATCCGTAGTCATATACTCTATCCAATTGAGCTACGGGTGCTAAGCTTGAAGTACTTATTTCTAAGCCTTATTTCTTGTTGCTAACATACGAAGGAACATATATAAAAGCATAGCATTTGTCAAGAAACATAGAGTGTTCTTATATTTTTCTAAATAATAAAATATAAGAAATTGTAATTAATAGTTGAATTATCGTATTATATATTGTATATAGAGGTTCATAAATTAACATGAGAAAAAAATGAATAAAATAAAATTAATCATAATTTACTTACTTTGTATTAATATGACTGCACAAGCAGACAATATATCGGAAAGTGCTAAAAAAATTAGAGGTAATTAACTCTTTAAATGTTGAGGAAAAGTGGCAAAAAGGTAATGTAATAAATTGTAAGTTGGGAGAAACTTTATTAGAAGAAACGGAAAAATATAACTCTCCTAAGTTAAAGCGTTTGACTCATTGTAGTTGTTTTGCGTATGCGCTAGTACAGCCTTGGGGCTTCCAAATAAGTCTCTACTTCCTCATCCTGAAAGCGATAAAGAATTTATACCTACTTTATCAAATAAGCAAGCTGAGTGGCTTGAAACAGACGGAATAAAGAACGGATGGAATTTTGTTAAAGCAGGAAATCGTGATGATAGTTTTATTCAAGCACAAAAATTTGCTAATCAAGGATATTTTGTTGTATCCGTGTATATAAAAATGCTAACCCAAAAAGAGCAGGGCATATTGCCGTTGTAGTACCAAGTAGTAAGGATATAGAGAAAATAAAAAATGAAGGATCGGACACGGCTCAAGCCGGTAATATTAATTTTTCCTGTAGCTCTTTGAAAAAGGGTTTTAGGAATAAAAAAGATGCATTTAAAAACAACGAAATAAAATTTTATTATTATAAGATATAACAGATATCAGTAAGGTAACCGGACAGTTTTTATTCTATGTCATTCCCGTGGGGCATTGCCTGTGTGGATCGATTTCTCATTGTCATACCGTGGCCAAGCCACGGTATGACACAGTGGATTTTACTGGTCCGCGCAACAATGCCTCGTGGGAATGACACCGATTTATGCAACAACGACCCTGTTTTGCAGGAATGACATAATCAGCTTTTTTAGTTATTAGCTATTTTAGAGATTTATGCAACAGCATCTACCCATGAAATTTCCATGCTACTAGCTAGATCCACTTGAGGAGATTCGCTGTAGCTTGGTAAGTTATCATACACAAGATGAGCTAAGCCGGCTATTCCGTTTACTATCCCTGCTGTATTTTCATAAGCAAATTTTGCTGCTTCTATTCCTGTATAAGTCGTATTTTTTAATAACTCAAATGTGTTCTCCGGCGAATATGCAAGAGCTGCTCCAACACAAATCCCCATAGCAACTGTAGGATGAGCATAAAATCCCCATGCAGCCGTTGATATTGTTGCTTTTACAAATGTAGGCATAGCCCATCCAAAAGCGTGTCCTGTCATTACTTTACCGGCTACCACTTCTCATAAGCACAAGCGCCCATAAAAGCACTACCAAGTACTTTATAACCGTAACCGACTGCTGTAGCAGCAGACGTTGTACAACCTACAGCAGCTGCCTTAGCATTAGCAAAATACTCAAATGTTGCTTCAGAAACTTTTACTCCTGCATATGTAGTCGAATTATTTACTACTTTTTCAGGTGATATGTTATTAGAAACTGTATTTTTTGAAAATAGATAGCTAAACATAATTTTTCCCCTTTAAAAATTTTGATTAAATTTAATTTTTACTTAAAAAAGTAATAATCAATATATTCTAACTGAATATTATAATGCGTTATTGATAGTTCCTTTTTTGTCTTAAGTGCATTATACACTAATAGACTGTCACATGTCAAGAGGGAATATTAATTATTTCTTAAAAAATTAATAAATTTTTTACTACAGTAACAACCATATTCTATCATTGACAGTCTATCTCATATGTGGTTATGTCTATATTATTCTAAAAAATATTATATGTAATGATGTTATTTAAAATAAATCCTGAATGGTTATTAAATTTTAGAAGTGAAATGTTAACTAACTGGTTTAAAATATTTCCTTTTTTGCTAGTGATTATTTTTACATTACAATTATTGCGATTGCCTACTGGTTAAATCCAAGAAATAGATTATTTTTGGATTTAGGCTGGCTTATATCATTTGCAACATTATTGAATGTTATTATTAAAAAGGCTTTTTCTATTCCTCGCCTGTCTAGTACATTACATATGTTACCTATTAATGATGGATCATTTGGTTTCCCTAGTGGAGATGTACAGGTGGCTACTGTTTTCTTTATGATAATATTTTTATCATTTAATTCAAAAACGTTAAAAATAATATCTATCGCAATGATTATTAATATTATGCTTTCACGCCTATATCTTGGAGTACATAGTATATATGATGTTATAGGCGGTATGATTTTTGGAGTGTTAATTGTTTTAGTTTATAGAAGTAATTTTATACAAGCACAAATAAGTAGATGGGAAAATAGGGCTAAATCTTATTATTGTATATTGGCTTTTGTGATAGGTATATGTTTCTTTTTATGGAAATACAGTCCTTTTTCCTTACTGCTTTTATTACCAATAGGAACTTTAGTGGGTTATGGTATCGTATATATTTGCTTTAAATATAATTCTGATTTGATCTTAAATAATGCTCAAAAAACTATAGGTATAATTATTAGTTTCATTCTGTTATTCTTTTTTTATAAAACTTTTCCTATAATAAAAAATTCAACAATATTATTTAATTTTACACTTTTGCTTAAATTTGCTTTATTACCTGTTTTGATTTATATTTTACTTCCTATGATGCAAAGAGAACTAAAAAATAGATTAAATTAAATTTCTTTCACAAAATCCAATGTACAGATTTATAACTATCCGCAGGATAGTCTAATATATCAAGTATTGACAAAGTACTTACATTATTTATAATAAATATAACATTGAAAATGGTTGTATTATGAGTATCAAACTAGATCCTTACGAACAAGATATTGAAGATAATTTTGAAAAGCAGCAAAAAATTGATGATCCAGCTCTCATTGCATTATTTCAAAAGTCTGCAAAAGCGCATCTTAATAAAAAGCGGTCTGTTACTATTAGAATTGCAGAACATGACATAGAAGCAATAAAAATTAAAGCTTCTAAGCATGGTTTGCCTTATCAAACCTATCTTAATATGCTAATTCATTCAGATGCTACTAAATTGTAAATACCAATGATCAAATTTAGATATAATCATGAAAAGAACGCTAAGTTATTGCATGAGCGTAATATAGGCTTTGAAGAAATAATACAGTCGATTGCTGACGGTAATTTATTAGATATTAAATTACATCATAATCAAGAGAAATATAAAGGTCAAAAAATTTTATATGTTAGAATGATTGAGCAAGTATATTCAGTACTTTATATAAAAGGTGATAAAGATGCTATTTTCCTTAACACTTTATTTCCTAGCAGAAAAGCAAAAAAGGAATTTTTAAAAAAATAAGAAATAATATATGAGTTTTATAGAAGAATTTATAAACAAAGGATATTTCCATCAATGTACCGATTTGGATCGGTTAACTGCTATAACGAAAGAAACAAAAATAGCTGCGTATATAGGCTTTGACTGTACTGCTACATCACCCCACATCGGTAGTTTAATGCAGATAATGATTCTGCGATTGCTTCAGCAGTATGGACATAAGCCTATTGTAATTATCGGCGGCGGTACGAGTAAAATCGGTGATCCTTCAGGTAAAGATGAAGCACGTAAAGTTTTGACTAAAGATGATATAAAAAGAAATGCCGAAGGTATTAAAAAGTCACTTTCAAAGTTTATCAAATTCGGTGACGGTAAAAGTGATGCTATTATGCTGGATAACGCAGAGTGGTTAGATTCGCTCAATTATCTAGATTTCCTACGGGATTTTGGTAGCTATTTCTCGGTAAACCGCATGCTGACTATGGATTCAGTAAGGCTAAGGCTTGAGCGTGAGCAGCATTTAAGCTTCTTAGAATTTAACTATATGTTGCTGCAAGCCTATGATTTTTACTATTTAAGCAAGCATTATAATTGCAGTTTGCAGCTTGGCGGTAGCGATCAATGGGGCAATATCGTAATGGGAGCGGATTTAATTCGTAAAATAAGCGGTAAAGAAGTATTCGGTATGACGACGCCGCTACTTACGACTAGCTCAGGTGCTAAAATGGGTAAAACTGCAGCAGGGGCGGTATGGCTTAATGAAGATTTGTTAAGCCCGTATGA
Source organism: Rickettsia tamurae (assembly GCF_000751075.1). Taxonomy (GTDB): domain Bacteria; phylum Pseudomonadota; class Alphaproteobacteria; order Rickettsiales; family Rickettsiaceae; genus Rickettsia; species Rickettsia tamurae. The sequence continues at coordinate 80,279 of NZ_CCMG01000007.1, read as the reverse complement.
TTATTACCAATATTGGCGTAACTGTGAAGATGCCGACGTAATTAGATTTGCTAAATTATATAGTGAGCTAACTTCTGAAAAGCTTAATAAATTTGAGAGTTTAGCGGCTGAAGATATTAATGCAGCTAAAAAACAGCTTGCTTATGAGCTAACTAAGCTTTGTCATTCGGAACAAGCGGCAAAATCAGCTCTAGAAACTGCAGTAAAGATATTTGAAGAAGGACAAATCGATGAGAATTTACCTACCGTTGTTTTAGAGCAGGAAGTATTACAAGCAGGTATTAGTGCATATGAATTATTTCATGAAGCAGGGCTTGCTACTTCTAAATCGGAAGCACGCAAGCTTATAAGAGGGAAGGGAGCTAAAATAAATGATGAATTAGTTGCAGATGAGAATATGATAATTAATACTAATTTCTTATTCGATAAAAATGTTATAAAGCTCTCTGCCGGTAAGAAAAGACATATATTGGTTAGGATTTGAATATTTTTCTAGATTACCATGCTCCCTTCAGTTGCAGCATTATTGTATAGCTCAAATATATTACGTCTAATTGAAATTGCAACTTTCAATTAGACAAATTGTATATTTTCTATCTCATGAACCCTTATAACATAAGTTAAATTCAAATTTAAAAAGTAATGACTAAAATAAGGCTTGATGAATATTTGCTGCAAAAAGGTTTTGTAACAGATATTACCATAGCACGAAGCTTGATTATCCAAGGTAAAGTACATAATAAGCATGAGCAGTTAATTAAGTCTGGGATACAGGTTAATATAAATGACACCGACATTAAGGTAAAGTTACCGAAGCATAATTATGTTTCAAGAGGGGCATTAAAATTAATTGCCGCTTTGGATTATTTTAAAATTGATCCTGAAAATTTAGTTTGTATTGATATAGGTAGTAGCACCGGCGGTTTTACAGAAGTATTACTTGAGCGTAAAGCAAAATTAATTTTTGCCGTAGATGTCGGTTATGGCGAACTTCATCCTAAATTACGCGACAATCCACAAATTAAAGTGCTTGAGAAGACTAACGCACGATATTTAACCGATAAGCAAATAACTACCCCTCCTGATTTAATTGTCTGTGATGCCAGCTTTATTAGTTTAACTACTATATTACCGACTGCACTAAATTTAGTTAAAGAAGATTGCATGCTTATTGCTTTAATAAAACCGCAGTTTGAGGTCGAAAAGCATGAAGTAGAGCAGGGAGGAATTATTAAAAATTCTCTCTTACATCAAAAAGTATGTGATAAAATCAAAGATTGGCTTGAGAAAGAGCATAATTTTAAAATATTTGGTATAATAGAAAGTCCTATACTAGGTGCTAAGGGGAATAAGGAGTTTTTAATATGCGGAAAAAGAAAAACGGTTATTTTTCTATAGCTTATCCTTAATTTGAATTGTTTTAGTAATCATTGCATCTTCTAATGTATAATTATTCAATGTTTTTATAAATGCTTCACTTGCTTCTTTAATAAAATGTTTAAATTGGCATGAATTTGTAATTCTGCAGCTATTAGTATTTTTATTGAAACATTCTACTATATCCATATTAGGTTCTAATTTTTCTATTATATCTCCCAACTTCATAGAAGAAGGGCTAAATGCTAGCTTAATTCCCCCTCCTTTTCCTTTACTACTATTAATATATCCTAATTGTGCTAATCTATGAATCACTTTTACCAAATGATTAAGGGAAATATTATAGTACTCTGATATCTCTTTTACACTACAAATTCTTTCCGGTTTTGAAGCAAGATATATAAGGCTACGTAATCCGTAGTCGGTAAAACTTGTTAACTGCATAAAAATTTTATTTATTTTTACCTTGAATATACAAAAAAACGTCTATATAAGTCTAGTTACTATAATATGTATTTTAAATACATATTATAGTAAAAGTTATACTATTAAAAAAGGAGTAATCATGTCTAGAACAACTATAGTGAGAGAAATAAGAAAAGCTGCTGAGCTATTTAAGAATTTTGATATTACTAAATCTTTAAATTTTTATGGAAATTTAGCAACTAAATATGAAGCAGTGGTAAATGAATTTTTTAATAGTAATAGTTTTAATACTGAAAAACCTGAGAAAGGAATACAGCCAAATGCAATGAAAAATTTTTTAAATCTTACCGGCAGTAGTATTCTAAAGGTTTTAAGTTCATATAGCGAAACAGATGAAGTAGATCTTTTAGAAGTGATCCAACCAGCATTAGAGAATGATCATAAATTTAAAAAGGCAGTATCAAAAATTGTTGGTATACATGTAGGGCGTAATATTTTCCTTCAGAGTTGTATCAACCTGTTGCTGAAGAGCTTATATCAAATGTAGATGAGGGTAACACGCTGGTAACGGAAATATTAAATATAGTAGGAAAGCATTTTGTAAGTGCTGAAAAGAAGCAATATGATGAATTAAAAGAAAAATATAATATAGAGAGTTTTGAAAGTCATAAAATAAAAATCGAAATAGAAAGTGCTGATAGAAATACGGCAAAAATAAAATTTTATAGACAAAATGAACAAGAAGTAATACCGCACAAACATGGGCAGGTCATTACTGTTAAAGTAGGAGAAAAATACAGTGAATTTACAGTTATAAAAACCGGTCATGATGAAGAAGGTTATTATTATGAATGCCTAATAAAGAAAAATCCTAATAGAACTATAACAAACTATCTATTTGATTCTGAAAATCAGCTAGTAAAAGTACACCCTTCGTATATTGAATCGGATATAGAAAACAATAAAGATCTCGTTCTTATCAGCGGCGGGTCAGGAGAAAGCCATTCTATTTCTAGAATTAATAGTATAACAAATGAAGAAAATGTTAAGCTTCCCGCCGTTATTCACATTATTCACTCTACTAAAAATAAAAACAGTGACACATTTCAATTAGATGCAGCTATAAAAAAAATTAACTGATATTGCAGCAATATGCGATACTGAAATTCACTATGATAAATTTTATACTCAAGGTAGTTATGATAATGTTAATGAGAACGATAATATACATTGATCATACCGGTAGAATAGCTGAAGAATTTTTATTAGGCATTTTAAAAGGTGAAACCTATGAAATTTGCGGTCCTCATTCTTTTAATGATCATGTGCAGCATATATTAGAAGAGAAAATGGGGGTTATGTATACTCAGATTCATGTAGAAGAATTTTGTTCATCAGGAGGAGACTATGATCCATCTCTAAGCGGACAAGAGGGATTATCGAGTATTTGCCCATTTATGAATATGTAGTTTTACAAAAATATAAAGTTAAATATTGCTTATATATTCTAATTAGTGTATTTTCGTTACGGATAAGCATTATAAAAATTATAGATAGGTGGGTTTATCCCACCTTTTTTGTTATAAATATCAAATATGCAAACTATTGAACAACAAATAACAAACGTAATAGAAGAATCCTTGACGGATATGGGGTTTGAGTTAGTTCTTGTTAAGTTTAGAGGTGTTAACCCTAAAGTAGTCGAGATATTGATTGATAGCTTAAACGGCGAAAAAATATCTGTGGAAGATTGTACTAAAGCAAGTAGGACTATCTCCGCTATTCTAGATGTTGAAGATTTAATAGAAGATGCATATTCTTTAGAGGTAGCATCAAGCGGTCTTGAACGTCCGTTAGTAAAGTTTGAAAATTATAATAGATTTTTAGGAAGAGAAGTTAAAATCAAAATTAAGGAATTATTGAACGGCAAAACTCGTTATCAGGGTAAAATAATTAAAGCCGAAAATAATAAAATATATTTAAGATGTGAAGAACAAGAAGTACTAATTGATTATGATTTAATTAAAAATGCTAATCTAGTTTTAACTGAAGAAGTATTTAAAAAATTACTAGGTTCTGTGAAAGTTTCTAATTGATTGGCTATTTTGAGGTATTTTTAAAAAATAACCAAAATTAAATCTTTTTAGAAATTGTACGCAAGAACCTAAAGCAATAAGAATAATGTATGTCTAATATAGGTAATGTAGAAATTTTACAAATTATAGATTCTGTAGCCCGTGAGAAAGGAATATCAAAAGAAATTTTGATTTCAACGGTTGAACAAGCGGTACAAGTAGCAGGACGAAAAAAATACGGTAATGAATATAATATTAAAGCTCAGATAAATAGGAAAACCGGTGAGATAAATCTTTTAAGGATCTTAAAAATAGTAGAAAATGTAGAAGATTACTTAACGCAAATCTCACTTGAAGAAGCTTTAATAAAGAATCCGGAAGCTAAAATTGGTGATGAAATATATGAATGTTTACCGCCGATTGATCATGCTAGAGTATCGGCTCAAGCTGCAAAACAAGTTATAACTCAACGTGTTATAGAAGCTGAACGTGAAAAACAATATCATGACTTTAAAGATAGAAAAGGCGAAATTATAAACGGGATAGTTAAGAGAATAGAATACGGTGATATAATAGTTGACTTGAGTCGTGCTGAAGCAATAATAAAAAAAGATCAATTAATTAAGGGTGAGAATTTTAAACCTAATGATCGTATAAAAGCATATGTACAGGATGTAAGGCAAGAAACAAAAGGACCGCAGATTTTCTTGTCTAGAGTAGATAACCAGATGCTGGTTAAGCTATTTAAGTTAGAAGTACCTGAAATTCTTGAAGATATTATTCAAATAAAATCAGTAGCACGTGATCCCGGTTCAAAAGCAAAAATAGCGGTATTTGTTTCGGATAGTAGTATAGATCCTGTAGGCTCATGCGTAGGTATTAGAGGTAATAGAGTAAAAGCCGTAACAAATGAATTAAACGGAGAGAAAATTGATATAGTATTATGGAGTAATGATCTTGCACAGTTTATAGTTAATGCTCTTGCACCGCTTGCACCTGGGGAAATCACAAAAATTTTGATTGATGAGGATAGGCATAAGGTAGAAGTAGTAGTTTCGCAAGAAAATCAAAGTATTGCAATAGGTAGAGGAGGGCAGAATGTTCGTTTAGCTTCTAAGCTTACAGGTTGGAATATCGATATAATGACCGAAGAGCAAGAATCAAAAAGAAGAAATGAAGAATTCTTAACTTCTACGGAATTATTTATGGAAGCTTTAGATGTTGAAGAAGTTATAGGTCAGCTTTTATCGGTAACGGGATTTAATTCAGTAGAACAAATTGCTAGTAGTGAGATTAGTACTTTAACAAGAATCGAAGGCTTTGAGGAAGAACTTGCCGTAGAGATCAAAAATCGAGCTATTAATTACGTCGACCTTAAGAATGAAAAGATTATCAAAAAGCTAGAGGATCTAGGAGTTGAGCAAGAATTAATAGATATATTAGAATTACCGCTTGAATTAATATTAAAATTTGCCGAATATGGTATAAAGACCATAGAAGATTTAGGAGAGATGAGCGTAAATGAATTTAAAAATTTAGCTCCAAATTCTAATATAACGGACGAAAATATTAAATTGCTGATTAAAACTGCTAGACAGCACGGTGAATTAAAGGATAGTTAGTGGGTTGGGTGTATTTCCTAGCTAAAAGCAATATTGTTGCATGGCTCGGGTTTATCCGTCATTGTGAGCTGGCATTGTTGCATGGATCAATTCCATCGCTGTCATCCCGCGACTTGTTCGCGGGATCTAGCTAAAAATACTAAAATTATTAGTATTTTTAGTTATTTCTTTGGATACCGTGGACAAGCCACGGTATGACACCGAACGCATTTTTAGAGCCACGCAGCCTACGGCTGCTCACAATGATGAAAAAAAACTGATCCACGTAACAACATTTCTACGGGAATGACATAATATAAGTAGTAGATGAAAAAAACAGAAACACAAAGGTTTTAAATATGACGGATAACCAGGAAATCAAACCCAAAAAGTTGACACTTGGCAATTCAAAATTATCGCTTAATAAGCCTTTTGACTCTCTTACAGGAGCTCAAAGCTTTGTTAATGCTAAATCTAAAGCGCTAGTAGAAGTTAGAAAAAGCTCTACCGGTAGTACTACCCTTTCATTAAATAAAGAAAGAAATAGCTTAGATCAAACTGTTATTGATGCTAATAAGGAAGAATTTAACAGACGTTTATCTATTCTTAAAAAAGCTGCTGAGCAATCTAAATTAAATGACCCTTCACAAATAAGCACTTTAAGTAAACTTGCAAGTATTAACCAGTCTGCTAACTCAAAAATAGAACCGCTAGAAACTGATAAAGAAGTTGAACAAAAACAGCAAAATACCGAAGAAAATAAAGTAGAAGTTAGTGCTAAAATCGTTCAAGATGATGAAGATACACCGTCACAAATACCTAAAAAGAAAGAAGAAACTTTTGTAAAGTCTCCTTTAGTAGGAATGCGAACACGTTACGGTATAGAATCAGAGAAAGAATTAGATAAAACAGCAGATAGTAAAGTAGTCGCACCAAAAATTAAGCTAGAAGAGCCAAAAAAATTCAAAAAAGCCGATCTTTTCAATATGCTTAGAGACAACGAAAGCGGCAGCGGTAGAACTAGAAGTCTTGCTTCTATAAAAAGAGCTAGAGAAAAAGAAAAGCGTAAATTAGTATCACAAGCACCTGAGAAAGTATATAGAGAAGTGATGATACCGGAAGTTATCGGAGTCGGTGATCTTGCAAATGCTATGTCTGAAAGAGTGGCTGATGTAATTAAAGAATTAATGAAACTCGGTATTCTTGCAAATGCTAGCCAAACAATAGATGCCGATACGGCAGAACTAGTTGCAACAAATTTAGGGCATACGGTAAAAAGAGTCCAAGAATCAGATGTTGAAAATGTTTTAATTAGTGATGATAAGGTTGAAGATTTAAGAACACGTGCTCCGGTTGTGACGGTAATGGGGCATGTCGATCATGGTAAAACCTCATTGCTTGACGCTCTTAAATCTACGGATATTGCTGCAGGTGAGCTAGGCGGCATTACCCAACATATCGGGGCTTATAGAGTAACTCTTGCAGATGGTAGAGCGATTACTTTTATTGATACTCCGGGGCATGAAGCTTTTTCGGAAATGCGGTCAAGAGGTGCTAAAGTAACGGATATAGTTATTATAGTGGTCGCAGCAGATGATGGAATCAAAACGCAAACGGTTGAGGCAATTAATCATGCGAAAGCAGCGGGCGTTCCTATAATTGTAGCTATTAATAAGATTGATAAGCTTGATATTGATATTGAGCGTGTAAAGAACGAATTATGTGTCCACGAAATTATCGGCGAAGAGGTAGGTGGTGACGTTATGGTTATTCCTATCTCGGCACTAAAGAAAATTAACTTAGATAAACTTGAAGAAGCAATTTTATTAATTGCAGAAATGCAGGATTTAAAGGCAAGCCCTTTCGGTTCAGCTGCTGGTGTTGTAATCGAGTCAAAAATTGAAAAAGGAAGAGGAACGCTAACCACTATATTAGTTCAGCGAGGTACTTTAAGAAACGGTGATATTATAATAGCCGGTTCTTCTTACGGCAAAGTTAAAAAGATGACCAATGATAAGGGACTAGAAATAGCGGAAGCAACTCCGTCTGTTCCTGTAGAAATTCAGGGTTTAAACGAAATACCTTTTGCCGGCGATAAATTTAACGTAGTACAAAATGAGAAACAAGCAAAAGATATAGCTGAATATAGAATGCGTCTTGCTAAAGAAAAGAAAATATCTATTGCACCGCGTTCAAGTTTAGAAGATTTATTTTTAAAAGCTTCCGGTAATAGTAAAATTAAGGAGTTACCTTTAATTATTAAAGGTGATGTTCAAGGGTCGGTTGAAGCTATTTCGGGTAGCTTATTAAAATTACCGAGTGATGAAATAAAGCTTCGTATACTTCATAGCGGCGTAGGTCCGATAACGGAATCCGATGTATCTCTTGCCCATGCTTCTTCGGCTATTATTGTCGGCTTTAACGTTAGAGCAGGGGCAAATGCTTTAACTGCTGCAGAAAAAGAAAAAGTCGATATTAGATATTATAGTATAATATATAATTTAATTGATGACGTAAAAGCCATTATGAGCGGTATGCTTGATCCAATCGTTAGAGAGCAGTATATCGGAAGCGTAGAAATTAGACAAATATTCAATATTACCAAAGTCGGTAAAATCGCCGGTAGCTATGTAACTAAAGGGATTATTAAGAAAGGAGCGGGCGTACGCTTATTACGTGATAATGTAGTCATTCATGAAGGAAAACTCAAAACTTTAAAACGCTTTAAAGATGAAGTTAAAGAGGTTAGAGAAGGATATGAGTGTGGTATAGCATTTGAAAATTACGAAGATATTAGAGAAGGAGACGCAGTTGAAGTTTTTGAGCTAATTCAAGAACAAAGACAATTATAATATACTCGTTGAACTTCAAAAATTGGCTACATTATCACAAGTACTCCGGCGTTGTTGCATGGATACTACTAAATCGTCATTGCGAGCAGTCGTAGACTGCGTGGCAATCTCATGAAATAATAACAAGCTCCTGAGATTACTTCGTAATTTCCTCGCAATGACGAAAAGTTAGAACCACGCAACAACGCCCTGCTTTCGCGGGAATGACATTTAGTAGAATATTCCTCTTTGATAAATTAATCAATTTTAAGTAAAATATAATAAAAAGTTAATAATTATTAGCCTTTATCTTGACCTCCTCATAATTTCTATTATAATGCAACGCTGATTATTATAATAAAAAATGAGGAAGAATTATGGCAATAACATCAATTTTTAATAGTACACCTGCAAGCATAACTAACACACCTGAAAGTAAAGGTTTTTTCAGTACATTTAGTTCATCATTAAAAACAGTTTATGATTTTGGAGTAAAGAGTTTTAATATTATAAAAAATACATCTAGTATTCTTTCTTCTAAAGTTGCTGAAACTTTTAATTTTGTGAGTAATAAAGTTTTTTCTTATTTAAATAATAACGCTGAAGAAACATTTAATCTCTTAGATCAACTTGAAACTCTTTCTGATAATTTTTTCAGTACATTTAGTTCATCATTAAAAACAGTTTATGATTTTGGAGTAAAGAGTTTTAATATTATAAAAAATACATCTAGTATTCTTTCTTCTAAAGTTGCTGAAACTTTTAATTTTGTGAGTAATAAAGTTTTTTCTTATTTAAATAATAACGCTGAAGAAACATTTAATCTCTTAGATCAACTTGAAACTCTTTCTGATAATGAGTTAGTAGAAGAAATTTTAAACACGCCTGAAAATGAATTAGATGAAGTTTTTGAAAAGATGACATATAAAAAATTGGCAAAATTAATTAATAATATTTCTGATGAGCAAGCACAAAAATTAGTTAATTATATTATGCCTTGGCATCTTGAAAAAGTAATAGATTTAATTACACGAGATAAGTTGGATAAATTATTTAATGAAAACCCTAATAATCTTTCTTTAGAGGAACTTACAGAGCAGGAACTAAAAAAATTATCAAATGAGAATATTTCTGATGAATGGCTTGAAAATATAATTATTTTAGCAGGAGAAGAAAAACTTGCAGAAAATTTTGATATTATTCCAAATAAAAATTTAGTAAGAATCGTTAGTAGTATTCCAAATAATAAATTAGCAAAGATAATTAATGACGCCTCAGATGAAAGTCTAGTAAGAATCATTGATATTATTGACTCGGATAATCATGATTTATCGAAATCATTAGTTGGGCAAATAATAACCTTAATACATGACAAGAAGTGTGCAAAGCAAGAATCAGGTGAAGTATCTGATAGTGATTCCGGATTCTCTGATTGTGAAGATGAAATAGAAGTATCAGACAATCAAGTAGAACACTCTAATAGTGATTTTACTATGAAGTTATCAGGTGAATTATCTTATAATTATTTTGAGTATTTAATTATGAAGGATGATGTAGTATACGTATAATAAAGCTCTTATGTCATTTCGTTGATCACAGGAATCCAGTAAATGGATTCCTACTTTTAACTAGGAATGACATAATTGATTGCTATTTTAGCATTAGGAGGGCGTATGTATAGCGGTTCGATAGAGCTGTTTAACTTTATATTGCTCGACAATTTATTAACAATATATCTACAAATAACCCAGGCTTTAACTCGTGCAAAACGTGGCAAGGTTATTATACTCGGTAAATGTATAATTTGGTGATATATAAATTCAAGCCCGCTACCGCAACAAACTATATTCCCTTTCTCATTTGTAAGCAGTTTTATAGCATACTCGAAATCTATCAATAACGGCTCTTCTATTTTTCCTGATTTATGAAAAACTTGCATATAAAGCTGTGAGCGATAAGCGTTTAAAAAGACATATATTTTATCATAATCTTTAACTTGAGTTATGGCTCTAAAGTAGGCATATTCAAAATTGCTAACCGCTAATGCTTTAATATTTTCCTTGGCAAATAATATACCTTTAGCACTAGCAAGTCCTATTCTAATGCCGGTAAAGCTACCTGGTCCGTTAGTTACCGCTAAATAATCTAAATCATCATATGAACATTTAGCTGCTTTCATCACGTCTTCTATCATCGGCATTAGATTTTCTGCTTGCATAGAAGGGCGTAATTCTTCTATATATGCAAGGATATTCTCATTTTCGGATATTGCTACCGATGCAGTATTATTGGCTGTGTCAAATGCTAGTATTTTCATAGATTATTATTTGAATAAGTCACTATGTGTACCGGTACGTTCTAATCTTAAAACTTCATCATCCAAATAATAAAGTAACAGCCAATCAGGCTCTATATGACAATCCCAAATATTTTCCATATTAATAATTTTATGTAGCAATATTTGGTAGGGAGTAATAAATGATGTGCGATACCGGCTTTAATATTTTCTACTAATAAATCTGTAACTTTAATTAGCTTTTTAATGTCTTTACCACGTTTATACATAAGTAGTAATTCTTTCTCAAAATGTTTAGTAGAAGTTTGCAGAATCATATTAAATTAAGTTTTTTATACATTTCTTTATATGAAGAATATTTATTAATATTTAAACCTTTTGCTGATTCTTCTAATATTTTTATTGATTCTGTATTTAATTCTTTTTCCTGTTCTATTTTACGGTATATCGCTTCTCTTACAAAATTCATAATAGTATCATTTTTATGTGCAGTATGAACTTTAAGAAAATGATGTAATTCGTTTGGTATATCTATGCTTAGTCTAGTCATATGATATACTTATTTAAGTAATTACTTAAATAAGTATATCATTAAATAAGAAAAATAAAAGTAAAAATATAGAATCTCTAATACTACTTGATTTACTATAAAATATACTCCATAAAAGCTTGGCGTGCTTCAGCCTGTCTATTATTATGAAATAAATATCTATTAAAAAAATAGTTTGTTAGAGTTATAGCTTGTTTTTTTTCTTCTAATGTAATCTCGCTATTTTCTGATAGTAAAAATCTTGGTAAAATCAATAATTTATCTTTATAAGGTTTCCCTACTTTATATGATAATGCTCTACCTGATTTAGGTGATACATAGGTTAAATCAGTTGTAACATGACTCACGCCGCACTTGGTAAGATCAAGCTTATAACCCGTCTCGGCAAGTAAAGCTAGCTCAAAATTAATATAATCACGAAAACAAAAATTCTTTGATAAATTATCTAAATAGTTAATTAGAAATGAAAAAAAATTAGAATGTTCTTCTCTTTCATGAAATAACTCTTTGATTAAAGATATAACGGAATTAAAGGCATATAATTTAGCTTTATTTATTATAAAATAACCGGTGTAAGATTTGATGAGTTCACATTTAGCAATGCCGATATGTTCGTGTAGTCTTGCCTGCCAAAGAAAATCTACAATATTCCCTTCCTGATATATAAATTTGCTTTTTTTAGAAGATTCTTTTACAACCCCCGAATATAAACCATGATTTTTAGTAAAAACCGTAATAATAAATGTATTTTCTTTTAAAGGTTTTTTAGCAATTATTACCCCTATATCTTTGATATTCATGGTTTTTATTATTAAATTTTCGTCATTGCGAGGAAAATTACGGAGTAATTGACGAAGCAATCCAGTTAAAAATGCTAATTTTTAGCATTTTTTTAATTATTTTCTGGATTGCTGCGCTCCTTACAGTCGCCCGCAATGACGACTCGGTATCTGTGCAGCAAAGCCGGAAATTTACAATAGTAATTGTACGTACGCAATCTCGGAAAAATTCCTGAGATTGCCACGCTCACTAGCGTTCGCTCGTAATGACGGTTTGATATCCGCACAACAACCCCCTAGCTTCCTCAGAATCCCCTGTATATGCTATATTCTTATACCCTAGTTTGATTGCAGTAAATAAAGCGGCGTGATCCTCTCCTACATTTACGGTAAGATCTAAAACTTTTTCCGGAAATTCTTTACTTAAAGTTTTAAACATGTAATCAATTGCTAGTATACCGTAATATTTTACGCTAGAGGCATGATTTGTTAATATCAGCTGCTCTTCTACACTAGATAAAAAATTACGTGCTTCTTCCAAATTTCTTATTTCATAAACTATACTCATTTAATTATCTCTTTTAGGTCCTTTAAATGTGAGACGGAAGATATAAAGTCATACGTTAAATTTTCAAGTTTAGAGCAGATAATCTTATTAAATCCAAGTTTTACGGCTTCTTTTATTCTTGTTTCTGCTTTTGCGGTTTTTCTTATTTCACCCGATAAGCTTATTTCGCCGAAAAAGACGCTATGTTCGGGTACGGGTTTGCCGGTTGCAGCAGATATTAAGCTCGCTGCTACTGCTAAATCAGAAGCAGGATCGGCAATTTTAAGTCCCCCCGCAATGCTTAAATATACCTCATAATTAGCAAGGTTAAGTCCTATCCTACTACTAAGCACGGCAAGTATCATTGATAACCTATTAGCATCCCAGCCCACTGCAGAGCGTCTAGGAGTTACCATATTTGAGGGTACTATAAGGGCTTGTACTTCCATAAGTAACGGTCTTGAACCTTCGATTCCTGCAAAAATAGACGTACCTATAACGTTCTGCTCTCGCTTCATTAAAAATAGTTCAGACGGATTTGTTACTTCAATAAGCCCGCTGCCACTCATCTCAAATACTCCTATTTCGCCTACACCGCCAAAGCGATTTTTATATGAGCGTAAAATACGGAAATGATTATTATGATCTCCCTCAAAATATAGCACGGTATCAACTAAATGTTCAAGTATCTTAGGACCTGCTAGTTGTCCGTCTTTAGTTACATGACAGCTTAATAAAATAATTATATTATTTTGTTTGGCATAATTAACGAGTTCATTTGCACATGTACGAATTTGCGAAACAGTACCTGGAGGTGAGGATAATTCTTTTGTGGTAATTGTTTGAATAGAATCAATCACTACTAAATCAATATTATTCTTATTTGCTTCTATACTTGCAATAATATCTTCCAAATTAGTAGCTGCTAAAATATCGGTATTATAGTTAGTTAGGTTTAGCCTTATGGCTCTTAATTTTATTTGGTCTAACGATTCTTCGCCCGTTATATATAAGCAATTCATCTTTGATGCAAAGTTACTTGCTGCTAGTTGTAGTAACAAAGTAGATTTGCCTATGCCAGGGTCTCCTCCTATTAATATAGCAGAACCAAGCACTAAACCGCCGCCTAGTACTCTATTTAATTCACCTATAGGGGTAGAGATGCGTAACTGCTCGGCTACGTGACCTGAAAGCTTATCGAAATCTTGTTTGCTACCTGTTTTAACAATTGCTTTATTTGAACTTACTATCTCTTCAACAATACTACCCCATACACCGCAATCAAAGCACTGCCCCGACCATTTAGGACTAGTATTTCCACAGTTAGAACATGTATAATGCTTTTTGTCTTTTGTCATGTTTTTATTCGATGATGAGTATATATGAACATCATTGCAAGCGACTACAAGGAGCGTGGCAATCTCATAAAGTAGGATTCCTGAGATTGTTTCGTCGAAACTTACAGTTTTTCCTCGCAAGGCATTGTTGCGTGGACCGGTAAAACCCACTGTGTCAAGCCACGGGGTGACAGAGGTGAAATTGATCCACGCAACAATGCCTCCTTGCAATGACGTTTCTTTAAAACCAATAGCTTACTCTTACCATATAGTTTTTCACGTAAAATTTCAATATTTTCATCTAAAACATAGTCATCTAGTTTAGCCATCTCAATAACTATGATAGTACCGTCTTTAAACCAGTTATTGTTTATAAGCGACTTCATTACTTTAGGCACTATATCTTTATAATAAGGGGGGTCGATAAGTACAAGATCAAAAGCTTTATTGGCTTTCGGTAGATTTAAAGCATTAATATTAACGAAATTAACATTATTTTCAATGTTTAGAGATTTAGCAAATCCTTCTGCTATTTTTAATGAGGATGTGTCAATATCAATTAAGGTAGCAAAACCTGCTCCTCTTGATAGGCTCTCAAAAGCAAGGCTACCACTACCGGCAAATAAATCAAGTATGTGGGTATTTTCGTTAAATAATTTATTACCGGTAAACTCACCGGAGGTTAATATACTAAATATTGCCTCTTTGAGCTTACCGGTGGAAGGTCGATATTTGATATTTTTAGCGGTAGGTATAATTTGGTTTCTATATTTACCGGATATTATTTTTAACACTTATTTAGTTATATGCTCTTTTGTTGACCTTGATTTTTTGTTCGACTTTTATTTTTTCAGCAAATCCTTTGCCTTTAGTGTTAGGCTTAAATTTTGCTGCGAATGTATTAGATTTTGTTTGTTGTTTTTCTACAGTTTTATCTTTCTTTTCTTTTATTTCTACTTTTGGCGTTTCTTGGTTTAAATTATTTTGTGCTTGTTTTAAAATATCTTGTTCTTTAGCTTTATCAATAGTATTATTTACATTATTTAAATTTTCTTCCCTTTCTTTAGATTTTTCTGTCTCAGCTTTTTGTCTTGCTTGTTGTTTTTCTGTTACTGATTCATCAATATTTTCAGGAGGCGGTGAGATATATTTATCTATACTGCTAGTCAAATTTTCAAATGATTTCTGAAGATTGCGTAAAAGTTTTTGAGTAAGTTTATAAGTTCCGGTAGCGACTAGCCCTCCAGCTAAAATACCTGCTCCTAGAATGACAGTTTTAGTAGCAAGGGCCGTGCCGGTGACTAATAACACAGGCATTGCTACGAAAGGTGCAGCTGTTACTGCAAGCCCCGCTACCACGGCAAGCCCTACTAAAAAATTTTTACTTACTAAGAAATTTGTTACGCTGCTAATTTTTGATGTAGTAATTTTAGCAATTTTTGTACAAGACTGTCCTACTCCGGTTTTCAGAAACCAACCGCTTTTCTCTCTTGCATGAATTTTATCTTGTAATTTAGCATGTTCGTTAACATTGACAGATGTTTTTTTACCGTCTTTATCTTGATGATATAAATTCCCTTTAGCCTCACCTTTAGTATCATGCATCTTTGTAGCATCGTCGATTTTTGCTTTATCAAAATCTGCTCCTTCTTTATTAATTTCAGCTAGATTTGCTGCTTTTAGATTCGCTTGTTTTAGATTTGTTTCTTTAAATATAGCCTCGGCTGCTTCCATTGCTTGCATATCAGCATTTTCCAATACTGCTTTAGTGAAATCGGCTTTAGCAAGATCGGCACGCTGCATAATTGCATTTTTAAAGTTAGCTTCCTTAGCATTAATATTTTTAGCAATAGCATCTGAAATATTTAATCCTTCGGCTTCTGCTTTTTCTAAAGTAGCATTACTTAACTTAGCAAATTGTGCAGTTGCATTAGTAAGCGTAGCGTTTGTAAGATCGGCATATTCAAGATTTGCTTTATCAAGCTTTGCTTTTGTTAAATCAGCGTTCTTAAGTTTAACACGCTGCATTATAGCTTCTCTTAAGTCAGCTTCTTTTAAAGATAATATATTCTCAAATTCAGCATCGCTAAAATAGGTATTCCTTGCAGTTATGCCTTGCATGTTACATTGCTCTTTAAATTTTGTTTCTAATGCATGTGTTTTATTCATAAAAGCATTTTCAAGATCAGTAGAAACGATATTTGCTTGATCTAGAAGTGCATTATTTAAAACTACTCCCTGAATTTGAACTCTTTGCATATCTGCATAAGCAAGCGATATACCGGTAAGATTAGAATTTTTCCATTCTGAATCTTTAATAATTAACTTTTCGGCATCGGCATTAACCATCATAACTGCATTAAATTTGCTATTTGTTACCTCTGCTTCAGATAAATCTACTTTAGGCATGTAAGCTCTCGACATATCACTATTTTCAATTTTGCTATTTTTAAGATCAGCAAAAAGAAATCCTGTGTTACGAGCTGTAACATTTTGAAAAACGGCATTTTGTAAATTAGCTCCTTCAAAATTAGTAAAATCTAAATTACAATTTGAGATTTTAATATTTTCTAAATTAGCTGAAGCAAATAATGTATTCTTCAGGTTAAGATTAGTAAGGGTTTTACCTGATAAATCGATTTCTGAAAGATCAGGGATTATATGTGTATCTTTTGAAAGATTTTTTTGTTTTCTAACAAAATCGGTAAGAGATAATTTTGTGTTAGATTGTTTCGCTGCTTCAGCTAAATATAGATCAAATTCTTGAGAAGTTAATTTTATATATTCTTTCGGTATATCTCGTTCTTTGGCAGTCGAACCTATAACATATGAAGAATCTAGTTTTATTTGTATTTTTTCGTCTTTTAACTGCTCAAAAATATCTACAAGACCGTTACCGCAGAACATTCTAAGATTATCTAGAGCATATACTTCAGTTTCTAATTTAGTTACTTCATGCTGTAACTTATTGATTTTTTCTAGTTCGTTTTGTCGGTTTTGAGCAATAGTTTCTGCGCTATTCCAAAAAGCATTTAAAAGATTATTAGCAATCCCAGGATTATCTAAGTTTTGCTTTAGAGTTTCTAACTCTTCTTGCTTAGTTTTTAACTCTCTTGATTTAACTGTATGTAAAGTTTCTTCGTCTTCCGTAGCTAGAATATATTTCTTTTTCTTCGTAACTTCATCTACAACTATTTCTTTAATACGTTCTTTTTCTAAATCTTTATCTATATATTTATTTAATCTTTCAAGATTTGAAAAAGATAGTTTTATATCGCGTATTTTATCTTTTAGATTAGGAATTTTGCCCTCATCATTATCTTCATAATTAAAATCTGTATAATGAAGATTTGCTCCCCTAAAGTCGGTACCGATAAATGTACAATCATTAAATTTTACATTTGTTAAATCTGAATCACATAATATGGTATTTGTTAAGTCACAATTATTAAATACGGCATCTGTTAGTATTGTACCTTGAAAATTAGCATTTGCTAAATCTGCGTTAATTTCCATATTTTCTAAACTGGTAATGATAATTTTATCATTATCTTCAGCGAAATATTTATTTTTGATAAAATCATTTAGTGAGACATTAGGGTTATCTTTTATATAACCAAGATAATCGTTTAAGTCTTTTTCTTCACATTTATATATATTAAGATTTGTCATATGTTTTCTATATGATTAGTTAAAATACGTTAATAATTAACACATTACTAATTATTTTTCCAGTATCTTATTATTTATTTCTTTATAATCTCCGGGTTTTAGATTACCTATTGTAAAACTACCATATTGAATCCTAATTAACTTGTTAACTTTTAGTCCAAAATACTTGAATATTCTTCTAATTTCACGATTTTTCCCTTCAAATAAAACTACTTCAAACCAAGAATTACTCTTATTTTGCTTAAGTAATTTTATTGAATGAGGATTATAAAATATCCCGTCAATTTCTAAATTTTTATAATTGCTTTTTAGTAGAATATCAGACTTCCCATATGCTCTAACATGATATACTCGCTTTAACCTACTTGAGGGTAGCTCAAACTGACGAGCTAAATCGCCGTTATTAGTTAGTAATAACAAACCTTCACTATTTAAATCCAGCCTACCTATTGAAATAACACGAGGTAAACCGGTTAGCTGTTCAAACACCGTTTTACGAGATAAGGGATCTTTGTGAGTGGTAATTAAACCGACAGGCTTGTAATAAATCCAAAGCCTTGGTGTTTGCGATTGATTGATTAATATGCCTGATACTTCAATTTGATTACTAATATCAACATTTGTAGCCGGTGATAAAATTATAATGCCGTCTACTTTTACCTGCCCTTCAGCTATCAGCTTTTCAGCATCACGCCTAGAACAGATTCCTGCATTACTAATTATTTTGGCTAATCTATGCATTTTTAAATATAGTAAATTTCAATAAGAATATATAAAAATACCCTTAAAAAGCAATATTAATAATTTGACATAAATTATTAATATAATTATACCTTATCGTTACATATATTTTAACAAAATTATACGAATGTTAATTTTACTTATCAAAACTTTTTATTCTTTAAAAATTCTTATCTTCTTTTTTTAGCTGATTTTCTTTTTAGCAAAAATTAAGTCCTTTTCTTTAATCTAAACTTCATTAAATTATTTATTGGTTCAATCCTGTTAATTTCAGGTACTTGTATAGGTAGCGGTATGATAGCACTACCTATGGTATTAGCAAAATTAGGTATAATACCTAGTTATTGATGTTTATAATTTGGTTTATAATGTATTATACTTCCTTTAATTAACCTAGAGCTTAATCTTCAAGCGGGTAAAGGCTTAACACTTGGGGCATTGGGAAAATATTTTTCAGGACATACTGCTCAAATCATCGGTACGGTAAGCCTTAAGCTCCTTTCATATGCTTTACTTGCAGTATTTTATACGGAGGCTCTTCAATATTACAGAAGTTATTAGCTTTAGATACAAGTATAACTTATATAGGAGCATGGTATGTTATTATTAGCATTCTAATATTATTATTACCTCTAAAGTTAGTAGATTATATAAATCGAGTGCTATTTATCGGATTGCTTATAATAATTGCAATTTTAGTTATTGGACTTGTTTCTATGATTCAGTGGGATAATTTACCTTTATTCTCACCAAATTATAAAGAAATATCTATATGGGGTGTAGTAACTCCGGTAGTTTTTACTTCATTTGGTTTCCAAGTAATCTTCCATACCTTAACTAATTATTGTAACAAAAATGCTAAAATGCTAAAGACGGCGTTTTTATTTGGAAGCTTAATTCCTGCAATAGTATATATAATTTGGACTTGTAGTATTCTTATTGTAGTACATCATAATAATCCAACATTTTATCAACAAATGATTACAAGTAATGTAGAAGTCGGAGATTTAATTAAGGAATTAAGTAATATAGCAAAATGGCAGTCCGTACAATTATTAGTTTGGATAATTTCAACTCTTGCTATCGCTACATCGATACTCGGAGTAGGGCTATGTGATTCCCTTAAAACTATGTTTATGAATTCGATATCGAATGTAGTAATTCGTAATATGACCGCTTCTATTGTTACTATATTACCGGCTTATATTGTAGCAGTATTAGTACCTAATGCTTTTATTACAATTTTAGGATTTGCCGGTATGATTCTTGTAATTATTGCAATTTTATTACCGGTTTATCTGTTATATAAAGCAAAGATAAATAAGTTTTATTATCCTGAATTGCAAAAACAATATCTAATTATTATATGCGTAATTGCCGGAATGCTTATAATGGGATATGAACTTGTTAATATAATAACTAAATAAACTATTAAATGTGAACAGGTATTGTTGTGTGGGTTGGTAAAATCTACTGTGTCACCCCGTGGCTTGACCACGGGGTCCATAAAAACAACTTAAAATACTAATAATTTTAGTATTTTAAATTAGATCCCGCAATCAAGTTGGCCTTGTTGCATGGATAGGTTTTTCCTTCATTGCGAGAAGAATTATGCAGTAATTCGACGAAGCAATCTCGGGAAAAATTCCTGAGATTGCCACGCTCACTAACGTTCGCTCGCAATGACGACTTGGTATCCACATGAGTAATGCCTGCTCACAATAACGTTAAAGCAATTCTGATTTAATTAGAGTTAAAAGTTCTTTTCTCCAAATTACCAAATTTAGAAAATTGACTATCATAATAAAGCGGAACATTTCCAACCGGTCCGTTACGATGTTTTGCAACAATTATATCGGCAATATTATATACTTTGTTGAGCTTATCTAACCATTCGGCATGTTTAGCATCGCCTGCTGCCGGTTCTTTTCTAGTTAAATAATATTCTTCACGGTAAATAAACATTACTATATCGGCATCCTGTTCTATAGTTCCTGATTCTCGAAGATCGGATAGCATAGGTTTTTTATCCTCACGTAGTTCTACCGCTCTTGAGAGCTGAGATAACGCAATAACCGGAATATTTAACTCTTTTGCTATTGCTTTTAAGCCTTGGGTTATTTCTGAAATCTCGCTAACTCTATTTTCGGATTTACTTACTCCTCTAATTAATTGTAAATAATCGATAAATAATATACCGAGATTATGCTTGCGTTTCATTCTTCTAGCTCTTGTTCTTATAGCGGAAATAGATAGAGCAGGGGTATCATCGATAAAAAATTGTAATTCCGATAAAGTATTTGCTTCCTTGCGAAGACGGTTATATTTTTCTTCACCTAGAATCCCCGTACGAAGAGAAGTAGAATCAATTTCTGCACACATTGAAAGTAGACGTGTGGTTAGCTGTTCTGAGGACATTTCTAAAGAGAAAAAACCTACCGACTGAATTTCTTGATTATCTCTAATATTTTTAAGACGCATATTATTACAGGCATTAAGTGCAAGGTTTGTAGCGAATGCTGTTTTACCCATCGACGGACGTCCTGCGAGAATTATAAGATCGGAATTATGAAAGCCGAATAATTTATTATCTAGATCAATCAAACCGGTAGATATACCGATTACGTGATCGTTATTTTTCATAGCTCTATTAATGCTAGCAAGGGATTCTGAAATAGATATACCGATTTTGGTAAAACTTTTTTCATTTAAGCCTTCGCTAGCTAAATCGTAAAGCTTAGCTTCAGCATGTTCAATCTGTTCCTTTGCTTCAATTTCTAATGAAGAATTATAGGCATTATTTACTACTTCTTCACCGATATTTATTAAATTACGCTTTATTGCTAAATCATATATTATTTTACCGTAATCAATCGGATTTATTACCATCATTGACATAGTTATCAATTTTGCTAAATATTCCGCTCCTTCTATTTCTTGAAATAGTTCATCTTGAGTTAACATACTACGTAAAGTAATAGGTGTAGCTATCAGCCCTTTTTCAGTAATTTTCTCAATTGCTTCATAGATTTTTTGATGAATAGGCTCAAAAAAATGTTCATCACGTAAAAATTCCGATACGTAATTTAGTAATTCATTATTGGTTAGAATCGCCCCAAGTAGCATTTGCTCTGCTTGAATATTGGAAGGTAAAACCCTTGGTATAGGAATATCTACTTCTTCGTTAGCAGCTATATTTTTGTTATTATTTATTTTATTACGTGCCATTGTTGTTTGTTAAATTATTATATGGTTTGAAAAAAGAAGCCCTTTATGTCATTCCCACGAGGTATTGTTTCGTGGATACCGAGTCGTCATTGCGAGCAGCCGTAGACTGCGTGGCAATCTAGGAGAATAATAAAAAAATTCTGTAAATCAGAATTTTTTACTGTATTGCTTCGTCAAAATTTACAGTTTTTCCTCGCAATGACGTTAAAACCGATCCACGCAATAAAACTCAAAACAGAACATTTTATATTATTCATTTATAAAGATAATTTACCACTATAATATAGTTTATGCGATGAGTTTGTTATAAATACATCAGACAACAATTAGTTAATTCTACTCTCTGATACAAAAAATTACCAAAAATTATACTTCCATGTCAAATTTTTTATATTAATGGTCATTATTCGTATAATAAATTAAAAAATATAATTATATTAAAAGAAAAATAAATTTAAATAACTCCAATCAAGTTTTTTATTACAGGTATGATGGGAGGAATATTTGGTGTAATAATAACCCATCCTTTATGACCATTGCAAATTCTTTATCAAAGTGATAGTACTGAGTTATTAGGTCAAACTTTTGAAGGGAATGAACTGCTAGATTTATATTTTTCTTGTAATTAATATACCAATTATTGCTATAACCGGAATTGCCCAAAACCCCCAAATAAAAACATTAAAGACTTGTTTTTGCGTTATATTCTCTAAGCTTACTATATTATTTATTTTTAGTAATATAGAAGATAAGGCTACTCCAAAGTTAATTGCTACTTGTCGACAAGCATTAAATATACTACTTGCTTGTCCTATTTCTTCTTTAGGAAAATCTATAACACTTAACGTTTGAATTGGTGAACCGCATAAACCACTAAAGATACCTCTAATAAGAAATAACATTATATCCAAATTTACCATATTAGGATGCTGTATAATCATTATACATGGGCTAAATATAGCTACGCCTATCAACTAATATAATAGGAACTTTAGGACCATATTTATTAAATAGTTTCACAGAATATCTACTCGTTATCATAGTCCTGATTGCTTGAGTTCCGATAATTAAACCAGCATTGGCAGCAGACATAGCAGCACCGACTTGAAGATAAATACTTACTAAAAAAATTGCTCCAAAATGACAAACTTTGAATCAAATTAGTTTTTACAAAGATATGATTTTTAAAAAAAAGTTAAATCTACAAGTGGATAGACACATTTTTTTCCCCACAATATGAAACATATTAATAATATGAGGAATGTAATAAGTCCTATAAAAATTATAATAAAAGACTCGCCTTTGCTAATTAAAGATAACGTAAAAAATATATTAATTAATAAGCTGGCAGTTAAAAAGAGGCCTAACCAATCAAAAGCTATTATCTTTCTATAATTATCATCTTTTAAAGTTATTATTGAAAACAATGCTAATATTAAACAAATTGGACCTGATAATAAAAAAATAGAGTGCCATCCAAAATAATCTAATAAAATGCCTCCTAAAAAAGGAGCAATTGCAGGAGCAATAAGAGATGGAAGGAAAGTAAAACTCGTAATACTTGCATATTCTGCTTTATCATAAACTCGATAAAGCATAGTTATACCTACTGGTATAAGCCCGCCACCAATACCTTGTAAGAATCTTAGCAAGATTAAAACATAAAAATTTATCTCCCAACCAATTACTAATTGGAATGGAAATAGAGAGTGCTAAGAGAAAAGCTATACTGATCCAATTTGCATTGATAACAGAAATTCCAAAATAATCAGCAATAGTTGGAAGAGCAACATTAATAATTGTTAGGTCTAATCTATCCAAAAATAAGGTAATAGTATAAATTATAGCAACTATATGTTTATATTGAACACACATTAAGTAATTTTATTTATTTCATAAAATTCAGGTATAACATTGTTAGATGGGGGATACTTACTAACAGCACGATGAGTTTTTTTAATGTAAGTTTAATAGTAAAGTTGATACTTTATTGCTCATAACTACCCCAGCGTTTAATTAAATTAGTTTCGATATCGAAAAAATCTAAAATTCTAGTAATAGAGTGATTGACTATATCATCTATACTTACAGGGTTATTATAAAAAGCCGGCACAGGTGGTGCTATGATACCGCCGTAACTCGCTACTTTTAGCATATTTTCTAAGTGTCCGATATGTAGTGGAGTTTCACGGGTCATTAAAATAAGTTTTCGTCTGTCTTTAAGTACAACTCCTGCCGCTCTACTAATTAAACTATCTTCCATTGAGTGAGCAATACTTGCTAAGGTTTTCATACTACAAGGGGCTATTATCATTCCCAAAGTTTTAAAAGAACCGCTTGAAATAGTAGCACCTAAATTTTTATCGTCATAATAATAATTAGCCAGTAGCTTAACTTCATCTATAGAATATTTAGTTTCGAGCTTTATAGTAAGAGCTGCTCCCTCTGAAATAATCAAATGAGTTTCGATATTTTGCTCCTTTAGTACTTCAAGCAAACGAATACCGTATATTGCTCCTGAAGCTCCGGAAATTCCTATAATAATTTTTTTCATCTAAATTTCTACAATCTATTAAATTTAGTATATAATATTAGTATATAATAAAAAAAAATTATAAAATACATTATATATGCGAATAGCCAAAATATTATTGCCGGTAGCAAAATTATTTCCGTTAGATTATTTAATATCTGAAGATTTAGAGCTAAATATCGGCGATCTTGTTGTAGTGCCTTTTAGAAATAAAGAATTAACTGGTATAGTATGGGAGCTTGCTTCAAATTCCGAGGCAAAAAAAATAAAAACTATTAGAGCGAAAGTACCGTTAAATTTAAATATTACTTTAGAAGTTTTAGAATTAATTAAATGGATGAGTAGCTACTATATGTCAGCACTTGGGAGCATAGCCAAGTTAGTATTACCTATAGATATTGCTGAAAAACCAATTAAAGTTAAAAAGCAGAAAGTAAATAATAACTTTGTGCTACCTGATTTGTCAGAAGAGCAGAAACAAGCAGTAACAATTTTAAATGAAAGTAATAAGCCTGTGCTTATTAAAGGTGTTACGGGGTCAGGTAAAACGGAAATATATTTTCATCTAATAGCAGATTACTTAGCAAAAGGCAAACAAGTGCTGGTTATGTTGCCTGAAATTGCTTTAAGTACACAAGTTATTAATCGATTTATAGAGCGATTCGGTTTTGAACCTATCATATGGAACTCAAACGTTACTAAAGCTCAAAAGAAAATGATTTTAAGAGGCATATTAAGTGATAAAGTTAAAGTAGTAATTGGGGCTAGAAGTAGTTTATTTTTACCTTTTAAAAATCTCGGTTTGGTGGTTATAGATGAAGAGCATGACGATTCCTATAAACAAGATGACGGTATATTATATAATGCTAGGGATACGGCTATCGTAAGAGGTACATTTGATAAAGCACAAATTGTTTTGTGTTCGGCAACACCGTCTATTGAAACGATGTATAATATAGAAATAGGTAAATATCAATTGGTTACATTGGTTAATAGATACAAAAATGTCGATTTGCCGAATATAGAAATAATCGACATGGCTAAAGAAAAGCTACCTAAGAATTCATATTTATCTAAGATTCTTATAGAAGCTATTAAAGATAATTTAGATAATAAAAAGCAAGTATTATTATTCCTTAATAGGCGTGGTTATGCTCCGCTAATGCTCTGCAAAGCTTGCGGTTACAGATTTATCTGCAAATATTGTTCTAGCTGGATGGTAGTACATAAAGCGACTAAAAAACTTGAATGTCACCATTGTGGTTATCAAAGTAAAATTTTTAGTTCTTGTCCTGAATGTCTAGAAGATGAAACATTAACTATTTGTGGTCCAGGTATAGAGAGAATAGAAGAGGAAGCAAAAGCACTCTTTCCTGAGAGTAAAATTGCGGTGATAAGTAAAGATCATGCTAAAAGTCCTGAAAAAATAGCACAGCTTCTACATCAAATGGAAAATTTAGAAATTAATATTTTAATAGGCACACAAATAATAACAAAAGGTTACCATTTTCCGAATCTTACCTTAGTCGGTGTAATAGATGCCGATCTTGGGAGTAATAACGCCGATCTTAGAGCATCTGAGCGAACTTTCCAGCTACTACATCAAGTGGGAGGTAGAGCGGGTAGGGGAGATAGTAAAGGTGTGGTATATTTACAAAGCTATTATCCTGATAATATAATTTTTAGTTATGTTAAGGCCGGTGATGAAGATAGTTTTTTTACAAATGAACTTGAAATAAGAAAATTAGCAAATATGCCGCCATTTTCTAAAACGGCATCGGTAATTTTATCAGGTTCCAGTGAGGCTAAAATTCTAGAAATTGCTAGGGATATGGTCCGAATTGCACCAAAAGCAAACGTGAAAATCTTAGGACCAGCAAGCTCATTAATGTCAAAGCTCGCCGGTAAATATCGTTACCGGATACTCATTATAGCCGATAAGAAATTTAGTTTGCAGAAATATTTAAAATTTTGGCTAAGCCTTATAAAAATTCCTTCTTTTTGTCATCTAAAAATAGATATCGATCCTAAAAGTTTTTATTAGCTTCTATATCTTTCTCCTTTATTCTTCGACGGTGGAACATTAGATGAATGAAGAGAAGGATTAGTAAAAGATTTTTGTATTTCTGCTATAGCTTTTTTAGTATTTTGAGTAGAATTTTTTATAGTATCTTTATAAAAAGCAGCTTTAGCTTTATCTCCAGTAAAAGAATATTTTATAAAATTACCAATATTTTTCCAAATAGGATTATTATCCATTTTTGTAGTTTCTTCACACCATTTACCTACCTCTTTCAGTTTTGCTTCAACTTTAACTATAGCAGTTGGATTATGTTTATTATCATCATAAATCTGAATAATATTATTTACTTTTTCTTTAAATTCAATGTGTTTTCTACTTTGTTTCAAATGAGCTATTATATCATCATTGTTTACTAATTCTCTAAGATTATCAATTATGTCAGATAATTTAGGTGGTTCAGGTAATTTATAATGTTGATTGATTTTCTCAAATTTATCTTTGTGTGGATGATTCTTTATTAGATCATCTTCTATAAAAGAAACAAACTCTTTTTGAGGTACTCCTACTTTTTTTATTAGCCGTCCTAATGATTGTTCATAAGCTTTTATAGTAACATCAAGACGCTTCCCTGCCATAGAACCGCTTAATTCTATATAGCGGCTAAATTCCGGAATCAAAGCATCTTTGGTATCAATATTATGATCTTTAAAGAATTTCTCTATTTTCTCTTTTACGGTTAAATTAGATTGTTTTTTAGGTGTTTCTTCCGGTACTTTTGTTTGTTCCGGAGCCGGTTTTGAAAAAATAATAGGCTTTTGGGTTTTAACTTGCGGAGATGGGGTATCGACAAATATATCAAGTGCTTGGGAATGTGTAGTTAAGTCAGTCTGTTTTTTATGTGCCTCGTTCCATGCCTTTATTTGCTCAGAAGTAGGTTTTGGAGGAACAGCCGGTTTTGTATTTTTTGGTGGGTTATTTGACATATTTGATTTTTTTCCCACTCTTTTATTCTATCTTTTACTGATTTTGGAATATTATCTTGTGCCATATTAAGCTCCTATATTTATTTACATAATTAAACCATATTTTTATTTTCGTTAGTTTGCCTAAATTTTTTATAAATTGCAAGTAGTAATGCAATATTTTTACTATACAGATAGTTAGGTTATATATTAGAATCCAAGTTATTAACTAAAATGAGATATGAATTTTATGTACCCCCATATTAGACTTAGAAGAAATAGAAAAGCTTTTTGGCTTAGAGAATTAATAGCTGAAAATAATTTATCAATTAGTGATTTAGTGTTGCCTTTATTTATTGTTGAAGGACATAATGAAAGGCAAGAAATTAAGACTATGCCCGGTATATATCGTTTATCGATTGATCAAATAGTAGAAACGGCAAAAGAAGCAGCAGAGCTTGGTATTAATGCTATTGCATTATTTCCTAGTATTGATCAAAGTCTAAAAAGCGAAAATGCCGACGAGGCTTATAATTTAGATAATTTGATATGTAGAACTATTGGAAGCATCAAAAACGCTAATATTGATATCGGTATAATATGCGATGTAGCATTTGATCCTTATACTACGCATGGTCATGACGGTATTGTGTATCACGGGAAAGTTGATAATGATAAATCAGTAAGAGCCTTGTGTAATCAAGCATTAGTACTAGCAAAAGCCGGAGCAGATATTGTTGCACCTTCTGATATGATGGATGGAAGAATTGGGGCAATAAGGGAATATCTTGACAAAGAGGGGTTTATAAATGTTGGAATTCTTGCTTATGCCGCTAAATATGCTTCAAGCTTTTATGGTCCGTTTCGTGAGGCAGTTAGAAGCACTCAAAAGAATTATTTAGATAAATCAAGCTATCAAATGGATGTGCGTAATATTAAGGAAGCAATGCTTGAAATTGAGCATGATATAGCAGAGGGAGCCGATATGGTTATGGTGAAGCCTGGTATGCCGTTTTTGGATGTTATTCGTGAAGCGGCAAATAATTTTAATGCTAAAATTTTTGCATATCAGGTTAGCGGAGAATATGCAATGTTAAAATTTGCAGCAGAAGCGGGGGCGATTGATTGGGAGAGAGCTTTGATGGAGTCATTAATTAGTTTTAGACGTGCCGGTGCAACAGGTATATTTACCTATGCAGCTCTTGAAGTAGCTGAAATATTAAAGAACAATAAAATTAAGTAGAAAACGGCTTCTATCCTTGATATAAAATAAATAATATATTTTATAATTATATCAAAATTATCAATTTTATGTAAATCATTATAAAGAGGCGAGGATGACTCAAAATAAGAAATCAGTATTTAAAGGTTGGAATTTTTTAAAGTCTAAAGGAGGCGGAGCTAATGAAGTAGGAGAGCATGGCGGCGTATATCAAAGCTCAGACGGTAAAATTACGGCGATGATAAAAAAAGAGGTTTCAAGCTCAAAAAATATAGCCGAGTTTTTAGGATCTCAAATTTTTGAAGCTATAAGTCCCGGAAATGGAGCAAAGGTTAATTTAATTGCTCCTGATGATTTTAATAAATCTAAAGCTGTTGATTCGCAAATATATGTCAAATCTGAATTTTTTAAGAATTATAGTAGCGATATGTATGTGGACATGGATAAACATATGTCTGCTAAAACTAAACCGAGTTCTTGGTTTAGAAAGGACGGCGGTAGACCACTTTTTATGGGGGCTAGAAATAAATTATTTAGAACCTTAGAAAATGCTTTTAAGGAAATTAAGTATCAGAACTTTGAAAACATTATGCCGGCAAGTTTATTGATCGGCGATTTTGATGTACATGTTGGAAATATAGGAGTTATCAGAGATCAAAAAAATCCAAAAACTTTACCTAAATTAGTAAGAATTGATTTTGCCGGTAGTTTTGATAATTTAACAAATAATATCTATCCGCATTCAAGAGCCAAACATTTGCCTGGATTCGGTCCCACTAACCATTTTAGAGAATTTCCTTCTAATTTAAGAACAAAAAATCCTAATTTTGCCGATAGCTTACTTGCAGTTTCTAAAATTGATTTAAGCAAAACTGTTGATAAAAGTTTTGATGAATTAACTAAATATTATAGTAATGAAGCAATTGCAGAATTTGCAAAACAAGTGATGCCAAAGAAATTTAATAATAAAAAATCTAAAGAAATAACGCCTGAAGAAATTAAGGCTAGTTTAATAGATACAATGAAAAAAAGGCAAGAATCCTTAAAGGAATACGGCTTAGAAATTAAAGTAAATAGTTTAATTTCTAAAAAATATAGTTTTCCTTATTACGAAGTGAAAGAGCAAGGATTAAAAACATTAATGAAAGAATATCCTGATTATTTTGAGAAAATTCTTAATTATGAAGAAAGAAAAAAAGGGGGACAAAAACTTAAATTAAGAAATAAAGTTACTACTAATTTTGTAAGAATTTTAGAAATACTTGGTATTAGAGATAGTGCGAAAAAACATTTAATAAAGACAATAAAAAGTTTAAATGAAGATATTAAAGATGAAAGAAATTTAGCTGATTCTTCTGATAAAATAAAGAAAGAATCAAAACAAAAATCAGTAAAGACAAATATAGACGCAAACAGAGAATATGTAGACGCTCTAGAAAAATTCAAAAAAGAAGTCGGAACGGATGATATTGTTAGTGTTACTCCAAGTCAATTAGGTCTA
This sequence comes from Rickettsia tamurae, assembly GCF_000751075.1. Classification (GTDB taxonomy): domain Bacteria; phylum Pseudomonadota; class Alphaproteobacteria; order Rickettsiales; family Rickettsiaceae; genus Rickettsia; species Rickettsia tamurae. The sequence goes on along the minus strand of NZ_CCMG01000007.1, from coordinate 50,578 downwards.
GCTAAAAAAGCTAAACAGAAAGACCAAGATTTATTAAAATTAGATGAAGAAGATCTAAAACATATAAAGAATCTAAAAGAAAAGGTTATGAAGCCTACTAAAACTACTGCGGCTAGTGTTGTTAATAAAAAGTCTACACCATCTAAAACAAGATAATAAATGAACCAAGCAACAAGAAGCCTACAACTAAGTAATTAATCAGTAAAAGCCCATATTGCATAGGAAGCTTAATTATCTCAATCTTTTTAGAAAAATACATAGCTTTTACTACTTTAAGATAATAAAAAGCAGCAACTACGCTGGTAAAAATACCACAATAAGCTAATGCGAATTCTTCTTGATTAATTGCTTGGTAAAAAAGGTAATATTTACCGAAAAATCCTGTAAGAGGAGGGATTCCAATCATTGAAAACATAACTATGCTAATTACGGCAGCTATAGTTTTATGGTTCTCTGCAATTCCTTGTATAGTTTTAAAACTAGCTTTATCAGTGTCTTTACCGAGCAGCATGATTAAGCAAGTAAAAAATCCTATACTTCCTACCGCATATATTAGAATATATAGTAAAGCTGCTTTATATCCTTCTTGATTATGCAGAAGAACGCCGATTAATACATAACCGATATTTAAAATAGTACTATAAGCCATTAATCTTTTTAGAGAAGTTTGACGAATAGCTCCAAAAGCTCCAAACAGCATAGATAATATAGCAATTATCTTTATTAAATTATAATTAATAGGGTAGTAGTTACCTATGATTAATTTGCTGATATTTAATAAAACAATAACCATACCTATTTTTGAGGCAGCGGTGAAATAAGTAACCGAAGTAATCGGTGATCCTTCATATACGTCAGGGACCCAAAAATGAAGTGGAACGCTTGAGAGTTTAAAGAAAATACTACTTAAAAATAATACAATACCGATTATTAAACCAAGATCCATCCCAAAATTATCATTTAGTTTATATAAGATATCCTCAAATTGTAGGCTTCCGCCGAATCCGTATATAAAAGAAATACCGAATAATGATAAACAACTAACTAAACTACCTAAGATAAAATATTTTAAAGCACCTTCCGATGATTTAATATCATTTAATTTGAATCCTGCAAGTGCATATGAAGTTAAAGCAGTAAGCTCCATACCGCAGAATAATAATAGAAAATTCCGTGATGAAATTGCAACAAAAATACCTACGACCGATAATAACATTAAAGTAATAAATTCAAACTTTAATTCCTCAGCAACAAGAATAGAGTAATCACGGTATATAATCATGGAGATAATAGTGAATAGTAGCACTATGCTTTTACTAATACCGATATTTATTTCGGTAGCAAATAAGTGCCATACTCCTTCATAGCTTGAGTACTTAAAGGTAAGAAAAATTGATAATATGCATAATAAAATAATGATATTAGAAATAATTCTATTTTTATTTGGTATAATTACGGCAAAAAACTGCCCTAAAAGTGCTATTAAAGTCAAAGTTATTTCAGGAAGTAGCAGTAGCATATAAAACTAATATTATTTATGGAAATATAGATATTAGTAAATAAATCATTTTTTATCAACAAACTTATATATAATATTGAACTTTAATACTACCTCTAATTAAAATTATTTTCTTCGTAAAATTATATTACTGACTAATTCATCTACTTACAATACTCCTCTACTAATCGCTTTGGACTCTTACCCAAAAGTAGAATATTCTTTAATAACATATTACATGTCCTTATTCTTTAGCAGACTTCGTATCCTGTGCAAATATATTATTACCGGTTATTAAAATCCCTATGGCTAATATTTTAGATATTCGTTTCATACTTTTATATTTCATAACTATAAATGCTAATTTTGTTGAGTGTATAATTTCTTATACATGAATAATTAATAGTTGCAATAAATAAAAAAATAAATTATTAATTAATTTTTAAATTACTTGAAAAAGTTTTAAGTTTCACAACTTATTGATAACTGTTTTAATTTAATCTAATTAGGCTCTAGATTTTCTTTTAACAATTGAGTTTTTGATAAAATAAAGGTTAATTATGACAGGAAAAAACGAGCCTAATCAAAATACAACAGTCAACAAATCATTAACTGAAAAGTTAAAAGTCTTATATAATTCCCAAGATACTTTACCAAAGCTAATAGAAGATAAGAAAATTAAAGCCCAATCTTTAGATGAGTACTATGTTAAGTTACAGATATTACTAAATGAAGATGGTGAAACGGGGAAAGCAGCATTACGTGATAAAGTTGCGGGAGAAAAGAAACTAGTAGAAATAGAGAATATCTTTAAAGCTGTGGATATAGAAAAAAAGATAAAAGAGTTACTTAGTAAAGAATCGGCTAATAAGAATGATAAAGATGATTCAGAAAAAATAAAAAGAATCATAGATATAATAAATACCGAAAAAGAAGAAAATAATAAGATTAATCTAGTACATAAGGAATTAGGTAAAAATAATATAGAAGAAATAAAAGATATAATTGAATCAATAAACAGAATCCAAGCAGATATAGGGAAAATATTATTATTAGGCGGTGCAGGAGTTGGAAAAACAACGTTATTGCATAATATATCCTATAAATGGGGGAAAGGGCAGTTGTGGAATGATAAGTTTGATTATGTATTTAGAGTTAAGTTAAAAGAGCTATTAAATGAAAGTTGGAGCAGAGAATATGAACCTAGTGAGTTACGTCAAGATAAAGTCGGTTGTTTCGTTCATTACTGTTTAACGCATAGTGCAAAATTTTCAAAATCAGAAAAAATACAACTACTGAAAGATATATTAAGTATTGAGGAAAAACAAAAAGATAAGGTTTTATTGTTGCTAGACGGTTATGATGAAGTAGCACATTTAAATATGTCTAATAGAAATGATTTTCAAGACATAATAGATAAAGTATCAGAATATAAAAATGTAATAATGAGTTCTAGACCTAATGCGGTTGTAGAGGAGATGAGTAGTCAGTTTGAGCGGAAAGTAGAAAGCACAGGCTGGGATACGGAGGGAATAGAGAAATATATAAATAAAAATTTTGAGAATGATAAGGATAAAGAGTTTGGAGTGCAGTTAAAAAGCTTTTTAGCAGTTAATAACCAAATAAAAGAGATAGTGAAGTTCCTATCAATACGGCATTAATATGTTTAGTTTGGGAAGATAAAGACATACGAGATAAATTTCAAAAAAATAACCAAGAAGATTTTAATATAAGTCAATTATATCATGAAGTAGTAATATGGCTTGGAAAAAAATATTTTCAGAAATTTGAAAATGAAAGAATAGTAAATATTACCGACGGACAAATATTATCTACACCTGAATTGCAGTTCTTACAAGAAATAGCTTTTGAAGCTTTGGTAAATACAGGGAAGCTAGTAACACATCAATTAATAAAAGCAAAGTTAGACGATAAGAATTTCAAAACTCTTAATATAGAAAAAATAAATAAGCTTGGATTGCTTAAAGCAGAAGAAACAGGCGAAAGCATAATAAATCTAAATCATCAATTTATTCATTTAACATTTCAAGAATATCTAGCTGCATGTTATTTAAAAAATCAGTTAGCAGATAATAATACAAAACAGCAAGTTTTATCGGGGAGCATAGAAACAAGCCAAAATATCTAATGACTCTGAAGTTTTTAGCAGGGATAGTAAATAATGATAGTAATCAAGAATTAACAGAAATATTTTGGGAAGCCGTAACATGTAATGTTGACGGAATATTGGAGCTAGGGATTGAAAGAAAGATTATATTATTAATGCACCTACTAACTCAAAGCAAAATCAATGGGAAATTTGATAACAGAATACCGAATTTAAAACAAATCCAAAATTTAATAGACGATACCGTATTAAAAGATATTACAATTTGGGAACAACATATAATAGAAAGCGGATATTTATCAGAAGACATAATTAAAACAGTAAATGAGAAATTACAACAGAAAAACTCTAAACTTCAAGAATTAAAAGCAGCTATAGAAATAATCACAGACTTAACAAATAAAAATGTATGGGGTAGTAAAACAAAAGTTTATGAAAGATTAATCGGTTTATTAAAAGTTGATGATACGCAATTACAGAAAATAGTACTACAAATATTAGATGAGACGATAGATGAGATGGTAATAAGAAAAAGCATAGGAGAGATAGTATCATTATTGGATACTTGGGTATTAAATGAATATGTAAATATAACATTGATCAAAATAATTAATGTTATGCCTGACTTAAATAAAAAAGTATTGAATCATGTAAAAAAATTGGATGATAAGCTTTTAATTGTTGAAAGTTTAGTCGGTATAGTAAAGGCACTACCTGGTTTAGTGCCACAAGCATTTAAAAGAGTTCGAGAATTGCTTCCTACTGCAGATATTAAAGATGATCTTCTTGATCCTGAAAAATTTCAGATTGCTGATGGTCTGATTGAGATAGTAAAAGCAAAATCTAATCTAGCAAGTGAACAATTTAAAGAATTGAAAAAGCTATTTGCTGATCCTAATCATTATGTTAAGAACCTAGCTGCTGATAGTTTACCTGAAGTAATAAAAGCAATGCCCAAGAAGAAGCATTTACTGCAATAAAAGAGGTGCTTAAAGATCCTGATCCTGAAAATATTTTAAAAAGGATACAGCTCTTAAGAATTTAATTGATAAAACCTAGCTTATATGAAGAAATATTTAGTATATTGAAAGAGGTACATATCATGTTAAGCTTGACATTGCTGATAGTTTAATTGAGATAATAAGAATAAAATTCAATTTAGTAGAAGAAGTATTTGAAGCATTGAAAGAAATACTTAACAATCCTAAGTATCATAATGAGATCAAATATAGGTTTGCCCGGAGTTTAATTGAAATAACAAATATAATACCTCTTAATCAAATAAGTTATAAACAGATTAGTGAACTATTTAAAGTAGCTAAGTTAACTAAAGATCAAGAAATTGGTGAGAATTTATACACCGAAGCCAAAACCACCCTACACAAAATAACCCACCATCTTACTCAAGAATATGAGAAAAGTAAGAATCCTAAAGTAATAGAATGGTTTACTGCGAGTTTTAACGAATTACCGAATATAAGGAAACGCAAATCTTTTTAAAAGAAATATGTAAAAGCATATTAAAAAGCGGTGTGATAAATGAGTTAGAGAGTAAGTTTATTTTAAATTGTATACAGAAATATAATTTTACTTTTACGGTATCGGTTAATAAAGAACAGGGAATGGAAAGTAAGATAATATTTGAAGGTAGAAACTATGAAATATTTACAACCGATAATTCAGCAAGCAAAATAGTAAGTTTAGAGGAGTTTGCAACTAAATTACTTGTGGAAACAGATGATCCGTTGCAGAACAATATAAAACGCATAAACCTTTATTCCTGAACAAAGGTTTAGCTCTTAAAATAGCGGCAAGTGATATTAATTACGTAAGTAGTATTACAAATGAAAATACCAAACTTTCTACTGAAAAATATCTTTTATCTTATGCAGGTGATAATAAAGATAAGTTCGTAATGTTGTTAGAAAAAAGAAGTATTTTCGGTGATCATCTAATATATAAATTTGGTGAGGATAATTTAAAGAAAATAGCCACTATTTATCCGGCAGAAATTAGCAAAGAACTAAGAGGGCAACTATTTAACGAATTAGAATACCAAGAACAATTTGATTGCTTTGTTAAGAATGAAAAGCTTAATCCTGAAGAAGAAAAACAAATATTTAAACATAGTAGTAAGCTGAAGTTTGCAACCGAAATAATTCAAGATGCGAAAATAAGGTTGGAAACCAGTAATTTTAAATTACTAGATGTCGGAGCAAATAAAAGATTAGATACCCATGAAATTAAGATAGATAGCCACAATAAAACACTAAAAGATAGTGGAACAAAAAAAGCAGAAGTCTTTAGAGAAATTGAAAAATTAAAACATCTTATTTTACAATTATTATTACACTTTCTATTGTACTACAGGAACTATTATACTAGATTTTCAAATTGCTGAGGCTAAAATATTTAAAAATAATACTATAGAGGAAGAAGCTATAATTAAAATATTTGTAAAAAGTTTGGATTTAACAATAAAAAGTTTTTTAGATGGGGTTTACAACATAATCGAAGCAAGGCGTAAGAAAATAGGAAAATAAAACAATTAGTATAAACGATATTATTCGCAATACAATTGGAATGGAAGATTTAGACGATAACTTAAAGAAAATAGCTATTATTAAAACACAAGAACGTAGAGAGGAAATAATAAATCCCCCCAAAATACCTGTATCAAATTCTTATTCCACTAAATTTCGAGCTAATATAAAAAAATTAGGTAATGTAGTTAAAGAATTGGAGCTTCCTAAAGCTATAGCAAGACATGATAAGGATAATATAGCCGTGCAACTAGCTTTAAAGGACTCTATTTTATTTATCGAATCTTTATATACAAACCGTGATGATATATTGAATGAAAAAAACGATTTTTACATGCAGGATGAAAAGGGTGAAAATAGTAATATTGTCTAATGTTAATCTCTTCTGACACCCAATAAATGCAAAATCAAATAAGCAGCAATTGCCACTCTCCTAAGAATCGTGTATGCTGGTTTCCACGCACACGGCTCAAGCCTTGTTAGACCCATTTGGTTGCGTGTCACCTTACTCCCATTCAATGGAGTGTTTTATTATGAACCCAATGCACATGTGATGAGTTTCTTTTGAGTCGGCTCACGCTTTTCAAAATATTTCTTATAAACTTAGAGTTTAACTGGCGTATTAATTCTACAGTTGTTGATGCGATATTCATCTTGATAACTTCTCGGGCTTCTTTCATTAAGGGTCAGATATCTTTATCATATTGGCTATCTAGCAACTTATCTGATTGTGATTATTAAAAAGGAATTGCTTTCATGAGATTTTCCCTATGCTTAAGAGTATTTTGTCACATTGTCAGGGTAGCTCTTTTTCATACCCTTAGATTCATCTAGTGACATAGATGGTTTCCTGCCTAGCGGAAACAACTCTTTGATACAACCTCGTGTCATATACTATTATATTATATGGCTTTTTGGTTATTTAGGTATATGTTAAATATTGATGAATATCATATGAAAGTAATAAAAAACAAAAAATTTCCTTTCATATATCCTTTAGTGTTTTATAATGGCATACAAAATAGAGTTAATTTTATTCTACACTTTGACCAAATTTGGTCAAAATGATATAATAGAAATAGAAAAAATACTTAAATCACAATTAATATAGCCAAAAATTTAATCAAAGCCGGTAAAAAACTGACTTAATAGCTACCTCAACCGGATTAAAGAAGGAAGAGGGTGAGAAACTTAAATAAATTACTCATATATGTATTTAGTATCATTTATATTAGGAGGATTAAATGCATTACTCCGTCAATTACGTTTATCAATTAGCTCTATAGAGTTTTATAAAGACGTATATATAAACTATCAAGGATACGGAATAAGATATTTATTTACCGTATCTTTTATTCCGTCAATAATTTATTGTATTTTTATATTAAATTACATAATAACTTTAAAAGATTATTTTAACGGAATACAATCATCAAAAGTTACAGACAACATTGAATATATTATCAATCAATTACCGGAAATTAAATATAATAATTCAAAAATTTCAGTTGAAGAAGTAGAGCCTATATATTTATATAGTAAAAATAACAATAAAATAGTCGTCATTGATACAAAAAATCAAGTTTCTAATAAAGAAAAAAGCAAAATACCGTTTGTACTTGAAGAGAATAAGCTGAAGATAAATTTAATTGTAGCCAATACTAAGAAAAATTTCCCAAATACTGCTAACTATTCTGAGATATTCAAACAAAATGAAGTAATTTTAACTCCTGAAATAATAAAAAAATATTTTGCTGATAATTTATTATATGCATCAAATTTATTTATTTATTTCGGTATGCCGGCTATTATATTATTTTGGTTCGTAACATTCTTATTAGAGAGAAGTATTATAGTTTTGTTAGTATATAGCTTAGCTAATTTACTTACTACTAAAACTTCAATACAAACTTCTATAAGGTTAGTAATGTTTTCAAGCGGAGTCCCGATAATATTACAACCGGTTATTATTATATTAATACCGGAATTAAGCATATTATTACAGCTACTACAAATGTTTACAACTTGTTTAGTATTTGTCGCTATTTGGCAAATTAACAAGAGCCTGTCGAGTTATATATAAGGAAGAATTTATTTAAAATTATTTATGATACTTTGACCATCTTTTCTACTTCTCCCAGACCCTACACAATTAAAGAAAGCATGATGAGCTTGAATCTCATTTGAAAAAAATCCAGCTTCAGCAATTTTTATATATTGTGTTCCTGTATATTGTGCATCTTTATTTATTGTGCTACAAAATTGCTGAGCAAGGTTTGTAGCTTCTTGTAAATCATTTAAAGAGTAATTTATAACTACGCTTGCTGGTGTAAAACTTATTACTGTTGGATGATAGCGAGGAGATTCAGGAGTTATTATACATGAAGTTAATTCAAAACAAATAATTAAATAAAATAAAATCTTTAATTTGCCTAAAATATAGATGTTTTTTGTCATAACTATAATAGTTTATATTAACAAGCTAATTTTTTATTAAATAATATAATTATATACTTGACTAAATTACTTGGGTATTGTAGATATAAAACAATTTTAAGTTTTAATAGGTTGGTTATATGATGCTGACGACGAAAGGAAGATATGCCGTAATGGCAATACTTGAAATGGCTTTAAAATCAAGTGCTGAACCGGTCACTTTGAATGAAATTTCCGTAAAACAAAATATATCGCTTAACTATTTAGAGCAGATATTTTCTAAACTTAAAAAAGCTGATCTAGTTAAGGCTATTAGAGGATCGAAAGGTGGGTATATTTTAATAGGTAACTTAGAAGAAATAAAAATTTCTGATATTATGGACGCCGTTAACGAAAATTTTATAATGACTACCTGCTATAAGAAATCAGTTAAAACTTGCGTACCTGATACAATAAAATGTAATTCGCATAAATTATGGAAAGGTCTTGGGAAGCATGTTAGAGATTATTTTGAAAATATATCCATTAAGGATGCTTTAGAGCTAAGTATTATTTAAATATATGATATATTTAGACCATAATGCTACTACTTCTATCGACCCTAAAGTTAAGGAATTCATAATAAGTTTGATGGACAAGGAGCTTAACCCTTCATCAGCACATAGTTTAGGTAGATTTGCTAAGAATATCATAGAAACGGCACGTTCGCAAATAGCGGCGGCTCTTGGTATAACCTTATCATCTAGAGAATATGATATTACCTTTACGTCATCGGGAACTGAAAGTAATAATTTAATAATGAAAAATTTTTATGACGGCGATATTTTTATTTCAGCTATTGAACATTTATCGATCTATAACCGTATAAACTACGCTCCAAATATTAAAGTTATAAGAGTTAATACGCAAGGGCTAGTTGATTTAGAACATCTAGAAGAGTTGTTATCTCAGAGTAATACTAGTAAAAAACTAGTTTCCGTAATGATGGCTAATAATGAAAGTGGAGTTTTGCAAGATATAACCAAAATAAGTGAAATAACTAAAAAGTATGATGCAAGATTTCATAGTGATTTAGTGCAAAGTTTTGGCAGAATACCCATAAATATCAAGGAGTTAGGTTTAGATTTTGTGACGATTTCAGGGCATAAAATAGGAGGGGGGCAGGGTGGTGCTGCTTTAATCTCTAACTCTGACTTTCAAGTTACTCCAATGATTATAGGAGGAGGGCAGGAAAAATCAGTACGCTCAGGCACTGAAAATGTTTTAGCTATTGCAGGGCTTGGTTTGGCAGCTGAATTAACAACAAAAGATATCTCAGAAAAATATATAAAAATCAAAAGCTTACAGGAAGTTTTAGAGAAAAAATTAAAAGAATATCCAAACGTAAATATTGTTAGTAATAGCGTAGCGAGATTACCTAATACTACCTTAATTACTATACCGAATACGGATGCACAAGTGAAATTAATCGGGTTTGATTTACGTAATATTTGCGTAAGTTCCGGCTCTACTTGTTCATCGGGAAAAATATCTAAATCACACGTATTAACCAATATGGGTATGAATGAAGAAGAAGCAAAATCTTCGATTAGGATATCTTTAAGTCATACTAATACGGTAAGTGATATAGAAACTTTTATAGAAGCTTTTGAGGAGATTTACGATGTCATTCCCGCATAGGCGGGAATCCATAAAAAATAAAAAAAGACTGAACCCCGTGGTCAAGCCACGGGGTGACGAAAAACAAACTATTTAACATTTGTAACCATATGAACCCACAATTAAACAATTTAACCTTACCGATATATATGGATTATCAGGCAACAACGCCACTAGATCCAAGGGTAATGGAAGCAATGTTGCCCTATTTTACTACCAAGTTCGGGAATCCTCATTCACGTAGCCATTCTTTCGGCTGGGAAGCAGAAAACGCCGTTGAAGAGGCAAGAAGTAGGGTAGCAAGGTTAATAGGAGCGGATACTAAAGAAATTATTTTTACCTCTGGTGCAACCGAATCTAATAACCTTGCAATAAAGGGAATAGCAAAATTTTACGGCAATAAAAAGAATCACATTATTACTATAGTTAGTGAACATAAATGCGTACTTGACGCTTGCAGGCATTTAGAGCAAGAAGGTATAAAAATCACATACTTACCGATTAAACCAAATGGAATAATCGATTTAGAAATATTAAAAGAAGCTATTACCGATCAGACTATGTTAGTTTCAGTTATGGCAGTTAATAATGAAATAGGTGTTGTTCAGCCTTTAAAGGAAATCGGGAAAATTTGTTGTGAAAGAGGCGTTTTCTTTCATTCCGATATTGCTCAAGGTTTTGGTAAAATTCCAATTGACGTTAACGAGTTTAATATTGATCTTGCCAGTATCTCAGGACATAAAATTTACGGTCCGAAAGGAATAGGGGCCTTATATGTAAGGAAAAAACCTCGTGTGCGTGTTACGCCGCTTATAAACGGTGGCGGGCAGGAGAGAGGTATGCGTTCGGGTACGTTACCGACTCCTTTAATCGTAGGGCTTGGCATGGCTGCTGAAATAGCGTATAGTGAGATGGAAAAAGATACTAAGCATGTAAATTACTTATTCGACAGATTTTTAAATAATATACATAGCCGAATTTCAGAAGTTTATTTAAACGGTGATAAAAATCAAAGATATAAAGGTAATTTAAATTTAAGCTTTGCCGGAGTTGAAGGAGAATCAATTATCCTTGCCATTAAAGATTTAGCGGTTTCCTCCGGTTCTGCTTGTACTTCTGCCTCTTTAGAGCCGTCATATGTTTTACGTTCCATGGGAATCGGTGAAGAGCTTTCCCATACTTCAATCAGGTTCGGCATAGGTAGATTTACTACCGAGCAGGAAGTTGACTACGCAGTAAATTTAATATGCTCAAAAATCGATAAACTAAGGGAATTAAGCCCTCTTTGGGAAATGATGCAAGAGGGGATTGATTTGAAAAAGATTAAATGGGCTGTACATTGAGAATATCGTCATTGCGAGCAGCCGTAGGCTGCGTGGCAATCTCGTCAAATATCCTGAGATTGCTTCGTCAAAACTTGTAGTTTTTCTTCGCAATGACGGCTCGGGTATTCACGCAAGTATAACATACAAAACCAAATTTTAGAGAATAACAATGGCTTATAGCAAAAAAGTGATAGATTATTATGAAAATCCTCGTAATGTTGGATCGCTTGATAAAGAAAATAAAAATGTCGGGACGGGACTAGTTGGAGCTCCTGCTTGTGGTGACGTTATGAAGTTACAAATCGAAGTTGATGATGACGGGATTATTACAGATGCTAAATTTAAAACATTCGGCTGCGGTTCAGCTATTGCTTCAAGTTCTTTAGTAACGGAGTGGGTTAAAGGAAGATCGGTAGAAGATGCCGAGACTATTAAAAATACCGAAATAGCAAAAGAATTGTCACTTCCACCGGTAAAATTACATTGCTCACTACTTGCTGAAGATGCAATAAAGGCAGCTATAGCCGATTACAAACAGAAAAAAGACTCTTAAAAAACATGAAAAATGTTATTTCATTAACCGATTCTGCTGCAAAGCAAGTAAAATTGCTAATAGAAAAACGAGCCAAGCCTACCTTTGGTATTAGGGTAGGGGTTAAGTCAGGTGGTTGTGCTGGTCAGACTTATTACGTTGAATATGCCGATAGTAAAAATCAATTCGATGAAATAGTTGAAGAAAAGGGCGTACGGATACTAATCGACCCTAAAGCATTAATGTATATTCTAGGTTCTGAAATGGACTATGTAGAGACTAAATTCAAATCCCAATTCACTTTCACCAATCCCAACGAAAAAGCTAATTGCGGCTGCGGCAAATCTTTTAGCGTATAACACTTTAAAATCAATAAAGGTTTTAAAATATGTTTAACTGGATTTATAATAAAATATTCTCTTATCCTTCACCTAACATTGAAAGCTTGCAAAAAATAATGAAATTGTATTCTATGAAAACCCTAATGGTAATTGTTTTTTAGGTAATCAGCTGGATATATAGGTAAATTGATGGATTCATGATAGGGGTAGATTACAAATCCCACTTGATTAATTACCCAGATTATTTTTGATAGCTTAAAAAGAGTAAAATAATTATAGTAGTTTTAACTATTGCTAAAAATCATTATTTCAGCTATTTTAAAGCTGTTTCTTTAAATTAGATTAATATGTCACAAAAATTAGGTTTCTGGGCGGTTTTTGCCTTAGTAACCGGCAGTCAAATCGGTACTAGCGTTTTTATATTGCCGTTAAGTTTAGCACCATTCGGTATATACAGCATTTGGGGCTGGGTACTTTCATTATTCGGTGCTATGAGTATAGCACTTGTATTTTCTACCCTTTGTGCAAAATTTCCTAAAACAGGCGGTCCGCACGTTTATGTACGGGAAAGTTTCGGGGATAAGATAGCTTTCTTTATCGGCTGGACTTACTGGGTTATATCCTTCGTCAGTACAAGTATAGTTGTTATCTCTGCAATAGGTTATCTAACACCTTTTTTTAAACCACAAGCGATTTTGGATTTAACATTACAGATAATATTATTAGCTGCTATTACGGTTTTAAATTTAAAAGGTCCTGAAGTAGCAGGAAAAGCAGAGTTTTATTTGACTCTCTTAAAATTTGTTCCGCTGCTTGTAGTAGGTTTATGTGCATTATCTCATTTTAATATAGATAATATAACTATAGCTGAAGAAGTAGAAAGTTTAAGCATTCCGAGTATTATGGGAAGAGTTGCACTTCTTACTTTTTGGGGATTTATCGGAGTAGAATGTGCAACTACTACAGCAGGAGCGGTAAAAGATCCGGCAAAAACCATTCCAAGAGCCATAATAGTTGGAACTTTCTGCGTAGCAGTTTTATATATTATCAATAGCGTAGGTATAATGGGATTAATCCCTGCTTCTGAACTTATTAGTTCTAAAGCTCCTTATGCCGATGCCGCTTCATTATTATTCGGGGGTAAATGGTCAAGCGTAATTACGGTTATAGCCTCGATTATATGTATAGGTACACTCAATGCTTGGGTACTAACTAGCGGACAAATTGCTCTAGGACTTGCAGAAGACGGGTTATTACCGAAATTTTTTGCTAAGAAAAATAGCAATAACGCTCCAACTCACGGAATTATTGTAAGCTGCCTTGGCATTGTGCCGTTATTAATCTTTACGGCAAATGATAATTTTGCCAAACAGATTACACAAATAATAGATTTCTCGGCAATAACATTCTTATTCGTCTATTTAATTTGTAGCTTAGCATTTTTAAAAGTAATTCTTAGTTCAAAAGAAAATTTTTCTTATTATTATTTACTTATAGCCATAATATCGATTATCTTTTGTGCTTGGGTTATCTATGAAACACCTGTTAAAACTCTAATTATAGCTAGCTCCTTTACTATTCTCGGTATTCCTTTATATTATGGATGGTATACTCGGTGAATTTCAAAAATTGGCGTCGTCGTCTAGCAAGTTCTGCGGTACTCACGTATTAAGTAACGGCTTCCGTTCCTCGCCTTACAGACCGATTACTCTTTTTGAAATTGACCTTCGTCTACCAATTTTTCATTTACTCGGAGTATATAAATGTCATTCCCGTCTATGAGCGTTGCCTAGGTGGATGCTGAGCCGTCATTGCGAGAAGGCATTGTTGCGTAGACACCTAATCGTCATTGCGAGCGACTGCAAGGAGCGTGGCAATCTAGAAAAAATAATAAAAAAATTCTGTAAATCAGAATTTTTTAACTGGATTGCTTCGTCAATTACTTAAGTAATTTCCTCGCAATGACGGCTCAGCCTCCAAGCAGGCAAGAGAACGACATAAGAGATATAAACATGACAAAAATCCGTATTAATCTACTTAGAAATTTATTCACAGAATATGATATAGACGGTTATATAATTCCGTCTAACGATAAATATATGAGTGAATATGTTCCAAGCTACGCAAAGAGACTTGAATATATAACAGGTTTTACTGGTTCAAACGGTATAGCTATTATATATAAAGATACAGCATTATTTTTTACTGACGGACGTTATTTAGAGCAAGCAAGTAAAGAGCTGGATTTAGAGTTTTTTAAGATTTTTGACTTAAAAGATATATCTAAGTTTGGTAAAGATGCAAAAATAGGATACGATTCTGAATTATTTACTTATCCCGCTATATCAAATTTAAAGTTCAACTTTCAGAAAATTAACGGAAATTTAGTTGATAAGATTTGGCAAAATCAGTTGCTAGAGCCAAACTCTAAAGTTTATTTGCATGATATTAAGTTTGTGGGCGTTAGTCATACTGATAAAATAAGTAAATGTCGTGAAATTGCATTGTCATCCCGCGGCTTGACCGCGGGATCTAATAATAATTGTTTTTTGGATCCCGCGGTCAAGCCGCGGGATGACACCGAGCAATCTGCCTTAGTTATTCTCGATAGCTCCTCCATATGTTGGTTACTAAATTTGCGGGCTAGTGACGTTACTTATACGCCTTTAATGTTTGCAAAAGTTATACTCACTTCTACACAATTATATTTGTTTATAAATCCTACAAGAATCGATGCCGAAATTATTAATGCTCGTCCTGAAATAACGATTTTACCGGAAGAAGAATTTGAAAATGTTTTAAGA
Source organism: Rickettsia tamurae (assembly GCF_000751075.1). Classification (GTDB taxonomy): domain Bacteria; phylum Pseudomonadota; class Alphaproteobacteria; order Rickettsiales; family Rickettsiaceae; genus Rickettsia; species Rickettsia tamurae. Next base: position 35,312 of record NZ_CCMG01000007.1, on the reverse strand, counting down.
GATAGCGAAAATATTTTTATTGATGATACTATAGCCTCTGTTCATATAATGGACTTAGTAGCTGATAAAAAAGTACAAAAAATTACCGATCCGTGTTTAATGCTTAAAGCTTGTAAGAACGATGTAGAAATTAAGCATGCAATCGATTTTCATATTAAAGATGCAGTAGCTTTATGTGAGTTTTTTGCTGATTTGGATAAAAGTATCGAGGAGGCATTGTTGCGTGGACCGGTAAAATCCACCGTGTCACCCCGTGGCTTGACCACGGGGTCCATAAAAACAATAAAAAATACTAATAATTTTAGTATTTTTAACTGGATCCCGTGGTCAAGCCACGGGGTGACAAAGACTATAACCGAACACACCCTTGGTTTAAGGCTTACAGAATATCGAACTAAACAAGAGGGATATGTTTCAGATAGTTTTCCTGCTATTTGTGGATTTCAGGAGAATAGTGCCATTATTCATTATAGAGCTGATCAAAAAACTGCTAAAAAAATTATAGGGCAGGGGATATTACTAATAGATTCCGGGGGTCAGTACCAAGGTGCTACTACCGATATAACTCGAACAATAGTGATAGGTACGCCGAATGATGAGCAGAAAAAGCGTTATACGCAAGTACTTAAAGGACATATTGCTTTAGCTAAAACCAAATTCCCTAAAAATATCGTTACAGGAGCTAATCTTGATATACTAGCTCGGCAATATTTATGGCAAGAAATGCTAGATTATCCGCACGGTACGGGTCATGGGGTAGGGAGCTTCTTAAGCGTTCATGAAGGACCGCAAAGCATAAATCTTCGTAATAAAACAATACTTAAAGCAGGTATGATCTTATCTAATGAGCCTGGATTTTATATTCCAGGAAAATACGGAATTAGAATCGAAAATTTAATGTATGTAAAAGAAAATAATGGATGGCTTGAGTTTGAGACCTTAAGCCTAGTGCCTTATGCTAGTAAATTGATTGATATGAAACTACTCAATATTGATGAAATAAACTATATCAAGGAATATTATAACAAAATTAGAGCTAAAATTTATGATTTATTATCTCCGCAAGCGAGGAATTGGCTTAATAATGAAATAAATTTATTTTTACAATCATTATTGTAATTGACGTTTCCGCTATTTATTGGTATAAAGTCTGTACATTTCTAATTTCTACATTGGGACGTCGCCAAGTGGTAAGGCAACGGTTTTTGGTATCGTCATTCGGAGGTTCGAATCCTCCCGTCCCAACCATTCGTCAATATTTTTACAATTAAAGAAACACTGAATATGCAAAAAAGTAATTGTTCTATAATCTATATTATGGAAAATGGAGTTAATTTAGTGATTGGTGCATTCGATTGGATTTGAACCAACGACCTTTGCCTTCGGAGGGCAACGCTCTATCCAGCTGAGCTACGAATGCAAATGTTGTTATTCGTCATTGCAAGCGAACGTAAAGAATAGCGAACGTAAAGAATATGACGATTAATAAGAGCGATCCAAAATAAATCTAATAATAGAAAACAAATGATCTTTATAAATATTCTGAACCGGAATTTTATTTAATAACTTATTTGTTTCATTTTCTAAGTTACTCAAATAATTAATTATTTCATTGTAGATTTCATGCTTTACCATTAAGTCACGTATTTGCATAAACTCATCATTAGTACGCTTATCACATTTAATTATATTTTCGAGCCAAAGCTGTGTGTCTTGCTCTAGCTTATTATATAAAAAAATCAGCGGTAACGTAACTTTTCCTTCTAAGAAATCATCACCGATATTTTTGCCTACCTGTTTATCATTACCCCAATAATCAAGTAGATCATCTATAACCTGAAATATCGTACCGAGTAATTTCCCAAAGTCCTGCATATCTTTAGAAACATGGTCTACCTGCTCTGCTATAATAGCTCCAACTTCACAAGAAGCTCCAAATAGTTCGGCGGTTTTAGATTTAACTATTTGCTGATATTCTTCGATAGTTATAATGCGTCGCTCATTTAGCTTAACTAGCTGTACTATCTCCCCTTCGGAAATAATCGCTGAAGCTTTAGCTAGAACATTCATAGCTTTAATAGAACCGGAAGCTATCATTAACTTAAAAGACTGACTAAAGAGGAAATCACCCACTAAAATACTTGTTTTACTTCCCCAAATAACGTTAGCCGTAGGTTTGAATCTTCTTAAAGTGCTGTCGTCTACCACATCATCATGAAGCAATGTGGCGGTGTGAATGAATTCAACGGCACTTGCGAGCTTTATATGATTATCGCCTTTATAATCAAGCATTTTAGCGGTTATTATAGTTAAAAGCGGACGAATTCTTTTACCGCCTGCATCTAGTAAATATTTACCGACCTTTTCTATTAACTCTTCATCACTTTTTAAACAGCTAATGATTAAATCGTTTAACTTAGTTACTTCACCTTTTAAATCTTGCTGTATTTTTACTATAATATTCATGGTATTTTTATAAATTTTTCCGTCATTGCGAGAAAAAATTGAAAATTTTGACGAAGCAATCTCGTGCCAAAATCCTGAGATTGCCACGCTCCTTGCAGTCGCTCGCAATGACTATTAACTAAGTTCATCGAGTATACATTCCTCTAATATTTTTTTATTAACATTAGGAATTAATTCCATAATTTTTTCTTTTACGTTTTCTCCCGGTTTCACTTTTTTTACTGCTGCTTGATATAAAGACAAATAATATAAAGGTATAAGTTTATTTATATCATCTATATTACCTATTTTAGCTTTGTTTAAATCGGATAAATCAAATACATACTCAATACTAGCGTCAATTAAATTAGATGAATTCGGGTGATCGGAAATGGTTTTTAAAAATGATTTTAGAGCATCTCCGTATACTTCTTTGCTCTCTTTGGATAAGTTTTTAAAATCCCCTACCCCATATACATATAGACTTAAAACATCTATTATTCTAGAGTAATCATTAATTACTATCGTACCTTTACTGTAAGAATCTTTAAGAGCATTTACTATAGTTTCATTTGTTATATTAAATCCCGATGCGTTTGAATATAGACTTAAAGCATTTATCTGTGCTCTAGTTAATTTATTTAATTCAGTAACTAAATTAATATTTAAATTAAAATTATATTGCCTATCTTCAAAAATACTAAAATTATATTGTTTATTATTATTTAAAATATAGCTTAGTTCATTATTAAAATCTTTATATAGCTTATTATCGGAAAGTTTAAACAGATAGGTTTGCCTATCGTAATATTTCTTTATAAATTCTAATGAACCTATTATAAAACCCGGTTTTAGCTTAAATTGCGAATCTACCAAAAGATCAATATTATTATTGCCGAAATCGTTTAACTTACCTTTATATAATAAATTAATATTATTTTCAAAGTTATTACTATTTATTTTTGCATTAGTAACTTCAATTGTTAAATCTTTAGCAATATCTTTAAAATGCAAACTACTAGTACTAATCAAGAAATTACCAGAAAATTTGAAATTATTATTCCAAGCGGGTCTATATAATAATAAGCCGGCAGGTATTATTCTATCTTCAAGGTTACTTTTTACTATTTCGGTTTCATAATAAATTTCTAATTTTTGCGGTATATTATCAAGGAAATCCTGTTTACTTGTATAATACTTACTTTTGTCAAATAACATAGTAAGTATAGTATGATCTTCTTCATATAATTTTTGATTATCGACTAAGTCAAGAATTTCTGTTTTACCGGAAGTAAATTTAATATTTTCTATTAAATTTATAACTTCAAATAAATCTTTTTTTGATCGTACTATTTCAAATAATTTAAAATTTAACGGTATCTTTGCTGATAATATGCAGTTATCATTATAAAACCTTACTCCAAACTCTCTTTCAACCGGCTTAAATCGCCCGAATGCTTCTCCGGAAAAATTTATAAATAATTTCTGCTTAAGTAAATCATAACCGATATTTATCGGTGTGGTAAATTCAATTGCTCTATTAATACTCTCTTCTTGCCAATTAATTACCGAAATACCTAATTTAAAAGGAAAACCATAGGGCTGAACTTTGGAAAATTTAATAAGATATTGCTGATTAGGATTATTATCAGCCTCTTCTATATTAAGGTTGGTACCGGCATATTTTTGATTTATAGAGTGTGATAAAGAGAACATAATAGTAAACCACAGCCCACTATATGCGAGTATAATAAAGATAGTTATAAATAATACTATTTTAAGAATTTTTTTCATCTTTAAATCGGCTTTGTTGCGTGGATCGGTTTTTCCAGTGTCATCCCGCGACTTGATCGCGGGATCCAGTTTTTAATTTGTTATAGATACCGTGGTCAAGCCACGGTATGACACTTTAGCTACTTACATAGCTCTATATATTCCTTATTCAATTTTATAACGTTCCAAATCCATAAACTCATCATAACTATAAAAATTACTAATAAATATATTATAATAGAATCAAAGGTAGCAGTCGGAATAATAATAAATATCAAAGACTGTATAAATGCTCCAAGCGATTTACCGAATTTAGTACCTATTACCTCTACGGCAGCTTTTCCCTTAGTTCTAAGCTCTAAAGATAAAGGAATATACGCCATTTCTTTTGTTGAATCGAATAATGAATATTTGGACGATTTACTAAGTATGTTCTGAATTGCTCCAACAATAATCGCTACATATAGAAGATTAAAATCACCGAAACATGCTCCTATTTCTTCAATAAAAATTATAAAGATAAAAAACACCAAGCCGGTAATAGACAACATAATAGGAGTTAATAATGCAGAAATGAGCCAACCGAGTCTTCTAAGAATATTGCTGCCTATTACCATGAAAGTAACGCATGATATTCCCATCCAAATATTAAACCTGCCCATAAAGTTAACATAGTCTATAGTGTTCGGATGTAATTCTTTTATTTTTGCTTTCCAAGGTCCTTCGACTATATTTATTAATAATCCATAACAAATTATTAGTAAAGCAATACGACCTATATATTTTGAGTGAATTACTAATTTGATACTTTCAATTACCGAAAGTTTTGTTTTTGTTTTAGCCGTAACTTTTTTTGTACCTAAAACATTTATGGAATCCGTTAAAATAAATCTATTTATTATTCTAAATAGAAGCATAGCAATTATTCCTGCAGTAACAATAATTGACATGATTGGCTGAAGCATTATAGCATTTCCGGCAGATGAATTAAAAGAATCCGGTAACAATTCTGAACCAATGACGTTCTGCCCGCTTGAGAAAAAGACAAGTACGCTGCCTGCTATTATAAGACCGATATTGCCGACCATTCCAAGAACTGGATAGAATCTTTTAGCTTTAGAAGTATCAAAAATGTGATTGGCAAACTGCCAAAACATTAAGTTTATGACTACTGCACTCCATAATTCCGAGAAAATATACATCAGCGCATAACTCCATTTACTACCTATTTTAATGAACCATTTAAAATTAGGGTATGAAGCAATTAAATTATTTATCATTTCATCATTAGGATGATAAATATCTTGATTTGGATAAATAATATAGGCAAATAATAAGAAAAATAGTAAAAAGCTGCCGACTATAATGTAGAAAATATATTCAAAATTTAATTTATTACTAAGCTTAACATAAAGTACGGTAAAAATTACGCACGAGGGTAATACTAACCATAATTTTAAGAAACTAATAATTTCAGCCCCCATAGAGGGTACTACTAAACTATCTTTGATAGATCTTAAAGCCCCAAAATTAAAAAGGATACATAACATCATTAAAGCCATAGGTATAAATAGCTTTAATTCTTTCCTTTCTATAGGCCAAATTATTTCTTTAACTTTTTCAAAGAAAATTTTAGGCGGTAACATTTTTATTGTAACCTTACATATTAAAGTTAATTTTTAAATCTCTTAAGTGCTAAAGTCAATTAAAATAATTAATTTATACTACATATCGCCAGTAATATTTTGTGATCTTATCTAATTTGTCCTGATTTGTCTTCCATAATTCCTGCTTATCAGTAGTCCATGGCTTAGGTCCTGCATAGTGTAAAATGAAGTAAGAAAAATAAGGGCCTTGAGTCTCAAAATATGTAAAAAAGTTCCATCTTATCGATAAGGGATAAATATAATGCTGAAATGCAACATTTAATAAATCTTGGTCAGGAAAAGAAAAATCACATTTTGAATTTTGTAAAGTTTCTAAAAGCATATTTTTATCTTGTTTTTCTCGCATATTTTTTAATAAGAATGAGCTATATTTCTTTTACATTCTTCTGTTACTTTATGATTACAATATGTAATACCTGTATCTATGCTACCCGCCGCAATATAATCACTCATATCTATTTTTTTAAGAGAATTCAAATCATGCAGCACTACAATACTAAACTAGGCCAATTATCCGAAAATTTTATTTTCTTATCGGTTAAAGCTTGATTTAATATATTTTCAGGAAAAGTAGTAAAATCTATAGAATAATCTCTGATATATTTCATGGAAGCTAATTTTCCCATTGATTCTTGACTAACAGGGTCATTAGAATCCATAACAATATGAAATCTATAGAAACTATCTAAATCGCTATTTAGTAAACTAGAGGATATTACTGCACCAGCATGAATAGCAAACTTATCATTAATAGTTAATGCTATATCGAGTATATTATTTTGCCTTATACCGGTTAGTTTAATTACATTTTGTATTTCTTCTATGGCAAGCTTGTAATCAGTTTGTATAGTTTTTTCATTAAAAGATGACCTGCCTAGTAAATGAATTAAGCTAAGCCTATAAAACATCTAGCAGTAAGTTCCGGTATATTAAGAGAGATTAAACTGTTTAAAAAAGGAGCCTCATCCGTTGTATAACCGCTATAATATTTTAGGAAATCATCATCATTTTTTTTTCTAATATTTCTTTTACTTTCCCTTCGTGACCTAAAATAATAAGTTTAGCTAAATTAACTGCAGCTTTTTTAGTATATAAAGTATCTAAACCGTAACTACCGTTTTTAATCGCTTTATATTGCTGAACTAAAGTAGCATTTTTGTCTAGATAAAGACGTAGTAAGCAATCATAACCCTTTGCTACCTCTAAACGCACCATTCCATCTTCTACTTGAAAAGAGCAAAATTTTTCTAACCTTGCTTTATCTTTTGAGCTTAAAGATTCGCTATCTTCTAATTGCTCAAGTACTAAATCAAAATTTAATTGATCTTCACGTATGGTACTATAGAACTTTTTATAACTATAAGTTCCAATATCCATAATACAACTTGTATTTTTATGCATTCTGTAATTGCTATTTATGTCTAAAAAGAAAAATAGCAAGCCAAAACATGACGAGGTTATAAGAGCTGCATTTGAAAACCCTATAGTTACTCAAGAGTTCTTTGAAACCTACCTACCGCCACATATTAAAACTTTACTTTCCTTTGAAACTCTTAGAATGGAAAAAGATAGTTTTGTAGAGCGTAGCCTAAAGAAATCTATAGTAGATATTTTATTTTCAGCTAAATTTGATAATGAAAATGGATATTTATTTTTACTTTTGGAAAACCAAAGCACTCCTGATCCGTATATGGCTTTTCGTTTGTTTAAATATATGTTAAAAATTGCTGAATATCATAGGAAAGCGACAGGAAACAAAAAATTTCCTTTTGTGTACCCTTGTGTGTTCTACAATGGTATACAAAACTATAATGCACCTACTAATCTATGGGAGTTATTTGAAAATAGTGAACTTGTAAAAAATACATGGATTAATGATTATCAGTTAATTAATGTTCAAAATATTTCTGATGAAAAATTAAAAGAAAAAGCTTGGTCCGGAATCTTGCAGTTTTTTTTAAAACATATCCACGAACGAGATTTATTAAAGAGATGGCAAGAAGTAGCTGATCTTTTACCAGAATTTATTAAAGTTAATATCGGTATAGATTATATAGAGCTAATTTTGTCCTACACCTTGAATAAGATTAAGGAAAATGATAAAATAGAAATAGAAAAAATGCTTAAATCGCATTTAAACCCTGAATTAGGAGGAAAACTTATGAATAGCTTAGCTCATAGCTGGAAACAAGAAGGTATTGAAGAAGGTAGAAAAAAAGAGAAAATTACTATGGCTAAAGAAATGAAAAAAGAAGGACTTTCTTTAGAAGCTATTATGAAAATAACAAAATTAGATAAGAAAGATATTGAGAAATTAAAATAACATAATTACATTACATGCTGCAAATAAACAGAATACTCACATTTTTGCATATTAAGCCTATAGGAACTTAGAGCTAAAGGCATATATACTCGATGAACTTCAAAAATTGGCTAAGTCGTCTCATAAGTTCTGCGGTGCTCACGTATTAAGTATACGCTCCGCTCCTCGCATTATAGACTCTTTGCTCTTTTTGAAGTTGATCTTCGTCTATCAATTCTTCATTTACTCGAAGTATATAAATTCATGTTAAATAACTCTCGTTTATGTATTATTTGGTTGTTTGGGCTTATTAGCGGTTTCAATCTAATGATTACCGGTAATACTTTAAATTATTGGCTTGCTAAAGAAGATATAGCATTGCAAACAATCGGTATATTATCATTCATAACGCTTCCCTACTCTATTAATTTCTTGTTAGCACCGATTTTTGATGCAGTGCAAATTAAATATTTAAACAAAATATTCGGTCATAGATTATCTTGGATTTGCTTAACTAGTAGTGCATTGATATTTCTTATATATATTTTCAGCTTTCTAGATCCTAGTACTAATCTATTATTATTTGCTTTCACGGCTTTAATTATTTCTTTTTTTAGTGCCGCCCAAGATACTATATTAAGTGCTTTAAGAATGGAAATAGTACCTAAAGAATCGCTTGGGTTTACTTCAGGAATATATATATTCGGTTATCGAGCCGGTATGCTTTTAGCCGGTTCTGGAGCTATTTATTTATCTATTTATTTAACATTTAATGAAATATATAAAATCTTTGCCGGTTTAGTATTTATTTATTTAATTTTATTGATAGTAGGAATTAAGTATTGTTATTTAAACGAGAACATACATATACAGATAATCAAGAATGATATAAAAAATAATCAAAATAAAAAAAACATAATAAATTTTATATATAATGCGTTAAAACCTATAGGTTCTGTTTATTTCATTACTCTTATATTAATTTTCCTAGTATTATATAGATTACCGGATAACTTAATTAATGTTATGATTAATCCGTTTTTGCTTCATCTTGAGTATGATGCTTTTGAAATAGCAAGCGTTGGAAAGTTTTGGGGCGTTGTAGGAGCTATAATCGGTGGACTTGTCGGCGGTGTTATTATGAAACATAAAAATATATTAAATAGTATATTTTTATTTGGTATTATTCATGCTTTAGGACATATTTTATTTATTTTTCTTGAAATAAACGGTAAAAATTCTTTATTATTATTTATTACGATAGGAATAGAAAGTATTGTCGGTGGTATGACGATGACTGCTTATATCGCTTTTATTTCTTCACTCTGTCAAGGTAAATTTCGAGCTACTCAATATTCTTTTCTTTCATCGATGATGGGAATTTCACGCTCAATTTTTCCTATAATTTCAGGCTATATGGTAGTAAATTTTGGTTGGCAAAATTTCTTTTTATTTACTACTATTATAACTATCCCGTCTTTATTAATATTATTAAAAATAAAAACTAAATTACAATAATGAATGATATATTAAGTGCTTTTTTACATGGCATCGTTTTAGCTCTCGGTTTAATAGTGCCGCTTGGAGTACAGAATATTTTTATATTTAATCAAGGAGCAAAACAGCCAAAATTTAGCAAGGCTTTACCTAGCATAATTGCAGCCTCAATATGTGATACTATTCTTATATGTATGGCAGTTCTTGGGATATCTTTATTAATTCTTGAAATTTCTTGGTTAAAATTATCTATATTTATTATTGGATTTATGTTCTTAATTTATATGGGATATAATACTTGGAATCAGCCTCCTATTGATCTTACAATGATGAATTCCGGGGCTTTTTCAGCTAAAAAACAAATTTTATTTGCTATATCGGTGTCAATATTAAATCCGCATGCAATTATGGATACGATTATAGTAATAGGTACTAGTGCTTTAAAGTATAACGGTATTGCAAAAATTATATTTACTTTAACTTGCATACTTATATCTTGGATATGGTTTTTTTCTTTAGCAGTTGCAGGTTATAATATCAGAAAGCTAAATAAAAGTAGTACGATTTTAACCATAATTAATAAAATAGCTGCTATTATTATTTGGGCAATTGCTTTTTATATTGGAGTACAAATATTGTATGAAATCGGTTTTATTAACTAGAAATATTGAAGAAAATAATGAAACTATAAAGGAAATAAGTAAATATAATTTAGATTTACTTTATATTCATTGTCCTTTAATTAAATATAAAACTCTAGATTTTAATATCGATATTTTAGATAATTACTCAAATATAATAATAACTAGTAAATATGCGGCAAATATCTTAGCCAGTTATAACTTAAAACAAGATGTTTGGGTAGTAGGTAGTAAGTCAAAACGATTATTAGGCAAGAAAGTAATTTATACTGCTAAAAACGTGGAAGATTTGATTAAGCATTTTCCTCCTGATTTATATGAGCAGACTATATATTTATCTTCAAATGAAATTACTAAAGATTTGTCTAATAAAATAGCTAGACATATCATTTATAATGTAGAATATTTGAATGAGCTGCCCTTATCTATTATAAAAGAATTTAAAAGCAATATTGACTTTATACTTCTTTATTCTCAGAATAGTGCTAAGACTTTTGTAAGATTATTACTTCAAAATAATTTACTAGAATACTTACAAGATAGTTTAGTTGTAGCTATAAGTTTGAAAGTCGCAAATATAGTTAGACCTTTTATAAAAAATGTGGTTTATTGTGATGATCAGAACCCTAACGATGTAATCAAGTTATTATCTGAAAATGCAAAAATTCGATAGTTTATTTAAAAGCAAAAATATCTTTTTTATAGCAATAGTAATATTTGTCTTATCTTCTTTTACTCTTTATTATAATAGATCCGATATTTTAAAACTGTTTAAAAGTGAAAATAAAGATTTAAGCCAAATTTCTGATCAAGCAGTAGAAAATAAAGAAAATACTACCCTGGAAGAAAAGGAAGCAGCCCCTCTATTATCTACCAAGTCGCTTTTAAATTACGTAAGTTCTTTAAAGTTTCCTGAAGCACTGACTAATTTAGTAGAACCAAAATTAGAAACTGTAGTCAATTCAGCTTCATTCGGATACAAGGAACAAGGAGCGAAGCCTATAACTAATAGGAGAGCGACGAGTGATGATGTAGGCGGATGGGGATCAATTGACTATATTAATTACTTATTAAATGTAAATCTATTATTATATAATTTCATGCAAGATAAGGATTATAGTAAAGAACTAAGACTAGTAAAATCCCGCCTGCTGCCTCAAGATATAAGGGATATTTTAAATAACTTAGAAGCATATAATAATAATTATCTTTTTTCTAAATCAAGTAGTACGGAAGTAATTTTTCCTACCAACCATAAGTGGCTGGAGAAGTTTATCAAAATTGAGAAAAAACCTTCCGCTATGATGGTAAAAGAACAAGATAAAGCTCTAATTTTAGAGAAATTAAACTATTTAATCGATTTTCTTTATTCAGAAAAATTTATGCAGGAGTTTGTAAATAAAGATGTTTAGGTTATTATTAATATGTGCTACTTTTTTACTGCTTTATTTCGGGTTTACTTTAATAGAGAGCTTTGATTCAAAAGTTTTTATTAGTTTATACGATTATAATATTGAGACTACTTTGTTCTTTAGTCTTATTTTAGGATTATTATTACTAATTTCTTGTTTTATTGTCATTAGGTTTCTAATATTAATTATCGATTTACCGTCTAAAATACATAATATTTTTAATAAACGAAAAATTAATCATGATAGATATGCTTTAATTTTAGCTTTTGCCGAATATATTATGAATAATAAAGCTAAATCTGCTTCTATTGCCCGCAAAAATTTATCTTCTGAAGATCTAAAAGATTCACAAGAATTCCATAATTTAATCTTAGCCGTAACTGAAGAGGATGTAGATAGAAAAATTTCCTATTTTCAAAAACTTATTACATCTAAAGAATTTGTTTTTTACGGTAGCAAAAACCTAGCAAAACTTTATTATGATAAATCTTTGTATGAGAAAGCAGAAAATTACGCAACAAAGGCTTATAATTTCAATGAACTTGATAGTGACAATTTAATTACTTTAATGCGTTGTTATGCTAGACTTTCTCTATGGACGAAATTTATTTTTATAACGAACAAGCTTGCAAAATTTCATAAACATGATTCTATGCCGGAAATTGCTGAGTATTATTTATTAGCAGCGAAGCAGGAAGTAGAAGGTAATAATACGGCTAATGCTATAGATTATTTGGAAACGGCTGTAGATTTAAATTTTTATAACGACGAATTACTAGAATTTTACTTTAATTTAAATGATAAGCTTAATGTTAATAAAAAGATCAAAATATTAAAAGATGCTTTTTGTATTATCCCCTCTTTAAAATTAGTGCAGCTATTTAAAAAATTCACTTCTCTATCAGATAGACAAATTTACGAAGAATTAACTCAAGAGTTAGATGCTAAAAAAGATGAAATATTAATTTTGGCAATGGAAGCTTATTTAGAATTGTAGATGTTGTGACATGGATCAGTTTTAGCGTCATTGCGAGGAAAAATTAAAAATTTTGATGAAGCAATTTCAGGAGTTTGTTATCATTTCATGAGATTGCCGTGCAGCCTACGGCTGCTCGCAATGACAGATAAGCCGAACCACACAACAAAAACTAATATAAAAATAGTTTCTTTTGGCTCTTACTAATTTCTTCATTTACATTATTATTATGGTGATGATAATTAGATTGGATTGTTATTAAATAATCATTTATTGCTTTAGAAAATTCTTCAGTTTTATAACGAAAGAAATGGTCAGCCCCATTGATAATTTTATAATCAACTTTAATATAGGATTGTTGCTTAGATAATTTATTTGCTAGGTCTTTTACATCATCTGCCGATACTATACTATCATTATCTCCCTGTAATATAAATCCTGGGATAGGACAAGGTGAAAGGAATGAAAAATCATATTTATGAATTGTATTAACCGGTGGCGAAATAGCAATAAAATGATTTATTTCCGGACGTCGCATTACAAGTTGCATAGCTATCCATGCTCCGAACGAAAATCCTAATATCAGATTAGACTGAGCATTTGGGTTATTCTGCTGTAACCAGTCGAGAGCTGCCCCCGCATCAACAACTTCACCGACTCCGTTATCAAATTTACCTTGCGATCCCCCTACTCCTCTAAAATTAATACGTAAGACGGTATAACCGTTATCTGCTAAAATCTTATAGGCATTATAAACTACTTTATTATTCATATTACCCTCATATAAAGGATGAGGATGAAGAACTAATGCAATAGGAGCATTAGGTGAGGTAGCTTTTGCATATCTTCCTTCAATTCGTCCTTCCGGACCGTTAAAATAAATTTGCGGCATAATTATTCATAATATTTAATTTGTTCGATATGATATTTTACCACTTTTTCTTATTAGTGCAACTATTCTTAATTAAAATATGATTGTATTGACGCATGCCGCCATATATACTAAAATGTAGTCAAATCATTTGACTATAGCGGATAATAATAACTGAATGGAGCTATGAATACGGTAGATATTAGATTACGTGTTTCAAAGACAAAAGCAGAAGAAATATTTAAGCAAATGGGGATGACTATGTCGGAAGCCATGAGGATATTCCTAAATCAATGTATAAATAGCGGCGGTTTGCCTTTCAAACCACATATTAAGATTCCTAATGAAAAGACTATAAAAACTTTTGAGGATACAGAATAAGCAAATTGGTTTAACTATCTCAAATAATACAAAAGAAATGTTTAATAAGTTAGGCATCTAATTTGTATCATCATTGCAAGCGACTAAAAACCTTGTTGTACGACTTCTATGTCATTCCTGCGAAAGCGGGAATCCAAAAAAATAACCTTAATACTAGTACAAAAATTACGCATCAATTGACAAAATAAACCTAAAAAAACAAGTTTTTTATAGGTTTTGCTGGATTCCCACTTTCGCGGGAATGACATATAAAGATGATCTAAGAAAATACTGCTCGTTCGACTGCATCTACGCTATGTTGCACTAAATCCTTAGCAATTTCTTTAGTAATCATCTTTTTTAGACCGTTTTTAAGTTTTTGTCTAACACATCCAAGCATTTGCGGTTCTGCTACAATAATCAACTCCTTATATTTAGCTTGATCAGCAGTAGTTACTTTCTCTAAATGTTTAATAACGCTCCTTGCTGCTTCTTTATGTTCTATATCTTTTAGTGAAGTATGCGGCTCAAAAAGTGATCCTGGGGTAGATTTATTTTGGTAAGGGCTTTGTCTTTTTTCTCTATGGTGGTGATGTTCCTCTAAATCTAAAGATAATTTTAAAGGTTTATTAGTAGTAATTTTAACTCCTTGAGCGTCATAAAGCATCATTTGTTTACTATCGATAACTGCAATTAATTTTAACGGTGCTGTACTTACCATAAATACCTCCATAAGAACTAAGTTGCAATTTTATGATAATACAATTATTTTTAAAACCTAATATTAATTTAATAATTTTTGCTTTTCACTGTTAATAATTTGCTCAACCTTGTCATTAAGTATACGTACGTCAGTTTGCTCTATTTCTTCTTTTTCTATTACACCTATAATCTTTACCTTTATAGTTCCAGGCTGCTTAAACCAAAACCCTCTAGGCCAAAATAAACCGGCATTATGAGCCATCATTACAATTGGAACTTTAGTAATTGAAGCAAGCTTTACGGCACTTGGCTTAAATTTCACCGTTCTATCAGGCGGAACTTTAGTTGATTCCGGAAATATTATTAACCATAATCCTTCTTTTATTTTTTCCTGACCTTCTCTTAAAATCTGAGCAACCGAGCTATTAGTACCACGGTCAACCGCAATAGGTTTAACCATCCGAAGTCCCCAACCAAGCAAGGGGATATTAAATAATTCACGCTTTAATACCCAAGAATGTTTAGGAATAATCAACTGCATAAACATTTGATCCCAAAAGGATTGGTGATTAGATACGACTATTGAGATTGTTTCCGGTAATTTCTCAAGCCCCTCTACTTCATATTTTAAACCGCAACAAATTTTTGCAAGCCATACAAAAGCATAAGAAAAGATAATGGCAATTCTATATCTTATTTGATAGTTGACATTGAAAAATGTTACGGGTATGTAACATATAAGAAAAAAAATAAATGTAAATAACGATAATAATACGTAAAATGATAAAATTCTTAAACGCCACAGCATAATTATTAAGATAATTACATTAATTAAAATGGTATTTATAACATAATTTTACAATGAGTAAAATAAAAAGGTATTAAATGAAAAAAACTGTTCTTTCCGGTGTGCAAGCAACCGGTTCTTTACATCTCGGTAACTATTTAGGTTCAATTAGAAACTGGGTTAAAATACAGGAAGAATATAATTGTTTTTTCTTCTTAGCAGATTTGCATGCTATCACGGTTGATATTAAGCCATCAGAACTTAATAATTCAATTATGGGGGGGCTTGCTGTTTATTTAGCAGCAGGGCTTAACCCCGACAAAGTAACGATTTTTGCCCAAAGTATGGTGAAAGAGCATACTGAACTTGCTTGGCTACTAAATTGTGTTACACCGCTTGGATGGTTAAAGCGAATGACGCAATTTAAAGATAAAGCAGGTAGCGATCAAGAAAAGGCTTGCCTTGGGCTATTTTCCTATCCGGTACTTATGGCAGCGGATATCTTAATATATAAAGCTGATATAGTGCCTGTAGGCGAGGATCAGAAGCAGCATTTAGAGCTAACAAGAGATATTGCAGGTGTGATAAATAGGAGATTTGATAAAGAAATTCTAAAAGTCCCGGATATTTTAATTAGTGAAACAGGTACAAGAATCATGAGTTTACGGGATGGATTAAAGAAAATGAGTAAATCTGATATTTCGGATTTTTCCCGTATCAATTTAAAAGACGATAACGATCTTATTCATCAAAAAATAAAAAAAGCTAAAACCGATCATTTAAGCTTTGTTAGCTATGATAAAGAAACAAGACCGGAAATTAGTAATTTATTAGATATTTATAGAAGTTTATCCGAAGAAAGCTTAGAAAAAATAATCGATAATTATCAAAACCAAGGTTTTGCAAAATTTAAAGAAGATTTGGCAGAAATTATTATTACAAATCTACAACCGATACGTGATAAATATTTAGAATTAATGAATGATAAAGAATATTTATTAAAAATACTACACAAAGGAGCAGAAAAAGCAATAATTAGAGCTTCTGAAACGGTTAACGAAGTGAAAGAACAATTCGGATTTGTAATTTAAATTTATATATTGCAAGATTTCCCTTGAAATATATAAGATTATTTGGTATGAATCTTCTTGGATAGGTGGCCGAGCGGTTTAAGGCACTAGTCTTGAAAACTGGCGTACGGGCAACCGTACCGTGGGTTCGAATCCCACCCTATCCGCCAGCTCAGTTTATAGTATCATGCCCTTTTATTTTCTTTATAGTGCTTAGTATATTTATCTAGTAAAATCCTGGTCATTTTTTTATTGGTTAAAAATCCTTAAATATATTCCCTAAATATCTATTTATCCAGTTGCTCCAACATCATTTTAGCGGCTTTTATACCTGCTTCTTTTGAAGTTTTTATATTGGTGGTTTCAGTATGGAAAGTTATTTTACTACCGTCAAGGTTACCGAGCATAAAATCGGTTTGTATATTAGACACCTTCCCAAACTCTACTTCTAGGGGTAATTTGTACGTTGCGGTGCTGCGTTCCGTGTTTTCTTCAAATTTTTCCCTATAAGCGAGTTTGGGAAGATGTCTAGGATCCGCATCTAAATATTTAGAGTAAGCAGCAATCGGGGTACGGCAATTAGCATCTAGATATTCTAAAAAAGCTCTTTCAGGTTTTATTAGTTCAAAGGTAGGAATATGATTAATTTGGTTGCATATCTCAAGCATAGCATTATCATCTTGTCGTATTTCAACTGCAATGACTCCCTGCCCTATACACGGTAACATCTGTGAATATTCTATCAAATGACAGTATTCTGGATTAAATGCCCCTAACCTTTTCAGCCCTGCGTATGCTAAAATTGTCGCATCAACTTCGCCGGTCATTAACTTTTTTATTCTTGAATCAACATTCCCTCTAAAAACCGTTACCTTTAAATCCGGTCTTATTTTTTGGATGAATGCTTTTCTTCGTACTGCCGAGCTACCTATTACGGCATTTTGCGGCAGTTCTTTTATGGATTTATAATTTAAACATACAAAAACATCTCTAGGATCTTCACGCTCTAAAACGGCAGCAATTACTAGCTCTTCGGGTATTCTACCAGGTACGTCTTTTAAAGAATGAACGGCTAAGTCAATTTTTTTATCAAGCAAAGCTTGCTCTATTTCCTTTAAAAATAAAGCTTTGCCGCCTACATCGTATAATGGTTTATTTTGGATTAAATCCCCGCTAGTAATAATTGGTACTATTTCACAATTAATATCAGGAAAAAATTGTTTAATTTGCTGAATAACTAAATTAGTTTGTATTAAAGCAAGCGGACTTTTTCTTGTACCTATTCTGATAGAATTTGTCATTTGTTTTCTACTATTTCAAAAGGGCTAGTAAAACTTAAAACATTACTGCTTATAATTACTTCATGATTCATAATAACCGGATGATTTACCTCTCCATGCCCTATTCCTACTGCTTTATAAGCTTCTATATGCGGAATATGATTTAAACAAAAACTTTTTATAGCTTGTTCTACAAACTCATCCCCTTTAGTAAAATCACCGAAAATTATCGCCTCTATATCGTCAAATATACCGGCATTTTTTAATTGAACTAGATTACGATGCACGGCATAGGCTTTTTCATTAACGTCTTCAAGCAGTAATATATTACCTTTTTTAGGTTAATAGAAGTTCCTATTAATTTGCTAAAAACCGTTAAACTTCCGCCTGTTATTTTACCGGTTATATTTTCCTCACTAATTTTCTTTATAGGTATAAGTTGTATTTCACTCTTTTCTCCTTTAAGAACATTTATTATAGATGTAATATCCTGATTAGTAGGCGGTAGTAACGAGGTTAGTACTGAACCGTGAATAGTTGGGATATTATAATGGTTATTTAGTAATAAATGCAAAACGGTAATATCGCTATAGCCTATCAGAATTTTATCGCCTTTTTGCTTTATATTAAAACAATCTTCCACAAATTCACCGCATCCATATCCGCCACGAAAAGCCCAAATTATTTTAACCTGTTCGTTTTCCATAGCTTCTTTAAATGTTCTTAGCCTTTCCTCTTTAGGAGCAGCGAAAAAAGGCAATTCATCACCTGAAAAAATCTTATCATCTACTAAAGTTTTAAACCCTTGTAGAGTTAGTATTTCAATAGCTTTCTTTAGTTTATCCTGTGCATCAGGACAACCTTACGCCGGTGCTATAATTGATATCAAATCTCGTTGTTTGTTAAAAATAATCTTTTTCATAATAATGTCATCCCGTGGCTTGACCACGGTATCTAGATAAAAATGTTGAAAAGTGCGTGTTATAAGTTGTTTTTTGGATGCCGTGGTCCAAGCCACGGGATGACAGCAAAAAGTACTGGATTCCCGCTTTTGCGGGAATGACATTAAAATCATAATAGTTATACGAAGATCAACTTCAAAAAGAGCAAAGAGTCTATAAGGCGAGGAGCGGAGCGTATACTTAATACGTGAGCACCGCAGCTCTTATAAGACGACGTAGTCAATTTTTGAAGTTCATCGAGTATAAGGCATCGTAAAAATAAAAGTAGTCTTCCCCAGTTTATCGTTTTCTGCCCAAATTTTTCCGGCGTGCAGTTCTATTACTTTCTTACATAGAGTAAGCCCTACTCCTCTACCTCCTGCCGGTGTACGTGTTTTAGAGCTTACGACAAATACGCCGAATATACTTTGCAATTCCTCTTTCAGTACTCCTATTCCATCGTCTTTTATACTAAACAAGATATTATTTTCTTGCATGTGTAGATCAATTTTTATTATTCCCTCACTACAATAGCTAATAGCATTAATTATTAGATTATCGAATGTGTGTTTAATATAATGAGGATCACAGTTAAATATTATATTTTCTTCAATATCAGATATAAAATTTAAGGTTTTGCCGTTTAGATATAATTTCTTACATATTTTAATCCTTTCATGTAGCAATTCGCTTAAGTTTATATCTTCTTTATTTAGTTCATAATTAAGACTAGATAATTTTGAAAAATCTAGAATATTATTTATCAAGCTATTTAATCTAGTAGAGCTTTTAGCTATAATCTCTACGGCATTACGACGCTGATCTTCATTAAATTTATCATAATTAGCCCATAAGGTTTCACCAAGGCTAATAATACCGGTTAGCGGCGTATTGATTTCATGGTTTATATTACGTAAGAACTCATGTTTCAAATCAAGTAACTTCTCTAATTCCTGCTCTCTATAATTAACTCTATTACCTAAATGGGTATTTTTTAGGTTAACTAATCTCTCTTGCTCCTGCCTTGGTTTTAAGAATACTATTAAAAGGCTGCTAAATAAGGTTAGGAAATATACTACTTTAAATTGAAAACTATCTATGCTAATTAATAACTCCTCATCCATAAAATATTTATAAAACTCTATACTAGCAAACACGCCCGTAACGGTCATAAGTAAAGTAGCTTGCCACCTGAATATCGTTGCAATTATAAGTAAGTTAATTATCGAACACATTAATTGCAGCTGATCAAAACTACTTGATATAACAAGTAAACTACCGAAAAATATTAATATAACAAAAGTAGCAACAAACCAAGATAAAGATATAATATAATAATTCTTTTTAAACTTTAAAGACCATAAAGGATAAGTGATTAATATTGCAGCAGTTATAAGTGTGGTATGGTAAATAATATTATATATATTATATATATCCAAATGGTTCATTATTCTGCTACCCGGTGTGGTATATAAAGATGAGAACATCGATATTAAAATAAATATACCGACATAACTATAGGTAATTTCTTGATTTGGTAGGGTACCTTCCCAATATTTAAAGATGTTAAAATTCTTAAGATCACGAAATAAAGTCAAAAATTTTCTTTTTCTCTCTTGCCTGATTATTTTAACGGCTAGCGGCTCTTTTAAAGAACTAAACCCTCCGGGTTGCTTTAAAATATAATGGCTTCCAAGGAAAAAGAGTAAATTTACGATAGTTGCGGGTAGTATCGGATAAATACCTAGAACTGCTCTTAAAGAAAATATTTGCCACAATATAATAGTTAATATTGCAGCAATCATACCGATAAAAAAACTTTTGGCACTTGATTTAAAACCGTATATTAACAAAATTAACGGCAAAGTGATTAGAGGTAAATAGATACTAGTTAACAATAGAAATAGATTTATTAAATCTTTCGTATAGAGTGATATAATAAAACCTATTAATCCTATAGTAATTGCGGTTATATAATTATAATTTAATGAAGCTTTTTTAATGATGTCATTAGTAAAAGTTACCGCTGCAACGTTAATATAAGAGTTAGTACTTGAGATTATCATTGCCATAATAACGCCGACGATTAACCCCTTAAATCCTATATAACTTTTAATAATCCGTAAAAACAGTTCATTAGTGTCAACACTCGGTTCTTGAGATAGTAATAATATTACAATCCAAATAAATAAAACGGATAAACAAAGACAAATAATTGTCGAAATAAAAAAAGTTTTTGATATTTGCTTTGTGTCTTTTGCCATCAATACTCTTTGAAAAATTGAAGGACCAAGCGACGGAATCGCAAAATATATAAAAATATTTAAAGAAATCCAAAATTTAGGACTAGTATAGTGAAACAATCCTTGTAAATCAGTCAGACGAGTTTGTACGTTTGAGTCTATAACTATATGCGGATCGCTAAAAACATTCCATACGACAATTCCTATTACCGGAATAATTGCACTATAGGTAAAAAACTGTACGGCTTCGGTAAAAGTAACCGATTTTACGCCGCCAAAAGCAGAATAACTTATTATTACGGTGACTATACATAAATCTATATAAAAATTTGAAATATTAAAGAATAGCTGTAATATTAAACTTGCTACGTGGAATTGCATGGCAATTCTACCTATAGACATTAATATACTAACTATCGACGTAAGAATACGAACTTTGTTACCGTACGCCTCCCCTATTATTTCTGCTGCCGATAAGCTGCCCAAAAAATTCTCAAAACAAGGAGCTATAAAGTAACTAATTAATAACCAACTAACGATGCTACCGAATATACTAGGTAATAAGTAAAATAATCCATCCGTATATATTCTTGAATTATCGATTAAAAAAGTACTAGTACCGATCCAAGTAGCAATAAGAGTTGCAACTATCGTACCTGTAGAAAAATTCCTTTTTCCTATCGCATATTCGCGAATATTTTTTATATTTTTGATATTTAGAAGTCCAACTAGCAAATTAATCGCTAAAAAGCTAGTAAAAATGAGGAGATCTATATTTGGCATAGAGTTAAGTTATAGGGATTTTCTATGCAAATAATAATAAAGATAAAAAAAGAAACAAACAATATTTTTGTGGAGTTAAAAAAGTATGTCATTCCTGCTTTGGCATTGTTGTGTGGATCTATTTTTCCGTCATTGCGAGGAAATTACGTAAGTAATTGACGAAGCAATTCAGTAAAAAATTCTGATTTACAGAATTTTTTTATTATTTTTCTGGATTGCCACGCAGTCTACGACTGCTCGCAATGACGACGCGAGAATAACATTAAGATAAACTATCATCTTGTTCACATCGAGAATTTACATCAGCACCTTTTTCGATTAAAGTTTCTACTACCTTCTTAGCATTATAATCACTATACCAATCAAGCGTAGTTCTACCACCGGCATCACAGAAATTTATATCAGGTTTTGTGTTTTCATATTTTCTATGCATTCTTTTAAGAATTCTGTTCCAAATTCACCAAGCCATGCTATAGCATGGAATTTAAATTGATCAATAATCTCAGCATTAAAGCCTTTTTGTTTTACTATTTTTTCTATTATAGCTTAGCTAAATTTTGTAGATCATGCAAATTGATAAGTAATAATTTTTTTTCTTGATCTGAGGCTTTGAAAATATTTTGTTTAATAGACCATATTATATTACCAAGTGTAGCAATCATATTATTACCGCCGGTAGAATTTTCAAGGTCACAATTTTCTAATGTTTTTTCTACTAATTTTTCTACTTTTCTTATTAAAGCCTTAAAATCTGCTTGAGCTATATGCTTACGACCTTTGTCGGATATTTTAGATATTGTATTTTGTATTTGTTGTAAAGTACCGTTAGCTACTAAATTTAATATATTATTTGCCTCAAGTGAAGGGTTAGCTTCAAATTTAAGTAAGTTCTCAACTATTTTATAATATTTATCTATTTGAGCTTGATATACACTTATATTTGTATCATTTGGATTATTAGCAATAAGCTTATATTTATTTAAATAAGTCTTTATTACGGAATATTAAAGCAGCATGATTATTATCTTGACCAAAATCATTAATATCTAAACCTAACAGCTTAAATTTTTCGATTTGCTCGACACGAAATTCATCGGAAATATGCGTCTCCATAGTAACACGCCAAAAATTTTGGATTTGTGCTTTTTCAGCTGCAACAAATTTATTCATTATTTGAGAATTATTATGAAATACTTCTATCACTTTAGTGCTATTACTCCATAGTCCCCATTCAAAAACGGTATTACCGTTTTTATCTCAATCAGTTTCTGGGTTGGAAATCATTTTATTTAATACTTGTACTGCAGTACTTTCTAATACATTTTTAGCAGTTTGACTTTGCTGTTGAGGCATTAAACTGCAAAGAGCTTCAAAAATATTTAGCTTGGAATTATTAAGCTCATTAATATTAGTTCCGTTTAATATAGACGGTATTTGTTGTATATTTCTTGAATTTAGCAATTGAAAAAGACTCTCTATAAAAAAACCAAAATTTATATTTTGTAATAAATTACCATGAAACATGGTTTTTACTTGTGTCATTAAAATACATAAAGTATTAATAAATGTCAATGGATTATTTACTAATAATTTAAATTTTGTTAATTAATTTAATACCAAGGTGCGAGAGATAAGTTTATTTTAATCCCTTTAACGGTAATATCAGCTTCTTTATCGGCAAGATATTTTTCTTCTCTGATTAAGGCGATTGCTTTATTACGGTAACTTGAGCATATTACGCCGATTTTATCGTTATCTGCGAGTATTTCTTCATCTTTAACTAATGAGGATAAATCTTCATCTGCTGTAATTTTATATATCTTTCTTCTTATAACACCTTGATATTTAGCTCTTGAAATAACTTCCTGACCAACATAACAGCCTTTGTCAAAACTAATTGCATTTAACTCCTCAGCACCATACATATTTGGAATAGATTTATCTGTGATTAAATCTTCTACTCCGTCTATTATTGCAAAATTATATTTATCTTCTAGGTATAATTTTTCATTAAAAGAAGCTGGATTCCCGCTTTCGCGGGGAGGTATTGTTGCATGGACCGATTCCACTCTTGTCATCCCGCGACTTGATCGCGGGATCCAATCTTGTTTAATTGTTTTCTGGATACCGCGGTCAAGCTGCGGTATGACACCGAACTCATATATAGAACGAAAACCGAGCATAGTATAGCGAGGATCACGAGATGTAACTAGCGTGTCTATATCTAATTTTTGATGTGAGTAGATAACTTTATATTCTTCGCTGCAATCTATTATTTGTATTTTAGAGCGAAATTTATAAAAGTTTAAATGCTCTATCAAAGCAGCTTTATTACTTTTATCAATATCAAGGTAAATTTCCTCAAGGTTAGGAACATACACAAAAAAATCAAATAAATATCTTCCTTGATTATTAAGCAAATAAGTATAGCAGTAATTATTCTTTTTTATGTCGTTAGTAATGAGATTTTGTAGGAACTTTACGGAATCTAAACCTATTATTTTGATAACTTCTCTATTACTTAATATTTCATACATAATTATAATATTATTGACTTTATAGGTTCCTAACTACTATACTCTAAATTTATATAAATTAAACTTAATAATCATGAGATGTTCATCTTACTGTACTTCTTCCGAATATAAGATGAGTGATCTAGTTACTAATTTAAAAAAGATTGGTCTTGAACCTCAACATTTTGACGATGTTTTATATATTCGGAAAGAGATAAATAAAGATTCTGATTTTATAGAGATATTTTTCTTTCCGTTTGGCTGTGTAACTATTTGGGGCGGCGATGAAATTCAAGAAAAAATAGTTTTAAGCGATACTGATTTAGTAACCGTGAACAAGCTTAAAGAGCCGGTGTCTGATTATATTTATTTTGAATATAATACAGAAGTCGAGAAAACATTTATTGATGAAGAAAAGAATAAAATAATCTTAGCCGATAAATCAGTTTTTGTTAAACTTTCTATTTCCCATGCTCTTGCACAATCGGTTAAACTTAGCGTTCTTGAGCAATCCGTTAGTAACTTGATTGTTCAGACAACCCCTATACAACAGGAACTAGCTAGAACCGGTAGCGTATCGCTTTCTAAAAAGGAGATATTACAGCAAATAGGTATATTATTTAACGAGCGTTATTCAATCAGTTTGTATAGCGATATATTCGATACTCCGGAATTCTTTTGGCGTCGTCCGAGCTATGAGCCTCTATATCTCATGACAGCAGAGTTTCAAGACATAGAAATACGGCAAAATATAATGAATCATCGTCTTAATATGATTCATGAACTTTTAGACATTCTTTCAAATGACCTTAATTATAAACATTCTACCAAACTTGAGTGGATTATTATTATTTTAATCGGTCTTGAAGTTATCCTGTCGTTATCTCATACTAATCTTTTCTTAAAAATTATCGGAGCTTTATAAATAGCTTCTATGCAAATTATCGATAATCAAAAAACATTAGAAGAATTTTGTAACCGGTTAGCAAATAAGGCATGCTTAAGCATAGATACGGAATTTGAGCGTCGCTATACTTATTATGCTCAGCTTAGTATAATTCAAGTTAAAGCAGAAGAATATTGCGGAATAATTGATGCATTAAGCAATTTAGATCTGAATATTTTTAATAAGCTGCTTGCAGATAATAATATTACTAAAATATTTCATGCTCCTCGTGAAGATTTAGAGATTTTCTATAATTTATTTAAAATACTACCTTCTAATGTTTTTGATATACAAATTGCAGCAAATATTTGCGGATTCGGTAAACAGCTAAGCTATGATGACCTTTGCTATAAGCTAATCGGTATTACTATCGATAAAACCTACCAAAAATCTAACTGGCTAAAACGCCCTATCACTAGTGATATGTTAAATTATGCAATGTTAGACGTGGAGTATTTGTATAAGATATATAAAGAGTTAAATAATATAATTATTAGAAATAATTTAACTAATAAATATCAAACTACTCTTAGTTCTTTATTAGATGTTAGAAATTATAAGGTTGAGCCGAAAGATGCTTGGAAAAAAATAAAATATAGAAGTGATGATGAGAGTTTTAACCACAAAATTCAAATGCTTGCAGCTTATCGTGAAGAGAATGCACAAACTATAAATATTCCTCGTAAGCATTTTATTTTAGATGAAGATTTAATAAAGCTTAGTAAATACCCGCCATTGAATCACAAGGATTTTAAAAATCTAAATTTAAAAAGCAAATATTTACACAAACAAAAATATAAAGATGAAATAATAAGTTTGTGTAATAACTTATAAGAAAAAAGGCTACAAATCAAATAACTTGTAGCCTATATATGAATAGAAAAAATTAGCCAACTAATGTAACTTGTATCTCACTATCTTGTACTACTTTGACATATTCGTTGTATACATCATCAGGCAAGTTACAAAATGTCTGATCTATGATAAGTGTCCCTACTCCTACCAATGCTAATTGAAAGCAAATATCTCCAGTCTGAGTATCGCCGGATACTTGTCCTGTTTCTAGCCAATCTCCAACTGCTTGTGCAAAAAAAAAGCAAAAGGTACACCGATCAATACGACAATTTTTTTTATTATATCAACCATTTTACCCTAAGTTGATTTTTGTAATAATATTTTATACAATTAAAAAAATTAAGGTTATTATACCGAAATCACAAATTTAAGCTTACGATCATGAGATTCAACCAGAAAATTATCTATTAATTGTTCTTTTAAACAAACTCCGGCGGTTAATATATTTCGGTTATTATTAAGATATCGGTCAAAATGTCCTTTGCCGTATCCAAGTCTATAACCCTCTTTACTAAACGCAAGTCCTGGGATAATAACTAACTCAG
Organism: Rickettsia tamurae; assembly: GCF_000751075.1. Lineage (GTDB taxonomy): Bacteria > Pseudomonadota > Alphaproteobacteria > Rickettsiales > Rickettsiaceae > Rickettsia > Rickettsia tamurae. The sequence continues at coordinate 8,700 of NZ_CCMG01000007.1, read as the reverse complement.
GAATAAAAAAATCATTATTTATAGGTTCATAGGTTTTAAAAGCCCCTAAAGCCAATTGATCGTTATAATGATAAGGACAATATTTTATCTCATTTTTTATAATTTTCGGTAAGAAGAATTTTATTTTAGGATGTAAGTTTGTTATTTCAAGTAAGTTAATTTCGTATTTTAGAGGAAAGTAAAGTCCTACTGTCTTTACTTTTAACTCATGTAATAACCGGCTAATTTTATTGATTAGGGAGTTTTTGACTAAGTTGGAAGTAATTTTTTCTTGGTTTTTTATTAAAAGTTCTTTGAAATAAAGACGCAGTTCTTGCTTGTTCATATCATTGTCATACCGTGGCTTGACCACGGTATCCATAAAAATAACTTACCATTCTAATAATTTTAATTGGATGCCGTGGTCAAGCCACGGCATGATAATTTGAACATTTACATATTAATAGTCCTTTTATCCACACTAAGTGCTGCTTCTTTTATAGCTTCGCTTAAAGTTGGATGGGCGTGGCAGGTTCGTGCTATATCTTCTGAAGCTGCTCCGAATTCCATATAAGCGGTAAGCTCGGCAATTAATGTACCTGCATCGGCTCCTATAATATGAGCTCCTAAAACCCTATCGGTTTTACTATCGGCAAGAATCTTAACCATACCTTCCGTACTACCGATTGCTCTTGCTCTACTATTTGCTAAAAACGGAAACTTACCGACTTTATAATTAATGCCTTTTTCTTTTAGTTGTTCTTCCGTTTCACCGACGCTTGCTACTTCAGGATAAGTATATATTATGCTTGGAATTAAATTATAGTTAACATGTCCTGCCTGCCCTGCCATAATTTCCACGGCAGCTACAGCCTCTTCCTCGGCTTTATGAGCAAGCATAGCTCCTTTTACCACATCACCGACTGCGTAAATATTTGAAATTGCTGTTTGGAACCGGTCATTAATCTCAATTCTACCTTGCTTATCCGTAATAATACCGACAGACTCAAGTCCTAGATTTTGCGTATAGGCTTTTCTGCCTACCGCCATCAACACAACATCGCTTGTTACTACCGAACTCTTACCGCCCTCCTCTATTGTCAGATTTACTTTTCCTGACTTTACTGCAGATAGCACTTTAGTATTCAGTTTAAACTCTATACCTTGTTTTTGCTGTAGTTTCATAAATTGCGTAGCAATTTCTTTATCAAGCATAGGTACAATGCTCGGTGCATACTCAATAACTGTTACTTTAGCTCCCAAACGACGCCAAACTGAACCAAGTTCTAAGCCTATATACCCTCCCCCGACAACTATTAAGTTCTCAGGTACTTTAGAAAGTTTCAAAGCACCGGTAGATGAAACAATAAATTCTTCGTCTATTTTGATGTTCGGTATTTCTATGACGCTGGAGCCTGTAGTAATTAGGATATTTTTGGCTTTAATTTGCTCTTTATTTACTTCAACGATATTACTAGAGATAATTTTAGCTTCGCCTTTTATCCTAGTAACCTTATTCTTAGCAAATAAGCTTTCTATACCTTTTGTAAGATCAAGAACTACTTTATCTTTATTAGCTAGCATTTTTTGTAAGTCTAGTTTTACATCTGCAGTAATACCTATACTCTCAAAATGCTTTAGAGCTTCTTCATATTTTTCAGAGGAATTAAGTAAAGCTTTCGACGGTATGCATCCTATATTTAAACAAGTGCCGCCAAGAGTATCGTTTTTCTCAATACACGCTACTTTCATACCAAGCTGAGCAGCCCTAATACTGCCTGTATAACCGGCCGGACCGCTACCTATTACCACTAAATCAAATTCTTGCATATTTTTACCTTATATTATCCTCCCTTTGTCATACCGTGGCTTGACCACGGTATCCAGAAAACAACTTAAAATACTAATAATTTAGTATTTTTAACTGGACCCTGTGGTCAAGCTACGGGGTGACAACAAAAAAGCCTAGATTCCCACTTTCGCGGGAATGACATCGACTGCCATACGGCAATACCTCTATCATCATTCCAACCCAACCATACACCACTATCACCTTTATAACAACTTTAATCTTATACTATTCTTATTCGGTGAAGCAATAAAACTAATTAAATTAATATTATCTTCAAAGCCGTTTGTATAATTTTGTAGTAAAGAAAACATCTTTTTAGAAACAGCGTAATTATGACTAGCATTTAGTGAATTTGACTCACCTATATTTTTTATTTCCCTCATTAAAGCTAAAGGATTATCAAATTTTAGTTCTATATTTTCATAGTCAACAATTACTTCAGCAAATCCTGCTTGTGATAATAGCATTGGGACATGATCAAAATGAATAAAAGGAGGAATATGAGGAAAATGTTTAAAACCACTTGCTATTTCGGCATCTATTAAGGATTTACGTAAATTCTTTAAGCTATTTCCTCCGACAAAATTACCGATAAAAATACCGTCAGGCTTTAAAAATGTTCTTATATTAGATAGAAAACTTTGCACATCGTTTATCCAGTGTAATCCTAATGAATAAATAATTAAATCAAAAGAGTTCGGAGGAAATTCTAAATCTTCATCATCGATTAACAATTTGTGATTATGCTCAAAAAAATCAAGCAATAAAGGCGACATATCTGTTACGGTAATATCGGCACTTCGATAAGCATTTTTTAGTAAACTCGTAAGATAACCGCATTTAGTCGATATTTCTAGAATATCCGAAAAATCCTTATCAATCATCTCTAACCGACTTATTATATCATTAGCTGCATGCTTGATAAATAAGCTGTTACTTATTCCCGCTACTGCATTATTTCGGTGATTTTTTAGCTTTAGTCTGTTGAATATATAATCCTCTCCTATCTTGAATTTTCTCTCCTAAAATTGTTGGTGGCGGTCGAGAAATAAAACCTCCTAAAAAATCTCCTAGCAAACTATTTTGAACAAGTTCTCTCTGCCTTGCAGTGCGAATATCATCCCCTTTAACTCTATCTAGCCCTTCAAAATTCTCCTGAATACCTACAACTATAGGTTTCGTATTTTTATTATTAGGCGATAAAGGTTCTAAACTCAACAGGCTTTTTTCTGAAGGGTTTAAATCTGAAGTTAGATCCAAATACTCTAAGTAGACAGGTTTTAGTTGTTTATCATTACTAGAAACTTTTTTTCTTTCTACCGCTGAAACATTGTTCTCTGTCTTATTAGATTCTCCTAGAGATTTATAACTACTTATACACAACAATAATAATATAAATTAAACAATATATGAATCAAGTATTGAAATAAATTAATTATTTCTAAAGATATTATCTTCGTATTTTTTTCTATAATATATTTTGTAATTCTCGTTTCTTATATCATTAAACCATTGGTCTTGTTGTTTTTTAATATAATATAGGGAATTAGATTTACTTTTACTAGTTTGGAAATTATCTTCACAAAATTTTAAAAAACCTGATATTAAAGTTTCTACTCCATTAGTCTCAGATTTTTTCTCAAGAAATTGCATAGAAAAATTAGTAGGATTATTATGTTTTAAATAAAATTGCTTATATTTCTCATGAATTTTATTTTCTTTTTTTATTTGTTGTTCTGAAAAAGATAATTTTTCCTCTAATAATTTATGAATTTCGGTGCAGTCGCTCCAAGGTAATTCTATTGTTAGCTGCTCTTCCTGATATTCAAAATTATCTTGAATATTGTTAAAATCGGTATTTACTTTTACCGCACTTACTAATATTAAAAAACATGTAATTAATTTAATATTCATAGAATTAATTAATTTTAGCAGGAACCGGTATCATAATACTACTTCTGTATCTTTTATTGCCAATAAAAAGTGATTTTTTTTGAACTTTGTTATTATTTACCGGAATTGTATCTTCTAAAGCCCCTTCATTATTATTTAGATAACTATGTAAGGATGCTTTATAAAGAGCCATATTACTTGCTATTTTAACTACATCTTGCTTATATTTAAACCCTAAAGAATGTGTAGCCGAATGATAATGAGCTATCGCTTTGTGCCAGCTCCCTAACTGATCATATTTTGAACGTAAAAATTCTGCACCGTAACGAATGTTATTATTTGGATCAAATGCCTGTTCAAGGGAATTAAAAGCCCCTAAATGATGCCTTAAGTTAATCTGCATGCATCCGACATCAATACTCTCTCGCCCTTTTATAAGCTCTATTCTAACAAAACTTACGGCTTCTCTTTTACTGTTAAAATAATAGCCTGTTCCTTCAACATTTACCGTCCAAGGCCATACTACTCTAATTTTACGGGTTGTATGTTTTTTTCCCGATTCTTTTAAAGCTATTGAATGTAACGTATTAGATGGGATATTAAATTTTTTTTCAAAGTAAGGAAAAAGTTTTGAACATTTAAAGGATTCAGCTATTTCAGGATCGGCAATAGCCGGCTTAGAGAAGAGGATAAAGGATAATAATAGGAGTAGTATGGTCATTGTGTTATTCTTTGCCTCCCCTATGTCATTCCCGCGAAAGCGGGAATCCAGAAAAACATAAAATAATCTACGTTTATAATATTTGTATTTTTTAAGAACTGGATTCCCGCCTACGCGGGAATGACATAGGAAAATTTGGCACAATTCCCAAACCATACCGGCAACGCTAAAATAAACTTGAGTTACAATAAGATAAACTAGCCTATCATAACTTATATTATGAAGCAAGGGAAGTTATGGTATAAGAAGCGAACAAGATTACTTATAAATCATTAGCATCAAAATTATCTTTAGTAATACCTAATGTTTCTAATATTTGTTCAAGTTCCATTACTACAGGCTCTAACTCAGCTGACTTTTTATTAAAGTTAAAATTTTCTGAGGTTAATGTTTCTTCATCTAAATTTGCAGCTCTAACCGCATTAAATCTTACGCCAACTTCTTTAAGCCATTGATATGTATTATTAACATCTTCATTATTTCTATAATAATCACTACAATCATTTAGTAGTATGTGAAATATTGTTGTTTTTAATGTATCGCTTTTAGTTGCCGGTAAATTTTGAGCAAGCAACTCTAATATGTCCTTACCTTTATAGCTTCATTATTATTTTTTGCTTCTTTTGAAACCTGCTCTAAGGACAATAAACCTTGTCTTAATTCTACACTGTCAGTATTATTAGTTTCAATAAGCTTTTTGATTTCGGTAAGTATACTTAAATAATCTGTCGATTCTAGTTTACCCATTACATCTTTTTTTTAATTTTCAATCTAAAGACTCTTTCACAAATAATATATCCTTATTTAAATTAAAATCTCAAAAACCATGGAATATGGATTCTGAATTTTTGAAAACGGAAATATATAGAATTTGTAAAATTTTGTCAATATAATAAAATATAAGGTTTGTGTATAGAAATTATTAATTATTTTTAAGAAATAAAAATAATCTATCATAACTTCTCTTGCGAAACAAAAGAAGTTATGACATTTAAGGGGTAAAGATTTAATCTAAATCCCAAGCTGCATCATTAGTGTTTTGAGGATTACCTAGTATATCGGGTACCATACCAACAAATTATTAATATCACCCCCTGTCGCTTGCAAAAGATTACTTACTTGCGTTACAAAGTCTTCAGCAGTTCTACCTTGAGCATCTTGAGGATTAGTAGTCCCATCTAAAGCTTGCACTCCGGCATTAATTAATGTTACTAAATCCTTAGCTTGCATACCTAAAAAAAAATAGTATCTTCTGTACCGCTCTCTCCTCTATTAGAACTAGTAGAAGGTTGTACATGTGGTATTTCCTCTCTGTTAGCATGAGCAGTTGCTTGATGAACCAAAGCTGCAAGTTGTTGATCGTTAAGATTATTTTGTTCCTTTGACATTTCTGGAGATAAAGTAGAATCATCCTCAGATAGATCAATTAGATCTTCTTCTTGCAATATAGAGCTTGTATTCGCACTATAGCTTAAAGCTTGTAACATTGAAAAATCCTCATCTTTAATTACGCTTTCATACCATTTTTTATGTTCGTTAGCTGCATGTTTTGCATTTTCATTATTTTTATAATTATTTGGAATAGCGTATAAACCGTATTCTCCTTTATCTACTTCGTCTATTATGATTTTAGCTATCTTCAGTTCATCTATATTTAAGTCAATATTTTGTTTAAAAGAAGTTTCAGTATCTGATCACCTTGTGCTGCCCCTTTATTATTTTTCCAGCCTCTTATTAAACTACAATAATCTATACCTGATGTTCTAGCATGCTCTAATACTGCTTTTATAGTTTTCCATTGATTATTAGCTTTTTCATTTTCACCTTGCTGCTCATCTTTAATAGCGTTCTCAGCCCATTTAGCAATTTGAGCATATGATGCTAGCTCCCCTACTGCATAAATATGGATACGTGTTTACCTGGATAATCTACTTTTGTAATTATTTCAAATAGATCAAATTTTTGAACTAATTTTGGTAATTCAACAAGAATTCATCATAATATGGTTTGTCTAAACTCCATTCTCTTCCATTTTGTTTGGTTTCATTTATAGTTTCTTGAGTAAAGTTATATAATGAATATTTATTCATAATTTGATCCCTTTGTAATTATTGGTTAAATTTATATTTAAAAACCATAAAATATGGTATTTCTTAATTTTTATAAACATATAATATATTATTTTATTAATATATTGTCAATAAAATACCATGTTTCATGGTTTTTATTTAAAAATGCTTTAAATTGGTAATTGACTGAATAAATAAAAATGTTTATTATCAGTCCAAATTAAATGTAAAAGTATATTTTATGAAAGTTGTTAGCTCATTAAAATCATTAAAAAAACGTGATAAAGATTGTCAGATCGTTAAAAGAAGAAGCAAAATTTTTATAATAAATAAAAAGAATAAAAGATTTAAAGCAAAACAAGGTTAATTAATCGGATGAACTTGAAAGCATGTGAGTATATGTCGTCTTTGTAAGTTCTCGGATGCTGAACGTTTAATATACGCTCTGCTCCTCGGCTTACAGACTCCTTGCTCTTTTCCAAGTTGATCTTCGTATATTACTCTTCATTTTACTTCGGAGTATATAATACTACTTTTGAAAGAAAAGAAATAAATATGGCCGGTCACTCAAAGTTCAAAAATATTCAGCACCGTAAAGGGGCTCAAGATAAAAAAAGAGCAAAAGTTTTCACTAAATTAATTCGTGAAATAGTTACTGCAGCTAAAACCGGTTCTTCTAGTAATCCTGAAAATAATCCACGTCTTAGAAATGCTTTAACCGCCGCACGTAGTCAAAATCTCCCTAAAGAAAGAATAGATAAAGCTATTAATAGTGCTAATGATTCTTCTAATACCGAAAATTATACGGAAATTAGATATGAAGGTTATGCCCCGAATGGTATTGCTATAATAGTTGAAGCTTTAACCGATAATAAAAACCGCACTGCTGCAGAAGTACGCTCTAGTTTTACTAAATATGGTGGAAGTTTAGGCGAAACCGGTAGTGTCAATTATTTATTTAAACATTGCGGCGTTATTCAATATCTAAGCAATATAGCATCGAATGAAAATATTTTAGAAGCAGTTATAGAGTTAGATGTAGATGATATTATCTCTGATGATACCACCCATACAATCTATACGGATATTGAAAATTTTTCTAAAGTTCTAGAATTTTTAACCGGCAAATACGGTATACCTGAAGACTCTTATATAGGCTGGATTCCATTAAATACAATAATTATAGATGATAAGGAAAAAGCTGAAAAATTACTAAAGCTTGTGGAAGTTTTAGAAGAAAGCGACGATGTACAAAGAGTTTTCGGGAATTATGAGTTATCTGATGATATTTATGAAATAATACAAGGAGAACAATGACTTATAACGATACAAATTATCAAATAATTATTTTAGCAGCCGGTAAAGGTACTAGAATGGAGTCCGATTTACCGAAAGTAATGCATAAAGTCGGCGGAGTTCCAATGCTTGAAACGGTATTAAAGAATTCGCTTAACGTCACAAATGATGTAATTATAGTTTATTTAGAAGAACTTAAAAAACATTTAACGCCCTATGAAAATATGTGTTGCTTTGTACTGCAAGAAGAACCTAAAGGTACAGCTCATGCTACTTATACAGCAATAGATTTGATTGATAAAAATAAAACAATATTAGTTTTATACAGCGATCATCCTCTTATTACTCCAAAACTTATGCATGAATTAATAGATTACTTAAGCCTTACTAATTCTGCATTAGTGACTTTAAGCTTTGAGAGAGCAAATCCGGCTCAATATGGAAGAATAGCTACTGATAAAAATGGTGAGTTTTTAGAGATAATCGAATATAAAAATGCAAATGAAGAAGAGAAAAACATAAAACTTTGTAATTCAGGTATTATGGCTTTCAGTAGCGGAATTTTAAATAAATACTTACCTTTATTTGCTACTAATACTAACGGTAATAAGGAAGTTTATTTAACTGAAATAGTAAAAATATGTAAAAATCATGGTGAAAAAGTTTCATATTTATTATCTACTGATCATGATTTAATTGTTGGTGTTAATACTAAAAATGAGCTAGAAGAAGCTAATAATATTTTTTCTAAGAATAAGTCTTAGTATTACCCGCATGGATACCGAGTTGTCATTGCGGGTGGGCTTTGTTGCGTGGATCGAAAAACGCATTCGGTGTCACCCCGTGGCTTGACCACGGTATCCAGAAAAACAATAAAAAATACTAATAAT
>NZ_CCMG01000006.1 GCF_000751075.1 Rickettsia tamurae | reverse complement strand
GCAGCCTACGGCTGCTCGCAATGACGATTAAGTATCCATGCAAACGCCTTGCGAGAATGACATAGGAAGCCACACGGGCAATGCTAAAAATTTTGGAGAGATGGCCCGAGTGGTTTAAGGCGCACGCCTGGAAAGCGTGTTCACGGCAACGTGTCGGGGGTTCGAATCCCCCTCTCTCCGCCATAATAATATTTCTTTTGTTATTATGCATTAGCATCTTTTATAATTTTATCAGGAATAATTGCTATGCTTCTATTTTTATAAATCTATTTAATATATTATGGAAGAAAAACAAAAGTCTAAACCGACTCTTCGCACAAGAGCTAATAAAATTAAAGAGTTTAGGTGCAAGAACTTGATCGCCGTAATTGAGAACCCTGATAATATAAAAAATATTGGCACCATCATTCGAAATGTTAACGCACTTGGGATTGAAAAAGCTTATATTGTTACCAATCAAAAACTATTGCCTGACACATGGGAAGAAATGCGTACAGAGCCAAAACTCAATGCTATATCCGTCTCTGACATCAAATGGAGTTTCGTAAAGATTTTCAAAGACACAAATAGCTGTATGGATCATTTGGAGAAGGAAAGTTTTGTTTCAGTCATTACTTCTCCTCACATGAAAGGATACAAAAATGTAGTGCTTCATGAACATGATTACACTAAGTATAAAAAGCTTGCAGTTTGGTTTGGAAACGAAGGAGTAGGAATTAGCAAAACTGCTGTCGAGAGAAGTAGCTTTTGTATTAACATTCCAATGTACGGAATTATTGAAAGTCTTAATTTGGGTACATCATCCGGCATTGTGCTGTATGAGATCGCAAAACAACGATGCAAATTTCAGTTTAACCTAAAAAAGAAGATCGCTACAAATAAGGTTAGCAAAGAAGTTTCCTAATTTAAGTAAAACGGTAATTTCAGTCTAATAAAATCTTAATCATTTTTTGATAAGGAACATGTACAGTTGCTGCTTCTGATTTAAAAAATTCTACGCTATCTTTACTTAAAGAAATGGTTACTTTTACTGAATCATCTTTTAATAAAAGTTCTCTAGGGTGCGGCAAGAAATCTTTTACTATTTTTACTTCATCTATTTCCCCATCAGTATATTTTATTCTCTTGCTCATAAATCCTCTTACCTTTACGCCAGTATCCTGCTACAAAAATTCTTGTATGATTATCTCGGAACGTAAAATGGACGGACTGTTAAAATATTACCATCAACTTTACCTAAACAAAAATATCTTTTTTCTGTAATACTAACATACCACGCTCTAGTCTGGACAGTTAGCCAATTTTTGTAGTTTATCGAACCGGAAAGTCAAATAGTAATCAAGGTTTCCACTGTCGAGCCTTTAAAAGTTTCATATGCATTTGTTATTACATTTATAAAGTCTAAAAGCTTTCAAGAGAGCTTATCGTCTACTAATTACCTCATATTGATAGTCTTTTAATTTCTATTTTTACTTTTATAATAAAAATAGTTGTATATTTATATTACTTTCTCTATTATAGCCGTAATTTTATAAGTTACAATTATATACCTAATAATCAATTAATTTATATTAAGTTATGGCTCATAAAGATTTATCGCATTTAAGTGAAACACAAATTAAAGAATTAATAAGACGTTATTATAATTACGAAAAAATACCAGATTTATTAGAAGAATTTGAGATTAATGTATATCCTAGCATGTTAATTAAACTCTTTCCCCCTCTAGTTCATAATGAATTGTTCTGTAAATATTGTTTGGATATAAATTTAGTGAGTGAATTTAGAAGCAGAAGTTATACTAATGGTGATAGTAATATAGTAAGTGTTAACTCATTCTGTCCTTTATGTAATCATATCGATCATCTACATTGTTCCTGTTCTAATTGTAAAGAAATTAGAAAACAGAAAAAACAAGCTGAAGAAGAAAATAAAAGAAATGTGTTAATGCAAGCGTTTTTGCCCATTAGTATCGATATTCCTATACCAAATGAATTAACCTTAAAGGATGCGGTATATTTATTTGCCGTAAAAGAACACTCTGCTACTAAAGATTTAGAGTTTATAAAACCCTATTTAGAAGGACCTTCTATAACAAGTTTAGCACCGGATGAGGAGTTAAGATGCGATATTATAGAATGATTATTTTCATCAGGATCAATAAAGAAAGTATTGCTTAGTGGATTAATATGTTTGTGGTAAAATTTTATAAAAGCTTCTAAAGTAGAGCTAGCAAGCCCTTTGCCTAAGAAGTTTTTATTACCTATACCGAAATCAAGAGTTATCGTATGACCTGATTTAGACAAATATTTTCGTTGAATATCAGATAAATTTTGGTCTTTTTCAAGTATATCTGATAAGATAAAACAAAATGGTTCATTATTTATAAAACCAGTCCAATAATTAGTTGTCCCGTAAAAATAATGCTGTTTTCTGCCGGTAATAAAATTCAAAATGTCATTCTTATGTTCTTGACTATTGTCCCAAAATTCTTTTATATGAGGCTCTTCTAACCAATTAAAAATAATTTCTTTATGAGTTAAATTAGCTTTTTCAAAATGTATATTCATATACAAGAGATTAGAATCTGGTATTTTGTCCAGCTTATGCTTGCTATCTGTTGGAATCTTGAGGATGGAATAGAAAACGAGTTATTTTTAAAACTTGTCGATAAAGCATATATCCTAGTTTAATTTAATGCCAATATAAATATCAACTACTGCATTATGTGGATCACTACTTCTTTCATCATATATTTCAAAGTCAGCTATGTAAGCTCTTTCCCCTCCTAACATTGCCGCATCCATATTCCATATTTTTTGCCACATATCAATAACAACTTTAGGCATTTGATCAGGATCGGATGTAAATTTTGTATAAGTTTGCATTGGAATAGTAAGAGTTGAAAACTCTTTATCTATATTCTTAAAAGAGGTAACTTCTTCTCCAAGAAAATAAGTATATTCCCCGGTAGCATCACTTTCATAATTTGTATAAACTGCAAAAACTTTTTCCGGAGTTTGTCTATTTAGGATTTTGTCTTGTAGCTTGTCTGCAAAAAATCGCTGCATTGTTATTCCTATTTTTGCAGTATCAGCGTTCATTTCTGCAGCGTTTGAGGTGCGGGCTGTAATACCAACTAATTTAATTTCTGATAATTGTGTAATTACTTTATTCATTTTATAGCCTCTTATTAATTCACTAAGTAAGTTAAAACTAATCTAAAAAGGAATTATGATAAGATTGAATATTATCTAACTTTTTTTGGATAGTAAAAAGTCCTTAGTTTATAATATGTTTACTGTTTGAAGTATTTATAAATTGAAATAGAAATAAGACATGGTGGAGCCAGGGGGAGTCGAACCCCCGACCTTTTGAATGCCATTCAAACACTCTACCAACTGAGCTATGACCCCAATATAGTCAATTGATTTGGACTCGCCTACATCGTCACTCGTCGCTATCCCATTATTTAGGCTTAACTCCCTCGCTCCTTATATGCAAATCCCACTGAATTGACTATAACAAATTAATTCTCTTATATAATAATAAAACTAAATCTATAAGATTTTTTTATAAAATTTAATCTTTATTTTGCTGACATTGTCATAGCATCTCTAGAAGAAATTATATTATCCATTATTCCAAATTTTTTTGCTTCTTCCGGTGACATGAAATTATCACGTTCCATACTTTTTTCGATATGTTTTAACTCTTGTTTAGTATGTTTACTATACAATTCGTTAAGTAACCTTTTGATTTTTAGGGTTTCTTGAGCGTGGATTTCTATATCGGTAGCTTGTCCTTTATAACCTCCTGACGGTTGATGGATCATAATACGGCTATGAGGTAAACTATAACGCATTCCCTTCTCGCCTCCGCAAAGTAAAAGTGAACCTATAGAACAAGCTTGACCTATGCATAATGTAGCCACTTTAGGTTTTATATATTGCATTGTGTCATAAATCGCAAGACCTGCGGTTACAACTCCTCCGGGGGAATTGATATACATATATATATCTTTTTTAGGATTTTCTGCTTCAAGAAACAATAATTGTGCAACAATTAAGTTTGCCATATGATCTTCAACAGTACTACATACAAAGATTATACGTTCTTTTAGCAATCTTGAATATATATCATAAGCACGTTCACCGTGTGATGTTTGTTCAATTACTATCGGTACATACGACATTAATATTTTCTCCTGAAATTGATGAATTAAATAGCTTTTCGTCATTGCGAGGAGGTTATTTTAATAACCGACGTGGCAATCTCATGAAGTAGCATAGAACTCCTGAGATTGCTTCGTCGAAACTTACAGTTTCTCCTCGCAATGACTTATAGATTATTACTTCTTATCTTCTAAAGCATTAGCAAGTATATCTCCCATATTGGTAGTATTATCACTAGAACCATATTCTTTGAGAGCTTTTTGACGTTCTGCTATTTTATGAGTTTTTACCGATAATAAAATTCTACCGGTTGATTTCTCGATAGAAACAACTTTTGCTTCTATTTCTTCGTCTATTTTAAACATTTCAGGCTTCTGCTCGTCTTTTTCATCCGATAGTTCAGTTCTTTTAATAAAACCTGCTACTTTATTGTTTAATAATACTTCGAGTCCATCATCTTTAACTTCTGTTATAAGGGCTTTAACTATTGTGCCTTTTTTATATTCATCACTGATTTCTTGATATGGATTCGGCGACAATTGTTTTACACCTAAACTAACTTGTTCTTTTTCAATATTAATGGCTAGAACTTTGCATTCTATTTCGTCACCTTTTTTGTATGATTTTAATAGATCCGTTCCTTTATCTTCCCAGCTAATATCACCTTCATGAATCATGCCGTCCATATTATTACCGAGTGCAACAAAAATACCGAAATCCGTAATATTTCTAATCGGTGCTTTAATTACAGTACCAACAGGATTATTTTCAGCGAACTTTATTAAAGGATTTTCTTGGCATTGTTTAATACTTAAAGAAACACGATGCTTTTCGGTATCAACCTCTAAAACTACGAATTCTACTTCCTGACCGATAGTTAGCGTTTTTCTAAGATTCTGATTAGATTTTAACCAACTAATTTCGCTTGAATGAACAAGTCCTTCTAGCCCGTCTTTTAACTCTATAAATACGCCGTAATCAGCAAAATTTGTAACTTTACCCGTCATTTTTTTGCCGACCGGGAACTCTTCTTTAATTGCTTCCCATGGGTTAGAATCAAGTTGTTTTATACCAAGTGATATTCTTTTGGTTTTTTCATCAAACTTAACAACCATTACTTTAACCTTTTGGTTAAATTCTAACATTTCTGAAGGATGGTTAACTCTTCCCCAAGAAATATCGGTTAAATGTAATAAACCGTCAACACTTCCAAGATCGATAAATGCACCGTAATCAGTAATGTTTTTTACAGTTCCTTCTAACACCATGCCTTCTTTAATTTTAGATAGCATCTCATCTCTAGCTTCGGAACGTGATTCTTCTAAGATAGCTCTTCTTGAAACTACTATATTACCAAGCTTTTTATCCATGCTTAAAATTTTAAACGGCTGCTTGATATTCATTATAGAAGTAGGATCTTTAATAGGTCTAACGTCAACTTGGCTTCCCGGTAAGAATGCTACTACACCGGATAAATCCACGGTAAAGCCTCCTTTCACACGACCGAAAATCGTACCGTCGACAAATTCGCCCTTGGAACACATGATTTCTAGTTGTCCCCATAATTCTTCTTTAACTGCTTTTTCACGGCTCAATATCGTTCTGCCGTTACGTCCTTCAATTTTCTCGATGAAAACTTCAACTACGTCCCCAACTTCAGGTAAAGCTAAAAATTCAGACTTAGGTATTCTACCTTCATTTTTTAATCCAACGTCAACAATAATCATATCGTTTTTTATTTCGATTACTTGACCTTTAACTACCGTTTTTTCTTTTATATGACTTGTATCAACGGTTTCAAGCATTTTAGAAAAATCTTCTTTAAATTCGTGATTAATTGTTGCAAGTTGTGGAACAAATCGTTGTTTTAGTTTTATTGGCATATTTTTCTCGTAATATTAGCTAAAGTGCCCTAGGTTCTATGAACATTTCTAAAAAGATTTAATTTTGGTTATTTTTTGCTGCAAATTATAAAATTTTTTTGAAATATGAATAACTATTCCGGCAAAAATCTTATTAATTTTTGCTAAAAAATACCTCAAAATAGCAAATCAATTAGAAATGTTCACAGAGCCTAAACTAATAAATTTTTTTAAAAGGTTAATAAAATTGAATAAAATAACCTAGCACTTTAAAAGTTGTATGAAGTTTGTTGCATGGACCAAAAAGTACTCAAAATGTCATACCGTGACTTGACCACGGTATCCAAAAAAACAATTTAAAATACCAATTAGTATTTTAAGCTAGACCCCGTGGTCAAGCCATGGGGTGACAGATAAGTTTTTTGAGCCAGGCAACAAGACTAGTTACTTTCAAGTTATTTTATTCTTTATGTAATTTGTTACTTCTCCTACGACTTCCATTGCCGAAAGCTCTGAAGTATCGATAATTAAAGCATCTGAAGCTGGTAATAACGGTGCAGCTTTTCGCTCTTTATCTCTTTTATCTCGCAAAATTATTTGCCGTAAAATCTCATCGAGTATACATGTTTTTCCTTTTGCTTGCAACTGTTTATATCGTCTTTCAGCCCTAATTTGAGGATTTGCGGTTATAAAAATCTTTAAATTGGCGTCAGGTGCAATAACAGTGCCTATATCCCTACCCTCCATAATGATTCTAGGCGTTGTTTTTACTAGATTAATCAAGTATTTCTTTAAATTATTTCTAACTTCACTTATTACAGCAATTTGCGATGCTATATCTCCTATATTCTCATTCTCTAAGTCAAGGTTAGACATCTTCCCAAACTCTACTTCTAGAGGTAATTTATACATCGAGCCTAGACTCGCATCTGCGCGATCGCTTGTGTACGCTGCGGTGCTGCGTTCCGTGTCTTCTTTAAATTCCTCTCTATAAGCGACTTTGGAAAGATGTCTAGTATTATCGAGCTTTAATTCTTTAGATAAAGCAATTACTGCATCTATATCAGTGATATCTATTTTTTGACTAATACAGTCAAAAGCAAGCTGCCTATAAACAATACTTGACTGAAAATATTTAAGAGAAAATTTCTTTGCCAGTATTAAACCGATAGTCCCCTTACCTGAAGCAGCAGGACCATCAAGAGAAATAGTAAAATTTTGAGAAATATCAAAGGCTTTAGTTTTTAAATCCACCATAAAATTATAGACTAAATAATAAAATATTATAAATAATGGAAATAAAGCTTGAAATCTAGTACATTATGCAATAAACATAGAATTTAAAATTATAAGAGGCTATCTGTAAAATAGTTTTAAAGCTAATTAAGTTCTTTTTTGCTACAAATTATAAGTTTTTTTGAAATAGTAACTAGCTATTCCAGCAAAAAACTTATTAGTTTTCGCTATAATAAGTTCTTTAATTATCAGTTAAAATTACTTTACAGATACCTCTAAGGGTGATTAGCTCAGTTGGTTAGAGCATTACGTTGACATCGTAAAGGTCAGAGGTTCAAGTCCACTATCACCCACCACCTTACCTCCAAGCTTTTCATAATCTACTAATTTTACCTCCCTACTCTGTATGCTGCTTATATGCTCCTCACATTTTTAAAAATACTGCTTTAATTGCCTTATTACCTCGATTAAACCTGATGTTTAAGTTGAGGTCTTATGCACACTATATGCTGCTCACATTTCACTCCTGATTGTGTAATCCATGATGAGCATGATAATAATCTCACTATCTTCTACAATTTTGTTGGTAATTTTATCCCTCCTGAATGGAGTAATCTGGTCTCGAGTAATGGTAAGATATTAAGTAAGACTGCAAGACAGTTACTATCTCTAATAGTCTTCCGCATGCAAATCTATCATAATAATAGCATTGATGAACTTCAGGAAACCTATAATTTCTTTCAAGAGTCTCTCGGTGTTTGTCAAGAACGTATAAGACAGTGTCTACTTGAGTTAAAAAAGAGCGGCTTTATTGAAGTTTATAAAGCAACAGTCGTGAAATATGGCATTAAATGCCGTAATACTCCTTGTATTAAGCTAGCTAGAAATTTCCAACCTGCTTCTAGCAAAATACCATCTGAAAATGAAAAAAATTTTGTACCTACTCCAAAAAACTTTGGGGTGAAACCCAAAGAAATTTTGCCTCAACCCCAAAAAAGTTTGGATGAGACAATATATATAGATAATAATAAAAATATATCTAATAAATCTAGATCTAGCAAATCTACAATTTTTCAAAATGAAAAAAATAAATTTAATCATAATAACCAAACTCAGTTACAAGAACAACAACTTGAAACAAATTTACAATTCAAAACAGCAAGCCCAAGCAACACTCAACAACAAGCTGATAATACCAGTGTATCTAGTGCTAATATCACAACAGGTGCTACGCAAATTAATACTGTACTACAAACAGTTATTAATAAAATCTCTAAAAAATATGATGTTGCAGTATCAAATAGCAATAATGTAGCAATGAATGCCGTTAATCATAAAGGCTGGTTCAAAAGAAAGAAATTAGCAGATTTTTATCCATTAAGCCAAGAAGATGCTGATTTACTGCAAGTAAAATCAAAGCGTGAATTTAATCTGGAATTTATTAATAAATTACTCTTAAAGCTTGCAGGAGAATATTCCAATCACCATTTTGGCCATAAGAAAGTGTTACTAAACTATATGGCTAAAGCTTTAGCTCATGAGTTACGTGAAACTACTAAAGCTAATAGTGCTACATTTCAGTTTAAATCTAGTGACTTAAACAACACTAAAGAGCGATATCTAGATAAGATAGAAAACAGCCTTGATACTAGCTTGCAAGCTCAGTTAAAACGTAAAATCGTCGGTATTTTTGATCCTGATACAGCTTATGAATTACTAAGCTGTTGCTGCTTTATTGGGGTAGTAGGTAATAGCTATCAAATAAAATTGCTTAAAAACATTACGCTTTCAGAATATACCCAAGATAAAATACTACAGCAAATACAAATGATCTATGGCAGTAGTATTAGGCAGTTACAAATCATACCATTTACTGAGCTTGAAGCGAAGCAGAATAATACTAAAGATGAAAAATAAGATTATCTACTGCAGCTTAGCAAACAATTAAATCCTAATTCAGTATGATACAGGGTACGGAAATTTCTTATTGAACGTTATAACCAATATATTGATTTTGGGGTATTGAGTAAATTAGTAGTGGTAAAGGAAGATATAATCAATAAGAAAATAATCCTTAAATCAATATCAGCTTTTAATGATTATTATGTTAGGAATCGTCATATGCAAGATCTAGAAGAAGCTTTTGAAACTCAAGATTATTGCTTTGAATTAATCAAGTTTGAATATAACTAAATTATTGTGGTAATTGATAATTTGTAATAACTACTTCATCAGATATTTTATTGTGTTCAGGCATGGAATATTTAACCTTAATAGTACTAATATTAAAATTTTTGTATAAGTTTCTAATAAAAGGAGTGTCACTATTAGAAATCATTATTTTAACATTTTTATCATTGAGTTCTGTAGCAAAATCTTTAAGTCTCGTTTGCTCATTTTCATCAAAGGGTAATCTGGTATAAAACTTCTCACCTGATTTATGATAAGGAGGATCAAAATAAACAAAATCATCTTTTTGTGGTTCAATGAAAGAAAAATCCATAGCACAAATAGATGTACCAGCTAAAAGCTGACTACACTGTTTTAATTTAAAGGCAATATCAGATTTACTATAATTCCTACCAGAGAAAGTTTGAGCTGGTTTGCCATCAATATTAATCCGGTAAATACCTTTAAATGAATATCTATTAAGATAGATAAATCTTGCGGTAATCTTTGTTGGGTCGTTACTGCCATTATTACTTCTAACTTGATAATAATGTTCTTTAGAGTGTTTTTCTTTATAGGAGTCTAGTAATTTACTAACCTTATCTGGATTCTTCTTTATTGTGTTATAGCTAGTTACTAGCTCTAGATTAATATCAGAAAATAGCATTGTTTAAATTTATCTCTAATTTGAAAAAATAAAGCCCCACCACCAAGGAATGGTTCATAGTAATTATTTAGTAGTGATGGAAGAAACTTAATTAATTGATTGGCAATTTTTCTTTTACCACCAACCCATTGTAAGAATGGTTGTGCCTTGTTTGAGTTATTTACTGACATGAAATTATGATTAAAATATTTATACCATAAATTATAGTATAAAATAGGCTTAAATACTAGCAAAATACTGTATTACAAGAGATTTTGGTGTTTTTTATAGCATAATTAATGCTGATTTTGATTTATATGTAATGGATAAAGAGTTGAGATAATAAACAATATTAATTTAGCACTGTCTCATTTGTGCAGCTGTTTGCCTAATTGTATAAAAATCTGTCAAAAAAGCTCTTAAATCCTCTGTACTTCACAGAATTGTGGTGATATCTGTCCTTGTTAAGAGCGGCCGTGGTGCAACTCTAGTTCAGAGGCTAAATTCAAATCAACAAAATTTTATCTACTTAACCTCTGAGCTGTTTTCTTAACTTTAACAGCAAGGAAATGCTATGACAATTAATAACCAAAATCAACAAAAAGATAATCATAATGTTACTAATCTTACTAAAACAAATTGGAATCTTCAATTATCTCCCATATCTGTCACATTAATACCATATCAGCAAGAAGAGAATATAATTAACTCGACGATCACAAATTATACTGATATAATTAAATATAAATTAGAATTACAAGAAGCAAATAATAAATTGAAAGAATCTGAGTTATTTAAAAGAGATGTGGTGCAAAATATGGTACATGGATTAAAGATTCCATGTAATGGGATTTTTTCATTAGTAACAGCCCTTTATGAAATAGAGGATCATCCTGAAAAAAAGGATTATTTAGCTAGTGTGGTAAGTTGTGCTGAAGAATTACTGGATTATTATAACAATATACTTAGTTATCTACAGAATAATTCTGGATTACCTCCTATAGTTTTAAATAAGTTTGATCCAAAACAGTTGGTAAATAAGATTATTGATAAAGCGATGCCAATAGCTCAACGTAAGGGATTAAATTTATCTTGTAATTTTCAGTATGATTTAACAAATGCTATAATT
The DNA here is from genome assembly GCF_000751075.1 of Rickettsia tamurae. Taxonomy (GTDB): domain Bacteria; phylum Pseudomonadota; class Alphaproteobacteria; order Rickettsiales; family Rickettsiaceae; genus Rickettsia; species Rickettsia tamurae. Next base: position 9,610 of record NZ_CCMG01000006.1, on the reverse strand, counting down.
AGTGATACTTATAGAATAGGAGCAATATTAGAACAGTTAATAGATAATTCTATTAACTTTACTAAAGCAGGAAAAGTTGTGGTAACAGTGAACATGTTTGCTATTAGTCCTGCATTATCAGAATCAGAACAACAAAACAGAGAAATGGTATTCCAATTTATGGTGCATGATAGTGGCGTTGGCCTGTCTAAAGAAATCATGCAACATCTTCATGAAAAGATTGATAAATTTGATGTTGCTATACAATATCATGGACTTGGATCAGGATTAAGTTTTGTAAAACGTCTAATTGGTGAGCTAAATGGGGAGATTGAAGTAACAAGTGAAAAAGGTAAAAGTACTACTATCGTCTGTAATATACCAATTAAGTTACCTCTTCTTGATGATCTGATTTATGATACATAATGTTGATATTGATAAGGTTTTGATGATTATACATTAACTAATAATGATGATTTTCTTGATTATTGTGCTTCACTTGTTACACTTAAGTAAATTATAGTAAGGAAGGATATATGGCAAGAAGTCAAGAAAATCATCAAAAAACTATAGATCCTATTATAGGAAAGTTAAAACCTAAGGGTATAGATCTTGAATTAGAAAAAGTAAAAATTACAGCTCTATTAAATTGCTGATATAGTAAAAGGCTATTAACGAAGATCATGCTTATTAATAAGATTTCTAAGAACATGGTTAATCTTAATAAAATTAAAAAAGCAATTTATTTTGCTAAAAAGTATCATGGTAGGCAAAAGAGAGAAACAGGAGAATTCTATTACTCACATCCTTTAGAAGTAGCATACATGGTTTCTGATTATTTATTTAGAACAGATATTATAGTAACTAGCATATTGCATGATTGTATTGAAGATACGTTACTTACTAAAGAAATGATTATACAAGAATTTGGCCATAAGATTGCTAATCAAGTTGAAGATTTAACACGAGTTAAAAATGATAAAAAAATTAGTTCAGCAGAAATAGTTAAAATATTATATCAGCAAAAGAAAAAAGAGTTGCTATTAATTAAATTATTTGATCGATTACATAATATACAAACAGTCGGAGCTAAAATTCCTGAGAAAGGATGGAAAATAATTTTAGAGACTTTACAATTTTTCTTAACTATTGCTACTTATCTCAAGGTACCGAGAGTTGCAAGGCAATTATATACACATTGCTTTAATATAGCTGCAAATTACAAAAAATTAAATGTACTGAGAATGTTGCAAGATAAAATTTTTATTTCAGAATGAAAGTATTACGATTTCAGGATATAGATTTTATAGTGTGGTTAAAAATTTTTTATCTTGCAACACTTTCACAGATGCTTAAGTAAATAATGTTATATCAAAATATCACCAATAATTCATGCATTAATCAAGCTTTAGAGTTATACCATCAATACTGCTCTGATAAAACAACCTATCCTGACCAAATACATACCATTACAAAAGCATTACAACTAGATTCTTCCTCATTCACAGCAGTACTATTACATGAAAATATACAACATCTTAATCTAGAAGATTATAATCATTTTAATAATAATATTATATATCTAGTTGATGTTATTAATAAATTATCTACTATTCACTATAAACCATATGCTGAGCAATATATTCATTTTCATGAGCTGTTACTAACTATTAATCCCAAACTACAGGAAACGGCAATATTAACTTCGCTTGTTCCATTATTACATAAGGTGAGTATCTTTAACCTTGAGTATAATAATACCGATGTTCAGCATATATCAGAGATCATCACTAATTGTTATATCCCTTATCTTTTATCATATACAGCACACAATGACCTTGCTTATCTTTTACAAGATTTATGTTTTAAGATTCAATATCCTGAAGAACGTAATAGAATTCTTCATTATATGCATTGGCTATATCCTGACATAGATAATATAATTCACAATATAGAACAGCAATTCAGAAATATATTTAGAAAACTAAATATAAAAGCAAGCCTAAGCTACAGAATTAAGTCCCCATATTCTATATGGATAAAAACACTTGTTAAAGATATCCATATTACAGCACTTAATGATATTTTGGCTTTTAGAGCAATTGTACCAAATAAAAAAGCATGTTACGATTTTTCTAAATTAATTCATCTACATTATAATGCCATAACATCACAGTTTGTTGATTATATTAGATATCCCAAGAATAATGGATATCAATCAATACATTTAGTCATATCAGGTGGTAGTAATAAAGGTAATATTGAACTTCAAATACGCTCTACCACTATGCATAGGCAAACACAATACGGTAGTGCACATCACACTTATAAAGCAAATAAGTATTATGTATCTCGTACTAATAATAATGTCAGTGTAATATTACATTAAGTTATAGTAATAGGATACTCAATGTTGATATAAGCATCGTAACTATTACCAGTAAAATAATCAATAACGTGAGTACTTATAATACTTTTTCTTCATTTACCCACACTCAACATAGTACTCATTTTGTTGTCAATAACACTACAATATGCACATTGTCTCGGACCACCACCCCAGAATATATAACGTATTATAATAATAATTTATCACTTTTGATAAAAGACACTAATACTATACCTTACAACTTTTCTCTAAATATAAATCTCAATTTGCATAATATTTTAGAATATAAATTAGTACCTTTAGCAGTAGTACAGATTCCGGTAAGTAATCTATTATTCGAACATAATAGTGTTTTTATTAACATCACTTACAAACCAATATTAGCTGAATGTGCTTTTCCGGCAACTATAACTTATACAAAGAGACATGAAGATTCCAATATCAGATCAATATTTAAGCCACCCTCACCAAAAACAGATATAATTAACACAACATACAATACATTATTGGCTACCATAAACGATAAAGTTGTTTTGGAACAATATGGTCAAAAGGAATTTTTATCAACTACTATAAACACAAACATTACTCAAATGCTTCCTATAATAACCTTATTAGTAGATCCATCAGAGCTGAATAAGAGAATAAATGATATATCAGATAGTAATAAGGACCAGTTATTACATCTTGGACTTCAACTTGGCTGTGTAGAATCAGTGCCATTATTAATCACACATGGTGCTAATCCTAATGCTACAAATTGTCATGGTGTAATATCATTACACTGTGTTGCTAAGAATGGTAACTTAGATTTAGCGAAATTATTAGCTAAAAATGGTGCTGATGTTAATGCTAAAATTGATCGTATCGAAACACCATTGCACTATGCTGTTAAGTCTGGTAACTTATACTTAGTAAAGTGGTTGATTGAAAATCAAGCTAATATTCATGCTAAAACCGATAATGGTGAAACAGTATTACACTATGCTGTTAGTTTTGGTAGCTCAGATTTAGTATACTTACTAATTGCCTATGGTGCTGATGTTAATGCTAAAACCGATAATGGTCTAACAGCATTACACTATGCTGTTGAGTCTGGTAACTTAGATTTAGTATCTTTGCTAATTCACAATGGTGCTAATGTCAATAATGCTAAAACAATATTACACTATGCTGCTAAGTCTGGTAACTTAAATTTAGTAAATTGGTTGATTAAAAATAAAGCTGATATTCATGCTAAAACTGATGATGGTCTAACAGCATTACACTATGCTGCTGAGTCTGGTAACTTAAATTTAGTATCTTTGCTAATTCACAATGGTACTGATATCAATACTAAAACTGATGATGGTCTAACAGCATTACACTATGCTGTTGAATCTGGTAACTTAAATTTAGTATCTTTGCTAATTCACAATGGTACTGATGTTAATGCTAAAACTAATAGTGGTGAAACAATATTACACTTTGCTGTTGGCTTGGGTAGCTTAGATTTAGTATCTTTGCTAATGGTTCGTGGTGCTGATGTCAATGCTAAAACTGATGATGGTCTAACAGCATTACACTATGCTGTTGAGTCTGGTAACTTATATTTAGTACAATTGCTAATTTCCCATGGTGCTGATGTTAATGCTAAAACTAATAGTGGTGAAACACCATTACACTATGCTGTTATATTTGATAGCTTAGATTTAGTATCATTGCTAATTCACAATGGTGCTGATGTCAATACTAAAACTAATAGTGGTGAAACAGTATTAAACAGTATTATGGAGTTTAACAATTGTAATATTTTAAAATCTTTCATATTAGGCGGTGCAGACATTAATTTAGAAACAATGTTACCAGATTATCAGACAGACAATATAATCAATTTGTGCGGTGATTTACGTATCAGTTAAATTGTGGAATATAGTGGAAAAAATGTGTGGTTTATAGACATAGTTATAATGTAAGATCAAAGTATATGAAGTTACAACTAACTTTTATTTTTTAAACTCCAGTTTCGCAAGAGATCTAATAATAATAAAATCCTTTGATACTGTTATACCAATAGATGGTTTAACAAGACTCAATAATTATGATGTTGGTATACAAGATAAACAACAATAAAATAACTGTTTTGTTAATAATGAATTTGTTTTTACGGTTCAACAAGATAACTTTTTTATAAAACCAACAGAGTTAACAAGAGATATTGTATCATATACTACTTAAAAAAGTGCCAAGAATAGAGCTATTGCTTATGTTCTCTAAATAATGAGGCAACTCTGTAATGAGGTTTTTAGATAATGGTAAAATAGAGATTGATAACAATGTTGCTGAACGAGCATAGTGGTAGGTATGAAAAACTGGCTTTTTTGTTGGATCATATGCTGGTGGAGAAATCATAGCTGTTATATATATAATCATATAATCAAAAGATATAGGATTACTTGGAAAATTTAGGTAAAAAGTATTGAAAATAATTAATAAGCATTAATGAAAAAGATAGAAGGTTATCAAACAAATTTTGAGATATGTATTTATGCTAAGAAGTTGTTAGATAAAGTAATATATTTAAATAGTGTAGTAAAAGTTCCACCAGTAGGTGTATTAGAGGTAAAGAAAGCTATATACTATGCTAAGAAATATCATGGTAGTCAGATGCGTCAATCAGGAGAACCATTTTACTCACATCCGATAGAAGTAGCATATATGATATCAGATTACTTATTTAGAACAGATATACTAGTTACTAGTATATTGCATGATACTATAGAGGATACAGAACTTACCAAGGAGCAAATATTACAAGAATTTGGAGAGAATATAGCCAATCAAGTAATGGATTTGACGAGAATTAAGGAGAATGGTATAAAGATTAGTTCTGCTGAAATGGTAGAGATGTTATACAAAGAGAAGAAACATGATGTACTTCTGATAAAGTTATTTGATAGGCTGCATAATATACAGACAATAGGTGCTAAATCTCCTGAAAAAGCTAAGAAAATTGTAAATGAAACTTTAATAAGTTTTATTGTTTTGATGCCTTACTTGGGCATTTCATCACTAGAAAAATACTTTTATAGATTATGTTTAAATATTACATATAAAAATAGATTAATGGAAAACACATTATGCACTAATAATCTTAGAAAATTTTGGAGTTGTTTTAAACATAACACTAAATCTATAAATATAATTTAGCATACTACTTGATTATTTATAAAGTAGATTATTTTGGTAATAATTGAAATACTTTATGTTTTATGTTAATTCTATTAAATGTATATATTACATGAATTTCATTATTATCAGGACTCATAATAATAGCAGGATATGAATATTCTTCAGATAGGATATTACTATGTTCTATATCCCCTTCAGGATAGATAGAATTTCTAATAGTGATAGGGTGCCAATTTAACCCCTCATCATAGGATGTAGCTACACTTAATATATTTCGTGATTTATGATTATTGATTACTCGATTATATGTAAGTAGTAATGTATCATCACCTAAATTAATGGCATCAATGGCACTATCAGGGTTTAATAAGTTTACTGGTTCTAAATTACTCCAATATATTCCATTATTTATGGATATTGATCTGTGTATGTAAGTAGACATTAAGGAATCAGTTTTTCTAGGTCTTACTGACATTATGATTTTATTTGGTAAATTACTACTAACTAAAGTTGGCTGTATAAAACCTCTGTAACCTTTTTGAAAAATTTGAGGGTTGGATGGTAATATAGGATTACTTAAATTCCATGTATGTAAATCTGATGAATATTCTATATATGAAAAATCATCAATACAACTTTCTCGAGAACACGGAGATAAAATATTATTTTCATAAATTAGTGGCTTATTACGTGCTGGTCCTAGAATACCATTTAATAGTTCTGGTTTTTGCCATGTTAATCCCTGATCATAAGAACGAGATAATATTCCACTCCATGTTCTTGGATAAGGTTCAATTTTACTAAAAATGAGTAACTGATTATTAAAGAAAGTAATTACTGGATTTCCACAACTGATTATCCCATTATCTTGCTTTAGAGGGATATGATGATCACGGAAATATTGCGGTGAAACGATTCTTTCTGGAGTAGTCCATTGATAATGATTATTACTTTTAAATCCTAAACTGATCCAAATGCTATTATTTTCTTCTGACTTACCTGATTCAGATCGTGTTTTACCAAAAAATGATGTTATTAATTTTTTATCATCAAAAGCAAATATGGTCGCAGCATGAACATCTTTTAGATCTGAATTATTTAAAATAAATTCTTCTATTTTTGTTTCTAAAATAAACATGATGTTTTATTTTTTTCTAAATTATTGAAATAATTTAATCCAAGTGTAAATCCTATTATTATTGGAAATAGTATCATTTGTATTCCCCAATGGCCAAAATATTTTGTTAAATATACAAGACCAAAAGATATAATAATATTCATGGAAACAGTCGATAAAGCAAAAATTATACTTGCTGTTCTAAATCGTTTAAAAACTGGAAAATGTTTTAGAAAAATTGGCATAGCTGGATTGGCACTAAGAAAAAATAACATTACAAATGATTGAATTAAGAACAAATGAACAGAAGTAGTAATATTATTTAGTAAATAAGGACAAATTAGAGCAAAAATAAAAAATATTACTAATTTAATCTTAAGAATTTTAATGGGTATATAATATAACTTAAATAAGTTAATATTAAGTAAGCACAAAAATTCACTATTGCGACAATGAAATTGTGATGAATAACCTGTTCTGCTGTAAAATTAAAAGAATTTTTTAAAATTTCACCACAATAAATATAAGTAAAATAAAAACATATTGGCCAACCACATGATATTAATAATAAAAAGAAAACTGTTTTTAGATTGACCCTTTCATTGTAAATAAGATTATCTTTTAATGGATTATCTGTAGTTTTTTGTATTAAAGCAATATTTTTCTTAACACGACGTTTTGCATCAGCAAATTCAGGAGTTTCTCGTAAAGCAGTTCTAGCAATTGCTCCAACAATTGCTATTATAGTTCCAAGCCAAAATGCTATACGCCAATTAAATCCAAATGAGGTGACTAAAGATGCAACAGCTAAGGCTATCATTCCTCCTAAATTAGCAAATACTGATGTCATTAAAACAATAGGATATTGTATAGGAGGTTTTGTGATTTCTAGTAAGTATAGTTGTGATCCAACTATTTCACCCATAGAAGATAGGCCTTGAATAATACGACATGTTATAACTATTACAGTAGCAATGAGTCCTTTTTCAGCATAAGTTGGGACAAGAGCCATTGCAAGACATGAAGACGACATTAAGAATGTAGTAATAATTACCGTTGCTTTACGACCAATCATATCACCAACTAAGCCAAAAATTATGGCTCCAACAGGTCTCATCACATAAGTAGAACAGAACGCAAAAGCAGAGTAAATAGCTTGAGTAAGTATGAGGGGATGCTTTAGGAAAAAATAACTCATTAAGTAAAACTGTCATATGAACATAGAGCATCAAATCAAAATATTCTAAAAATGTTCCAATTGATAATAATCCTACAGCTTTTTTTGTTCTGTTGTTAATGAAGTAAATGTTCCTTCATTATGTTTAATATATTCTATCATTACTTGACCGTGTTAAATAGCCTATAATATTAGGGTATCAGATGTTATATAATTTATCTACTCCTTAATTAAAATATTAAAAATTTTATATATGATATTAATATAAAATTATCTTAATTCGTGATTATCAAAAATATTTTTGCCGATTTTAGTCCAGTGATCTTGGATACTCGGATGTTGTATTAATTTTTCTTTTAAAGAAACAAAAGCACCTAGTAAACTGTTAGTGGGTAAATCATCAAGTTTAGCTTTAATAACTAAGCCACCGATTTCAATTAAACGACGGGTACGAGCTTTTCTTTCTTGAATTTTAAGTCTTGCTTCTTCAGTAATAATTTGAGTTTTTTTGTTCTAATTTTAATCTACGTTTTATGACATTATCCATATAGATAGTTTTCATTTTTGATTGTTATAATCATCATGAATAATCAATAAATTATGGAAGTCAACTTCATTTATAAGTACTAGGAAATTCTACAAATTTTTCTAAAACAGACTAATGTTTGATACAACTTGTAAGCTTGTAAAGTCTGACATATTGGTAGAATAACAAGCCATTCAAAATTAAGATAATCCCTATACCTAACCGAATCAGCAAAACTAAGATCAACAAAAACAAATTAAAGATGATGATTATTCATCAACTATGTACAAAAGGAATGAATAGGAGGTTGGTACTTGTTGCATAAACAAAGTACCACGCAATATATAAACCTAAAGGTTTATTATTTGCTTGCTGGTTCATATGTTTTAGATTCAGTGGATGATTTTAAAATTGCATGGTAATGTCAATGATGGATTGAACATTATTAGAATTAACAAACCATGGCGATACAGTTTGCAAGAGTAGAAATAGTAAGTAGGAGTGAAGGTAAAAATGCTTGTTTGAAAGCTGCTTATAATGCCAGGCTGATTATTAAAGATGAGAGAACTAACATTACTTATAATTTTAGCAAAAAAGGCGATAATGTTTACCATGCAATATTATTACCTAATTATGTAGATCACAAATTCAAAGACTCAAGGATCTTGATGAATGAAGTAGAACGTTATAGAGAGGAGGAAAAATAGTCAATTATTAAAAGATGTAGTAATAGCGCTACCTGATGATAAGGAATTAGATTTACAAGATAGAATAGCAATTACTCATGACATCATCGAAGAGATGGGGTGGGTAGAGAATGGCCTAGGAGTTCAGGTTGATATTCATCAGCCACATGATGGAGAGAAGAATTGGCTGAAAGAGCTAAAGAAGTAATCAATAAATATTTTGTTCAGTTAGGTTTAGAAATCAGAGTAGACCCGATAAGTTTTATGCCACAGCAGCATGTTGGTCCTACTAGAATGAGAAGTATTATTAATGAAATATCTGAGCAAAATAAAATATGCCGGCTTGCTCATCTTGAGATTGTTAAGAATAGCGATGGAGTATTAAATCGTATTATTCGTCATCAATCTATTTTTACTAAATTGGATATAGAAAAAGCCGTCAAAGAAATTCCAGAAGAAGCAGAAAAGTCAAAACTGCTAAGGGAGGTATTAAATTCCGATAGATTAATCAAGCTATATAATGAAGATGGTAAGGATACTAAAGGAACTATGAGCCTATCAAAGG
>NZ_CCMG01000005.1 GCF_000751075.1 Rickettsia tamurae | reverse complement strand
ACAATAGTCTGTTCAGGATGATACAGATTTAAGTGATTGTTTCATAGTTTCTAAGGAGAGTTTTTATGCCATCAAAAACAACGTATCTAAAAGTAAAGAATAATACTACAAGTAATATAACTACAGCAGTGCGTAATATTGATAATTATGATTGGGGTAGCAAGAATAGACCAGATCATAATTTTAATAATAAAGTTATTAAACCATCTAGAGAATTAATAATGCCTGAAGATATTAATACTTATGCTACTGCAAATTTATATACACTTGATTTAATATTTGATGATCGTACAAAAATATCTTGTCGAATTGATCAAGGCGTTGCAGCCGGTAGAAAAGAACAGTTTATAGATTATATACCTGCTACTATATTGGGAGCTACCGTACTTAATCCTGCTGCTGCTGTGGGGGTAGTTGCTTCCACCTATATTGGGGATGCTATTTATTCAAGCATCCAACATAGTGAACGTGGTATAATGGGCTCAGGAGATCATGCGAATCATGCTGCATCAATTAGTGTTATGGGAGATACTGTTGTGGTAGACGTGACCTAGACCTTGAGCATTTAGAGTTAAAGCAAGTGACTAATTTTAGGTATTTTTCAACAAAGGTACGAAAAGTCCTGTGTATGGGGCAAAAGTTAGGTTTTGTGCTAATTGTACAAATAAAACATCAGTATGGATAAATACTCAAGTTTTCACAATGCTTATAATACAAGTAAAGAACCAGTATTTGGAATGAGTCATTGCTTTAATGAGGTGTAGAAGTCAAACCGGATTGTTGAAAAAGTATTTTTATATCCCTATCCCTGCTGTGTAATAACTGTACCTATTTCCTATGGTCTAGCTATACTTTTCTTGGAAATACAAAATGGTTTTGTTTTATTCAATTTAGCTCCTCCCAATTCTTATTAGTTGACTAATCAATAAAACTGATTTGTCAACACTTTTCCGGACAGTTGTTCATGCACATTTTTGTATTTCTTCATATTGTACTGGTGATAGATAGTCATTAGAAGAATGCATTCTTATACGGTTGTAAAATACCTCTATATATTCAAATATGGTATGTTTTGCTTCCTCCCTAGTTTTAAATTTATGTTGATACACTAATTCTGTTTTTATAGTATGAAAAAAACTTTCAGCAACAGCGTTATCCCAGCAATTGCCTTTACGACTCATACTCTGTTTAATACTATGTTGTTTTATAATTTTTAAATGACTGTCAGAACAATATTGGCTACCTCTATCAGTATGCCAAATAAGCCCTTTCGGTGGCTTGCGTTGCCATATTGCCATTAATAAAGCATTATTAACCAAATCAGTTTTCATATTATTACTCATAGACCATCCTATAATTTTTCTAGAAAATAGATCAATAACAGTGGCTAAATATAGCCAACCTCCACTAGCATACGCATCAAGTTAAGAAAAGCAAGTAGATTATACTGGTATTACGGTAGTAAATTATGAATTAAAAAGAAGCTAATATATGGTATAAATTTTTGCAAGATTAACAACTAAATTGTGAGAATTTGTACTATGGGGAAAATAGTAAACTTAGCAAAACTATGCCAAGAGTTTTTTGGAGAGACAGCCAATAATTTATCCATTACAACAGGATTTATTAAGAGACAACGAAAAATAACTGGTTCAGCTTTTCTAAAAGCTATAGTGTTTGGTAATATGAGCGATAGTAATTGTAGTCTTGATGGAATGCGTAATTTTTTAAGTGAAGAAACTATAGATATTTCTGCCCAAGGCTTAGACTTTAGGTTTACTGAGGTAGCAGTAAAATTTATGCAGTCAATGTATGAACAATGCTTAAAATTATTTAGAAATACTATGCCGCTTGATTGCAACATTTTGCAGCAATTTAATAGCGTTAAATTATTGGATAGTAGCCATATTATTCTACCTGCCAATATGGCGGATATGTATAAAGGTTGCGGTGCTTGCTATAAGGGGCGTAGTAGTACAGTGCAATCTTCTCTTAAATTACAGGTAGTATTTGATTATTTAAATCAATCGTTAGATACAGTCGATATAACAGAAGGTATAAGGGCTGATCAAGGATATAGAGAACATTTATCAAACATATATACTAAGGACTTATTAATATCTGATGTAGGTTATTTTGTCCCAGCTTCATTTATTCAAATTATCGAACTTGGTGCATATTTTATTAGTCGTTATAAAGCAGAAACTAATATATATGACCCTATCACTGAGGAAAAAATTGATTTATTAAACTTATTAGATAATAAATTCTTTTTATCAAAAGATGTACTTTTAGGTAAACAAGCAAAAGTTAAGCTACGGATTATATGTCATAAATTGACTGATGAACAGGCTATTGGTAGAAGAAGGAAGGCTAATTTATTAGCTAAGTCTCATAAATATAAATCTTTTTCAAGAAACCAGAGATTACTAGATTGGTCAATATTTATCACTAATATATCAGAGGATATGGTTAATGCTGAGCATATAAATTTATCGAGCAATATGGCAAATTGAATTATTATTTAAATTATATAAAAGTCATGCAAAAATTGAAAATCTTAAAGGGAGAAGTAAACCTGCAAGAGTTTTGTGTGAATTATATGGTAAATTATGTAGTGTGCTTATTTTTCATGGATTATCGAATTGTGTAGAATTAGCAAATGATAGAGAAATTAGTTTAACCAAAGCATTTATTGAACTACAGAAAAGGTCAAGAGAATTATTCCTGTCTATTACTGGACGTCTTAATGATTTAAAGCAGTTCCTTAAGAAATTAATTATAGATTGGGGAAAATTTTCTTTGAAAGATAAATATCGTAAAACCAGATTATTTTCCTTAAATACACTAAAATTATTAACAATTATGGCTTAACTTGATGCGTATGACCTTCACTAGTGGGCACATAGGTTATATCTCCAACCCAATAACAATTAGCATCAAGAACCGTAAATTTTCTATTCAATAAATTAGGAACAATTTGCTTGTTATGATTAGAGTCATTAGTAGCTTTAAATTTACGCTTAGTTTTACAGACAAAACTAGCTTCATCCATTAATCTTGCAATACGCCTCCTACTAATAACTATACTTTGCCTAGATAGCGCCTTTTTAATAGGTCTAGTTCCATAATTACCTCTACCTTCTTTAAAAATAATTTTAATTCTGTTGGTTAATTCATTATCTTCTCGATCCTTATTACATCCAGTATTATTTAACCATTCATAATAACCACTACGTGATACTTGCATAAATTTACACATAGCAGCAATGGAAAAATTACTCTCATGCTCCTTGATCCACGCGTACCTTATCGGGATTCTTTTGCAAAGTACGCGGCAGCCTTTTTTAATAAATCACGTTCCTGTATAACCTTATCTAGTTCTTTTTTTAATCTCTTTAATTCATCATACAGATGTTCATCATCTCTCATTACTTCCTTGGGTTTTGAATATTTATGAACCCAATTATATAGACTAGATTTTGTAATTCCTAGTTCCCTAGCTGTTTGAGTAAAAGGTTGCTTAGACTCAATAGCTAATTTAACCGCTGATTCCTTAAATTCAGCTGGATATATCCTTGGCTTTATATCTGTCATTTTTATCCTTCCTGTTAATAGCTTTTATTATTAACTGTCCGGAAAACTATAGCCACATCAAACGGATAACTCAGCCCCTTTGCTCCACTGCCTTTCAACAGCTTCATCACTACTACGAGCCAATCCGCCCCTATGTACTGCTTTGGTACTCAGATACTCGTGGGGCTTCCACTTGCATCGCTCCCTTTGCATCAATACACAAGTTCCCACGTTCCACATAAGAACCTAAATCAAGTTCATGCCACCTCTATGCCGGAGACCACTTGACCAGTAAACAGGTTCCCGCCAAATTTATCCTGAGTTAACGACTACCCATCAGTTTTGATCTCATCTATATGCTTTCGACACTTCAGCAGTGGTTTAATCGCTTCATCTCCTTAATTCTTACCTGATACCTTGCAAGATACCTTTTCTCTAACGCTCACCCACCTTGGCTCTTAACCAACGCAGCTTAGAGTGGTTTGAAGCCTTTTCCTGTAAAACGGCTTCGGAAGACCTACTTCCATCTCTTATATAGTTACGTACAAATTCAAGCTACATTTATGGCTTCATGTAACTTCCTTTGCACTCGTGGCACACAGTCATCAGCATATTTTACTAAAGCATATTCAGATTTAGGATGGAGATGATCATATTTATTATAAGTTATGTTAAGTATATCTTCCATTCCATGAAGAGCTGCGTTTAAAAGTAAGGGACTGATTACTCCCCCTTGAGGAGTTCCAACTGTTGTTTTAGTGAATTGATATTCTTCCATCACGCCAGATTTAAGCCATGCTTTAATCCAATTTCGTGCTGGAAAATTTCCTATAATTTTCAAAAGAAAATTATGATCGATATTATCAAATGCTCCTTTAATATCAGCGTCCAGTATCCATCCCCTGGTTGTGCCAGGGCAGACAATAGCAGAAATTCTCTGTATTGCATCGTGGGTGCTACGTCCAGGTCTGAAGCCATAGAGTTATTAACTTCAAACTTAGCTTCCCAATATGGTTCGAGTGCTGATTTAACAACAGCTTGCCACAAGTACTTGCTGAAGGCTATAAAATTGCCACTAATCATGGGCAAAATATTATAGGGCTTAGTCCTACTCATAAAGCAGCATCAGAGCTTAAAAGTAAAGGTTACCGGCAATGTTATACAGTAAAAGGATTTTTATTTAAATTGTATAATGGCAAAGCTGATCTAGCAAGAAATAGCCTACTATTAGTAGATGAAGCAGGAATGGTAGGTAATAGTGATTATTTAGAATTACTAAAAGTAGCAAGGAGTAATAATTGTAATTTGATACTGGCTGGGGATGAGAGACAACTAACTTCCGTTGAGCGAGGAGGAATGTTTGCAGTATTTGCAAGTAGATTTGGCTCGTATGAGTTAAGTAACATTAGAAGACAAAGTAAAGTGTGGTCAAGAGAAATGGCTTCATGCTTTGCAAGATCAGATATTGCTTGTGGCTTGCAGTTATTAGAACAGCATAATGGTTTAAAGATTGATCATACGCTAGAAGAATCAATGGTAAGATTAATTAATGATTGGAGTAACAGCAAATTTGCTCTAAATGAGCGTTTAATAATTACCATGCGTAATGTTGAAGTAGATAGTATTAATCAAGGGATCAGGGAGTTATTAAAAGCTAAAGGCTTGCTTACCGGTAAAGAATATAGACACTATCTATCATCTAAAAAGCACGAAGATTATATGGCAGGAGATCGTATTTTGTTTAAGACCACTAATAAAGATTTACAAATAGAAAATGGTGAATTTGCAACGATAACTTCAGTAAGTAATGATAAGTTTGTTGCTAAAATAGATAGCGGGAAAGAAATAGAATTTAATCCTCAAGATGTAAGCTTTAAACATGGCTATGCTTCTACAGTGTATAAAGCACAAGGAGCATCAATTAAA
>NZ_CCMG01000004.1 GCF_000751075.1 Rickettsia tamurae | reverse complement strand
CACAAGGAGCATCAATTAAAGATGTCTATGTATTACATAATTTAGCAGGAAATAGCAGAAATTCTTATGTAGCCATGACTAGACATATAGAAGAGGTAAAACTTTACTATAATAGGAAGGCTACCAGGAATATGGCCAGTTTAATATCGCAACTTAGCAAAATAGATAATAGGCTATCTAGCATTAATTTTAAAACTTTAGAAGAGTTGCTAGCAGTTCAGGAAAGCAAGAGTCCTAATATTATAGATAAAGTAGGTAATTGGTTTAAAGGGGTAGTAGAAGATATTAAGGATAGATTACACAGTAATGATAACTATTATCACTTAAGAGTGAAGTTAGAGCCACCTGCTAAAGTAGCAGAGATCCTAGGAAGTACTAGCACAAATCTTGCCACAAGCCATAAAGCCCAAGAAGAGCGAAAAAGCTCTTCTTATAACCTCAAGAATTGTAATAAACAAGATACAACAATAAGTGTTAAGTTACAAGAGGATATTATGGCAAAGACAAAAATAGATTATAATTCTATTAATAAACAAGAAACACTGGAATTAAAACAAAAATTATCATTTAAAGCTGAAGAAATAGGACGAAGCTTACTTGGTAGTCCAAATAAGCATTTATCAAATAGTCAAGTACTCCGCTGGGAGAAAGATGGTAAGATAGCGATGAAGATAAATGGCAGTAAAGCCGGCAGATGGTATGATTTTAGTAAAGGAGAGGGAGGAGATTTATTTACCTTAGTACAAAGAGAAAAAAATTGTGATTTTGTAGAAGCTAAGAAATATTTACAAAATATGGTTGGTGTGTCAAACAATAGCAAGTTATTAGAAGATAAGATAAAAGAGCAATTTGACCAAAAAGTTAAGAATCAAGATCAACAAGCGAAATATGCTAAAATATCTAAGATAAAGAGAGCTGAAGAATTATATGAAAAATCAGATTCTATAATCTATATGATGCCAAATAATGTTGCAAAAAGATATTTATCAGAACATCGCAGAATTAAAGAAGTATTAACAAGATACCAACTAAGTAATGATCTTAGAACTGATATGATGTGGGATAGTAATAGTAAACAATATTATCCTGCATTAATTGCTTTTGCTAGAAATAAAGATGGTAATATTACCGGTGGACAATCAATTTATTTAAACAAAGACACAAATAATAAAGCTGATATTGAGGTTAATAAACGTTCATTTGGCAGAATCAGAGGCTCTTTTGTTGAGATTAATAAAAATAATGAACAACAGAACGTACAAAGCAGGAACGTACAAGTCAGTAAAGATGGCAATAATTCAGCAAGTAATGTAACGATTATAGCAGAGGGGCTCGAGACCGTTTTAAGTATTAGGGAAGCTGGTATTAAAGGCAAAATTCTTTGTAGTTTAGGTGTAAGTAACATCCGAAACTATGAGCCTATCAAAGG
>NZ_CCMG01000003.1 GCF_000751075.1 Rickettsia tamurae | reverse complement strand
AAGTAATGCAATATGTAAGTTCAAGCTCAGAAATAGGTAAAGAAATAAAAAGTGCGGTAAAGAATTGCTCTGAGATCAAACTAAATCAAGGAATAAGAGTTTAGAGTATAGTGTAATAATATTTTATCAAGTTAAAAAATGTAAATATATGAGTGAACAAGGAAACCTGCTTGGTGATCCAGATAAAGGCACGAAAAAAGCTAAGCATGATAAGATATTTCGTAAGGCACTCGAGAATCCTCTAGTTGCCCATGAGTTCTTTAATGCACATTTACCTAAGGAAATAAAAGCTTTAATAGATTTTCCTAGTTTAGCAATGGAAAATACCACATTTGTAGAAAGCTCTTTAAAAGATTCTATCTCTGATGTTTTATTTTCATGCAAATTTGATAAACAAGATGGATACTTATTTTTGCTTGTCGAGCATCAATCAAAAGCAGATCATTTCATGGCTTTTAGGCTATTTAAATATATGATTAATATTTGTGAGCGATATTTAATACAAAATCCTAAAGCTAAGACTTTACCATTAATATACCCGATGATATTTTTCAATGGTCAGGAGAAATACAATGTTGCAAGGAATTTGTGGGGTTTATTTGCCAATAACAAATTAGCAAGAGAATTATGGATTAATGATTACCAATTAGTGGATGTCCATGAAATTCCTGACGAAGAATTTAAACAAAGGATATGGTCAGGGATATTAGAATTTTTTCTCAAGCATATACATGAGAGGGAATTATTAAAAAGATGGCAAGAAATATCAGATATATTACCGGAATTAACCAAAATAACAATAGGTTATGATTATCTAGAAATGATATTATATTATACATTGACGAAGATAGAGCAAGATGATAAAATAAAACTAGAGAATTTATTATCAACAAAGTTGAATCCGGAAATAGGGACAAGGCTTATGAGAAGTTTAGCAGAACATTGGCAACAAGAAGGAAAAGAATTAGGTGTTCTTGAAGGTTTACAAGTTGGTGAAGCTAAAGGTATC
>NZ_CCMG01000002.1 GCF_000751075.1 Rickettsia tamurae | reverse complement strand
GCTGAAGGAAAAGCTGAAGGGGAATATAATAAAGCAGTAGAGGTAGCAAAGAAAATGTTAGCTCAAGGTTGTAATGTTTCTTTAATTTCTAGTGTAACCGGTCTTGATGAAGCTTTTATTAGTTCTTTAGAGTAAACATATTTCTTGTAAAATTTACTCTGCTGTTTGAAAAATCATTTATAAAAATTCTGAAATAACAAAAAAGTTTTTTATACACAGCTTACCTCTAAAACTAATAATACTAAATTAGCGATTTAAAGGGGCATTATAATAGGATTTTTCTTTATAAGGTAAATCCCCCCCCCTATCAAACAAGGTAAGATCTGGTAGATTCATAATTTCAGATGGCATTACTAATAATTTTCTTTTCTCTAAGCTATGCATATTTACTCCATCACGCATGGAGTTAGCACCATAAGAGAGATTCTCTTGAGTTTCAATAATTTCTTGCTCACCAAGCATTAAAGCTGATTTATGTGCTGTCTGCTGATCAACTCACTCGAAAAATAAATTTACTGCCAAATAAATCAAGCATTGAAGCTGCTCCTGCATGACCATATATCTCCTCTAATTTATGAATATTCTGCATGCCTGCAACAACGCAGCCACCATATTTCCTGCTTTCAGCTAAAGCTATAGGGAGTGAAGATATCTTGTGTAAAGCTGGCAGCTCATCAATCACAAACCACATATTACTATGAGTATTATTGATGTTCCTATTCATTAATGCTTTTATCGCTATGCTAATCCATGCAGCAATAAGTGGTCGTAGCATTACTCGTTGATTAGGAGTACTAGTTATAAATAACCAACCTTTGTCCGCAGTAAACCACTTTCTAATACTAAAACTACCATCAGGCTTTAAATGTTGCAGAGCTTCAATATTTTTACTAATAGTTGCTTGAATACCTGAAGAAGTCTCAGGTGCACTACTGCTAATTATACCGGCTACTGCACTATTTTTAAAGATCCTAACAAATTCTTTATTATTTGCATAAAGAATAGTATTTATTAGCTTTTTGATGTCTTTGCTATCATGATATAATCTTAATCCTTCAGCTAATACTAGCTCAGCACTTTTAGCAAAAAAATCATCTAATTTTGGATTATAATTACTAAAACTACTTGCTATATCATTAAAATCCCAAATTTCATGACAATCATTCCACGGCAGCCATGCTGAAGTATTCTCTTGCAAGGGATTAAGTATCTTATCACATTTGGGATCAAAAAATCGATCAGTAAAGCTACCTGTTAAATCAACAATAATTGCTCTACCTCGCTCTTTTCTAATCTGAGGTAATAGCTCATTTATCATATTGGTTTTACCGCTACCTGTAGTACCGGTAATAAGAATATGTCTCCTTTCACTATTTTTAACTAATGGCAACCCAGAAAAGCAAATATTAGCAGCTTGTTTGTTTTTATAAAGCATTTTTGCTAAAGTACCTGCTTCTACAAAATCTGCTCCCCTGATCTTATCTTGAATAACAGCTTTTTTACCTCGATACATAAAAAAGATGATAGCAGTAAACAGACCAATAGTAAAAGTAATAATACCTTCTTGCCAAGCTGAATGCAATAAAAATTGCCCAAATTTATTGATATTATGCGAATGCGGTGTAACATGCCAAAATTTATGAACAAATTCTTCAGCATTACGGTAAACCCAAGCTTTTTGCTCTAAATAATAGAATTTAATACCTATTTGATCTATAGGATAAAAATGTTCTCCTATAGCAAGTTTTAATTGTGTGTATCGTTCTATGACAAAATAATATAGACTCATCAAAGATAATTTCTGAAATACTCGCCATATTAGCCAAGATACAGTAAATACCAATCCAACTATTAAAGCATTAATACTGCCTTGCCCAAGCATTCTCATCTGATGAGCAAAAATTTGTGAACCACGAGTAAAATTATTTTGATTTTGTGGTTGCATAGAATTACAAATTATTTTTTAATATCTTTGATTTTTCTTCAAACTCATCAGCCATAAGATCATTACCTAATTTTCTTAAAGCTTTAATTATTGCTTCATATTCTTCTATAAGATTAGGTTTGTATTTAATAGCTAAATTAAAATTTTCCTTAGCTTCTTTATGTTTACCTAAATTAACTAAAACAATACCTTTTTCTAAGTAACTTTCAGCATAATCAGATTTATACTTAATAGCTAAGTCGTAGCTCTTAATTGCTTCTTCATATTTACCTAATTTTCTAAAAGATACTCCTTTTTCTAAGTATGATGCTATATAATTAGGATCATATTCGATTGCTAAATCACAATTTTCTATTGCTTCATGATGTTTTTTTAATATGTTTAAAGAGATAGCCTTGTTATAGTATGCTTCTACACAATTGGGCTGATATTTAATGGCTATATTACAGGTTTCAATTGCTTCTTGATATTTTCCTAAGTTTATTAAAGCCGCACCTTTATTGTTGTAAGCATCTGCATAATCAGATTTATATTTAATAGCTAAATCATAGTTTTCTATCGCTTCCTGATGTTGCCATAAAGACATCAAAGATATTCCTTTGTTGTAATAAGCTTCCGGATATCTAGGATTATATTTAAGAGCAGTATCAAAATTTTCTATTGCATTTTGGTATTCTCCTAAGTCATTTAATGCACTACCTTTATTATTATAAGCTGCTGTAAAGTCTTGCTTATTTTTTATAGCGAGGTTGTATGATATTATTGCCTCACGATGCTTTCCTATTGTGCATAATACATTTGCTTTGTTATTATATGCTTCTGCAAAACTAGAATCATACTTAATAGTTAAGTCATAATTGTCTATTGCTTCTTGGTATTGTTTTAATGTATTTAAAGTCATGCCTTTATTGTTATAGCATTTAGCACAATCAGATTTATATTTAATGGCTAAATTATAATTTTTAATTGCTTCTTCATATTTACCTAATTTATAAAGAGATCTTCCAATATTAAAATACTCTTCTGCTAAAATATTGGGATCTTGAATCTTGCTTTGTGTATCTATTGGTTGTGGTTTTTCATTAACAATACTAGTAGTATTTTCTGCAAAAGCACGGAAATATTAATGGTAAGATAAATATGAATGCTAATTTTTTGATATTTTGTATAGATTTCTTTTTAATTATTTTCATTTTTATAGCCTGGTAGTTTAATATTTCTTTTCTTTATCGCCTTATCGCTAATGCCAATATTATCTGCTATTTGCTGGCCAGTTCTTATAATCGTTGATTTAGGAGTTTTATTAAATTCATCTTCAAGTTGTTCCCTCTTATATTTTACTTTATCAGATAACTGCTCTAGAGTCTTTACTTTTTCTACTTCATTATTATCTGTACTTTGAATAAGCATTTGTTCTATACTTGTATCATAAATATCATTTTTTCTATCATCAATACTACTAATAGCAGCTTGATCATTTAACTGTTTAGTTTTTTTATCAAAACTTGATCGCAAGCTTTCTTTAGATGGAATATTGATGTTACTTACTGAGCTTAAGTTTTGCGGTATAGTATTATTAATTTTAGCTATGTTTAAAGCTATTTGTTCAGCTTCTTGTTGATGAGTACTCGCCCACATAGCAGCCTGCTCTTTACTACTTACTCCAGGGATATTTTTGGCAATTATGCTATTTAATACCGGCTCATTTAAATTGCGATCAATAGAAGCGGAGTTTTGAGACACGTAATTCATATTATAGCTTAATTGCTCGATATTTTGTTTAGTTCTTGCTATTTCTTGCCCTACAGACTGTTGCTCAGAAAAATTATTATACTGATGCAAATAAAGCAATGCCTATTGATTGATATTTCATCTTTCAGCCATACATTTGCTTTTGGAGCAAATAAAAAGATAAAAATAAATAAAGATGGGAAGAACCATTCCATGGCAAAAATACCAATATTACCTCTAAAAATAGCCCTTGTTGCTGCCCAAATACCACCAATTGTCAAAGCGAATTGTCCTACTGGAGTAAAATACTCGCTATTTGAGCTAAATACTCTAGCTATACCATTAAAAACCTGCCATAATATATCTCCTCCACCAAATGTATGTATTATATAATCTGTCATATTTTTTATATTTTTTTGCTTACTGTTTCTAACAGTCGATTGTTATTTTAGCTGATTATTATTTATTTTTTAGGTATCAAATTATTAATTTATAATTACTTTTTTTTAAACTTCTCTCTTGCGATATTTAAGTTCGCTCTTTTGCGATTAAGTGTTGTTCTATTAATCTTGCTCTTCTATCAATCTGATCACTACTAGTTAACATATTACTCCATTTCTCTTGAGCAAAAGCTTGTACTTTATTTAGGGCTTTTAAATAAGCAGTTAAATGATGATGTGCTACCTGCTTAGATTGTAGCATAGTTACTGCTTTTCTTACCTCAGATACTACTTCCTTTAAATGCTGCAACAAGCTGTAGCTAGTCACTAATTCTGACGAGCTATCTAAAATAGTAACTCCAGATATCGCTTCTAAAGTAATATAATCATATATTGGAAACGATTCCCCTATAGAGGATAAAAAAGCAATATCGGCATTACTGAATTCATTGTTGCTTGCAAGTTTACTTTTTAAGTCATCAAGCTTTGTTTTAGCCTTGCCTTGATATGATTGATCTGGCGAAATAACAATATTGCGTCTTAAAGAGGGATTTAAACAACTACTATTATCACAAGCATAAATTGAGGCAGATTCTCCACCTTTTAAATGCGTAATCCAGCTTTTTTCATTTTGAGCAAGTGACTCAAAGAAATGCACATTATTATCTCTAACTATAATAGTACCAGTCATTGACATAATGCTACTTCTCATATTTTCAGGGATGCCTACTTTATCTGCTGCTTTAGTAAAAATATTATAATCAGTAAGCATTAATTCTGGATCTTTAGCTTGAGCTTTAGCTAAAGCTTGTTTTTGCTCTAGATCGTTTCTACATCTTTTTCCTGCGGCAAAATAATCAAAGCCAGAGCTGGATTGTAAATCCTTGCAAACTGATTCTCTCATGGCTGAGTCTTTAGGCAAAATGGAAGCGAAAATAGCTTTAGTCATCTCACAATCAGATTTGGCAAATTGATTCATTTCCATAGCAAGATTTCTTAAATCTTTCAGGGCATTTTCTATTTGCGGAGCAAAGGTCTTAAGGCCCAATGAAAATGCATAAGCTTTTGCTTGCGTACCAATATTTTTCATTAGCTGTACTAACTCACCTCCTGAAATAATCGAAAAACTGCCAAGATAAGAATCAATACCACTACAGCTCATGGTCAGTGTTGGCGGAGTTATAGAGATTGGATTAAAAGCTGTTTTACTAGTCCGCATTGATAGCCCTCCTGCTGCATAATAGCCAGCAGCTTGAGATTGATATGAACCAGGTTTAGTTACATTAACGCTCATCCCTTCAAATACATCCTGTAAGTCCCAAGCATAAGTTGTTACTTGTAACAATAAAACTATAATGAGAATATGCATCACATGTTTTATGTAGATCACTCTTCTAAACTTATTGTTACCAATCATAATCACTAACCTTTAGTACATTATAGTACTGCACTATCAATAAAATATTTTCAGCAATTTTATTTTCACTAATAATGCCTTTTGCAATTAGATATATTTGTTTGCCGCTGCTATCGACTAAATATAATACCGGTACAAGCTTTGCAGGATTTAGTGTTTTTAACAAACCGGTATCTTTAATGGTTGGCATCCCTTGAAATCTAGTTTCACTATTACTTACAAAAATTAATTGAAAGCCATATTTATCTGCAAATTCTCTTACAATAGGGGTAAATGCCTGACAGTAATTGCATCCTTGATTTACTTGCATAATTAATCCCCAATTCTTAGCTAACAATCTTAGTTTTTTGCTGTTTTCTTCTTCTTGCCTTACTTCATATAATTTTTTATGTAAGGAATTTACTGGTTCATCCATGTTTACTAGCTTGTAATCTAATATCGTTGCTAGTTGCCACATGGTAGCAAATTTATGTGATTTTTCTAAGATTTGTTTATGTAACCTTTGAACAATAATAACATTGGCAAGTGTTGGATTATCAAGTGCTCTGCGTTGAGCTTTAGAAAATTCCTGCTTTAATTTATTTATTCTTTGATCATAAGGTGCTTCAGTAAAGTCCTGTTTTGTAACTACTGAATCTAGCTTTATTACTTCTCTTGTTTGAAACAAATCTTCATTATACCAAAGAAAACCTGTTGGTTGAGTGCTATCTTTTAGTTCATTGTTGCTTGCTAAATCTAATCCTGTCATTTTATTTACACTATTAGCATTTAAGTCTATAGTACCAGCAAATGCATGATTTGACCAATCATTGATTAATAACCATAAATTAATTACTAGTAATGTAATGGCTAGTAATGATTTATTTGCTATGTTTACCAGCCACTTCATTATTTTAATAGGATAAATTTGAATCAGTATGATTATTATTAAATCTTTGCTGTTGCATTATAGGTATTTGGTTTTTTAGTTGCTGCGGAAAATTCTTATGCATTTTACTTTTAGCATGATCAAGTAAATCACTAAATAACTCCTCTAAATCAAACTTAGAAAAATCTATTCTTTGCAGTTCTTCTACTGTAAACCCCCTGCAATTAGCATGTTGTGCTGTGCCAAAACCAATAGCTAATTGTTTTTTGCCTTGTTCCTGAAATACTCGTGCAAGTTTTGAATTAAAACAACAATAAGTAGATTTCTTGGTAATACATGTCTTAAATATTTTATCTTTCTTAGCACAATATGTACCAACATAGTAGCACTGACCTTTTGCCCTTTTTAAGGCTAAGGCTTTTTCTTCTGCATTGCACCTACTTAATCCTAAATCCTTACCCCAACCTTTGAATCCAGAACAACAATTAAGAAAATTACCAATATTTGTTTTACGACAATTATCGCTTGTACCTTTAAAAACCATCATCGGATTTGTCTGCATATCTTTTTTCATTTCATTTAACATTGCAAGATACCCAACATTCCCCATATCAGTATTAGGCACAATAGTTACAGTATGACAATCCCCTCCTAAACAAAACATTTGTGATCCTGCTATAGAAGAGCTGAGCTCTTTTTTCTCAATGTAACAGCTATAATTTCGACTCCACTGCAAACAGATACTAGCAGCTTGCTTAATGCAGTTACTGCTTACAAGTTCACAACCTTGCTGCTTTAAATAATTACACCCATCTTTTGGCTCGCTACTACATTGATATTTAATCTGCTCTCGCCAGCATGGACGATTAACATTGTACTTATCAAAAAATATCTTATTACCACTCTCTAAACAGATACGTTTTATTTCATGACATTCATTAACTATTTGCCAGTACTGGCCTTTTTCTCTAAATTCCTTGATTTTATCACGATATTTATAAGTAAAAACATATCTATCCCACTTAACTATATCTCTATCCCAGCCTTCAGTTAATGCTCCTTCTCCTTGAGGAGAAATGCCGATATATGTATCAATATGATCAAGAGAAGTATTTAACTTACCAGCAATTGCTACTCTTACATCAAGCATTATAGCTTGATTATTATGCATATGCATGCTGTATATTGTTTTACGCTTACCTAAACTTCTTTTCTTTTTCCAAAAAATAGGATAAAGCCAGTGACGATGGCTATTACTTATCTCAAGGCCTGAAAATGCTATACTTCTATCCTGCCAATCTCCCCATTTATCTATTAATTCAGCATCTAGTATGAGATTCCTGATGATATCTACTTCAAATTCTACTCCTTCGCTGCAACTCTTACTAATTTTAGTCTTAATTACTTTTTCACTAGCATTAAGTGCAGTCCCTTCAGTATGACTTAATGGATCTGCCTCAATCTTAGCTGAATTACTAATTAATGGATTTTTAGCATTAAGGTCGTATTCTTGTAGTGCATCTATTTTTTTAAGCTCACTTTGTTGTAGTAATTGACCTGCTGAACTATTATTTAACATTTGACTACCTTGCTTTGTTAAATCTTGATCACTCATATTACTTAAATTTGAAATATCTGCGTCTTTATCAAATATTACTTTATTGCCCATTTGATCAGGATTACCAAGCTTAATACTATTTTGATACCCTATTGCTTGATTATAACTATCTTGAATGTTAGCAATTGCATTAAAACTGAACAATACAATAATCATTGATAAAAATGTGAACCTCATGAATTTTCTTTGTTCATAATTTCTAATGCATCATGTAATGATATGTGACCAGTTAGTCTTTTTACTCCCGTGCCTTCACTATTCACTATTATTGCTGGTACAGAAGTAATTTGATATTCCTCAAATAGATTTGGATTAATATCAAAACTAATATTAATTTCATCGGCTTTTGCTTTAGTTTCTAAAAAAGAATTATTTTTTAAACCTCGCATTACAAGTCTTATGCCTTTTTGTTCTGCTTCAATATAATAACTCTTTAATGCTGAATCCGGCATTGAAAATGAGACAAAAATATAGATTTGATTATATGTTTTAGGCTGTATTATCTTCTGTAATAATTTTTCTTGTTCTGCCAAAGCATTTGTGCTACCTAGAATTAGTAAACTAGTTAAAATTATTGTTTTTAGGTTAAATTGCATATTTTTCTGTATCTTGTCATATCATTATAGCCTTAAAAGAGGCAGCAATTTCTTTTACGCCAAATCAAATGACCAAAATCCTCACCTTTAACTGGGAATTCGCGTGCACCCTGCCAGGTAGTTTCAGTCTCGCCAATTTTTTTACAAGAATGAATTGCAGGGATTGGGTAAGTCATCTGCAGTCTATATTGGCCCTTCTTGATTATTGGCGTTGGATATTTACCGCATAATCCGCTACTCCCCATATATCCCCATAATAACAACTGCCTATGTAACTTAGCCATAAATTTAGCTACTATTAATGCAGAAGTTCCAACTCCGCCATTATGAGAGCTAGTTGTACCGGTAAATGGATAAAGAGAACCTTGACAGCCTGAACACCAAAACATTACATCGTTAGAAAGATTACCAGAACTAGAGCTAATGCAATCAGCTATGCAAGCTGATTGAGCTGTAATACTTCCAAATAATAAACTTTCAGGATTTAATATAGCAGCCTTATTATCATCTCCCCATAATGGATCAAATTCAGTTAAATATGCGATATCTACTTGTGACATCTCTAAACAGGCAAAATCAAGTAAGATCTCAAGCCAGTAAATAACCTGATATATATACCAGTGAACATGATAAAAGCTACTTCCCTCTATGTCATCCTTAACACCTTTTTGCATGCTGGTACCAAGATTAATGCCTCCAAGGCTTACCATACACATCGGAGATTTAGTTACATCCACCAGTCTTACCGGCTCCCAGAATCCAATTGGAATTCCAGGAACCGGCATCGGAATCGAAGGCTTAGGGCAAAAACAAACAATTTGCCTTGGGTTATTAGTATCAGCCATAGAACTTGACACAATTTTTACTCCTCCGATAGTAATTGGAAATAAACATTTCCAGCAAACATCAGTGATTGGATTTACAAATCTTCCTACGCAGCCAATCGATGCATAACTATAATTACCAAGCAAAATAATTATAATAAACATTATTAATTTCATTATTACTTGTGTATTTTAGAAGTTATTAAATCTGTATTTGCTTGATAAACTACCTTTGGTTGCTCTGCTATCATATTATTTTTCTCACCTGCGATTAGATATACTACTTCTCCACTAGATTTTACTATTGCTTGCACCCGACCTTGTAATACATGATCTATTATCTTTTCTAAATTTTTCTTTGCTTCTGGCAATTGCCACTTCTTCATAGATTACCTCCGGATTTTATCAGTTTTTATTCACACCTTAATTTTTACTCAAATACTATAATATTTCAATTAATCTTGATTTCGCTAATTTTAAGTAATTTGCCTTCCTGACAGGCAATAGCCGGTACTGCTTTTATTTTAAAACGAGTAGTAAGCACGCCACCTTGATCAAAAAACACTGGCTTATTTAACTTTTTTGCCAGCTTAATAGGATTGCCACTCGTGAGTACTAATTTTCCTATTTTTGAGTTACTCCACTTAATCTGCTGCTCATCATCTCCATCAATAAATATTAATATTTTTTCTAAAGGATTTACACTTGTTCCAGCTTTTACTATGATCTTTCCCGCTTGATCTTTTATATCTGTCTTTTGTATAAAGCTCGGATCATAGTGCCAATTTCGGTTTATGCTTGTTTTTGCTAAAGTTAAGATAGCAGTTGGTCTAGAGATTTTTTGCTGTACTTTATTTTTAAATTCTTCCTGCATTTTCTCTAATGCACCATTTTGCTCTGCTATTTTGAGCCTCGCCATAATTATCTCTAGTAAAGATTCTTCAATAATTGGAAATATATGACCTCTAACACCATAATCTAATATTTTACTGCTTTTACTTTTGCCAAGCTTATTAACACCATCTGCATTAACATTACTGACTTGCAATATAGCTAAAAATAAAATAAAAAAGCTGATTATAATAATTTTTAGAGCTAAATATCTTCCCATATTTTCTAATCACTTTAAGCCAAGCCTCGCTCTTCCATGATACTATTAATTGCATCCGTTGCATTTAAGCCTTGAATCATTCTACCCTCTATAGCTTGGTAATCCCTAGCATTAGTAGATGTTAGCATCAGAGTAAATGGGTCTAACATTAACCTTGCTACAACTCCATGGACATTAGGTCCATAAATCGCTGCTTCACTATAATGCGGCGGGTTTGAATGAATTGATTGCAGTAAATTTAGCTTCCAATCTTCATCAACAAAACCTGCAAGCTTAGGGTTTGCTCTCATTGCTTTAAAGCTCTCAGGATTTTGCTTAAGAATAACTTTATGTGATGAGTTCTCAAATGCCTTTTCTGCAGCAGATCCTGCTTCCCTGAAGTAATCAGTTAATTGCTGAGTAGCAAGAGTAATTGAGCCATTATATTTTCTTGCTATTCTTCCTGCTTCTTCAATAAATTCTCCAGATCTCTTGCCAGATAGTAATTTCCATGCTTCATCAATCATGATTAGAAAGGGACGCTTCCTATCACCTTTAACCATGCTCTGGTTAATATGAACAATCATGATTTGCACGATCACTGCAAGTAGCCCTGGGCTACTACGAAGATGATCAGTTTCAATTACTACTATATCTGAGTTTAGTGATAATTGTGCCTTGTTACTGAAAAATTTGCCATATTGACCATCTCTGGTAAATGGAAACAACATATTACCAAGTTCCTGTGCATATGATTCTTCTCGTAGCAAAAGCCAATCTGCTATGTCAGTTATCTCAGCTTTATTGCCTTTTTCTTGCCACACGGCTATTAACGCTTTTTGTAGCATTGGTTGTTGCAAATCATTAGTGCCATATTGTGGAGCTGCCATGGTCGCTAAAATCGATGGAAAACTTGCAAGAAAATCTGCTTGTGCTTCAATTGAGTCTTCGCTGCCGCCTGCTGGAATTTCTGAAAATGGATTAATTGATAGCGGATTTTTCACATCAAACTCTATATAATTACCACCTAATAATAAGCAAGTTCTTTTAAATGATCTACCATAATAAAGAACAAATACTTTGCCGCCTATACCCAAAATCGATAGCATTAACTCCTGCATAAATACTGATTTACCAGATCCTGGTACTCCTGCTATACAAAGATTAAAATTCTCATTTGGAGTTGTAGCTCTGTTATATAAATTTGAGCCAATTAATGCTGAACCAAATGGAGACCAATACATAATCTGTCCCCTTCTACCAGTAAGTAGCATACCAGGAGAGCTCAAATCCCCTTTCCATTCACCAATGATAGGAAGTAACACCTTACTTTCTGAGGCAATAGTCCTTATGCCTCTACCAAGATTTGATAATGCTACGCCGACTCCCCGAATCTTTTTGTTAAATATATTATTGAATCTATTAAACTGAGAGGCTAAAGAATTTGGTATGGCTTCAACTAATTGCATCGGTAAACTAGCAAGTACCACCGCTAAATGATCATATTTACAAGGGACAAAATACCAGCCACTTCGACGAAGCTGTGAGCAAAACTGTGATGCTGATCCTTTGGCTTTATTCTTCTGATCCCACATCATGACATTTAAGTGGATATTTACTACTCTATCACCGCTTTGCAAGCACGCTACTGCTCCTGCTAAATCTTGTGCTTCTAGCTGCAAATTAGGAAAGAATTTTCCCATCCCAGCATTAATATTTCTCTCTAAAGCTTCTCTTTTGGTAATAGCAGATGTTTTAGCCACTAACTGATTTGGTATAATCTGCAAACCAAAATGAATTAAAAAATTTGCTCTAATATATTCATCTCGTCTTAGCGCGTTACCTAAAAACAAATCCATAGCTGATAAACGCCACTCAGAAGGTCTTTTTCCTGCCTCTAAGCTTATAAATATTTGATTATCATTAAGACTTACATAATCTTCCTTTTCATATAAAGAAAAATTACCAGGTAAAATCTGC
The DNA here is from genome assembly GCF_000751075.1 of Rickettsia tamurae. Lineage (GTDB taxonomy): Bacteria > Pseudomonadota > Alphaproteobacteria > Rickettsiales > Rickettsiaceae > Rickettsia > Rickettsia tamurae. Next base: position 139,499 of record NZ_CCMG01000002.1, on the reverse strand, counting down.
TCAGATAATATTTCATAAGGGTTAATTTCAGGATGCTCTTCTTCTCTCCAGCCAAATATTAAACGGACAAATTTTAATAGCAATGTTGCCTCAACATTATAAGTAGTAAGACCAATTGATTTAAATGTATCTTGCAATACTTCTCTTCTTCGTATCATCTCATTAATATCAATCGTCAGCGTCGGAATAGTGACTGAAATTAATAAAACGACATCTTTGATATTTCCCTCTTCCTTTGCTTTTTGCTCTAGAAACTTTACTCTTCTACTGCTAAGCTCAGTAAAGATTGTACCTTTTCTATGTAATTGCCAGTTATCTAGATATTCTCTTATATGATCAGAGCCAATCATCAATATTTGAAAACTACTGCCTGCCGGTAAATTCTCTTCACTTTTTAAAAATTCAGCTATCTCTCCTTGAGCTTGCAAGCTTGCCCCAACCAGTGGCCAGCCAAGCAGGACAAATCCTACTGAAGCTCTATTAAAAAACAAGCTACTCTCCTCATCATATGATTCATAAACAAAATGTTTAGCTAGTCTTTCCCGAGCAAAATCTTTATCAATTCCTGATGTCATTATTATACCTTCCAAAGCATCTAGATTTAAAATTATACTTATCATTATTATTTGGATTGAACATATCAAAATCAGCCATTTTATTTACTTCATATAAAGATTTACATTTTAGTCCTTGGGGCAGCGGGCAATCAAAATCATTCCTATATGGCATCAATTTACAACCAGAAGCGATAAAGCTTAACATTAATAACAAACAGCAGATTAATTATTTTATTATTCATTAAAAATTACCCGGATATTGTTGTTCTGATTGCAAATCAATATCTGTCATTTCATAATCATCATTATTCTTAATAAAACGTTCTTGCAATTTAGTTTTTGCCTTAGAAAAACTTGTCACTTTATTCCCAGAATAATTTTGATAATTACTATAATTTGCTGCCTTTTGCGAATAATCAGTAGTAGTTGGTGGCAGTAATCTATCTACTTTGTCAGCCTCTTTATTATCTTTTAAATCAAAACTAGCCCGCTCTGATGAAATATCCCCAGTGCAAGAACCAATTAAAATTGCTTCTTTGATTTGCTCCGTTTTATACCCTTTAGAAAAAATAGCTGTATCAACAAGCCTTATCATTATTGGCTCAGGAGATGCTGAGTTATTAGTGCCGGTTCCAACTACTACTCCAGTAAGCAGCACCCCTCTTGCAAAGCTGCCGGTAGTAATATAATCTTTAACGTCTTTTTTTATCCTTAAGTCAGCTCTTTTTACATAGCCAAGTAATCTTTTTACTGGAGCAGTAGGAGCAGCAACAATGCTTTGCTCAAAGTTATTATCTAGTAAATCTTCTATTTTTTGATTATTATTAAAATCATTGCCATCATATAATATAGTTTCTTCATGAGGCTTCTCTAATGATTCTAACTTTTGACTAAAATCATCAATTTTAGTTTTAGTTTCTAAATATTTATTCTCTATTAGCTTCTCTAAATGATTCTGCATGTTTTTAACTTCATTTAATATTTCTGCAGTCCATTTAGCCCTTGGATCTATGGCCTTTTCTATTCCGGATATTTCCCTTGATTGTCTATCTTCTTGTAAACCTCGGGAAGTTTTGACCTCACTTTCTGACAATCCATAAAACACCAAAAGCATTATTACGCCTATGCAAGCTAGAGTTACTAATGGTCTGTTTTTAATTATCTCTATGAGTCCTGATAATCTTTTACTAAATGTAGATGGTAATTTATGGTCCTCTACTGTACTTTGTAATTCTTCCTGCTTATTGAACTCTTGATCCATTGCTTTTAATCAATATCCTAATTATCTAACTGATTTTCATCCCACTAGAGACCCACTCTAAATAAAATCCTAAAATAATACCAATAGCTACAATTGCTCCAGCAAGCCTTAAATTACCCCTGACTACTGCCCAGATTGAGGACAAAATCGTTGCCCCTGGATATCCCGATAGTTTTAAGTTTACCGGTAGAGAGCCCACCAATGCGATCTAACTGTCCTTCTAATGTTTCTCCTAAAGCTACTTCAGATAGTATTACATTTACACAAAAAATTAATAATACTGGCAATAAAGGATATATTATTCTTAAACACTGTTTATTATTTTTTTTCTATTACATTTTTGTTTTTTACATTCATGATGCTTCTCTTCATTATTATTAGTTAACTTTGTTACTTCTTTTTCTAAATCAAACTTAATGAGTCTAATCGGTGTTGGTTTGCTTTTAGTAAAATTCAGCATTAAATCTTGTACTGTACCATTTTCCCCAATTAGGGTTAAGTAAAGCTTAGCTTGGGTCTGCTGCGGTAAAATAAATAAACAGCCTGAATCATGTACAGCTACTTCCGCAGCTTCCTGCGGATGAATAAAGATATCATTAATTTTTTCTCCTTCGATATTAATCCTAGTTGGAGCGTCTTTTGCTATTTGCAGCTCTAACAAAGAATCAGCATGTAACATATAGCTTATCCCATAAGCATTACTACTAAAGCTTGCAAGCATTATGCCAACAAAAACTACTAAGATCTGCAATTCTGACTTCAAACTCTTCATTGCTTATTTACCTCTTCTTCTTTAATACCAGTAAGTAACAACAAATGATTAGCTCCTCGCTTGTAAGTTAATAAATAAGTTTTATCAGCTGCGACATGCTTATTCTCGGAAAACCAATAACGAAATGTGCCGTTAATTAATACTCCATCCGCAATGACTTTTACTTTTTTAGGAAAAAATACTGATGAAACATTAGAGCCTTTAACAAAATCTAAATGTTCTTTAAAAAACTTATCTAATTGCTCTGTATTACTAGATACCACCTTCATATCCGCTATTTGCCTCTCTACTCCTTCTGGCGAAGTAGTAAATAATTCTTTCATTACAAAAACTGCCCATTCTTTAAGATAGGTCTCATGATAGCTCTTGGACGATACTATCTCCGACGATCTGGCTCTATTGCCGGAATTAATAACCATTTTTCTTCCGTGCTAACTGTTTAATCATCCCAAGAAGACTCGTAACTGCAAGCAGCAATGTGATAAACAATAATCTCTGATTATACTTAACTAGCTGCTGAATAGAGCTTTGCTTAAATAAATGATCCATTACTTACCTACCTTTTTCCCAAGCAAATTAGGATAAGAAGTAGGAGCATATAGCCATTTCTTAGCGACTAAATAACTCTTAAGTACAAAATATTCCGATAATTTCTTAAACTTCTTAAATGCATAACAAAGTACAACTCCAGCTATAATGCATATCATCCCAAGCTTAGCATGTCCGCTATTTAGTAACACTATCCCAGGTACTATACCAAGTAAGATAACTAACCACTCATCTAAGCTTAAGGCCATATATTTTAGGGGAGTAGAGAGTGACCAATATAATCTTTGATTAGCACAATTATTATTCATATTAATTAAGTGATATTTCCATTAATAGATAAGTTTTACTAATGATGACATTAACATCCTAATTTTTACATTGCCAGTGGAGTTTTAAGCCATAATAAAAAAAACTGTAATTCATCTAAAACTGTGCTTATCTGGAGATAGAATCTATAGCTCTATCCATGAATTTGTTGATAACTAGCAGTAATTTTGCTAATATTAACGAAATAAATTATTGGTGAGTTGTGTATGTTTAGAAATGATGTAGAGTTAAAACTAGAATGTTTAAAACTTGCTATTCAGTCCTGCTGTAGTTATGATGCTGTGGATCTTGCAAAACAATATTATCATTTCCTTATAGAAAATAGTGAAAATATGCCGGTGCAATTATTTTTGAATAATAAAACTAATTTAAATTGACATTTTTTTAAGATAAGTTAGTATCGAAAATAGAGCTTTAGCTTTTTGTTTTAAGGTACAAACTAAATTAATAATGTCCTTTACAACTTTCTATTTCTATAGTTTGATTTTTTTCATTAACAAAATATATCAATCTATGTTCTTGATCTATCCTTCTAGACTAAAAACCACTTAATTCATATTTAAAAGGTTCGGGTTTCCCTATTCCGGTGTAAGGGGTTAGACTAATATTATCTATTAAAAGCCTAATACGTTTACTCATTTTGGGGTTGGTACGTTTCCAAAATTGCAACTGCAGGTATACCACTATCATAGTTCATCCACCACCCATCTTCAGCGTTTTCTATTTGAGCAATATCTTCCTTAGTAACTGATAAAATATAATCTTTAATATCATTTATTATATTAGCTTTAAAAAATTCCTTTATCTTTTCTTTGGTAATAATATTATCTGCTTTCTCTATAGCTTCATACCAAATAGAATGTCTATGTGTTAAATTACGTAAATAAGCAGCTGAATGTTCACCATAAAAAGAATATACTTTATGAAGTAATTTTTTTTGTTGCTTGGTATAAATAGCAAAATCTATTTCGTAAGGCAGAGGAATTACACTATCTCTAAAGCTGCCAAATATTGAGCGTAAAGCTGGTACTACTGGCCCATGTTTCCAAGCCTTGATCTCTTCTTCAAACAGTACTTTATCAAATAAAGCAAGATGAATGCCTTGAGCAAAATATATTAATTTCTGCAGTTTTAACTGGGTTATACTATCCCCTGCTTCTCTATCAACTAATACTAAAAAATAATTAGCTACATCAAAACAGCTAGGTACTTTATCTTTTCCTTTAATATTCATATAATTATAAAATTCTTCATTGTTGTAAAATCTTCAAAAACTCAATAATGCTTAAGAGTATAGAAGAAGCAAAAAAGGAATTTCCAAGCTTGTTGCAACAATTGCTTTACTATTTTCCTCTTCTAGCCTTTCTGTTCTTATAGAACTCACTTAATACAGGCATTATTATAACATAAATATATCAATTAAAATTAATATATAGTTAAGATTTTATATTTATAATAGTATTTACGGCTCTTTGCATATATTTTCGAGCAGTATCATTGGCAAGTCTAGTATACACTGCTGTTGATCTTGGATCTTTATGATTTAGAAGCTGTCCTATTACATATTGATTTGCTCCGGTCATTGCCATCCAACTTGGTATTGTTCTCCTTAAATCATGTATCCTTAAATTTTCTATTCCTGCTTTTTTACAAATCCTCTTCCATGCTTTCTTTGGTTCTTGCAGGTGACCACTACTGCTACTCTCACTTGGAAATACCCACATACTAGTAGATTGCTCTTTCCTGGCTTTTAATATTTCTACTGCCTGATCTAGTAAAGGTAAACGGTGAGGATCACCATTTTTAGTTTCTGGAAGATATAATTGTTTATCAGCAAAACTTACCTGTTCCCAACGCATAGTAAGTAAATTATCCTTACGAACTGATTTATACAAAGCTATTAAGAAAAAGTCTTGCATTACCTGGTTTTGCTCGTCTGCTATTGCTGTAAAAAATCGTGGTATTTCTTCCCTAGTTAAATACCTGTCTCTGGATTGTTCCTTGTGCTTCTTTATGCCAATAACTGGATTTATTGTAAGCAATTCCCATTCTATTGCTTTACTAAATACAGGACTTAAAACTTCAAGAAATCTATTAGCTCCATATTTACCAGTTTTAGTTAAATTATTAAACAACTCTTGAATATCTGTTTTGTGAATAGTAGATATTTTTCTGGGATATAAATGTTTGGTATATCTATCTACAGAAGCGGCATAATCTTTCCATCTTTTATTATTAATTTTACTATATTCATTAAGGTATTTATCATAAAGCTCCTTAAAGGTCAGTTCTTTGGATAATCTAGCTTTTTCTTCTACAGGATTATATCATTTGGCGATCTCACCTTTTAATTCAGATGCTTTGGCTCTAGCATCAATAATTGATAGATCAGGGAACACACCTATTTTAATTCTATGATATTTCTTATCAAGTACTGTGCCCAAATAAAATATTTTACTACCACCATATGATACGATTAGCAATAATCCTTTTTCTTTGGTATCTTTATATACATCTCGTTTTGCCTGTGGAGCTTTAATTTCATGTAATGCTTCTTTAGTAAACAATAGTGATTTAACTGACATAAATCCTCCCCCAGCTTAATACATATATAATTAAACTGTAATATGCTTTACTCAGAAAAACAAATCTTATGTTAAATAGGATTATACTTTAAAAAATGATGATTTATCCTAACTATATACAATTAAACAACCAATAGTTGCTATAGTTTCTTAGCAAATTCAAAAGGTCCAGGTATATTTACAAGATAAAAATTGCTCATGAATTTGCACTCACTATATGCTCATCATATCCACATGTTATTTTCAAATTTGTAATATTTTTTAGAGATTGACAAATAACTGCAACTCTACTACAGTTAAGCTATAACTATTTGGTAATAAGGAAAAGCCTTAAATATGAGGGTTATGAGCTACAAATTAGTGTATGAGAAAAAAGCAAAGAAGCAGGGTAAAAGAGGCTTTTAGGTTGACATCGTAAAGGTCGAGGGTTCGAATCCCCCATCGCCCACCATTATTTTATAAAAGCTTAATTCTTAATAAATACCAATTCACTATCGGATGAGTGTTTAGTACTGAATTCATAGTCTAAATATGAGAAATTCTTAAGTAGCTCAGGTGAGTCAATTAGGTTGTTAGCAATAACGTTAACCATATTCCCTCGAGCTTTTTTAGTATTTATTCCAATTGTTGATAATTTTCTGTTCCTATTTTCTTTAAAATGAACGTTAACTAATTGATATTTAAGTTTGTTTGGATTTATTACAGATGAATATTCTTGTGATGCTAGGTTGAGTAAATATTTATTTTCATGCTTAGCAAGAATTTTATTAATATAATTAGTGACTTCATCTTGCCAAAAGCTTGTTAAGTTTATTTCATTTAATTTTGTTGCCATTTCTAATCTATACGGCTTAATAGCATCTAGCGGTTTTAAGGCTCCGTAAAGACCTGATATAATAAGCAAATGTGATTGCAGGAAATTTATTTCATGATTAGTTAATTTTTCTGCATGTATATTATTAAAAACATCTCCTGCATAAGCAAAAATAGCCGCTTTACTCTCTTGATTATCAAAATCCTTAAATCTTTCTTTATTTATATGTGCAAGCTTTGCACTTATATTCATTACTTTCGATAATTGATTCTCAGAATAGTTTTGGAGTGTAGAAAGTAACTGATTAGTTAAATTAGGGAATATAAGAGAAGTTAGCCCTGTTTTGGGAGCTAACTTCTCAAAATTAAGAGTTTTAGCGGAAGAAATAATAACAAGCATTCCTATCTAACCGGAGTACTCGGAAGAGATGAGGTAGTGTTAGTGATATTTCTGTTAATATTATCGATTGTTTTCATAATTGCATAACTTGGATCACCGTCAAGTTCTACTACTTCTTTTGATTTCGTAGTTTTTTGACCGGTACAGCCAATTAAAGCTATAGAAGCAAATAAAATTATTAAATATCTTATCATAAACACCCTGTTTTAATTTTACACTTAAGATAGTTGCCTATTATTATAATGTCAAGTGAGAGGAAAATTTTATTACCCTACCCTATAACCTTTAAGTAATAGTCTAAAGATTCTTCATAATATTTTAAATCTAATTCTGCATAATTTAAATTAGGTTCCTCTTCGCTTCTTTCTATTTCGGGTTCAGGTTTAGGCTTATCATAATTTTTTCTAGTTTTTAAATAATATTCTAAAGTTTCTTCATATTCCCATCTAAGTAGAGGGTGATCATCAGATTCTTTTTCTAAATATATCATTATTGATGATATTTTTTCCTTTAAAGATTCATTACATAATTCTTCAAAAATAGGATAATATTCTTTCTTATTAGATACTAAAGGCATGATTGTTGATTTACTATCATTTAAGTAATTATATAATGCTTCAAAAAAAGAATCATATTTCCCATTACCTATAATATCGTGTATATAAGAGAATCTATATTGAGTGCTTGAATAACCAGCTTCCCATCTATCGATAATATTTTTTTGAAGAGTTCTAAATCTTCAATATGAAGAGCCATGGAAAAAATATTATTATGTAGTACCATGCTTTTTATTATTTTCCACTTCTCTATAGTACTATATTTAGACCATTCCATAACTTATTTACTCCTTAAATAAATTTTTAGGCATTCGGTAATAAACTGTATTATAGAATTTTTCGACAGAGTTCTTCCCAAACTCTACTTCTAGAGGTAATTTGTATGTCGATCCGGTATTCGCATCCTCACGTATGCTTTTGTACGCTGCGGTGCTACGTTCCGTGTCTTCTTCAAATTCCTCTCTATAAGCGAATTTGGAAAGAACTCTACTTTCAGAGAATTTGCGTTTGCGGATAGAGAAATTACCAAAATTTCTGATTTCGATACGCTTTTGTTCTTTAAGAGATTCGTTTAAATAATCTAAAATTAAATCTACTGAATCTTTAACATCTTCTTTAGAAAGATAATTCAGCTTATCATGTATTTTATCTATTAAATAATTCTTAGTAACCATTATTAAAAAATCGCTTTGATTCCGTTAAAACTATTTTTAAAAAAACTAGGTGTTATACTATCAAAATCTTCAAGTATTATGTCCATTAATTTTGGTTTTGGTTTTAATTGATAATCTTTAACTAGTAGATTAACATTAATTTTCTTAACTTCCTGTAACCATTTTAATGCAGTATCTTCCGAGCCTATAGCATCCACAAGCTTTAACTTTAAAGCCTGACGACCTGAATATACTCGTCCGTCTGCGAGCTTTTTTACTTCTTCTATAGGAAGATTACGCCTCTCTGAAACAAGTTCAAGGAAGAAATTATAAGTATCTTCTATATTTTCCATAATGGCTACCCGCACTGCTTCCGTCAGTTTTTCGGTAGGATTTGGGACGGCTTTTAATTCACCCGATTTAAAATTATTAAATTTAATCCCCAATTTTTGAGCAAGCTCCGTTACCTCGGCTGTTTGTAGTATTACACCGATTGAACCCGTAATAGTTCCGTTATGGCTGACAATATAATCACCTCCAAGAGAGATTAAATAACCGCCGCTTGCAGCCATTGTTCCCATAACTATCACTACCGGTTTTTTTTCAGATATTTTACGCAGAATATTATAAATTTTTTCAGAGCCGACTACCGTACCGCCGGGAGAATTTACGTTAACTATTAACGCTTTAATATGAGAATCATCGATTATTTTTTTGAGCTTTTTGTCACGCTTTTCGTCTTCAAGAATTATTTCGTCTATTAATACGGAAGCTATATAGTCTTCATTACTATTAATAGATAAAACCTCTTTTGGAGCAAAATCTTTACCGACTAGTAAGAATACGATAGCAATTAAAATAATAGCTGCTAGCTTCCAAATTAACAAACGAGATTTTATTTGTCTTCTTTCAATTAAATAATCGGATGATATATTCATGATTTCTTATGTTTTTGTAGTTATCCAAGGCGTTGTTGTATTAAATTCGATGTCATTCCCGCGAAGCATTGTTGCGTGGATTAATTCCGCCGCTGTCATCCCGCGACTTGATCGCGGGATCCAGTTTAAAATACTAAAATTATTAGTGCTTTAAATTATTTTTTGGATACCGTGGTCAAGCCACGGTATGACACTGAGTGCGTTTTTCGATCCATGCCACCACGTCTCGCAGGAATGACATCAAGTATTATAAACCGTTCTTAGGACGTTCAGGACTCTTCATCATCTCAAAAAACTCACCGTTAGTTTTAGTATTTTCAAGTTTTTTGAGTAAAAATTCTATTGCTTCACTGCTACCCATCGGATCGATAATACGACGAAGAACCCACATTTTATTTAATATTATTTTATCTACTAACAAATCTTCTTTTCTAGTTCCTGATCTAGTTATATCAATAGCCGGATAAATACGCTTATCGGCAATCTTACGATCTAGAACTATCTCGGAATTACCTGTACCTTTAAACTCCTCAAAAATTACCTCATCCATACGAGAACCGGTTTCAATTAAAGCCGTACCGATTATAGTAAGCGAGCCGCCGTTTTCGATATTTCTTGCTGCTCCGAAAAATCTTTTCGGTCTTTGTAGTGCATTAGCATCAACACCGCCCGTTAATACTTTCCCTGATGATGGTACTACAGTATTATAAGCACGAGCTAAACGTGTTATCGCATCTACTAAAATCACCACATCTTTTTTATGTTCTACTAAACGCTTTGCTTTTTCAATAACCATTTCTGCAAGCTGCACATGCCTACTTGCCGGTTCATCGAAAGTAGAGCTAACAACCTCCCCACGCACGGAACGTTGCATATCTGTTACTTCTTCAGGTCTTTCGTCTATTAACAATACTATTAAAAATACTTCCGGATTATTGGTTGTAATTGCATGTGCTATATTTTGTAATAATACGGTTTTACCTGTACGAGGCGGTGCTACTATTAATGCACGTTGCCCTTTACCCATAGGGGCAACAAGTTCAATAACTCGTGTACTAAAATCCTTACTATCTTTACTATTATTTTCAAGTTCTAATCCTAGTTTTTCATCAGGATATAAGGGAGTTAAATTATCAAAATGAACACGATGATAAGCTTTAGAAGGGTCTTCAAAATTTACTCTATTGACTTTCAGTAAAGCAAAATAACGCTCCCCGGCTTTTGGAGCTCTGATCTGACCTTCTACCGTATCACCGGTACGTAGACCAAAACGACGAATTTGACTAGGAGAGATATAAATATCATCAGGGCCTGCTAAATAGTTTACTTCCGGCGAACGTAAAAAACCAAATCCGTCAGGTAGTACTTCAAGTACCCCCTCTCCCACTATTAAACCTCCCTGCTCTACAGATTTTTTCAAAATTGCAAAAACTAATTCTTGTTTAAGTAATGAATTAATATTTTCAATTTTTAATTCTTCTGCTTGAGCTTGTAGTTCCTCCGGTAATTTACGTTTTAATTGTTTTAAATTAATAATATTACCGTTCTCTGCAAAATTATTATGATTGTTATTGTTAAGTTCTTCTGTGGATTCTTTATTAGTTGTGTTCATTATTTTATTATTAATAGATTATAATTGAAAAGTTGAGCTAGCAATTAAGTTTAAAGGTAAGTAATATACTTATTTAAATTAGGAATCAAATTAGATTTTTAGAAAATTTTATTTGTTCTTGTGGTTTGAAGAATTATTTATCTTGTTAGCTTATTAAGAGCTGTCTATGTATGTAAAAGTATACTAACAACGTAATAGCACATTGTCAACCCAAATCGTCATTGCGAGGAAATTACGAAGTAATTGACAAAGCAATCTTGGGAGTTTATTATTATTTCATGAGATTACCGCACAGCCTACGGCTGCGTAGCTCATGACGACTCAGGTAACCTCTCTCCGCAATAACGGATAAACCAATCCACGTAACTCTATAAATCCTTTGATTTTAACAATAACACATTTGTATTAAGTAATGGAATGAATACGTTTTTAACTTCGTTTAATAAGACTTCATTGCTTATTTCTTGGTTTAATTCGCTGCGTACCGCATCAAATATTTCTCTTAAACTTTTCTCTTCTACCATATATTTGAAAATATATTTAGTACTTTTAAATATCGATATTGAGATATTAACATTATTTAGCACTCCATTATTAATAGTAAAATTAATAACATTATTTACTGCTGAAGGATTAGACTCCAAATGTTCATAAATTTGTTTAGCAAAATTGGTGATATTATGGAAGTACGGTATATTATCAAGATCATCAAACGAGGCTACACTATCTTTTTGATTTGATACGTAAAATGAATGTTTAATAATATTACCGGTAAGTATTTCGGAAATTGCTTCTCTAGTTACTTTATCCATCTTTTTAACTTTTTGCAGAAGTGAAAAATCTTTTATATAATTTTCCGGTCTTAATAAAATTTTCTCTAAAGGATCAAGATAATCAACAAAATTTAAGTCTGCTTTTTCTACGAATTCATATAACTCAGGAACGGAATAGGCTCTATCCTGTTTGTGCAAGAACATATCATAAACTCCAACATCACCGAAATTTTGGTAATCTGAAAATAACTCCCAACCTCTTTTATACCAGTTAGTAGCAGGCAGGTTATCTAGAATTAGCTTTCCGTTCATTATTTCTTCGACACGGCTTTTAGTATCTTTGTTTATCATTTTCATTAAATCCTGAATTTGATAAACACCGGTACGTCCGTATTTAGCATATACCATTAAACCCATACCGCCGGTCGGCTTTAAAGAATCTTTTAGATTTTTTAAACCTTCATCAGGATTTGCTAAATGATGAAGCACGCCGGTACAATTTATATAATCGAATTTTCCAAGTTTTAGATTAGGTATATTTAATATTGAATCATTAATCCATTTAATATTTTTAAGACCTCGTACTTCTGCACGTTTTTGTGCTACTTCCATGCTAGGCTTGCTAAAATCTAGATATATTATTTCGGCATTTTTATCTTTTAACTGTTCAGCAAGATAAATAGTTGAATCACCGGTGCCGCCGCCTGCTATTAAGCATCTAAAATTATTATTAAAATTTTCTTTTCCTTTATATAGAAAATGGTTTAATTCTCCTAAGAACTCACCGCAAATTGCAAGTAAACGTTCTTTTTCTTGACTTGGGTCTCTGAAAGGATAAGGATAATCTTGATAATGCTCTTGTACTTCTGCTAAATCTTTAGAAATTGTAGTATTTTTTGTTTTCTTTAAATCGTTCATAAATTATTATTTTTTAAGTTGTTATTATATATACTTGTCTATCTACTCTTTTAGAAGTATATCTTTTATAATTAATTGAATAGTATAATTATCTTGCCAATTATTTGTTTTTAACGTTCCTATTGCGGTAATATTTTTTGCTTTAGGGTTTAATAAAACATCTTCAAATGAAGTTCCTACCGAATTAAAAGCAATAGCAGATAAGGCTTTATTACCAAAGCCTCGCTTATTTGGAACAAGCATACATTTAATATGCTTACTTCCAACGATATCCGCTTTTAATACAAATAAATCATCGAATTTAAATATAGGCTCATGATTTCCTTGACCGAAAGGCTCTAAAGTGTTTAATTCCTCCATTAAAGGGAAATTCACACTATTAACCGTTAAATCAATATCATATTCCGCATGCTTATAATTTTCTAGTTTATTTATACTAATTCTAAAAGCATTATTAAAAAAATTCTGCAATTCTTGTAATTTTTCAGCAGTTACGGTAAAACCTGCCGCCATAGCATGACCTCCGCCTGCTATTAGCAAATCTTTGCTTTTAGCATTGATAATTTCAGCACCAAAATCAATACCTAAAATAGAACGGCATGAAGCTTTACCAATCCCGTCATTTAAAGCTATAACTGCCACCGGCTTATCAAATTTTTCTTTTAATCTGCCGGCAACGATTCCTATAACGCCTGGATGCCATCCTTCTTTTACGATAAATAATAAACTACTATCTTGTTGTGTCAAAGCAATTTCCATTGCTTCTTCTATCATTAATAACTCAATTACTTTACGCTCATTATTATGTTTTTCAAGTTCTTCAGCTAATTTATTTGCTTCATTAGAACAACTAGTAGATAGGAGATTAGCCCCTAAACTTGACTTTCCTACTCTACCGCCTGCGTTGATACGCGGACCTAGAATAAACCCTAAATGATAACATTTCGGTATTTCATTAAGCCCTGCCATATCATATAATGTTTTAATCCCTATATTTTGCCTTTGTTGCATTACTTTCAATCCGCTTGCGACAAATGCACGATTTAAGCCTGTTAATTTCACCATATCGCAAACAGTACCAAGAGCCACTAAATCTAGATACTTCATTAGATTAGGCTGAAGCATTGTTTGCGTGAAATAATTTTGCTTCTTTAAATTCGATAATATTGCAGTTGCAAATAAGAAAGCAACTCCTACGGTTGCCAAATGTTTATATTCGCTTTTTTCATCAATACGATTTGGATTTACTATAGCTACTGCATCCGATAATATTTCCGTAGCTATATGATGATCGATTACTATAACATCAAGATTAACGTCTTTTGCGTATTTTAGGGCTTCATGTGCCATAGCACCGCAATCAACTGTAATTAATAATTCTGTGCCGTTATCTTTAATTTTTTGCATAGCAAAAGGAGTTGGACCGTATCCTTCAGCTATACGATCGGGAACATAAATATCACATATTATATTTAAATCTCTAAAAATATTTTTAAGTAAAGCGGCTGAAGTAGCACCGTCCACATCATAATCGGCAAAGATACATATTTTTTGGTTATTTAAAATAGCTTTAACGGTTCTATCTACAGCCTTTTCCATATCAAGTAGATGAAAAGGATCAGGTAATAAATTTTTGATTTTCGGTATCAAAAAATTTTCTACTTCCTCTAGATTATTTACTCTTAATGATACTATCCTAGCAAGTAAATCACTAATTTTGAAACTACGACATAACTCGGTGACTATATCTTCGTTAATCAGTTTCTGCTGCCAGATTTTACCGTTTATAGATGCTTGTGGCTTCATTTGTTTATTAGGCTGTATTTTTGCTGTATATCTCCAAAAGTTTCTTAGCTTCATCATCTGCAATTAAAGCTTCAACAAACTCATCTAATTGTCCGTTTTTAACTACTTCGTCTATCTTATAAAGTGTTAAGTTTATTCTATGGTCGGATACTCTTCCCTGTGGGAAATTATAAGTACGTATCCGCTCTGAACGATCTCCCGAACCTACCTGCCCTCTTCTGCTATCGGCTCTTTCTTGTTCCTTTTTACGTCGTTCTTCTTCATAAATTCTAGCACGTAGAATTTTTAACGCCTTTGCTTTATTTTTATGCTGTGACTTCTCATCTTGTAAGGCTACGGTAATACCGGTAGGGATATGGGTTATACGTACGGCGGAATCGGTAGTATTAACGTGCTGTCCGCCAGCTCCTGAAGCTCTATAAGTATCGATTTTTAAGTCTTTATCTTCAATTTTAATATCAACCTCTTCAGCCTCAGGAAGTACCGCAACCGTTGCTGCCGAAGTGTGAATACGTCCTTGTGATTCTGTTTCCGGTACTCTCTGCACTCTATGAACGCCTGACTCAAATTTGAGTTTAGAGAATACATCTTTACCTTTTATCGACGCCGATGCTTCTTTATAACCGCCTACTCCTGTATCGGAAATTGCTAATATCTCAAAACGCCATCCTTTTAACTCAGCATATCTTTGATACATATTAAAAAGTACGGCAGCAAAAAGTGCGGCTTCTTCTCCGCCGCTTCCTGCTCTAACTTCAATAATAGCACTTTTACTATCCGCATCATCTTTCGGTAATAAAGCAATTTTTACGGCTCTTTCAAGTTTTGGTAACGAATTTTCAAGAGTGTGGATTTCGTCTTTAATCATTTCTAAAGTAGCATTATCAAGTCCTACTTCTAGCTTAAAATTATTTGCTTCTTCAAGCTCAGATTTAGCCTTATTATATTCTTTAATTTTTGCTACAACATCTTCAAGTTCGGCATATTCTTTAGATGCCTTAACAAACTCATCTCCCATAATGCCGGAAGATAGTTTTTTGCCTAAATTTTCATATTTATCTAAAATTTTTGCTAAATTATCTGAAAAACTCAT
Source organism: Rickettsia tamurae (assembly GCF_000751075.1). Taxonomy (GTDB): domain Bacteria; phylum Pseudomonadota; class Alphaproteobacteria; order Rickettsiales; family Rickettsiaceae; genus Rickettsia; species Rickettsia tamurae. The sequence continues at coordinate 123,885 of NZ_CCMG01000002.1, read as the reverse complement.
GTTATTTGTGATTTATTTTTATTATTGTCATACCGCGACTTGACCGCGGTATCCAACTTAAAATACTAATATTATTAGTATTTTAAGTTGTTTTTATGGATCCCCCCGCGGTCAAGTCGCAAGATGACAGAGGTGAAATTGATCCACGCAATAATGCCTGCTCGCAATGACGACTTATATCAACATCAAAGCGGGACTCTCTATAAACTTTTTAAATGCTGCCAAGAACTCAGCACCGACTGCTCCGTCTACTACTCGGTGATCGGCAGAAAGAGTTACGTCCATAATTGTTGCTATAGTTATTTGATCATTCTTGACTATAGCACGTTTTGAGCTACTACCGACGCCCATTATACAACTTTGCGGTGGATTAATTATAGCATTGAAATTCTTAATACCGTACATACCAAGGTTAGAAATGGTAAACCCTCCACCCTGAAATTCTTCAGGGGTTAATTTATTATCTTTTGCTTTCTTTATTAATTTTTTCATTTCACGAGATAGTTCTATAATATTTTTTTGATTGGCATTTTTAACTATCGGCGTAACAAGCCCATTTTCAATTGCTACTGCTACTGAAATGTCAACATTATTGTAATATCTAATCGCATCTTCTCCCCAGCTAGCATTGGCATTTGGCACTTCTTGTAAAGCTTTGGCTACTGCTAAAATAATAAAATCATTAACCGATATCCTTGTTGATTTATCTTCAGAAAAAGATTTATTAATGTCTTCTCTTATATCTAACAATTTATCGACATTACATTCTATAGATAAATAAAAATGCGGAACTGTTTGTTTAGATTCAAGCAGACGCTTGGCTATAATCTTACGGATGTTATTATTTGGTACTAAACGATATTCTTCAGGATTTCTACTAACTATTTTATTATGAACAGTGCTAGGAGTATATGATAAGATATCTTGTTTAACTATTCTACCGTGCGGACCGCTACCTTTCACGCTCTCAAGCCTAATATTCCCTATTTTTGCAAGTCTTTTTGCAAGTGGTGAGGTGAATATTTTACTAGTATCATGTTTTATAACTGCTACCTGTTCTTCTACATTAGCTATATTCTCGTGGGGTTTTGGAAGATTAGTATCTGTTTTCGGTAACGGTGATACACTATTATTTTTTGCAATAAACGCATCAATGTCCGTTTTTTCTTCACCCTCTTCGCTTAACACGGCAATTAAAGAGTTAACAGGTACATTTTGACTATTTTGTGGGATAACTATTTTGGCAAGTATACCTTCGTCTACTGCTTCTACTTCCATCGTTGCTTTATCGGTTTCAATTTCGGCAATTACTTCCCCGGGATTAACTTTGTCCCCTTCTTTTTTTAACCACCTAGCTAGATTTCCTTCCGTCATAGTTGGAGATAAAGCGGGCATTAAAATTTTAATCGGCATAACTTATTTAGATTTGATTTTTTATTATTGTTATTACACATCATTGCGTGGATATCACCCCGTCATTGCGAGCAGTCGTAGACTGCATGGCAATCTCATGAAATAATAACAAACTCCTGAGATTGCTTCGTCAATTGCTATGCAATTTCCTCGCAATGACGGGAAAACCGGTTCACACAACAATACCGCTTGCAATGACGATTTGAGTAGCTATTGCACCTTAATATCAGGGCTAACTATCATTATCATCTGCTTACCTTCCATTTTAGCATGCTGATCGATTTTAACGAGTCCTTCGAGTCCTACTTCTATACGTTTAAATAGTTCTTGACCGACCTCTTTATGAAGAATCTCTCGCCCTTTAAACCATAAAGAAATTTTTACTTTATCTCTGTCTTTTAAAAATTCTTTTATTTTTCTTAGCTTAGTTTCAAAATCGCCTATACTAATATTAGGTTTAAATTTCATCTCTTTAAGTACGACGATTTTTTGCTTTTTGCGTGCTTCATGCAAACGCTTTTTGCTTTCATACTTAAACTTACCAAAATCTAGAATTTTACAGACAGGGGGTACAGCATTCGGTGATATCTCGACTAAGTCAAGACCGGCTCTTTCCGCCATATCTAATGCTTCTCTAATATTTACGACGCCGTGCATTTCGCCGTTTTCGCCTACTAGACGAACTTCTCTAGCTCTGATTCCTCTATTAGCCTTAGGAAAATTATTTTTAGAAATAAAATTTCTCCGTATTATGTTTATAAATAAATATATATTGCATTTAACTTATTTTATTTAAAATTACAAGTAAATAAAATATTTTATCTTTAATTTTATTTAGAAAGCTTTAAAAAAATTAAAACTACAAGGCAAATTCCAAATATTAATAAACAGATTCGTGTTAATTTAGCGACTCTTTCCTGTATTTTCAAGTTTTTTAGGTCTATAGCATGCTTATGAGCTTGTTCTTTTTGTGTCATATGTATTAATTCCTGTAAAGTACCAGGATAAATACTCTCATACTCACTGATTAAATCAACTGGCGGTAATATATGTTCAAATTTTTTACGGTAAAAATTATTATCAGGCTCATTTACACTAAAAGTCTTAGCATAACCTTTATTTAATCTATTATTTTTGTTAAAAAAACGTTTAGTCTCTTTCATATTCCTTTTTTATTTTTTGAAATGTATATAATATATTACTTTCAACTATTTTAAAATAATCAATTAATTGCGTTTCTTTTTTTTGCTGTTGTTTGGAGCTGTTCATATTTATTATATTCTTTAGCTCTGCATATACTAGTTTTATAAAACTTTGTTTCATTGATTATACTAAATTTATAAAATCTTTTTTTGGTATTAGCGGTTCGCCCCTAAAATTTATAGCATTATTAAATTTATAGCAACAGGTTATAAAATTTTTATCACATTCGGCAGTAATTTTTACTTCCTCGGCATCTTTAGCATAATCCGGTATAATATCCTCTAATATAATCAAATCACCGAAATTGCTTAGAACTTTACTGCTAAAACGATTTTTGCCGAATATAATTTGACCGCCGTTATAATAGCCGTTTTCTTTATCTAAATCTAGTATTCTTAAACTTTCCTTGAGCATTTCTTTAACCTTATATATGCCGCTATATAAAGCTTTATCTATTTTACATTTACTATCTCCGAAAACTGCTCTACATGTTTTGCTATATCGATTAATTATAGTCTGATTATATTTTACCGTTTCGGGTTTTAAATGTATTTTAAAGTTTAAATCGTATTTTGTATATAAAGTGCAATAACATGTAACGAAATGCTCAAAAACCTTGTCAGTATATATTATTATTTTAACAATAGCATTATTTAAATCCATTGTCGTCGTAATGCCGTTTTCCTCAAAAATACCTTCAATTATTATATGGTTTTGTGCGGAATCGTTAAATTCCGCTTCTTTTAAATCTAAACCGGAATTCGGCAAAAAACTCTCTCTTCACTTTTTATAGCATGATCGCTATTTGTTAAGTTTAATTCCTCACCGCTAGCTAGCTTAATTTGAAAACAATAAACAAAATTCGCAAGCTTTGTAATCACTTCTAGATGATAAAATACTCATATATACTCCTGATAAATAAATAAAGCAGATAGACGAAGTTTAATTTGGAAAAGAGCAAGGCACTTTGAAGCTTATGACCGCAGCGTATATATAATACGTGAGGATTATAAGCAAAAAGTAACGCTGCCAATTTTTCAAATTAAACGAGTATAGCTACCTCTACTAATTCTATGTTGGATAATTCTATAGAGCCGTCATTACAATAAGAATATTCAAAACTATCTATACTAAATCTAACAGCTACGTCAAAAGTAAAATCAGCAGTTAAAATTACATCTTGACCTAAGGGAATTGGTAAGGTTACTATACCATCGTTGTAATCTACAATGCCCATAGCTCTTACATTATTAATATATAGAATTACACTATTAACCGGTTTAGTGATAACTCGTTCGTAAGGAACAATAGGATCGCTATATATCTTCTTTAGCTGAAATTTATTTAAATTGTCGTCACCCTTAGCAATCATTCCGTTCGTTACTTTATAATCGGCATAATCCCTAAATCTAAAAGCAAAATTACTTCCACGTCTTGCTTTAAAAAAGCTATTAAATTGCTCAAATTCTGTACTGCTTAACTTTGCATTTTTGATTAAATATTTCTGACAGCCATAGTTGCGGTCTAAATGTCTTGCTTCTCTACCGGATTTAGTTATAGCATGAGAAGTAGAAAATTCCGGCTTCCCAACCGCAAAACTTTCAATAAATTCCGGCATGCGTATATCGTGAAAATTCATAAGATACCTGAGCTGTTATATTTGTTATGTCATTCCTGCATAAGGTTTGTTTGCGTTGATACCAAATCGTCATTGCGAGCGACTAAAAAGAGCGTAGCAATCTAGGTTCTGTGTACTTTTAATAGAATAATCATAATTATGGCTCTTTTTAGCTGCAAATTATCAGATTTTTTTTGAAATATGAATAACTATTCCTTCAAAAATCTTATTAATTTTCGCTTAAAAATATCTCATAATTATAATCATTAATCAAAAGTGCACAGAACCTAGGAAAAATAATAAAAAAATTCTGATTTACAGAATTTTTAACTGGATTGCTTCGTCAATTGCTATGCAATTTCCTCGCAATGACGGAAAAACCGGTCCACGCAACAACGCCTTCGTGGGAATGACATCAAAATGAATGCCATATTTCCTAAATTTGTATATTTCTATAAGGCAAATATAAATTTTTACCTCTTTTGAAAGACCGAGGCAGTTCGTAGCTTGACGATCATACATCTCGGCTATATGTAGCATTATTCCGTGTTTTATAGCATGCGGAATATTATTTTTATCGTAACCGCTTATATATTTTACCGTCAGCTCTTCATTATTTAAGGCTTTATTTAGAGTTAAAATATTTTGATCAATCATATAATCATCTACCGCTAAATCATTTTCTTGGTCTTTAAATTTTTTTTATCTTTGTTATTTTTAGTAAGGGATTATATTTTAATGAAAACTTCCCTTTTCCTGAAATATTACAAATAAATTTGATTTGTTTTGATATAAAATTTAGCTTAGTAAAATTCTCTGCTGCTGTTGATTGCCGCATCAATTAATCCGACTATTAAATCATCGTCATAACTAGCCTCCACCCGCATATAATTTTTCACCTGCTCTAAACTCCATACTTCTTGCGGAAATATTTTTATGATTTGAAGATTGTTTTTTTGAACATAGCCTAACCCCCGATGTCATGCCGTGGTTTGACCACGGCATCCAGAAAAAAACTACTGGACCCCGTGGTCAAGCCAAGGGGTAACAATTTAACCAAACACTCCAACTTTAATAGCCTCAGGGTTCACAACATCACCTCCTACTCTTTTTACGGCGTAAAACTTTACAAAAGGCTTTTCGGTATAAGGATCACGCATTATATTAATACCACTTCTATCTACTATTTTATAACCTGTTTTAAAGTCCCCTATTGCTATAGCGTTGCTTTTTTATCTATAGGAGGCATATCGGAGCTACAAACTACCGGTATTCCAAATATAGTTTGCTTAAAGGATTCTGATAGAGATTGTTGCCAAATAAAACGCCCTTGATTATCTTTAAGCTTCTGCACTTCGACAAAGTAATACGATTCATTAGCAAAGTTGCATTCGCTAAATATTCTTCCTTAAGCGAGTTTATAAAATCAAGCAGCCCATCGGCGGTAATTTTATTACCCATTTTAACTTTCTCGATTTTATCATGATCAGGAGATAAAATACCTTTAGTTTTTTTTATGCCGTCACCGTTTATAAACGCATTATTTTCCATTTTAACAAAACTATCACGCAATCTTTCGCCTAACCAGCTTTCAACTCTGATAGTTGCATCATCAAGTAGTGCTTGGCTAGCTTTCGGCTGTGCATATAGCTCATGAACAAAAATACGCTGTTGCTTTAACTTCGCTGCCGGAGTCTCTTCCCTTGCTTCTACTTCCTCAATCCGGTCACTGCTAAATTTGCCATCTTCACTTATTATATCAAGAGCATTTGTAGAAATCGTTTCAATCGAAGCGAGTCCTCTCATTGGTGATCTGGCATTTATCTCGGTGATGATACTGTTATATAAAGTCTGTAATATTAAAACGCCTCCTGCTTCAGTACTATTGTTTAGGGATGACTTTTGCATAAGCCCGGTATCTTCGCCTTTACGTACATAATTAATGAAAGCTGTTTTTTGTTCTTCTATATTTACACTACTTGGTCTTTCTAAAATATTTTGCATATTATATAGTTTTTCCTCTAACTCATTGATTTTATTGTGGTATTCTATTTCTTGTCCTTTAGTAATATATAAGATTTTAGCACTTTGATTAGCGGGAAAAGTAACAATGCTTATCTCTAAAAGCTCTGCTTCGGTAATTACTCTCTGCCTTGCATCATTATAAACCGAGTTTTTTATATAAAAGCCTATAGATAATCCATCTATCGCTCCTTGCTTTATTAGCTCTATCGCCTCTACTCCTGCTTTGACTTTGTTATTTATCACCGCTTCCATTTTAAACCGTGATCATCTTCAGCCAAATGAGTAATAATCCCGATAGGTTTTTTACTGTCATGTTGCCAAAGAAATTTTACGTTATGGTGAGAAGCATTTGCAAAAGCCCCTTTAGAAATAAAATCGTTATGATGATCGGCAATATTATAAACACTCGCATAGCCGATAATTACTACCTCATTATCGGTTACGGATTTTATTTCCATATTGTCGAAAGTTTGATTGCTGTAGATTATTTTTTCATATATTTATTACCTTTTGATTTTAAAAAGCTAAAGATAATATAACTGAAAAAATGCTAGCACTAAGAGGTGGGGAGGAATTCTATTATGTTATTACTGTGAGGCATTAAATCGTCATTGCGAGCAGCCATAGGCTGCGTGGTAATCTCATCAAATATCCTGAGATTGCTTCGTCAATTGCTATGCAATTTCCTCGCAATGACGAAAAAACTAAACATAGAGAAAATATTTAAGACATTAAACATTTACTATCATCAGTAGATTTCGTGCCTATTAAAGGTACTTCTTCAAGTTTTTTGGCTTCTTCTTCCGGCATTTCAAAAGATAATAATGTTGAATAGGAATATTCAATTTTACAAAAATGCCATGCTTTATCAAATTGCTCATTGCAGTCTTTAATATTTTTTTTTAATATTATCACCTATGCATTTAAAATTACGATAATAAAATAACATATTAGAAGTAATAGTAATAGCGAGACTATCTAGCTGCTTTTCTAAACACTTAGTATTAGTAATCATTCTTAAAGGAATATTTTGGTATGATTTATATCTAAGTTTTTGACCTATTAAAACAATATAATCACCAAAAACTAAATCCGGTAAAATATCGTAAATAGTACCGCTATAATAAAGCTGAGATAGAGGCAATATTGCCTCTTCTTCACCAAGTAACATCGCACAGGTTAAATTTTCTACTGCTGACTCAAACAATAGATTAACTGCTTTTTTAGTATAGGAAGGCCATTTATCGTGAAAAACAAAAAACATTTCTTGTTGTCTTAAACCTTCCTTAAGCAACTGATTTACCGGTGATAAATAAAAAATTTTATTGTTTTTTATTTCTACGTTTTTCAAAATATTATCACAACATTAGACATTTAATAAGGCAGGGGGTTTTTTCTTTATTTTTCTTACCTAATATATCCACTGCAATTATATTATTTGGTGGTATAGGAGCAGAGGTTAAATTATTTGGTATTAAAGAGTTTAAATCATGTTCATCCAAGTTATTTTGCAAAGGAGTTGGAGGCTCAGTATTATTTTTTTGCTCAGTTGATGTTGTTATTGATTTAGAAAGCTGTACTAATAAGCTTATACTATTTTTTTGTTAGGTCTAAATACCGGTGCAGATTCTGAAGATGATGTTAATAGTTCAGGATTATCAAAATCACTATCTTTAATAGTTTCATCTTGTTGTTTATCATCTAAAGTAAATATATTTTCCATCTTAGTATCTTTTATACATTCAATAATAGCAGAGGTAGCTTCTTCTTTTATTGTAACGGTTATTTCTGATTGATATTTTGATTTAGAGCTTGCAATAACTTTAGCACATTTTGTAGTCAAAATTTCAAGCTCTTTCGGTAAAAGATTACCGCTTTTATAAGAAGTATTATTACATCTCTTAGACTTAAGTTTTTTTCCTATTTCGAGAAAAAAATCTCCTTCAGTATAATTTTCTTTAACTAACCAGCCATTATAATAAAACTGAGCTAAATACCACGCTGCATTTTCTTGACCGCAAAAAAGAGCTTCTTTTAATTTTTGGTATATTTCAATTATAACATCTCGGTTATTTTCTGTTATTTCTGATGAACTTTTTCCTGAGTTGGTAAGAGGCATTGTAATATTCTCAGAATAGTATTTTAATGCTTCTTGTAATATTTCTAAAGAAGTAAGTAATGTATTTTCTGTTTTTCTAGTTTCATTTTTCATCATTATTTTTATCCCTTTTATTTTTTTAAGATATGGTGCAGTTTGTTGCACTGTTAGCCCGTAATCATCATTCTTAACATACTCTCTATATTCTTCTATTGGTTCTGGAGTTATAGGTTGAGATTGGGCGTTAGTAGGCTTTATTATTTCTTCCATTTCTTGGGGTTTTTGAATTATAGATTTATGCTTATCGTTATTGCTACCCAATACGGTAAATTCGTTTATTGCTTCTTTACATTCAAAAACACTTTCATCGGTAATTAAATGGTACTCAGTGGGTAAAGTGCTATTAAAATCTGTTATAATTGATTTTAAATTAGAAAGAATTAAGTATTCAGGAACAGGAATTTTACTCCATTCTCCCTGTACTGCATTCATATATCCATTTTCTATTATAGCTAGCTCTTTAAGTTCAGAGTAATCAGATATCCCAAAATCTTTTAAACATACAGAATTTGTTAACTTGCTATGATGTAAAAATTTTCCTATATTAATTACAATTTTTATTAAATTACTTAGTTGTTCATTATTGATTCCAAGGTGATTTCCATTTTTATAAAATTCTGATAAATATGCACAAGCATCATTACTTCCTAAAAACATAGCACCTTGAAAATATAATATGGTATCTACAAATTTTTCTTGTTGCTTAGAAATCTCTTCTTCCAGTAAAGCATCTTTATAAGATTTTTTACCTTTTTCATATAAATATTCAGGAGTTAGTTGTATAAATTTTTGAGCTGAAATAGGAGTTTGTTTCATAATCCATATCCCTATAATATATTACACGAATTATCTGAGGTTATTATTTTAACCTCATCTTCATGTATGGTTATTGAGGATACAAGCTCTGAATAGTCTATTGTTACAGATATACAGAGGCTATCAAGAGTGAGATTAAAATTGTCAATAATTTCATCCTCATTAATTACGAAAGGATCTTCACTATTTTGCTTTTGACATATTTCAATAGCTTTTACGTGAGCAACAACACTTGGTTAAAAAACTTTTCATTAATATCTAATGACAATAAGGAAGTATTTATACATTTTTCATTTTTAAGTTCTCTTCCGACTAAGACCATAATATCTCTAAATTGTGTTATATTTATATTTTGAAGTTCATAATCAGGCATTTTTTTATTATTTCGTCATATAATTCTACTAAACCTTCACATGCGTTATTATTACCGGTAAATAAGGCACATTTAAAAGCTTTTTCAATTTTATAAAAATCTTGCATTAATGTACGAATGTTATTAGAAGAAAGTTTTTTTTAATTCGTTTAATTGCTTATATGCATTTGTTAAAAATGCTTGAGACGTATAACTTGGATTGCTGTTCTCTTAGGGCATATATTTATTATCTTGTTAAATTAGAGCTTAAGTAGAAGTTAACAAAAATTAAATCTACAATTTAAATTTAGTAATATTTTTGCTAAAAGAAAAGTTCGGCAGTGGAAAAAGAGATTATTTTTTTGGAAGGTAGTTGCAATATTATTCTGCCGGTACTATCAATATCTTTAAAAAAACCGGTTACTATATCATTTTGATATTTAACGCTAATATTTTCATATAACTTGTAAGCATGTTCTAACCATTTTTCTCTAATAAAAGGAAAACCGTTATTATACCAAATTTGATAATATTTTTCAAAATTCTCTATTAATATCTTAAGTAAAGCTTGTGGTTCTATAGGCAGTAGATTTTCGCCTATTAAGCTAGTAGTAGGCTGGTCGATATTATCAGGGTGATAGGTGATATTAATACCGATACCGATAATAAGGTAATAATTATTTTCTACTTTAACAGATTCAAGAAGTATACCGGCAATTTTCCGACCGTTAATTAATACATCATTGGGCCATTTTAGTTGTACACTGTCATCCCGTGGCTTGACCACGGGATCCAAAAAATAACTTGCAGCACCATTAGTTGTTGATTTACTGGATCCCGTGGTCAAGCTACTAGATGACATAGTCAACAATTCTATACTCTCATAAACTGCAAGTGCCGTAACAAAAGATAATTGCGGTAATAATTCTAGCTCTTTATCAGGCTTTATTAGTAAACTTACATGTAAGTTATCTGACCTAGACTGCCAGTTTTTGCCGCTTCTACCACGTCCGCTAGTTTGAGATTTGGCAAGTACTGCATAGTTTGAATCAACTTTAGCATTCTGAGCAATTCTCATAGCCTCAGAGCTTGTACTGTCTAGCTTGTCAAAAACAATTAGTTTAAATTTACCGATGTTCATTTTTCCATTGTCACCCCGTGGCTAGTTAAAATTATTAGCATTTTAAATTGTTTTTCTGGATCCCGTGGTCAAGCCACGGGGTGACAGTAGACACCACCTAACTCACCCCCTACTTACATGACTTGTAGCTACGTTATGTTTGCTTTGAATTTTTGGTGCTTTGCTTTTACTTTTAGTTATAAAGCTTTCTAAATCTTGTTTAGTAAATTTAAACTTAGCAATATTTTCATCAAAGGTTTTAGTTTTATCAAATCGTACATCTTTATTTTTATCTATTCCAAGTACCTCAATGAAACTATCTTTTATTTTACTTGAAGCAGCAGGATCGTTTAAGGTATGCAGCAAAGCTTTCAATGAGTTTGTATCGGCTTTTAGTGTATTATTACGACTAGTTGCAGCAATAATTACATATTCTTTAAGCTTTTCATTTAATTCTTTTTCGTTTAATGCTCCGGTTTTACAAAATGATAATAACATTTTTGCTTTATCATCATGATTTTCAATAACTCCTTCTTGCCATTTAGAAGTATTATTTTCTTTTGACGGAATAAACATTTCTAATAATTTAGTTCCAAATGTTTTATGTAGATTTTTATTATCATAAACTTCATAAACATTTAGTAGAAATTTTTGATGGTCAAATGTTTTATCTGCTTCTTTGCCAAGGTTATGATTATTCAAATGTTCTCTAGTTTGACAATATCCTTTAATATGCAAATAATCAGAATATTTTTGTGCATCTTTGAAATCCAAAGTATCTATTCCGGCAGTATCTAAAACAACGGTGTTTAAAGCATTTTCACGTAACTGCTCATTAGTTTCTCTTAGAGTTTCAGTATATTTAAATTTTCCTCCTACTTTTGCAAGCGTCTTAAATAATACATCAGCTAAAAACTTTACGATATCACTTGGGCTTTCAAATTTTTTTGCACTATATATAGCAATATTTGCATCAGCTTCCATACCCGTACCAAAAGCCATAGCTAGAGTTCTACCTTGCTTTTTAGCTAAGGTAATCTCCTCCATATTATCAGTTACTTCTTTTGTGTCAAATTCCGGTTCATTGCCTTTAAAATATTTTGTCGGTATATTATCTCTATATCCGCCGTCGACATATTTTTTACCGTCAATTTTTACCGACTCAAAAACAAGTGGTATAGAAGCAGAAGCACGGCAAGCTAAAGCAATTTCAACATTTGGCGTATCAAAGCTATTGAAAATAGTTAGTTCGCTTGTCTCTTGCTGAGTTGCCGTAATTACTAAATCCTTATACTGTACGGGATCGTATTTTCGGAGTAACGCTATGTCTTTAAAATATATTTTACCGTCTTTTTGGTTGTATCTTCCTCTTAATTCATCAAGAGCTTTATCATCTTTAACATTTACTATATCTGATCTCTGTAAAAAATTTCCTATATTTTCTTTAATAACAAGTTCTAATAGATCATATAAAGGTTTACCGTCTTTATTTAACTGTACTATACCCGCAGAAAATCCTTTTTTTCCAAGCAATGTTTGTAAATTTGTATTTTTAGAAATTTCTTCAAATCGCTCAGGCGGTGTCCCAAGAGCTACCACTGCTGCAGTTATAGCACCGGCGGAAGAACCGGCTACCGCCTTGACATTATCCAAAATACCGGCTTTTTTTGCTGCCTCATAAGCTCCGGAATATATTGCTCCCTTAGCTCCCCCTCCACTAAAAGCTATATATTCGATGGGAGTTTCTTGAGCCTTTTTAATATCCTCTAAATTCATAATTTTACTTAATTAGGTTATCTTCTACAAACTTCCAGTTAATCATATGCTTAATAAATATGTCAACATAATCAGGTCGTTTATTACGATAATCAATATAATAAGCATGTTCCCATACATCACATGCGAGAAGCGGCTTCATACCGTTTGCTATAGGTGTACCGGCATTAGCGGTTTTTATAATTTGTAACCTATTATCGTGATATACAAGCCATGCCCAGCCGCTACCGAACTGCCCTACTGCCTCTTGCTTAAACTGCTCACAAAATCCTTCAAAACTATCGAAATCTTTATTAATTTGTTCTAATATTTTACCGCTTGGCTTACCTCCGCCCTGCGGCTTTATTGAATGCCAAAAAAAGGTATGATTCCATATTTGGGCTGCGTTATTAAAAATAGCTGCATTTGAGTTTTGAGAGGACCATTCTATTATTTCTTCTAAATCTTTTTTTTGTAATTCTTCTTTATCTTTGAGTAAATTGTTTAGATTTTGTACATAAGCATTATGATGTTTACCATGATGATAATCAAAAGTCTCGGGAGTAAAATGTAGTTTAAAACTTTCTTTCTCATAAGGTAAATCAGGTAAGATAAAAGGATATGAGGTTTGATTAGATTTGTTGCAATAGGTCATATTTATTTTCTCCTATGTTGGTTTTTATATATTTATAGCGAGAATCAATACGTCATTGCAAGGAAAAATTGGTTTTGTTGCATGGATCGAAAAAAGCACTCGGTGTCATCCCGCGACTTGACCACGGGATCCAGTTTAAAATACTAAATATTTTAGTATTTTAAGTTGTTTCCTGGATCCCGTGGTCAAGTCGCGGGATGACACCGGAAAAACTGATCCACGCAACAAGGCCTGCAGTCGCTCGCAATGACGATTTAGTATCCACGCAGGAATGACATCATAGTAACTTATAAAAATCGGAAGCTAAATAAAGCGATCCGGTTATTATAATATTTGCTTTATTATCGCCGTTTATCTTCTTTATATCACTAATCGCTTCTTCAAGTGAGTCGCTTTCGCTAAAATCAATACCGCTCTTTCTGCCTTCCAAATTTATTGTTTCTGCACTATGGCTTAGTGGTTCGGATAAAACTTTAACACCGTAACCTTTAATTGTCAAACCCTTAAAGTAGGAGCAAAATTCCTCGATATTCCTATTTTTAGTCATACCGAGTATTAAATATATCGGTGATTTTAAATTATCACGAATCCAATTTGCCAAAACTTGAGCTCCGCTATTATTATGAGCTGCGTCTACCCAAATTTGAACATTATCACCTATTAATTTAGAATATTTTTTCGGTTCTATTTTTTCGATTCTAGCTCCCCAAATAGTATTTTGCAGTCCTTTAGAGATAATTTCGTTGCTGATATTAAATTGTTTATTTATCAAACTTATTAAAGCAATAACGCTTGCAGCATTTATTAATTGATGATCACCAAGTAGCGAAGGATTCGGAAACTCATAACTAAAATTTCGTGATGAATAAATAAATCCGTTGTCCGTCTTTTTAATACCGAAATCATATTCATAACAGAAACTCGGTACTTCTAACTCTTCAGCCTTTGCAAATAATGTTTCATAAACTTCCAAAGCTTGCATACTTATAACGCAAGGAACGCAAGACTTCATAATACCAGCTTTTTCAATTGCTATTAGGGGTAATGTATTACCCAGCATATTCATATGATCATATGAAATAGGTGTAATTAAAGTAATTAACGGTCGTTCTACTATATTTGTTGCGTCTAATCGTCCGCCAAGTCCCGTTTCTAAAATTAATATATCAGCTTTTGTTTTCTCAAATGCTAGAAATGCTGCCGCCGTAGTACCTTCAAAGAAGCTAGGTTCGATATTAAATTTTTCGCTTGCTACCCTCACCTGCTCATAAACCTGCCATAATTCATTATCCGAGATTTTCTCACCTGCTACTACGATTCGTTCATTAAATTCTAATAAATGAGGAGATGTATAGCAATGTACCTTATAACCGGTAAGCATAAAGATGCTTTTGAGCATAGCGGTACTTGAACCTTTACCGTTTGTACCTGCTATATGTATGACGGGAGGAAGTCTTAAATGAGGATTACCTAAGGCTTTTAAAAGCCTTGATATATTTTCAAGATCATATTTAATATTATTTTTCCAGGTCGGCACCGGAAAATGCGGCATTAGCATTTGTTACTGTTTTTTTGCTTTAATAATATAATCAGTTCCACCTATGTCACCCCGTGGCTTGTCCACGGGGTCTAGTTAAAAAATACTAATAATTATTAGTATTTTTATTATTTTTCTGGATGCCGTGGTCAAGCCACAGCATGACGCTGAAATAGTCAAATTTTGAAGTTCATCGAGTTTTTGGTTTTACTACATTAATAAGTCCAATTAATAATACTGATTTAATTATTCCCGGTATTATAAAAGGTAATACACCACCGTAAAATGCACCGCTTGGTCCTAAGAGTTTAGAAAGCCACATCCAGCCAAAACTCATAATAATTATATTACCGATTAAACATAAAGATATCTGATTTAACCATTTATTAGAAGTAAAAATTTTATCTTTTAAGCTAGCCATAATATATACGGCAATTACAAAACCCGCTAGATATCCTGCGGTGGGACCGAATAATATTCGTAACCCGCTCGAAAACTCTCCAAACACAGGGATTCCCATTGTTCCAAGAGTTATGTAAGATAGTATAGTTAAAGGTGCAGTAGTCTTATTATATGTAAGTCCGATGAACATCACTGCAACGGTTTGCAATGAAATAAATATAGGCTTCATAGGTATTACTATTTGTGAACAAATAGTAAGTAATACCACTCCTAAAACTATTTCTATTGCTTGCCTTTTGGTTAACGGTAGTGAGATTGAATTAAGTTGCATAAAATTGCCTCATAATTTATTTTTAAGTAATTGCACTAAATAGAATTATATAATGTCCTTGTCAAGAATATAAAAATGAAAATAAAAATTTATAATGATCTAGGAGTTTCAAAAGAAAGTATTAAGCATTGCGTGCATACCTTAAGACTTTATGCTCCAAAGTATAACGTAGATTATATTACTGCACAAGAAATTATAGGCGAAAAGTGGGTTCAAAACACCTTATTACTTATTTTACTTGGTGGAAGAGATTTATACTATGTACAAAAATTGCAAGGTAAAGGAAATGCTAATATAAAAAATTATTTAAAAAATGGCGGTAATTTTCTTGGGATATGTGCAGGCAGTTACTATAGCGGTAACTATGTAGAATTCGCTAAAGGAACAAATATAGAGGTTATAGGTGAAAGAGAATTAAAGATTTTCAATGGAACGGTTAGAGGACCGCTGCTTGCTCCTTATTATTACAACTCACATAAAGGAGCAAGAGCCGCTTATCTAAAAATAAATCCAACACTTAATTTAAATATTAAGGATTGTTATGCTTTTTATAATGGCGGTGGATATTTTGTTGATGCAGAAAATACTAAAGATACTGAAATAATAGCAAGTTATGAAGATAATAAACCTGTAATAATAAAATGTACTTACGGTGATGGGAAAGCTATTTTAAGTGGAGTTCATCTTGAATATGAGCCTGCACTCATAAAAAATCAATCTCTTAATAATATTCGTAAAATACTAAAAGCTCATGATACGGAAAGAATCAAATTATTAAATTATATATTAGACTTCTTCGGAAACTCGCTTATAGAGAGGAATTTGTAGGAAACACGCAGCACAGCACCACAGCGTACATAGAAGTATGTGAGAGAATGCGAGCAGCGGATTGACACACAAATTACCTCTAGAAGTAGAGTTTCCGAAGAAGTCTATTCAAAAATCTAAATCTGTATAATAGTTCGGAGGGGTAAAGCCCGGGATTCTATCTTGTAGTAATAACCTAAAAGCGGGTCTTGATTTAATTAGTGAATACCAATGTTTGATAAGCGTCCATTTATCCCAATAAATCTCACCGAAATAATCGAGTACCGATAAGTGACAACTTGCGGCAATATCGGCAATAGTTAAAGAATCCGATACAAGATAACTTCTTTTTTCTAGTAAAGAAGTTATATATTCTAAATGATAATTTAAATTATTTTTTGCAGCACGTAAAAACTTGGTTCGTGGGCTGCTCATTTTAGCAATTGATCTTATAACTTTTTCATCGATAATAATCTTAGTAACTTCACGATAAAATTTATCGTTAAACCAAAAAAATAATCTCCGAATTTCACAGCAAATATCAATATCTTCATCTAAAAAATTAAAATTCGGATATTTGCTATTAAGATATTCAACAAAAGGATAAATACCTACCACAAATAAGCCGTATGATTCTTCTAAAATAGGCAATGTTCCGGCAGGATTTATTTTTAAGAAATCTTTATTGAATTGCCAATAATCTTCTTTAATCGTAGTAAATTCTATATCTAATTCTTTTAAGAAGACACGGGCTTGTCTTGAAAGAGGACAAATAGGATAATGATATAACTTTTTCATTAAATTATGTCATAATAAGTTCGGTGTCATCTCGTGGTCTTGTCCTATATTGTACAAACACTTCGTATGTCATTCCTGCGAAAGCAGGAATCCAGAAAAATATAAAACAAGTCTATAAAAAAACAAGTTTTTTATAGATTTTGCTAGATTCCTGCTTTCGCAGGAATGACATAAGGGTCACGGGATGACAAATAAGGTCTATAAGCCGGATTCTGTATGAATAGAAATTCATTGCAGTTATTTATCTAGGATAAACGTTGCCGTTTACCTCAAGCGATCTACCCGCATTACAAGCCGGTTAGAGATAACCCGGGAACTTGATAAGTTCTGTAACGCCTATTTGATCTTGCTCTTGGTGGGGTTTACCATGCGTAATTTGTTACCAACTTACCGGTACGCTCTTACCGTACCTTTTCACCCTTACCGAAAATACTAAGATAGAACTTCAAAATTTGAAGTTGTGTCGAAATATTCATATTCGGCGGTATATTTTCTGTGGTACTTTCCCTAAAGTAATAATACTCTGCCGGAGGTTAACCGGCACCATACCTCTATAGAGTCCGGACTTTCCTCGTGATCTATAGCTTTGCTATATCATCACGCAACTGCACGACCGTTTAGAATTATGGTCAATTTTCTTAAATTAGTCAATAACATTTAGAAGAAGTTCAATTAACTTATTAGGTTCTGTGAAGGTTTCTAATTGACTTGCTATTTTGAGATATTTTTTAGCGAAAATTAATAAGATTTTTTTTGAAAATTTGACTTTTGTACACAGAATATAATTAAATTAATAAGTATACTAACAAATTTAAAATTTCAACTATTTTATTAAAGATATTCTTAATTTAACATTGCTACTATTTTTTTCATACTGTATAAATATGTATTTAATGCTTCTAAACACATAAATTGTTAGCAAATTTTGATATATGATATGAAAAAATTAATTTATTATTTTGGCAGTAATGGTAGTGATGGAAACGCTAGCATGAAGAATATACTTGGTAACAAAGGTGCCGGTCTTGCTGAAATGTCTAACCTAAAACTACCTATTCCTGATGGTTTTACAATAACTACAGAGCTATGTAATTACTTTTATACCCACAATAATAACTTTCCTAAAAATTTTCAAAGCGACTTAAAAAAAGCTATCACCGAACTTGAAATAACTACCGGTAAAATTTTCGGCAGTACAAGCAATCCTTTGTTATTATCGGTGCGTTCGGGCTCTACGATTTCAATGCCTGGAATGATGGATACTATCCTTAATCTTGGAATGAATAACGAAGTGTGTAATGCTCTTGCGGATTCCTGCGGTGATAAACGATTTGCTCTTGATAGTTACAAAAGATTTTTAGAAATGTACGGTTCAACGGTATTATCTATACCTAGTGATCTATTTGAACAAATTTACGAAAAGCACAAGATTCAAGCCGATATTTATAAAGATAGCGATATTACCGCAGAATTATTAGAAAAAATTATTGATGATTTCAAACGGTTGCATATTAAGTATACTAAGCAACTAATTAATGATCCTTATGAACAATTAGAATCGGCAATTAAAGTGGTGCTACATTCTTGGATGAGTAATAGAGCGGTTATATATAGAAAAATCAATAATATTTCGGAGGATTTCGGTACGGCTATTAATATTCAAGCAATGGTTTTCGGTAATTTAGGTAAAACTTCAGCTACGGGAGTTGCTTTTACTAGATCACCTTCTACAGGAGAAAAAAAGCTCTTTGGAGAGTTTTTAATAAATGCTCAAGGTGAAGACATAGTATCGGGAACTAGAACACCTATGCCTATTATTGCAAATGATTCAAATTCTATGCAAGCAATGATGCCGGAAGTGTTTAAGGAGTTATCACAAATTGCGAAAAAGCTTGAAGAACATTACTTAGATATGCAGGATATAGAATTCACTATAGAAAATAATAAGCTATATATCTTGCAAACACGTACCGCAAAAAGAACAGCCATCGCTGCTATTAATATTGCCGTACAAATGGTAGAAGAAAAGCTTATTTCTAAAGAACAAGCCTTAATGCGAATTGATCCGGAATCATTAAATCAATTATTACATACAAGAATTGATTACAGTAAGGGGCTTACTTCTATTGCCGAGGGGCTACCTGCTTCTCCTGGGGCTGCAACAGGTATTGCAGTATTCTCACCTTATGATGCCGAAAAATTATCTCATCATCATAAAGTAATTTTAGTACGCCATGATACTAGTCCCGAGGATATTAATGGAATGCATGTTTCTTCAGGTATTTTAACTATTAGAGGGGGAATGACTTCACATGCCGCAGTTGTGGCAAGAGGTATGGGGAAGCCTTGTGTTTGCGGCACAAGTAATTTATCTATAGATGAGAAAAAGCAAATATTAACAGCAGGCGACATAGTTATTAAACAAGGTGATATTATAACGATTGACGGAGGTAGTGGTAAAATCTTCTTAGGTGAAATGCCGTTAATTCAACCTACTTTCAGTGAGGAATCAAAATTAATTTTAGATTGGGCAGACGATATTAGTAGCTTAAAAGTTCGTGCAAATGCCGAAACGGTTAACGATGCTTTAGTATCTATAAAGTTTGGAGCTCAAGGTATAGGTTTGTGTCGTAGCGAACATATGTTTTTTGATAAAAATAAAATTCCTTTAGTAAGGGAAATGATTATTGCTCCTGATATAGAACGGAGAAAGCTTGCCGTGCAGAAATTATTATCTCTGCAAACTGAGGATTTTAAAGCTTTATTCAGAGTAATGAAAGATAAACCAGTAAATATTAGATTACTTGATCCGCCGTTGCATGAGTTTTTACCTACCACCGAAGAAGATAAAAAGAATTTGGCAAATAGCTTAAATCTACCTTTATCCATGATTAATCAACGTCTTCATGCTATGCATGAAGTAAATCCTATGCTCGGTCACCGTGGATGTAGACTTGGTATATGTTCGCCGGAAATTTACCAAATGCAAATTGAAGCAATTTTTACAGCTATTTTTGAGCTCCATAAAAAAGAACATATAGAATGTAACTTAGAACTAATGATTCCTTTAATTAGCAATGTAGGTGAAATAAAAAAGCTTAAAATGGATATTTATGAGGTAATAGAGGAATTAGAGCAACGTTATAGATATAAAATTTCCTTTACGCTCGGTACTATGATAGAACTACCAAGGGCAGCACTCGGCAGTAAGAAAATAGCTAAGGAAGTTGACTATTTTAGTTTTGGTACTAATGATTTAACTCAGACTACCTACGGAATTTCTAGAGATGATATTGCTTCCTTCCTTCCATATTATTTAGAAGAGAAGATTTTTGAATCCGATCCATTTACTACTCTAGATGAAGAAGGTGTAGGAGAATTAATTGAAATTGCTATAAAACGAGGAAAAAGCAGTAATGCTAATTTGAAACTCGGAGCTTGTGGGGAGCATGCAGGAAACCCTAGCTCTATAGAATTTTTTCACAGAATGAATTTAAACTATGTTTCTTGCTCTCCATACCGAATCCCTATAGCAAGAATTGCCGCAGCACAAGCTAAAATTAAACATGGGTGATAATATATAATCATTGCGAGGAGACACTACCCCGTCATTGCGAGCGGTCGAAGACCGCGTGGCAATCTTATCAAATATCCTGAGATTGCTTCGTCAAAATTTTCAGTTTTTCCTCGCAATGACGGAAAAATTATTTACAAATTAATATGATCATAATACCGATATTAAGCATTTTTGGGTTTTCGTCTTTTTTTGCCAAATATTTCAAAACAAAATTGACTTTCGTTATTCCTGTAACAATCAGCATATTAGTACCGGTTTTATATTGTTTTGCTATGTTAAAGCTATTACCGGCTGCAACATATGTAAGTTATTTCATCGGTATATTTTTAGCTTTCATGTCATTCCTGCATTTCATAGGCGTTGTTGCAGGGGTTGGCTCCGTTCCTGTCATCCCGCGACTTGATCGCGGGATCCAATTAAAAATGTTTAGTATTTTTAAGTTATATTTTTGGATACCGTGGTCAAGCCACGGTACGACACCGCACGTATTTCTTGATCTACGCAATAATACCTCCTTCATGTCATTCCTGCGGAAGCAGGAATCTAGAAAAAATATAATTGAAATCATTGTATTTACTTTATTGATTCTTTTGTTTTTTCTTTATACCAGAGATGCATCGCTGCATACTTATGATGATTTCTCACATTGGGGGATATTTACTAAAGAATTGCTATATTTCGGTGTTTTTGAGAATCAGTCTTCGTTAACCTCCATTATTACTACTCATGCCCATTATCCAAGAGGAGCTGCTGTTTATCATTATTTTATGCTGTTACTTTCAGGTTATTCGGACGGTAACGTATTATTTGCTCATTTCTTATTACATTTAGCATTTCTAGCTCCTTTAGCCGCAAATAAGAAATTGTGGCAAACCGGTGTGTTGTTCACACTTTTACTTTGTAGTGTAGTATTATATACGACCGGAATTCGCTCAATATATAACGATAGTACTATTGGCTTAATGTTCGGAGCTATTTTTGCAATTTATATCCTTGAGGAAGACAAGAAAAAAGCATTATTGCTTATTTTACCTATTACGATATTACTTGCCTCTTTCCGAGAAATTGGAACATGGTTTGCTAGTTTTGCTTCAGTAATTCTTATAGCTCATTATACAATTTTTTATAAAAAACATAAAAAATCAAGTGATTACATTATATATCTAATTCTACTTACCTTATCGATTTTGTGTAATTTTATTTGGATGAGTTATTTTAAAAATACTCATGATTTTTTTGACAGAGGCGAACATAGTTTTAGCAATTTAATATACATTGCTGAAAATTTTAATGAACAGCATAGATCATTATTACTAAATTACGGTAAATTTCTCTTGTTATTCTTAGTAAAAGAAGGAAGTTTAGTTGTATATACTATTTGTATAGCTGCATGGTACGGAATTCGTAAATATAAACCTGATTTGTTGAAAGAATATAAATTTTTCCTGATAAGTACGTTTGCGTGTTTTATAATTTTTGCTTTGTGGCGGTTATATTTATATTTCTTTAACTTTAGTTATGAGGAGGCAATTAGAGGAGCATCGTTACTTAGATATCTAGGATGCTATGTTATCGGTATCGGAATGATTGCAGCTGCATATATTAAAAATAGTATTTTCTTAAATAAGCAAAGTAATAAAGAGTTATTTATATTTCTTTTGCTTCTTGCTGTTTCTACGTTTTCCGTAGTAAAAAATATACTAAGAATCAAGCACTTAAACTTAGAACAAAAGAATTTTATCCAGCAAACGACAGAGATTAAAAAGCTATTGGAGCAAGGAAATAAAATTGAATTTAACTTTAGCGGTAAGAAAGATAATTTACAATGTTATATATTAAATTATAATCTAGCACCGTATTTAGGGAAAAAATCTTTACGAGAATGTATAAAAGCTCCTAAAGAAGCGATTATAGAAACAGAGAAAGAAGCAGTATACGCTCCCTTTAAATAGCGCTGAGGATTTGTTGCACAGCTCCTATGTCATTCCAGCAACGGCGGGAATCCAAACTTTTTTGTTGTCATACCGTGGCTTGTCCACAGTATCCAAAAAAACAATTAGTATTAGTTGTTTTAATATTTTTACTGGATCCCGCAATCAAGTCGCGGGATGACAGACAATAAAAAACCAGTCTACGCGAGAATAACATAAAACCAATATAGATTTTAACAATAATGGATATAAAATATAATTTAGCTGCCGCTTACCGAATAATGGCGTATTTATCGCTGGATGATCATACTTATACGCATCTATCCGCAAGACCTAAAAATGCCGATTTTTACTATATTTATCCTTTTGGACTAAGGTTTGAAGAAGTAACTACAGAGAATCTTTTAAAAGTTAGTTTAGACGGAAAAATTTTAGAAGGGGAAGAATATCAATATAATAAAACCGGTTACTTTATTCATGGTAGTATTTATAAAGCACGCTCTGATATTTCTGCCATTTTTCATTATCATACTCCTGCAGCTATTGCCGTTTCTGCTTTAAAATGCGGGCTTTTACCGATCAGTCAATGGGCATTACATTTTTACGATAGAATATCATATCATGATTATAATTCTCTAGTGCTAGATGCTGACAAGCAAAGCACTAGACTTGTTAATGACCTTAAGCAAAATTACGTGATGTTACTTCGTAATCACGGTGCTATTACCTGCGGCAAAACTATCCATGAAGCTATGTTTTATACTTACCATTTAGAACAAGCTTGTAAAACGCAATGTTTACTAAATTTCACAAAAGAACAAGAGCTTATAATCCCTTCCGTAGAAATATGTAAGCAGACGGTAAAAGACTTATTATCGTTTGAAAAAGATTTAGGCAAACGTGACTGGGAAGCTTGGCTGCGACTTGTGAAAATGTGATTTTTGCTTCTCATCTCCTTCTTGTAGTTTAGCCATACTCCCATATCAGAAAACTAAAAATATCAACCTATTAATTCTAAAGAATAAGGAGGATCTTCATGCCCTATTGTTACCATTCCGCTATGTTCATATACTTTTTGTACTAAGTAGTTATAGTGTCCACTATTTACAGGTAATGTATAAATCTGACCATGATACATGACTAAAGCAGGCCAAAGAGGGTTTTAAGAAACTACGGGAGGATTTGGTACAGTTAATTTACATATTTTACCTTCAAGATTATAATTAATTCCTAGATAAGCGTTATCTTTTGCCTCCATCTTATCGCCGTTAGGACCGCTAAGAACAAACTTAAAATCAAAAGATCAGCCAGGGATTATTTTATCAGGAAGAGAAAGAGATCTATATTCTATAATTGTTATTGGATAATGTTTATTTAATCTAAATTTTATATGTGTTTTTATTGTTTCTTCACGTATTTCACCGTAACATTTATTATGTTCATTTCTGATTTCAGTAGTTTTATAAGGTTTATGATTATTTGAATAAGTTGTAGTAGTAGTTGTTACGGCAGTGGTAGCTCCACTAGTATTGACATTAGTACTAACGTTTTTATTGTTACCGGTGTCAATAAATTCATGAATTTTCTCGCCAAAATCAAACACTTTTTCAATAACGCTTTTTCCTATATACTTTATAGTTCCTCTATGTCCATAATACTCTATTTTATCTTGTAATGTTAAATGAATTTTAAAAATGTCAAGCAAATACGCTCTAAGAAATGGACGAAAAGCTTCTAAAACTGTATCCTTATATAATACAGTATCATTAGAAGTATTTGTTGCATTAGATTTACATATATTAGCAAATCGCTCGGCTTTATTTAAAAGATTTATTATTTTGTAAAAATTCAGTAAGGTCAAAAGTTTCATCATTTTGTCCTTCCATATATCGCGTACATATTTCGCTACCTAAGTTTTTTCCTACAGCTATAAATAACTTTATTTTATCTATATTTAGTTTGTCACCAAAACCGTTATAACAAAGATATGCTAGAAGTGTTGCGGCGTCGGCAATTCCGAATACTAAAGCCTTTTGTAAATCTTTAATTGTCTGTAAATATAAATATATTACTGTTGATGTTACTCCTTCTTTAGATCTCATCCATTTTGCAAATGGTATATTTTCTAATGAATTATTGTATAAATTGCGAGGTGTTCTAAGTATTCCTTTTTCTTGTGATATATAGCATTCTTCCGGATATTGATTAGATATATTCGGTTGTTGTTGATACATAAAATATTTCCTCCATATTTATTAATAAAAATAAATTTTAAGAATTAATTAATGCCTACAACCGCTACCGTGAATATGTGGAGGATGGAGTTTTATATGCTTTAGCATCTTTTTAAGTAGTGTATCATGCTTAAGTTTTGATAAATAATCTAAGAAAGTTTTGCCGTTTAAATAATCTATTTCATGCTGAATTACAGTTGCTAAAAAGCCTTCTGCTGCTAGTTCTTGCTTATTACCGTTATAATCAAGATACTTTACCTTGATTGCTTTTGATCGTGTAATAGATGCTTCAATGCCTGGAAACGATAAAGAACCCTCAATAAAAGTTTGTTTTTCTTCCGAAAAATAAGTTATTTCCGGATTAATAAAAACTATAGGCGATGATTTATTATTTTCATGTAGGTCAACTACCGCTATACGCTTTAATATTCCTACCATATTAGCACCCAAGCCCACTGCCCTTTCTATATGTAAAGTCTGAAGCATTTTATCAACAATAGTACGAATATTATCATCAACAATGTCTATATATTCTGCTTGTTTTTTAAAAATATCGTTTGGTGCATAAACTATTTGATAGTAATGTTTCTCTTGATTCATTAATATACTCCGGATAAATGAAGAGTTATTTTTGCATTGCTAAATAAAGATAGATATCGTTATTGCGAGCGAGCATTGTTGCGTGTATCAGTTTTTCCAGTGTCATCCCGCGACTTGATCGCGGGATCCAGTTTAAAATACTAAGATTATTAGTATTTTAAGTTATTTTTCTGGATACCGTGGTCAAGCCACGGTATGACACCCAGTGCGTTTTTCGATCCATGCAACAACGTCTCCTTGCAATGACGTAGCTTTTTCAAACCATCAATATTTATTTAGCAATGCCATTATTTAATTACGATAGCTGATAATATATTCTGATTATAAGGTTCTTGCAAATGATATAAGCGTCTTTTACTTGGATATTTTAACGGATTTGTGTAAGTATTTTCAGCAATATTTTTTATATCTTTGACACCTGCTTCTTTAAGTTTTAACTCTACAAAAGCCGGTAAATCAAACATATAATGATTTTCTTTTATAGAGTTTATAAAAAACTGTTTATTGTTAATATCCTTACTTAAGAAAGCTTTATAATATTCATCATCAACTTCATATGAACTTTGAGCTATAGCAGGACCTATCACTGCTATTAAATTCTTTGCTCCTTTTTCTGCCATTTTAGTAACTATATTACTAATAATATTATTTATACTTCCTTTCCAACCTCCATGTGCCGCTCCGATTATTTTACCGTCACCGCTTGCAAGTAATACCGGTACACAATCTGCCGATTGTACCGCTAATACTAAATTTTTCTTAGTTGTAATGCTTCCATCTGCCTCAGGTACGGCAATTATGAACTCATCAGCATTAACAATTTGATTGCCATGTACTTGGTTTAAAATTAAAATATCTTGTGCTTTAAAATAAGTAGTAATAGATTTTTTGTTTTCAACTATTTCTGTTTCATTTATAGAGTTATTTTTTTTTATATATCTATGACTAGAATTATTGAATGTTTTATCAAAAATTTTATAATAAACTGATCCGTTTATTAATCCTTCCATGAAAATACCCCATATTAATTATAATAGTTTTATTAATACTTTATCCGGTCGTTTACAAAAAAATAAACAGCTGGAAAAAATAATAGCACAATTTCATCAAGACTATAACCTAATCCCTATTATTGGCGTAGAAATAGAGTTTTATTTAAGCCACAATATTGATATAGCTAAATTTGAAATACTTTCAAGAAAATACTTAGCTAGATTTAAAATTTCTAAAATAAAAAAAGAAAAAGGCAATAACCAATTTGAAATAGATCTTCCTCCTTCTGTAAACTTAATACAATATATAAAAAATATATTAGAGGTTAAAACTATTTTAAAAAAAATGGCACAGCAGTTAAACGGTTATATAGATTTTTCTCCTAAGCCGTTTTTGGATGATTATGGTAATAGTATGCATTTTCATATTAATTTTAATTCCGATTTCAATGATTATTATATAATTTTAGCAGCACAAGGGCTATGTCACTATATGTTAGACACCCTACTCGCTTTTATGCCGACTACTCTAGATTATTCACGGATAAATAAAAAATTTATGGCTCCTACACATATATCGTACGGTGGAAATAATAGAAGCGTAGCCGTAAGAATTCCAAATTCTTTTCCAAAACGTTTAGAACATCGCTTATCTTCCCCCGAAACCGATCCGTATATAGCAATTTTTACTATTTTAAAATCAATATTATTGGCTTTAAAATCTCCAAATTCGCTCCAAAAAATAGAAAAAATTTATGGGAACGCTTTCGATCCGCAATATAATTTAACTCCATTACCTACATCATCTCAGGATAGCTTTATGTTATTTAAACCGGAGTTTTTTAAATAATTTGTATTTTGTTCACAAAACCTAAAAACTAAAAAATAAAAGTATTTTATTTTTGTAAAATTAAATACTTATGAAGTGTTTTAAGCCGCACTTCACTCTATATTTTCATAATTTTTCATTAGATAATTAAATTCCGCACCATAGATAAATATCATATTTATAATATAGAAGAATATTAATGTAACTATTATACTACCAAGGGAACCATACATTAGATTTAATTGATTATAGTAGACTATATAAGTTGAAAGCAAATGGCCGCTTATTATCCATAATATTACAGTTAATAAAGCCCCTGGACATACATCAATAAAATTTAGTTTTACATTAGGTAATATATAATACAAAGACGAGGCACCTAAAAATAATAAAATTAAAATTAAAGAATATCTTATAAAATTTAAAATGATCTTATATTTTTCAATGGTCTCTAATATTATCGGAATTTTTGTAAATAATATTGGAATCACCACTAAAAGAAACATAGTAAAGGTAATCAAGGCACTAATTATAAGAAACTGTATAATACTAAGTAATCTTCTTCTTATATAAGGGGGGGGAGATTTTATTTGATATACACGATTTAAAATAGTCCTTAAACATTCTACAAAAGAAGAAGCAGTCCAAATACTGCCTACTATGGCAAGATTCATTAAACTTTGAGGAGGAGCACTTAGTAATTCTCGTATTCTCTTTTCTATTGATTCTGTTGCTTGCTCTGGAAGACTCTCTAGAAAAATTTGTATAAAATTTTGACCAAGTTCTGAAGCTCCTAAAAAGCTTGTTAAAGCTAATAAGAATACTAGGAAAGGGAAAATAGATAAAAGTATCATGAATGACATATATCCCGAATGTTCAACGCCATCATCTTCTATTGTTCTAAATAAGGCTACGTAAAGACAATTAAAAATTTTTCTCATTATAAAAGCTAAGTTGTTATTATTAATTTTATATTTAATCTTAAATAAGTTCGCTGTAAATAATTAATTTATAATTAAAATGAAACTATACTTTATCCTTGATTTGAAATATTAATATAGAAATGAAATTTTCCTTTGCATTAATTTTATATTTTTCTATAATGCACCAAAATTTTATTTTTTTATAAATTGTAATTTATGCTTCAGTAAATAAGTTTTTAAAACATAAGATATTCATATTTTATCTTTAAAATAATTTTAAAGTTCTTATGATATTTTTATTTGATAAGAAATAATTTTGCACGATTCTTTAATAATTATTTACCAAATGATTATAAAAACTTAAAAAATATTATTTTATAGTTGCTTATAATATTAATTTATAGTATTATCTCTACTTACAATTGGATAAGTTTAATGGTATTAAATTATTAATACCACATGTTTTATAATAATATAGGATAATATCATTTTTGTTCAAAGAAAATTTTTAAATATAGATATAATTAGTAACCAAGGAGAAAATAATGGGTAGAAAAAACGATATTATACAAAAAATCGATAGTTTTATCGGCAAGAAAATTTATTCTTTAAGACTCGCTAAGGGGCTGTCTCGTCAACAACTTGCTGAAGTAATTGATGTTACTCATCAACAATTACAAAAATACGAAAAAGCAATTAATAGAATTTCTGTAGGAAGGCTAGTACTAATCGCAGAAGCTTTAGATAGGAATATTGATTATTTCTTTGAAGGTTTAGAAGAAGCTAATAAACCGCAGCCCGTACATACTCAACATCAACGTATGTGCATTGAAGTTTCAAGAAATTTTATGAAAATTAATAGCACGGAAGAACAACAAGCCGTTAATAATTTAGTAAAATGTTTAGCTGGAAAAGAAAAACTAAAAACTAATGCATAAAGGCAAGCTGTCATCCTGATTATGTTTTGATATCATTTATGTCATCCCCGCCGCGGAAGCGGGAACCTGGAAAAATAACTTTAATATTGATACAGAAGTTACATATTTAATAAAATAAACATATAAAAAACTTATTTTTTATACGTTTTACTAGATTCCCGCTTTTGCGGGAATGACATCGCTTGCCTTTATAATATACAGAATACAAATCTTGATCAGCGTTGTGGAGGAGAAGACTCTCTTTTAATAGGTATTGATTTATTTAAATTTTCCGACTGAATGCTATCTCTTGCATTCATTAATGCTCCCATAATTTTTATATTATCTTTGATATTAACTCTATCTCTTTCTACTACCATTTTAGCTTTTTCAATATCCGGCTCATCTTTACTTATAGGTTTTAATTCAGACTGTCCTGATACTACCCTTACATCTTCCGTTTTAACACTACGGTTTTCAACTGCGTCTGCTCGTTTTTGTTCTTGTAATAACTTATCTATAGTTTGTAAACGTACCTCTTTAGATAAAGTTTTATCATCAATTAAATTAGCTTTAATGAAACTTTGCTGTTCTTCAGTAGAAGATTTAGTACCAAATTCCTTTACCAGCTCATCTACTTTTTTTGTTGATTCAGCTCTTTTTTCTTCGAGAGTTTTAAGATTACCATATGGAGAAAGCATAGCACGAATATTATTGACTTTCTCAACTGCAAGCTTAGAGATATCATTTAATATATTTGAAGTTTTTTTCACAACTTCTTCTTTTGAGACTTCACGTTTTTCAGGATGAGCATCTAAAACAGGGGTAATAACATTTTTTAATGCATTAGCTACATCTTGGGCTTTGTTATATATATCATCGAGAGGCTTGGGTTCTTCTATATTCTGTCCTTTTAACCCTTCAGTTAAATTTTGAGTTTCTCTATCTAAAGCTGCCTCACTCGCTGCATCTTTAGCTTTTTTAAGTGCTTCTTTCTCAGAGTCATTAATATTACTATTATCGATCCCACTAGAAACTGCCTTAGTTATTTCAGGACCTCCTTTGCCTTCATAAATACCGTCTACTAATCCTTTAGTCATTAGCTCTCTATCAGGTAAATCAGTCTTACTTTCTGCAATACCTTTTTCCGCTGATGCCATAATAAGTGCTTTATCCGGTAAGGATAAAGAGGTATCACTATGAGTAGCTATAGTCTCGCCTACCCCTTTAACAATCTCTGCTTTGTCTTTAGCTTCAAGCGAGCTTCCTGCAATTGTGTTAGTAATTCCTTCAATTATTTCACTTTTTACCTCTACTTTAGCCGGACTATCTAAAACATTAGATGTAATGGCTTGTATGTTTGTTGTTTTTAATCCAGTATTACTTAGAGGATCAAATAAAATATCATTTACTTTTTTTATTGTATCTTTTTTAGTTTGTTCCGCCGTAATCTTATCTAAATTCTGTTGCATCAATTGTTGTTGTTCCGAGCTGAGAACTTGGGCTTCTACACCTTTCTTTAATACAGAACCTAATAATTTTTGTTTTTCCGCATTGCTTAATTCAGAGGCATTAACCTTATCACCTACTGCTATAAGCATCGTCCCTTTATCTTCAGTAGAAAGGTTACTTTTTATTACAGCATCCGTAATACCGTCAATTGCCGCAGCTCTACTTGCATCATCTTTAAGACTTAAACCGACATCTACTGCCTTTTCTAACATCTGCTGTTTTTGCTTCGGTTCAAGATTCTCTGAATTTAAAGCGATAGCTACTGTAGCTTCAAGCATTTTTGATTTTTCTAGGTCTGGGGTATTCTGATCATTTTTTATGGTTTCTAATACCGCATTTACTCCAGCTACTTTTGCGTCCGGTGTGAGGTCGTTATTATCGACCGTATTTTCAGTTAAAGCAATGATATTAGCCTGCTTTTTAGCAATATCACTTTTCTCATTATTAAGAATTGCCGTGGCTGCTTCTTTAATTAAATCAATTTGTTTATTGCCGTCAGTTTCTTTTGTTAAACCTGCATTTACATAATTTAATAAATCTTGCATGCTGCCTGATAAAGCTGTAGCTGCATTAAGGAGGTTTGGATTCACTTGTTGCGACTGTGGCATCTGTGTAGTTTGAGTAGACGTAGGCGTTTCAATAGATGACTGTAATCCTTGATTTGGATTTATTGTAGGTTCGTTTGTTTCTAGTGCCTTACTTTGTCCTTGTCCTATTATAAGATCTTCGGCTTGTGATAAGTCAACGCTCTGCCCTTGGTTTAGTTCTACCTCTTTCATCATTTCTTTATATTTACCGCGTGTTACCGCAAGTGTATAAATTTCTCCACCATGCTCTATATAAGCTATTGCGTCATCTCCGGTTCCAGCAAATTTTAAAGGTTTCGGTGAGCTTATTTCTTTAAGTTGAGGTTTACCGTTTGGTCCTTCTTCGTAGTGGGCAGTGAAATATACGGCTTTATCTTTGGAGGGCTTTGTGCCATCAGCTTTTAATGCTACCATCGACAAATGCATTGACCCATCGGCTTTATCAAGTTTTATAGGAAAATCTATTTCTCTATATGAGCTGATCTGAACCTGAATACCGTCTTGTTTAGCTACAGTAAAAGGCTTAGTTTTAACAGTTGTTTCATTTAAGGTACAGAGTTCATCACCTGCATCATTTTTAACTACTGTTGCTCTAAGATCGCTTGCACTTACTTGATTTTTCCACTGTACCGGCTTAAATCCACCAGGGTATCCACTAGCGACACTAAATGTATTATGAACATTTTTATAGCCGGCTATTTCTATTGATTCTAATTTCTTTTTAAGCTCAGGATTTTCTAAAGCCTTATCAATAAATTTTCTATTAGCCGGATTACCGAAAAAAGCATTTAATGTTTTATCTTTTTCTTCTTCTATTTCTTTTCTTTTTTGTTCAGCTAAATCACGGTCTGCAAGGGCTGCCAGGTCTTTTAATATTTGTTCTATTAAATTATCTTTTTGCGGTTGTATAATTGTTTCTCTTACAGCCTTGGTTATTGGGTCTGATGTCTGACCGTCAGGAGAGATATTGTCCAATAAAGCACTAATTGAAGGGGTAGATTGAGCAGAAGATGCAGAAGTAACGATAAAACCATCGTCAGCTGAATCTAGTGTAGGTTGAGCGGGAGCAGCTTGTTCTTGTTTTTTTTCATCTATATCGGATTCATATCCTTCATCATTTTCATATCCAGTATTATCTTTACTCATAAAACCTCTAATTTAACCAAAAATTAATTAGCACAAATTTTCCGCTGTCATCCCGTGGTCAAGCCACGGGATGACAGCAAAAAGACCTATCCATGCAAGTACTACATCTTTTTCACAGTTTGTGTTATACTGTCAAAGATATTATATAGAGATTTTAGTAATATCAAGAAAAAACTGATATTATTATTGAGAAAATTTAATAGAATTTTTATATTCTTTATTGAGTTCTTTAGTTGCCCAAAGCCAAGTTAAGCAAGTAATTATAAATATAATCATTAAACAGATGGAAATAGATTGATAACTAGCGGAAGGTAATATTATAAATACCAATGATTGTAAAAATGCACTACCGGATTTACCGAGTTTTGTACCTATCACGTCGGCAGCAACTTTACCTTTTATTTTTATTTCCGGATCTAAAGGAACATAGACCATTTCTTTTGTTGAATCAAATAAGGTATATTTGCTTGATTTACTAAGCACATTTTGAATAGCACCTATTGTTATAGCAATTAAAGCAGGATCGGTTAGGATAAAATTTGCTATTATTAAGCCGGCAAATCCTTCAAAATTATTAATGGCAAAAAATAATATACCGGTAATAAAAACTATTAAAGGTGTGATAACAACTGCCGTAAACCAGCCAAGTCTTCTAACTATATTTGAACCAAGTACGACAAATAAAATAGTAAATACTCCGGTATAGCTCAAATAACTTCCTATAAAAGCTGCATATTCGGTTGGAGTTTTATAAATTTTAGTAGCTGCTGCTTTCCAAGGACCTTCTACTAAATTAATGGCAATGCCATAGCAGATAAGCAAAGTTGCAATTAATCTAATATGTCTTGACGATAGAATCATTTGAAAACTTTCGGCAATAGTCATAGATTTTTTCTTTGCTTTAAACCTGAGTAACGCCATATGCTCTTTGTCTAGTACTTTATGATTAAGCAGCCAAAAAGTTTTAATAGCTATTATACCTAAAATTAATACTATAGTTAGTATAATTTGTATAGAAAGTGTATGAAAAGACGATTGCAATGCAAATTTATTAGTTACGTAATCATTAATATTACTTAGATTTTCTAAAAACTGCCCTGCTAAATAAATACCTGTTTGACTAAGTAAACCGAATAACGGATAAAATCTTTTAGATTCTTCCACTGTAGTAATATTATTAACAAACTGCCAAAAAAGTAATGCAAAAACTACGTTTGGCCATAATTCGGCTATTATATAAAATAGTGAAAAACTCCATTTTGATAAAAGCAGTATAAACCATTTTAAATTAGGTAAACTTGCCGTTAAATTTTGAACGTTTACAGGGCTTAAATGCAGCATTTCATGATTTGGAAAAATAACGTAGGCAAATAAAACAAAGAATGTTAAAAAAATTGATATAATAAGATAAAATATATTTTCTGCTTTCATCCTATTAACAAGCTTTACATAGATAGCAGCCATTAAGAAAGCTGACGGCATCACTCCCCAAAACTTCAAAAACGAGATAGTCTCGGCGCCTATCATAGTAGTAACAATACTATCTTTTAAAGCTCTGATTAGATTTTGGATAAATAAAATACAGAACATTAATAAGGTGATGAATAAAAATTTAGAAACTTCGTGGCGTTTTATAGGCCAGATATAATCGGTAAGTTTAGAAAGACAGGTATTGATTTTAGAGGAAGAATTTTCTATATTACTGGGGTTAATCGTCATTATTTGGTCTAACCTATCATGTAATTGGAGCTTTGTTGTATGAACTGTATGTCATTCCCGCGAAAGCGGGAATCCAGTACTTTAAAGCTTTTTAAAAGATTTTTTGAAAAGCTCGATTTATCTCGCTTTACCCTAGATCCCCGCTACGCGGGAATGACATCTAAAGCTTTCCCTGATCTATACAACAATACTTGTAATTGGCTAGATATATATTAAAGATTTTCTAAATTTAAGTCAAGTTAAAATCAAATTAAAATGAGTAATTATTGGTTAAATATTTATAAGCCAAGAGGCATAAGTTCTGCTAAACTTGTTAGTATAGTAAAAAAAATACTCGGTAAAGTTAAGATAGGGCATGCAGGTACTCTAGACGTAGAAGCGGAAGGAGTATTACCACTTGCCGTAGGTGAAGCTACAAAACTAATACAGCTACTAATTGATGCTAGAAAAACCTATATTTTTACCGTAAAATTTGGAATACAAACAGATAGCGGCGATTATGCCGGTAAAGTAATAGCAACGAAAGATTATATCCCTTCTCAAGAAGAGGCTTATGCCGTATGTTCTAAATTTATCGGTAACGTAACACAAATACCGCCGGCTTTTTCAGCTCTTAAAGTTAACGGCGTAAGAGCTTATAAATTGGCGAGAGAGGGGAAAGAAGTAGAATTAAAGCCACGAAATATAACTATTTATGATCTAAAATGTTTAAATTTTGATGAGAAAAATGCTACCGCTATATACTATACGGAATGCTCAAAAGGTACTTATATAAGGACTTTAGCAGAAGATTTGGCATTGTCCTTGCAAAGTTTAGGATTTGTGATAGAATTACGCCGTACTCAGGTTGGAATATTTAAAGAAGAAAATGCTATCCGAATTAAATCGCCTGACGAAATTACCAAAAATTCCCTAGAGGAAAAAAGCATAAAGATAGAAGCAATACTGGACGACATCCTGGTTCTTGATGCAACTGACAGCCAAGCACAGCAAATTAAATACGGACAGAAATGTTTATTTAATTATGAAAAAGACGTTAATCTTTTATGGGTTCGCTATAAAGGTGTTTTGCTTGCAATAGGTAGCTTAAACAAGAGTTGCTTTAATTCTTTACGAGTATTTAATTTAATACAAGACTTCTTTTAAAACTAGAAGTCTATATATTTAAGGAGAAATTATCGATGTCGATTACTACAGAACGTAAACAACAATTAATTAAAGAATATGCTATAACGGAAAATGATACAGGTTCAAGTGCGGTGCAATGTGCTATCTTAACTGAAAGAATCAATAATTTAACCGAGCATTTTAAATCTAACCATAAAGATCATACTTCAAGACGCGGATTATTGATTTTAGTCGGACGTCGCCGCAGATTACTTAACTATATTAAAAAGAATAATGTTAGCGAATATTTAGATTTAATAAGTAAGCTAGGAATTAGAAAGATTAAGTAGTACAAATATCATATCGCAACTTGACCTAGTGTCATCCCGTGGTCAAGCCACGGGATGACAACCTTGAATAAAATATAAATTATGAAATGAGATAAATAGATGTTTAACGAAATAACTAAGAGTGTTACATGGAACGGGAAAGTTCTTGAGCTTAGTACAGGTAAAATAGCAAGGCAAGCTGATGGAGCAGTTACGGTAAAAATGGGTAATTCCGTTTTATTATGTACAGCAGTAGTAGCTAAAAAAGCAAAAGAAGGTATCGGCTTTTTTCCTTTAACGATTAATTATAGAGAAATGGCGTATGCTGCCGGTAAAATCCCCGGAGGATTTTTTAAACGTGAAGGAAAAGCATCAGATAGAGAAGTTTTAGTATCTCGTTTAATAGATAGACCGATTAGACCGTTATTTCATCCGGCTTTTGTGAATGAAACGCATGTAACTTGCAGTGTTCTTTCATATGATCCTGAAACTCCGGTAGATATACTTGCAATTATCGGTACATCGGCTGCACTTAGCCTATCCCCTGCTCCTTATCTAGAAATAGTTGCTGCAAGTAAGGTCGGTTTAATCAACGGTGAATTTGTTTTAAATCCGGCACTTGAATTATTAAAAACAAGTCAGCTTGATTTAGTAGTTGCAGGAACATCAGATTCAGTAATGATGGTTGAATCGGAAGCTCATTTACTCTCTGAAGAACAAATGTTAGAAGCCGTAAAATTTGGATTTGAAAGCTTCCAGCCGGTAATAAAGATAATTAAAGAACTAGTAGAAGAAGCTAAAAAACCAAAGCTTGAAATGCAAGATTTATATCCCGCCTCATTAAAGAAAGAAATTGAGAAATTATTTGTAAAAGAAATTGAACAAGCTTTTGCGATTAAATCTAAACAAGAACGTAGCACTAATTTAGATTTAATACCTGAAAAAGTTCTTACACATTTTGTAAGCGACATAGAAAATAAAAAATATAGTAATTATCAAATCGAATCGGCTTTAAAATCTATTGAATCAGATATATTACGTAACGAGATTTTAGAAAAAAATAGACGTATCGATGGAAGAAGTACCACGGATATAAGACAAATTGCTTGTGAAATAGGTTTACTACCTTCCGCACACGGTTCAGCTTTATTTACTAGAGGCGAAACGCAAAGCTTAGTTAGCACTACATTCGGTACTAGTTTAGATGAGCAGATGGTTGACAGTTTAGAGGGTGAGTATAAAGAGCGTTTTATGCTTAATTATATCTTTCCGCCCTACTCTGTAAATGAAGCAATGCCGATGAAAGCACCTAGTCGTCGTGAAGTCGGACACGGTAAACTCGCATGGCGTGCTATTAATCCAATATTACCTAATAAAGTACAATTTCCTTATTCTATTAGAGTAGTTGCCGAAACTACGGAGTCTAACGGTTCTTCTTCAATGGCAACTGTTTGCGGTAGTTCTCTTGCTTTAATGTATGCCGGCGTACCGATAAAAGCACCGGTTGCGGGTATTGCTATGGGACTTATTAAGGAAGGCAAAAAATTTGCCGTATTATCGGATATTCTCGGTGATGAAGATTATTTCGGTGATATGGACTTTAAGGTTGCAGGAACTAGTGAAGGGATTACTGCATTACAAATGGATATCAAAATATCCGGAGTAGATTTTAAAATAATGAAAGTAGCTTTAGAGCAAGCACGACTCGGTCGTTTGCATATACTGGAGCAAATGAATAAAGTTATCAGTAAACCAAATAGCGAACTAAGTAAAAATGCTCCTTCTACTACTACTATAAAAATAGATAAGGATAAAATTAGAGATATTATAGGACCGGGCGGTAAA
Organism: Rickettsia tamurae; assembly: GCF_000751075.1. Classification (GTDB taxonomy): domain Bacteria; phylum Pseudomonadota; class Alphaproteobacteria; order Rickettsiales; family Rickettsiaceae; genus Rickettsia; species Rickettsia tamurae. The sequence continues at coordinate 86,647 of NZ_CCMG01000002.1, read as the reverse complement.
GTAATAAAGGAAATTTGTGAAACTAGCGGTGCTAAAATAGATATAAGCGATGACGGCAGCGTTTCTGTTTATGCTTCAGATAGAGATAAGCTAAAAGTTGCCTTAGATAAAATTAAAGCTATTGTCGTTGAACCTGAAATCGGTGAAATATTTAACGGTACGGTAATGAAAGTCTTAGATTCCGGTGCTTTTATTAATTATTTAGGTAATAAAGATGGCTTTGTTCATATTAGTGAAATTTCAGAAGAAAGAATAGAAACGGTTAGTAGTGTTTTAAAACAAGGCGATATAGTAAAAGTTAAGCTAATAGGTTTTGATAATAAAGGCAAAGCAAAATTAACTATTAAAAATACCGATAAGGATAAATCTTCAAATAATCCAAAACCAAAAAATAATGTTAATAATGCTAAGGAAAGTTCAGAATCTGAGCAGCGACGTGATTCTAGTAAAAAACGAGCTTGGAATGAAGATAATAATACTGAAACGTCTGAAGTAATTACAGAACGTAAGTATTTTAATTGATCTTGTCATACCGTGGACAAGCCACGGTATGACAATGAGTAAATAAATGACCAACACAAATAATTACCGCATCATCGCAAAGAGGGTTATTTCTAGTGAAGCAAGTGCTTTAGAAAAATTATCCGAAAATATCCCTGAAGATTTTAACAGAATTATAGAATTTTTACTATCTTTCAAAGGACGGGTAATTTTAACGGGTATAGGTAAAAGCGGTTATATTGCAAAAAAAATAGCAGCTAGCTTTTCCTCAACCGGTATGCCTGCTTTTTATTTACATCCGGCAGAAGCAAGTCACGGCGATTTAGGTATGGTGACGAGAAATGATCTAGTAATTATGCTATCTAATTCCGGTGAAACTAAAGAGCTATTTAATATAATTGAATATTGCAAGAACTCTTCCATAAAAATTGCTGCGATGACAATGAATAAAAATTCCACTTTAGCTAAAAGAAGCGATTTTTTATTAATAGTACCTGAATACCCGGAAGCTTCTGTAATTGGAGCTCCTACTATATCATCTTTAATAATGTTATCACTCGGTGATGCTTTAATGACTGTTATACATGAAAAACGAGGCTTTACTAAAGATGATTTTAAAATTTATCATCCGGGAGGTACAATCGGTGCTAATTTAACAAAAGTTAAAAACCTAATGCGTAGCGGTGATGAAATACCTTTAGTATATGAAGATACTTCCTTTGCCGAAACTATAATTGTTATGAATAAAAAACGTTTAGGTTGTACACTTGTAACAGATAAAAACCAAAATTTGGTGGGAATTATAACCGATGGGGATTTACGTCGTCATATTAACGATCAAATCCACTTAAAAACAGCATCAAGCATTATGACCAAAAACCCTATTCATATCTCATCGAAAATATTTGCAAAAGAGGCTTTAAATTTAATGAAAGCCAAGAATATCACTAATATACCGATTGTTGATGATAATGTTATTATAGGCATTATCCATATTCATGATTTACTACGCATAGGAGTTAGCTAAAATCTATGCCCTCTTCTTATAAACGGCGAAAAAAAATTTGGAAATCTGTATATCTTTTAATAATAGTTGGAATTTTGTATATAGGATATATATTAATTAAAAGTGGTTATATTAATGAAGAAAACGATATTAACGTTACAAAAAAAAGTTTAAAAGATACTAAAAATTTTGATTTAAAATATAATATTATATTGAAAGATTCAATTTTTGAGGGAGTAAATAAAAATTTAAATGCGTATAAGATTAAAACTGAGCGAGCTGTAAAAGAGTCAGATAACAAATATAAACTAGATATAATAAATGCTATTTATAACGTAAATCAAGACCAAACTCTTATTATCAATGCGAAAGAAGGCTTTTTAGATGAAGAATCAAACATATTAGATTTAAAAAACGATGTAAAACTTTTTTTTGATGAGATCATATTTAACACTAACGATGCAAGGATTGATTTAGTAAATAAGAATATAACCGGTCATTCCCCTGCTAAGTTACTTTACAAAAACTCTTCAATTACTTCGGATAGTTTTAATACGAAGGATGAAAATAATATTATAATTTTTAAAAGCAATGTTTCTACAATCATCGATTTATCGGATTAGATATCTTTCTAAACCAGCTTATAGAGAGGAATTTAAAGGAGACACGGAACGCAGCACCGCAGCGTATATAGACATACGTGAGGATGCGAGTACCGGTTCAACGTTTAAATTACCTCTAGAAGCGAAGTTTAGAAAGATATCTATTATTAAACTTGTTTTACTTCTTATAATTAGTACCGCAATATATGCTAATGATAAAAATATTTCAAATTTACATATAACATCTGATACTTTAATTATTGATAGAACCAAACAAAAGGCAGAATATCTTGGAAATGTTGTTGTTTACTTCGATAATGCGATACTTAGAACGAAAGAATTATATATTTTTTATAAAACAATAGATGAAAAGCAAACTATTGATCATATAGTTGTCCCTACTAAATTGACTGTAGAAAGAAAAATAAATAATGAATTATTACTTGCAGATAGTGCTAAATATTTTTTCGATAATAAACAACTTATTCTACTTGGTAATGTAATATTACAGCGTGACGATAATGTTTTAAAAACTAATAAACTAATCTACTATGTAGATATTATTAAGAAATAGAGCTATTTATCGTTGGTACGTCATTGTGAGCGACTGCAAGGAGTGTTGCAATCCAGTTTAAAAATGCTAAAGATTAGCATTTTTAAACTGGATTGCTTCATCAGTTACTTACGTAATTTTCTCGCAATGACGTTGAAAATTAATCCACGCAACAAAATAACAAATAAAAAAGATGGACAGCTTACAAGTTAAAAATATATCAAAATCCTACAAAAAAAGGAATATATTAACGGATATATCTCTGAATATAAAACAAGGAGAGATAGTTGGTTTATTCGGTCCGAACGGAGCCGGTAAAACAACTTGCTTTAACATTATTATCGGTTTAATGAAACCGGACTCGGGGCAATTACTTTTAAATGATATAAATATTACCAACTTGCCTATTTATTTACGAGCAAGGCTTGGAATCGGTTATCTTCTTCAAGAATCTTCGATATTTCGGGGATTATCAGTCGAGGATAATATTAAAGCTGTAGTTGAGATATCTGAAAATGATAAAGAAGTAATTGAACAAAAAACCCATAATTTGCTAGAGAAATTTTCGATAGTTCATTTAAAGGATTTATCCGCTGCTAGCTTATCAGGCGGTGAAAGGCGTAGGCTTGAGATTGCACGTTCACTTGCAATAGAGCCTAAATTTATCATGCTTGATGAACCGCTTGCCGGTATTGACCCGCTTGCTATTTCCGATATCAAAAATCTAATTACTTATTTACGTGAATTTAATATAGGCATATTAATTACCGACCATAACGTACGTGATACTCTAGATATAGTCGACCGTGCTTATGTTATTTTTGAAGGTAAAGTATTATTAGAAGGAAGTGCTAAGGAAATAGCAAGTAGCAAGAAAGTTAAGGAAGTGTATTTGGGAGAAAGCTTTAGCTTCTAGATTCCGATGTCATCCCGTGGCTTGACCACGGTATCCAGTAGAATTGACTACTATAAATTGTTTTTATGGCGTGGTCAAGCCACGGCATGACATTGAATACGTTTTCCGAACCATGTAATAACATTCAAAACAGTTTTTTATGCAAATTAACAAAGAAATTTTTAGGGCTTATGACATACGAGGTAATAGCCTTAAGGATTTAACGGAAGAAGTAGCTTATAAAATCGGCTTTTGTTTCGCCGAGATGACTATAACGAAAGATAACGATAAAATCTGTATAGGTTTAGACGGTCGGCTCAGCTCCCCTACCCTTTGTAAAGCTTTAGAACTAGGATTAACTGATGCAGGAGCTAAAATCATAAATATTGGCATAGTTCCAACGCCGGTTTTATATTTTGCAGATAAACACTTTATGCCTGCCGGTAGTATTATGGTCACGGGATCACATAACCCTCGTGACGATAACGGTTTTAAAATGTTGCAAAACGGCAAATCTTTTTTCGGTCCTCAAATCCAGGATTTACTAGCAAAGATTAATGTCATACCGTGGCTTGACCACGGTATCCATAGTGATATTAACTGGATCCCGCGGTCAAGCCGCGGGATGACAATAACTCCTTACGACATCCAATCTAAATACCTAAAACGTATTTTAGATGGAATAAATATTAATCCAAAATTAAAAGTAGATTGGGATTGCGGTAACGGAGCAACCGGCAATATTATTGAAGAACTAAAAAAACATTTAGCTAACAAGAATATAATCATAAATAGTAAGATTGACGGGAATTTTCCAAGCCATCACCCCGACCCTACTAACCCTGCTAATTTACAAGAGCTAATTAAATTAGTTAAAGAACAAAATTGTGACCTTGGTATAGCTTTTGACGGTGACGGTGATAGAATCGGTATTATCAGCTCAAGCGGGAAGATATTATTAGGTGATCAAATTTTATGTATATTTGCTGAGGATATTTTAAAGGAAAACCCAAATGCCACTATAATAGTCGATGTAAAAGCCAGCCTGTTCATCGTTGATAAAATAAAATTATTCGGCGGAAATCCTATAATATGGCGAACAGGTCATCCTTTTATTAAAAGCAAAATGCTTGAGACAAAGGCTTTACTCGCCGGTGAAATGAGCGGGCATATATTCTTTGCCGATAAATATTTTGGCTTTGATGATGCAATTTATGCAGCTCTTAGATTTTTAGATTTACTTAGCAAATCGGATAAAACTCTAGATGAGATAATAGACGAGTTACCCAAAAGCTATAGTACACCGGAAATTAAAATATTTGTTTCTTCAGAGTTAAAACTAAAAATTATAGAAGAAATAAAGCAAAAGTTACTTGATGATAAAATAGAATTTAACGATATTGACGGTGTACGGGTAAATACTGAGCATGGTTGGTGGCTCTTGCGTAGCTCTAATACCGAATCTATTATAGTTGCAAGGGCTGAATCAGCTAATAAGGATGGTTTAGAAAAAATAATAACTATAATTAATAAATATCTTGAAAAATACGGGCTGTTACTATTAATTAATTATTAAAAAATTATTGCTTTCTAAAGTATTATTTTATATATTTTTCTTACATTAAATTAATATAAAGGAAAAATAATATGTTTAAAATCTCATATACAACAGACCTAATCGATACATCATCTGTTGATACTAAATTAGTTACAATAACGGCAACAGGTGCAAATACATTAAATATTAACATTACCAACAAGGCACCATTGGTAATAAAAAATAAAGACCTTGAGCCTACTAATGATCCTCTTATTTTTAAACTTAACAGTGATGTAACAGCATCTAACGGTCTAAATAGTTTAGTTCTTGACTACAATGACGCAGGCTTAGTCCAACTTTAGTTATGACAACAAATTTGGTACAATAATATTTAGTGGACCGGCAGATAGTAATGCTAATACTAAGACTTTAGGAAATACTATTAATACTGATGAAATCGTTTAAGGGTATTAATGTCATTCCTAGCTAAAAGCGGGAATCCAGTACTTTTTGTTGTCATACCGTGGTCAAGCCACGGTATGACACCGAATACATGAAATAGTTTAAACAAGTGACAAAGGAAGAAATATACTCAAATGATTTGAAGAATTGGAATGTAAAACGAGGAGCGAGCACGCACAGCCTATACTTAATAGGTGAGCATGCGAGTCCTCCGAAGTTTTGCAGAAACAATTCTTCAAATCATTTGAGTATATTTATATTATGCGGGCCGACTGCTAGCGGGAAGTCTTATTTAGGGCATGAATTGGCTAAAGCTTATAACGGCGAAATCATTAATATCGACTCAATGCAGGTTTATAAGGAAATTCCTATCATTACCGCCTCCCCTCCGAAAAGCTATAAAACTGAAGTTACTTACCATTTATATAATTTTCTATCAATTACAGAAGATTTCTCGGTAATAAAATATCTAAAACTTGCGACAGAAAAAATAAAAGAAATAACCGGCAGGGGGAAACTACCCATATTAATAGGAGGAACGGGCTTATATATCAATTCTCTAGTTTTTGGCTATAATAATATTCCTGATATAATGGAGGATTTACGCAAAGAAGTTAGAGAATTGCATAGTAAAATAGGCAATATAGAATTATGGAATAAATTAGAGAAGCTTGACCCGCTTACTGCTTCTAAAATAAATCAAAATGATACTCAACGTTTAATTAGAGCTTATGAAATATTCATGCAAACCGGTAAATCTATTTTTTCCTTTCAAACCTTGCCAAAAGAACAAATCTTATCTGATTTTAATTTCAAAATTATCTTCTTAAATCCTGAGCGAAAATTTTTGTATAAAACATGTGATGAGCGTTTAGATAAGATATTTAAAGAAGGGGCAATTGACGAAATTGCTTTAATAAAAAGACAATTCACCCCACAACATTATTCGAATTTAAAAGCAGTAGGGATAAAAGAAATTTTAGCTTATTTAAACGGCAATCTCACTTTAGATGAGGCTTTAAATGCAGCTCAAATACGAACCCGTCAGTATGCTAAAAGACAAGTTACTTGGTTTAAAAATCAGATACAAGATAAAACCACATTAGAATATTCTAACCAAGAAGAGTTTGCACAAATATTAAGAAATTTTACGTACTATAGCTAGGGTTAAATAAAAATGGTATGCTATTAATTTGTCATCCCGTGGCTTGATCATGGGATCCAAAACTTTTTAAGGTTTTCTGGATACCGGGAACAAGTCCCAGTATGACAGTTTTTATATCTTTTTTATCTCGCTTTAGCCATAATTAATGCGTTATCTATGTATTTCTTCTTTCTTTTTATTATTAGAAATAGAAGTAATGGAAAGTGCATTTGTCTTAGATCCTACAATATTAATCTTACTATTTAAATTTGAGACGATACCTTGTGCTTCTTTTAAAATATTTAATTTATTAATATTTTCAAACTCATTTTTAAAGTTATCTTTTAACTGTTCATTGAAGATTTCTTTTGGTAAATAAATTCCACCGATAATAGTGCCTGCCCAAGTATATTTAGATTTAGAATTTAAAGTAGAGGCAATATTACTTGCTAACTTTTCTAGATTTTTCGGCTCTAAAAAATTATTTATATTATCGGGATTCTCTTTAGAATATTCAGAAACGATAGGTTTTAGCATCTGATTAATCATGTAAAAATCTTCACCTCTATTATCACCTTTATCAAAAAGTTTTTGTGATATTTTCTCGCTTAAAATATTTGCTAATAAATTACTCTTAATATCTTGTTTATTTGCAATATTTTCATATAAAGGGTTTAATATTTGTAATGGAGAATTTACATGATTTGTAATATGTTTATATTGATTTGTTTTAGGAGTAGCTAGGTTAGTAACCATATTCATAGGTAGTGAATTTAGTTTTTCTATAATATAGTCTTTAATCGTTTGATTTTCTTCATATAATATTTTTACCTGTTGAACAAATTCTTTTTTACTAAGTAAATTTCTTTTTCCTTCAGCTTGTATTTGTAAAAATACTTTATCAATTGCCTTATCAATTAATTTTGCTTGTTGTTCTTTAATTAGTTTAGGTACTAAAGGAGGGATAGCCTTATCAAGATTGTAAGTATCAGTAAGTAGCATTAAATTATCAGGTAATTTAGCACCTGTTAAATTAGTATTTTTAAAATTACAATCTTTTAAAGAAGTTACTTTAGTTAAATCTGCATTTTTTAATGATACGCCTGAGAAGTCGATATTAGATAAATTACCTACTAATATAGCTCCCTTTAAGCTGAATTTTCCATTTTGTATTTTATTTAAATTATTTCTAAGAGTAATTTCATCTATAGTTTTATCTTTAAAATCTTGTGATGGACTAAATACGTCTTTTACTTTTTCAGTAGCATAGCTAAAACCTGCTTTTATAATATTCGGCAATTGCCCTTCAAAATAATTTGTTTTTTGAGCTAGATTATATATAGCACTAACAGCCTCACGATAATTACTTTTTTCAACCTCTTCTATAACTTTAACTAATTCATCAGGATGGTTTAACATTGATGGAAGTACATTATATAATTCTTTCTTATCAAGGTTATTTATACCTGGTATGTCCACTAAAGTTTTATCTAAAATACTTGCAAATATTTCTCTATTATTATTTAAATATTTTTTAATTTCAGGATTGTCTTTAGTTAAAGCTATTAATTCTTTTGCCATTCCCGTATAATCGCCTTTAATAAAATCTCGAAAAACCTTTTTTAATGATTCAGGTTTATCAAGTAATATAGGCATTATGCTAGTTAGCTTTGTAACATCACTCACTTCTAGACCATAATTTATAAGTTGTTGTTTTATAGTTTGGCTATTTTTTTCATCTTGTTCTAAAACTCCTGTAATTAAATTATCAAATAGACCTTCTTTACTTTGGTCTATTAATACATCTTTTAATTTAAATGAAGGATCATTAAGGGCAGAGATTATATTACCGATTAAACTCATATAATCGCCTTTATTTAAGTCTACAATAATCTCATGAGCAATTTCCGGCTTTGACATAACTTCGCCTACTATACTAAGCATTTGTTTATCAAAATTATATTCTTTTGTTATGCTTTGTACGCTAGGAGTATTTTCAATAATACCTAAAGCAATATTTGGTAAGATTGTTTTATTATTAGCAAAAAAACTTTTTAATTTATCATCACCCGCTACCATTTCTAAGGATTTCTCAAGAGATATCATTACACCTTGATTTGGAGCATTAAGAGTATCAAAAATTTCTTTTGTCTCAGGAATTTTATTTAATAAAGTAGGAATAATATCTAAAATTTTAAGATCGATTTTGTAGCTTTCAAAATGTTCTTTTAAGAAAGGTTTAGCTTGTTCTTTTGCTTCTGCTAAGAAATTTTCAATAATTATTTGTTTTTCAGGAGATAGTTTGTTAAATCTTTTTAGAGAATGAGTATTATTTATATTTTTAGCTAGTTCTTGCTTAAAATCAGGATGTTCATTAAATATTTTTATAACTAATGAATATAAATTTTTCTTTTCAGGTTTTTGTAATATATCATCAAAAGTTTTTATATAATCGCTTGGAAGTATTTCAGTTGCTCCGGTACGTATATAATTCGTAATATCTTCGCTCTTTTCATTAAAGAATTTTTTGAAGTTTTTATCGGTAACCAGCATATCCAAACTTCTAGAAGTCACTTTATTCCAGTCCGGTAGCTCTTGCTTTACTTCAACTGCAATTTCTTGAAGTTTTTTAAGTACTTTTTCATTTTTAAAACATTCTTTTAGTATTTCGAGTCCCTTTTGATCTAAAGCACTCTTATCTTGAAATTCTCTAAAGCCCGCATTTGCTAAGATTTGACCTATTTTAGGCAAATCATCTGAATGTTTTTTTAAAAATTCCCATATTGAAGATTTTTCAAGAAGTGATTTTTGAAATTCCAGATCAAGATATATCTTAGAAGAGTTAGCAAGCTTAACAAGATTATAAGTATTTACAGGATTAGTTAAAACAAATCTTGCTCCGAGTAACATCGTTCTTAAGCTTATACCTTTTGAAGACGATAAGTCCTTAATTGCACTCTTTAGTACTTTATTAGCTTTAGAAGAAGATAAAACTTTTTCTACAACTTTTTGATAGTTTTTATTTTTTATAACAGCCATAAAATTACTCGAAATTTTTAAATATTTTAAATCTATTTTAAAAAATTTTTAAAAATAAAGATTAGGTATTTTTAATTTTTTTTTGTTGTTAATATGTATACTTCGACACAATACGTTCAGCATCCGAGGACTTACAAGACATTGCTGCCAATTTTTCAAGTTCTATCTGAGTATATTATTTAGCCTCCGCTTTTGGCGTCCATCTCAGTGAATACTTCTTCCCATGAACCGGTAGTCGCTGCTTTTGAATATTCAGTTGCTCTATTTTCAAAAAAGTTCGTATGTTCGACTCCGTTTAGCATTTCATCAAGCCAAGGAAGCGGGTTATGATTTACCAAATATACATCTTTGAGTCCTAGCTGCATTAAACGACGGTCGGCAATATAACGAATATATTGTCTTACTTCATATGCCGTTAACCCCTCAATACCACCAACTTCAAAAGCAAGTTCAATAAAGGCATCCTCAAAATGCACAATAGTCGTACAAGCTTCATAGATACGTTTACGCAGCGTTTCCGTCCAAACTTCAGGGTTTTCTCTTACAAAAGTCTTAAACAGAGTAATGATTGAATTAGTATGAAGCGTTTCATCACGCACTGACCAAGCAATAATCTGACCCATACCTTTCATTTTATTAAAACGAGGAAAATTAAGCATGATCGCAAAAGAAGCAAATAGCTGTAATCCTTCAGTAAAAGCTCCAAATACTGCGAGTGTAGTTGCTATATCTTCTTTGGTATCCACTCCGAATTGCTGCATATAATCATACTTGTCTTTCATTTCCTTATATTTAAGAAATGCTGAATATTCTACTTCCGGCATACCTACCGTATCAAGTAAATGTGAATATGCTGCAATATGTACCGTTTCCATATTAGAAAATGCCGATAACATCATTAATATTTCAGTCGGTTTAAATACTCGTGAATAATGCTTCATATAGCAATTATTCACTTCAATATCTGCCTGTGTAAAAAAACGAAATATTTGCGTTAATAGATGTTTTTCCCCTGGAGTTAAGTTATATTTCCAATCTTTAACATCGTCGGCAAGCGGTACTTCTTCCGGTAACCAATGAATTTTTTGTTGAGTGTGCCAAGCTTCATATGCCCATGGATATGAAAACGGTTTATAAATTGGACTTGCATCAAGTAATGACATAATTTTTCTTTTAATTTTTCTATTTCCGTAACTGATAACCCCGTTATTCTTGATATAGTATTTATATCAATTCCCTCAAGTAATGCGTTTTTTGCTGCTTCAATTTCGCTTTCAGCTCTACCTTCGTATACTTACTTTTTTGATTTGGTGTCACATCTATGTATTGTTTCATATTCTATTCTTTTAGCTTTTCTATCTCTTCCGGAGATAATTCTGTAAGCTCAATAATATCTTCTAGCAACATTCCTTTAATTAGCATTTTTTTTGCTATTTCAATTTTCCCATCAGCTTTCCCCTCATTATATTTACTTTTTTGATTTAACTCTTCCGTTTGAGCAGTAAGCATCGCTTTAATATAATTATCATATTCTGCTTCGCTCCAGTTAAATTGTTCAATAGTTTTATAGGCTGATAATACTATTTCATCTTTTGTATGTTTCGGGGGTTCTTTGGCTCTATCGAATTTAGCCATCATATATAACCAATCATCTTCTAAGCTTTCTAACTCATCTGCTTCTTTGGTAAATTTGTCTAATTCAACAAATACGTAAGACAAGCATTTAAGTTGATGCTCACCGTTACCGACATTAATAGTTTGATGATAGCTAATACATTCTTTTTCCTCGGGTAATGCCTGAAATCCAGAAGTAATTACTACCATTACTACAGGAGCTAGATCAGCATATTCTTTTCCTCTTTTTAATTGCGAAGAAAATGCTATACAACCGTAAAATTGTACTCTTGCTAAAAAGGCATCGGCATAGCCGTTTTGCATCTCAACAATATAAATATTGCCGGAGTTATCTCTAACTTTTACGTCTACTATACTCCTTTTATTCTGCCCTAAATCCGGTACTTGTTCGTTTGAAATATATTCAAGGTCGATAATCCTTAACTCTTCAGGTAACCTCATAATATTATTGAGAAAGCTTAGTAACCTTGTTTTATCCGTAAACAATTTTTTAAATGCTACATCATTTGTTGGGTCTAAATATCTTTGCATAGTTATATTATACTTACTGACAAGCTAAGCATTCTTCGTAGTTACCGGCTTCTACTAACTTATCGTTTTGTTTCTCTAAGTCTTTAAAATCTGCTTTTAGTACATCATGCGACACTTTATCGGCTCGTTGTATTGACGTGGATCTACAGTAATATAAACTTTTTACTCCTTTTTTCCAGGCTTTAAAATGAATATTATTTAAATATTTCTTACTAATGTTACCCGGTAAAAAGATGTTTAAAGATTGTGCTTGCGTAATGTAAGGAGTACGATCGCTTGCCAGTTCAATTAGCCAATTCTGATCAATTTCGTAAGCGGTTTTGAAAACCTGTTTTTCTTCTTCGGATAAAAATGTTAAATGTTGCACTGATCCTTCATGTGTTGCAATCGAAGACCAGACTTGATCATTATTAAATCCTTTCTCTTCTAATAACTTTTCTAAATGTTTGTTACGCACGTTAAAAGAACCGGTTAAAGTCTTTTGTACAAAGCTATTAGCGGCAAACGGCTCTATTCCGGGTGAGGCATTACCTGCTATTACCGAAATTGAGGCGGTAGGTGCTATTGCGGTTTTATTGCTAAATCGTTCATTACTTCCTGCATCTAGAGCATCAGGACATACTCCTTTTTCTTTACCGATTTCTATTGAGGCTTTACCGGCTTCAGCAGATATATATTCAAATATTTTTTTATTCCAAACTTTGGCCATAACCGATTCTACCGGTACTTTTTTCACTTGCAAAAATGAGTGGAAGCCCATTACGCCAAGCCCAACGCTTCGCTCACGCAAAGCCGAATATTTAGCTCTTGCCATAGTATCTGGTGCTTTATTAATAAAGTCTTCTAAAACATTATCAAGGAATAACATAATAGAATGGATAAATTCTTTATCATCTTTCCACTCTTCATAATACTCTAAATTTAAAGAGGAAAGGCAGCAAACAGCAGTTCTTGACTTTCCTAAATGATCAATTCCCGTCGGTAATGTAATTTCGCTACAAAGATTGGACATTTTAACTTGAAGCCCTAATTTTTTATGATGCTCAGGTATGGATTTATTAACACTATCGATAAATAACAAGTAAGGCTCACCTGTTTCTATTCTAGTAGTTAATAATTTAACCCATAAATCTCTTGCTCTAACTTTATTTACGACTTTTTTGGTAGCAGGACTAATAAGGTCAAAATCCTTATTGTTTTCAACGGCTTTCATAAATTCATCGGTTATAGCTATACCGTGATGAATATTAAGAGCTTTACGGTTAACATCCCCACCTGTCGGACGTCTTATATCGATAAATTCTTCAATTTCAGGGTGATTAATAGGCAAATATACAGCCGATGAACCTCGTCTAATAGAACCTTGCGAAATAGCAAGAGTCATAGAATCCATTACTTTAATAAACGGTATAATACCGGATGAATGACCTTTATCACGAATCCCTTCATTAATAGAACGAACATTACCCCAATAACTTCCAATCCCGCCGCCGCGTGCAGCAAGCCAAACATTTTCCGTCCATAAATTTACTATATCGTCTAAGCTATCATCGGTCTCATTCAAGAAGCATGAAATAGGAAGCCCCCTATCCGTTCCGCCGTTACTTAAGATTGGTGTTGCCGGCATAAACCACATTTTACTCATATATTCATATAACTTCTGAGCATGCTGTTTATTTTCGGCATAATAACTAGAAACTCTTGCAAATAAATCTTGAAAATCCTCACCTTTCATAAGATATCGATCTCGCAGAATAGCTTTACCGAAAGGAGTAAGTAAATTGTTATGGTTGTTGTTTATAGTTATTTGAAATTTGTTTTTTTTAAGCGTGTTCATTATAGGTACTAATGGGGTTGTAGGCGTTATTTATAATGCTTATTTTGAAAAAATGACACCATATTCAGTGTATAGAATCTTCACCTAAGTAGACACGAGAATAATAATTTATTCAATATAAATATTTATTTTTTTTTTAGATTTTTGACTTGACACAAATCACCATTGATTACTATATAGAATAGTTTTTACAAATGTTATGCTTTCTTAAGGCACAAGCAGTCTTAATCCTGTGGAAGTAAGGCATCGTTGCGTGGTTCCAAGTTATATTTCTGCGTAGGCATAAGTTTAAGGATCGATTCCATCTCTGTCATCCCGTGATCAAGTCACAGCGTAACAGAAAGAAAACCGATCCATGCAACAAGACCTTATCTATGCGGGAATAACGTTAAAGGCATTCTCCATCATTCGTATTAAGACCTATCGGTGTAACCTCATCCTTATATTCAACAATAAACGACGAAACAAATTTACGTGGTGTGTCGGCTACTATCCAATCAACTTCTACAACATAATATCCTGGATCTCTGTCTGGAAAAGTCACTTCAATCGTTTTAGAAGGAGCTAATGTATGATCCCAGTAAGGGAATTTATCAGAAAGTTCACTATAAATTTCTTCTAAATCGTCGTGTTTCAGTCTATTTTCAAAGGTAAACTCATATTTAATATAAATTTATGATATTTTTCCCACAGAATTATTAGCTTGTTATAAATAGAAATATAATTGACTATTATAGTATAATAATACTTTTATTTTTTCAGAGTATAAAAATGGCTACTAAAATAGCAATAAGTCAATTTAAGTCTCATTGTCTTGAAATAATAGAAAAATTACAAACAGATAAGGAATCTATTATAATTACCAAAAGAGATAGGGAAGTAGCACAAATATTACCTATAAATACTAAAAAGATCTCAATATTTGGTATGCTAAAAAACAAAGCCGAGATAAAAGCGGATATATTAGAACCAATAGAAGAAATAATGGAATGCAGAACTAATAATGGTTTAGTACTAGATACCCATGTTTTATTGTGGTCACTATTACAACCTGAAGAATTATCAGAACAAATAAAACACAAAATCAATTTAGCTCAAGAAAATTCGCAATTATTCCTAAGTTCTATCTCATTATAGGAAATAGCTATGCTTAACTTTAAAAAGCGTATTAATATTTACGAACCTATAAAGGACTTTCTAAACTCTATAACAAATATCAACGGATTATCTATTAAAGATATTTCTCTGGAGATTGCTGCTGAAAGCATTTCTCTTATGGATGATTTTCATGGTGCCCTAGCTGATAGAATTATTGTAGCAACAATAAAATGTCTTGGAGCTACCCTACTTACTAGAGATCAAAAAATTCTTAACTGGGCTAAGTTAGGACATATTAAATCAATATCTATCTAGGTTCTGTACGCTTTTGATTAATGATTATAATTATGAGATATTTTTAAGCGAAAATTAATAAGATTTTTGTAGTAATAGTTGTTCCTATTTCAAAAAAATCTTATAATTTGCAGCTAAAAAGAGTCATAATTATGATTATAATATTAAAAGTGTGCAGAACCTCAGCACAATAACAATTGATTATTTCCTCAATATCCAATAAAATCCTTTTTAAAATTTAAATATAAAAAGTAATGTATAATACTGATGTTGTAATAATAGGTGCCGGTCCGGTTGGATTATTTGCAGTTTTTCAAGCAGGAATGCTTGGCATAAAATGTCATGTTATTGATGCACAAGAAGTTATTGGCGGTCAGTGTATTACCCTATATCCTGAAAAGCCTATTTACGATATACCGGCATATCCTAAAATTGCAGCAGAAGAGCTAATAAAACAATTAGAGCTTCAAGCAGCTCCTTTTAAGCCTGTATATCACTTAAATCAGCAAGCTATAGAACTAAATAAACAAGATGATTTTTTTGAAATTAAAACCTCAAAAAACACTCTTATTAAAAGCAAAGTTATTATTATTGCAGCAGGAGCAGGTTCATTCGGACCGAATAAACCGCCTCTTGCAAATATTGAAGATTTTGAAAGCAAGTCGGTTTTTTATTTCATCAATGATAAAAGCAAATTTGCGGGTAAAAATATAGTTATAGCAGGCGGCGGGGATTCGGCTGTTGACTGGGCTATTTCTCTTTCGGAGATTACAAATAAAATATATTTAGTACATAGGCGGGATAAATTTACGGCTGCCCCTGAAAGCGTAAGGCAATTAAGGCATATTGCAGAAACCGGTAAAATCGAGTTAGTAACCGGTTATCAATTAAATGCTTTAGATGGTAATAATAGTAAACTTCAATCGGTTATAGTTAAGGATCTACAAAATAATACTCGCAAATTGGATGCCAATATATTACTACCTTTTTTTGGTTTAAAACAAGATCTGGGTAGCTTAGCAAATTGGGGTTTAAATGTTAAGCTTCACCATATTGAAGTAGATAATTCCTATTATCAAACTAATATAAAAGGTATTTACGCTATTGGTGATATTGCTCATTATGCCGGTAAACTTAAACTGATTCTTACCGGTTTTGCCGAAGCAGCAAGTAGCCTCCATCATGCTTATAGTAGAGTATTTGACGGCAAGGCTCTACATTTTGAGTATTCTACCACAAAATATACTCGATGAACTTTAAAAATTGGCTACGTCGTTCTACAAGTTCTGCGGTGCTCACGTATTATTGCTCCGCTCCTCGCCTTGTGAACTCCTTGCTCTTTTTAAAGTTGATCTTCGTATATCAATACTTCATTTATCAAGGGTATATAGTGAATAATATAATTGACGGTAAAGCGTTAGCAAATGAGATACTAGCAGACTTAAAGCTAGAAATTCAAGAACTTAAAAGCCAAACCAACGCTTCACCGAAACTTGCTATAGTATTAGTAGGCGATAATCCGGCAAGCATTATTTATGTAAAAAATAAAATAAAAAATGCACATAAAATAGGAATCGATACTTTATTAGTAAATCTATCTACTACTATTTATACAGATGATTTAATATCGAAAATCAACGAGTTAAACCTTGATAACGAGATTTCGGGAATTATAGTTCAGCTTCCTTTGCCAAGCTCCATAGATAAAAATAAAATTTTATCGGCAGTATCACCTTCTAAAGATATCGATGGTTTCCACCCTTTAAATGTCGGTTACTTACATAGCGGGATTAGTCAAGGCTTTATCCCCTGCACTGCCCTTGGTTGTCTTGCAGTTATAAAAAAATACGAACCTAATTTAACCGGTAAAAACGCTGTAATTATCGGACGCTCAAATATAGTAGGAAAACCTTTAAGTGCTTTACTGTTAAAAGAAAATTGCAGTGTTATTATTTGCCATTCCAAATCACGAAACTTAAGCTCTATTACTTCTAAAGCCGATATTGTCGTTGCCGCAATAGGTTTGCCTTTAAAATTAACTGCAGAATATTTTAATCCTGAATCTATAGTAATTGATGTAGGCATTAATAGAATTAGCGGCAATAAAATTATCGGTGATGTTGATTTTGAAAATGTTAAATCTAACGTAAAATATATTACTCCCGTCCCAGGCGGCATCGGACCGATGACTATTGCGTTTTTACTTAAAAATACGGTTAAGGCATTTAAGGATTCTTATAATACATAATGTCATTCCCGTGTAGAATAGGCCTTGTTGCATGGATACCGAGTTATCATTGCGAGAAGCCGTAGGCTGCGTGGCAATCTCATGAAATAATAACAAACTCCTGAGATTGCTTCATCAATTGCTATGCAATTTCCTCGCAATGACGGATAAACCGATCCATGCAACAAAGCCCCTAGAATAACATTAAGATTATTCTAATTCCCTATTATAAATACTCGCAAGTTCTACATAATTTCTTACGTTATCTTGCATATATTCTAAATCTTGATCGGTTAAATATCTAACAAATTTTGCAGGGGATCCCATCCATAATTCTTTAGATTTAATTATCTTCTTTGGCAGATAAGACTTCCTGCAGCAATAAAAGCATATTCTTCTATTACTGCATAATCCATTATCGTAGTACTCATACCGATAAAAACATTATTATGTATTGTGCAGGCATGAATAAGAGAGAGATAACCGATAGTTATATTATCGCCTATTTCTACCGGTCCGTTAAATCTTGAAGTATGAATTACACTATCGTCTTGCACGTTAGTATTATTTCCTATTTTTATCGATTCAACGTCGCCTCTAAGAACCGTATTAAACCAAATGCTTGAATTACTACCTATTTCAACATCTCCTATTAAAGAGCTGCTTTCGACAATATATGCACTTTTATCGATTCTTGGCGTAACTCCTTTATAAGGGATAATAAGCATTAATTATAATCTACCCAAGAAATATTACCGTCTTTACGATAATAAACTATATTGATACGATCATTATTGATATTTTTAAATACTACCGCAGGTAAATCTTCTAAATCCATTTTCATTACCGCTTCTTTTACTGATAATTTTAATATTTCTACAGGCTTTTCAGCGATAATTGCCGGATTATCATTATTTTCGGAGTTAGAGGTTTCACTATCAGATTGCGGATTAATAATATATTTGGTACCTTCGTAAGCAATTTCTGATATTTTTACTTTACCCGCATGATGATTTTTGAATTTTGATTTATATTTTCTAAGCTGTTTTTCTAGTTTTGACATAGCTTTATCAAAAGCTACATATATATCGCTACAACTATCATTACTTTTGACTATATTATGTTTACCTGAACCATATTTTACTATAATATCACATTTAAAGTTAATTCCCTCTTTTGAAAAATGTATATCTATATTTATTATATCGGTAAAATATTTTTTAACGACTTGCGTAGCCCTCTCTTTTGAATATTCTTGTAAGCTATTACCGATCGAAATATGTTGAGCTGAAACTGAAATAATCATAAATAACCTTTATAATCTGAAATAATTAATATATAGGCGTTACTAAGTAACACCTATACAATTAATTTATATTTAGAGTAATTTCAAGTTTTATTACAAATTAATTTATTTAAACTTTAGCCGTAGAGTTTGGGACGCTTATCTTTAATTTTGTTGTGATTTAATTAGTTTTTTAGCAGTCTTCCTTACATAATTAGGCTCAATACCGATTTCTAAGCAGGTAGCATTAAAATTTTCATTATTTTCAAAAAGCCACTTTTTAGCATTATATTCTGCTTTTGTTGACTCTTTCTTGGTAGAAGTATTAGTTGCATCTATTATTGCCTGCATAATAATAGCACTTCTAAGAGCAATATCGGGTATAGGATTATAAAGTTTTAATACGCTCAAAAGGAGTAGTTAATTTAATGACATATGGTTTAGTCATATAAAACCTCTAATAATTATTAATAAAGTAAGGTTTTGTTAATATAGATGTAACCAATAGGTTTTTCTTTTTTAACAAAGTCCTTAACAAATATAATAATTTTCAAGGCTTCAACTAATAGTGACTAATTTAGATTAATAGAAATATCTATTGATTATAATATTAGGAATAAGCTATAAAATCTAAACGTTAGGTTCTGTATATTTTTTGATAAAATAAGATATTTTACTCTTGCAGAAATAGAAGAATTGTTATATATATTGTTATCTCTTATGTATAAGGGGGATGTAGCTCAGTTGGTTAGAGCGTCTGCCTGTCACGCAGAAGGTCGCGGGTTCGAGTCCCGTCATTCTCGCCAAGCCCTTTCAGGGTTTCGGGGTTTCACTTCGTTTTCTAAAAAATCCATATGCTCCTTTTATGTTCCAAAATGTCTAATTTTTATATTAAACTCTTTTAAATACCGTTTAAATATTATAAAAAAACTAACTTATATATAATCATTAAAGCAACTTCAACTCATTTATTCACACTTTTAGTTAAATTTCTATTGCATTCTTAAAACTCCTTATTATGATTCTGGCTATAGCTCATTTTTAACAAAATATTAAAATTTATATGATTTAATAAGGATATAAATATGAAAGAACTAATAGAATTTCTAGAAAAAAGAGGGGGCCGGCAAGCAGATAGTTTAAGAAAAGGTGATACAACGCTTTATCTTGGGAGTAACCAAATAGGCGATAGTGAAGAAAGGGATTAGCCTTAATGCTAAAAGATAATTCTACTCTCACATCGCTTGATCTTTCTGCTAACAACATAGGCGATGCTGGAGCAAGGGAAATCGCTGAAGCACTTAAAGCTAATAACTCTTTAATATGGCTTAATCTTGATAACAACAACATAGATAAGGCAACGTTGGACACGATTAACGGATATCTGCAAAGAAATAAAACTATAGCCGAGAAAAAAGCAGAAAGCTTAAATGCAGAGGGTAATAATTTATGCAGTCAAGAAAAGTATAATGAAGCTGTAGAAAAATATAAAGCAGCAATAAAGATCAAGAAAGAACTGGATGGCTATAGCTATAAAAAAGAAAATTTATATGAAGAAAATAAAGCAAAAACAGAAAAGAAATATGCAGAACAACAGCAGCAAGAACTAGAAAAACAACGAATAGAAGAAGAAAAGAAACGATCGGAAGAAGAAAAAAGAAAACTATTAGCAGAAGAAGAAGCGAAGAAACAGGCAGAGGAAGAACAACAGCAGAGCCTAAAACTTGATGAGCTAAAATATAATCAACTAATTTTAGCAATAAAAGAAAGTAAGGAAGAAGAAGCAGAAAGTTTAGTTAAAGAGCTAAATTGTGATATGCTTAGCAAAATTGATGCTAACGGCAATACGGCTTTAACTTTAGCCGCTTATAAAGATTTAGAAAAAGTCTGTGAATTACTTAATATCTAAAACGAATAATTAGGCTATTAGTATTATCAATAATAATGGCGAAACAGTATTAACTTATGCATGGCGAAACAGTATTAACTTATGCTGCTAGTAAAGGCTTAAGTAAAGTATGTATGCAACTAATCCCTCAAATGAGCGATCCAGCTATTAATACTATTACCAAAACACGGCACTACAGCCTTAACTTGTGCTGCATGGAAAGGCTTAGGTGAGGTATGCGTGCAACTAATTTCAAGAATGCCGGATCAAACTATTAATCATATAACTAATGGCGGCGAAACAGCATTAAGCATAGCTACAAAAATATTATAAGCAAAAATAAAATTACTAAAGGTCAGCTAATAGATTTGGAAGATGAAATTGAAGAAGCGGTACAACAGCAATATATAGCAGATAAACATTTAAGTATAGATAAAGTAGTAGCAGAGTTAAATACTAAATTACAGAAAGATAATACTATTACCATAAGCGATAAAGATGAAATACAAAACACTATAAACATAATAATAGAAAAAGTACCGACATTAACAAATGCATCCGATAGAGAGAAAATAATAAGTAGTATGAAATGGCTTACAGTAGGAAAGATTACAAAAGGCAAGCTTATAGATTTAGAAGAAGAAGTTAAGGAGCGTATAGTACAACAAATGAATAAACCAGCAAATAAAATAGTAACATTTGTAGTAAAAGAGATAATTTATGACAAACCGCTTTTGAATCATCCGAAATTGCTGAAAGTTGCCGTAGATAGTAAGCTAAGCCCTGATTTAATCCACGAAGCAATTATAAATAACGATGAGGAGCTTATTTTAGCCGGACTAATGAGCATGGGGTATGATGTAAACCAATTAATTAAGTAAGGACAAGGGCAATTTCCCTACCCTCCTGCCTATGGCTTAAGGTATAGCGAGACTTAACAAAAGTCTTGATTAAGTCTATCTATACTGGTTTAAGGCTCTACATTAGTTAGAACACAAATTATGGATAATTGGGTTATTATAGATTTATTTTAATCTTTAAAGACCCTTGGTTTGCCGTATATTTCTTTGCCAAGTATAAATTATATCTAATACCGAATTCCATCATATTATATTTAGTCGAAATACCGCCGCCTAAATTATAGGTTATCTTTGCAGGTTTAAATCTAATTGTTGTAAGCGGTCTATCTATACCATCAAGACGTGCATCGATATTCGGTAACTTACCTTTAAAGTTATAATTTATAAACCCGTGTAATTCAGGTTTTACTATTATATCTTGTACTAAATAATTAGTTACGCTCTTTAAACCTAATATAGTTTCAAATTTATCATAGGAGTTTTTTCTTATAGATAAATTTTGGAAAGTAGTACTGCTTTCTTTATAACTATTATTTTTAAATTTAGCATAACGAACCCCAAGCATCGGCGTTATAGTTGTCAGATGAGACATTAGATGGTTATATCCGCCGAGTAATTCACCGCTATAAAAAGTATTAGTAAATTTACCGATTGCGGTTTGATCACTGGTAGAAGTTATACGCTTTTCGTAATTTTTGACTTTATTTCTACCATATGAACCATAGCTTCAACAAAGAAGTTATTAGTAAGCCAATTATAAAGTCCATAGATAGAATATATATTGCTTTTAGCTTTGGTTCTATCACCGTTTTTATCGTTTTTGTGCCGTACTTTACTATCGGCCATAGTATAAGCAGCCCCAATAACTATAGAATTATCAATATTATAGTCAAAACCAATTATACCGCCGCCGGTATTAGATTTATAACCGCTTGAACCGTTTTTAGATTTTTGCGTTGCTTTGCCATAGAATGGTATGCCCCAAATGCCTGTCCCGATATTATCTTCATCACCCTGCCACAACTGCTGCCTGATTAGTAGTAGAACGTCTTCTTCGATTCTGATTATTATTGTTAAGAGGTGAATTCGGTTCATTTAGACCACTTAAAGTATTTTCATTGAATTTTAAAGTACCACCGTTATCAATAGGTACATCTATTAAAACTGCATCTTTGAAATTTGCCGTGGCCGTAGCATCTGCAAAATTTAAATTATCTGATTTAATATCGGTTAAGTAATTAAATAGCGAGAGCGAACGAGGTAATACGTCTAAATCAACGTTAGCACTCGGTACGGCTAAGCTTTTTGAATTTGCATTATTATTACCTCTATCAAAATCTATAGTTTTACCTGCGTCTATATTAATATCTTTAGAATATACATCACCTTTAACAGTACTATTTCCACTAACTTGTACGCTCGCTAAACTGCCTAGCTTACTACCCAAATCATAAACAATCCCACCGTCTATATTTAGCTTTACGTTACCTTGTCCGTTATTTGCGGTGGTAATTCCTGAATAGAAATTCTTAGAGTTAACCGTAACTGTACCGTTACCTGTTAACTCTATCGCTTTTAATCTGTTATTTGCAGCTCCGATAGAACCGTTACCGGTATCAAAATCCGTTACCGCTAAAGTGTGGAGGTTATTTCCTGCCGTAGTAATATTAGTAACTTGTGCTGCTGCACCTAAAGTTAAAGTAGCTGTTTGAGCGGCATTTGAGAAGTTAATATTTTGTGCTTTTGTAATGGTAGCATCATTATTTGCAACTTCTATTGTACCTATAGTATTGTTATTGCCAAGCGTACCGGTTATATTAACAAGGTGCAGGATTATTTAGTTTTAAAGTACTGTCATTAGCATTTTCACCTGAGATCAGTAGCAGTTACGTTCTTATTAACCTGCATCGTAGCACCGTTCGATATAATAACATTACCGCTTTTAACGGTACTGCCGAAATTTACCGTCCCTGCTTGTATCGTAATATCACCGACTACTGCATTTGAACCGACAGAACCGCTAACGCCATTGATAAATACTAAATTCACAGCCTGACCGCCAGTCTTGTTAATCTCAGTTGTTAAGTTTGAATTAGCACCAAAGGTTAAATCATTATTACCGTTACCTTGAATTTCGGTAATAGAATAATTACCGCCGGTAGAGAGCGATACATCACCTGCTCCTGCTTTCAGCATTGCTATATTAGTGATTAAACCGGTAACTTCGCCTGCTCCTTTAAAATCCAAGGTACCGTTCACATTACCGGTACTTGTAACGATACCATCAATTTTTATACCGTCATTAAGATTTATTACCCCTGCATTACCTTGGAAATCCACATTACCGTTTATATTGCCTGTTGCCGTATATGTTGCATTCTTGTTAAAAAGAACATTTACATTAACCTCGTCAAGCTCTATATCATTAACGTTCAAGGCGATATTTTCAACATTGATCCCTACATTTAAATCGATAGCCCCATTACCGGTACTGGAAAAGTTAATTGTTTTAACCTATGATTTGCCGTACCGAGCGTATAAGCCGCATTACCGTTATTATCTATCGTTAATTTGTTAGTATCCGTGGTTAGGTTAACTCGAATTGATCATTACCGAGATCTAAAGCAGCTGTTAATGTTATAGTACGGTCATTAGCATTTGAACTATTTTTAAGCTCTAATACCGAATCTTGATGTTCAAATATCATCCCCCCCCCGGTATTTAAATCAAAATCACCGTTTATAGCATCTAAAGCATAAGTAGCTACCCCTGTTACTTCACCGATACTCATATTTGCAATCTTAGCAGATGTTAGGCTTTGGTCGGTAAGTACTGCATCGTTATTTATATTTAACTGCTGATATTTTGTACATCCAAAATTATTAGTGACAGTAACTTTCCCTTTGATATTCAAGCTAGCTAGCTCATTACCTTTACTACCGAGTGTTGCTCCATTATTACCGCTTACGGTTAAATTATTACCGTTACCGTCTAAAGTTACAATACCTCCACCGGTTTTTATACCGTTTAAGCTATTAGCAAAGGTAATAGTTTGATCAAGCGGTGCAGATAATATTAATTTAGCATCACCAAAATTAATACTACTATTTACGCTACTTAAAAGAGCTAAATTTCCGTTATTAACTTGAACGGTAAAGTTTTGTGGAGTCCCTACTTGTCCTATATTAATTGTTTTAACCGTACCGATACTTGCATCAGTAGATTTCAAGGTAGTGAAAATGTTTAATATACCGTTTTGTCCGTTTACTATAACGGCATTTAAGTTATATGTATTATTACCGTTAAATTCTAAAGTACCGCCGCTTGCTCCGAAGTCGATATTAGGAGTGGTTAGATTTCCGCTAAGCTGAATACTCCGCCGTTTGTAAAGTTAATATTACCTACAAATACATCATTTGCTATAGTTACGTTTTTTGTATTATCACCTTGGATATTTATATTAGCAGGGCTATTTGCAGCATCCGTACCTATATTTTGAGTTACATTACCGTTTCCTATAAAATTCAATGTACCACCTACACCGCCGGTGCTAAGTACTGCTCCGGTAATGACAAAGCCATCTCCTAAATTAAACGTTCCGTTAGTACCTTTGAAATCAATATTTCCTACTATGCCTTAGCCGTTAATTTACCGTCTGCATTATACTTTAAGTTACCGACTAATCCTGCTGTCGTGACATCGGCTGCGGCATCTGTTACGGTAAAAGTTGTTGCATTTGCTACATCTTGTATATTATCTACACCGTTAAATATTACTTCTTCTAATGCTGCTCCATTTGCTCCTACACTACCTGTTACCGTTCCATCACCTGCAAATATTAACTTACCGCTTCCATCTCCGGCAGTAGTTGTAACTGCTCCGGTTAGCGTTACACCGTCTGCTAAAGTTAAAGTAGAAGCATTATTATTCAAGGCTACAGGAACAAATACATTAGCTGAGAACGTAACGGGATTTGCTCCGATATTTACGAGTTTTAAGCTGCTGCCGTTAGCTCCAATCGTATCGTTACATACCGCTTTGTATTGTCAGTGTTCCTTGGTTATTTGCAGAGGTCGTAACTGAACCGGTTATGCCATTTACTATTAACTCACCATCTGCTCCAAATAATATGTTACCACCTGCTCCTAGGTCTAAAGCTTGGTTAAATGTTACTTGACCTGTACTATTCATACTAAGTAACTTTGTAAATACCGTATTATCGACTACGACATCACCTGCTCTGTCTACTATGAAATTCTTAAGGCGATGGGTATTATCTTGTCCTATAGTATAAGGACCACCGTTATTTGCTATAGTTAGGTCTTTTGTGGTTGCTCCTATTCTCACTATCCCATATTCATCATTGCCAGATTTGTTTAAATTATTATATAAGGTAAATTGTCTATCATTTATGTTGCTAGTATTCACTAAATCTAATTCTGAATTTGGTCCTTCAAATATTATTTTAGCACCGTTATTTAGCAAATTTACATTCCCATTTGCTGCATCTATTGTATATGTCGTATTATCCGCTATTCTAATATCACCTATATCTCCGGCACTTGGATCATTGATTGTTAAATTAGCATTTATTTGTATTTTTGCTTTTATAGCGTTTAATAATGCCACATTGATTGTATTTTCGGTATTTATTATTAAAGTACCGCCGCTAGCATTACTATTATTAAAAGTAATACCTCCTACATCTAATAGACCGTTAACACTTATAGTTCCCGAAGCTAAAACACTATCTGCAAAAACAATACTATTTACCGTAGTATTACCTTGTAAATCAAGAATCTTACCGTTACCTTCACTACACTGAAGTATATTTAAATTATTTATATTTCCGTTAAGTGTAGCATTCCCTATAAAATTTAATGTACCGTTTACTCTGTTAGCACCGTTTATATTACCCGTAACCGTTATGTCGTCATTTAAATTAAGTACGGCAAAAAGAGTAAGCATAGAGTTATGGTTAGTAAGATTTATATTTGCAGCATTAATTGTAATATTACCTGCTCCAGGCATATAAATCTGTGCTTCCCCGTTTCCTACATTTATTCCGGAAAGAGAGTTAGTTAGACCTATGTGATTTGATATAGTACCCGTACCTGTGCCATTATTTCCAGCTACCGTATTATCTATCTGAGTTGTAATATTTAAACCGTTATTAATTTGTAAAGTAGAATTCTTACCGGCGAAGTCTATATTACTAAATGTTTGATTACCGACTCCGGTAATAATTGACGTAACATTATTATTAATAAATTTAAGAGGACCGAAATTAGGAGTAAGACCTACTGTTGCACTAAGAGGACCTATTGATACATTTTGACTTACCTCAACCCCTCCAAAATTAAGAGCACTAACTAATGTAGTTATACCGCCGATTTGAGCATTCGCTTTATTTGCTGATATTTTAATTCCAGGAAGACTAGCGACTATTTGAATAGTATCACTATTATTAAAGAGAGTTGCAAGACCTGCATTAGTACTAAGATTTACGTCTACAAGACCTGTAGTTAAAACCGTTGCTCCTGCAGCGTTAGAGCTAGTGAATAATGTTCCGCATAAATGATGCCGTTGCTAAAAATTTTCTTAATATTTTTGATTCTTTCATTAATACTAACCCCAATACATTAATTATTTTTAATAAATATTAGTAATTAGTTAAAAAATATTAATATATTTTATATAGATAAAGTTAATTTTAATTAATAATTTGTAGCAACTTTTTTACAACAATAAAATAGAAGCAAATGCCAAAAAAATATTGTTACTTGGTAGTGTAGAAATTTAATTATGTATTTAGAATTAAGTTAAAGGAATTGCTAAATGAAAGTTGGAAAGAAGAAAGATAAACTAAGCTGTTTTGTCTTTTATTGTAGGCATGGATTTTACTACCTCGGATAAGCCGCTTTGAGTAGCTGCCGCAGTAGTAGCTGCATTACTGTGTCACCCCGTGGCTTGACCACGGGGTCCATAAAAACAATAAAAAATACTAATAATTTCAGTATTTTTAACTGGATCCCGTGGTCAAGCCACGGAATGACAGAGGTGAAATTGATCCACGCAACAATATAGTCAATTCAGCCCAATTTAGTGACAGGCGTAAGAAAGAAAGCCTATAATAATAGGCAAGTTCAAATCAATTGACTATAGGAATTAAGTAAGAAAAATCGCATTTTAATTGAAAAGTCAAAAAGAATTACCTTACTATAGCTTGCATTAATTTAATATATGATATTTTGACTATTAACAAATCTCTATTTATTTATCGGTGTTTCTACCAAAGCATGCTTAAGTACTTGATCAATATTTGACACAGATATAATTTCTAGGCTTTCTTTTATATTCGGCGGTATATCTTTTAAGTCTTTAACATTCTCCTCAGGAATCAACACGGTTTTAATACCTCCCCTACTTGCAGCAAGTAACTTCTCTTTAAGACCACCGATAGGTAAAACATTTCCTCTTAAAGTAATTTCGCCTGTCATTGCCACGGTGCGGTGTACGGGTATTTTAGTCATCAACGAAACAATAGTCGTAAACAAAGCACAGCCGGCAGACGGTCCATCTTTTGGAATAGCTCCGGCCGGTACGTGAATATGAATATCAAAATCTTTATAATTGTCATATTTTAATCCAAAATTTGTTGCTCTGCTTCTAAAACAACTATAGGCAGCCATTGCCGATTCTTTCATAACATCACCGAGTTTTCCGGTGGTCTTTATTTCACCTTTCCCTGGAAATGCTAAAGCTTCTATAGTTAAAAGCTCCCCGTCTACTTCGGTGTAAGCAAGTCCCGTAGTACTTCCTATTTGATCTTCTTTCTCGGCAAGCCCGAAATTATATTTCTTAGCCCCTAAAAATTCTTCAAGATTATTACTATCTATGGCAATATGCTTAACACTTTTATCTGCTAAAATTTGCTTTAATGCCTTTCTAGTTAATGCCCCTATTTCACGTTCTAAAGCTCTTACGCCTGATTCCTTGGTATAATATCTAATTAAATCCAAAATTGCCGTCTCGGATATAGTAATTTCATCTTTCTTAATTTTATGCATTTTAAATTGTTTCGGCACTAAATAATTTTTGGCGATTTGGAGCTTTTCTTCCTCTACATAACCGGAAATATATATTTTTTCCATTCTATCACTTAAAGCTCTAGGTAAATCATGAGAGTTAGCAGTAGCAATAAATATTACATTTGATAGATCATATTCTACTTCTAAATAATGATCAACAAAGTGACTATTCTGCTCAGAGTCTAATACCTCAAGTAAAGCGGATGCCGGATCACCTCTAAAATCAGAACTCATTTTATCGATTTCATCAAGTAGCATTACAGGGTTACTAGTCTTAACTTTCTTAAGTTGACCTAAAATTTTACCGGGCATTGATCCAAGGTAAGTTTTTCTATGCCCTCTGATTTCTGCTTCGTCTCTAACACCGCCGAGAGCAAATTTAGTGTATTTTCTACCCATTCCTTCGGCAATAGATTTTACAAGTGAAGTTTTACCGACCCCTGGCGGACCGATTAAACATAATATAGGTCCTCTAATTTTACTTGAACGCTGTAATACCGCTAAATATTCTATAATTCGTTCTTTAACTTTTTCGAGTCCAAAATGATCACGATTTAAAATTTTCTCGGCTTGGTTAATATCTATTTTACTATTATCATGCTTACCCCAAGGCAAACTTAGCAAAGTCTCAAGATAATTACGCGTCACTCCCGACTCTGCCGACATTTGATTCATACTACGGAGTTTTTTAAGCTCTGATTCTGCTTTCTCTTTAGCTTCTTTAGATAATTTTAAACTTTTAATTTTTTTCTCGATATCGGCAAGTTCTGATTTATCTTCATCAAGCTCCTTTTGAATAGCTTTCATTTGTTCGTGCAGATAATAATCACGCTGCGTTTTTTCGATTTGCTTTCTTATTCTTTGCTGCAATGCCTGCTCGGTTTCTGAATTTACTGTATTGGAAGTAAGCGTACTAATAACCGTAGTGATACGCTTAAAAGGACTAGTTTCTTCTAATAAATGCTGCTTTACCTCAAGTGAAGTTATCAGATGTGAAGCTAATATATTTATAATATTTATGAAATTAGTGTTATTACTTATTTTTTTATTGATAGTTTCAATAATTTCCGCATTAACTTTCTTATCATTAATCGCATATTTACTAAATAGTTGTACTGCATTATCCACTAATGAACGCATGTTATTAACGTCAAATATTTCTTCATCCGGAATAATTTCGTAATTTGCTTCAAAAGCTTCTTCGCCTTTAATATTGCTTAGCTTTACTCTTGCTATTGCTTCTATTAAGATTTTTGCCGTATTATTAGGCAGCTTCACTATTTGGATAATCTTAGCAAGTATAGCTGTGTTATAAAGTTCATGTTTACTAGGGTTTTCTTGATCAAATTTTTTCTGTAAAGTTACTAAAATATATTTACTATTATCTTCCTCGGAAATGGTAGTATGAGAGAGTGCTTGCAGCGATTTTTGCCTACCCACAAAAATAGAAGCAATTATTCCTGGGAATACTACCATATCTCTCAGTGCCATTAACGGAAGGGATTTTTTATTCATCAATTAAAACCTTTTAAAATTTCTAATTATTAACTATATAATATAGTATCAACCTGATTTCAAGCTACCATTATTAATTATATTTATGAATTTATTACTACAACCTCCTCAAAATGTAGCAGCCGCACATAATAGAATAAAACAATATCTACATTTAACTCCGATCGTTCACTCTGAAAGCTTAAATGAGATGCTTGGTCATGAGATTTTTTTTAAGGTTGAATCATTACAAAAAACCGGTGCATTTAAAGTTAGAGGAGTGTTAAATCATTTATTAGAATTAAAAGAGCAAGGAAAATTACCTGATAAAATAGTCGGTTATAGTACGGGTAACCATGGGATTGGTCTTGCTTATGCAAGTAAATTATTCGGTATTAAAACAAGGATTTATTTACCGTTAAATACTTCAAAAGTAAAACAGCAAGCAGCTCTTTATTACGGCGGTGAAGTTATATATATAGATACTCGACAAGAAGCGGAAGAAAAAGCAAAAGAAGATGAAAAGCAAGGATTTTACTATATGCATCCTTCCGATAGTGATTATACAATAGCAGGAGCAGGCACGTTATGCTATGAAGCATTACAGCAGCTAGGCTTTAGTCCTGATGCTATTTTTGCCTCTTGCGGCGGCGGCGGTTTAATTTCCGGCTCATATCTTGCCAAGGAATTAATATCACCGACAAGCTTGTTAATAGGTTCAGAACCTTTAAATGCCAATGATGCTTATTTATCTGTTAAAGATAATAAAATATATAGATTTAACTATGCTCCGAATACTATTGCGGACGGTCTTAAAACCTTGAACGTATCGGCTCGTACATTTGAATATCTGAAAAAGTTAGATCATTTTTATTTAGCAGAAGAGTATGAAATATATTACTGGACGGCGTGGCTTACTCATTTACTTAAAGTTATATGCGAGCCGTCAAGTAGTATAAATATGGTTTCAGTAATAAATTTTTTAAAAACACAATCCAAACCTCAAAAACTACTAGTACTAATCTCAGGCGGTAATATCGACCCTATTCTTTATAACGAGCTATGGAAAGAGGAGTATTTAAGCATCTCACCTAAATCTTTATGTTCTGATGTCATTCCTGCGAGGCATTGTAACAAAGCCTCCTCACAATGATGAAGTTATATTAAAATTTAACCCCTTCTTCTTGTTGCTTCTTGATTTTTAGTAGAAGTATTAGGAGTAGTTTGCGGGGGTTTTATATTAGAGCTTCTTAGTTTTATTAAATCTTCAAATATGGTTTTATCAAATGCTATTGGATTGATTTTTCTTAATTCTGCTAAATTAAAATTATTAACTCGTTGCGGTTGAATTATAATAGGCTCACCCGTAACAGGAATTAAATTTTTAAATTCAGGATTAGCTGCTGCTTTATCTTTATTTTCATTTAAAAATTTTGTTAGACCTTCAGCAATTTCAGGATTTGTTAAAGCGTTTGAAAAGATTTTATCATTAATTGTCTTCACTACATATCCATCACTCAGAGTAATATATTTATCTACAACTTTTCCTAATCTTTCTTCCAAATAGTTTCTACCTGTAAATATCTGCTTAAACTTTTCCCATAAAGAAGTGCCTCTATAATTAATATCTTTTAATTCAGTGGCTATTTTAGTACTATTTTCAGTTAGATAAGTAGAATCTAACTTATTTAATTCCCTTATTATTATTTCAGGATTCTTTATGCCTGATGAGTTAGTAAGTATAATAGTTTGTTCTAATTGCTTACTAATTTTATTATTTTTTTCTAATCTATTACTAATCTGCTGCACCATATTAGTGGCTGCCTTTTGTAATTCCTTAAATTCCGCTTGAGATAATTGATTTACTCTTGGGATAAACTGCTTACTATCTTCATTAAATTTCTGGTTTTTATCTCCTTGAATAATAAATTTTTCATATTTCTCAAGTTTTTCCGGAGTGTTTTTAGGATCTTGTTTTAAGATTTCTATAGCTTTATCTTTTACAGCTTGTGCATATTGCTCTTTAGGTATAGAATTTCCGCTTACGGCTATTAATGCTTCTTTAGTTGCTCTTATAGGATTGGCAAAGATTTCTTCTTCATCTTCTATACCCATAAATGATAATTTATCAAAAGGTCCTCCTTTATTTAGAGGAAGTACAAAACCCTTAAGTGCTGCTTCAGCCCTTGCGACATCAAACTTTAGCTTATCTGCTGCACTAGGTATTAGTTTTGTATCTTGTCCTAAATTGATATGTAGATTATCTACTAATTTTTGTACATCTTTATTTTCTACAACTTCACTAATAATTTTACTGGCAAGTACTTCAAGCGTACTAGTGATATATTCTTCAGATTGTAAATATTGTTGAATAGGATCGGGAGTAACAATATTTTTATTCAAAGTATCTAATCTACTATCTACGTTTTTTATATCAACTATTTTACCTTTTACTGCAGCCGATATCTCAGTTACTTCATCGTTTTTTTTAATTTTTTCAATAGTATCATCTATATTAGTTATAATCTCTGCCATATAATACTCATTATTAAGTTATTTGATATAATGAACTAAATTATCAAACTTCTTAAAAATTTGCAACTATATTATCATATAAGTCACTACTTACTATGCCCTAACTGTTGCCTACTCTCTCTACTTTTATTAAGGTTTTCAACATGAGATATAGGGGTTGATATAGAAGACTTATAGCTTTGGGTTGCTACTTGTTTTAGCTCTTTTACTTCTGTTACAATATTGTTTCCTTTATTTGGTGCTTGTTTTTCTCTTTGTAGTTCTTCCGACAAATTTTTCATACTATATACAAACTATTACTTTTTTCAAAGTTAGCGACTGCTTTATCTATATTTTTTTGAGCATAATCTGTACCGGTAATAGCACTTACTATTCTTTGCCACAGCTTAGGTTTGGCTACTCTTTGTAATTCTAATGCTATACTTTCTCCCCATCCGTGTTCCGTTAAATATCCAGGATTTAACTCTGCCAATACTCTTTTAAGTGCAGGATTGCTGCTCTCGAGTAATGGAGCAAAATTTGCAATAATGCTACTACCTTGTTCTTTCATTTCTTCCGGGTTTTCTTGAATTGCTGAAAAAGCCTGCATATCTTGATTGACTAATTTATTAAATTTATCGATATTTTCTTTTGATTCTAATTTATTTATATCTATTAAACATATTCCTTCAGCCGATTGAGTTTTTTCACCAAAACACATTCGCGCATGTTTCATAATTGTATTCCTTAGAGGATCTAACAATTTTCTGTCACGTAATAACGGTGTAACTAAATTAGAAGGCATTTCTATACTTTGCCCTATTTTCTCATATATTACTTCTCTTTCATTGCTAGGAAAAAAAGTAAGTTTACCATTATCTAATTTTGCAAGATCTACTGCCGGAAGAACTACTTTGTCTTTGAGTCGTTTTATTACGGCAATATCAATACCTTCTTGCGTAGAATACTGGTTTTCTATTTTTTTAGGTAATGCTTTAATTTCTTCTTGTAGCTTATCAAAGTAGTTTGTATATTCGGGATTGTTTTTAATAAATTTGGAAATATTTTTTTGAATATCTTGTGTAGTTGCATTTATACTTAAGACTGGCTTTACAACTACTGTTGGGTCTTTATTATTATCAGGTTCAGAATATATTAAAGAATTAACTGCGTCTTTTACTCTAACATCATTCACATCTATTTTCTTGTTCTCACTTGCCTGCCCTATCTTGACTAGCTCTCCTACTATATAACCTTGCATTTGTTTCAAATCATCTCGTGATTTATTAATCAATTCTTCGGCTTTTTCCTGATTACTCTTATTTTCTGTCGTAGCTTCTTTAGACATAATTACTTCCTCTATTAATTATTATTAATTAAATTAGATAATAATTAGTTAAAGAATGCAAACCATTTTAAAATTTATGAATGAAAATTAATTAAAACTTATAAAAAGAAGTGTATTTTTTCATAGAAGAGGTCCTGATCGTAATTTCATCAGGGATTTCGGTTATGAACCTTGAAGGGTAAGAGCGGACTATTTCATAAAATATTTTTCGGTTTTCCGCATGGGTAATGTATAGGTCTTTTTTGGCTCTCGTAATGCCGACATAAGCAATGCGGCGTTCTTCTTCTAAGCCTTTTTCACCGTCTTCGTCTAGAGATCTTTGAGACGGAAATACCCCCTCTTCCCATCCCGGTAAAAACACTACGTCAAACTCAAGCCCTTTAGCTGCGTGCAGGGTCATTATAGTAACAGAGCCACCGTAATTGGTTTCAAGCACTTCATTTTCCATAACTAAGCTTGAATGTTCGATAAAATCATGAATATCGTTAAATTCGGCAATAGCTCTAAGCATTTCGTTAATATTTTCGATTCTACCGAATGCTTCTTCGGTTTTTTCTTCTTGAAGCATTTCAAGATAACCGGAATCATCAAGTATTGCTTTAACCACGTTTATTGGAGCATCTATACTAAATCTTTCGTACCAATTATCGATTTTAGTAAACAAATCTTTTAGAGAATCATATGATTTTGCTTTAATCTCACCTATTTCTAGCATTTCTTTAATGGCTGCGAAATTAGAAATATTTCGCTCAAGTGCATAAACTCTAATTTTATTTAAGCTAGCTGCACCTATTGCCCTTTTCGGCACATTTATAATACGCTCAAGTGCTAGATTGTCATTTTGATTCAAAGATATACGGATATAAGCAAGCACGTCTCTTATTTCCATACGTTCATAGAACCGCAAACCGCCTATAATTTTATAAGGCATAGCACTATTTATAAAAGCCTCTTCAAAACTTCTAGTTTGGAAACCTGCCCGCACTAATATAGCGATATTACCTGCATTATATCGGTCTTCTCTCACTAACTTATCTATTTCGCCGGCTATATATCTTGCTTCTTCTTTATCACTCCAACAAGAAATAATTTTTATCTTTTCACCGCTTTCCCTATCCGTCCATAACGTTTTACCGTGACGGTTTTTATTATTATTGATAACATTGGAAGCAGCAACAAGTATTGGCAAAGTTGATCTATAATTCTGCTCTAATTTAATAATTGTTGCACCTGCAAAATCTTTTTCAAAACGTAATATATTCCCGACTTCTGCTCCTCGCCAACCATAGATAGATTGATCATCATCCCCTACACAGCAGATATTTTTATATAAACTTGCGAGCATTCTTGCCCATAAATACTGGACAACGTTAGTGTCTTGATATTCATCGATTAAAATATATCGATATTTTTCTTGGTAATATCTTAGTATTTTGGGATTTTTAATAAAAAGCTCATTATTATAAAGTAGCAAATCTCCAAAATCTAAAACATTAGAAATAAGTAAATTTTTCTGATATTCTTCGTATACAAGTTTTGCCACCCGCTGCAGCGGTAAATTAGTATCTGATGCTGATAGTTTACTTGGTAATAATCCTTGATTTTTCCATCTCGAAATTATGATATGTATTAATTTAGGAGCATATTTTTTAGTATCAATATCTTTTAGCTTTACTATATCTTTAACTAGTTTTAATTGATCATCATGACTAATAATAGTAAATCTATTATTTAAACCAAGATTTAAATGCTCAATCTGGTCACGTAATATCCTAGCTGCCATTGAGTGGAAAGTGCCTATATTAAGACCATAGCAATTAATTAGACTATTAACTCTTTCAGCCATTTCTTTAGCAGCTTTATTAGTAAAAGTAACGGCTAGAATATTTTGAGGTGAGGCTAAATTTTGGTGAATAATATTAGCTATTCTTGAGGTAAGTACCTTTGTTTTACCTGTCCCTGCACCTGCAAGCAATAAAAGCGGTCCTTCAGTGTGAAGAACTGCTTTTTGTTGCTCTGAATTTAATGTATGTATGAAATCTTGATTTTGCATTGTACCTGTCATACCGTGGCTTGACCACGGTATCCATAAAAAAATTTAAAAAGACTAGACTCAGTGATCAAGGAACTAGGTGACACTGTTGGCCTTGTTGCATGGATCAATTTCACCACTGTCATCCCGCGACTTGATCGCGGGATCCAGTTTAAAATACTAAAATTGTTAGCATTTTAAGTTGTTTTTCTGGATACCGTGGTCAAGCCACGGTATGACACCGAGCGTATTTTTCGATCCATGCAACAATGCCGACACTGTTCTAAAATATCACCTAATTCTTCTCAGATTTTTAATAATATAAGAAATAGTAATTATCGGACTACAAATAATTATTTTAAATAACCTAAAACAAGAGATTAAATTTCTATCTTCAATAAACCAATTATATAAATCATTTATAGGTTTAATCTCAGCAGGAATAATATATTTATCTTTAAATAATTCTTTCAAAGCTCTTTTTGCCTGTTTTGCTTCTACTTTACGCTCCATTGTTAAGCTTTGATCATGTACTCGGTAGAAATATAAAGATTCCGGTATATGAGCAAATTTCGTAACAAGTCCAAAACGAAGCCAATATTCATAATCATCCACTAACTGTATATTTTCATTATATCCACCTACCTGCCTTGCTAAATCAACTCTATATAAGAAACATGCACCGACGCAATCTCTAATCGGTAAAAACTCAGGCGGTTCTTGATAAAGTCTTGCACCTATACTACCTTGCTCATCGATTAAAGTATAATCAGTATATACAAGCCCTATCTCAGGTGAATTATCAAGTGTCTTAACCATTTTTTCTAAAGCATTTTCATGGAAAAGATTATCATCTGAAGTCCAAGTAAAATACTCTCCCTTAGCCTCTTTAAAAGCAATATTAAGACTTGCCGGTAATCTTTTATTGGTCTCATTTACTATTACCTTAATACGTGAATCCTGCTCTGCATATTTCCTAGCTACTATAACACTATTATCTTTTGAGCAATCATCAATAATAATAAGCTCAAAATCTTTAAAGCTTTGATTAAGGCAGCTCTCAATAGCAAAAGGTAATAGCTTCTCTCTATTATAAACCGGTAAAACTATTGAGATTTTTGGAAGATTACTATGCATGTACTCCTAACATGTCAAGGGTATTTAAACTATTAATTATATCTTCTATTAGTTCTGATTCTTCAGATTTACATCCATCTTCAAAGATTAATAATATATTGCTTAAAGCATTATTAAGCATTTTGGATATTATAATATTTTTCTCTTCAAACCTTCTAATTAGTTGCATCAAAGGATAAACATATTCAATTGATAACGATTCTTTATATTGATCTAATAGCCCAGCA
Organism: Rickettsia tamurae; assembly: GCF_000751075.1. Taxonomy (GTDB): domain Bacteria; phylum Pseudomonadota; class Alphaproteobacteria; order Rickettsiales; family Rickettsiaceae; genus Rickettsia; species Rickettsia tamurae. Next base: position 49,407 of record NZ_CCMG01000002.1, on the reverse strand, counting down.
AGACAATCAGATATTGCCCATAACCAAGGATCAGCTCCTTACATTATCTATTAAATCAAATACTTCATAAATTTTTTCAATTTGTACTTCAATATTATCTACAAGAACCGGCATAATTTTTACTATTTATTACTTAGATTATTATATTTTCTATGTCATTCCCGCGAAAGCGGGAATCCAGAAAAAATAATCTTAATACTGCTACAAAGAATTATATATTTTATAAAATAAGCATATAAAATAATTTTTTATATTCTTTACTAGATTCCTGTTTTCGCAGGAATGACATAAAAGAACCATGCGGGCATTCTTAATTCTGTAAATTTATATATTTCGTATTTAGATATTCAAATATCCCTTCAAATGAGCCTTCAACTCCAAAACCTGAAGCTTTACGTCCTGCAAAAGGTGCTTTTGCATTTGCAGGTAACGGGTCGTTAATCGATACCATACCAAAATCAAGCTTACCGGCTATCATTTGTGCCACAGATATATTATTTGAATATACATACCCTTGCAAGCCGTATTCTGTATTATTGGCACGTTCTATTACTTCATCCAAATCTTTAAATTTATAACAAGCAACTACCGGACCAAATATTTCTGTTCTAAAGATATCCATATTATCCAAACAATCAATAATAATAGTAGGCTCAATAAAATTATCAACAGCTTTACCGCCACAAATTAATTTAGCTCCTTTATTTTGGGCATCAATGAGTAGCTTTTGTATTTTTTCTATAGCAGCGTGATTAATTAATGGACCTATATCTGATATCTTATCAAATCCGTCCCCGGCTTTAAGCTTAGTAAATTTAGCTTTTAGAATTTCTATAAATTTTTCATATATAGATTCTTCTATAAATATCCTATTAGGTGAAGTACAAGACTGCCCGCTATTTCTAGTTTTAGCGATTACTAAATCACTTGCCACTTTTCCCAAATCATTAGACATCTTTTCAAACTTCGCTTCTAGAGGTAATTTAGACGTCGATCCGGTACTCGCATCCTCACGTATGTCTATATACGCTGCGGTGCTGCGTTCCGCGTCTCCTTTAAATTCCTCTCTATAAGCTGGTTTGGAAAGATGTCTATTATCTGCAGTTATAATGAAAGGAGCATTACCGCCAAGTTCTAAAGATAAACGTTTTATAGTATTAGCTGAATTTTGATATAGAATTTTACCGACATTTGTAGAACCGGTAAATGATAATTTACGAAGCCTAAAATCTTCACAAAAAGCCTTACCTATAATATCCGAATCACCGGTAATTACGTTAAATACTCCGGCAGGCAACCCGGCATCGCTTGCCAATTTTGCAAGCACTAAAGCTGATAAAGGCGTAAGGCTTGACGGTTTTAATATAACGCTGCAACCCGCAGCTATTGCAGGTACTACCTTGCGAATAATCATTGCATTTGGAAAATTCCAAGGAGTTATAGCCGCAGAAGGTCCAACCGGCTCATATTGCGTAACAATTTTATGAGTTTTACTATTACCGGGTTTGATAGTTGAATGAATATTATGTATAGCATATGTATACCAATCAATAAAAGAGGCTCCGTATAGAATTTCTTTTTTTGATTCGGCAAGTACTTTACCCTGCTCTAGCGTTAATATATGACTTAGCTCATCAATATTTTCGATTACTAAATTATACCATTTTCTAAGAATCGCTATTCTTTCTTCAAATGAACTTTGTGACCATGAAGAAAAACTAGTCACCGTATTATTAATTGCTGAATTAATCTCAGATAATCCCAAATTCGGAACTGTAGCAATTTCTTTTAAGGTCGAAGGATTAATAACGGATATTTGCTTCCCGAACTCTATAAATTCACCGTTTATATAATTCTTTCCCGTAATGTTTTTAAGTAAGTTCATATATTTCTCATGGCATTATTGGGTGGATACTAAAATCGTCATTGCGAGGAAAATTACGAAGTAATTGACGAAGCAATCCAGTTAAAAATGCTAATATTTAGCATTTTTTTAATTTTTTCTAGATTGCCACGCTCCTTTCAGTCGCTCGCAATGACGAAAAAACTATTACAAACTTATCTTAAAATTATCCGGTAATACTAGCAAGAGAAATATAATAATTTAAGCTACTTCATCGTAACAACTTCTTACCACGCCGGTAATATCTGTATCAGTCTCCTCTGTTCCAATTGTGAATCGTTGACCGTCTTTAGAAAATGTAATTTCTTTATCGGTATCTACCTTATCTCCAATAAAAACATCACCTTCTTGTACTCGTGTTATCAAATTTAATTGTTCTCCTAATATTTTCCAAATAACCACCTTTTGCTCAATATTGTCAATATATTGCTCAAGCTGTTTCATACCGTTAGGATCTCTTAAACTAATATGAATAAATCCTCCATGCATTGCAATTTCTTCAAAAAATTCTTTATTGTAGTTCTCACCAAAACCTACCGCATACATATTAAATTGAGGATTTTGTATTACAGCGATTGTAGAATCTATAACCTCTTGTTGTGTTGTATTACAGTCAGTTCCTTCGTTCTTTCCATCAGTAAATACTATAATAGTAGAATGTATATCTATTTTTTCTTTCAATAATTCTAAAGCATCTTTGACAGTACCGTATAATCTTGTATATCCATCAGCATTTAACGTTTCTACATATTTCCTAATATCTTCAAGGGAATTTTCCTTATCAGAAAAAGATTCCATGCTAGATTGATCATTAAATGAAACTATATTAATTTTCCAATTAGGGATCTCGACTAATTTAGCTAGTATCTTTTGTATATTACTTTTTTAATCACTAAAAGTATATTTCATACTACCGCTAATATCTATTAATAAAGTAATTTCATGATTATTATTAGTATTTAGATATTCTGGGTCTTTAGAAGAAAACATAATAGGAAATTTACCGTCTTCCTGCCAGACAAAACCGTTAAATATCGGAAATAAATATTTTAATAAATACTGCTTATCAAGGATAAATCCGCCTTCCAAATTAGAAGCGATAATAGGTGGCTTACCGTCAACTTTATAAGCTTGAACGGCTTGCATTGCTGCACCGTTATTTAAAGTAAAAGTTAAGCTATTATTTTCTTTATGAGAAATAATTTGGGATATTAATTTAGAAAATTCAGTAGGTGGATAGGTATAATCCGTAGCCAGTGTTGCTTCGCTTGTTAAAATTTTTGATAATTTATTTTCATCACTTATAACAGCTTGTAATGTCTCAAGTTTGGATTCATCCATTTTATGTTTTATTGGATTTCCACAAGAGAGTTGAATCTCAGCAGTTAATAATTCTTTATTAAATTCAGCTTCTAATCTTATTGTTTCTAAAATTTTAGACAAACCATACTCTGTTATAAGGTCACCATCTACTAGCTTATAAAATAACTCTCCTATTTCTATATCTGAAGTATCCGCATTATATAGTTCAGATTCTACTATATTCTCTCTTATTATCCTTAAATAAAGCATGTATCACATTCTTCTTTAATTCATCAGGGGATGCTAATAATGTACGAAAATGTTCTAAGTCATTAGAAGTTGTTTTAAAAATGACTTTATTATCAGTTACCTTTGTAACTCCTATCTCTGCTCCTATAGCTTTTAAAAAAATTTCCCATTTTTTCTCTGAAGTTAAGTGCTGGATAGGTATAATTCCTCTCTATTTTATAAAATTAGAAAGAAAGATTATATTGCTATAATTTTCAATACAAGAATTTATTAAAAAAAATTAATAAATTTTTATATGATTATGTCTTTTTTTTAGGAAATTTATTATTTATTCAAAAATTTCTCTGCCTCAAGAGCCGCCATACAGCCACTACCCGCAGCAGTTACTGCTTGTCTATAAATTTTATCCTGAACGTCACCGGCAGCAAAAACCCCTTCTACGCTAGTCTTAGTCGTACCTGATTTCGTGATGATATAATTATCGTTATCCATTGCAATTTGTCCGGTAAATAGCCCCGTATTCGGTACATGCCCGATAGCTATAAATACACCGCTACAATTCACTAAACTAATCTCTTTGGTGTGAACATTTTGAATTTTAACTCCGGTAACGGATTTTGGTTTATCGCTACCTACAATCTCATCTACTACATGATCCCAAATTACCGATATTTTAGGGTTTTTAAATAATCGATCCTGTAATATTTTCTCAGCTCTAAAACTATCTCTTCTATGCACTATAGTAACTTTACTAGCATGATTGGTTAAGTATAAAGCTTCTTCTACTGCACTATTTCCTCCCCCTACTACCACTATTTCTTGATTCTTAAAAAAGAAACCATCGCAAGTAGCACATGCCGAAACACCAAAACCACGAAATTCCTGCTCTGAAGCTATACCAAGCCATTTTGCTTCTGCACCGGTACAAATGATTATACTTTCTGCTTCATACTCATTTCCTGATCCTGTAAATACTTTAAAAGGCCTTTTTGATAAATCTACCTTTTCTACGTAATCACTAACAATTTCTGTACCGACATTTTTAACCTGCATAGACATCTGCTCCATAAGCCAAGGTCCTTGCACCGTTTCCGCAAATCCAGGATAATTCTCAACATCGGTGGTAATTGTAAGCTGCCCGCCTGGCTGCATACCATTAATTAATATTGGTTTTAGAGCGGCTCTAGCCGTATAAATAGCGGCACTTAAGCCCGCAGGTCCTGAACCTATTATTAGTACTTTAGTAGTAATTTTCATAATTATTATTTATTAATTTAAATGATTCCTATGTCATTCCTGCGAAAGCAGGAATCCAAATTTTTTGCTGTCATACCGTGGCTTGACCACGGGGTCCATAAAAACAATAAAAAATACTAATAATTTAGTATTTTTAACTGGATCCCGCGATCAAGTCGCGGGATGACAATGAACAAATGACACCTAAGACTTCTTCTCTAACCAAGATTTGACATAGTTAATTTCTTCAGGGTTCATTAGAGAAGGAGCATGACCGGCATATTTTATTTCATAAAGATCAAAAGTTTTTGTTTCTTTCATCTTTTTAACAGTAGATTTTGTTAAAATTTGAGATTTCATCCCATGAATTACTAATATTCTACATTTTATTTTATTCCATACGGACCATAGTTTAATATCTTCTTGGTTACTAGCATTTTTCATTCCTTTTGTTATAGCAGGATCATAATTCATTTTATATTTTCCGCCAAATGTAGAAATTACGCTATATTTTGCTAAATAATCCCAATCTTCTTCATCTTTAATACCTATTTGGGCATAAATAAGTTTTAAATGTTCTTTTGCACTAGCCAAATCATCTAAAAGTACCGTTTTTTTAGCATAGCCTCCAATTTTAATTAAAGGAGCAGCATCAATAAATGCCCCTATATCATTTAATATTAAGGCTTTAAAAATATTTTTATATTTACTGGCAAGTACCATGCCTATAATACCTCCCATTGAAGTACCGAGCCAAATAGGTTTTTTAATATTTAGTCTTTTAAAAAAGAATAACGTATCCTTAATATAGGTAGTATAATTATAATGATTAGCTTTTTTAAAATTTTCGCTATCACTGCGACCAGGATAATTTATTGAAATTACTCTATAATTTTTACTCAACTCTTTAGCTATTTTATCAAAATCATGAGCATTTCTAGTTAAGCCGTGAGCACATACTATTATATTTTTATTTTTATGATCACCGAATTCTACATAAGAAATTTTATGTTTCGGTATATATTGAAGAGGTAATAAATTAATATAGGGACCAATTTTTATTGAATTAATTTTCATATGAACCTATTAATACCAATTTAGAATTAAAAAAATCATTGTCATCATGTTATTAATTTAAGTCACTTAAAAATATACTGACCATTGTCGGCATATATATAACTACAAAAAGCAAAGATAAAAACACGGTAGCTGCAACTTTCTCAGGGTAAAATTTCTGTAAATTCGCTATAACTATAGTATTTGCTGCGAGTGGTGCCGTAGAAAGTAGTTTTAGGGCATTATAGTAATCATTGTTATACCATTTTGTTACAAAATGATCAAACATGATAAATAACCCTACTCCCAAAGGATAGAATAGAAATTTAGCAGCAAAAGTAGCAAAAGTAAATTTTATATCGACTTCAAATTTTTGTAGAGACGAAAGAGCAAGACCCACCATCACCATACCGAGTATTGAAAAAGAACCTTTCATATTATATATAAAATCATCTAAAAAATCCGGTAAAGTAAAACCGCAAAAACTAAATAAACATCCCAAGAAAAAAGCGTTTAAAATCGGTAATTTTACTACTTTTAATATACTATCGGTGGTATTAGCAAAACTTCGCATACAAATATAAAAGCCGACGGAACATTCATAAATATTAACTCCTATCACCGCCATCATGTAAATACTTAATGTATAATCATCGAAAAGTGCTGCAGCTATAGGCAACATAAAATATCCGCCGTTTGCCGTACCTGCAGATAAAGCTATAATATTACGTGTATGATCCTGCCAAAATTTACCAAAAAAATAATAAGAAAAAAGCGATAAGAGTGTTGCAATTACAAATGTTACGACCGTAACGCTTAATACCGAAAATGTTAAGGTTGTACTAGCAGGTATCGTAAAAAATACTATAGGCGATATAAAATAGAATAGTAACGAAGAGATACTATCTCTTTCAACATTTGAATATTTACCTGCTAAAAATCCTATTACTACACTTAATAATACCGAAACGGTTTTAAAAAAAACTATACTAAAGATTATCATGTAATGAGCTAAAGATATAATTACTTATAATATATGAGGTTTTATTTTTTTCACTAAATTTTGTAAAGATTTTTACTTCATCGGAAAAATAAATTTTTAATTGAAATTTAAAAAAGTTTATGTTATTTAAGGTATCTAATTTAATATAATATTTTCATTATTTATGCAAAATCTATTATCCTTATTCATTATATTTTTTTGTTTAAATACCTATTCTAATCCTATGCCCCTTGGTCTTGAATTAAATAAAACTACCAATATAGATCTAACAAAAAAATACAAAATCATCAATAAAGAACCTAATTATTGGCAAGGATATAATTATTATATAGAACCAAATGAAAAAACTATATCTAAAGCTTTAGTGATATGTAATGATTTTAATGTAATAGAAGCCGTTATTTTAACTATAGATAAAAATAAATTTGAAGAGTTTTATAACATCTTAAAAGATAAATATAGTTTAGAAGAAGAAAATGATAAAGTGGTTACTTTCAAGGATGGTGAATGTTTAATCATACTTGAATCTTCTGAATTAAATCCCGAAATGGAACTTGTATATATAACAAACGGTTTTTATAAAGAATTTTTAAATAAACTAGATAAAGAAGAAAAATTAGAGCAGGAACAGATGAAGAGATTATTGTAGCTACAATCAATCGTCATTGTGAGGACGATTTATGCAACAATACTTATGCAAGGATAATATAATGAAAAATATGTAGACGAAGTTTAATTTGGAAAAGAGCAAGGAGTCCATAAGACGAGGAGCGAAGCGTATACTTAATACGTGAGCACCGCAGTACTTATAGGACGACGTAGCCAATTTTTTAAATTAAACGAGTATACACGAAGCCACTTCAGAAATTATAGGCATCCGTAAATTATATTTTTTTATCAAATCCAAAACTAATTTTAATGCTTCTTTTCCCTCTACTAACTCTTTATATTCTTGTAAAAATTTCTTTTTATCTTTACTAATTCCAAGCTCATAACCGAATTTTGTATTACGTGATCCTAAAGAATAGCAAGTAAGAACTAAATCACCAACTACTCCCGCCTCTAATAATATATTCCCCCCCTCTTGCATACAGCTTAAAGCTTTCGATAAAGTAGCAATTTCTTTTAAGGCAGCTACTATAAGCATTGCTCTTGCATTTTCGCCCTGCTCTCTTGCTAAATCAATCCCGCTTTTAATAGCAAAAATATTTTTTAATGCTCCTGCTACCTGTAATGTCACAATATCGCTTGTCACATTAGTAGTAAAAATTTTTGAACTTAGGTCATAAGCTATTTTATTTGCTATATCTATATCTAAACTTGCAATACTTGCTGAAGCCGGTAAATTTTTAGCAAGTTCTCTTGCTAGATTCGGACCTGCAAAAAACGCTGTAGGGCTATGCAGTAATAGAGTTTTAAGTCTATCAGAAAATAGTTCAGTAGGATTACGGGCAAAGCCTTTTGTTGCAATTAGAAGAGTATTAGCTGTAGAAATACCGTGAGTTTTTAATAATTTTATTGAGTAATCAAAGGCGTAAGACGGCACTGCAATAATAATTAGTTCAAAATTCTTAATTATATCTAAGTTTGTAGTAGCCTGTAAATGAGCAGGTAATTTAATATCCCCTAAATATTTTACGTTAGTTTTGTTATGTAAAATTTCTTTTGCTATTTCCTCGTCACGTAAAAATAAAGTAACGTTATTACAGTTTTGTGCTGCTAAAGAAGCAAGGCTAGTACCGAAACTCCCTCCCCCATAAACCGCAATATTTTTAAATTTATTCATGTGCTTATTTTTTCTTTGTCACTTGTAGGCTTGTAGGTATCGTTGCTTGGCTCAGATTCTTCGGTGTCACCCTGTGGCTTGTCCACGGGGTCCATAAAAAAATAAAAAGACTAGATCCCGTGGTCAAGCCACGGGATGACAGTCAAGAAAAAATAACACTATTCCATAGCTTTCTCAAGATTTACTATTATAACGGGTGACTTATTAATTTCTTGTTTTAAGGTTTTACGGATTGTTCCTTTTATTGCCTCGATTACTTGTTCATCCGACAATGCTTTTTTAGCCTGTTCATTTTGAATGGTAACAAGTTCTTTAATGTCGTTTTTAATGAGGTTAACTAATGCCATATCCTCTTTCAGATCAAGCAGCCCAGGCATAGACAGCATTGGGTTTGCAGCAAGCAGCCCTTTTTTATTAATTACTACTGATGCTACCACAATACCCGACTCACGCATACGTCTTCTAGCTTTGAAAATCGGGGACTCAACGGACAGTAAATAATTACCGTCTACAGCTAAATAACCGTTTTCAACCTTTGAAATTACTTTTGCATTATTAGGTTCAAGCAGTACTACACTACCGTTTTCAACCTCTACTGCCTGTTTTATGCCGTTTTTCTTAGCAAGCTTAACATGTTCATGAATATGTACCGGCTCGCCGTGAACAGGTATACAAATATTCGGTCTAATTAGAGAATACATTTTTTGCAGCTCGTCAATCGATGGATGTCCTGAAACATGCACAAAATGGTCTCGCTCGGTAATAACTTCTACACTGGCTTTAACAAATATATTAAATAGCCTGAATATTTTCTTTTCATTACCCGGAATAATTTTTGAAGAAAAAATCATTGTATCCTTAGGAGCAAGCTTTATAGACGGGTGAGAATTACTAGCCAGTTTTGCGGTGGCAGCCATAGGCTCACCTTGACAACCGGTAGCAATTACTAATAATTCTTCTCTTCTAAATCTGCTAACATCACGTTCACTAATTAGAGGAGCAATATCTTTAAAATAGCCGCTTTCCTGAGCAGCAAGCATCATACGATGCAAACTTCTACCGGTTAAAACTACTTTTCTACCAGCAAGCCCTGCTGCATGAATTATTGTATCAAGCCGTGCTAAATTAGAGGCAAAGGTTGAAACTACTACCATTTGAGGACAGCCGGCTATAATATCTACTAAACTTTTTCTAACATCCCCCTCAGAACCCGAGCTTCCTTTATTAAACACGTTAGTCGAATCACAAACAAGTGCAAGAACCCCTTCATCTCCGTAAGATTCTAAAAGCTCCTCATCGGCTTTTTTCCCAAGTACCGGGTCATTATCAAATTTCCAATCTCCCGTATGTAAAATATTACCTGCATCCGTACGGATCATAATTGCTTGCATTTCAGGAGCCGAGTGAGTCAGCGGCACCATCTCTAAGGAAAAAGGATCTAGATTTATTTTACTACCGGGTTTTACTTCATGAATTTTTATATTTTTAGCAAAATCATATTCATTTAAACGAATCTTTAAAAAATTTGCCGTGAAAGTAGTAGTATAAATAGGACATTTAAGACTATTCCATAAATATTGTACCCCGCCTAAATGATCCTCGTGAGCATGAGTTAAAATCAGACCTACTATATCTTTTTTATATTTCTCGATAAAGCTGCTATCGGCAATTATCATATCAACACCGGGTAAATAATCATCAGCAAAACCGCTACCGCAATCAATCATTAACCATTTACCTTTATAATGGTAAAGATTAAGATTCATACCTATTTCATTAGATCCTCCTAGCGGTACAAATAGCAGATCATTTTTATGATTTTTGATGTTGAATGATGACATAATTTAACTTAATATTTATTTTATTACTTATATTCTTATAACTTATTATTAGCTAAGCGTCTATATATTAAAAAAGAAATTCATATAATGAATATAAATAAAATAGCATTGATTTATAACCAAAATTCCAAACATCTAGCTATTATAGAGGAAATAAGAAAACTCTATAATTATTGTAAAATAGAGGAAGCAGAAGCAATTATCGTAATAGGCGGCGATGGAGAATTACTACATAATATTCACCGTTATATGCATCTTAATATCCCTTTTTATGGAGTTAATTTAGGAAGCCTCGGCTTTTTAATGAATCCTTTAGATACCAAGAATTTATTACAAAATATACATGAAAGTACGGTTTCTATCCTAAATCCTCTTCTTATGGAAGTCGAAGATACGAGCGGTCAAATATATACGGCACTTGCTATTAACGAAGTATCGATATTTCGTAAAACTAATCAAGCTGCTAAATTTAGAATAGACGTAAACGGGATAGAGAGAATGAGCAAATTAGTAGCAGACGGAGCTTTAGTTGCAACACCTGCCGGCAGTAGTGCTTATAATTTATCTGCCGGCGGTCCTATTTTACCGCTTGAGTCAAACATGTTATGCCTAACCCCTATCTGCTCGTTTAGACCGCGTAGATGGCACGGCGCTTTACTGCTTTCATCTGCTACGATTAAATTTGAAATACTTAATACAAACAAACGACCGGTAAATGCTACTGCCGACTTTCAGGAGTTTAATAATATCACAAATGTTACCGTTAAATCTACTAAGGATAAGCCTATCAAACTGCTCTTTAATAAAAACCATACGCTGGAAGATAGAATTATTAAAGAGCAATTCGGTGGGTAATTAAAAAATATTAATAATTTTTTGACTAAGAATTAAATTAATGTATGATGCCTTGCTAAAAATAACTAGGCATTATGAAATCAAAAAAGTCTTCTATTAACTTTTCTGAAAATAACCATATTTTATGGTTACCGCTCGAAACTCGCAATATTCCTTAAATACAAGCCCCCTCTTTAGAATTACATAGAGGTCAGAAATTAACAATTTTTAAATATTATATTAATAAAATATTAATTTTACTTAAAATTATTTTAAAAAAGTAGACTTGTATTATACATCTCAGTTTACTATAGCTCTACATATTTTGCATCTATCTTATTTAAAAGATTACTTAAGGATATAGACTCACTTAATGGTTCACGTAAAATATAAGCAGCATATTTATCATCACTCAAATTATCATAATAAATTCCACCACCCAATATTTTTTCTCTTTCTCTATCTATATCTCTAGCAAATTGTAATGTGGTTATACTTTTTTCTAAGATATTTGCAATTATTCCTACATGAGGCTTATCTTTATAAAGGCAAATATCTCCTGGCTTTACTAATTCTAATTTACTATCATTTATACTACCATCTAATTCGACAACTAACTCATAACCATATTGACTTCAGTCTTCTTTCATTTTTTGAGTTGATATATCTTTTATTTGTTCAGCCTTTACATAAGTCGCTTTACCTACTGAACTTGAGCAATCCTCTGGAGCGAATACTGACCAATTTTCAAAGTAGTTATGACCGCCAAATTGGTAATCTCCAAAAAGTAATATTCCTTCTTCATTAGCAAAAGGATAATGTTTTGGTACTAAATTAGATAAAATGTAGCAGCACCTATCATAGTAGGTGTTTCAGCTTTAAGTATTTTAGCAATACTCTTTAATAATACTGAACTAACAGAAGAATTTTCATTACCCCAATACGAGATCCTACTATCCGATTGTAAAACAGGTAATTCATTAGGAGATATGTCATTTGATAGACCATGATAAAATTTCTTTTTTATTATTTGGTCTATTAAATTACCTTTTTGTTGTTTCACATATTCATAAACCATTTTGAGCTGTATATCAGTTTTATTGTATTTTAATTCTACATCATCTATACTTTGATCTTTTAAGTAATTATTTATTGCTTTACTAGTTTCTAAATATTGCTGTATTTTGTCCTCTATTTCTTGCACTAACTCTTCGTTGCTTTTATTAAACTTCTTTCCTCTTTCTTCAACTATAATTTTTTGAATTTTATTTTGTGAATCTCTAATAGCTAATTGTTTTACTCTAATCTGTGCTACCATATTAGCAACCGATTTTGAATTAATTTTAAAATTCTGCATAAAACCTCTTTTGTGATATAGAAGCTTCAGATTAAACATTTTTTAATAAAATTGTCAATTTTTATTAATATTTTACTCAAAAGGTTGGCGTAGGTTAATAGCGGCAGATAAAGTACCTTCGTCTAAATAATCAAGTTCACCTCCGATAGGTATACCACTAGCAAGGCGAGAAATTTTAGCAGGATGCTCTTTTAAATATTCTGTAATAAAATAAGCAGTAGTCTGACCTTCTAAAGTAGAATTAGTAGCAATAATAACTTCTTTAATATTTTCTGCAAAACATCTTTTAAGTAGTTCAGGTAACCGAAGTATGCTAGGGTTTTGTCTACTAGCTGCCGATAAATTATGACCGAGTACATGATATAAACCTTTAAAATTACCGCTACGCTCTATTGCCCATAATTCAGCCACAGTTTCGACAATAGCAATAATTGATTTATCTCTATATTCAGAAGAACAAATACGGCAAATATTTTCCGTATCCATATTACCGCAAATCTTGCATTTTACTATTTTCTTATCTATCTCTACAAGATTATTAATCAGGCTTTTTAACCTTATATCTTTATCTTGTAGTAAGTATAATACTATACGTCTTGCCGACCTACTACCAAGACCGGGTAATTTTGAAAAAAGGTAAATTAGCTGATCTATATCATTATCATTTGTTTCATTCATAAATATACTCGTTTAATTTGAAAAATTGGCTACGTCGTCTAATAAGTTCGCAGGTAGCCACGTATTAAGTATACGCTCCGCTCCTCGCCTTATAAACTCCTTGCTCTTTTCCAAATTAAACTTCGTCTATTACTTAGAAGTATATTTAAGACTTAATAACGACGGTTCCGGCTATTTTATCATGTAATGCTTGTTTTTTAGAAGAAAAAAGTATGAAAAAAATACCTATAGGAAAAGTCATATATCCTAAAAATCTTTTAATTAACTGCTTTAAAGTCGGACGATTTAATGTTACGGCATCTACGATTTTCATACGTAAAAACATTTTACTAAGCGTTGCACCTTTATAATACCAAAGTGTTATGAAATATGAGCCTATTACTAATATATTAGTAGCAAAAATTGAAATATTAAACAAAATATATTTATTAAAATTTCCTGCTTTAAGATATTCATAAAATTCCTGACTCATAACAGAGTTAAACATTTCATTGGGATTATGAAGATTAATGTTATTGCTAAGGAAATAATCATTAAAGAACAACCATAATAAATTAAAAGAACAAAATTGTGATATTGGGATTGCTATAAAGGCAAATAATGATAAATCAAGTGCCGTAGAAAAAATTCGTGCTATAAAATCAGGATAAATAATTTGCTTTTTCATTGCCGGTTACTTTATTTTGGTGTTAGATAGTAAGGGTTGCCGAAATCGTCATTGCGAGGAAATTGCATAGCAATTGACGAAGCAACCTCAGGGATTTTATATTACTTCATGAGATTGCCACGCTCCTTATAGTCGCTCGCAATGACGATTAATGCCCCTAATTAAAATTCAATATATTACATTTATGAATCAATTTGAAGCATATAGTTTATTATTTGTTGATAGTTTTGTCTCAAATCTTGTTATCGGTTTTCAGAATGAATTAATATTTCACTCTATGAAAATGTTTAGGGGCTATAATAGTTTAATAATGCTGCTAGTAGCTATTTGTGCTTCTCTTAGCGGTAATGCAGTCAATTATATTTTTGGAAGAATAGTTTTAAATATCTTTTATGCTTCCAAAAATGAACAAAATATCTTAAGACATAAAAATTTAACAAAATTATATTATAAATATGAGATATTTATAATTTTCTTAATGGCCTTTCCTTTTTGGGGATGCTTTATTTCCTTATTTTCCGGTTTTTTTAAAACAAAATTTCTAAAATTTTTAGGTATTGGTTGTTTGGCAAAAGCATGCTATTATGCTCTAGAATTGTATATATTTTAACTCATGAAAAAATTAACCAAAACTAATTCTCATAGACAACAAAAATTAGCAAGCATTATAAATGAAGCATTAATCGAAATTCTAAGGCGTGGTAAAATGCTGGATAGCAGACTTTTTGATTGTCCTCTTACTATTACGAAAGTTATAGTTACTGCCGACCTAAAAATAGCTAATTGTTATTTCTTGCCTTTTAATACTAAACTAACAATAGATGAAATTATGGATGCATTAAATAATTCTAAAAATGCTATCAGAAATTTTATTACTAATAAAATAAATATGAAATTCTCGCCTGATATAAGATTTCATTACGATCACGGATTTGATAATGCTATAAAAGTGGAAGAGTTACTAAAAAATATATAGGTGCTAGGGGATAAACTCAATCATTGAAAACAATATCCGTTATACTAAAAACGCTTAAAAATTAAGCTTTAGTACAACAACCCCCTAGCATAAATGGACTAAAGGCTATAAATGTTTTGCAATGATAGAGTTTAAACATCATTTACAAAATGATAATATCATAATAATTGAAATAATCAAGATATTTTAGCTATTTTTTAATATTTTTTAAACTTTAAGTATAACTAAAATAAAAATAAATCCTTATTTTTATTAAATAACTTTAAAAGATTATTTTTTTATATTAATATATAAGAATAATCTTTTAATAAAAATAAATAGAAAATGTCTCCTCAAATAATAGAGTTATTAATTTTTGCCGTTATTGCCTTTTTTATTATTAACAAATTAATTACGACTCTCGGTTCTACTTCAGAAGAGGAACAGACAAAGCAAAAATCTTATTTTGGCGAACCGGTTATTAAGGACATAACTTACAGTACAGTTAAATCTAATAAAGAAGAAAAAAATATTCCAACAGCCCAAGATATTAAAGCCTTTAAAAATATAATAGTGGAACACAATATAACTACGGTCGTAGATGGAATGGAACAAGTCCATAAACGCCTTTATTCCTTTGATCCGGTTAAATTTGTAAATAATGCTAAAACTGCTTTTCAAATGATTATAGAAGCTGCTTATAAAAAAGACACTCAAGAATTATCTGAGCTGATAGATAAAAGATACTTGGAAGAATTTGAAAAAATAACGCCGTCTTACGGTAATTTTTTTGACTCATCGGCTTTAAGTGCAAAATATTCAGAAATTTACATGTTCGGTAATAACATATTTATTAAATTACTATTTCAAGGTAAAAATGTAGTTGACAAAATCGAAGATTTAAAAGAAGAATGGACATTTACACGTAATGCTAATGCCAAAGAAGTTGATTGGTTTTTAAGCAATATTGAGAGAGTGTAAATAAAATTCTAGGTCATTACGAGGAGATGCTACTTGCGTGAACACCAAGTCGTCATTGTGAGGAAATTACGAAGTAATCTCAGGATATTTGACGAGATTGCCACGCAGCCTACGGCTGCTCGCAAGGCATTGTTGCTTGGATCGAAAAACGCATTCAGTGTCATACCGTGGCTTGACCACGGTATCCAAAAAACAATAAAAAATATTTAGTATTTTAAACTGGATCCCACGATCAAGTCGCAGGATGACAGCGGTGGAATTGATACACGCAACAATGTCTGCTCGCAATGACAACTCTAGATTCACGGCATGACACTTATAAATAACATAACAAACCATTAGTAATGAGCAAAATTTTCTATATTATAGCTACTATATTAATAATAAGTGTCGGTATTTTTATGTTTCAAAAGCAAACGATAGTGAATAACAATCAAATAATCCCAAGAAAAGTTTTATTCGGTAACCCTGATAAAGCAAGGGTTTCTCTAACCCACGACGGCAAATATATTCTATATGTTGCACCCAAAGACGGCGTCTTGAATATTTGGCTAGCACCATCAGACGATATTAGTAAAGCAGAATCTATAACTCATGATAAAGATCGGGGAATAAGAGACTATATGATAGCTTATAATAATAAGAATATTATATATTCTCAAGATCATAAGGGTGATGAAAATTTTAGGCTTTATAGCTATAACCTAGAGACTAAAGAAACAAAGTTACTCACTCCTGAGCGTGATGTTAGAGCTGGTATAGTTGCGATAAGTTATAAAAGCTCTAATGAAATATTAATAGATTTAAATGAGCGTGATCCTAAATATTTTGATGTTTATAAATTAAATCTAGATACTTTAGAAAAAGAGCTAGTATTAAAAAATGAGAAATTTACAGGTTTTATCATAGATAATAATTTACAAATAAGATACGCTGCTGCACCTGATAAAGACGGAGGTACGGAATACTACGAACTAAAAAATGATAAGTGGGAATTATTTACTAAAATATCAATGGAAGATTCAGCGAATACTTCTATTTTAGGCTTTGATGCTAGTGATGAAATTCTTTATATAGTTGATGGACGCAATCGCAATACTTCTGCACTTAAAGCTATAACACTTATAAACGGTAAAGAAGAAATATTAGCCGAAGATGCAAAAGCCGATATAGGCTTATTTACCGTGCATCCTACCAAACAAACTCCTCAAGCGGTATCTATAGATTATGATAGAGTATCATACAAAATATTAGATACAGACATTGAAGATGATGTTAAATATTTGCAAGCTCTTGATCGTGGGGATTTAATTATTAATAGCAGAACACTAGATGATAAAACTTGGATTGTAGCTTATGATAGTGATAATGCACCGGTGAAATATTATAAATATGATAGGGCAAATAAAAAAGCCGAATTTTTATTTACTAACCGTAAAGAACTTGAGCAATATAATCTTGCTAAGATGATTCCGGTAATTATCAAGTCACGTGATGGACTTAATTTAGTTAGCTATATAACTTTCCCAAATGATGTAAAGCTTGATGAAAATAATATACCCGATAGAAAAGTACCTCTAATCTTAAATGTTCATGGTGGTCCGTGGGTACGTGATAGTTGGGGATATGATCCTGAGCATCAATGGCTTGCAAACCGTGGCTACGCAGTTTTAACTGTTAATTACCGTGGTTCTACAGGCTTTGGTAAGGATTTTGTTAATGCTAGTAACCTCGAATGGGGAAGAAAGATGCATTATGATTTACTTGATGGAGTCAACTGGGCAGTTAAGAATAATATCACTGACCCTGATAAAATTTGTATTATGGGCGGTAGTTACGGTGGTTATGCAACTTTAGTCGGTCTTACTATGACGCCGGACGTATTTGCTTGCGGTGTTGATATGGTAGGACCTTCAAATTTATTAACCTTAATTAAAAGTGTGCCGCCTTATTGGGAACCGGCTTTAAATGAATTAAAAAAAAGAATTGGACCTTGGGACAACGAAAAAGATATAGAATTTTTAAACGAACGCTCTCCTTTAACATTTGTTGATAATATTAAAAAACCACTTTTTATTGCTCAAGGAGCTAACGATCCTCGTGTAAAACAAACAGAATCCGATCAAATTGTAAATAGCATGAAAGCAAAGCATATACCGGTAGTTTATGCACTTTACAAAGATGAAGGACACGGCTTTGCAAAACCAGGTAACAAAATCTCATATTACGCTCTTGCCGAACAATTTTTAGCCAAGATTTTAAAAGGAAGAGCAGAGCATATAGGAGATGACTTAAAGAATGCTAATCTCATCCTGAATGATAAAGAAAAAATTACCGGCGAAGAGGCAGAAAAGATTATAGATAAGGTGGTTGGGAATTGATATACTACGTCATTGCGAGCGGGGATCGTTGTACATGAATCAAAAAACGCGTTCGGTGTTATCCCGTGGCTTGACCACGGGATCCAGTAAAATTCACAAGTTGTTTTCTAGATACCGTGGTCAAGCCATGGGATGACAATGCAACCAATTTTGGGGGTATCATGCTACTTACAAACACTGAAAATTCTTACGGCTTAATTGCAAAACTTTTTCACTGGGTCATGAGTATTATAGTTATAGTAATGCTCGTTGTCGGTTTCTCAATGGATAATTTCGTAGAGCCTCCTTTAAAATGGCAACTATACGGGATACATGAAGCAACCGGCATAGTTGTTTTATCTTTAGTAATAATAAGGCTTTTATGGAAATTCTATAATGCTAAGTTTTGCTACCGGAAGACATGCCGAATTGGCAGAAAAAAACCGCTAATATTAATATAAATTGCTATATCTTTTAATGTTATTAATGCCGATAAGCGTCTTTCTAATGACTATTTTATCAAACCATCATATTGATTTTTTGGTTTGTTTACTATAAATTCTTTTGCTCAAGATTTACAATTTGCCAAAATCTTTAAAAAAATCCATAAAAAGGCTGCTTTGTTATTTACTACTTTAATTATTTTGTATATACTAGCTGCGTTATATCATCACTTTATTAGGAAAGATAACGTACTTAAGAGGATGTTGAATGAGTAGCACAATGTCACCCCGTGGCTTTGAGTCTCAGGATACAGCCTGTGATACAAGATACCGTGGTCAAGTCACAGTATGACATTAAATAACAAAGAACTCTCTTCTTTACAGCTTAAAGATTAGTTATTATACTGTGCTTTTATTATTTAAATAAATTATTTAAAATGAATATTCATGAATATCAAGCAAAAGAGATTTTAAGAAAATACGGCGTACCTACTTCCACCGGGCTAGTTGTTACGAAAACCGAAAGGATTAATGAAACCATAGATAAATTAAATACGGAAGTATATGTGGTTAAAGCACAAATACATGCCGGCGGTAGAGGTAAAGCAGGCGGTGTTAAGGTTGTTAAGAGTAAAGAAGAAGCCAAAAAAGTTGCTCATGACATGTTTGGTATTAATTTAGTAACGCATCAAACAGGGCCTCAAGGACAAAAAGTAAACCGTCTTTATATCGAATCAGGTTGTGATATTTTAAAAGAATATTATTGCAGTATAGTATTTGATAGATCGGCTAGCTGTATTACTTTCATAGCTTCTACTGAAGGAGGAGTTGATATTGAAGAAGTAGCAGAAAAAACTCCGGAAAAAATTATTAAATTTTCCGTTGATCCTGCAACCGGTTTACAAGATTTTCATATGCGAGGCATAGCTTATGAGTTAGGCTTTAAGGATAACCAAGTCAAACAGATGAAAGAAATAGTAAAATCAGTCTATAATGCTTTTATTGAAACCGATGCAGCACAAATTGAAATCAACCCGTTAATTGTAAATAGCGACGGGAACTTATTAGCTTTAGATGCAAAAATTACTTTTGACGATAATGGCTTATTTAAGCATCCGAATATTACGGCAATGCGTGATCACGATGAGGAAGATCCTTTAGAAACTAGAGCGGCAAATGCAGGACTTAGCTATGTAAAAATGGACGGTAATATCGGCTGTATGGTTAACGGGGCCGGTCTTGCCATGGCTACTATGGATATTATTAAACTTTACGGTGCTTCGCCTGCTAATTTCTTGGATGTCGGTGGCGGGGCCGATCGTGAGTGTGTAAAAGAAGCTTTAAAAATAATTCTATCCGATAAAGAAGTACAAGGGATTTTAGTTAATATTTTCGGCGGTATCATGCGTTGTGATATTATAGCTGAAGGAATTATTGCAGCTGCAAAAGAAATAGGCATAAAAGTACCGTTAGTGGTTCGTTTAGCCGGTACAAACGTTGAAAAAGGCAAAGAAATTTTATCAAATTCCGGTTTAGAAATAATACCGGCACATGATTTAGCAGATGCTGCAAGCAAGATAGTTGAAGCGATAAGGTAATACTGCTTATATTTCAAGAATTGCTCTTTCATTTTATCAAGGACTCGTGATGCCTCACGTACTATATGTACGCTATAAAATTCAATTCTTGAAATACAAACAGTATTAAATACAACAAATTTTTAAAATAGCGTATTAAAAATGGCAATATTAATAAATAAAAAAACAAAAGTTATCTGTCAGGGTTTTACTGGTTCACAAGGAACTTTTCACTCTGAACAAGCGATAGCTTATGGCACTAACATGGTTGGCGGTGTTACACCTGGCAAAGGCGGTCATACTCACCTTGATTTACCTGTATATAATACCGTACATGAAGCAAAAGCAAAAACCGGTGCAAATGCGAGCGTTATATATGTTCCGCCCGGCTTTGCCGCTGATTCGATATTAGAAGCAATCGATGCCGAAATTGAAGTAGTAGTATGTATAACGGAAGGAATCCCGGTACTTGATATGGTAAAAGTAAAACGTGTTTTAGTCGGCTCTAAAACTAGATTAATCGGTCCTAACTGCCCTGGGGTTATCACACCGGGTGAATGTAAAATCGGTATTATGCCTGGGCATATTCATAAAAGAGGAACGATAGGTATTGTTTCAAGATCAGGTACTCTAACTTATGAAGCAGTAGCACAGACAACAGCAGTAGGACTTGGACAATCTACGTGTGTCGGTATAGGCGGCGATCCTGTTAACGATACTAATTTTGTTGATTGTATTGAAATGTTTTTGAAAGATGATGAGACAAAAGCAATTATTATGATTGGTGAAATTGGCGGTAATGCGGAAGAAGATGCAGCTGAGTTTATCAAACAATCAAAAATTAAGAAGCCTATTGTTAGCTTTATTGCAGGTATTACAGCACCTCCAGGTAAAAGAATGGGACATGCCGGAGCTATTATTGCCGGAGGAAAAGGAAGTGCCGAAGATAAGCTTGAAGCTCTACAAAGTGCCGGCGTAACTATTACTAGATCCCCTGCCGATATCGGTAAAACTATGCTGGATTTACTGAATAAAGGCTAAATTCGTCATTGCGAGGAAAGTACGTAAGTAATTGACGAAGCAATCTCAGGATGCTTGACAAGGTTGCCACGTCGCTTCGCTCATCGCAAGGAGCGTGGCAATCTAGAAAAAATAATAAAAATTCTGATTTACAGAATTTTTTACTGGATTGCCTCGTTAAAACTTACAGTTTTTCCTCGCAATGACAGAAAAACCGATCTACGCAACAATTCTTAAGAACTCTTATTATCCCTAATTTCTTTAACTATATTTAGTAATTGTGGAAAATCTATTAACCCAGGTATTAATTTTGAATCAATTATATACGCAGGTACTCCTTGGATTCTAAGGCTTCTAGCTATTTTCATATTTTGAGTAATTAAATCTTTAATCTCATTGCTATCGGCAATTTCTTCAATTTCCGTAGCATTTAAGCCATTCTCGGTTAATAATTCTTTTATAGATTCCTTAGAAACATCTCTTATTTTTATTAATTCATCATGAACAGCTTTAAATTTACTTGGATTGACCTTATAAACGGCTAAAACTATTCTTGCAAGATATTCGGAAGCATCTCCAAGGATAGGAAGCGGTCGTAATATAACTTTAACTTTTGGATCATTTTGCAATAATTCATTTATAGAAACATCACCTTTTTTACAATAAGAACAATTATAATCATAAAAAGCAATTATTGTTACATCATCGTCTTTATTTCCTATAACAGGAAAGCTTGTGCTATCCTCAATACCTAACTTATTATCTTTTAGATAGTTATTAACTTTAGTCTCATTTTCCTGTACTTTACGTTTTTGCAACCCTTCTATTGATTCTATTATTATTTCCGGAGTTTTAAGCAAATAATCTTTGATTATTTCTTGGACTCTTTCCTCTTCACATTTCCTTGCATCCTCGCTTTGTTTAACCTCAACGGAAACCGGATTTGTAGAATAAGTTTTCATTGTTTTGAAAACAAATAAAACTCCTATCACAACTACAAATATAACCAATATTTTACATATAATATGCTGCATAAATACCTTTTTAAAAATTCTAAATTGTTTTTACTTCATTTCAAGAAAGCTGGTTCAATGTCATCTAGTTCGGTTATTTGCTGCATGGATCATGGATAGGTTTTTCCGTTGTCATACTGCTATCCAGCTTAAAATATTAAAATTATTGATATTAAAGTTTATTTTTCTGGATACCGTGGTCAAGCCACGGGATGACACCGAATACGTCGAGCCCACACAACAAAATCCATTACTTCTGTCTTATTAATCTGCTCTGATCTCTTTTCCAGTCTTTTTCTTTAATTGACTCTCTTTTATCATGTAATTTCTTACCTTTAGCAATACCAAGTTCAACTTTCACTTTATTTTTTTTATTAAAATACATAGAAAGAGCTACTAGCGTATAGCCTTTTATTCTAATTCTACCGATAATTTTCTTTATCTCTTTAGTATGCAACAATAATTTACGCGGTCTACGAGTAGAATGATTAAATCTATTCGCTTTTTCATATTCTGCAATATGGCAGTTATACAAAAATACCTCATGTCCGGTATCTGCCGCATGGCTTTCTTCTATAGAAGCTTTGCCTTGACGCAGAGACTGTACTTCACTACCCTTTAATACAATACCTGCTTCTAATCTTTCTTCAATAAAATAATTAAAAAGGGCTTTCTTATTTTGTGCAATAACTTTCTTATATTCGGTCATATTTTTATGGATAGTGATGTTATGATGTTTTCAATTTGTTTTTTAGCACTATCACTTGCTTCAGTTAATGGGAGTCTAATTTCATTTTCACATAAACCTAAATAATGTGCAGCATATTTTATTGGAATCGGATTAGATTCTACAAATAATGCTTTATATAAAGGCAGTAATTTCTGATGGATTCCTAATGCTCCTTTAGTATCATTCTTATACCACTTCTCTAATAGCTCTTTACACATATTGGGAGCAATATTAGAAGCTACGGAAGTCCACCCTACCCCACCTTGAGCGTTAAAAGCTAAGACTACTTCATCATTACCGGTTAAAATGTTGAAATCCTCTTTAACTATTGCTCTAATCCGCAATAGACGTTCTAAATCTACGCCACAATCTTTTAATGCTAAAATACGCAGTAGCTTGCTAAGTCTCAATATTGTCTCATCAGAAAAATCTACTCCGCTTCTAGTTGGAGCTGAATATAACATAATAGGTAGATTACACGCTTCATGCAATGCTTCAAAATGCTTATAAATCCCGTGTTGGGTAGGTTTTACATAAGATGGCGGACTAGCCATAAAACCATCTACACCGATTTTTGTAGATTCCGCTGCAAGTTCTCGTGCATAAGCAGTATTATTTGATGAACACCCGCTTATTATAGAAATACGCTTATTAACGATTTCTACGCTAGTTTGCAGTAATAATTTATATTCTTCAAAGCTTAAACTACTACCTTCTCCGGTTGAGCCTGCAATTAATACTGCATCGACTTCATGCTTTATTTGATATTTTAAAATTCTCTCTAAAGCATATAAGTCTAACTTATTATCTTTAAAAGGTGTTATAAGTGCAGTAATTAAACCTTTAAATATGTTATGCATGATTTTTTGATTTTAATTGTTTAGCTTATTAAATCGTCATTGCGAGAAGAATTACGTAGTAATTCAACGAAGCAATCTCAGGAGTTTGTTATTATTTGATGAGATTGCCACGCAGTCTACGACTGCTCGCAATGACGACTCGGTCCACGCACGGGCAATACCTCCCACAATGACGTTTCTTCTACTCCCTAACAACACGCCCATACTCTTCTTTCAAACGATCTGCAATTTGATGATCATCGAAAGTAATCTTTTTATTGCCTAAATCTATAGAATCAATATTTTGTACCTCGATTGCCGTGCCTGTAACAAAGCATCCGGTAAAATCCTCTATTTGCTCTAATTTTAAACGCTCTTCTTTTACTTCTAGACCTAAATCTTTTGCAATTTCAATAATAGTCTGTCTTGTTATACCGTTTAAAAACCTATCAGCAATTGGAGTATATAATGTTTTATCTTTAACAAAGAAAATATTTGTTGTAGTGCATTCAGCGATATACCCTTCATAATCAAGTAATAATGCATCATCATAGCCAAGAGCTTTAGCTTCTTTTTTACTCGTTATTGCCATATTATATTGAGCGGCGGATTTAGATTGTACCGGCGTGCTATCAGGCATTGCTTTACGCCAGTGGCTTACATGCAAATTTATACCTTTCTCAAAAGACCTCGGCATAGATGGAATACCGGCAATCAAAAGATTAGTAGATAAATACTGATTAGTGATATTTAGCGACTCGTCTCCACTCCAAATAAGCGGTCTTATGTATGCATCCTTAATATTATTTTGTTTTATTACAAGTTCATGAGCTTTCATAATCTCATCAACATTATACGGTACTTTCAAACCTAATGCTTCTGCTGATTTTATTAATCTTTCCGTATGTTCTTTTAGTTTAAAAACTTTGCCGTTATAAGCTCTCTCACCCTCAAATACCGATCCTGAATAATGCAGGCTATGAGTTAAAACATGAATCCTTGCAAATTGATAAGGAACTAAATCACCGTTAATCCAAATATGCCAAAAAATTTGCTCTAGTTTTATCATTGTCATTAACCTATATTTATATTAAAGTATTGTCAATAGTCATTGCAAGCTGGTATATGATAGAAAAGCTAATACCAATTTTTCAAATTAAACGAGTATACATGCATACATACAAAGCACATATTTTAATCGTTGATGATGATAGCAGAATATTAGCACTTTTAAAGCAGTTTTTAAATAATAACGAGTTTTTAGTATCAACGGCAAGCTCAGTCATAGAAGCTAAAAATCTATTAAAAACTTCTAATTATGATTTAATTATTTTAGATGTTATGTTACCTGAAATAACAGGGCTTGATTTTGCTACTACTATAAGGGATGCCGGTAATAATATTCCTATAGTTATGCTTACTGCTTTATCGGAAGCCGATGACCGTGTTAAAGGACTTGAAGCCGGTGCCTCTGATTATATAACTAAACCTTTTGAACCGAGAGAATTATTACTTCGGATAAATAACTTAATCAATAATTATAATAACTTTAAAAAAGAAACGAATATAATTAAATTCGGCAATAATTTTTATAATTCCGATACAAAAGAATTTACCAAGAATAATCAAATTGTATCTCTTAGCTCTACTGAACAAAAATTACTTGAGATATTAATAAAAAATTCCGGTAAATCTACTAGTCGTTTTGAACTTTCAAAAATAATGGGAGGGCTTAGTATGCGTTCTATCGACGTACAAATTACAAGAATAAGAAACAAAATAGAAGACAACCCAAAAGAACCGAAATATTTAAAAACCGTGCGTAATGAGGGCTATGCACTTTATATCTAAATTATTACAGTATATTTCAAAGAGCTTCAGACAAGATGAATTTAAAAGCGAGCCTGCACAGCGTATAAAAATACGTGAACATAGGCGAGTCTTGAAAAATTCGCTTGTATCAAGTTCTTTGAAATATGCTTTACCGAGAACATTATTTGTACGGTTTATGTTTATTATAATCATTCCGATTTTAATAGGACAAATCGTTGCTATATTTTTGTTTTACGATCGTCATTGGTATAATGTTTCATATTATACTAGTACTATTATTATCAATGAAATAGAATCACTGATTAAAGAACATAGAAATAATTCAAGAGAGATAACCCATTTATCGGAAAATTATCTTAATTTATCTTATCAATTTCAGCTTAGTAAAAAGTTATCTATAAAACAACCTAAATTAAGTGAGCCTCTAACTATATTTAAAAATATTTTAGCTACAAAAATCCATGAAAAAAATATAGTTAAACTAAATAAAGAAAATAAAATTGAAGTATTTTTAGAATTAAAAGATGGAATATTATATATTACTTTTCCTGCAAAGTTACTACTTAATCCTACAGTATATATATTTGTTTTATGGATTATATCTTTAACAGTTATATTACTTTCTGTTTCTATTATTTTCTCCAAAAATCAAATTAAATCAATACTCACTCTTGCGGATAGCATGGATAAATTTGGTCAAGGTGTTTTAAAAGGCAAAAATTTCAAACCTTCAGGAGCCTTAGAAATAAGAAAAGCAGGGCTTGCTTTTTTAAAAATGAAAGCCCGTATAGAAAAACAAATTACTAAAAGAACCACTATGCTTGCTATGATTTCGCATGATCTTAGAACTCCTTTAACAAGAATGAAGCTACAACTTGAATTGATGGAAGAAAGCGAAGAAATCAAAGGGTTAAAACAAGATATATTAACTATGCAGCAAATGATAAATTCTTATTTAGATTTTGCTAAAGGTGAAAGTACAGAAGAATTTGAAGAAATTTTATTATTACCTTGGATGGAACATCTTTTAAACAAATGGTCACATGTAGATATTGAATTTATAAAATCTACTAATTTAGATAAACTAGAAGTACGAATTAAGCCGAATTCTTTTGAAAGAGCCTTGTCCAATTTAATCGGTAACGCTATAAAATATGGCACTAAAATTAAGATATCTTCAAAAGATAATTCATCTACCGTAGCTATAATTATTGAGGATAACGGTCCCGGTATAGATGATACGGAAAAACACCTTGTATTTAAACCGTTTTATAGATCAGATAAAGCAAGACAGCTTGATAATGCAAGTAACGTAGGACTTGGGCTTGCTATTACTAAAGAAATAATAAACGATCACAAAGGCTCTATTTATTTAGAAGATAGCAAGGATTTAGGCGGACTATCGGTAAGAATCGAAATACCTAAAATATAGCTTTTGTTTTCTCTGTCATCCCGTGATTTATTCACGGGATCCAGGAAAATAAACAAAAAAATAACATTATTAAGTTGTTATTCTGGATACCGTGGACAAGCCACGGTATTACATCGAGTACGTTTTTCGATCCATGCAGCAACATCTAAAATATAAAATAATGACTAACATAAAACATTTAGCAATAATAATGGATGGTAATGCTCGTTGGGCAGATCGGCATAACTTAACAAAATCTGAAGGGCATAAAGCAGGAGCCGATAAAATTCATGAATTACTCCCTGAGTTTATTAATCTTGGCGTGCCGTACGTAACTTTATATACTTTCTCTTCCGAAAATTGGCAACGTTCAGGCACGGAAGTAGATTTCTTAATAAAATTATTAAGTATCTATTTAAAAAATGAATTAAACAGCTTACATAAAAACGGCGTTAAAATAAAAGTAATAGGTAGGCTTAATTTATTAAGTAGCTCATTGCAAAAACAAATAAATAATGCTATAGAATTAACAAAAAATAATAATAAAATAACGCTTTGTATAGCTTTTAGTTATGGAAGTCGCCAAGAAATAGTTGATGCCTACACAAAAATTATTGCAAGCGGTAAAAAAGAAGTAAGTGAAAGCGATATACAACACGCTTTATATGATCCTGAAATGCCGGATGTAGATTTATTAATAAGACCGGGCGAGGTTTATCGCATCAGTAATTTCTTGCTTTGGCAAGCAGCTTATGCTGAATTATATTTCTCACCCAAATATTGGCCTGATTTTAATAAAGATGATATACTAGAAGCTATAAATGATTACTCAAAAAGGAAAAGAACATTTGGCAAAAGATAAACAAAATATATATTTAAGAATCCTGTCCGGTATAGTTTTAGTTCCGTTATTTGTTATAGCTATATTATGGTTTAAGCCTTTATTCTATATTCTAATGATAATAGTAGGTATGGGAATGTTAAGTGAATGGTATAATATGACCTATTCTTCTATTCCTTATCTATTAATCGGGCTAATTATTATTCCGATTCCTATAAGCCTATTAATATTTTTAAGTATGGAAGATACCAATAGATGGCTTATTATGCTTTATTTTTGCATAATTTGGTCGGTAGATACTTTCGCTATGATTGGCGGCAAAACTTTTAAAGGAGCAAAACTTGCTCCAAAAATCAGTCCTAAAAAAACTTGGAGCGGTTTAGTTACGGGAGTATTATCAGCAGGTTTAGTTGCGGTATTAGTTAGTTTTATACCAAACTTTCATATTGAAAATTACTATTTTTCAAATAAAATTTATTTGTTTATAATTAGTTGTATATTAGCATTAATAGCTCAATTAAGTGATTTATTTATTTCATATTTTAAGCGAAAATTTAATATTAAAGATAGCGGTCATATAATACCCGGTCATGGAGGAGTACTAGACAGATTTGATAGTATTATTTTAACTGCTCCGGTATTATTTCTTATGAATATATATTTATGATAATACATTTAAATAATCATTCTAAAAAAATAATTTTAAATATCTTTTTAGCTTTACTGCTTGGATATTTTGTTTTTCATTGCATATATGGTAACAAAGGGATTATTGCATATTTAAAAGTAAATAGGCAGCTTGAAAAAGCTTATGATGAACTAAAAGGCTTACGAGCAGAAAGAGTAGAACTTGAACATAACGTCAAATTACTCCGAACGGAATCGCTAAATAAAGATATGTTAGAAGAACAAGCAAAGAAAGTTTTAGGAGTAGCTGCTCCAAATGAGCAGGTGTTTACAATAAAAGACACACCTAGTCAAAGGTAGGTATCGTCATTGCGAGCAGCCGTAGGCTGCGTGGCAATCTCATGAAATAATAACAAACTCCCGAGATTGCTTCGTCAAAACTTGCAGCTTTTCCTCGCAATAACGGGAAAACGAACCACACAACAACATTATTGATTAAAAGGAATTAAAAATCATTTATGACTATAAAAATTTATCAAAACGACCTACCTAATAATTTTGAACTTGAAGGAGATCTAGCTATAGACACCGAGACAATGGGGCTAAATCTACATAGAGATAAACTATGTTTGCTACAATTTAGTAACGGCAATGGTGAAGCTCATCTTGTTCATTTTACAAATCAAGATTATACAGCTCCTAATTTAAAAGCATTATTACTAGATAAAACTAGATGCAAGATATTTCATTTTGCTAGATTTGATCTAGCATCCATAAAAAAATATTTAAGTATAGATTTAGAAAATATCTTTTGTACTAAAATATCTTCAAAACTAGTTAGAACTTATACCGATAGTCATGGACTTAAGGATTTGTGCCGAGAATTGCTTAATATAAATATTTCAAAACAACAACAATCTTCCTATTGGGGTGCTGACAATTTATCTTCAGAACAAAAAGAATATGCAGCAAAAGATGTGCTTTATTTGCATCAGTTAAAAGATATTTTACAAAAAATGCTACTTAAAGAAAATAGATATGAACTTGCCCAAGATATTTTCCGTTTTTTACCGACAAGAACTAATTTAGATTTACTCGGTTGGAATGAAATCGATATTTTTATGCATTAATTTAAATTAAGATAAGTTAATAAAAATATTAAATTATTAACATAATAAATTGACTTCAGGTATAAAATCCTGCACTTTATTTAAGAGGCTAATTGATTTTTTTAAATTACTTAGCCTACAATAGACTTATTGCATAATGTAGCTAATAAGGAAGAATTTGAAGGAAACACGGAAGTGCTTACCTGCCACAGTTGTACCTAAAAGTACGTGAGGATGCAAGTACCGGATTGACATACAAATTTACCCTTAGAAGCAAGTTATATAAAAAGTTTAATTAATTAGTAACTAAAAAGGGGATCTTTATGACTAATAGAAAAAAATAGATGTGCTAGATTCAGAGTAAGATTTAAATTTAAATCTAAGTCTAGATAGTATAGCAAACCTCTGTTATCCTAGGGTTATAACTTGTGAAACAGAAGAATACACTTTAAGTATTGATGACGGTGTTTTTGCCGCATTTTGGTGGGCAGCCAATTATAAATTATATAATAGATAAAGTATTAATGCCAATAACAGACAATATTTACTATTACCTTAGAGAAGATCTAGGGCATTATGAAACTTCATCTTATCAGAGTTATAAGGGTGCTTCAAAATGTACTTACCATAATAATTGCAGTAACTTTATAAATGAGACGAAGCATTATGACTCTTCATTAGATAAACATGAGGAGGTGGTTTTAGGTAATACTACTTTTTTTGGGTTAGTATGGTGGTAATGCAATAAAAGTATGCTAGGTGTCATACTGCAGCTTGACCACGGTATCTAGAAACAACTTAAAGTACTAAATTTAGTATTTTAGCTGGATACCATGGAAGGACCATGGTATGACATTCTGACTAGTTTTTAATCCCCACAATCTTTCACTTCAAACAATAATATTCACAATTTTACGAGGAACGAGGATAATCTTCTTCAGTTCTTTTCCCTCTAAGAACTTTTGTACCTTTGGCAGACTGACGGTAATTTGCTTTATTTCATCTTCACTTAAGGAAGTTTTAAACTCATAGGTATCACGGAGTTTGCCGTTAACCTGCACTGCCATAATATATGTATCTAACTCTAGCATTGATTCATCAAATGCAGGAAAAGACGAATTATATAATCGCTCTTTATTGCCAAGCTTCTGCCAAATTTCTTCCGTAATATGCGGGATAAAAGGATTTAGTAGCTGTACTAAAACATTAAAGCCATGCCTTACGGTTTTAACATCAATTTTATCTTTGGATATTTCAGCAGATATAGCATTAGAAAGCTCACGCATACGTGCTATTGCTCTGTTTAGGGCAAAATGCTTTATATCTTCGGCGACATGCTTTATTGTAAAATGTACTAATCTATTTAACTCTTTACTAATTTCAGTTATATCATCTTTTAAAGAATCTATCGCCTCAAACATATGCTCAAGCCTATTAATAAAACGTGAGCAGCCTTCAATACCGCTTGCCGACCATTCTAGATCTTTCTCAGGCGGACTATCGGACAGCACAAAAAACCTAATCGCATCTGCCCCGTATTGCTCTTGCATTGTCTCAAGATCGATGAGGTTCTTTTTAGATTTACTCATCTTCTCAATGCGTCCCTGCACTACTCTATTATTGCTTTCTTTATGAAAAAATTCATTACCTTTTTTAACTACTTCTTCAGGATATAACCAATTATTATGCTCGTCTTTATAAGTAGCATGTAACACCATCCCTTGAGTAAATAATCCTTTAAAAGGCTCACGAACGCTTACGTAATTCTGTTCGTTCATTACCTTAGTGAAAAACCTTGCATATAATAAATGCATTACCGCATGCTCTATGCCGCCTATATATTTATCGACCGGTAGCCAATAATCACAAGCTTTTTTATCGGTCATATCTGTAGTATTGCTATTGCAATATCTCGTAAAATACCAAGATGATTCAAAAAATGTATCAAAAGTATCGGTTTCACGAACAGCCGGCTTATCGCATTTCGGACAATTAACATGTTTCCAACTAGGATGATGATCAAGCGGATTACCGTGACCATCAAAATTTACGTCATCAGGTAACGTAACGGGTAAGTCTTTGTAAGGTACGGGAACTATGCCGCAAGCTTCGCAGTGAATCATAGGAATAGGACATCCCCAAAAGCGTTGACGAGAAATCCCCCAATCTTTTAGACGATAATTTACGCTGCGTTTACCTATACCTAGTTTCTCAAATTCCCCAATGATTTTTTGTTTTGCTTCATTACTAGTTAAGCCGTTTAGAAAATCTGAGTTAACCAAAATTCCATCTTCCGTGTAAGCGGTCTTTTGTACATCAATATCTGCTTTTATTACTTGTTTAATAGGTAAATTCATTTTAACGGCTAATTCATGGTCACGTTCGTCATGAGCAGGACAACCGAAAACAGCACCAGTGCCGTAATCCATTAACACGAAATTCGTAATAATAACCGGCAATATTATATTAGAGTCAAAAGGATGAATGACATAAAGACCGGTAAACACTCCCTCTTTTTCAGCCTTTTCTAGTTCGCTACTTCCTGTAATATGTGAACATTTAGTTATAAAAGCTAGTATCTCAGGTGTTTTGGAAACTAACCGTTCTATTATCGGATGATTAAAGGCAATTCCTATAAAGCCAGCTCCGAAAATAGTTTCAGGTTTGGTTGAGAATACTTCTATAGTAGTATCTTCATTATCCTTAATTTTGAAATGAAAGTTAGCACCTATCGATTTACCTATCCATTTCTCTTGCATAGACCGAACAGCTTCAGGCCACTCTTTTAAATTCTGAATTTCGTTTAATAATTCTTCAGCATAATCGGTGATTTTTAAGAACCATTGCTTTAAATAGCGTTTCTCAACAATTGCACCTGAACGCCAACCACGACCGTCTACAACTTGCTCATTCGCAAGAACGGTATTATCAACCGGATCCCAATTAACAAGTGATTCTTTTTGATAAGCAAGATTTCGTTCATAAAGCTCTAAAAAGAATTTCTGCTCATGTTTATAATACTCAGGATCACAACTATTTATCTCTCTAGACCAATCATAAGAAAAACCCATAGATTTTAGCTGCTTTTTCATATTCTCGATATTAGAATAAGTCCAATCTTTCGGATGAGAATTATTTTTTATTGCGGCATTTTCGGCAGGTAGCCCAAAAGCATCCCAGCCCATCGGATGAAGCACGTTAAAACCTTGCATAGTCATAAACCTTGCAATAACATCACCTATAGAATAGTTGCGTACATGACCTACATGGATTTTACCGGAAGGATAAGGCAACATTTCAAGTACGTAATATTTTGGCTTGCTACTCTCGTTTGATACTTCAAAAGCTTTTTCTTCTTGCCAAATTTGCTGCCATTTTTGTTCTATTTGGTTCATGTTTTTTTATAATTTATATGCTGCACCGTCATTGCGAGTAGTCGTAGACTGCTCGGCAATCTCATCAAATATCCTGAGATTGCTTCGTCAATTGCTATGCAATTTCCTCGCAATGACGGAAATACTGTTATTACCTCGCACTATTAATATATATATCTCTAGCTTTTCTTAAAATTTTATCTTCAAGCGTGATAGCAAGATTTGAGGTGTTTCCATTAAGTACCCATTGTTTATTTTTAAGCATTTCTTCAAATACTTTCACTTCAATTGAATCAGGGCTTATTACATCGTCTTTAATAAATATATTTATTTTAAATCGAAAATTAGGATTAGAGCGTGGGCTATACCATTCCGTAATAATCACGCCGCCGTTTGAGTCAGCTGATGCAAGAGGAGCAAAACTTATAGTCTCTAATGCTGCTTGCCAAAGATATTTATTAACCGAGCCTCCTACAGCTTTAGTAGATTCGTTTTTTACCCTGCCCGGTCTAAAAACTAATCCTTCTTCACCTGCTATAGAACCTACTTCGTCCCATTTCTGCTCTCGTTCTGTTTTTGGATAATCATCCGCTAAGATACTAGTACTTATTGCACTAAGTATAATTACAAAAAATAATCCGATAATTTTCTTCATAACCAATATTTAATTAGTGTGCTTGAGGGAAATAATAGAGAAGCTTTGGCTATTAGTCAAAAATTATTTGAACATAACTAATATGTCATTCTTGTGTGGACCGGTAAAAACCCAATGTGTCACCCCGTGGCTTGACCACGGGGTGACACAGGTGAAATTGATCCACGCAACAATGCCTTCTCGCAATGACGGAAAAACTGATCCATGTAACAAGACTACACCTTAACAGGCATGACGACAAAAATATCTTTAGGATTCTCAGGAAATTTAATAAGTACCGGTGCTGAAACATCTGAAAAATATAGTTCTACTAAATCCGATTTCACTGCTTTTAAGACATCTTCCAAATATTGCGGATTAAAGCCTATAGCTAAAGACTCATCACTATTATATTCATAAAAACTTTCCTTATCTTGTGAAGAATTAATAACCTCTTTTGCGTTACCTCTTGCTTCACCGACGGCACTAATCTCTAAGGTTTCACGAGATAACGATAATTTTACCGCTCTAAATTTTTCAACGGTTATTATCGCTATCCTTTCTATACTATCTGCAAATATTTTTCGATTAATTACTAATTTTGAGCTACTGCTTTCCGGAATAAAAGCACTATAATTAGGGAAAATACCGTCTATAAGCTTTGATAGCATAATAGTATTTTCGTTACATATAAACTTAATCTTATTGCTACTTAATAAAATTTCTATATCTTCATTTATATTTTTAGGATCTTTAACTATTTTTAAAATTTCCTCTGCACTTTTTTGCGGTAATATAACTCCAAAATTCTTTATTTGTTTTTCTAATGCTACCCATGAAATCGAAAGTCTATGCCCATCGGTACTTGCCGAACAAAACTCTTTGTCTTTTATGTGTAAATAAACACCGTTTAAATTATAACGAGTTTCATCTAAAGAAATCGAAAATTTTGTCGATTCGATTATTTTAGCAAAATCCGTGCAGGAAATTTTAAAACTTGCCTCAGGATTAATACTATCCATTGCAGGAAAAGAACTAACCGGCAAAGTAAATAAATTAAATTTACAATTTTTTCCTTTGATCTCAAGTCCCGTTGTACCGAGATCTGTTAATGTAAGCTCGGAATCCGGAAGTTTTCGGACTATATCATTTAGAGTTTTCGTAGAAACGGTAAGTTCGCCTTCACTTACTACCTGTACTGCTATTTTTTGACTTAAGTACAAATCCATATTAGTAGAACTAAGTTCCAGATTGCCGTCTTTTGCCGATAATTTAATGTTTGCATACTCAGGTATTACATTACGTTTTTCAACAACAGAACTTGCAAACCCTAGGGACTGAACTAACGTTTTTGTTTCAACTATTAATTTTAACATATTGCTATTCTCTTAATGTTCCTTGAAATTTTTGCGAGATGGCAGCAATTAAATCTTTACTGAACGAATTTAAATCAGTATCAGATAACGTCCGATCATCTGCTTGTAGCTCTATTTTAACCGCTATAGATTTTTTACCTTCAGGTAATTTATCACCGCTATAAATATCAAATAATATAACTGATTTGACAAGCTTTTTATTAAAATTATTTATATATGATATTATTTCACCGACTCTATGATCTTGATCAACAATAAATGCGTAATCTCTAAAATTAGCTTGAAAATCCGATACTGCAAATTCGTCTCTTTTACCGAATTTAGCTTTTATCAACGGCAAATTCGTAATATTTAGCTCGAATGCGAATATTTCCTGATTAATATCGTAATATTTCAAGATTTTAGGGTGTATCTGCCCAAAATGACCTAATAAATTTTTACCAAGCCCTATATTTACTGCTCTGGTTGGATGATAATATTGTGGCAATGCTGCCCCATTTGTTGCTATACATTTATCTATAGATAGTCCTGCATAATCAACTACCAGCTCTAAATCGCCTTTAAGATCAAAAACATCATAGCCCCGTCCAAGCGAATGAGGATCTTTATTATTATATGAACCGCTTATAATTGCCGTCAAATAAGTTGCTTCCGTATTTAAATCTACAAAACTCGGTCCAACTTCAAAAAAAGCCATATCTTTTATAGAGCGTGCTAGATTTTTACTTACTATACTTAACAAATTTGGTAGTATAGTAGGACGCATATAATTGTCTCCTATGCTAATAGAATTAAGCAAAAATAACTCTTCTTTTAATTCAGCAAACAACTTTGCATCTTCGCTACTCATAAAAGAATTAGTTACTACCTCATCATAGCCTTTGCTTGCTAATATCCTTTTAAAACTAGATATTCTTTTATGCTCTCTTAGCTTATTATTATCTTGGTCTAGTTTGGGTAATTTTATACTCTCTATTTTATCATAGCCGTAAATACGAGCGATTTCTTCAGCTATATCTTCTAAAATAGTTATATCGTGACGCCAAGAAGGAGCTATTACCTTTATAATCTCACCTTTAACATCCGTAATAAATCCTAGTTTATTTAACATAGCTTCTATCTCTTTGATATTTAATTTAATTCCTGTAATTTTTTCTAAATAGCATGCTGAAAAATCTAAAGATTTTTTTTGTGACTCTTTTTCACCGACTTTCACTACTTCCGACACTTCACCGTTTCCGCATATTGACAAAATAAGATTAGTTGCTATGTCCAAAGCCTTTTCTGTAAAATTTCTATCGATATTACGCTCATTACGATATCTAGCATCCGTATCAATTTGGAATCTTCGCCCGCTAGTTGCAACCATTTTAGCATTAAAACAAGCAGCTTCGAGTATTATATTATTCGTACTATCAGTACAACTACTATCAACCCCGCCAATGACACCAGCCAGACCTTGAATACCGCTTTCATCTTTTATAGCTAAATCATTTTCAGTAAGTAAATATTCTTTACCATTTAGGGCGCGGAAAGTAACTGCGTCATCCTTGTCATACCGTGGCTTGACCACGGTATCCATAGAACAACTTACAGCACTAGTAATTTCATTGGATCCCGCAGTCAAGCCGCGGGATGACAATTGTTTTTCCTCGCGATGACGATTACAATGACGTGCTACAGTAATCTCTCCTTTTATCCTATCCGCATCGTAAGCATGCATAGGCTGCCCGAAGCTATAGGAAATATAATTTGTTACATCCACTAAGCTTGAAATAGTTTTTACCCCGACATTTTTTAATAATTTCCGTAACCAATCAGGGCTTGGTTTATTTTTTAAATTTCTTATTTCTCTAAAAGTAAATAACGGGCAGGCTTCTTTATCTTGCACGTTAAGCTTCATTTTAGAAATGAATGTACTCTTTATTTCCGAAATTTCTAGCTCTTTAAGTATTCCTATTCCTTTAGCTGCTAAATCTCTTGCAATGCCGTAAACTCCAAGTGCATCACCTCGGTTAGGAGTAACGTTAATAATAAATACCGGATCATCTAAACCGTAATATTTAGTAAAATTCTCTCCAACCGCAGCATCTTCAGGTAGCTCTATAATCCCTTCAGACTCTGAAGCTATCAGTAATTCCTTTTCAGAGCAAAGCATACCGCAGCTTTTTTCGCCTCTAATAACAGATTCCTTAATCTTAAATTTACCGTTTGGTATTTCTATTCCGATATTTGCAAGTACTACTTTTATACCTGCTCTTACATTACTCGCACCACAAACTATTTGTAGCATACCGCTTTTAGTCTCAACATCACAAAGCTTTAATTTATCAGCTGAGGGGTGAGGTTTAGTACTTGCTATATATGCTACTTCAAATTTTTGTAACTCCCCTGCCTTATCTATCACCTCTTCTACTTCAAGGCCGATAGCTGTTAGGGCCTCGGCAATTTCAATAACCGAAGCCGATGTCTCTAAAAATTGTTTTAACCATGATAAAGTAAATTTCATTTTGTTAACCCCATTGCTAAATTCGGTATATCAAATGAGGTAAAGTTATAATGTCTAAGCCAACGCATATCACCTTCAAAAAATTGTCTTAAATCTTTAATATTATATTTTAGCATCGCAAAACGCTCTATTCCAAGCCCAAAAGCAAAGCCTTGATACTCACTGCTATCGATTCCAACATTCTTAAGTACGTTTGGATGAACCATCCCGCACCCTAGCACCTCAAGCCATTTATCGTTTTTATTCATCCGAATATCAACTTCAGCAGAAGGTTCGGTAAATGGAAAAAAGCTGGGTCTAAAACGTAGTTCAATATTAGAATTTTCAAAAAAGCTTTTTATAAATTCCGTGATAACATATTTTAAATGTCCCATATTGATATTTTTATCAATAACAAGCCCTTCTATTTGGTGGAACATCGGCGTATGCGTCATATCCGAATCCGATCTATAAGTCCTACCCGGTGCTATAAACCTAAAAGGCGGTTTGCCGTTTTTCATAGCTCTAATCTGCACTGTTGAGGTATGAGTACGTAATAACAGCGGCTTATTATTTTCCTGACCTTTCAAATAAAAAGTATCATGCATTTGCCTTGCGGGATGATCATCTTCAAAATTGAGAGCGGTAAAATTATGAAAATCATTCTCGATATTCGGTCCGTTTTCTATAGTAAAACCAAACTGTGAAAATACTTGTATTAACTCCTCACTACATTGTGTTATTGGATGAATAGAACCTTGTTTATATCTTCTTGCAGGGATTGTTAAATCAATTTTATCGGCAGCAAGTTTAAAATTTAGTTCCTGCTCCTCTAAAATTTCTTCTTTTGCTTTTATTATATTCTGTATTTTATCTTTTAATTTATTGATTTTTAAGCCAAATTCTTTACGTTCCTGTTCATTTAAACTACCTAATTTTTTAAGCTCACCGGTCACTATACCGTTTTTGCCTAAAAATTTTACTTTATATTCTTGCAGATCTTTTAAGCTTTGTACTAATAAGATTTTTTCCTCAGCAAACCTTAATATTGTTTCTATATTTTTTTCCATGATTTTCTTTATTTTATGTTAACACTGTCATCCCGTGGCTTGTCCACAGGATGACACCGAAGACGTTTTTGATCGACGCAAGCAAACCTCATGAGGGAATGACAACGCACCTCATATACCCCTCTTCTATCCCCACCAACTTCGCTTTAAATATCTGCCCTATTTCTAAAGGTTTATCTAGCTTTACCGGAATAAAATTCTCGGTATGAGCAATATTATTATTCTCTACTAATAACTCCACTTTCTGCCCTATATGTTTTTTAAAGAATTCGATCAACTGGTTTTGCCCTTCTTGCCTTAAAATTTCTGCCCTTTCTTTTCTTATATTTTCAGGTACTTGCGGCATACGTACTGCAGGCGTCCCTTCTCTTTCCGAATAAGGAAAAACATGTAAATATTGTAATTCCGCTTCTGAAATTAATTTTCTTGTATTTTCAAACATTTCAGGGGTTTCCGTCGGGAAACCAGCTATAATATCCGCACCAAACGATACTTCCGGTCTTATTGCCCGCAGCTTTCGACAAAACTCTATTACGTTTGCTCTATTATGGCGTCTTTTCATACGTTTTAATATCATATCGTCGCCTGCTTGCAAGCTAATATGAAAATGCGGCATTATCCTTTCACTATAAGCTATAAGCTCAAAAAGTTCATCATCTATTTCAGCCACATCTATCGAAGATAATCTAAGCCTCTTTAATTCAGGGACTAAATTCAAAACTCGTTTAATCATTTGTGCGAATGTTGGACTTCCCGGCAAATCACTACCGTAAGCCGTAACATCGACACCGGTAAAAACTACTTCTTTAAAGCCATTTAATACTAAATGCTTTACCTGCTCTGCTATAGCTCCTATTGCTACTGATCTACTTTTACCTCTACCGTAAGGGATAATACAGAAAGTACAAAAATGATCACAACCGTTTTGTACCTGAATAAAAGCACGAGATTTACCGTCAAAGCTACTTACTAAATGACTTGCCGTCTCTTTCACCGACATTATATCGTTAACTGTTATTTTTTCATCGGTAATTTGGTAGTAATTAGGTAATAACTTCTCTTCATTACCTATAACTTTGTCAACTTCCGGCATATTACCGTACATTTGCGGACTTGCTTGAGCGCTACAGCCGGTAACAATAATTTTTAAATCAGGATTATTTTTTTTAGCCTTGCGGATAGCTTGTCTTGCTTGTTTCTCAGCTGCTTTAGTTACCGCACAAGTATTGAATATTGCCACATTATCGATACCCGACAATTCCAAGTTTTTTCGTATTATCTCACTTTCATAAATATTAAGTCTACAGCCAAATGTTACTATTTCTTGTCTTAAATTATTGCTCACAATAATATTCCCCACGTGCTACAAGCGTAGCTGCCCCTTGCATTATTATATTACCGTTTTCTTCTTTCATAGTAAGGTTACCGTGCTTAAATACTACCGTACTTGGTGAATGGATAAAACCGAGCTTTAAACCGGCAGCAAAACTACCGCAAGCTCCGCTTCCGCAAGCAAGCGTTAACCCTGCCCCCCGCTCCCAAACAGATAAATAAATTTTATTATCTTTTACTTCAGCAAAATTAACGTTTACCCCATCTGCGAATAATTCCTTAGCCTGCA
The DNA here is from genome assembly GCF_000751075.1 of Rickettsia tamurae. Lineage (GTDB taxonomy): Bacteria > Pseudomonadota > Alphaproteobacteria > Rickettsiales > Rickettsiaceae > Rickettsia > Rickettsia tamurae. The sequence goes on along the minus strand of NZ_CCMG01000002.1, from coordinate 9,193 downwards.
ATTTTTCACCGACAATTTTTTGATCTTGAGGTTCTAACTTACTAAAAATAACCAAATGCGGATTACCTATATCAACGCAAATAGTTTCCTTTAAATCAATCATATAACGCTCTGCAAATTCCCAAATTCTATCACGGCTTGGCATCCAAGCTTCATTAAAACTAACGCTTCCTACATTAACGCTAATATTATTTTCATCATTGACATTACATAGCAATTTTTTATTGCCTACCATTACGGTAATATCTTTCTTTCCCGTATCAAGATAAATTAACTTGGCTAAACATCTTGTAGCATTACCGCATAATTTAGCACTAGAGCCGTCTATATTATAGATAATCATCTCATAAAAATCATCATGCTCTTCATAAATAATAAACTGATCACAACCTATACCACCCGTATGACGATCAGCCATATTTTTTGCTAACTGCGATAAATCATGTGAACTTGATAAATCTCGTTTGTTAACAATAACAAAATCATTACCAAGACCATGCATTTTTACAAAATTAATTTTACTAATCATAATGTTTTACATATTAGGAAATTGTATTATAGCAAATTTCTTGGAATTTGCTATAATGAAGTGATGATATATAAAAATATAGACTATTATGCTAATTTCACGTTTCTTAGACCCTAAAAATAACTATGCATTTTTAAAAATTTTCGGTACGGAAAAAAATAAGGATATACTTATTCATTTTCTAAATGACATTTTAGGTTATACGGAAAAAGAAGTAATTACCGAAGTTACTTTTTTAAAAACAATCCAAGATCCCGATATCGCTGCTTATAAACAATCTATAGTTGATGTATTATGTAGAGATAAATACGGTACTCAATTTATTGTAGAGATGCAGGTCAGCAAACATCCAGGTTTTGAAAAACGAGCTCAGCCTTATGCAGCAAAGGCCTATTCAAGACAAATAATAAAAGAAGATGAAGATCATAAAAAAATGGCAGTATATGCAAAACTTCGAGGAGTAATATTCTTAGCTATTGCCGATTTTATTTCCCGATAAAAAAGATTGGAGATCAGATCATAGATTACTTGATACTAAAGATTTTTATTTTATCTTTTTAGAGCTTGAGAAATTTAATAAAGAATTAGATCAATTAGAGAACCTTCAAGAAAAATGGGCATATTTCTTTAAACATGCACATGAAAGCACTCTAGAAGAAATGGAGAATTTGATAGGTCATGATTTTATTATTAAAAAAGCTTTTTATGCTTTGGATCAAGCTAGTTGGTCTGAAGAAGAGTTAAATACTTATGAAAAAATGATAAAAACCGAAATGGATAATCTAGCCGTAGAAGGGCAGAAAATTATGGATGCTGAAGCTAAAGGGGAAACCAGAGGAGAAGCAAGACAAAAAATTCCTATAGCTAAAAAAAATGCTAGCAAAAAATAAACCTTTAGATGAAATTATAGATTTTACCGGTTTAACAGAAGTTTAACAGAAAAAGAAATCGAACAATTAAAGTAATGAAGATCCTTAATATTATGCTAAGTCGTGACCTTGGCGGCATTCAACAAGCATTTTTAGATTATAACGCAGCTCTTGGGATGCAAAAAATTGAGGTTATAAATATCACTTCTTACAAGGCAAAAATAAATTCCTTTCTACACAAACAAAACTTAAAACTACCTAATATAGTACCGTTTGATTTACTCTCGGTACTTATTCTTAAATATATAATTCATAAGACTAAGCCCGATATAATTATAGCACACGGTAATAGAGCAATAAATTTTAGTAAATTTGCTAAATCACAAAATATAAAATTAATCGGTATCGCTCATAATTATAGTTTAAAAGGACTACGTAAATGTGATTTTGTTATTGCCTTGACGCATCATATGAAAGAATTTTTACTAAAAAATAACTTTGCCGAATCTAGGATATGCATCCTACCAAATATGATAAATATTGCTAAAGACTTCACTCCAAATAAAACATATAGAAAACCTATCGTAATTGGTGTACTAGCAAGATTTGTAGCTAAAAAAGGTGTTGATGTTTTTATTAATGCTATAAAAATTTTAAAAGAAAAAAAATATGATATTCAAGCTGTTATAGGTGGAAGCGGCGAGGAAAAAGATAATTTAATTGCTTTAGCACGTAAACTTAATTTACAAGATCAAATATCATTTACGGGATGGGTTAACGATAGAGATAAATTCTTTAAACAAATAGATATTTTTTGTTTACCGTCTCTTCATGAACCGTTTGGAATTATAGTGCTTGAAGCAATGGAGGCAAGCGTGCCTATCGTTAGTACGGATACTGAAGGACCTGCAGAAATTCTAACACAACTACAAGACGGGCTTATTTGTAAAGCCGGCTCTAGCGAAGATTTAGCAGAAAAAATTGTCTATCTAATAGAGAACCCTATAAAAGCAAAAGAATTTTCTAAAAACGCCCACCTTACTCTCAAACAAAATTATGACATTAAAGTTGTTTCTGAAAAGTTACAGCATATTTTAGAAAGCTTCAGATAAGATGAATTTAAGGGTGAGCCTGCACAGCGTATAAAAATACGTGAGCACAGGGGAATCCTGCAAAATTCGCTTATATCAAGCTTTCTAAAAAAATACACTGTAGCAACATTATTACGTAATTATAAAAATAGTTAGTTGAAAAAATAATAGTCTATATTGACATAGCGGTTTAAAGATTCATAATTAATATTAAATAATATTAATTTATTTTAATGAATCTACTGAAGAGTTTTATGTCATTCCTGCGTGGATCAAAAAAAGTACTCGGTGTCATACCGTGGCTTGACCACGGTATCCAGAAAATAACTTATTATATACGTTGTTTTAGCGTTTTTAACTGGACCCCGTGGTCAAAAGCCACGGGGTGACGATGGGGGAACTGGATTCTCGCTTTCGCAGGAATGAAATAAAAAGAGCTAAGAATAACATACCGGTTATATCAATTTTTATATTCCTATTATGTAGCTGCAGTGCAAAACACGATAATATTCCCCCTAAACTCCCATTACCTGCTAACTGGAATTATTATTCTTTAGCTCAAAAAGATAATATGCCACAGCAATGGTGGCTACAATTTAACGATCCGATATTAAATGAGCTAATTAAAGAATCATTAGTAGGTAACTCCGATATTGAGCTGGCAATGAGTAACGTGCTTGCTGCAAAAGCACAGCTTAACCTTGTTAATTCTTATAGATTTCCACAAATCAATTTACAAGGCGGAGCAAATCGAACAAAAAATAGCAAGGAAACAAAAGCACCGAATGAGCCGAAATTCTCTAATAATTTTGGGCTAGCAAGCGTGCTCAATTACGAGCTGGATTTATGGGGAGCAGCTGCAAATGCTAGCGAATCGGCTAAAAAAACTTTCCTTGTAAGCGAGTATAGCAAGGCGGCGGTACGTTTATCGGTTATAAGTAACGTCACTATAAGTTACTTTAATCTTTTAACATTAGATAAACAAATATATCTAACTGAAAAGCTAATTGAGGCTCAAACGGAAATTTATAAATTAAATCAGAAATCATATAATCTTGGCGTAGGTGATTTAATATCGGTTAGTGAGGCTGCTTCCGAGCTTGCACTTACTAATTTGTCATTGCCGCCTTTAAAACAACAAAGACATGAGCAGGAAACCGCTTTAAAAATTTTAGTAGGTAGAACTCCTGAAAATATAGTAAACGGCTTAATTTATCGTGATAAACCAATAGATTACTTCCCTGCTCTACCGGTATTACCTAAAATATTACCATCAGAGCTTTTAGAGCAAAGACCGGATATTAAAGCAGCAGAGCAGAATTTACTAGCAGCAGATGCCAACTTAAAAGCAATAAAAGCTACTTATTTTCCACAAATTTCTTTAACAGACTTATTAGGATTCGGTAGCAATAAACTTAATACTCTATTTATTAACTCAGCTGAGACTTGGCAGGTAGGCGGCAATATAGCAGGACCTATCTTTGATTTTGGTAAAACTAGAGCTAATGTACAAATTGCCGAAAGCGTTAAAGAGCAATATATAGTACAATATAAATCGGTAGTACGTACGGCTTTCGGGGAAGTTATGGATGCTTTATCGGCAGGACAAACATCAAGTAATAATTTTCATATATGGCAGCAAAACGAAGCAGCTTTAATGTCTATATTTAAGCTTGCTGATCAGCGTTATAAACGAGGTAATATAGATTACTTAACAGTACTTACGGCCAAACAAAACGTACTACAAAATGAAATTGACGGGGTGGCTATAAAGCTTTCACAGCTAAGTTCTATGGTTAATATTTTCCATGCACTCGGAGGGGAGTGGTGAAAATGTCATACCGCGGCTTGACCGCGGTATCTCAGGACACAGCATATTTTTAAAAGATCCCGTGGTTCAAGCCACGGGATGACATTAACCTAGGTTAAAACAATGCTTAAAACAATAATGCGGAATTTGATATTGATAACATTACTAGTACTAACGGTAATATTAGTATTTTGGGTAATAAAGCATCATCATAAAAGTAATAAACAAATAATAATAGCAGCTCCAGTTGAGGTAACAAAAGTTATCAGAAAAGACGTACCTTATGTGATAGAGCTTGCAGGAGCGGCTGAAACTTATCAAAGTGCCGATATTAAATCTCAAGTTACGGGACAAATATTAAGCGTAAATTTTGATGACGGACAAGAAGTAAAGGCAGGTGATTTATTATATGAAATCGATTCTCGTCCATTTCAAAATCAATTACAGCAAGCACAAGCGAATTTACTAAGTGATACTTATAACTTTGAAAATGCTATAAAAGAAGAAGCAAGATATCGTGCTTTATATGCAGAAAAAGCCGTCTCGGAAGAGCAGTATTTACAGATGCTAACTAATATGAATATGCTTAAAGCTGCCGTAGAGCGAGATAAAGCAATTATTGCAGACGCTAATTTACAAATCAAATATTCAAAAATAGTAGCTCCTTTTGACGGTAAACTTAGTGAGAGTAATGTAGATATAGGTGATTTAGTGTCACCGGATTTTGCAAGTCTAGTCACTATAAATACTATCTCGCCTATTTATGTCAGTTTCTCCGTACCTGAAGAATATCTAGATCGTATTAATAAATCTCAAAAATCTAACGATTTAGCTTTAACGGTTAGAACCGTAAACAATCAGAAAATTAAAGACAGTGAGATCGTTTTTGTCGACAATGCAATTGACCCAAATAGCGGCACTATCAAAGTTAAAGCAACATTAACTAATAATAATGAAGCATTATGGCCAGGACAATTTGTGCGTGTATCATTACGCATCTATACAGAAAAAAACGCCTTAATAGTTCCGTCTAAAGCAATGCAAACTAACGATCAAGGACCTTATGTAAAGGACCTTATGTATTTGTTGTCGATAAAGATAATAAAGCCATGGTTAAGAACATAGACATAGCTTTTTCTAATGATGATTTTATTGTTATTAAAAGCGGTATAGATGAGGGAGAAACGGTAATCACCAACGGGCAGCTACGATTATCTAACGGAGCAGAGGTGAGTGTTAGGGAGGAGTAGTGTCCATCCCGTGGCTTATCCACGGGATCCAGAGAAAAAGCGAGATAAATCGAGCTTTTAATTTTAAGAATTTGCTATATTTGTAACTTTTATTACTGGATCCCGTGGACAAGCCACGGGATGACAGGAGTGAGGAATAATTGGGTATTTCAGAAACATTTATTAAGCGTCCGGTTCTTGCTACTTTATTCATGGCAACTATTTTGCTGTTTGGAGCATTCGGCTATAGGCTATTACCGGTAAGCGTTTTACCTGATATCGATTTCCCGACTATTCAGGTTTCGGTAAGCTTGCCTGGAGCTGACCCGACCACTATGGCGTCTTCAGTTGCATTACCGCTTGAAAAGCAATTCTCGACAATATCCGATATTGATTCGATGAGTTCGGTTAATAGTAACGGAACTACTCAAATTACTTTGCACTTTAATTTAGATCGTGATATAAACGCAGCAGCACAAGATGTGCAAGCAGCTATTTCATCTGCCGCAAAACAATTACCGAACGACTTACCTACCCCGCCTTCGTATCGTAAAGTAAATCCTGCCGATGCACCTATATTTTATTTATCTTTAACCTCTGATACTCTCCCCTTATATACAGTTGACTATTACGCCGAAACAATTATGGCTGAGCGTTTATCAATGCTACCGGGCGTTGCACAGGTATAAGTTTACGGCTCACAGCAATATGCAGTACTGCAGTACGGGTACAGGTTGATCCGGTTAAGATGGCAGCAAATAATATAGGGCTTGACCAAGTATCAAATATTATCAGCTCTGCCAATGTTAATTTACCGACCGGAGCTTTACACGGTAAAGATATCTACTCAAGCATTAGAGCTCCGGGACAATTACAAAATGCTAAAGAATATAACGATTTAATACTAACTTATAAAAACGGTAATCCGCTTTTTCTTAAAAATATAGGTAAAGCCATTGATAGCGTAGCTAACAATAAAATAGCTGCTTGGTATAGGGATAAGCCAGGGATAATACTTGCTATTCAGAAACAACCGGATACTAATACTATTGAAATAGTTGACTCTATAAAAGAAGTATTGCCGTTACTTCGCAGGCAAATCCCTGAGGGTGTTAATATTAATATCATGTTTGATAGGTCAATTTCTATCAGAGAATCGATAAATGATGCCAATTTTACGATGCTCCTTGCTTTAATACTCGTAGTGATTGCTATATTTCTCTTTCTATATAATTTACGATCCGTGATTATTCCAACTATTGCTCTTCCTTTATCAGTTGTCGGTACCTTTGCCTTTATGTACTTATTCGGTTATAGCATCGATAATATGTCTTTAATGGCTCTAACGCTTGCGATGGGCTTTGTCGTAGACGATGCAATAGTAGTGCTTGAAAATATCACACGACATATGGAAAAAGGCGAAAGTAAAATAGCAGCATGTATTAACGGTACTAAAGAAATAGGATTTACTATCGTCTCAATGACTTTATCCCTAATGGCAGTATTCATCCCGATATTATTTATGAGCGGAATTTTAGGGAAATTACTGTACGAACTTGCCGTTGTTATTAGTACCGCTATTTTGCTTTCGGGAGTTATCTCGATAACCGTAACTCCTATGTTATGTAACGTGTTTTTGAAAGATCGTCATTACGAGGAACGTAGTGACGAAGCAATCTCAGGACAACAAACCGAGATTGCCACGGCGTCTTTGACGCTTCGCAATGACGAGTTATTATTAACAGAAAAAGCCTTTGAATATGTCAAACAAAAATACGATAGCAGTCTAAAAACGGTAGTAGAGCATTCAAAAACTACTATGCTTATATTTCTCTTAGTAATCATCGCAACGGCTTATTTATTCGGGAAAGTCCGTAAAGGCTTTATGCCTGATTCCGATACGGGACAAATCTTAGTTTTTACCGAAGCCGCTCAAACTATTTCTTTTGATGCGATGGTAAAAGAACAACAGCAGGTAAGCGATGTATTACTTAAAAATCCTAACATAGATTCATTTTTTTCAGCTGTAGGGGTTTCAGGTAGAAATTCTGCCGTCAATCAGGGTACGATTTTTATTAGCTTAAAACCTCGTAATCAAAGAATAGGTACCGATGCCGTTATAGACCAGTTACGCTCAAAACTAAATCATCTAGTAGGTTTAAGGGTCTATATCCAAAACGTACCCACTATCACAATCGGAGAACAAGCAACCAAAAACCAATATCAATATACTATGCAAGGACTCGATCAAGATGAGCTATTTAGCTTTGCACCGAAATTAAAAGACAAGTCCACACAACTGCCAGGTTTTATTGACGTAACGTCGGATTTACAAATAGCACAGCTGCAAACTTTAGTGCAGATTGATAGATATAAAGCTGCAAAACTCGGTATATCAGTTGAACAAATACAGAATATCTTATATGCAGCTTACGGTGCTGAGCAAATTTCAACATTATATACCCCGACAGCTCAATATGACGTTATTTTAGAGCTAGATACAAAATATCAAACCGATTCGTCAATGTTATCTTTAGTCAATATTAACTCTGCAAACGGCAATTTAGTACCGCTAACGACACTTGCTAAAATTGTTAATAATGTCGGTCCGCTTAGTATTTCACATTTCGGACAATTACCTTCGGTTACGGTGTCATTTAACTTACAAGACGGCTACTCAATTAGTGATGCCGTTCCAAAAGTCAATGAAGCTATAAGAGAGTTACAAATGCCGGCTACGATTACGGGAAGCTTCCAAGGAACGGCTCAAGCATTTCAGTCGTCTTTTTCCGATCTTGGCTTACTGCTTGGACTTGCCGTTATAGTTATTTACATTATCCTTGGCATGTTATATGAGAGTTTTGTGCATCCTATAACCATACTTTCAGGACTGCCTACAGCTATATTTGGAGCATTACTTACGTTGCTAATATTTAATAGCGAACTTATATGTACGGACTTGTTGGGCTTATTATGCTAATCGGTATCGTCAAGAAAAACGCTATTATGATTATTGATTTTGCTTTAGAACTTGAGAGAACCGGCAATAAATCTTCGCATGAAGCAATCTATGAAGCATGTATAATAAGATTCAGACCAATTATGATGACTACCTTAGCTGCATTAATGGGAGCTATACCTATTGCCCTTGGAGTCGGAGCAACGGGAGCAGAGAGAAGATCGCTAGGACTTGCCGTAGTCGGTGGTCTACTCACATCGCAATTACTTACTCTTTATATCACACCGATAATTTTTCTATATTTAGAAGCAGCTAAGAGATGGTTAAAAAATAGCAATTACAAAGCTGAAATTAGAAACTATCCGGAACTAAATTGGAAATCTTAATTTGTAATTATCTAGGTTCTTATTGAGTCTCTCTATATTTACATTAAAATAACTAAAAAAAATTAATACTTGATACGCAATCAATATTTATCCTATTCTAAAAGATAGGAATAGCGAAGGAGATTGCAGTGTCAAATAATTCATATCTAGAAAATTGGATAGAAACAATAAGTAACCTTAATAATAATTCATCTGAAGTAGAAACTTCACAATAAGTACTAATGATTGGATGTATACAAGAATTAAAACGTTTGGGAAATGATGGAGGGGGTGATAGCACGAGTATTAATTGTGAATAAAGATATAATACTAATAGCAAA
>NZ_CCMG01000001.1 GCF_000751075.1 Rickettsia tamurae | reverse complement strand
GCTGAAGGAAAAGCTGAAGGGGAATATAATAAAGCAGTAGAGGTAGCAAAGAAAATGTTAGCTCAAGGTTGTAATGTTTCTTTAATTTCTAGTGTAACCGGTCTTGATGAAGCTTTTATTAGTTCTTTAGAGTAAACATATTTCTTGTAAAATTTACTCTGCTGTTTGAAAAATCATTTATAAAAATTCTGAAATAACAAAAAAGTTTTTTATACACAGCTTACCTCTAAAACTAATAATAGGTCTATCAGAAAGATTGTGTAAGTATGATATCAGTTTGTCAATGCCAAAAATATTGTTTTCTGAATTGATTTATCATCTGGAAATACCCCTTTATTTTTAATAATTTGCCGATTGGCTGATTCAATAGTATTAGTAGTATACATTGCCTTTCTAATCCCTTCAGGAAAGCTAAAAAGCGGGGCTATACCTGACCAAAGACGTTGCCATATGTCAGAAATTACTGGATATTTTTCATCCCATTTTTTACTAAAGTTTTGTAGCTCTCTAATCCTTTCCGCCTCGTTTATTGCTGTATTAATTTTCTTTAAATCAGCTGTTACCGATTTTAAATCTTTATATGATACGTACTTGGTAGAATTTCTAACCATATGTACGATGCATAATTGTACAATAGTCTTAGGAAAAATACTATTTATAGCTTCAGAAAAGCCTTTTAGACCATCTACGCAAGCAACATATATCTTTTCAATTCCCCTGTTCTTTAGCTCAGTTACCACTTGCATCCAAAATTTAGAACCTTCATTCTTGCCAACCCAAATACCAAGTAGCTCTTTCTTACCCTACATATTAACACCTATAGCTATATAAACTGCTTTATTTATTATAGTGTGATTGTCTCTTCCTTTAACATATATGCAGTCAAGATATATTATCGGATATATACTATCAAGGGGACGATTTTGCCAATTTATAATATTCTCCAAAACTCCGTCAGTTACTTTAGATATTAACTCTGCAGATACTTTGGTAGAATAGATTTCCTCTAAATGTCCTTGTATCTCCCTTGTGGTCATACCTCTTGCATACAGAGATATTACCTTTTCATCAAACCCTTTAAATTGTCGCACTCCCTTAGGAATTAATAGGGGTTCAAATTCTCCTTCTCTATCTCTTGGAATATCTACTATTATATTCCGACCATCTTTATCTATTATAGTCTTTTCATAACTACCATTGTGTCTGTTTTCAGATTCTTTCTCATCCTTGGAATGCTTCTCATATCCAATATAAGATTCCATCTCTTTTTCTAGAATCTTATTAACTAGTTGTTTTTTTAACTCTTGGAATATCCCATCTTTGCCAAAAATTTCTGATGGATTGCTTTGTGACAAGAGTTCTGACACTACTTTTTCTACAGATTGATTTATTGTTTTTGGTTTCTTCTTCATATTAACCTCATGTAAGTGTTTTTTCGTAATCTTATTTTTACTACTTTTTTCAACTTACACAATCGTTATGACAGACTCCTCATAATACTAAATTAGCGATTTAAAGGGGTATTGTAATAGAATTTTTCTTTATAAGGTATTCCTTTATCAAATAATTGAAATCTTTTAAAGATACCATTAAAATGGCTTTTATATTTTTGGATTTAAATCAGGTTTGTAAATTCATTTGTAATTTAGTAATAGGGAAATTACCCACAAGTTTTACATAACAGGTAAGATCCGGTAGATTCATGATTTCAGATGGCATGACTAATAACTTCCTTTTTTCTAAGCTATGCATATTCACTCCATCACGCACGGTATTAGAGCCATAAGAGAGATTTTCTTGAGTCTCGATTATTTCTTGCTCACCAAGCATTAAAGCTGATTTATGTGCTGTTTGTTGATCACTTACTCGAAAAATAAATTTACTGCCAAATAGATCAAGTATTGAGCTACTTCCTGCATAGCCATATATCTCCTCTAATTGATGAATATTCTGCATACCTGCAACAATGCAGCCACCATATTTCCTGCTTTCAGCTAACGCTACCCCTAAATAAGATATCTTTTGTAAAGCTGGTAGTTCATCAATCACAAACCACATATTACTATGAGTATTATTGATGTTTCTTATTCATTAATGCTTTTTATGCTAATCCATGCAGCAATAAGTGGTCATAGCATTACTCTTTGATTAGGAGTCGCTGTGATAAATAACCAACCTTCCGTGCTAGTAACCACTTTCTAATACTAAAACTACCATTAGGCTTTAAATATTGCAACACTTCAATATTTTTACTAAAAGTTGCTTGAATACCTGAAGAAGTCTCAGGTGCACTACTGCTAATTATACCAGACACTAAACTGTTTTTAAAACTTCTTGCAAATATCTTTATTATTTGCATAAAGAATAGTATTTATTAGCTTTTTGATATCTTGACTAATCTTAATCCTTCAGCTAATACTAACTCAGCACTTTTAGTAAAAAAATCATCTGATTTTGGATTATAATTACTAAAACTACTTGCTATATCATTAAAATCCCAAATTTCATGACAATCATTCCAGGGTAACCAATGCTCAGTACCATCTTGCAAGAGATTCAGTAACTTATCACATTTTGGATCAAAAAATCTATCAGTAAAGCTACCTGTTAAATCAACAATGATTGCTCTATCTCGCTCTTTTCTAATCTGAGGTAATAGCTCATTTAACATGTTAGTTTTACCTGTAGTACCGGTAATACCTTTCAATATTTTTAACTAATAGGCAATCCAGAAAAACAAATATTAGCAGCTTGCTTGTTTTTATAAAGCATTGTAGCTAAAGTTTTAGCTTCCACAAAATCTGCTCCCCCTGATCTTATCTTGGATAACAGCTTTTTTACCTCGATACATAAAAAAGATGATAGCAGTAAACATACCAACAGTAAAAGTAATAATCTAATCTTTAAATTTTGTTCACAGAACCTAATTGCATTTCTAATTCCTATATTTTTGTTCTATATAAATAAAAGCCCCCTACACATTGACACAATCTTTGCAGAAGACTCAGCGATTTTTATTGTTTAGCTATAATTCTTCCAATTTTGCTCTACATGAAATCACAAACAGCTCTTAAAAACACTTCATAAAGTAGTGGCGATGAAATATCTTAATATACTTCTATTGTTTCAGTAGTAGACATATTACCTAAAACTCTAGTTCCTGTAGAACTAGCTATGTTAACCTTATTAAGGCCATCATAAAAATCTTCAGAACTAAACAAACTTCTTATATCTTGGATATAATCCTCAATATCTTCTTCCCTAACGAAGCCTAAGAACTGACATGTTGATTTGACATAACTTTTTACTTTACCAAACCATGAACTATCTCTATCATCATCAAATTTAGATAATAATTTATAAAAATTTTTGTTTATATTATTCTCACTTTGTACAGCTCTATCATTAATTCTTCTTGCTATTAATTCCTGTGGTGATAATAAAAATTTATCTGCTGATAATTTATATTTTTCGCCTGTGATAGATCTGGCAATCAAATCAGCAAGTAATAATGAGCTATTTACTTCTGGAACTTGACTAAATTGGGCATTATGACTAGATCCACTCGACACAGATGGTTTTAAGTAGTCACCGTAGTCACTAAAACTGCTACTGGAAATAGTAGTATAATTTGGTTTATTTATGCTGTTATCGCTCATTAAAGCTTCATGCTCAAATGATAAAATTGATTCAGCTTTTGTACTAGCAACTTGGTTTTCTTCTGGAGGATCTTCGAGCATTACTGCATCAATTGCCTCTTGCCTGGTCACCTCTTTTGTAGTACTATCTAAAGTAGCCATTAAACTATCTTCTGTTCCATCTTCTACTGTTTTAGTGGATTTTTCTGACATTTTATAATAGTTATCATTGTTACCATTATTTTTTACAGTCTCTTCTGTACCAGTAAATATTTGATTTCCTGATATCACTATATTTGATACTACTTCAATAATATTTTCTTTTAGCCAATTACATCCATCATTTATTGATGATGAAAGACTGGAAGCAACACTGCTAGTCATATCATTTTCCTCCACTGCCCGATGCACTCGATGGTGATGATTATTTTCACCATGATGGTGGCGATGATGATCCACAATATTACTACTATCTACAATTTCTATTACTTGTTCTGTAATCCCTAAGTAATTACTTATTTTTTCTTGTAATTCTTGTTGATGGTGCTTAATAAACCTCTCTACCTGGAATACTATATCATCTCCTTCCAAACACCTTACTATGTGATGAATCAGTTTACTCTCAATGACATTTTCAAAACATGGTCTAATATCTGCTAATAATTTTGATGTTTCATGATTAGGGTTTCTTGTTAATGCATCACTATAACTTTTTGCTATTAACCATATTAAAGTCGCTGCTGTTTGAGAATTACTTAATATTCTCTTCAATTCTTCTTTATCATAACTTTTAGAATCTACAAACTGCTGTTGTTCTGTTACCGTGTTAAATCCTAAACAATAATGACTAACAGCACTATCTATACTACTAGTCAATAAATATCTCAAACCATTTACTATGGTGGGATTTAATTGTCCTAATTGCTGAGCTATTTTAGTAGTTATAGTAGTTTTATTCAGTAATGTTTTTTGGTCTATATCATGTAATTGATGCTGCCTAGAAGGAACCTGCTCCAATATATTACTACTTCCTTGCACAACATTTTTATATTCTGGGTCTTTAGGACTTTTTGATTCATCCATATGATAACATTTAGGATGATGCACTAAGACTTTATGATTATAATGTTGTGACCAAAACACACTTACATCACTCAAATTCAAATATTGTGCTTGTTCAATATTCGATAATGGAGAAAAACTATAATGACAAAAATATGATTTTGTACAATTTAACAATGTCTCTTTAAATATTAAGTCTTCATTATTAGAAAGACAGTTTTTTGCATATTTGATCTCTTGTAATACTAACTCTTCATCTTGATTATATACGTTTAAAATATATGTAGTGCCATTAATTATCAATGTACCTATCTTGCTATCAGGTAATTCAACTTTAATCATTAAAACGCTTTGAATATCATTATCCCTATTATACCAGTTATATTTTGTTTTAGGTGTTCCAAAATGAATTAATTGTTCTGATTTATTAATATCTTCTACTTGTATATCTTGAAAAAATCTCTCATTAATATGTTCAAGCTTCACAGTATAGATTCTTGTATTATTTTTTTCGGTATATTTATATATTAATTGTATATCATTTTTTGTATCCCCAGGTTCAGTTCTAATAATAGATTTGCTATAATTATCATAGTATTTAGTAATGTGAATAGGTCCTTTTAATGTTATTTTAAAATCTTTTGTACTACCTTTTACTATTATATTACCATTATTACCAATGCTTATTGCATCTAGAATAGTTACATTTTTAGCATCTACTGTTAATTTATCATATATTAAGGGATTATGCAGTACTAAATTCTGTTGATTTTGTAATGATACTTTTGAAACTATTATATTATCATTATATTGTATATGAGATACGTTATGCTGTATACAACCTATATAATTACATTTATGTAATACAATGCTGCTAGAATTAGCAGTATCCCTTATTAAAATAGAATTGTTTAGGCCTCTTGTTACAATAGTCTTGCTTAGGCAATTAAATTCATATTGACTAGTAGTAGCGCAACTTTCACTAATTGTATTACAATTAATATTTACTGTAATATTAATGTGTCTCACATTAGATTGATCAGATAAAGTAATTTTATGCATAGATGTAAGAGCATGCTTTTTAATCTGGATAAAATTGTTAGTAATATGGTGTGGATTTTGTTCTATTATTTCATCGTATGTGATAGAATCAATCTGTATTTTTTCTAAGCTGGTGCTACTAGATAGCAGTATTATTCCTGCAATGTCTACAAAGTTTATTTGGTTTTCAATTAATGAAGTAAAATGTGAGGTAGCGTTAGCATATTTAAAACTATCTTTTAATAATCTAAGTGACAGAGGAAATATTTTACCATTAGATTTCTGAAAAACAAAAATTATGCTATCAGATAAATTATATACAGTTGAATTATTAATCTCTAGAATATCTTCCTTTAAAGAAATTTGACTGTTACTAAGTGTAGTACCAACAAAAATAGATATAGGATTTCCTCTATTATCTTTAAGTAATTTAGTACAATCAAGATTATTTTTTAGAGTAGCATAAATTTTGGTTTCTTTAATAAAATAATTAATGTCATTAATTTGTACATCACTATACCTAAAATGATATAATGTTGTTCCATTATTACTAGAATTAAATTTTATTATATTCCAGTTTGTAAAATTATGCTTATTAATATAATTATAATAAACACTACTGTTATAATTGACGTTTTTTAAAACTTGATTGAATTTTAAATCACCTTCTAATTTTACTACATTATTATAACTTACTACCTCAATATGCTCGTTATCTTGAGGTAGCGTATTTATATTTTTAACAAGCTCTAAGACAGACTTCTTATCTTCAATGGTTAGTATTCCATCTTTGCCATCTTGTTTCCCTTTTATGGATATGATATTTTTTGCAGGATCATTATTAATTTTACACCATCCTTGGACCGTGCTACTACTACAAAGAAAAATAAAATGTTTAGGAAAACCTCTACTAGTAAAGGTCATTTCATCTAGTACAGGTTGTAAATCATCTACTATAAAAGTATAATATGATTTGTACTCAGTATGTATAGCTTGTAAAGATATTGTAAAAGGTCTGTTACTAAAATGTCCAGTATGTATAATAACGTCATAAGCATTTTTATTCTTAATATTAATTCTCCTAATACTAGGTGCTTCTAGTAATATTTTAAAATTTAGCACATTATGACTTACTTCTATATGAGGATTATGCAAGCTATGCTGTTTATAGCCTTTGGCATATAATATTTCTGTATTTGGAATATCTATAATTAGTTTACCATTTATAAGAAGATGTTCTAAGTTAAGCTTTAAATAATCTTTATTTTTTAAAACAATACGACCAGTAATTGTATCCTCTGAAGAGATGCTTTTTATTTGCATATTGCTTGTGTTACCGTTTATATAAGCATTATATCGTTCAAAGAAATTTCTACTTAAAAACTTTATACTTGTAGAGCAAGCATTATCCTCTAATGCAAAAAAGCTAATACCGTCTATATAATAGTTACTAACTACACGCTTGCTATCATCATTTAATATAAAACTATGATTTCTATTACCAAATAATCCAAACTGATCTGGATAAGGTTTATGATATATCTGTGCAGTCACCACATATGGACTAGTGACATTAGAATTACTTTGTTGATGATTATTTAACTTACCTAGCCCAGTTAATCCTTCTTTAGTAAAATGTAATTTCATATCTCCTTCATTAGGATCAAAATCAACATAAATAGATTGTTTTTCTGTACTATTATTGTTACCATAAAGTGCTGTAAGACCATCACCAGATATTTGCAATGGGGCAGCGTTAACACAATTATTATTTGGCTTGTCACTAATTACAGAAGAAATTCTCTTATAACCCGAATTCTTTTCTAAAAAGACATTGTCCTCCATGCAGAAAAGACTATCTTTAGGTTTAAACTCAACCACAGTATTTCCTGGATGAGCTTCATCATATAACATTTTAGGTACTTTAACTACTACTAAACTATAACTAATATTTGTTTGAGCACTTAATCTATTTACTAATGATAAATTAAAATCAACTAGTTGTCTTTCTTCAAGTATTGATTTTAACTTTTCTTGTGAAAATCCTAAATTCATTAAGAATGCTTCACCAAATGGAATATCTAAGTGGTATTGCTTACGTAATACTATTGCTCCATAAACTAATTGTTCTGCCATCAACCCTACCCATAATGGTCCAAGCGCTAACCCAAACAACTCTCCAACCATTAGTCCTATGGTAAAATATTGCTCGCCTAATTGATGTTTTATAATACCAGCCTCTTCTGAATCAGCAGGCAAGTTATTTAATTGCTTATGTAATTCTATAATCGAATGGATTGTTAATATTTTAAATATAGGATTTATTACTGGTAATCTTTTAAGTAATACTATTCTACTTTCAGTTAATACCATCTCTAATTTACTAATTAGTGAATCATACATCTTATTAAAAGCCATATCCCCTAATATCATTGCACCAGTCTTTTGCACTCCTTCAAAATTACCAGTGTTTATCGCTCTAATGATATCAGGCAAGAAAAATAATGTTTGACTAGTTATCCCAAGTGAATGGGCACGTGTAGCAGCTATAGAGTGTAACTCCTGCACATTCTTTAGTGAATTTTCTCTTAGTTCAGATGAAATTTCTGGATTTTTTATCATTTCCTTTTCAAGAACTTGCCAAGATAAATCAGATAAATCTTGAATAGTAATAGATGCTGATGTTTTTAACTTGTTGCTAACATCGTTATGGTAAGAATCTAGTAAACTTTGTGTATTTTCTGGCATATTATTAAGATATGCCGTATCTACCCGGAAGTTATGTTGTTGTACTAAATTAACCAAAGATTTACTTGTTTGTGGAGTTAGAAGTGATAAAACATGATGTAATTCTTCTACCCTAATGGAAATTCTTCCTGAATATTTGGTAAAAAAATTCTCATGTAATGCCGTGAGTTCTGGTACATTACCGTCTAAAAAGAATAATTCTCTAATGACTTTTGCTGGTATTCCTTCTATGTTGAAGAAAGGTCCTTTGTCAAGTAATACTAAATCAGAAACTACTTGATCAGGATTCCAGAATTTAGCTTGCTTTATCTCATGGGTAATTTCTTCTGGTATATTTTGCTTTAAAGTAAATAAGTCATATTCTATACTATTACCACACCATTTAAAAAATGCTTCGGCATATAATTTTATATCTGTAAAACTTACTCCTTTTTTGGTTTGAAAGCTTTGCCTATAGTTCAAATCTTGACTATATACATGATAACGATGCCCATCATATGATACTAATAAGGAATGTTTACCATTATCAAATAACCAAGCACGACGTGATAAATCAACCGCTGCTCCTACTAATTCTAATACCATATCTTTAGGATATTTATTAAAGAAGCCTTGCGCTTCTTGATAATGAGTTTGTAGTAATTCTTCTTCTCGCAAACTATGATTTATTTCTCCTTCACTAATTATATCTCCTATATTCGTCACATAAGTCAGAACATTGTCTGGCTTGATGTTCTGATTAATAGGCACTGGATGCTCTAAAGCTACAAGATATGCTATTTGAAAGTATAACCTTGCATTAATTTTAGACTGTTCTGAAACCATCCCTTCTTCCAATGGTTCATATGGGAATATCTCTTCATTTTCCTTTTCTTGACATACATCACGTTTAAGACGATTCTTACTAGAGGAACGAGTAGAACAGCTTGGGCCAGGTGCTTGTAAAGCTATATTATCTCGTTGCGCCTCTAGATTTTCTATATTAGACATTACTTTTTTTGAAGGTGAATCACTGCTTGTGAATTTTCTCTTTACTCCAGCCCCAAATGTTGTTTCCACATTAGTGTCATCTCCAGTTCCAGTTTTTTGTTGTTTTATAGGACTCCGAGATTCTTCATCTGATGTGTAATGCGCTACCGATCCAGTGAATGGAGTGTATGTTATTACATCATCGATAGATTGTGCTTGTTCATTAAAGTTTAGTGCTATACCGTTTATTGTTTTTGCATCAGTAACAGATTTAAGATATTTTGCATATGCTTGGCCTTGTTGTACTGCAGACACAATATTTTTTACATTAAATTTAAATTCTAAAAGCACAATTTGATCATTATCATCGCTTATTATTCCATCCACCCTTCCATGTCCTAAACTTGACTCTGGTTTGAACTGTGTTAAATACAAACCATGCATTAAAGATTTTACCCCTGCTTCTTTATAACTAGCTATTAAATCTTTTGTGTTAAAGAATAATTTTCTAAGTGCAACTAGTGTACTTGTATCAACACCTTGAGAAGGAGAAGTCATAGAATTAGAATAGATTAATGCATACAACAACTTACCTGTATCAATCTCTATATCATTACAATTGTATTCTATATATTTTGTTAAAGTATCAAGATTAGTATTAGTATGGTCTTGTATATCTTGGATTGTAATATCTTGTAGATAAGAGTTTAATTTATCTTTATCACTAAACTTTTTATTGGGAATTTGTTTACCTTGATTGTTTGTAGCTTTAGAGTTGATAATAAGATTAATTCTTTGACCTGTATAAATTTTTTCTTGTTTTTGAATTTGTATAACTAAATTTTCTAGTTCTTGTTGTGTAGTAGTTTTGATAGGAATACTATTTTGAGTTTGAGCTCTGGTTTTACTGCGTGTACTACCTAATGCTGATTGAGTATGTTGTAGTTTATCATATGGGAAAGCAATTCCTTGATCAGTATCAGTAATAGTTAGTATAATATTTTTATTATTATGTTTAAATGAAAAGATAGTAACCTTTGTATTGGATAATGGGTTTAGCTCTTGTTGATCCACAATAAATAGTTTTTTGTTAGAAATATTATTTTGTGATAACAAATTTCCTAGTAGTACTAAATCTAACAATTCTTCACTACGGATTGAATAGTATATATTTTTCAATAAGCCTTTAACTTCAGTTTTATCATTAGAGTTGACTATTTCTGATATAAAGCTTTTAGTGTCATGTCTTCGTAAGCTCAGATCTACCTGTATTCTTTCCATATTACTAGCTCTATTAAAGTTGAGGCCTACTGCTATTATTTGGTCATGCTGAGTTCTTCCATATAGATTGTAATTATACCCTTCATTTTTTATTTGATCTATTGCTGCTTGTGCAGAAGTATATTCTGTATCCCTTGTTTTAAATTCTCCAATTATACAAGATCCTACATTAGTAATTACGATGTCCTGATCAACAAGCATTTTACGAAATATTACTTCTATATCTAAGAATCCTTTACCTACACTTTGTTCAACATAAGTATCTAGTGCATATTTATGTTTATAAATAAGTGTAAATAGCCCATAAGTAAAACCATGTGGCCCCGCTTCTAAGCTAGGATGGATACCAAATTCTTTATTACTGTTATATAATTCTATGAGTTTGCTAAAAAATGCTTCTATATTTCCCTTATCTGCACTAGCTGGATTGGAAATTAAATCTAGCATTCTATCAAATGTTATGTTATCGTTAACTTTGTTTAGCTGTAAAGGTCGAACTTTAACCATATTTTTGGCATCTTTTCCACTTGAGCCTTTTTTACCTAGCTCTCTATTATCTCCTAACTGAGTATCAAACTTGATGTTTAGGTGTAACATTTGTGAGTCTACTTGGCTTAGATTTATATGAGTCTGTTTGGTTGTCCTGGCATTATCTCCAAATAGATGGTTTTCTATAATCTCAATTTCTTTATCTGAATATTTAATAGCGTCAGGAATACCTCTTCTACTCTCTCCAATTGATATAGATCTTAGTATAATTTGATCACTTACTTTAAAAGCTAATTTTAGAACCTTAGTTTTAGATTTGTAATGGACATTCCCGATACTAAAACAAACGTCATTAACTTCAAGATCTGTACCTAATTGAGTATTTTGAATACTTAAAGCCATAGAGCGAAAAAACTCAATCCAAAACTCTATATTACTGGGTGCTCTCTCATTAGGAGTTCGATCTAATACCCTTTGAAAATACTCCTGAAATTTTTCTAGGTCATGTAAAAAATAAAATACTAACTCATGATTCATACAATTATTCCACAACGTTATTTGTTAATTTTTTGACTAGAGATTAATTATGATACAAGATCAAGATTATCAACACTTCCTTCACCAATGGTACCAACAGTCACTTCCTCTTGAAGATCTTCAGTATAATAGTTTTGATTACCTAAATTAATTTGTAGATCGCATATAGGACTTGCTTCATTATTTTCTATTAAATTATTTTGATTTTGCACGAATTTATCTAGTAACTTATAAAAATTATTTGGACATTTTGTCTCAGAAAATAAATTTTTAAATGCTGCTACTGTTTCTTTAGATGGATTAAACCATTTAATCAATAAGGGTAAATCATCTTGTGCTGCCTCTTCAAAATAACCATCAAAAATAACTTTGATATCGTCAGAGAGCATCAGTTTCTTCTTAAATTGAGCAATCTCTTTAGGATATGTTATACACCTCTCAATAACTTTATCTGCTAGTTCAAACTGATCTTCTATTAAAAAATCTGTACAAACACTACAGCTATCTTCTTGAGGAGATAGCATCCATGTTTTAAATTCCTGTACTTCTTGTTCATTGGTAAAAGACCAACCAATAAATTTATCTAACATTTTAAAAGAATGATCCTTTGCTATTAAAGTAGAAGTTAATGATCTAACATCACATGATAAATTGTCATCTTTATACATACCACTTTTAAATTGTACAATTTGTTGTTGGTGATTCAAAAAACACCAATTTAATACTTGATCTAACAATTCGTATTTATCTAACTCTATTAATGAACTAATTAATTTTTTGCTAGAACCTAATTTAGGAAATTCAGCTTTAAATTGATTAATTACTTTTAGATCACCCTTAGCACACCATTTGAAGTGATGCTCTAGCTCTGTAAAATCCACTTTATTGTTGGCAATAATTGATTCTGATGTAGCACTACATTTGATGCGTGCAAAATTTTGTCTGAGTTGATCAACCTCTTCTTCAGATTTACATGCCCAGTTCATGAAATATTCTATCTTATCTAATGCTTCCTGTTCTAAAAAATGTACAGCTATTTCGTGTCCTTTGTTTTTTATCATTCTTTGTTTTAGCTGACTCATATCTTCTTCAGAAGAAAGGGTATATTTAATAAATAGTTCTAGTGAATCCCATTGATCACTTTGAATTAAATTAGCACAATGTCTAATACCGTTATATCCAAAGATTATATTTTTCTTTTGTTGTGTATTTAAATCATTAAATATTAGTTCAATTATATCAATATCTCGTTTCCAAGATAATGAAAATATCACAAGTCCTTCTAATGAACGTCCGTTTTCATGTTCAAAAATAACGTCTTTTGAACACTTAGAGCCTTCTTGCCATAATTGTTTAAAAATAGATTTATATTGATCATATATATACCTACTCTCCTCTTGAGAATTCTTAATCTTTTCTTTATTTATCTCTTTTAATATGTACAAATATGATAATGGACTCATAATATCCAATACGTGAAGTGCAGTTGGTAAAAAATACTCCTTCCATAACCAATCATTTAGAATACTAACTAATATATTACCAGAACATTCCTTAAAAACCTCTTGTTGTTGCTCATAATTAAGATTTGACAATAAAGAATATCTTAAATCTTGATTACCTAATTTTTTAACTAATGATATAATATTTTTAGCTTTTTCTTCTCTACTTAATTTATTCCACATATATCTTATTGGTACTTCATTAAAAGTTCTATTAGCCCAACCATTATTATTAATTAATAACTGTATTATATGTTCATTAATACTCATATTGCTATTAGGTCGATTATAATTATAATAATATGATGGGTTATATAATTTTGTATTATCACCTGTAATATGTGCTGTCCAAAAATATACCATTGGATGTATGTCAAGCTTTACAGGATTTAAATAATCTGGACCTATAACATTAGGAGCAATAATAGCAATTTCATCTTCTAAACAACAAGCACAAGCTAGTTTATATTTATGATCATTACTTAAGCAACTATCCTGATTAGCTAAAATGTTTTTAGCTGTTTGAGCATAATCAATTTTACCTCTTGAAGTCCATGTAATATGACTAATTTGATCTACTGCAGAATATTTAGAATGTTCACTAGTGTTAAATATATGTTCATCATGATATCTAATCCAGTTAAGTATAGAATTGCCTACAAGTGGAACTATATTTGTTAACTTTTTGATAATAGGGTTAGCTAAGAATAACTCTGATACTTGAGTGACAACATTATTTTCAATTTGTCGCCATTTAGCACTAAAACCACTCTGTCCTAGTTTAATATCACTATAGAACAAATTCACTATTTCTTGTTGACTATTTTGATTCATCCATAAGTTACTAACGATTTTAACCATAACAATATTCTGTAGAGAAGTCATGAAGTCATATTTCAGTGTACCCTCTTCTGATAAAATATTGTCATGCAGCATTTTACCTTGTTTAGTAATTTGTGTATGACCGATGGTCTCATCGAACTTTCTTTTCGTCATATTTTTTAATATTTTATTAAATTGTGTTCTAACTAAGGAACTTCACCAATTCCAAAAATAGGTTCTAAAAAGGGAACATCGTAATATCCTGGATTTTGTCTCACTCAAGATCAAAAGTAGATGTTATTTCTGTATCCTTCATAAGACCTCTCTAATTACCAATTTAAATATTAACCTAGCTTATCTCTTTTCAAAATAACAACGTGTTTTTAGTTTATGCGACGGTACCAGTTTACGCATGACCGCCATTGATAGTACCCTGCTATTAGAGCACTTATACTCTCATACGCTAATTCTAGTGTTACATTAAAAATCTAATTTGTATAGTTAAATTATTGATTTAATTACAAAATAAATTTGACTTCTACAATTTATGCAGCATTCATGATGATTATAATAATGAACAGTTAAAACCATTTATATGGAAAATGTCATTAAACAAAGATTAAAATTAGAACAGAAAAAAGCTCAAATGATTATAGAAGAAGCAAAAATGAAATTAAAGAAAAGAAAGCTTGCACCCGCTACTTGATAGAAATGGGAGGATTAGTTGCAAAAGCAAAACTTGACTGTTTACCAACTAATTGTCTACTTGGAGCTTTGGTATCACTGCAAAATGAATTGATAGTACATCCAACTATTCAAGATCAATCGACCCAACAGGCAAAGATATTTTTGATTAAAAATTAAATAATTAGTACACATCATCTTAGCGTATTGGAAAAATAGATCTTCTCTAAGTCCATATATGTATATTAATTGATCTAGATATTAACAAATGTACATTTGGGCCACCATTGTGTAACATGTTTTTGGATCCGCAAACAGCAAAATGAATCCAGATTATCAATTATTTGCTCTATAGTACCTTAAATAACCAATATTAAAGCATTTAATTCCACAATCAATTTTATAAGTTAAATCTCTTTTAATTGTTTTTGAATGTCCAAGATTTTAAGGTGTTTGGCAAGAAATAAAAATATTTCTGAAAATTTCTAAAGTTATTTTTTGTATTTTATTAAGAGGTTTAGCTTTGATTGTTTATGTTATGTAACCGATCACATAATTTTATTAATAATAAATCTTTTTTATTCTGTTGATATAATATTCTAACCATTTTTGCTGAACTTATTTTCCTATCCTGCTTGATTCTAGTTAAGTCTTCAACTTGATTTGCAATTTTATTACCAAACTCTTTAGCAATTATTTCTTTGGTAAGCTCGGTATCTTCTATGCAATTATGCAGTATAGACCGATCACATAATTTTATTAATAATAAATCTTTTTTATTCTGTTGATATAATATTCTAACCATTTTTGCTGAACTTATTTTCCTATCCTGCTTGATTCTAGTTAAGTCTTCAACTTGATTTGCAATTTTATTACCAAACTCTTTAGCAATTATTTCTTTGGTAAGCTCGGTATCTTCTATGCAATTATGCAGTATAGCCGTAATTATTATATCTGTCCTGAATCAGTAATCAGATCTAGTTGGATAAAAGTTCTTTTGGCGATAACTTTGTTAAAATAACTGCACCATCCCATTATTCTAAGGTTAAGATTTTCAATTATTTTATCGATTCTCCATGAGAAGCTTCTTTTCCATTCAATCATTATTCGCTTTTTAAATGATTTAATAGTATTCTTTGGACGGTTTGACTAGTAGTGTTACACCTCTTCTTGTACTTGTGGTATTATATTAACGAATATTAAATTCTAGAAAATCAAAACCTTTCTTGATATGGAGTATTTTGGTCTTTTCTTCTTATAATGTTAATGCTCTAATATTTAACCAATCATTGATTCTCTTCTTTGTTTAATACAAGAGTTTTCAGATTTTGCACAAATGACAAGGTGAGTAGACCGAAGGAACCTCCCCTTCAGTCTCTCGCAGAACGATGCATAGACCTCTCAGCTTACACCGCTCCCATTATCCAAACCTTGATCCAAGTCCTAACTTCCAATGAACAAATAGTCTAGGTTGACGCTTTCGCACACACCCGAACCAATTCCTTGCTCGTTTCTTGTAACCTTGGAATCTTTTGTATTTCCTCATCACCCAACGTGTTAGAAAATGCTCCATGTTAGGTAAAAATGGATACATAGCCGATTTATAATATCGTCCATAATAATTTACCCATCCTTGTACATATGCATTAAACATCCTCGCTAGGTCAGTAATAGTTTTATCACTTCGCAGATGTATTCTCCAACTCCTTATCTCCTTTCTGATACGGTTTGCAGCTTGCTTACTAATTGCAGGTGTAAAGTTAACAAAAGTTTTACCATATTTATTCATTGACAATCGTGGTCTAAATGTATAGCCAAAAAAATCAAAGCTTTCATACTCATAAGAGCCTCCTCGATAATCATCTTTAAAATATACTATTTTTGTCTTTTCTGGGTGTAGTTCAAGACTACACTCTTTTAGTCTAATCTTAATCTCCTCCAGTACTTTCTTAGCCTGCTTTTGTGAACTGCAATGTGCTAAAATATCATCTGCAAAATGCTCAAACCTTACTTCCGGATAGTGCCTTCTCATCCAATCATCAAATGCATGATGCATGAAAATGTTTGCCAACAAAGGACTTGCTACTCCTCCCTGAGGAGTACAAGACTGCCTTTCTACTAATTCTCCACTCTCCAATTGTAAACGGACTTTAAGCCACCGCTCCACATAAAGATGGATCCACTTCTCTTCGCTATGGAATCTTATGGCTTTCATCATTAATTGATGATCCAAACTATCAAAGAAATTCTTGATGTTCAGATCAATACACCAATCTTGCTGCCAACATCGCTGCCTTGCTCTTGCTACTCCAACTGCATCCAATGCTGATGTCTTAGGACAATACCCATAAGAATCTTCATGAAATTTTGGCTCCACTAATTGCTCAAGCTGATCTTTAACCACTGCTTGTGCAATTCTATCTGCCACAGTTGGAATACCTAACAAGCGTTTGCTACCATCTGATTTTGCTATTTCTACCACCTTTACAGGTGGAGGAAAATACGTACCAGATGATATCGGGTTAAAGATTATCCTTTAGGTTTAATGCAAAATCTTCAATTGATTCTTCATCAACCCCATAGGCACCTTTGTTTGCTTTAACTCTTTCCCAAGCTGCCATCATACTTTTCTTGGAAATACAAAATGGTTTTGTTTTATTCAATTTAGCTCCTCCCAATTCTTATTAGTTGACTAATCAATAAAACGGATAACTCAGCCCCTTTGCTCCAATACCTTTCAGCAGTTTCATCACTACTACGAGCCAATCCGCCTCTATGTACTGCTTTGGTACTCAGATACTCGTGGGCTTTCCACTCGCATCGCTCCCTTTGCATCAATACACAAGTTCCCACGTTCCACATAAGAGCCTAAATCAAGTTCATGCCACCTCTATGCCGGAGACCACTTGACCAGTAAACAGGTTCCCGCCAAATTTATCCTGAGTTAACGACTACCCATCAGTTTTGATCTCATCTATATGCTTTCGACACTTCAGCAGTAGTTTAATCACTTCATCTCCTTAATTCTTACCTGATACCTTGCAAGGTACCTTTTCTCTAAAAGCTCACCACCTTGACTCTTAACCAACGCAGCTTAGAGTGGTTTGAAGCCTCTTCCTGTAAAACGGCTTCGGAAGGCCTACTTCCATCTCTTATTATAGTTACGTACAAATTCAATTTACATTTATGGCTTCATGTAACTTCCGTTGCACTCGTGCACATAAGCATCAACATATCTTACTAAAGCATATTCAGATTTAGGATGGAGATGATTATATTTATTTATTGTAGATTATATTAAGTATGTTCTCCATTCCATGAAGAGATATATTTAAAAGTATAACCCCTCCTTGGGGAGTACCAACAGTTGTTTGGATGAATTGATAATTTTCCATTACACCAGATTTAAGCCATGCTTTAATCAGATTGCGTGCTGGAAAATTTTCTACAATTTTCAAAAGAAAATCATGATCGATATTATCAAATCTTCCTTTAATATCAGCGTCCAATATTCATCCCCTAGTTGTACCAGGACAAACAATAGCAGAAATTCTCTGTATTGCATCGTGGGAGCTACGTCCAGGTCAATATTTTAGAAGTTATTAAATCTGTATTTGCTTGATAAACTACCTTTGGTTGCCCTTCTATAATATTATTTTTCTCACCTGCTATTAAATATACTACTTCCACGCGAGACTTTACTATTGCTTGCATCCTACCATCTAATACATGATCTATTATCTTTTCTAAATTTTTCTTTGCTTCCGATAATTGCCACTTTTTTATACATTACCTACGATTTTATCAGTTTTGCTTTAAGAATAACAAATAATACTAACTCAACCTTACTGGATTACTCCTTAATTTTTACTCAAATACTATAATATTTCAATTAATCTTGATTTCGCTAATTTTAAGTAATTTGTCTTCTTGCTCGACAATAGCTGGCACTGTTTTTATTTTAGAACGAGTAGTTAGAACGCCACCTTGATCAAAAAACACTCGCTTATTTAACTTTTTTGCCAGCCTACTAGGATTGTCATTAGTAAGTACTAATTTCCCTATTTTTGATTTAGCCCACTTAACTTGCTGCTCACAATCTCCATCAATAAATATTAATGCTTCTCCCCAGCTTATTTTTTCTAAAGGATTTACATTTGTATTAGCTTTTACTATGATGTTTCCCGTTTGATCTTTTATATCTGTCTTTTGTATAAAGCTTGGATCATGGTACCAACTTCGGTTTGTGCTTGCTTTTGCTAAAGCCCATACCGGAGTGGGTCTAGAGATTTTTTGCTGTACTTTATTTTTCTTCCTGCATTTTCTCTAAATCGCCATTGTGTTTTACAGTTTGAAGTTTAGCCATAATTACCTCTAATAAAGACTTTTCAATAATAAGAAATACATGACTTCTAACTCCATAATCTTTAATTTTAGCATTTCTATCTGTTGCTGTACTGATTGCATAACATTACTTACCTGTAATATAACTAAAAATAGCATAATGAGCTTATGGCAATAATTTTTAGATTTAAATACCCAAAATCATATTTTCCCATAAAACTTTAAGCCAAGCGTCTCTCTTCCAGTATATTATTGATAGCATCTGTAACGCTCATTCCCGCAATCATTCTATCCTCTATAACTTGATAATCTCTAGCATTAGTAGAGGTCAGCATCAGAGTAAATGGGTCTAACATTAACTTTGCTATAACTCCGTGAACACTTGGTCCATAAATTGCTGCTTTACTATAATGTGGAGGGTTTGAATGAATAGACTGCAGTAAATTTAAGCTTCCAGTCCTCATCGACAAAACCTGCAAGTTTAGGGTTAGCTCTCATTGCTTTAAAGCTCTCAGGATTTTGCTTGAGAATAACTTTATGTGATGAATTCTCAAAAGCTTTTTCAGCAGCAGATCCTGACTCCCGAAAGTAATCAGTTAATTGCTGAGTAGCAAGAGTTATTGAGCCATTATATTTTCTTGCTATTCTTCCTACTTCTTTCAATAAATTCCCCAAATCTTTTACCGGATAATAACTTCCAAGCTTCGTCTATCATGATTAAAAATGGTTGCTTTCTATCTCCTTTAACCATTGCTTGCTTAATATGAACAATCATGATTTGTATAATTACTGCAAGCAGTGCCGGCCTACTACGAAGATGATCAGTTTCAATTACTACTATATCTGAGCTTAAGGATAATTTTGCCTTACCACTAAAAAACTTGCCATATTGACCATCTCTGGTAAATGGAAACAACATATTACCAAGTTCTTGTACGTAAGACTCTTCTCTTTTAAGCAACCAATCTGCTATGTCAGTTATCTCAGCTCTTGCTCCTTTTGCTTGCCAAACAGCTCTATTAAGGCTTTTTGTAGAATTGGTTGTTGCAAATCATGATGTTTTGGCCACTAACTGATTTGGTATAATCTGCAAACCAAAATGAATCAGAAAATTTGATCTAATATATTCATCACGTCTTAGCTCATTGCCTCAAAACAAATCCATTGCTGATAATCGCCACTCGAGCGGTCTTTTTCCTGCCGTTAAGCTTATAAAGAAAAATTACCGGGTAAAATTTGCTCGAATAATATTTCATATTGGTTAAGTTCAGGATGTTCTTCTTCCCTCCATCCAAAGATTAAACGGACAAATTTTAATAGCAATGTTGCATCAACATTATAAGTAGCAAGCCCAATTGATTTAAATGTATCTTGCAGCACTTCTCTTCTTGCAAGTCATCTCATTAATATCAATCGTGAGCGTAGGAATAGTTACAGACATTAATAAAACTACATCTTTGATATTTCCCTCTTCCTTTGCTTTTTGCTCTAAAAATTTTGTTCTGCTAGCCGCAAGCTCAGCAAAGATTATATTTTTTCTATGTAATTGCCAGTTATCTAGATATTACTTAATGTGATCAGAGTCAATCATCAATAGCTGAAAACTACTCCCTACCGGTAAATTCTCATAACTTTTTAAAAATTCAGCTATTTCTCCTTGAGCTCGCAAACTTGCCCCAACCAGTGGCGCCCAGCCAAGCATTACAAATCCTATTGAAGCCTTATTAAAAAATAAACCACTATCCTCATCATATGATTCATAAACAAAATGTCTAGATAGTCTTTCCCGAGCAAAATCTTTATCGATTCCTGATATCATTATTATACTTCTAAAGCATCTAGCAGAGCATCTAGATTTAAGATGGGGCTTATCATTATTATTTGGATTAAACATATTCTGATCAGCCATTTTATTTACTTCATATAAAGATTTACATTTTAGTCCTTGAGGTGCTGGGCAGTCAAAATCATTTCTATATGGCATTAATTTACAACTAGAAATGCTAAAACTTAACATTAATAACAAAAGCAGATTAATTACTATATTATTCATGTTGTTATTCTGACTGCAAATCAATATCTGTCATTAATCATCATTATCCGGAGTAAAATGTTCTTGCAATTTAGTTTTTGTATTAGAAAAACTTGTCACTTTATTATAATTTTGATAATTACTATAATTTGTTCTATTTTGCAAATAATCAGTAGTAGTTGGTGGTAGTAATCTATCTACTTTGGCAGTATCGTTATTATCTCTTAAATCAAAACCTTTTTTAAATACTACATCTATTACTCTACCTGAAGCTACAACAATTACCGGACTCATGCTTTCTGCCCGTTTAATTGCAAAATCAGCAAGTTTTTCTAAAGCATTACCAGTCCCAGCATAAACACCGGCTTTAAGAGAATCCTAAGCTTTTCAGGCATTTTGTTGGCCGGTAATCGGTGACACAGGAAATATGCTATTTGTTGCCTGGTTCTGGAAAAACTGTGCTATCCCGCAAGTACGCAGTTAAGCACAGCCATCCTTGCTACATCTGATGATCTATCAACTACTATTCCCTTAATTCCAGGCCTACCATCTTCTCCTATTAACCATCCTTCTACTGATTTTTCAATTATCTTGCCGTTACGATTTAGTAAAGATACTGTCTCTAACCGGCATTTAGCCCACTCTGATGATATAGAAACCAATTAAAATTGCTTCTTTGATTTGCTCTGTTTTATAATAAGCCTTAACATTAGGCGAAGCTGCATTATTAGTACCAGTTCCAACCACCACTCCAGTAAGCAACAGCCATAATGCAAAGCTGCCAGTAGTAATATAGTCTTTCACATCTTTTTTTAGCTCTGAGTCAGCTCTTCTTATATAACAAAGTGATCTTTTTACTGGAGCAGCAGCAGTGCTTTGCTTAAGTTTATTATCTAATAAGTCTTCTATCTTTTTATCATTATTAAAATCATTGCCATAATATAATTAGTTTCTTCAAGAGGATTCTCTAATGATTCTAACTTTTGACTAAAATCATCAATTTTAGTTTTAGTTTCTAAATATTTATTCTCTATTAGCTTCTCTAAATGGTTCTGCATGTTTTTAACTTCATTTAATATTTCTGCAGTCCATTTAGCCCTTGGATCTATGGCTTGCTCTATTCCTGATATTTCCCTTGATTGTCTATCTTCTTGTAGAGCCCTAGACCTCACTTTCTGACAATCCATAAAATACCAAAATCATTATTACTCCTATGCAAGCTAGAGTAACTAATGGTCTGGTCTGTTTTTAATTATCTCTATGAGTCCTGATAATCTTTTACTAAATGTAGATGGTAATTTATGATTCTCTACTTTACCTTGTACTTCTTCCTGCTTATTGAAATCTTGATCCATTGCTTTTAATCAATATCTTAATTATCTAACTGATTTTCATCCCGCTAGAGACCCACTCTAAATAAAATCCTAAAATAATACCAATAGCTACAATTGTAAATTACCCCTGACCACTGCCCAGATTGATGATAAAATCGTTGCCCCTGGATATTCCAATAGTTTTACCGGTAGAGAGCCACAAGGAGCATCAATTAAA